>UCNE01000005.1 GCA_900473685.1 Hyphomicrobiales bacterium
GCCCATATCCACCACCGCACCTACATCAACGGCAATCGCACTGTCGTCTTCCCGGCAAGCCCGGGATCCTATGCCTCCGAGCGCATGGGCTGATCCTCGGCTTTCCGTGCACGAGATCCGGCACCAACTCGCCAGAGCCGGAAGGCGGTGTCACGTCCTTTTGTTTCAGACGTCAAGCCTTCAGCTTTCCGCGCGAATCCGCAAGGGCCAAGAACCAAAGAGCTTTCAGGCACTCCGTCTGGCTGATCCCTGCCTTGCGGCAAATCCCAGCGATAGACATACCGTCATCACCTTGCTTCAAAATAAACGCCCTTTACGCGCCCGCAAAATTTGGCGCTTTCATCAATTCTGCTCCTATTCCCAGACGGGAATCTAGCGCGGCAAACTCCAATCAAAAAAGGCCCAGTTTTTGGGAAGCGAAGCAATCAAAGATCCGCCTCTGCAGAGTATTGGATCGATGCTCCACCACCCTGTTCCGAGAAAACATCTGGTAATCTGATTATCTCATCAACTTGCCGCGCAAATCCATTGACAGCGACGTTATATCTCCCAATATTTGTTGTCAGACATCTTACAAAGATGTTTTGAAGAGACCTTGGGAGGGACCATGAACATTGTGACGAAGCTCCTGGCCGGCGTTGCGCTGCTGGCTGCCGCAAACTCCGCCTTTGCCGGCGAGACGCTTGATCGCGTTATGGAAAACAAGGCGATGGTGGTTGCGACCAACAGCAGCTGGCCGCCCCAGAGCTTCCTTGACGACAACAACGAGATGGTCGGTTTCGACATCGACGTTTCCCGCGATATCGCCAAGCGTCTCGGCGTTGAGGTCAGCTTCCAGACACCGGACTGGGCAACGCTGACCGGCGGCCGCTGGCAGGGCCGTTACGATCTCGGCGTCGGCTCCGTCACCCCGACCAAGGCCCGTGCCCAGGTCATCGATTTCGCCGGCATCTATTACTACAGCCCCTATGTCTATGTCGTTCACAAGGACAGCACGGCCAAGTCCGTCGAAGATCTCAACGGCAAGGTAATCGGTGTCGAAACCGCGACGACATCGGAAGACTTCATCAACCGCAAGCTTGAAATCGATGCGCCGGGCCTGCCGCCGGTCGAATACAAGCTGACGCCGGGCGAAGTCCGCACATTCGCTGACTCCATGCTACCCTTCGACGATCTGCGCCTTGGCGACGGCGTTCGCCTCAACGCGGTGATCGCGCCAGAGCAAACCGCAATGAACGCCATCAAAAACGGCTATCCGCTGCGGATCCTCGACGGCGGCTATGCCTTCCGCGAACCGCTCGTTGTCATCGACGAGAAAGTCGATCCGGAATGGACCGCAAAGGTTGGCGGTATCATTGAGGAGATGAAGAAGGACGGCACGCTCGCCTCTCTGACTGCCAAATGGTACGGCAAAGACTACAGCGCCGACTAAGACGCACAAGCAATGCCGGGGCCGGGCACATCCTGAACCCGGCATTGCCTTTCCTGCCTGAAGCGAGCCCGACATGACCTATCCCGATACCTATTACCGCCGCACCATGGCCAATGGTGCCGAGCGGCCGACCCTTTCCGGCAGCATCGACTGTGACACCCTGATCATCGGTGGCGGCCTTGCCGGCCTCACTACGGCTTTGCAGCTTGCGCGCGCCGGCATTTCCGTTGTCGTGCTGGAGGCCGAAAGCGTCGGCTTCGGCGCATCCGGCCGCAATGGCGGCTTTGTGAGCCCCGGCTTCGCAACCGGCGGCGATGCGATTGCCCGGGCTACAGGCCAAGAAGCCGCGCACCGGATCCACCGGCTTTCGATCGAAGGCGTCGACTTCGTTCGCGATACGATCCGCGATCTCGGCATTGTGGATGCCAAGCCGCAGCCCGGCATCATGAGCGTGTTGCGCTACGACGGCGGCAATAGCTTAAAGCAACATGCCGACGAGATGCGTCGGGAGTACGGCTACGACCTGGAATATTTTGGCACGGACGCAGTGCGTAGCCGGTTGAAATCCGAGCGTTACTTCCAGGCGTTGCGCGACCCGAAGGCCTTCCATATGCACCCGTTGAACTATCTGCGGGCGGTGGCAAAGGAGATCGAGCGCCTCGGCGGCCGCATCTATGAAAACTCTCCGGCAACGCGCTGCGATGTCGATGGCGCGGAAAAGCGCGCAATGACCTCTGGCGGCCAGGTGAAGGCCCGCCGCATCGTCTTCACGACCGGCGGCTATACCGGTTCGCTGATCGGCAGGTTGAGACGTTCGTACCTTCCGATTGCAACCTACGTCATGATCACCGAGGAAGCACCGGATCTCATCCGCGAGGCGATCACCACCCGCGATGCGATCGGCGACAACCGCCGGGCAGGCGACTATTATCGTTTGGTGGAGGACGGCAAGCGCATTCTCTGGGGCGGGCGCATCACGACCCGCGCCGCGTCCCCGGCAGCTCTCGCGCAGGAACTGCGCCGCGAAATGACCGGCACATACCCGCAGCTCAAAGAGCTGAAAACCGAACTCGCGTGGTCCGGCCTCATGTCCTATGCCCGCCATCTCATGCCCCAGATCGGCGAAATGCAGCCGGGCGTATGGCATTGCACGGCCTTTGGTGGTCACGGACTTAACACGACCGCGATCGGCGGCAAGCTGATTGCGGAAGGGATTCTCGGCCAGTCGGACCGCTACAAACTGTTCAAGCCCTTCGGTCTCGTCTGGGCCGGTGGTGTCGCGGGGCTCGCCACAGCGCAGCTCACCTATTGGAAATTGCAGGCGCAGGACTGGTGGCGTGAACGCGCCGCCTGATCCTGCGGGGGGACATCGATGCTTGGAAGACTGATACTCACCTATCCCGCAACGGCGCGGCGTATCGGCGCCCTGTTCGTTCTTTTTCTCGTTGCAGCAGGCCTTTACTCGCTTGGCATCAGCTCGGCCTGGATCGGCAAAATCTTCCCGTCGGCCGTCGACTGGCTGAAGGAAAACAAGCAGCTCGGCCGCGCCATATCGGCGATCGCGCTGGCGTTGATCGTCGCATTCAACTGGAAGCTTCTGCAGCTCCTGCCACGCCGCCAACAGATCGTCGCAGTCTGGCTTGAACTTTTCGCACTGCTGATGCTGTTCTTCTATTCGTTCGACCTGTCGCTCCCCTTCATCGCCAAGAAGATTGGCTTCATGATCTCGCAGGGTGTCGTGACGACGCTCTACATTTCGGCGATCTCGATCGCGATCGCCACGGTGATCGCGCTGGCGGGCGCCATTGCAAAGCTCTCGAAGAACGGCGTGATCTACGGTCTCGCTACCTTCTACACGTCGCTGTTTCGCGGCCTGCCGCTCCTGATGCAGATCTACATCATCTATCTCGGCCTGCCGCAGGTCGGTTATGTGATTGGGGCGGTTCCCGCCGGCATTCTGGCGCTTTCGCTCTGCTATGGCGCCTATATGACGGAAATCTTCCGCGCCGGGATCGAGAGTATTCATCGCGGGCAGACGGAGGGCGCGACTGCGCTCGGCCTTAGCCCAAACCAGACGATGTTCCTCGTCATCCTGCCGCAGGCAATGCGCGTCATCGTACCGCCCACAGGCAACCAGTTCATCGCAATGTTGAAGGATTCATCCCTGGTATCGGTCGTGGGTGTCTGGGAAATCATGTATCTTGCCCGTACACAGGGCCAGACGGAGTTCCGGCATATCGAAATGCTGATCACCGCCTCGATGATCTATTGGGTTCTTTCGATTGGGCTCGAATTTCTTCAGTCTCGCATCGAGGCTCATTTCGGCCGCTTTAATGCCCGCTGACGCCATGACGGTGGACATCGCGGCGATGCCGCAACGATACAATCTGAGAGCCGCATTGGTCGTTACATGCGCTTTTGCGGCGTTCTCCGGCACGGATGCGTTGGTGAAACTTCTCGCACAGACTTTTCCCGTGCCGCAGGTGACCTTCATGATTACGGTTGCGGCGCTGCTGATCGTAATCGCCTCCGCCGTCCTTTCAGGTGGAGGCAAGGCGCTTTGGCCTCGCCATCCCGGTCTGGCCTTCGTGCGGGCCGGCCTGCTCGCTGCTGATACCATCCTGATCTACTACGCTTTTGCCAAGCTGCCGCTTTCGGAAGCTTACGTGCTTGCGTTTCTCGCGCCGGTCCTCGTCGCCATACTCGCATTCATTTTTCTGGGCGAACGGCTGTCACGTATTGGATGGATCGGTGTTCTTCTTGGCTTTGCCGGGGTGATTGTGGCGCTTCGGCCGGGTGTCGCACCGATGAATCTTGGCCATGCGGCGGCCGTGGGCTCCGCGCTGCTGTTCGCATTTTCGCTGATCATCCTGCGCCGCGCGAAAACGACGGAATCCGACACGGCGCTGGTGTTCAGCGTTCTGGCCGTGCTTTCTGTGCTTTCGTTTGTCGTCGCTTTTGCAGGTGGTGGCGGCTTCGTGCCTGCGGAAACATCGGATCTCACGACGGTCGCCGCGGCGGGGTTTCTGCTTGTTGGCGGTCACGTCCTGCTCGTGCGCGCCTTCCGCATTGGCGATGCCTCGGTCGTTGCTCCTTTCCAATATAGCCAGATCGTCTGGGGCTGTGTTTACGGCGCACTGTTATTTGGCGCCCCAATCGAAATTCATACGCTTGCCGGCGCTGCGATCATCATCGTGTCGGGCTGGCTGGTTCTGAAGTAAACGGAGGAGAATTCATGCCACAGTCGATGAACGACGAGATCAAACTTTCCGGCGTGCACAAATGGTACGGGCAATATCATGCCCTCGACGACATCAATCTCGAAGTTGCCAAGAAGGAACGCATCGTTATCTGCGGGCCATCGGGCTCTGGGAAATCGACATTGATCCGCTGCATCAACAGGCTTGAAGCACATCAGCAAGGCCAGATCATCGTCGGTGGCATCGAACTCACCGAAAACGAGAAGAACATCGAGGAAGTGCGCCGCGAGGTCGGCATGGTCTTCCAGCACTTCAATCTCTTCCCGCATCTGACAATTGTGGAGAACTGTGTGCTTGCCCCGGTCTGGGTTCGCAAGATGGGCAAGGCCAAAGCGACCGAGATCGCCATGCACTTTCTTGAACGGGTACGTATTGCGGACCAGGCAAACAAGTATCCAGGGCAGCTTTCCGGTGGCCAGCAGCAGCGTGTCGCCATCGCGCGGGCGCTTTGCATGAACCCGAAGATCATGCTATTCGACGAGCCCACCTCGGCACTGGACCCGGAAATGGTCAAGGAAGTACTGGATACGATGGTGTCACTTGCCGAGGAAGGCATGACAATGATCTGTGTCACCCACGAAATGGGCTTTGCCCGTCAGGTTGCCGACCGGGTGATCTTCATGGATCAGGGCCGGGTGGTGGAAGAAGCCGCACCTGCCGAATTCTTCGACAATCCTCAGCACGAGCGCAGCCGGCTGTTTCTCAGCCAGATATTGCATTGAGCCACGCCATAATATTCGGCGTGACACTTGCTGGGGCGGGGTATGGACTTTTGCCAGTCTTTTCGGCTTTGCCTGCATCCTGACAGATGCCGCGACCATCAATAGGCGGGGAAACAATGCTTCCAGCTCGGCCATTGGGAGGAGCAATGCAGGCGAAGTGAGCCGATAGACTAAAGCGGTTGCGGTTCCTGCGGAAAGCCTCCGACATGGCCACACGTACGTGCGGCGCAATCACGGCCGGAGATCAGGCTTTCTTCGAGGCTGCCGCCGGGTACATACGCATGCAGGAAGCCGGCAATGAAACTGTCACCGGCACCGGTTGTGTCGATCACGTCGACAGGCGTGATGCCGGTTTCGGCATGGTCTTTGCCGTCAGTGGCCGCCGATCCATCGCCACCAAGCGTCACCACAGCGAGCTTTGCGCCATCGGCAAGGAATCCCTCCATCATCCTTCCAGCCCTTTCGTGATCTTCACCGGCCGAACCAAAGGCGATGTGAAGTTTGTCGACGCCGAGATGAGCCGCATCGTTGTTGACTGATACATCCTGCGAAACGCTGATGCCGGAACCGGCCACTCTGCGGCGGACCAGTCCCCCATCCGCGATCCAGCCGATATGGACGTGATCCATGCCGGCGAGAGCCGTAAAATCCCGCTCGCTCGGCAGGTAATCCCGGCAAACGCCGAATTCTTCGAAGGCGAAGATACGGTCGCCCGTCCCGGTATGTTCGATAATCGTATAGGCGGTTTCGCCAGGCCGCATTTGCAGGTGCTCGACGCGCACGCCGTTGGCAACCAACAAGCCGCGCGTGCGTTCACCATCGGCATCACGGCCGACTGCGCCAAAATACCAGGCCTCATGACCGAGCGCGGCGAGCTGGACGGCGACATTGATGGCATTGCCGCCGATGAGCGACTGGCCAACAGGCGGCTGAAAACGATCGACGCAGTTGTCGCCGACGACGGCGAAGCGGAGACGGGACATGGAACCTCGAATAGTCATTCACAATGGCAGGGCACAATGGCAGGGCCGCGCGCATCGCTTTGATGCCCGCGGCCCCATGGAAGAGTCTCCGATACAGGAAACAACCGAAATCGTATCATGCGGATCGCTGCTCAGTAGGCAACCTTCTTGTAGTAGCGCCGCGTGGTGAGAGGGTGATTGCGCATCACTTCCAGATGGGCGCTGATGCGCTCCAGCACGGTTGCCAACAGGATCGGAGAGATCAGGCCACGGACTTCTGCAGAGATGCCCGGCAAGTCGAAACCGGCGGTGTCGAGGACGGTAAGCTTGTCGGTATAGTTCGGCGCGAAATTTTCAACGCGATCGGCCACCGGACGGCATTCGTCTTCACCCTTGAACAGGATGACACTGACGTTCTTTTCGACCAGCTCCAGCGTGCCGTGAAAGAAATCGGACGCATGGACCGGACGGGTGCGAATCCACTGCATTTCCTCAAGGATGCACATGCCGTAGTAGAAGGCTTCCGGCCACGCATTTCCCGCGCCAGTGACGATGTGGTAGTCCGAGCCGGCCAGGATCTTGGCGAAACCTTCTGCCTTGCCTTCATAAGCGCGCTTCACGTCCAGCAGCAGCTTCGGCAGGCTTTGCAGCTCACCAACCAGCTGTTCGTAATTCTTGATCTCGCCGCGGTGCTTCATGATCGACAAAGCGATGAACAGCGATTGCAGATAGAAGGATTCACAGGACGTATCGTCTTCAGCAAAATTGACGAACACATGGTCGCCACCCTTGCCAAGCGGCGTTTCCTCATGGCCAACAAGCGTCAACACGGTTGCGCCGACTTCCTTGATCTTGGCGAGCAGTGCGACGCTTTCCTTCGTCGTGCCGGACAGTGACGGCATGACCACGATGGAATTTTTCGTGAGATTGGCCGAGCCGGTGATGAAGAGTTCGGCCGTCAGGTCGATGAAGGCCGGGAAACGCGACTTGCGCTGTAGCAGTTGATGCGCCGGCTGCATGAGGATGGCGGCCCCCCCGGTTCCCAGAAAGAAGACGTTTTCTGCTCCGGCAGTGAGGCAGCGCGCGATCACATCGTCGAAGCGCCTTGCAAGTCCAGCAGCGCCGGATTGAATGCGTAGAAATCTCTCTTCGTCAAAATTCAGCATGGAAAACTCTCTGTTGTGATGATCATCGCCGATCGCCTCTAAGCCCTATCGACTCCGGCAATGTTGTAAGACAACTGACATCTTGATTTGTTGGTGTCAAGCGGTCTGCTCACCTCTCTAATTAGCAATCCGTGAAGTTCCATTTCCCGTAACCGCTTGTTCACTCAATCGCCATCACTTGACGTTTGTGTATTTGTCAGACAAGAGAATGAAACTGTTACAACCTGTGAGGAACGCCTTGGACGAACCCCTTCGCGATACGCGCACCCTGGTGATCCAACTTCGCGATCGCCTTGCCGACCTGATTCGCGACGAAGGTCTCCAGCCTGGTGACAAGCTGCCAACGGAAGCGCAGCTGACTGCCCGTTTCAAAATTTCACGCCCTGCTCTGCGCGAAGCGCTCAAGCTGCTTGAACAGGACGATCTCATCTTTGTCGAACATGGGCGTGGCCGTTTCGTATCGGCAATTTCCGCGGTCCAGGTCGATCGGCCGATCACGGTGTTTGAAAGCGTCACCGACATGGCGCGTCAATACGGTTACTCGCCGAAGAACAAGGTTTTGTCGATCTCCGAAGAGGCGCCGGACGCAACGGTCGCCAGGCAGTTGCGACTGGAAACGGGGGAGCGCGTCATCCGCATCGAGCGCCTGCGGCTCGAGAACGATACGCCGATCATGTATTGCCTCGATTATGTGCCGCGTAGCATCATTTCCGCACGGCTCTACGACATCGACTGGAGCGGTTCACTGCTTTCCGTGCTCGAGCAATACAAGCAACGGCCGCGCATGTCGGCCGCATCCGTGACGGCTGTCATGCTGCCGGATGACGTCGTCGAGCGCAACGACCTGCGGGATTTCGGTCCGGCTCTGCTCATTACAGAAACCTGTTTCAGCGCGGCCGGCGTGCCTGTCAACTACGCCATCGACTACCATCGCGGCAGCCATTTTTCTTTCAGCCTCGTGCGCAAGTAGGTGCCACCACGAAGCGCCGGCAGATTCGGAACCCATCACCCCGGAGGTGACGGGTTCCTTGCTTCTCGCCTTCAGGGACAGGACAAGATCAGCGATAGGGGCCTAGCGCCAAATCTTTCGTACGACACGACAATGCCTTCCTCCAGCAATATGCCTTCGCCCAATCATGTTCATCGAGTTACTTGATAACCAATGACAGCAAATCGGCTGCCGGAATTGTGGCTAGTGGCCCGCGGGCTGGACGAGATTGGCGATCATCCTGAAAGCGCCAGGCACGAGCTTGTCAAGTTGGTGGTGCAAAACGAGACTTACATGTGTATGCCGCCCCCTGCCGATTTCGGCAGAGATCAGTGATCCTTGCAGTGGGCTTTCACCGGGATCGCTCATTGAAAGCAGAGGCTGATAAGCCTCGTGCCAGCGCGCTGCGAAATAAAGCCCGCGTTCCTTGTCCCATCCTTGCCAATCGCTGGTCTCAATCCGGTTCGGGCCGGTCATCAGGGGGTGGTCCGTCCTCAGGACATCGACAACCGCTGCCGGATCGGTGACCCGCCAGCGCACCGAAGGCGTGCCAATCTCGATGCGAAGTGGCGGCGTCTCGTTCGGGTTCCAGCCATCCGACGGCCGATGATAAAGCGTAACGAGATGCCCGCCATTCTCCACAAAACGATGCAGCCGCGGGGTGGCCGCTGCCAGATCCTTGCGGATACCGAAGGCGAAAATGCCGACAACGATTGTCGTGAACGCCGAGAGATCGCCAGCCAATGACGAGGCGTCGAGGTCGGTGACATCAATGCCCATGCGCTGCAACCACAGGCCGACACGATCAGCTCCGCCACCGACATAGCCTACCTTGGCGTTCTCGGGGAGCTTCAGATCGAGCGCTAGAATGCGCAAGATCTCCGGTTCACGAAAAGCGGTCCGCCCGATGTGGGGATAGGCAATTGGTGTAACACGCATCGCAGGCCGGCCGTCGATGTTCGGTGCGAGCACAGTCAAACCGGGTGATGTTGAGGCCGGCGCAGTCACTTGGAAACCGCCTATCAGCTTTTGTACCGACCAGCCATCCGGAACCGCGAACGTGATATTTTCCTCGGCGCCCTGCGCCTTCACAGTCCACTGCTGGAGCTTGGCATCAAACGGCGCAATGATGGCATTTGGCGACAATACCAAGGAATGCGCCGGCGCGATGGACAGCGGTTCTTCAAGATCGACGCGCGTCTTGACCGCTCTTCCACCCACCTCCATAGAGATTTCCGCAAACGCACGGCCATTGCCGCCCATGCTTGACCATAATAGAGCGTATTGCGGGGACAGTGGGGCATCGGCGGCGACGGCCAAGTCAAAGACGATCTGGTCGTCAGCGCCTTGCTGCCGAGTAGCCGATACGCCCGCAGGCAGATGGAGATCGGCTTTCAGAGACGCACTGCTGGGATCGCCGCAGATATGTAGCGTCAATAGGCCTTGGGTGCCGGGCGACAACGTTGCCGGGCTGGCGACGGCCCTGACGGTGATGCCCTGTGTCGCAAAGATAGCGGCATCGATTTGCGAAAGCTTACGAGCGAGCCGATGTCCATGCAGTTCCAGCAGAGATGCGCTGCTGGCTGCAATGGCTTCATCGATCGCGCAGGCAGCCTGAAGTAGCGCATCAGCGATGCGGGAACGGTCGGGAAAACTGCCGATGGCTTTGGCGATGCAGGCATCGGCAGTTTCCAGGGCATCAACAACGCTCTGCGGCTCGTCTGCCTGATCGCCAAGCTGGGCAAGTGTGGTGGGCAGGCCATTGGAAATGGAGGTTTCGTCTCCGACACCGGCCATGGCGTATCCGAGATGCAGCGGCCAGTCCTCGCGCGGCCGGTCGCGCCAACGGCCCATGCCTTGGGAGGCGTGATAATAGCGCGACCATTCGCCGATATGATCGTAGCTTGCGCCTGTCGCCGGCTCCAGGCCTGTTGTCCTGATCAAAAGCGTGGCGGGCGGCGGCGGCACCTCGTCATCATAGGTTTCGCCGCCGCCGGACCAGGCCGGCAGGTAGAATTTCGAGACCGCCCACGGCTTCAAACCCTCGGACATATGTTCGGGAAAGGCTGCCGGATCGGCAGCCAGCCGAATGGCTGTCTCGGCCGCTCGCGTCATCGCACAGTGGTGGCCATGCTGGCCGGGGACGTCGAGAAATGTCGGCAGCACGATATCCGGCCGTTCCGTTCGATAGGCGCGCACCAGCCGCTCGACCATTCGCTCTTCGCCCCAATGGGTGAAGGTCTGGTCGCCATTCTTTGAAAATCCGAAATCATGAATGGGGTCCTCAGGCCCGTGCCCCAGCCAGTGGACATCGGCATCGAGTTCGCGCGCCGCCTCTTCCATTTCGCGGCTGCGCACGACGCCAAGCGCGCCAAGCCGTTCCGGGCCGATGGCACTCTGGCCGCCTTCCCCGCGCGTGGAACACGCAACGATGATCCGCATGCCAAACGCCAACCGAAGGTAAGCAAGCAGACTATTATGCTCGTCGTCCGGATGAGCGCCGGTGTTCATGATGGTGACGCAGGAGTTCAGCCGGGAAAGAGCCCGATGCAGGCCGATCAACGAAGGGTTCTGTTTCTGTCTCTCGATGCGCTCGCGATCGGTCAGCATGCCTTCTTCTCCCATCTCTTCATCTCTGGTGGCCATCGCCTTTGATTCAGGCCACTTTCTCGGTCACGCCTGTTTGCGATGTTTCCATCTTCGGCGTCACGGCTTCAAAAAGCGGCAGCGCGGCAGCACCCAGGGCTGCCGTCAACTGGCCCGTCTGGCCGCGCATGACGCGAGGCAGGGCACGTGTACGGCGGCTCGCCACCGAGACGGGCAGCGCCTGCAGCGCATCTATGATGTCATCGATAACCGCATCCGGCAGCGCACCGCCCAGAATGAGTGTCTCCGGATCGAGCACATTTTCGAGCATCGCGACCATGGGCGACAGATATTCCGCCGTCTCCGCAATCCATTCCTGGACGACCGGATTGCCCTCTCTGTGCATAACCTCGATGGCTTCGAAATCGGAATTCTCGAAGCCAGCTGCTGCGAGCTTTTCCTTTAGTGCGTAGACCGAGGCGTAGCGTTCCAGGCAACCGTTCTGGCCGCAGGCACAAGGGCGGCCGCGCGGAGCGACGACGACATGGCCGATTTCGCCGGCATTGCCAAAGGCACCGCGAAACGGTGCGCCATCATGGATAAGCCCGAGCCCGACGCCGACGCCGAAATAGATCATGCCGAAATTCGAGATCGCCCGTCCGGCGCCGAACAAGCGTTCGCTAACGGCTGCCGCATTGGCATCGTTTTCGACGATAACCGTTTCCCCGCTGGCCGCGCTCAGAACCGCTGCCGCGTCGATCGATCCCCAGCCCGGCAGCGTGGTCGGACCGACGGAACTCATGCCATCGATTTCGAATGGGCCGGGCATGACAACGCCGATGCCCAGCAACTTCGACGGAAACTGCGCGCGAACGGCTTCAACCTGTCGCGCGAAAAACGGAACGATGTATTCCGGCCGGGTATCCTGCACGGCGACGATCGACCGCGAACGAACCTGTCCGGAGAGATCGAGGACGGTGGTCACTATGTGATCGGCCGCAATTTCGGTGCCGATGGTGACGGCCCCATCCGGATTGACTGCAAACTGGATGGGTGGCTGGCCACGGCCCGATCGCAGGCGGCCGATTTCCATCAGCAGTTCTTCGCCAACGAGTTCATCGACAATGTTGGCCACGGCCTGGGCCGTCAGTTGCGTGAGCTTGGCAATGTGCATGCGCCCGAGAGAGCCGTGCATCCGCACGACATCCAGCACGACGCGCCGGTTGTGATCCCGGCTGCGTTCCGGATTTTTCCCGATCGCGATCTGTTGCTTGCCTGACTGCCGCGCCATGTCGACCACCTTTGCCTCTGCGACATAGGGATAGACCCAGGGTACGGCAGACCGCAATAGAATAATTAAACTAAATTATCTTATTGACAAAACGCATCGCCCAGATGAGCCTAGGGAGATCGCGAACCTGCGATCATGAAAAAGGGAAGGGTGGCCTTCGGGTCTTCGGAGATCCTCCCCGACAAGCAAATCGAAGCGCTGAGCAAAACGTTGCAGGTAGCTTTGGGGAACCAGATGAGCACGAGCGGAATCACCACCGGCTCGGCATAAGGAGGATTACTATGCGTCGCGGAATTCTATTGGCCGGTCTTTTTACGGGTATCAGCGTCTTTGCCGTCAACAGTGCCCAGGCTGTTGAGATCGAATATTGGCAGTATGTCTACGAAACCCGCATCAAGGCGATGGATCAACTGATCGAGAATTTCGAGAAGGCCAATCCGGATATTACCGTCAAGCAGACAACATTCCCTTATGCCGACTACCAGACCCGCGTCGTTGCCGCCAACATGTCCGGCAGTGGCCCCGATGTAATGCAGCTTTTCTATGGCTGGCTTGACCAGTTCATCGCTGGCGGTCTCGTCCAGCCCTTGCCCGTAGATGCTTTTCCGCACGACAAGATCGAAAGCGAGTTCTTTCCGATCGTCTCTGCCATGAAGCGTGGCGATGACTATTACGGCCTGCCGACCGCCGTTCGTTCGCTGGCGCTGTTCTATAACAAGAAGCTGTTCCAGGAAGCTGGCCTCGATCCGAAGAGCCCTCCGAAGACGGTCGATGAATTCGTTGCAGCCGCTGAAAAGACTGCGAAGCATGATGCCAATGGCAATATGACCGTGGCCGGCACAACGATGGATATGGCCGGGCAGGACCACCAGTGGTGGCGTGAGGTGTTGATCCGCCAGAACGGCGGCGAGCCGTATACGGCCGATTATTCCAAGGTAACGTACAACAACGATGCTGGCATCAAGGCGCTGAAGTTCTACACAGACCTGCAGACCGAACAGAAGGTTGGCGAAGTTGGCTTCATGGATGAAGGCCAGGCCGCTTTCCGCGCCGGCCGTGCGGCGATGACCATCGATGGCACCTTCCGTCTCGGCTCCTTCAAGAGCATCAAGGACTTCGAATGGGGTGTTACTGAACTGCCGACCAATGCCGCGGGCATACGTTCGAATTACGCCAGCTATTTTGCCAATGGCATCGGTGCCAAGGTGAGCGGCGAGAAGCTCGAAGCTTCGAAGAAGTTCCTTGCCTACATCTCTTCGCCGGAAGCCATGAAGGTCTGGCTGGATACGGTCGGCGAACTGCCAGCCCGCCGTTCTGCCGCTCTGACGGAGGCCAATCTGGCCGATCCGATCTATTCACCGTTCCTGAAGGCGCTGGATTACGCTCACACAACGCTGTTTGTCGACGAAGCCGCCCAGCGCCAGACGGCCATCGACATGGTCAATCGCGTGCTGCTGGAAAAGCAGTCTCCTGAGGACTCCATTGCTCAGGCTGCAACAGCCGAGCAGGAGATCATCGACGCTGCGAAGATCAAATAAGGGCAAGCCATGAGCTCCGCACCTGGAAATACGGATGGGACGGCCGCGCGCCGCCCCGCCGCATCCCTTTGGGATCGGCTATCCATGCGCCACAAGCGCCTCATTTGGGTCTGGACATTCCTGGCCCTGCCGATCCTGTTTTACTGCGTCATCCGGTTTTACCCGACACTGCAGGCCTTCTATCTGTCCTTCACCAACTGGAACCTGATGAAGCCGCCGAAATTCATCGGCTTTGCCAATTACGTGAAGCTCTACAATGATCCGCAATTCTGGAAGGTTTTTCGCAACACGTTCACCTATCTGATTATCGGCACGCCGGTTAGCCTGCTGATTTCCTTCGTGATCTCTTTCTATCTCGATCGGGTGCGCATTCTCCATGGGCTGATCAGGGCTCTCTATTTCCTGCCGTTTCTGACGACGGCTGCCGCTATGGCCTGGGTCTGGCGCTGGTTCTATCAACCGGCACCGATTGGCGTCATCAACGACGTGCTCGGCCTGATCGGACTGCCGCAGCAAGCCTTCATACGCTCCGTCGATCAGGCTTTGCCGTCAATCATGGTGACCTCGATCTGGGCTGGTCTCGGGTTTCAGATCATCATTTTCATGGCTGGTCTTCGCGCCATTCCCTCGACCTATTACGAGGCGGCGAAAATTGATGGATTAGGCGAATGGCCGATCCTGTGGAAAATCACGCTGCCGCTGCTAAAGCCCACCACCGTCTTTCTCGTCGTCTTTTCCTCGATCGGTTTCCTGCGAATTTTCGATCAGGTCTACAACATGACGACCAATGATCCGGGCGGCCCGCTCGGCTCAACCAAACCGCTGGTGTTGATGATCTATCAGACGGCCTTTTCATCTTACAATATGGGCTATGCGGCAGCGCAAACCGTCGTGCTCTTTGCCATCCTGCTGGCTGTGTCACTTCTGCAGCTCTGGATACTGAGGGAACGCAAATGACGGCACTTGCCCAGAATACCGCGCCGCTCGCCAAAGCGAATATTCGCCCCGGCCGCATCATTGTCTGGACGCTGCTGTTCATTGGCGGCCTTGTGATGATCACGCCACTGCTGTTCATGTTCTCCACATCGCTGAAGACAGCAAGCCAGGTTTACGATTTGCGGCTGATCCCAGCGGCCCCGACACTGCAGAACTACATCACCGTGCTCTCCGATGGCCGGTTCATGCGTTGGTTCCTGAACTCCACCATCGTCGCCTGCACGGTAACATTGTCGAACGTATTCTTCGACAGTCTCGTCGGTTACACGCTTGCCAAATTTGCGTTTCGCGGCCGCCAGCTGATTTTTCTGGCGATCTTGTCGACGCTGATGATCCCGACGGAAATGCTGGTTATTCCCTGGTATCTGATGTCGAGCCAGCTCGGCTGGCTGGATAGCTACTGGGGCATCATGTTCCCTGGCATGATGACGGCTTTCGGCACCTTCCTGATGAAGCAGTTTTTCGAAACGGTGCCGAACGACTTTCTGGAAGCCGCCCGTATCGATGGCCTCAACGAATTCCAGATCTGGTGGAAAGTGGCGATGCCGCTGGTTACCCCGGCTCTGTCCGCGCTGGCGATCTTTACCTTTCTTGGCAATTGGACGGCCTTTTTCTGGCCGCTGATCGTGGTGACCAGCCGTGAACTCTATACGCTGCCGGTCGGGCTTTCGAGCTTTGCCGTCGAGCAATCCATTCAATGGGAAATGATCATGACCGGCGCGGCACTTGCCACTTTGCCGACGCTGCTCGTCTTCCTGGTGCTGCAGCGCTACATCGTGCGCGGCGTCATGCTGGCCGGTCTGAAAGGATAAGACAGTGCCCAAGAGCAATCCACGCCTGAATGACAAAAGCGTCTTTCCCGATCCGGTCTATAAGGAAACGGTGCTGCGTCCGCTTTTCGACGGTGCCAAGACCCATTATGTCGATGGTTTCCGGCGCATCGACCGTGCGCATCTGGTAATGCTGGTTGAAACAGGCATCCTCGACGGGACGCAGGCGTCCAAGATCGCCGCGGCGCTTGAGGCAATTGATCGCGAGGTTGATCCGGCCGGGCTCGTTTATACTGGCGAAGTCGAAGACTTCTTCTTCCTGATCGAAAAGGAGCTGAAAGCGCGTATCGGGGCCGATGTCGCGGGGCGCCTGCATACCGCGCGCTCGCGCAATGATATCGACCACACGCTGTTCAAGCTTGGCCTGAAGGCGCGTATCGATGCGCTGATGGTCAAGGCGCATACATTGCTCGCCGCACTGATAGAAGCTGCTGATCGCGAGAAGGCGACCCTGATTGTCGCCTATACCCACGGCCAGCCGGCCCAGCCGACCACATTTGGTCACTATCTGTCAGCTGCAATCGAGGTGTTCATCCGCGACATCGAACGGTTGTCCGAAGCCCGCCGGATCGTCGATCTCAGCCCGATGGGGGCTGCCGCCATCACCACATCAGGCTTCCCGGTTGACCGGGCAAGAGTGGCCGAATTGCTCGGCTTTCGCGCAGCCTTGCAGAACTCATACAGCTGCATTGCCGCCGTCGATTATATCACCTCCACCTACAGCGCCATCGAGCTGATGTTCCTGCATATCGGCCGGCTTATTCAGGATTTTCAGTTCTGGACGAGTTTCGAAGTTGGCCAGATCTATGTGCCGAATGCACTGGTACAGATCTCGTCGATCATGCCGCAGAAGCGCAATCCGGTGCCGATCGAGCATATGCGGCTTCTGGCCAGCCAGACGTTTGGCCGCGCCCGCACGATGCTTGATATCATGCACAACACGCCGTTCACCGATATGAACGACAGCGAAGGCGAAACGCAGTCGGTTGGCTATGAGGCCTTCCACGCAGCCGGCCGGGTGCTGGATCTGATGGCCTCGTTCGTCGCTGCGATCCGGATCGATCCCGAGAAAGTCGCCATCAACATCCGCCGCTCCTGCATTACAATTACCGAGCTTGCGGATTCTCTGGTGCGGCTCGAAGGTCTTTCATTCCGCCAGGCACACGAGATCGCCGCGTCGGTGGCGCGCTCGGTCGTGGCCAGCGGTGGTGGGCTTGAACATGACGGTTATGCTCCGTTTTTGGCCGCATTCGAGGCTCTGACGGGCCGTAAGCCTTCAGTCGATATGGACCAGTTCGCCGAACTCGTCTCGCCGGAGCACTTCGTTGCAGTACGCACCCGTTTCGGCGGTCCGGCACCGGAACCGATGGCGCAGGCGCTGCGCGCATATCGAAACAAGTCTTCCGCATTTGCCGCGGAAGCGCAGGAAAACGCTGCGCGGGAAGCCAAGGCATCCGTCGAACTCGATACAAAATTCAAAGCATTGATGGGAGCAGCCTGATGGCAAACATAGAATTGCAGGGTCTGCTCAAACGCTATGGCAAGCTGGACGTCGTCCACGGCATCGATCTGACTATTGCCGATGGCGAATTCGTCGTTTTCGTCGGCCCGTCCGGCTGCGGCAAGTCAACGACGTTGCGGATGATCGCCGGACTAGAGGACATTTCCGGCGGAACGCTGCGCATCGGCGGCGAAGTCGTCAATGAGCGCGAACCCAAACAGCGCAACATCGCCATGGTGTTTCAGAACTATGCGATATACCCGCATATGAGCGTGCGGCAGAATATCGGTTTCGGGCTCTACACGTCGAAAATCTCCCAGGCCGAAAAAAACAAGCGGATCGACGAGACGGCAAATGTGCTCGGATTGACCGATTATCTTTCCCGTCGTCCGGCCGCCCTTTCCGGCGGCCAGCGCCAGCGTGTTGCAATCGGTCGCGCCATGGTGCGTAACCCGTCCGCCTTCCTGTTTGATGAGCCGCTTTCCAATCTGGATGCGCAATTGCGCGCACAGATGCGTATCGAGATCAAGCGCCTGCATCAAAGGCTCGGCACGACGATCGTCTATGTCACTCACGATCAGATCGAAGCGATGACCATGGCCGACCGGATCGTCGTGATGCGGGATGGCCATATCCTGCAGGCGGGGACCCCGATGAATATCTACGAAAATCCCGTCGATGTGTTTACTGCCAAATTCATCGGCAGCCCGTCAATGAACCTCGTTACCGGGACCTGGACAGATGATGGCGCCCGCATCGGCTTGGAAGGGGCGCATCTGATCGGCGTCAGACCGCATGATCTCCTGGTCGGTGAGACGCAAGACGGCGGATTCAATCTCACCGGTACGGTCACCGCGGTCGAGCCGCTCGGCTCGGAAACACTGGTGCATTTCGATACGGCCGGTACGTCGGTCATTGCAACCGCCCCGGCAAAACTGCTACCGGCCGTTGGCAGCTCGGTCAGCGCCCATGCCAAACCCGGCTCGCTTTATCTTTTCGATGCCAAAACGGAAAAGGCCCTCGGCCGCCAATGACGCTTAAGAACGAGACAAGATCGGCCGTACTCAGTATCGGCCGGATTTATTGCGACCTGATTTTCACCGGATTGCAGGGCATGCCGGTGCTCGGCCGCGAGATTTTTGCCGAGAACATGGATATAGCGGCCGGCGGTGGCGCCTTTATCATGGCTGCCTATTGTGCGCATGCGGGCCGCAAGACGGCGCTTCTTTCGCGCCTTGGCACCGACGCTTTGTCGATGGGGCTCGAAGGTCAGCTGGCAGCGAGCAATGTCGATTTGCGGTTCCTCGACCGCGCTGTCGATGCCGGACCACAGGTTACTGTCGCCATTATCAACGATCAGGAGCGGGCATTTCTGTCGCGCCGCGCCGGTTCTGCGGAACCGGCGACGCTTTCAAGCGCTCTCGAATGGCCCGAAGCGCGCCACATGCACATTGCCGAATTTGCGACACTTGTCGAAATTCCGGGGCTGGTTGCAGCTGCGAAAGAAAAGGGTCTTACCGTGTCGCTCGATCCGAGCTGGGACGAAACCCTGATCTTCGGTAGGGATTTTCTGGCCAAATGCGAAGGTATCGACATCTTTTTGCCGAATGTCGAGGAGGCTGCAGCGATCACCGGCGAGACGGAGCCGTTAAAGGCACTGGACAGGCTTGCTAAGGTGTTCCCGGTGATTGCGCTGAAAGCCGGTTCCGAGGGGGCATATCTCGCGAACCGTGGAAATGTGCTGCACCGTGGCGCAAAGCCCGTACAGGTGATCGACACCACGGGGGCGGGCGATGCCTTCAATGCCGGCTTTATCCATAGCTGGCTCGATGGACATGACGACGAGCACTGCCTCTGCGACGCCATCGCCATGGGCACTCTTGCCGTCCAAGCAGCAGGCGGCGCGACAATTTTGAAAGGTTAGGTCTGTTCTCGCCGCCATCGGCGATGACAACCTCATTGAGGTGTCATTTGACACCGAGCTTCCAGCTGCGCGCCGTCAAATTTCATTGGCAACGTGTTGACTGAATAACCCCTCGATTTGTGGACGCCATCTTTAACTGTTTTGTCGACCATAACCGATAGTGATCGCCTCCCGCTTTTCTGGTCGACCATATTGTCATCACTCCGGAAATTTTTACTCCGCCTTAGTCCTCAGTGCGTTCATCACCAGCGAAAAGGCTGCCGAATTCTGGCGCTTGCTCGGATAGTACAGATAATAGCCGGTGAACATCGGGCACCAGTCGTCCAAAACCCGCGTCAGAGAGCCGTCGGCGATCCCATCTTCAACGAGGTTCTCGGGGACGTACGCGATGCCGTATCCGGCTTTGGCCGCCTCGACCTGGGCGCTTGAGCTGTTGAGCGTGATCTGTCCATCGACACGGACTCTCAGCTCACGGCCGTCCTTTTCGAATTCCCAGGCGTACAGGCCGCCTGACCGGGACTGACGTGTATTGATGCACACATGGCTGACGAGGTCCTGCGGAATATCCGGGACCGGCCGATCAACGAAGTACGACGGTGCAGCAACCGCGACTAGCCGCCAATCCGGCCCGATACGGACTGCGATCATGTCCTTGTCGAGGCTCTCACCAAGCCGAACGCCAGCGTCGAAACGCTCCTCGACAATGTTCCTGAAGCCATTGTCGATGTTCAGCTCCACTTTTACGTCCGGATAGTCCAGCAGAAGCGGCCGCAATTTTGGCCAGACGACACTTTCGAGGGCATGGTCCGACAGTGTGATCCGTACCGTGCCCGCAGGTCTGTCACGTGCGGACCTCAAGTCATCGAGTTCACCTGCCAATTCCTGAAGACGCGGCACAAAGGCATGGAGGAGGCGTTCGCCCGCTTCTGTTGGCGACACGTTCCGTGTCGTGCGGGTTAAAAGCCGGAAGCCCAGCCTCGCTTCCAGTTGTTTGACAGTGTGGCTCAGCGTTGACTGGGAGGTCCCCAGTTTGGCGGCTGCCTTGGTGAAACTGCGCTGTTCGGCCACCGCAATGAACGAGAGTATGTCGTTGAGGTCTTGGCGATCCAAGCTGGCACTCCACTTATGTTGAATACCGATAAGTCTATTCGGATTACCTAGTATTATCACGTCAGTGCCTGGCACGTATATTCCCCCTTGTCCGAAACGACGACTGGAAGAAGCAAGCCAATGGCATTGAGCTATGAAGAAAAAACCGTTTGCATAGCAGGAGCCTGGGGAGCCGTCTTCTCGATGGCGCTGGCCGCCTTTGTCTTGGTCGCCTCGGAATTCATGCCCGTCAGCCTGCTTCCTCTGGTGGCCAGCGACCTCGCGATTACCGAGGGGCAGACTGGACAGGCCATCTCGATCTCCGGCGTCTTCGCCGTGTTGACCAGCCTCGTCGTGGCGCATCTGACGAGGCGGATTGATCGCCGTATCGTCGCGAGCGGATTCACGTCGCTGCTGATCGTATCAGGCGTCATCGTCGCCTTTGCGCCAAACTACCCTATCCTGATGATTGGCCGCGTCCTGCTGGGCATCGCCATCGGTGGATTCTGGTCGATGGCGACCTCGATCGTCATGCGGCTGGTGTCCGAGCATCGGCTGGCGTGGTGCCTTCTTCCTCCTCGTGCCGATCGCTCTGCTCGCGTTGATCTGGCAATGGATAAGCCTGCCCTCCTTGCCGCCCCGGGATCGGGTTTCAAGCGGAAACGTGTTTCGTCTACTCGCCCGGCCACAGGTCGCGTTGGGAATGGGAGCAACGATGTTGCTGTTCATGGGCCAGTTCGCGCTATTCACATATCTTCGGCCATATCTGGAGACCGCGAGCGAATTTCCCATCGAAACGCTTTCGCTGACGCTCCTGTTGATGGGGCTTGCGGGGGTCGCTGGCACTGTGGCGATCAGCAAGCTCTTGCAGACACGTCTGTTCAGCCTCCTGATCATTATACCGGCTGTAATGGCGACCCTCGCCGTCGGCATGATCCTGACGAATACGTTGCCGATACTCGTCGTGGGCATGCTGATCGCCTGGGGCTTCTTCGGCACCGCGGCCCCTGTCGGCTGGGGCACATGGGTCAGCCGCTACATCGCGGATGACGCCGAAGCCGGAGGCGGCCTCAGTGTTGCGGTCATCCAACTCGGCATTACGGCTGGTGCGGCGATCGGCGGTTATCTGTTCGACACCGTCGGCTGGTGGGGACCGTTCATGCTTGCGGCCGCGATTCTGGCCCTGTCGTCGGTTCTCGCCGCCGCTGCGTGGCGCAATTCAAGAGGGGTAACTGCATGACACCGTCGTTCGTGCATCGCCGGGTGCTGTTGCTGGGCGGCCTCGCCGCCGCCGCCCATTCGCACATTGCGTTTGGTCAGCAAGACCGCGATCCAGCCAGTCAGGAGCCCACCAAGATGAAAGTCAGATTTCGGTTCGACAAGCACACGGTCGACACTACCCTCTACGACAATCCGTCGGCACGCGACTTCGCGTCCATGTTGCCGCTCGACCTCAAGATTGAAGACTATTCGAACAACGAGAAGATTGCCTATCTTCCCCGAAAGCTCATCGAGGAGGGAAGCGGTCCCTTCGCCAACGAACAGCTGGGCGATCTCTGCTATTATGCGCCATGGGGCGACGTCATCCTTTTCTACGCCGCCTACCGCTATTCCAGCGGACTTATCAGGCTCGGGCGCGTCGATGGCGGCATCGAGCCCATGCTCACCCGCGGTACCTTTCCCTTGCGCATCCAGCGCGTCGAATAAGAGGAAGACATCATCATGCGTGCAACCGTTCTCTACAGCCCAGGCGACGTCCGTTGCGTCGAGGTCGAAGACCCGAAAATCATCGAGCCGACTGATGCGATCATAAAGCTGTCGGCCTCCTGCATTTGCGGCTCGGACCTCTGGCCATATCGCGGTCTCCAGCCCGTCAACGAACCGGCTCATATGGGCCACGAATATTGCGGCGTTGTCGTTGAAGTCGGATCGGCTGTCACGACCGTGAAGCCGGGCCAGTTCGTGGTCGGCTCATTCGTGCTCTCATGCGGCAGATGTGCCAACTGCCTCGGCGGCTGGCCGTCATCCTGCGTCAATCGTCAGTTCATGACCGGTGGACAAGCACCGCTGGCACGCATTCCTTATGCCGATGGCACACTGGTCGCGACTGTCGAAATGCCGCCCGAAGAGCTGATCCCGAGCCTGCTCGCCGCCTCCGACGTGCTCGGCACGGGCTGGTATGCAGCCGACGCGGCGCGGGTTCAGCCAGGCTGCACAGCCGTGGTCGTCGGTGACGGTGCGGTTGGCCTCATGGGCGTTCTCGCCGCCAAGCAACTGGGTGCCGAACGGATCATCGCCATGAGCCGGCACAAGCCCCGCCAGGAACTGGCGTTGGAATATGGCGCAACGCATATCGTCACTGAGCGCGGCGACGAAGGTGTGGCCAAGGTTCGTGAACTGACCAACGGCATCGGCGCAGACTCAGTACTCGAATGCGTCGGTACACAGGAATCGATGACGCAGGCGATCAATGCAGCTCGTCCGGGCGGCTCGATCGGCTTTGTCGGCGTTCCGCACGGCGTGTCGCTTGATGGGCAGATGCTGTTCTTTGCCCAGAGGAACCTGATGGGTGGCCCGGCTCCCGTACGGCGCTACCTGCCGCACTTCTTCGACCTGATCCTGAGCCGCAAGATCAATCCCGGCAAGGTGTTTGATCTGGAGCTTCCGCTCGAGGATGTCGCCGAAGGTTACCGCGCAATGGACGAACGTCGCGCAATCAAGACCCTGTTGCGCTTTTAGTGCCTTCCGGTAACCGGCCGGACATACGCGCCGCTGCCTGCCCATACCAAACGACGTCGCCCGATATGATGTGGACGCACAGCTTCCGCACTCGCGTCTTCGTGTCCGCGTCGGACTCAAAACGTGAACCCTATTCTGATCCCAAGGAGAAGCCGAAATGACCGACCATAGTGAAGCTCGCCGTACCTTTCTCAAGCTGACCGGAGTTGGCGTTGCCGCCTTGAGCGTCGCGACGGCCGCTGGAGCACCCGCCATTGCTCAGGAAAGTGCCGAGTGGGATAAAACCTTTCCCCGAAGCGAAGCCGTCGACCACCAGAAGGTCACGTTCAAGAACCGGTACGGTGTAACGCTGTCCGGCGACCTCTACCTGCCGAAAGACCGTGCTGACGGTCGCCTCCCTGCAATTGCCGTGGGTGGCCCCTTCGGCGCGGTCAAGGAACAGTCTTCCGGTCTCTATGCGCAGACAATGGCCGAGCGCGGCTTCATTACGCTCGCTTTCGACGCTTCGTATACAGGCGAAAGCGGTGGTGAACCGCGCAATGTCGCATCACCGGATATCAACACGGAAGATTTCTGCGCAGCGGTGGACTACATCGGCCTGCGCCCTGAAGTCGACCGCGAGCGCATCGGTGTCATCGGTATCTGCGGCTGGGGCGGCATGGCCTTGAATGCCGTTGCGTCTGACAAGCGCGTCAAGGCCGTGGTTGCCAGCACGATGTACGACATGACCCGCGTGATGTCCAAGGGCTACAACGACAGCGTTACCTTGGAGCAGCGCACACAGGCTCTTGAGCAGATGAGCCGTCAGCGCTGGGCTGACGCAGAAAATGGCGGCCCCGCTTATCAGCCGGCTTACAACGTGCTCAAGGGTGGTGAAGCGCAGTTTCTTGTCGACTATCACGACTATTACAGCACGCAGCGAGGATATCACAGGCGCGCGGTCAACTCCGGCAACGCCTGGACTAAGACAACCCCACTCTCGTTCATGAACATGCCGATCCTGTCCTATATCGCAGAGATTTCTCCGCGCCCGGTTCTGTTCATCCACGGTGAACAGGCTCACTCTCTCTACTTCGCCAAGACGGCCTTTGAAGCAGCTGCCGAGCCGAAGGAACTGGTGATCATCCCAGGTGCGAGCCACACCGACCTCTACGATAAGACAGACGTTATTCCCTTCGATAAGCTCACCGAGTTCTTCAACCAGCATCTGTCGGCGTAATGCGATCGGGTCGGCCGGCACTCCAGACGGCCGACCCTCGACTGCGCATTTCAACGCCATGGAATGACGAAGCGAATGATGAGCATATCCTGGTCTGGGCCCAGATGTCTCCGGTACCCTAACTCTTACATATGATCAAAGTCTGCTTTGCGCCGAACTTCGACATCATCAGATAGAACTTAATGTCCGCTTTCCCTGTTGAATGTCGCCGTAGCGGACAGTCGGCACCAAATCAGTCATTCCAGCCAACGCAAGTTCCTGACACGCCTAATGAGTTTGCTACCGAGGTTTTGTAGTAATAGGGTCGTTGGTTCGATTCCCTTCAAGGCGAGTATCTCGTGGTGCACTGCCGGTATGTTGAGTTTCAGTAGGGTTTAACCAACATTCCTGTCGCGTTGAACCACCATAATTCACTCACGAGTCGGCCGAACGAGGACCTATCAATGGAAGTGGATCCCGTCGAAACACAAAATTGGATCAAATCTAGACGGCAATCAACAGCCACAACGGCGGACTTTGCACCCAACCTTGGACCAATGGCCTGATAGCCGTTTCGGAGGCCTGACGCCGAAGCGGATCGTCACCGACAAATTGCGCTCATATGGTGCTGCAAGACGGGAAGTGATGCCCGCCGTCGAACATCGATCGCACAAGGGTTTGAACAACCGAGCCGAAAATTCTCACGTGCCGCTTCGAAAACGGGAGCGGATGATGCAGGGATTTCGATCCGTCGGCGACTTGCAGCGGTTCATATCTATCTTTTCGGCACTCCGAAATCTCTTCGTTCCTCCGCACCAGAAAAGCTCAGGCCTCGCCATCCACATCCACCAGATCCGCACAATGGCGCAGTGGAAAGCCGTGACCGGCGCAACCGCCTGACGTCTCAGATAGACGCCTTGCTCCAACGTTGATTAAACAACGTGACATCGCCCTTTCGACAAGTACAGGCGTCGTAGCCGCCGGAAAACAACCGGCCTGCCTTCATGCCGATCACCAGCGGAATGTCGTGGACATGCGAAAGGCGTAGAGACCGGGCGATTGCGATCGCCGCCTCGGCACATATTGCAGCGTCTTCGGCTGCGTTGTGGTGGGTGAACGTCAAACCGAGATGGCTGGCCAGGACGTTGAGTTTGTGGGATCCGAGATGTGGCCAGACCTTTTGTGCCATTTTCACCGAGCAAAGATAGGAGAGCTCCGGGTAATCCTGCTTGTAGAGATCGAGACATGAGCGCCAGACGCTAAAATCGAAGGCTGCATTGTGGGCGATCATGGTGGCGCCGCGAAAATCGTCAGTGAACTCGTCCATCACCTCGGGAAACTCACCTGCACCCTCCACATGCTCCGGGTGGATGCCATGAATGGCAATGTTAAAGGACGAAAAGCGCATGCTCTTCGGCCGGATCAGCCGCTCTTCAATCCGCACAACACGACCATCCTCGATCCAAGCCAGTCCCACGGAGCAGGCACTGCCACGCTGTTCGTTGGCGGTTTCGAAATCAATGGCGATGGTCTTCAAAGCGGTGCTCCGATTGGTTTTGTTCAGCTTCTAGCTGGATGCGAGTGGTTTTGGATAGAGAAGCTCTCGAAATAACTGGCCTCCACCTGTCTTTCGGCGCGCGGCTGGCCAGCCAGCGAGCGCCTGCCGCGTCAGCCACAGGATCAAGCTGCCACGCCGACGATGCTCCTCCTCATGTTCCTGCCAGTTCGTCACCCGAAATTTCATCTTGGCGATGCGATCGGCATCGGGACCCCATGAGTGGCCACGATTGCTGTTAAATTCAAAGCCATCCGAGCGCGGTCGCGGCTCGGATAGCTTCCGCGCGGCGTTTGCAGTCAAGCTTGCGGAACAGATTTCCCAGGTGGAATTTTACCGTTACCTCGGAAATGTTGAGGGTGCTGGCAATGCGCTTGTTCGCCATGCCATTGGCGATCAACTGCAGCATCTGGGTTTCGCGTTGCGACAGGCCGCCATTCAGCGCGCGAGCCTGCGGCGAGTTGACCGATGAGGCGAAGATCGACAGTGCGATGCGCACATCCGAAGAGGTCTCGATGAAACTGCGGATGCGTTGATCGTTGAGCAGCGGTGACAGAAAAATCCGCTCCTCCGACAGGACGCCATTGCAGCCAAGCCGGATCGACGTTTCGAGCGACGACAGAAGACGCGACCGTGCTGCGGCACTGTCACCGCGCTGATGGGCGGTATAGCTCTGCCATAGAAGCAGGGCCACTCTTTCCCGGTTCGTCACATAGGGATTGCTGATCAGCGCATCGATCTGGCGCGGTAGATACGATCGTGGCGCCCAGAGATGGGCCGCATCGCGGATCCAGGCCATGGCATAGGATATCTCGTCGCGGCGTGTGAGGCGGGCCAGTTCGTCGGTTGCGCTCTCTACCCAGTTTCGACCCATCGGCATGCGGATCGCCGTCAGGGTGGACTGAGCTTCGGCCCAGCGGTTGACGTTCTGATACGCGATGGCGGTGCGGATTTCCATCATCGCGTGGAAGTGCAGCCGCTCGGACAGATGGATCCAAAGACCGTCGAGGAAGCCCGGACGAATGGTCATCGGGAAATGATCGCCGAGAACCTGCGAGGCATAATGCAGGGCGAACTGCATCAGGCTCGGCCAGATTTCGGCTGCGGAGAAATTGTCGAAGTCGGTCTGGACAAATTCGACGAGATGGCGCGGACGGCCGGCTTCATAGGCGATGCAGGCCTCGGCTAGATGCAGCATGCGAAATTCCTGTTTCGCATCATGGGGAACCTGTTCCAGCTTGCTGCGCGCATCCTTTGCGGCGTGGCGGGCGAGAAGCACGTCGCCGCTCATTAGGCGCAGGACGATCTGGTGCAGATGGATGAAGAACTCGAGTAGCGGCTGACCGCCCATCTTGCGCAGATAGATCAGGGAGCGGGCCGCGGCCGCCTCGGCCTCGCGGAAATTGCGGCGGCGGATCTCGAATTCGAGCAGCGCATTGTAGTATGCCGCCCATTTGACGTGGTCACCCAGCGGATAGTCGGCCATGAACTCGCCAAGCCGGGTGATCATCGCATCGTTGGGCGTAAGATCCTCGCCGATCATCATGTTGAGCCTGAAGGTCCGGGCAGCGAAGGAGAAGCGTGATCCGCGGGCCAATGCCTTCAGCGGATCGAGATAATCCGACCCGAGATGTCGACCGAGCAGGTGGCGCACGCGCTGCAACTCGCCCTGCTTGAGAAGGGTGCGAGTGACGGACAACAGCACGGTCTCGTTGGTGGCGATCATTTCGTGCGAGAAGCGCATGATGATGGTCTGGAAGGCGGAGAGGCTGCTGCGATAGATCAGCTCGCGTCCGTGCGCACGCTCGAGGATCTGGGCGGCATGTACTTCGTGGCCATGATCGATCAACAGCGCCATGGCATCGAGTGAGCGTCCGGCCTGTTCACGGGCTGCCGCGATCTCGATAACGGCACCTTCGGCCTCGAAGATTGCCAAGCGCTCAAGGACCGCGGTTTGCACCAGGCGCAGCAGCTCCGGGTGCTGCTCGGGTGCCCGGGCGAGGAATGGAGGCAGAATGCCGGCCCATTGCTCATCGGGGGTGGGTGCCTCGAGCCAGATGGACAAGGTGGTGGTCTGGCCCGGTGACAGATGGCTGAGAATGGTTTCGCGCAGATAGTCGATACAAATACGATCCTCGGGGGCCGATGCGAGCGGCAGGAAGGCCGGCCAGCCGGCATAACCCTGTATCAGTTGCTGCGCATTTTCGCGCGGCAGTCCCGAGAGCTCTTCTGCGGTAAAGGTCAGGTCCGCTGCATCGATCGTCACGGAGCCGCGATGCAGGATCTGCCGCGCCAGCCCGGAGATGCGCTGGTCCGGACGGCAGGCGACGATGATGATATCGGCCGCGTCGAGAACCTGGGCTGCGATGCGGGCGGATCTGGCCGAGGCCGGCACATCCCAAAGAAGATACCGCGCATGCACGTCATTGAGGCGGGGTTGCAGCGCCGTGCAGACCGGCTTGGCGAGGGTTTTCGCAATCATACCGAGAAGGATGGTTTTTCCTGCACCGGCCGACGCACGCAGGAAAACCACGCCGACAGTTTCGCGAGCGATGCGATCACGGAGGCGAGGGCGAGGCAGGACCATGGTCATGCCGGTTCTGTAGCTGAGAATTTGACAGAGACCTATACCATCTCGTCAAAAAACTATACTTTTTGCCGGTTGCTCGCATGGCGGCAGAAGGGGATGTTTGAGCCTTAGACAGCTGACGCACAAGGAAACTCCCCGCCGATGCAACAACATCCGTTGGTCGCGATACTGACCCGGCTTGGCATGTTCGTGCTCGTCATGATCGCCCTTTCCATCATGATTTTCGTTCTGGCACGGGTTGTGCCGGGTGATCCGGCGCGCATGGCGCTCGGTCCGGCCGCGACCCAGGAACAGGTTGAGGCGCTGCGCCAGCAGATGGGGCTCGATCGGCCGCTGCCGGTGCAATATCTCGATTATGCAAACAAGGCGCTGCACGGCGATCTCGGTATGTCGCTGGTGTCGCAGCGACCCGTAACGACCGATCTTGCGCAGACGGTCCCGGCGACGGTCGAACTGGTGCTGGTCTCAGTCATCTTTATGTTCGCTGTGGCAATCCCGCTCGGCGTCATCACCGCGCATTACCGCAATCGGTCCTTCGACTACATCGGCCGTTTCCTGTCCCTGACCGGGGTCACAATCCCGAGCTTCCTGTTTGCCATCACCATGCAGTTGGTCGCCGCCCGTTATCTGAGCGACTGGCCGATCATCGGCCGGCTCGACCATGGGCTGGCCTGGCAGGGTGGCCCAACCGGGTTCCTGCTGATCGACGGTACGCTGGCCGGACGATTCGACGTGGTGCTGAACGCCCTGAAGCATCTGGCTCTACCGGCCTTCGCGCTGTCGATGGCAGGCATTGGCCAGATCACCCGTATCACCCGCTCCTCGATGCTGGAGAACCAGCGCAAGGATCACGTGCTGACGCTGAAGAGCTTCGGCGTGCCGGAACGTATCATCATCTTCCGTTATCTGCTGAAGCTGTCGTCGATCGCGCCGCTAACCATTATGGGGCTCGAGTTCGCCTCGCTGATCGGCAATGCGTTCGTCATTGAAATGATCTTCGCCTGGGGTGGTTTCGCCTCCTATGGCCTGACCTCGATCTTGCAGAAGGATCTGAACGCGGTCACCGCCGTGGTGCTGGTCGCCGGCCTGTTCTTCATCATCGCCAACCTGATCGTCGACGTCGTGATCTCGATCATCGACCCACGACTGCGCCGCAAGGAGGCACGCTGATGGCCGATATGAAAATGCTTGACGCTTCCGACCGTGGCCTCAGCTCCGGCTACATGATGTGGTATCGCTTCAGCCGCAATCCGGCTGCCGTGGTTGGCTCTCTTATCTTGATCTCGATCGTCATTCTTGCGGTCTTCGCGCCCTGGCTGACGCCTTATCCAAAGCATGTCGGCGCGGTCGTCGATTTCCGCGCCCGGCATCTGCCGCCGGATGCCAGCCACTGGTTCGGTACTGACAAGGCTGGCCGCGACATCTTCTCGCGCACCGTGTTTGGTCTTCGGGTGTCGCTGCTGCTGGTGATCGGCGTTCTCGGGATTTCGGTGCCGGTTGGCACGGTGCTTGGCCTGATCGCCGGTTATTTCGGTGGCTGGGTCGAAAAGCTGATCACCGGTCTGACCAATGTCATGCTGGCCATGCCGCCGCTGGTCATGGCGCTCGCTGTCTCCAACCTGCTCGAACCGACGCTGACCAATGCGATGATCGCAATCACCCTGCTATGGTGGACCTGGCATGCGCGGCTGATCTATTCGGTCTCCAAGTCGATCGCGTCTGAAGACTATATCGAAGCGGCGCGTCTGGCCGGTGCCGGACCGATCCATATCTTGTTCCGCGAAATCCTGCCGAACTGCCTGGCGGTGATCTCGGTGAAGACGACGCTCGACGCGGCCTTCGTCATCCTGTTCGGCGCAACGCTCAGCTTCCTTGGTTTCGGCGTCAAGCCGCCGACCCCTGATCTGGGCTCGATGGTGGCCGACGGCCGGCAGTTCATGCCTGACTTCTGGTGGGAAGTGCTCTGCCCCGGTGCCGTGGTCTTCTACGTGACGCTCGGTTTCAACCTGCTGGGCGACGGCCTGCGCGACATGTTCGATGTGGAGAACTGAGATGGCCGAACCGCTCCTGAACGTCGACAATCTCAGTGTCTCCTTCGTCACCTATGGTCGCAGCCGCCAAGTGCTGCGCAATGTCAGCTTCTCGGTGGCAGCCGGCGAGCGTGTCGCCCTGATCGGCGAAACCGGATCCGGCAAGTCGGTGACGGCAAAGGCGATCATCGGCACACTGCCGAAGAATGCCAATATCAGCGCTGGCACGATCGGCTTTGCCGGTCGCGACGTTCTGTCGATGCCGCGGGCCGAGCGCGAAGCTCTGAAAGGCACCGCCTTCTCGCTGATCATGCAGGACCCGCTATCGTCCTTCAATCCGGTGTTCAAGATCGGTACGCATCTTGATGACGTGATGCGGTTTGCCGACAAGCGCAACGGCATTTCCACGTCCAAGGCAGAGCGCCGGACCCGGATCGCCGCCGTGTTGCGCAGGGTTCAGCTGGCGGATGGCGAGCGGGTGATGAATGCCTATCCATCCGAACTGTCGGGCGGCATGCGCCAGCGTGTTCTGATCGGACTGGCGCTGCTGCACCAGCCGAAGCTCCTGATCGCCGACGAACCGGGCACAGCACTGGATGTCACAACGCAGGACGAGATCCTCAACCTCATCAACCAACTGGTGAAAGAGGAGAACATGGCGCTCCTGATGATCACCCACAATCTCGGTGTCGTGCGCAAGGTTGCCGACCGGGTGGTGGTCATGCATCACGGCGACATCATTGAAACGGGCCCTTGCGCCGAAATCCTCAGCAATCCGTCCAAGGATTATACCAAGGCGCTGCTTGAAGCCGTGCCGCCGCTCTATGGTCCGCGGGTAATCGACCTGCCACGAAGCGAGTGTGCGCCGATCGTGACGATCAAGGGGCTGAACAAGATCTATGGCAAGCGCCCTGGCTACCATGCGATACGTGATGTCGACTTGACGCTGCGCGAGGGCGAGATCTTCGGTCTCGCCGGCGAATCCGGATCGGGCAAGACATCTGTTGCCCGCATCATCATGGAGCTGTCGCGGCCGACATCGGGCACTATCGACATCGACGCACCGGCACCCGGGCGCGGCCGTCGCCTGACCCAGATCGTGTACCAGAATCCCGGCACGTCGTTGAACCCGAAGCGTACGGTCAAGCAGACACTGAGCCTCCCATTGACGTCAATCGGCATGGACGCGGATGCCCGCGAGGCACGGATGCGGGAGTTGCTCGATCTCGTGCGGCTGCCGCAATCCTATTTGGCGAAATATCCGCACGAATTGTCGGGTGGCCAGAAGCAGCGCGTGGCGATTGCCCGGGCGCTGGCGGCAGAACCGAAGATCCTGATCCTGGACGAGCCGACCGCTGCACTGGATGTCTCGGTGCAGAAGACGGTGATCGAGCTTCTGATGCAACTGCGCCAGGATCTGGGGCTGACTTATCTGATGATCAGCCACGACCTGTCGCTGATGCGCAATTTCTGTTCGCGCATCGCGGTGATGCTGCGTGGCGAGATTGTCGAGGAGGGCGTGACGCCCGAGGTCTTCGCCGACCCGAAACATCCTTACACACGGGCGTTGATTGCCGCGATCCCGGTCGTCACCGACGTCGAAGAGCGGTTGAAGCCCATCGTTACCGAGGAAGAGCGGATGCGCTTCCTTGTCAAAACAACAGCATGATTGAGGAGGCACCTGACGTGTATCGCGTGGGGATTGATGTGGGCGGCACCAATACGGATGCTGTCGTTCTGGATGGAAAAACGGTTCTGGCCGGGGTCAAGGCCTCGACGACCGAGGATGTGACCTCGGGCGTGCTTGAGGCGCTGGAAAAGGTGATCGCGGCATCCGGCATCGACCGGGCCCGCATCGCCGCTGTCATGATCGGCACGACGCATTTCACCAATGCGGTGATCGAGCGGCGGCACATGGACGAAGTCGCGGCGATCCGTCTGGGCCTGCCGTCCGGCGCCGGCCTGCCGCCGATGGTCGACTGGCCGGATGACCTGCGCGATATCGTCGGCAACCACGGCTATCAGATCAAGGGCGGCTATGAGTTCGACGGCCGCGTGCTGTCGCCGCTCGACGAGGACGCGATCGTGCGCATCGCCGGCGAGATCCGCGTCAAGGGTCTGAAGGCTGCAGCCGTGACCTGCGTGTTCAGCGGTATCAACGATGCGATGGAACTGCGCACCAAAGAAATCCTGCAGCAGCAATGCCCAGGGCTGCCGGTGGTGATGTCCAAGGATATCGGCCGTCATGGTCTACTGGCCCGCGAAAGTGCCGCGATCATGAATTCCAGCCTGCTGTCGCTGGCCGACCGCACGGTTGCCGCTTTCGGCGAGGCGCTGAAGGCTGCGGGCATCACTTGCCCGTTCTATATCACGCAGAATGACGGAACGCTGATGGCGGCCGATGTGGTTCGGTCTTTCCCGGTGCTGACATTTGCCTCGGGTCCGACGAATTCGATGCGTGGCGCGGCGTTTCTCACCGGTATAAAGGACGCCGTCGTCGTCGATGTCGGCGGCACCACGTCTGACGTTGGGTCGCTGTCGCATGGTTTCCCGCGTCAGGCCTCGACGACCGTCGATATCGGTGGCGTACGCACCAATTTCCGTATGCCTGACGTGTTCTCCATCGGTCTCGGTGGCGGTTCACTGGTGGTCAAGGGCGAGAGCGGCATGACCGTCGGTCCCAAGTCTGTCGGCTACCGCGTTCGCAGCGAGGCGATCTGCTTTGGCGGCTCAACGCTGACCGCGACCGATATCGCGGTGGCATCGAACAAGGCCGATGTCGGCGAGCGGGCGCTGGTTGCCGGTCTCGACAAGGCGCTGGTCGAGGCGGCGATGGCCAAGATCGACCAGATGCTCGAGGCCTGCGTCGAACGCAGCCGCATTTCCTCGACGCCGGTGCCGGTCATCGCTGTCGGTGGCGGCTCGATCCTGATGCCGGACCGGATCGGTGATCTGGAGGTTATCCGGCCGGAGAATTTTGCGGTTGCCAACGCGGTTGGTGCTGCCATTGCCCAGATCAGCGGCGAGACCGACCGAGTCTTCTCGCTGATCGACGGCCGCACGCGCGAAAGCGCGCTGGCCGAAGCCGAAGCTGAGGCACGTGAAAAGGCGATCGCCGCCGGCGCGCTGGCCGAAACCCTGGAAGTCATCGAACGCGAGGACATGCCGCTGGCCTATCTGCCGGGCAATGCCACGCGCATCCACGTCAAAGTCGTCGGAGAAATGGGAGCCCATCATGGCTGAGGTGCGCAAGCTGAAATATGACGAAGCCGACCTGCGCACGCTGACGGTGGAAGACCTCGACGCGCTGGAAATCGGTGCCGGGATTCTGGGCACCGGCGGCGGCGGCAACCCTTATCAGGGCAAGCTGCTTGCGTTGCAGGCGATGAAGGAAGGTTACGAGATGAAAATTCTCGCGACCGACCGGATTGAGGGCGACGCCTTGTGCATGTCGATCGGCGGCATCGGTGCGCCGGTGGTCGGCGTCGAGCGGCTGCGCGAAGGCCGCGAGGGTCTGCGTTGCCTTAGGGCGATGGAAGAACTGATCCGCGCGCCGATCGATGCGATGGTCTGCGAGGAAATCGGCGGCGCCAATGCCATCAATCCGCTGGTGACTGCAGCGCTCGGCGGTTTGCCGATGCTCGATTGCGACGGAATGGGCCGTGCCTTCCCAGAAATGCAGATGACGACGTTTTCGATCTATGGCCACAGTTCAACGCCGTCGGTGATGTGCGATCTGCATGGCAATGCGGTGATCTTCAGTCATGCGGTTTCCGAGGTCTGGCATGAACGCATGGCGCGTGCCTGCGTGGTTGCACAGGGCGGCGGCGCGATGCTGGCGACCGCGCCGATGCAGGCGCATTACGTACACCAGTACGGCATTCCGAAGAGCTATACCAAGGCGATCGCGCTTGGTGAGGCGGTGATCCGTGCCCGCAAGGCGCAGGAAGACCCGATTGCGGCTGTCTGCGCGCTTGAAGGCGGACGGCGTATCTTCAACGGCAAGATCAGCGACCTGAAGCGTCATTTCCGCGGAGGTTTCTCGGTCGGTGATATCGAACTCACCGGTTTTGACGACTGCAGCCGCCAGACGGCGGGCGTAGCGATCCAGAACGAATTCCTGATCTTCCGCCGCAATGGCGAGGTCGAGGTGACCGTGCCCGATCTGATCGTGCTGCTGGATGTCGATACCGGTTATCCGATCACCACTGAAATGCTGCGTTATGGCCAGCGCGTCGCGGTGGTCGCGATCCCTTGCCATGCACTGCTGCGCACCGCGCGCGCGCTTGATGTCGTCGGCCCTGCGGCCTTCGGCTACCCGGAAATCACCTATTCGCCGCTGCCTGCCTTTGTGCAGAAGGCTGCCTGAAGAGCTTCAACACAAGCGGGGACAATCCCGCGAAAGAGGAGAACTTGAATGAACGTGCATTCCATCAAATCGCGCCTCGCCATGCTGGCGGTGGGCACTGCCATGGGCCTGTCCCTGACATCTACCGTTGCCCTGTCTGACGACAAGGTCTCGATCGCCGTCAACACGATGCAGATCTTCTCGTCGCTCGATCCGGCCAAGGTCACCGACTACACCGGCTATATGGCGATCGTGAACATGTATGATGGCCTGACCACGGTCAGCCCTTCCGGCGAGATCGTGCCGCATCTGGCAAAGTCCTGGGACATTTCGTCCGACGGCCTGACCTATACCTTCCATCTGCGCGACGACGCGAAGTTCCAGGACGGATCGGCCGTCAAGGCTTCGGACATCGTCTGGTCGGTTCAGCGTCTGCTCGGCATCAACAAGGGCCCGTCGAACCTTGTCGTCGGCCTGATCAAACCGGAAAACGTCACGGCACCGGATGATGCGACCGTGGTTATCACGCTCGCCCGCCAGTTCTCGCCGTTCATGTCGATCACGCCGCTGTTCATGGCCCTGAACCAGAAGCTGATCGAAACCAATGCGACTGGTGAAGACAAGTGGGGCGAAGCCTATGTCGGCGAGCATTCCGCCGGTTCCGGCCCGTACAAGCTGGTTACCTACAACCGTTCGTCCGATATGGTCATCGACCGCAATACCGGCTATTTCCTTGGCTGGACCAAGGGCAAGCCGATCGACGAAGTGCGCTTTGTCCAGACCAGCGATGACGCCACCGTCAAGGCGCTGGCCGAAAAGGGTGAGCTTGGCCTGACCTCGCACGGCCTCGGCAACGACACCTATGAAGCAATCGGCAAGATGGACGGCTACAAGCTGATCCAGACACGCACCGCCGGTGGCTTCATCATCAAGCTGAACACAAAAGTCTATCCGACTGACGACGTTCATGTTCGCCGCGCCATCGCCTATGCGACGGATTACAAGACGATCCAGGAAGTGATCTACCCGGGCTTCGACATGAACGGCCCGCTATCGACGGCGTTCAAGGAAGCCCATAACGACGGCATCGAGCCAGGCGTCTTCGATCTCGAAAAGGCCAAGGAAGAACTGGCCAAGTCGAAATATGCCGGCCAGCCGATTACGCTGGTCAACAGCTATGTCGCTTCGCTCGCCTTCGAGGCTGAAGTTGCGCTTTTGATGCAGGCCAATCTCGAACAGATCGGTATCACGCTCGATATCAAGCCGGAACCATGGAACCGCATCGTCGAACTGTCTTCCAAGCCGGAAACCACGCCGGCCTCGACCCAGGTCAACATGTCACCGACCTATCCTTCGCCAGACGCGATGTTCTATAACCAGTATCATTCCAAGGCATCCGGCACCTGGATGGCGATGGAATGGCTGCAGGATCCGGAAATCGACGCTCTGATCGACAAGGCCCGTGCCGAAACCGACGTTGCCGGTCAGAACGCCACCTATAAGGAACTGCAGACCAAGATCGCCGACCTGCAGCCTGACGTCTGGGCCGTCGCTCCCAACCGCCGCTATGGCGCCAACAAGTGCCTGCAGGGCTACGAGTTCGTTCCGATGCAGAGCTGGGACCTGAACTTTTCCAACTTCCATTGGGATTGCAACGCGAACTGATCGTCGCGTCGCATACTGAAAAGCCGGTCCCGCGAAGGCGGGGCCGGATCATCCTGTAATATCGCCGGGTTGTGACTTGCCCGTCGATACAAATCACAGCCGCAGAATGACAGATTGTAGCGTGCCGCGCGGTTGTTCGATCGCGGGCGGCGTTGCATGGCCGAAGGTGACACATGCTTCAGGAATTCGCCGAAGAAAATATCGAGCCACTCGCCACCGGCGCGTGGATCCTGGGAACCGGGGGCGGGGGAAATCCCTATATCTCGACCCTCAATCTGCGCCGCCTCTACGCCGAAGGCCGCCGCGTCCAGCTGATGGATCCGATGGCGCTCGAGGATGACGACATGGTTGCGGTCGTGTCGAAAATGGGGGCGCCGCTGGTCGGCCAGGAACGGCTTGGCGATCCCGCCCATCTCGCCCGCGCAGTGGAAGTGATGGAGGATTATATCGGCAAGCCGTTCCGCGCCATCATGAGCGTAGAGATCGGTGGCTCGAACGCCCTGTCGTCATTCCTTGCCGCGGCCATGCTCGGCCGGCCGGTCGTCAATGCCGACGCGATGGGGCGCGCCTATCCGGAAGCCCAAATGACCTCGTTTGCCATCGGCAACCTACCGATGTTTCCGCTGTCGCTGGTCGATGTGCGCGACAACGAAGTGATTGTGACGCGCGCCGCCTCGTGGAAGTGGATGGAGCGCATTTCGCGCAAGGTCTGCACGGAGGTCGGTTCGACGGCCGCGACCTGCAAGGCGCCGCGTACCGGCCGCGAGGTCAAGGACTGGGGAATTCACTACACTGTCACCAAAGCGGTCGAACTCGGCCGGACGGTGATCGAGGCGCGCGCACGCCACGACGATCCGGTCAAGGCGGTGCTCGACCATGAAGGCGGCAAGCAGTTGTTTCTCGGCAAGGTGATCGATGTCGCCCGCGAAACCACCGGCGGCTTCCTGCGCGGCTCGACACTTATTGAGGGGATCGATGCCGACAAGGGTTCGCGCATGGAACTCGGCTTCCAGAACGAATGGGCCGTTGCCTTCCGGGACGGTCAGCCGGTTGCGATGACGCCCGATCTCATCTGCCTGCTCGACACAATCTCGGGAAGCGCCATCGGCACGGAATCGGTGCGGTATGGTCAGCGGGTGACGGTGGTGGCACTGCCGGCGCCGGAGCTTTTGACATCGCCTGCGGGCATCGCGGCCGTCGGTCCAAAGGCCTTCGGTTATGACATTGACTTCACATCGGTATTCTCATGAAACGCATCGGTATTGACGTTGGCGGCACCAATACGGATGCCGTGCTGATCGATGGCGAGACAATTCTGTCCTCGATCAAGGTTCCCACAACGCAGGACGTGATGTCCGGCGTGAAAGCGGCTCTGGCGCATGTCTCCGGCTTTGTCGGCCCGTCCGACCGGGCGATCGACGCTGTCATGATCGGCACGACGCATTTCACCAATGCCGTGGTCGAGCGCGCCCGCCTCGAACGGGTTGCGGCGATACGCATCGCGCTGCCGACCGGCGGCTCGCTACCGCCAATGTGCGACTGGCCGGACGATCTGCGTGCGGCTGTGGATCCGATGATCTTCATGGTGCACGGCGGTCATGAATATGACGGCAGCCCGCTGGTGCCGATGATCCCAGACGAGATCCGCGAAGCGGCGATGAAGATCCGCGACGCCGGCATAACCTCGGTCGCGATCTCGGCGACGTTCTCACCGCTGACCACCGAATGCGAGGTGGTGGCTGCCGAGATCGTGCGTTCGGTGATCCCCAACGCGAAGATCACGCTCTCGCATACGCTCGGGCGGATCGGCCTGCTGGAACGCGAGAATGTTGCGCTGTTGAACGCGGCGCTGCAGTCGCTCGGCAAGACGACGGTGCAGGCGTTTTCGGACGCCCTGCGCGAGGCGGACGTGACGGCGCCATTCTATCTGACGCAGAACGACGGCACGGTGGCACTTGCGGATGTGGCGGCGTCAAACCCGGTGCACAGCTTTGCCTCAGGCCCGACCAATTCGATGCGCGGGGCGGCCTTCCTCACAGGACTGACCGATGCAATGGTGATCGACGTTGGCGGCACGACCTCGGATATCGGCTGCCTTGTTGGCGGTTTTCCGCGTGAAGCCAATAATATCGTCCATATCGGTGGAGTGCGCACGCTGTTTCGCATGCCCGATCTGCTGCCGATCGCGCTGGGTGGTGGCACGATCGTCGATCCGGAAACCGGCAAGATCGGTCCTCGCTCGGTCGGCTACCGCATCCTCACGGAAGCCCGTGTCTTCGGTGGCAAGACGCTGACGACATCGGACATCGCGGTTGCCGCGGGTCTGATCGATATGGGCGACCGGGACCGGGTGAAGGATCTCGATCCTGCCTTCGTCCAGGCAAGCCTCGAGCGCCTCGGCACCATGGTCGCCGACAGTTTTGACCGGATGAAAACGTCGGCCGATGACGTGTCGCTGATTGCGGTCGGTGGCGGCGCCTTCCTGATCCCGGAACGGATCACCGGGGCGTCCGAGGTACTGCGGGTCGAAAACGCCGGTGTGGCCAATGCGCTAGGAGCTGCGATGGCACAGGTGTCCGGCGAGGTCGATCGGGTGTTTTCCGGCTTGAGCCGCGATGAGGCGCTTGCTAAGGCCGAGACCGAGGCGCAGGACGCAGCCGTTGCGTCGGGTGCCAGCCGGCAGAGCCTGAAAACGCTAGAGGTCGAGGATATCCCGATCGCCTATCTACCCGGCGGTGCACGCAGGGTACGGGTGCGGGTGATCGGCGACATCGCCTTCGTCTGAAACGGCGCGTCCGGTGCAAGTCATCGGACGATTGCCATGCGAGTTTGCATGAGAGCACGATCGACCTGTTCTATGCGGAGGTGATCGTGCCGCGAGTATGGGAGCAGGACATGAAGAAGATTGCATTGGCCATCCACGGTGGATGCGGCGTGATGCCGGAAGCGAGCATGACGCCGGAAGACTGGCAAGCGGCACGACAGGATCTCGCGTCGGCCCTTAAAGCCGGTTATGCGGTGCTGCAGGCCGGCGGCGCTGCACTCGATGCGGTCGAAGCTGCTGTCGTGGTGATGGAAGACAGCCCGCATTTCAACGCCGGTCATGGCGCCGCACTGAACGAAAACTGCGTGCATGAGCTTGATGCCTCGATCATGGATGGTGCAACGCTGAAGGCCGGCGCGATCTCGGCTTCGCTTGCAATCCGCAACCCTGTCAAGGCGGCTCGCCTGCTGATGGAGGATGGTCGCGCCGTTCTACTGACTGGGGCTGCTGCGGACCGTTTCGCCGAAGCAAGCGGTCTGGCCACGGAGCCGCAATCCTATTTCACCACTCAGAAACGCGTCGAGGCACTGGCGGCAATGAAGGCGCATGTGGCAGCCGGTACCGACGGCTCCGAAAACGAGAAGCACGGTACGGTCGGCGCGGTGGCGCTCGATGCTGCCGGACATCTGGCGGCCGCAACCTCGACCGGCGGTTATACCAACAAGCCAGACGGGCGGGTGGGCGACAGCCCGATCATCGGCGCTGGTACCTACGCACGCGACGGCGCCTGTGCCGTGTCTGGCACCGGCAAGGGCGAGTTCTTCATCCGCTATGTCGTCGGCCATGAAGTCGCCAGCCGGATTGCCTATCTCGGCCAGGACCTTGCAACGGCCACAGATGGTATCGTAAATCTCGACCTTGCTGCGCATGACATCGGTGCAGGACTAGTGGCGGTTGGTGTGGATGGCGCGATTGCCGCCCCCTACAACACGCCGGGCATGTTCCGCGGCTGGGCGAGTGGCGACGGCAGAGGCTTTGTCGCCACGCATGAGACACTCTACGAGGTCGTACTGTGATGGAGGAAATTATGACGGCGATGGGTACGGCGGACGAACTGGTCCGCATCCCGGTCTTCGACGGGCATAACGACATCCTGTCGCGATTGATGCGCGAGGGGCGCGACGGTGCCGAGGCGCGTGTGCTGAACGGACATGCCGGAATGCAGGTCGATATGCCCAAGGCCCGCGAAGGTGGTCTGGCCGGTGGCCTCTGCGCCATCTATGTGCCGTCACCGGGGAGCGGGCTCGATGGCAATGGCGATCTGCCGCGTGTCGAGCGGCCTTCCGCACTCGACCAGACGATTGCGCAGGCAGCTCTGTTGCGGCGGATCGAGGCACAATCGGACGGCGCTTTCAGCGTCTGCACATCCGTTGTCGACATTCGTGGAGCTATGGATAGGGGCAGCTTTGCTGCCGTGTTCCATATCGAAGGGATAGAAGCGGTGGGACCGGATCTTGATCTCATCCACGTGCTGCACGCTGCAGGTCTGCGTACGCTTGGCCCCGTCTGGAGCAGGCCGAATATCTTCGCCCATGGAGTGCCTTTCCGCTTCGCCCACAGCCCGGACATAGGACCAGGACTGACCGAAAGCGGTCGCGATCTCGTTCGGCTTTGCAACGGGCTGAAGATCATGGTGGACCTTTCCCACATGAACGATGCAGGCTTCTGGGATATCGCGAAGATCTCAGATGCACCGCTGGTCGCTTCGCATTCGAATGCGTTTGCGATCAGCCCCCACAGCCGCAACCTCACCGATCGGCAACTCGACGCAATACGCGATACAGGTGGTCTGGTCGGGTTGAATTTCGGCGTCAAATTCCTTCATCCCGAGGGCAAGGCAGACAGCGCGATGGATCTTTCGATCATGGTGCGTCATGTTCAATACATTGTTGATAGAGTGGGTATCGATCATGTGGCACTGGGTTCGGATTTTGACGGCACGCTGATTTCGAACAAGATCGGAGACGCGACTGGCATTCCGCGCCTGCTCGGTGCGCTCCGGATGGGTGGGTTTGATGATGAAGCCCTGAAGAAGATCGCGCATGCTAACTGGCTTTCGGTGCTGAAGCGAAGCTGGGAAGCGTAAGATCATTAGCGGTGATGGGTGTTGTCACATAAACGAAGCCATTACTTGATCAGATCAATGGCGAGATCGATTATGTCACGGCCGATGTGGCCTATGACGGCATAGCCAACCTACCAGACGATCCTGCGCCATAGCAGCACCGCCAATATTGTCATTCCACCGCGTTCGACGGCGGTGAAAAGCAGTTCCGCAAGACAACCCGGCCAAAGGGACAAGCACATTGCCACAATCGCAAAAGACGGTCGGCTGTAATGGCCGGCAGCCACCGGCTACGGTAAGCGTGCGCTGATCGAAACTGCCATCGGGCGATAAAAGGCGCTACTTGGACGGCGCCTGCGGACCCGATCCTTTCAGGCGCAACAGACTGAAGTCGCCGTCGGTTGCATCGTTCTCAACCGTATGCTGGCATGTGGGCGCCCGGATTCTATCCGCATGAAGGCTAGGCTGACTTAGCTACCCTGTCAAAGACCGAGACGCGCCGAATTCTCGATTGCTGCACCAAAGCCCATGAGAATCACAAACCTCCGATCGAAGCCAGGGGTTTGTCAGCAGTCTGATGGCCGCCTCTGGGCGGCCATTTGATTTTATCATTAACCTCGATCATTCGTGTGCTTGCGTTCTAAATACCGTGCAATTGATCAGTGATTGTGCCGTGGCAGCTTTTCAGCAAGTTTGCGAAATTCCGGGGCGCCTTCGATGACGGCACCATCGGATAGTTGCGTTACGGTGCGGCGGTACAGCATCTGCCATGGTGTGGCATCCGCCGGAACGGCGGGAATACCCTCTGCCTTGCGCCGTTCGATTTCTTCCGGCTCGACCAGCATGTCGCAACGGCCGTGGTTGAAATCGATGCGGATGATGTCGCCGCTGCGCACATAAGCAAGGCCGCCGCCTGCCGCACTCTCAGGAGAAGCGTTTAGGATCGACGGGCTGTCAGCCGTGCCAGACTGGCGGCCGTCGCCGATCGTGGGTAGACTAAGGATACCCTTCTTGATCAAGTGATCCGGCGGCTGCATATTGACCACTTCGGCCGAGCCAGGCCAGCCGAGCGGGCCGGCGCCGCGGATCACCAGGATCGTGCGTTCGTCGATATCCAATGCGGGGTCATTGATACGCCTGTGATAGTCCTCGGACCCATCAAATACGGCCGCCTTGCCGTCAAACACGCCTTCCTTGCCCGGCTCACTGAGATAACGTTCGCGGAATTCGGCTGAGACAACGCTCATCTTCATGATGGCGAAATCAAAAAGATTGCCCTTCAGTACCAGGAAGCCCGCGCGCTCCTTGAGTGGTGCGTCGAAGGGCAGGATGACCTCACGGTCGCTCGCCTCCCGGTTCTCCAGATTTTCCGCCATGGTCTTGCCGGTCACTGTCGGACAGCTGCCCTCCAGCTTGCCGACCTGCAGCAGTTCCCACATGATGGCCGGCACGCCGCCAGCTCTGTGAAACCGCTCGCCGAGATAGGCGCCTGCCGGCTGCACATTGGCCAGCAGCGGAATGTCAAAGCCATACGTCTGCCAGTCGTGGGGATGCAATTCAACCCCGGCATGCTTGGCCATTGCAGCGAGATGCGGCTGCGCATTGGTCGAACCACCGATCGCTGAATTCACTCGGATCGCGTTCAGGAAAGCGTCGCGCGTCAGGATATCCGACGGTTTGATATTCTGCAGCACCAGTTCGACTGCCCGTCGCCCGGTGCGATAGGCCATCTGGCCTCGTTCGCGATAGGCGGCTGGGATGGCGGCACAGCCGGTCAGTGACATGCCCAGCGCCTCCGCCATGGCATTCATCGTCGAGGCGGTGCCCATGGTGTTGCAATGGCCGATCGACGGTGCGGAATCGAGCGCCGACTGCAGGAATTCCTCGCGCGTGATTTCCCCTGCCGCATATTTGCGCCGCGCCCGCCAGATGACCGTGCCGGATCCGACCAGATCGCCATCATGCCAACCGTCGAGCATCGGGCCGCCGGAGAAGACGATTGCCGGAATATCGACGGTCGAGGCCGCCATCAGCGCCGAGGGGGTGGTTTTGTCGCAGCCGGTGGTCAGCACGACACCGTCCAGCGGATAACCGTAGAGAATTTCGACCAAACCGAGATAGGCGAGGTTCCTGTCGAGTGCCGCGGTCGGTCGCTTGCAGTTTTCGAACAGCGGATGTGTAGGGAACTCGATCGGGATGCCACCGGCGTCGCGAATGCCGTCGCGGATGCGCTTGGCGAGTTCGATATGGTGACGGTTGCAGGGGTTGATATCGCTGCCACTTTGAGCAATCCCGATGATCGGTTTGCCGGAGCGCAGCTCTTCCGGCGTCGTGCCGTAATTCATGAATCGCTCGAGATAGAGCGCCGTCATGTCCAGATGATCGGGATTGTCGAACCAGTCCTGCGAGCGCAGACGACGCCCACCGTTATTATCCTCAGCCATTATTCCCTCCCTCACTCCCGGCGGCATTCATCGCTTCCAGATGCAACAACAAGCCGCTGTGGTCCGTGTCGCCGCCGCCGGCCGCCACGAAGTCGGAAAACTCTCGGCGCACCTGCTCGGTCAAGGGCAGCTCCAGCGAAAACAGATCGGCCATGGCTTTCACCGCGTCGAGATCTTTCAGCTGGAATTTCGACGGCCCACCCGGCACGAAATTTCGCGTCACCATGCGCGCACCGTGCAATTCAAGAATACGGCTCTCGGCAAAACCGCCGCGAATGGCTTCGCGGAATTTTTCGCGCGATGCCCCGCCGGCTTCGGCGAGCATCATCGCTTCAGCGACAGCCCCGATGGTGATGGCAACGATCTGCTGGTTGGCCAGCTTGCAGATCTGTCCGGCACCGGACGGCCCGACATGGGTCACTCGGCCAAGGGCCGCAAACACATCGGCGAGCCCATCGATCACATCCGCGTCGCCACCGGCCATGATGGCCAGCGTTCCGGCCTGCGCGCCGACCACGCCACCGGAGACCGGCGCATCGACATGCACCATGCCGAACGCTTTCAGGCGGGCCGAATGGTCCTTGGCAATTGGCGGCGAGATCGAGCTGCAGTCGACCACGATGGTGCCTTCGACCAAAACCTCGGCCACGCCAGCGTCAAACAGCACCGCGTCGACGGCCTTGCCATCGCTCAACATGGTGAGGACGATGTCGCAGCCCTTGGCCGCCGCGGCGGCTGTGTGACTAACCACCGCACCATCCGAAAGCAGAACTTCAGCCTTGGAGAGATCGCGATTCCAGACTGTGACCTGGTGACCGGCGGCGAGTAACCGTCGGGCCATTGGGGCACCCATCAGCCCTGTTCCGAGAAAGGCGATCTTACGCGGCCGCCCTTGCTCCAGACCTGTTTCGCTCAAAGTTCCCCTCCCAGTTCATCCTCGATATGCACGCGAATGATCTCATCAAAGGAGGTTTCGGCAGTAAAGCCAAGCGCTTTCGCGCGCGTGGCCTCGAAACCGGGAGCCCAACCGGTGACCATCTTGATGATCGCCTCGTCCGGCTCACGGCGGATCAAAGCGACCGCCTTGTCGCCGGCCGCGCGGCGCAGCGCCTCGATCTGTTCACCCACTGTGGCACTGACGCCCGGCATGGAGAGAGCCCGGCGTGGCCCGACCTTCTCCAGATCAATGGTTGCCCCATGGATAAGGAAGCCGACCGCCGAGCGCGGCGAGGTGTGCCAGTGGCGAACGTCTTCGGCGACCGGCAAAATGGCTTCCTTGCCAACCAGCGGCTCGCGCAGGATATTGGAGAAGAAGCCGGACGCTGCCTTGTTCGGCTTGCCGGGACGGATGCAGATCGTTGGCAAGCGGATGGCAATGCCGTCAAAAAAGCCGCGGCGGCTGTAGTCGGACAAAAGCAATTCGCAGATCGCCTTCTGGGTCCCGTAGCTGGTCAGCGGCGTGGTATGATAGTCGTCCGGGATCGGATAGGGCAGCGGCGCGCCGACGACGGCGATCGATGATGTGAAGACGACGCGAGGCCTATACCCATCAACGCCATTTGCAAGGCGAATGGCGTCGAACAGGTAACGTGTGCCATCGAGATTGATCCGATAGCCCTTCTCGAAATCGAGCTCGGCCTCGCCCGAAACGATTGCCGCCAGGTGGAAAATCACATCGGGCTGGGCGGCAACCAGCGATTCCGCTTCACCAGGCGCCGATAGATCGGCCTCCTTGGCGTTGACCTTGCCGGTAAAACCGTCAGGAGCCTCCGGGGTCACCACGTCCACCAAGGTTAATTCGCTGATCGGCTTGCCGCCGAGCTTGCCGTCTGCAGAAAGCTTGGCCGCGAGTTTGCGGCCCACCATGCCGGCCGCGCCGATGATCAGGATATGCATCAGGTCTCTCCTCCCTGGATTTGACCGCCCTAAAATTGCTTAGAAACACCTCAATGAAAGGCGGACAAATTTTCTATTGTAAGGTTGTCTGATAACCTTATATGGTCAAGTTGAAAATAGAGTATTTGGCACGCCGACGAAAAAATCGCCGCCCCTTAAAAAGGATTAGGCGGTCTCGAAGCGGCAGTCTGGGAAAAAAGGTAAGACATGAAGGCGGACGTCATGGGCACATCGGTGGCTCTGCAGGCATCCCTGCGCGCAGCATTGACGAACGACATGGTATTGACGGACACCGAGGAGATGTTGCGCTTCTGTCGGGACTGGCACGGCGATGTGACCAGCAGCGCCGTCGCGGTGCTGCGCCCGCGCTCGACTGAGGATGTTGTCGCTGCCGTTCGTGCCTGCCGTGAGCTCGGTCTTTCGATCGTCCCTCAGGGTGGGAATACCGGATTGGTGCTGGGCAGCATTCCGGATCGGCCGGGAAGCCAAGTGGTGCTGAGCCTCGAGCGCATGAATGCCATCCGCAATATCGACGCAGACGATTTTTCGGCGGTGGTCGAAGCCGGCTGCATCCTGTCGGAGCTGAAGGACCGGATCGCCGAAAAGGACATGTATTTTCCACTGGCGCTCGGCGCCCAGGGCTCCTGCCGCATTGGTGGCAATGTTTCGACCAATGCGGGCGGCATCAACGTGCTGCGTTATGGTATGACCCGCGAGCTGGTGCTGGGCTTGGAAGTGGTGCTGCCCGACGGCACGATCTTCAATGGCTTGTCGACCCTGCGCAAGGACAATCGCGGCATCGATCTGAAGCAGCTTTTCATCGGTGCCGAAGGCACTCTCGGCATCGTCACTGCCGTCTCGATCAAGCTGATGCCCTTCCCGGATCAGGTGGCAACCGCTCTGCTCGGGCTGAACTCTCTCGACGATGCCATCAAGCTCTATCGACGCGCCCGGCGCGATTGCTGCGACCTGATGTCGGCCTTCGAATTCATGCCGCCGCTGGCCTTCGTCCTCGCAAGGGAAGCGATCCCGGATCTTTCGATGCCGATTGCCAGCGATTATTCGGCCTATGTGCTGATGGAGATTTCCGGCTCCGGCCTCGTCGATATCGCCGACCTGATGGAGCGCTTCCTCGGTAGCGTCATGGAAGACGGCCTTGTGGTCGACGGCGTGATCGCCGCCTCGCAGACCCAGGCCCGCAACCTCTGGCTTTTCCGTGAAGGCATGAACGAGGGGCAGGCCAAGCGCGGCCCGCATATGCGTACCGACATTTCCGTGCCGCTCTATCGTCTTGCCGATTTCGTGCGCGACGCCGAGCAAGCGGTGTCGGAGGCGCTTCCGGACTGTATCAGCGTGTCCTATGGCCATGTTGGTGACGGCAATGTGCATCTGAATGTTTTGCCGCCGTCCGGCAGTTCGTCAGACGAGGCAGCTGCCAAGATCTACAAGGCCAAGACGATCGTGAACCAGATCCTGGACCGGTACAACGGTAGCATCAGCGCCGAGCACGGCATCGGCCGCCTGAAGCGTGGCGATTTCGAAGAACGGCTGGATCCTGCGCGGCGCGCAGTGCTAACCGCTCTAAAGCAGGCTATCGATCCATCCATGGTGATGAACCCAGGCTGCCAATTGAATTTCCCCGGCATATCGTAGAATAGTCTGGCATTATCAGGGGGCGGAAAAGAGCATGATGGCGGACTTCAGCCAGATCACACGAATTGAGCATCTCCCGGCGCGCATCGCCGGCCATATAGGCAAGGAAATTGCCGAAGGTCGGATTACGGCCGGCGAGAAGCTGCCAACCGAGCATATTCTGGCCAAAACCTTCGGCGTCAGCCGCTCCGTGGTGCGCGAGGCGATCGCTCAATTGCGCAATGAGGGTCTTGTCGAGACCCGCCAAGGCGTCGGCGCCTTCGTGACGGAGGCTCTGGGGCGGGGCGCCATTCGGATCGAGCAGACGGATCTCCGCGACCGCGAGAGCTTTCGCAGCCTTTTCCAGCTCCGCATGCCGCTGGAGATCGAGGCCGCCGGTCTTGCCGCCATCCATCATGACGATGCCGATTTGAAAAAGCTGGATGACTCGCTGGCCCAGATGACGGGTGCCGAGAAATGGACCGATCAGGGGATTGTTGCCGATCTCGTCTTTCACCGGGCCCTGGCGACCGCTACCCACAACGAGTATTACCCGTTGTTCATCGGCTTCATCGCCGAGCGCATCAGCCTTGCCATCAATGCAGCGCGCGCCGCTGCTCTCCTTGAGGAAATTGTCGAGATCACGATTGCCGAACACGTTGCCATCCGGGACGCGGTGGCGACACGAGATCCCTTGAAGGCCCGCTCCGCGATGCGCAGCCACATCATGGGGGCCGCGGGCAGGCTGGACTTGACACTCGAAATATTCTGACGCCGGCTGACCGGCCATGACAGCCGCATGCAGGTTTTTCGCGGCTTTGCAGCTTGGGCTCTGGACAGGCGGAATAAGTCACACTAAAAAAGCAGTTGGAGCGTTGTCAGACATCCTGACAATAAGGCAAGTTGTGCTGGAGGGCATGCTGGCCGGATAGTGGGAGGATTGTATTTGAATTCCGAACGTGTATTGCGCGCAGAGTCCATCTTGCCGGATGACGCCGCGGATGCTTGTCTGGTCGGGCGCGTCTGGTCGAATGCAAGCGCTGGCCCGTGCCCGGTGATGATCTCGGGTGGTCGCGTTCTTGACCTGACGGTCATTGCCAGCACCATGTCGGCCCTTCTCGAAACGGAAAACCTCGTTGATCTCCTGCGCAATGTATCGGGCCTGACGGACCTCGGTGCCCTCGACGCGTTCCTGTCCGGCGAGAACGGCATGGTTCTCGCTCCGATCGACCTGCAGGCCATCAAGGCTGCCGGTGTGACATTTGCCGACAGTATGCTGGAACGCGTCATCGAAGAGCAGGCCAAAGGCGATCCGCTCCGCGCTCAAGACATTCGCACCAGGCTCGCGCCTGTTCTTGGCGACAGCCTTCGCGGTCTGGTCGCCGGTTCGGAACAGGCGTCCAAGGTCAAGAGCCTGCTGCAGGACATGGGCCTTTGGTCCCAATATCTGGAAGTCGGAATCGGTCCCGACGCTGAAATCTTCACCAAGTCTCAGCCGATGTCGTCCGTCGGTTGTGGCGCCCTTGTCGGCATCCATCCGATTTCACAATGGAACAATCCGGAGCCGGAAGTGGTCCTCGCGCTGCGCTCGGACGGCACGATCGTCGGCGCTTGCCTGGGCAATGACGTGAACCTGCGCGATGTCGAAGGCCGCTCGGCGCTCCTGCTAGGCAAGGCCAAGGACAACAACGCGTCCTGCTCGATTGGCCCCTTCATCCGCCTGTTCGACGACGTCTTCACAATGGAAGACCTGCGCCGCGTCAGGGTCTCGCTACTAGTGCATGGCGAGGACGGCTTCGAGATGACGGGCGAAAGCCCGATGGAAGCCATCAGCCGTTCGCCGGAAAACCTCGCCTCGCAGCTGAGAAACCGCAATCACCAGTATCCGGATGGCGCCGTGCTGTTTCTCGGCACCATGTTTGCTCCCGTCAAGGACCGGCGCGGCACGAACCTGGGCTTCACCCATGAAATCGGCGATCGTGTGGAAATATCGACAAGCAAGCTCGGCCGCCTAGTCAACTGGGTAGAGCGCAGCGATGCCTGTCCGGAATGGACATTCGGCGTCGGTGCACTCGTCCGCAACCTGGCCGGTCGCGGCCTTCTGGAAAAGGCGTGAGGCACACCATGCAAAAGGCAATAGACCTCTTCTACCGCTTCCTCGAGCTTCTGCTGATTCTCCTGCTGTCCGGCATGGCGATCATGGTCTTCGTCAACGTCGTCATGCGCTACGGCTTCAATTCAGGTTTGAATGTGTCCGAGGAGCTGTCCCGCTACTTCTTCGTCTGGCTGACCTTCATTGGTGCGGTCGTCGCGTTTCGCGAGCATAGTCATCTCGGCATAGAAACACTTGTGATGTTCCTGTCCCGTCGAGGCCGCATCATCTGCATGAGTATTGCAAACCTAGTGATTATCGTTTGCTCGGTCATCTTCTTCTGGGGAACATGGAAGCAGTTTCCGATCAACGCTAGCATGGCAGCCCCGGTGACGGGCATGTCTATGATCTGGGTGTACGGAATCGGGCTTTTCACGGGCGCTGGTATGGCCATCATTGCGCTCGAACGCCTGATCCGTTTGCTGACTGGGCGTGTCACAGATGAGGAGATTGCCGCCTTCGCGGGTGAAAACCTCACCATCGAACAGCTGGCGGAGCGCACCTGATGACCCTTCTCGTCTTTATCGGGTCGCTGCTGGGCGCGATGGCGATCGGCGTACCTGTTGCCTTCGCGTTGATGTTTTGCGGCGTCATCCTCATGTGGTTCATGGGTATGTTCAACACGCAGATCATTGCGCAAAACATGATTGCCGGCGCCGACACTTTTACACTTCTGGCGATACCCTTCTTCATTCTCGCTGGTGAACTGATGAACTCGGGCGGGTTGTCGCGCCGCATCATTGATTTCGCGATCGCCTGCGTGGGCCATATCCGCGGCGGTCTCGGAATTGTGGCCATTATGGCAGCCATTATCATGGCGAGTATTTCCGGCTCAGCGGCGGCCGATACGGCAGCTCTTGCGGCCATTCTTCTGCCGATGATGGCAAAAGCCGGGTACAACGTACCCCGTGCCGGCGGCCTGATCGCAGCTGGCGGCATCATTGCTCCGGTCATCCCGCCGTCCATGGCTTTCATTGTTTTCGGTGTCGCGGCAAACGTGTCGATCACCCAGCTGTTCATGGCCGGTATCGTGCCCGGCATCATGATGGGTCTATCCCTTGTTGTTGCCTGGCTGATCGTTGTTCGCAAAGACAACGTCCAGCCGCTACCCAAGGCGCCGATGTCGGAGCGAATGACGGCGACCGGCCGGGCCCTCTGGGCACTGGGCATGCCGGTGATTATCCTCGGGGGTATCAAGGCCGGCATCATGACACCAACCGAGGCGGCCGTGATCGCTGCTGCCTATGCCATGTTTGTCGGTATGGTGATCTACCGGGAACTGAAACCCAGAGATCTGCCACGCGTCATTTTGCAGGCTGCCAAGACGACGTCAGTCATCATGTTCCTTGTCTGCGCCGCGCTCGTCTCGGCGTGGCTGATTACAGCGGCGAATATTCCGGCTGAAATCGCCGGCTATATCGAGCCGTTGATCGACCGCCCAATGCTTTTGATGTTCGTCATCATGATACTCGTGCTGGTCGTCGGCACAGCGCTCGACTTGACACCGACCATCCTGATTTTGACACCAGTTTTGATGCCGATCATTAAACAGGCAGGCATCGACCCGGTCTATTTCGGCGTGATGTTCATCATGAACAATTGCATCGGCCTGATCACACCGCCGGTTGGCGTCGTGCTCAATGTCGTCAGTGGCGTTGGACGCATACCGCTCGGCAAAGTCACCGCCGGTGTCTGGCCGTTCCTGCTGGCCCAAACCATCGTGCTCTTTCTCTTGGTCCTATTTCCGGACCTCGTGCTCGTGCCTGCACGCTGGCTGCATTAGCAGCCGGTGGCGACAACTGTCTCACTTGACCATCCAGGGAGGATACTATGAGAAAACTGCTTCTAGCCACCACCGCGATCGCCTTCGGCCTATCGGCCGCAGTTCCGGCTTTCGCCGAATTCAACGACCGCAATATCCGTATTTCGAACGGCATCAATGCCGATCACCCGGTCGGCAACGGCATCAAGGCCATGCAGGCGTGCCTCGACGAGAAGTCCGGTGGAAAACTGAAGATCACAGCATTCTGGGGCGGTGCGCTCGGCGGTGACCTTCAGGCAACTCAGGCCCTGCGCTCGGGCGTCCAGGAAGGCGTTGTCACCTCGTCCTCGCCGCTGGTTGGCATTATCCCTGCGCTTGGCGTCTTCGACCTGCCCTTCCTGTTCGGCACGCCGCAGGAAGCCTATAAGGTGCTTGACGGCAAGTTTGGTGACATGATGAACGAGAAGCTGGCCGCCGCCGGCCTCGTCAATCTCGCCTATTGGGAAAATGGCTTCCGCAACCTGTCGAACTCCGTTCGTCCGGTCACCAAGTGGGAAGACTTCTCGGGGATGAAGGTTCGCGTCATGCAGAACAACATCTTCCTCGACACCTTCCAGAACCTCGGCGCAAACGCCACGCCGATGGCATTCGGCGAGGTTTTTTCCGCTTTGGAAACCAACGCGATCGACGCCCAGGAAAATCCCTATGTGACGATCGACACCTCGAAGTTCTACGAGGTCCAGAAATACGTCACCGAGACGAACCACGCCTACACGCCGTTCCTGTTGCTGTTCTCCAAGGCGATCTTCGATACCTACACGCCGGAAGAACAGGCAGCCCTGCGTGAATGCGCCGTGGTTGGCCGTGATGAAGAGCGCAAGGTCATCCAGGATCTGAACCAGAAATCGCTGGCGAAAATCAAGGACGCCGGGCTTGCTGTCAACACGTTGACGCCTGAAGAACAGATTCGGATTCGCGAGAAGTCGATGATTGTTTACGACAAGCACAAGGCCGAAATCGGCGCCGACGTCGTGGATGCTATCTTGGCGGAACTTGCCACACTCCGGAAATAACGCGAAGCACTCTTAACTCATGGAATAGGGGACCGAGCCTAGCGCTCTGGTCCCCCTTTTCATGGGCTCACATGGTACATAAAGCCGTTCCCACTCACTCGGGAACTGCCGGCAACACGGAATCTCGCTTGTTCACCTGCCGCTCGCGGAAGAAGATGAAGAGGCCCGAGGCGACGATCAGCGCTGCGCCGACCAGCATACCCAGCCGCGGTACATCGCCGAAGAAAATCCAGCCGAATACCACCGCCCAGAGGAGCAGCGTATATTGCAGCGGCGCCACGGTGGCCGCATCCGAGATCTTCAGGGCGCGGTTGACCAGCATATGGGCTGCCATTGCGACGATACCCAGCAGACCGAGCAGCGCCAAATCGAGACCGGAGGAAATCGGCGCCCAATCAAACGGCGCAAAAGCCAGGCCGGCAAGTGCGGCACCGGCCACCTGGAAGAACACCAGCGTCTTGTCCGGCGTGTTGCGCAGGCCGCGTCCGGACAGCAACATGAAGGCAAAGGCACCGCTGCCGACAATCGAAATGAGAGCTGGCAAAGTGAACATCGCCTTCGACGGCTCGAGCGTGATGATGACGCCGACAAAACCGGCAGCGATCGCGCACCAGCGCCGCCACCCGACCGTCTCGCCGAGCAGCAGCGGCGCCGCCGCCGCCACATAGATCGGTGCTGCCAGCCAGTAGGTCATCACATCGGCCAGCGGCAGATACATCACCGCATAATAGAAGCAGAAAACCTCCATGGTGGAAAAGGCCACACGGGCAAACTGCATCCACGGCTGCTCAGCTGAGGTGATGGACCTCAGACCCGCCTGCCAGAGGAACGGCGCCAGAATGACAAGGGCCGCCAGGCTACGGATCAGGATGACCTGTCCCAGCCCGTAACTGGCCACCAGCCATTTGCCCATGGCATCGTTGAGCGCAAACATCAGCATGCCCAACAGCATGATGAGCGGACCTGCCAACGCCGAAGCTGCCGGCCCGGCGCGGGTTTCTATCGTTGTCACTCAAAACCTCCCAGTATTCTTTTCGTTCAAGCGTTACAGGCTGGCCGCATCGGAAAGACGGCGCGTCACCGTAAAGGCGCGATCCAGTTCCGGATTGAGCTCCATGCCAAGGCCCGGCCCTGGCGGAACGGTGATCATGCCATTCTTCACCTCCGGCAAAGCCGTTACGAGGTCCCGGTACCAAGTGCGATAGAAAGCACGCACACTTTCCTGGACCAGTGCATTCGGCGCGTTGAGCGACAGATGGGTGGACGCGCAGAGCACCACAGGACCCGTGCAGTCATGGGGCGCCACCGGCAGATGCCAGGCCTCGGCCATCGAGGCAATCTTGCGCGCCTCCGAGAGGCCGCCGCACCAGGAAATGTCGAGCATCATCACGCCGGCTGCCCCAGTCTCCAGAAGGTCGCGGAACGCCCAGCGCGAGCCGAGCGTTTCGGACGCCGAAATCGGTGCCGGCGAAGCGGCCGCATAGCGGGCAAGGCTCGACAGGCTGTCCATCTTGATTGGATCTTCATGCCAGAAGGTCTGGTAGGGTGTCAGTGCTTTGGCGATCTGCATGGCCGGCAGAAGCTGCCACATGGAATGGAACTCGACCATGATGTCCATCTTGTCGCCGACGGCCGCGCGGATCTTCTCGAAGGGCTGTAGTGCCTGTTTCAGGTCCGGCATCGAGATATACTGGCCACGGGTCTTTTCCGCGGCCGCGTCGAAGGGCCAGATCTTCATCGCGGTGATACCCTCTTCGAGCAGCGACTGGGCAAGCTCGTCGGCATTGTGCAGGAAGCCGTTGAGGTCGTCATAGTCACGCCCTTCTGACAGACCGTAATTGGCGGTCGTCTGCCCGGCCGCCTTCTTGATATATTCGGTCCCGGCGCAGGTATTGTAGGTGCGGATCTCGCGACGCGTGAAGCCGCCCAGCAACTGTGCGATCGGCATGCCCGTCGCCTTGCCGAAGATGTCCCAGAGCGCAATGTCGAAGGCGGAATTGCCGCGTACTTCGGCACCTGACGAACGGAAACCGAGATAGCCTACCAAGTCGGCGGCCAGCAGATCGATCTGCAGCGGATCGCGGCCGATCACCCGCGGCGCGATATATTCGTGTACATAGGTCTCGACGGTCTCCGCACCGAAAAACGTCTCGCCAAGACCGGTGATCCCCTCGTCCGTATGGACCAGCAGCCAGAGAAGATTGGCGCGCTCCGCGACGCGTACGGTTTCAAGTTTGGTTATTTTCATGGATGGGCCCTCCTGCCGTCTCAAATCAGGCCTGCGGTCAGCAGAGCCTTGATGCTTTGATCAAAATGCCGGTTCATCAGCACAGTTGCGGCATGCGGGTTGCCGTCGACGATCGCCAGTGCGAGTTCTTCATGCAGTGCGTTCATCGCCTGACGCTCATCGTCATCGGTGCGGCTTTTCCAGCCGATCGGCCATGTCTGGCGCGTCACGCCCTGAAAAGCACCGATGATCAGGGCGAAGACTGGGTTTCGAGAGGCGCGGGCGATCGCGATATGGAGGGAAATGTCGTGTTCCATGATGGCCACGGGATCACCGGAGGCATCCACCATCGCCCGAGCGAGACTGAGGATCAACTGCGCTTCCGCCTCCGTGCGCCGGAGTGCCGCCAGCATTGCCGTGCGCGCCTCGATCGTGCGGCGAACATCATAAATCTGCAGGATGTCGATCTGGTCGGTGACAACGCCGTGCTCGATCATCATCGCCATTGAGGCATCATCGAGCTGGGCAATCGTTGGCCGCTTGCCGGCACCGAGATCGACAAGACGAAGAGCCGCCAGCGATCGGAGCGCCTCACGGATCACTGTCCGGGACACCTGCAACTGCTCCGAAAGCGCTGCTTCGGCCGGCAAATGGTCTCCTGGCTTGAGCTTCCCCTCGCGTATCAAACGGGTGATAGACACAATCGCACTGGCGACGAAATCGCCCGCGACGAGCGGTTCGCTTGAGTAATGCATTAAGAAGTCCTCGATCTTTGCCAAAGCTATAATACAGCTTTCGAGAAAGATAAAGCAGACATTGCTTCACGTACGCCGCAGCTGCCTTCGACTGCGCATCACCGGGGCCAGGTTGCGCCGGTTGTCGTCAGATAAATGGCATAAAGTGACTGTGTGGCCGTGATAAACAAACGGTTGCGGCGCACCCCGCCAAATGTGAGATTGGCGACCGTCTGGGGAACCTTGATCTTGCCGATCAGGGTACCGTCAGGCGCAAAGCAGTGCACCCCGTCCGCAGCGCTCGACCAGACATTGCCGCTGACATCGACGCGTATTCCGTCTGGAATACCGTTATCGATCTCGCAGAAAACCCGCCCATTTGTCAGCTTTCCACTATCACCGACCTCGAAGACCCGAATATGGCGCGCCGCGCTTTCGTCGTGGCTCGCACCGCTGTCGGCGACATAGAGCCTGGTCTCATCAGGTGAAAAGGCGAGGCCGTTTGGCTGCAGAAAATCGTCGACAATCACGGTGAGGCCGCCGGTGGTGGGATCGAGCCGGTAGACGTTGCGGGTGGCCTGCTCCGGCTCTGCCTGATACCCTTCATAATCCGAGAGAATGCCGTAGGTCGGATCGGTGAACCAGATGGTGCCGTCCGAGCGCACGATGATATCGTTGGGCGAATTGAGCCGTCTACCCTCATAGCTTTCGGCAAGAACTGTGATCGAACCATCTACCTCAGTGCGCGTGACGTGCCGGGTGCCGTGCTCGCAGGAAATCAGCCGGCCCTGCCGATCGCGGGTGCTGCCATTGGCGAAGTTCGACGGTGCGCGGAAGACTGAAACCCCGCCGTCCGGAACCCAGCGCATCATCCGCTGGTTGGGAATGTCGCTCCAGATGAGTTGCTGGGCATCGTTGAACCAGACCGGGCCTTCGGCCCAGCGGCAGCCGGCGTAAAGCTCTTCAAGCGCGACGCTGCCGATAAACAGCGCCTTGAATCTCGGGTCGTGGACTTCATAGGGGGAAGCTTGGGGCATAGGATTGGACCGGCTAACGTTGGTTTGGATCGCGGCCGCCTGCGACCACGATGACGGCAATAATGATAAGACCGGTCATGATCAGCCGGATACCGGCACTGGCGCCATAGGTGTTGAGCATGGAAACGACAAGAAACATGAAGAGCGACGCTCCCCAGATTCCGGCCACGTTGCTGCTGCCGCCGGCAACGGCCGTACCGCCAATGACGACGACGGCGATCGACATTAGGAGGTATTCCGAGCCCATGTTGAGCGCTGCTCCGCCGGAGAAACTGGCGAGTAGATAGCCGCAGACCGCGGCCAGCACAGAGCAGAGGACGTAGGTGACGAAGCGCGTGCCATCGACGGGAATGCCGGCCATCCGAGCCGCGCGTATGCTCTGGCCGATCGCCGCGATCCAGCGGCCATAGACCGCCTTTTGCAACAGAACGAAGGCGAAGACCGAGAGGATCAAGGCAACGAAAGCGACATTCGGGATACCGAGCGTGGTTTCCGTGGTAAATGTCGCCAAGGCTTCCGGCGGCTTGATGCGCAGGCCGCGATTGGTCCAGATCGCCGTCGATTGGACGACGAAACTCATCGACAGCGTCGCAATGATCGGTGGGATCTGCAGGAGCTTGATCAGCGCGTAGTTGCCGATACCGACCGCAACGCCAACGGCGATGGCGACGACAAGGCCCGGCAGGATCAGCGAATTGTCGACCTGCATGAATTTCAGGGCGACAGTCCCCGCAAGCGTCATGGTTGCGGGGACGCAGAGATCGATGTTGCCCGGGCCCAGCGTGATCACAAACATCTGGCCGATGCCGACAAGGATGGAAAAGGCCGCGAAAGTCAGCGCCGCCTGGCTAAGGCCGATCGTGCTTGCACCGCCGGTAAACAGGATGGTGGCGATCCAGACGGCAAATGCTGCCACGAAAGACCAGATCCACGGCTTGCGGGACATGGAAGCGAGGATGTTCATGAGCGCTTCCCTCGGTTTTCGAGGCGATTGAGCAGCAGACGGAGCCCGAGCACGACGATCAGGATCGCACCCTGAGCGCCAATCTGCCAATCCGGCGAGATGCGCAGAAAGGAGAGGAACGAGCCGGCTAGCGTCAGCGTCAAAGCACCGATGACAGCGCCGATGGGGGAGACGCGGCCGCCCGTAAACTCGCCGCCGCCAAGGATGACACCGGCAATCGAGAGGAGTGTGTAGCGCAGTGCAATGTTGGCGTCGGCAGACGTGGTCAGTCCGACCAGTGAGATGCCGGCGAGAATGGCAAAAAACGCGGCAAGCGCATAGGTCGCGGCCCGCGCTCCAAGAATAGACCAGCCTGCGCGCTCTACGGAACGGGTGTTGCCGCCGACGCCACGCAGGATGACGCCGAAGGAGGAGCGCATGATGACGAAATGCGAGACCATCGCGATGAGGATGCAGGCGATGATCGCCATCGGTACGAACGGCGGCCGGGAGATCATGACAGCGCGCGCCCATTCCGGCGCCTGTCCGCCCGGAGCCGGAAGGATGAGCACCGCAAGACCGCCCCAGACGAAACTCATGCCGAGTGTCACGACAATGGACGGAAGATTCCGGACATGGATCAGCACGCCGAGGGCCGCGTAGATCGCGATTGCGGCTGCAAGCACAAGTACGCCGATCAGAGGCGTGACCTGCAAGAACGTGGCAGCGACACAAGCCACGAAGCTGACGAAGGTACCCATCGACAGATCCAGGTCATTGACTGTCATGATCAGCATCTGAGCGATGGTTGCGAGCGCGATCGGCACGGCTAGATTGAACAGGAGGTTGAGACCGGAATAGCTCATGGCACGCGGCTGCAGGTAGAAGACGGAGATCAGGAGGATGGTCAGCGACAAGGCGGGTATCAGAAGCCGGATCGTATCGGAGGACAAGACTTTCTTCATGCCGCAGCACCCATGAAGGACGCGGCCAAGATATTCTTTTCGGTCACGGCATCTCCCTCGAGTTCAGCGACGATCACACCATTGTTGAAGACATAGACCCGATCGCAAAGGCAGACTTCATCCATTTCGGTCGAGTACCAGACGAATGTGCGTCCTTTATCGGCCTCCGCTCGCAGAATGGCGTAGACCTCCTGCTTAGTACCGATGTCGACGCCGCGCATGGGATCGTCCATCAGGACGGCGGGTGCCGGTGTGGCAAGGGCACGGGCAAACAAAACCTTCTGCTGGTTGCCGCCCGACAGTGAAAGGATAGGATTTCCGACATCCTGCGTGCGGATCTCTATGCGCTGTTTCCAAGCCTGCCCAAGACCGGCCTCGGCGGGCTCGCTGACGAGGCCACGCCGGGAGAGCCCGCCAAGATCGGCGATCGTCAGGTTCTTCAGGATGCTCCAGAGCGGAAAGACACCGTTCAGAGCGCGATCGCCGGCAACGAAGGCAACTTCAGCTTTACGATCGGGCAACCAGGAGCCGCTGCGCGCGAGATATAGATCGATCAGCGTATCGGTCTGGCCGTGACCACCGAGGCCGGCAAGACCGACGATTTCGCCAGGAAGAGCTTTGAACGCAATGCCTTTTCCCCGACGCGAAGGCTGTGACAGGAGCGGCGTGAGGCCTGTGGTCTCGGCGATGCGCTTTGCCCGATCGCGCCCCTTGACCACGCTGCCCATGGCCGCGACCAAACTATGCTCGTCGAATTCTCCGGCAGGTCTCTCGGTCACCACCTTGCCATCCTTCATCACGACGATGCGGTCGGACGTCGACAGTATTTCGCTGAGAATATGGGAAATGAAGATGACTGATCCGCCGGCAGCAACGAAGCTGCGGACATAGTCCAGCAATTGCGTCGCCAGGCTTGCGTCGAGCGACGACGTAGGTTCATCGAGGATGACGAGGTTCACCGGCTGTGCGACCTGTGAGAAGGCCGTGGCGATCTCCACCATCTGTCGCTGTGCGATCGAAAGATCACTGACAACGCTGCTGGGGTCGATTCCGTGTCCAGGGAAAATTTCATCGAGCTTGCCGCCAATGACGCGCGCTGCACGAGATCGCCAGCCCCATCCCCTCAGCGTGCGGTGCATGACGCGCGTGTTCTCGATCACAGTCAGGTTCGGACACAGCGACAATTCCTGGAAGACGCACCGGACGCCATTGGCCCGGGCTGCAGCAATTCCGTAACGCAGCATCGGCTCGCCCGCGCAGGCGATGGTGCCCTGGTGAGGCGACAAACCGCCATTGATGACGTTAACGATCGTCGATTTCCCGGCGCCGTTATGTCCAACGAGGCCGACGCACTCGCCGGGCAGAATTCTTAACGTCACGCCATCGAGCGCCTTGACCGCGCCAAAGCTAACTTTTGCATCCGCAACCTCGATGACCGCGTGCCGCAGCGGTACTGTCGTCATAGTCTACCTTCCCTTAAAAGGGGCGGTTCTGGCCGGCCCGCAGGCCAGACAGAACCGTAAGCTGGGAGGATATTTTATTTTGCTGCCGCTATGACTTTTTCGGCATCAGCCTGCGAATACTCGACATTGGCGACTCCGCCTTCCTGGGTGCTGGCCAGATTGGTCTCCAGCGTGTCCTGGCTGATGCTGAGGAAGGGCACGACAAGATCCTTCTTCACATCCTTACCGTCGAGAATATGTTGGGCGACCCAAAAGGCGAGCGTCGATACGCCAGGTGCGATCGAAACAGACATGGTTTCGTAGCCATTAGCATCCTTCTGTTCCTTCCACCATTTCAGCTCGTCCTGCCGGTTGCCCATGACGATGGTCGGCATCGGCCGCTTGGCAGCTGCGAAGGCTTCCGCCGCGCCATAGCCGTCACCCCCCTGGGTGACGACTGCTGCTACGTCGGGAAGGCTGGGGAGGACACCGGCGACTGCCTTCTGGGCCACGTCCTGCGCCCAGTCGCCGTGCACGGAGCCGACGATCTTGAACTGCGGGAATTGCGCGACGCCGGCATGGATGCCCGCAGAAATCTCATCATCCACGAAGACGCCGGCGAGGCCGCGGATTTCAAGCAGATTACCGCCGGCCGGAATCTTCTTGGACAGGTATTCAATCTGGCTGCGGCCCATTTCCTTGAAGTCGACGGCGATGCGCCAGGCGCACGGTTCCGTCACGATGCCATCGAATGATACGACGGTGATACCTGCATCGCAGGCTTCCTTGACGGCGCCATTGAGCGCGGTCGGAGACGCGGCATTGATCACTATGGCGTCGTAGCCCTGCAGAATCATGTTCTGAATCTGCGCTGCTTGCTCGGTGGCCTGGTTCTCGGCTGTGGTGAAGGGATCGGCGGCGGCAACGACACCGGCCTTGACCGCTTCGCCGGTCACTTTTTCCCAGCTCGTCAGCATTGCTTGCCGCCAGGAATTTCCGGCGTAGTTATTGGACAGCGCGATCTTCTTAGCCGCTGTATCGGCCATCGCCTGCATCGGCATTGCTGCGCACGCCAATGCGGCCGATGCCAAAAGCATCTTCTTGAAATTCATCTCTCTCTCCCTGTTGATCCGGCCTTCATCGCGCGGGATCTGTTCATCTTGGCCTAAGCGGCGATGGCTTTTGTGAAATGCCGAGCTTCCTCCTCTCAGCAAGGAAAGGATCGTATAGAACGAGCGGCTTGTATAGGAAGATTGAGGCAGCGCGTTTGCGGAATCTGCTGTAGATGATGCGGGTTCCCGCAAGACGCGCGGTGCCTGACAGGCGCTTACTGGGCGACAAGGAATAGCCAGGGACTTTGCTGTGGAGGCAGAACGAAGGCGGCGAGGGAGGAGAGACAAACATGCTCAAGATGGCGCCATCGGTGCTTCTCGAACATTATTTGGCAATATCGCGCCTGCTTGCCGGGCAGCTTGAATTTCGCTCCGCCATCCGCGCGGTAGCGGCGCAGATTTCTCATATCATCCCGCATGATCATCTGGACGTCTGCATCGTGATGCATGGTGGCAAATACCATACGGCCTATGAGACCGGACTTGAAACGGCATGGGGCAACCACCCGCCGGCACTCGTTTCGGGAAGCCCGATCCGTGCTCTTCTCTGGGGAGAGGTTTCGTATTTCCTGACAGACGACGCCGGATCCGATCCGCGGTTCAATTTTGAAAATGCATTCACCCGGCCGATTTTCGACCAGGCGCTTCGCAGCAGAATCCATGTCCCGCTCAAGGTGGAAGGGGACGTGATCGGTGCATTGAGCTGTTCGTCGCATGATCCAGCGCTTTACACGATGGAAGACATCGTCAATGCCCGGTCCCTTGCGGATCTGCTTTCACCCTATTTCTTTGCTCTGCGGGCAGCCGAGCAGGCTCAGCAATCGGCGATCGTCGAGGCAGAGGCTCGGGCACGCGAGGAGGGATTGCGGCTTGGTGCGCTCAATCTGACGGAAGCCCTCGAGCGCGAACGCCAGCGTATCGGCATGGACCTGCACGACCAGACGCTCGCCGACCTGACCCGCCTGTCTCGCCGGCTCGAGCGCCTCGCCCATGAACAGGATGTCGCCGGTGAGGCCTTGGAGCCCTTGGTTCGCAGCCTGCAATACTCCATGCAGGATCTCCGGCAGATCATCGAGGAGGCCAAGCCCTCCGTCCTGCAGCTCTTTGGCTTCGTCCAGGCCGTGGAAAACCATCTGGATCGATCGGTGCGCGATAGCGGGCTATCGATCGACCGCGAGTTGATCGACGAGACAGACGGCGGCGTCGACAACCTGGATCCGACCGTTTGCGTTGCGCTATTTCGTATCACCCAGGAGGCTATCAACAATGCAGTGCGCCATGCGCAGGCGAACCGCATCGTCGTGCGGCTGGGCGAGCAAATCGATGGCTTTTCCGTTGAAGTTTGTGACGACGGTGTTGGTATAGCCAAGCAGCGCCGGCGCAACGGCGGCGGTATCGACAACATGAAAACCCGAGCGAGGCTGATTTCTGCTAGATTTTCAATCAGCGCTGGCCGAAACAATCTCGGGACCGCAATTGGTGTTCACCTGCCACTGGAGGCAACGACGCCGCGCCAACCAAATCCTAGGAGCGACCGATGAAGGTTCTGATCGTCGAAGACGACCCCTTGCACCGCTCCTACCTGCACGAAGCTGTTAGTGCGGCGCTGCCGGAATGCGAAACCGTGATCGAGGCGGAAAACGGCACGATGGGGGAAAAGCTCGCCCGTGACCATCGTTCGGCTCATGTTGTCATGGACCTGCAGATGAATAATCGAAACGGGATCGAGGCCGCCCGCACGATTTGGAAAGAGCGGCCGGATACACGTATTCTCTTTTGGTCCAACTATTCCGATGAGGCCTATGTGCGAGGCGTTTCGCGTATCGTTCCGGACGGTGCTGCCTATGGATATGTACTCAAGTCCGCCTCCGACGAGCGGCTGAAACTGGCTTTGCGCAGTATTTTTGTCGAGGCGCAATGCGTTATCGATCGGGAAGTGCGCGGGATGCAGCAGAAGAGCCTCGGCCAAACAAGAGGTTTCAGCGACACAGAATATGAAATCCTAATCGATATCGCCTTGGGTCTGACGGATCGGGCTATTGCGAGAAGGCGCAACCTCTCCCTTCGTAGCGTCCAGAACCGACTGCAGCAACTTTATGAAAAACTCGATGTCTATCAAACCGCATCAGACGACCACGAAGACAGTCGCTTCAATCTTCGAGCAAGGGCGGTGACCATTGCTATGCTGCGCAAGCTTCTCAACTACAGCGCTTTGGAACGGGCTGAGAGCGAGCTGGCTGAATGGTTGAAAGTAGTTTGAGCGGCATTGCAACGTTGGCGCCGCGCAGCCAAGTACGAGTTGGCGGTGTGGTCCAGAAGGCCCGAATGCGTTCCCAAATCAGTTATGATGTGATTCAAGATGCTGGCTGGAAGGAGGCCAGCATCGGATAACGCAGCCTTTTCGAATGACCTTCGCGAGCGCGTTGTTGCCGCTGTTTTAAGTGTCGAAAGGGCGATGTCACGTTGTTTAATCAACGTTGGAGCAAGGCGTCTGTCTGAGACGTCAGGCGGTTGCGCCGGTCACGGCTTTCCACTGCGCCATTGCGCGGATCCGGTGGATGTGGATGGCGAGGGCTGAGCTTTTCTGGTCGGGGGAACGAAGAGATTTCGGAGTGCCGAAAAGATAAATAGGAACCGCTGCAAGTCGCCGACGGATCAAAATCCCTGCATCATTTGCTCCCGTTTTCGAAGCGGCACGTGAGAATTCTCGGCTCGATTGTTCAGGCCCTTTTGCGATCAATGTTCGACAGCGGGCATCACTTCCCGTCTTGCAGCACCATATGAGCGCAATTTGTCGGTGACGATCCGCTTCGGCGTCAGGCCTTGCTTCTTCAGCAGTCTGACCAGCAATCGCCTGGCGGCTTGGGTATTGCGGTGGGCTTGAACGATTTCGTCGAGAACGTACCCGTCTTGGTCAACGGCACGCCAGAGCCAATGTTTGCGGCCGCCGATGGAAATCACCACCTCGTCCAGATGCCAGATATCCTTTCGCGAAGTCCTCTTTCTACACAATTGCCTGGCATAAGCCGTTCCGAACTTGCGACCCCATCTCCGGATTGTTTCATGGGAGACGACGATACCGCGTTCCAGCAGCATCTCCTCCACCATCCTCAAGCTCAAAGGGAACCGAAAAATACAGCCAGACCGCACGGGCAATGATCTGCGGTGGAAAGCGGTGGTTCTTGTAGCTTACGGTCGGACTGTTCATCCCAACCCATTATCCGCAACCGTTAAGCCGCAGACAACGTGGCATCACCGGCCTCAGCCCTGACAACAATGGGCTATAAGGGGCCGCGAAGCCGAGTGTTGAAGCAACGCAGCCCGCGATGTCGTCCGATGTCACGAGATTTCGGACCCAAGAGCGTAGAGGATACCCCTCAATTCAGCCAGTCCGCGCAGGCGGCCGATGGCCGGGTAGCCTGGTGTGACGACTTTGCTCAGATCGTCCAGCATGCGGTGGCCGTGGTCGGAGCGGAAGACGATCTTTTCGTCTGATGTCCGCCGACGATCCTCGGCAACCAACTCTTTCAGCACTGCCAGCATATCGACATCACCTACGAGATGCGCGCTCTCATGGAACGTTCTGCCGTCGCCCTCGCGGGTCGTGGCGCGCAGGTGGGCGAAATGGATGCGGGATGCAAAACGGCGGGCAATGGCCGGCAGGTCGTTGTCGGCGCGCACGCCAAGGCTGCCGGTGCAAAAGCACATGCCGTTGGCTGGCGAGGGTACCGCATTGAACAGGGCGGCGTAGTCGTCAGCGGTCGAGGCGATGCGCGGCAGGCCGAAAAGCGGGCGTGGCGGATCGTCCGGATGCAGGGTGAGTTTGACGCCCCGTGCTTCGGCCGCAGGTGTGACGGCTTCCAGGAACTCGATCAGATGCTGGCGAAAACGGTTTGCATCGATGCCGCTATAGGCGGCGAGCCGTTCGCGAAAGCCGGGCACGGTCATCGGTTCGGTGGTGGAACCGGGCAGGGCGGAGGTAATGATGCGGGTGATCTCGGCCATTTCGGCTTCGGGCATCGCCTCAAACACGGTTTTGGCGCGCAGGCGGTCTTCTTCTGAATAATCGTTTTCAGCGCCGGGGCGCTTGAGGACGAACAGATCGAAGGCGGCGAAGCGCTCATGATCGAAGCGCATGGCGGTGGCGCCGGTTGGGGTGATGAAGTCCAGCTCCGTGCGCGTCCAATCGACCACCGGCATGAAATTGTAGCAGATGACGTTGATACCACAGGCGGCGACGGCTTCCAGGCTGGCAATCCAGGCTTCGATCTCGGCCTTGGCCTTGGCCCCGCTGCGCTTGACGGCATCGGGGATGGGGATGCTTTCGACCACGGACCACGTGAGGGGCGAGCGCCCAACGGGCGTGGTTTCGATCAAAGTCTGGCGCTCGCGGACTTCGCTTTCCGTCCAGGCGCGGCCGATCGGTACCTGATGCAGTGCCGAAACGATATTGGTCGCCCCGGTCTGGCGCACATCGTCCAGCGTTACCGGCGCATCCGGCCCGAACCATCTCCATCCCTGACGCATGCCTGCTTCTTCCTCCGGTTCATTCAGTTGTTGTTGTTCAGCAAAAATAATCGGGGTGCATGACCCGCAATTCGGCAACGTCGGGAATGACGGCGCTCAAATGGTGCATCATCGCAGCCCGGGCGCTTTCGACGTCATGGGCGGCGATGGCATTGCGGATCGTCACATGCTCTTCGATCACGTTCTCCATGCGGCCGAGCGCCGGCAGGGTCAGACGCCGGGCGCGGTCGATCTGGATTTTTACGGTTTTCAGGATGGCCCAGATGCCGGGATAACCGGCAATACCGGCGATCGCCTCGTGAAAGGCTTCATCCTGTTCGTGAAACAGGGATGTTTCGTTATGGGCGGCATGGAGGCGCTGACGAGCGATGATGGCGTCCAGCTTGGCAATGTCGGCGAGGGTCGCAATCGCCGTTGCCGATTCCACGGTTGTTCCCTCCAGCGACTTGCGGATGACCACAGCCTCGGGAATGGCGGCGACCGGAACCAGCGACACGAAGGTGCCGGACTGGGGGAAGATGTCGACAAGTCCGGCTTCCGCCAGCCGCAGCAGCGCTTCGCGCACCGGTGTGCGGCTGACGCCGAATTCCTCGGCGATCTTTTTCTCCTGCAACGGCATGCCGGGCGGCATCTGCAGCGATGTGATCGCTAAATGCAGCCGCTCATAGATTGCCGAACCGGCCGTGACGCGCCGGAGCTTTGCAGTTGCCGGTTCTGCAAGGAAGGGCGCGACGGCGCTGTTTTGTGGCGATGACGGCATGAGGTTTCTCGAGGCGTTGACACTGTTGTGAATACTAGTATATCAGTTTGCTCACGTTGCCAAGACGTGAAGCGGGAGGAGCGACAAGGAATGGCATTGCACCCCGACAGGCTGTTTCCTGCCGATCCCGGTACGCGGGCGATCGCAAGGCAGCTTTACGAAGCCGTTGCAGGACTGCCGATCGTATCGCCGCATGGCCATACGGACCCGTCCTGGTATGCGGAAGACAAGCCGTTTCAAGACCCCGCAGCATTGTTCATCACCCCGGACCATTATGCGACGCGCATGCTTTATTCGCAGGGTGTGCGGCTGGAGGATCTGGGTGTTGCGCGGCGTGACGGGGCGGCGGTCGAGGCGGACCCCCGCAAAATATGGCGGCTGTTTGCCGCGCATTTTCATCTTTTCGCCGGAACGCCGACGCGCATCTGGTTCGAGCATTCGATGGAGACTGTGTTCGGGATCACCGAGCGCCTGTCGCCAAAGACGGCAGACGCCTTGTTCGACCGGATCGAGGCGGCGATCCCGACGCCGGAGATGCGGCCGCGTGCCCTGTTTGACCGGTTCGGTATTGAGGTGATCGCCACGACGGACAGTGCGCTTGATGATCTCAGGCATCACGACACCGTGCGCAATTCGGGATGGCATGGCCGTGTGGTGCCGACATACAGGCCGGATGCGGTGGTCGATCCGCAGGTGCTCGGATTTGCCGGAAACCTCGACCGATTTTTGGCGATGACCGGTGAGGCGGCAACATGGACCGGCTACCTGGATGCGCACCGGGCGCGGCGTGCCTTCTTCAAACAACGCGGAGCAACGGCGACGGATCACGGTCATGCCACCGCGCGGACCGAGAATCTGTCTTCCGACGACGCGGCCCGGCTGTTTGATAAAGTGCTTGCCGGCAAGGCGGATGCCGGCGAAGCGGACGCCTTCCGCGGCCAGATGCTGACGGAAATGGCGCGGATGAGCAGGGATGACGGGCTGGTGATGCAGCTCCATCCGGGCTCCTACCGCAACCACAATCCGTCGCTGTTTGTGGATTTCGGTCCCGACAAGGGCGCGGATATTCCGCAGTCAACCAACTATGTGCAAGCGCTGAAGCCGCTGCTCGACGCCGTCGGGAACGATCCGGCGCTGACGGTGATCCTCTTCACGCTCGACGAAACGGCCTATTCACGCGAACTGGCACCGCTTGCCGGCCATTATCCGGCCCTGAAGCTCGGACCCGCCTGGTGGTTCTTCGACAGTCCGGAAGGCATGCGCCGCTACCGCGAAACGGTGACGGAGACCGCCGGGTTCTACAACACGGTTGGCTTCAACGACGACACCCGCGCCTATCTGTCGATCCCGGCCCGCCACGACATGGCGCGGCGGGTGGACTGCGCCTATCTCGCCCGGCTCGTGGCAGACCACCGCATCGATGAAGAAGAGGCTTCCGGTCTGGCGCATGAGCTCGCCTACGGGCTGGCGAAAAGAGCCTATCGACTGTGACCATCTGGCAGACGGGCGGCTGAGGAGGCGTCCGCTGCACAACAAGGGAGGAGAACGACATGAACGTTACACGCAGGACCTTTGTCGGCGGAGTTGCCGGCCTGACCGGCCTGGGGCTTTTGCCCGGCCGTCTTTTTGCGCAGCTGAAGGCTCCGGCAAGCCCCGTCACCATCACGGTGGTGGATGTTGCCGGCAATCTCGCCCTGACGCAGGGCATGCTTGAGGCCTATGCGGCGGCAAAGCCGGAATGGGTCTCGAGCTTCGCCTTCACCAAGGCGCCGGCGCCGGAACTGCCGGCCAAGATCAAGGCGCAGCAGGCCGCCGGCAAGGTCGATATCGATCTCGTCCTGACGGGCACCGACGTGCTTGCGGCTGGTCTCGACCAGAGCCTTTGGGTCGATCTTGCCGCTCACAAGGGCGACCTGCCCAATCTGGAGAGCATTCTTCTGCCGCAGGCATTCAAGATGCAGGCGCTCGCCAAGGAGCAGGGCGTTGTCGTCACCTATTATCCATCGGGCCCGCTGATCGAATATATGCCGGACCGGGTTCCGACACCGCCGAAGACCGCGGCGGAACTGCTGGAATGGTCGAAGGCCAATCCGAAGAAATTCATGTATGCCCGCCCGGCCAATTCCGGCCCCGGCCGCACCTTCCTGATGGGGCTTCCCTATATTCTCGGCGACAGCGATCCGCGCGATCCGGTGAAGGGCTGGACGAAGACCTGGGAATATCTGAAGGCTCTGGGTGAAAACGTCGAATATTATGGTACCGGCACGACCCAGACGATGAAGGAACTGGGCGAGGGCACCCGCGATATCGTCGTTTCGACGACCGGCTGGGATATCAACCCGCGTGCGCTCGGCATTGTTCCGGCCGAGGCCAAGGTCGGCAAGCTCGACGGTTTCCATTGGGTGACGGATGCGCATTATGCGGTCATTCCGAAGGGCGTTTCAGACGAGAAGGTCGCCGTTCTGCTCGACATCATCAACTTCATGCTGCAACCGCAACAGCAGGCCATCGCCTACGACCAGGGTTATTTCTACCCGGGTCCGGCGGTCAAGGACGTGACGATCGAGATGGCGCCGCAGGAAAGCCAGGACGCCATCAAGGAATTCGGCCGCCCGGAATATGCCGATTGGATCGCCAACAATCCGCTGGAAGTGCCGCTGGAGCCGGCGCAGATCGTCGATGCGTTCCGTATCTGGGACGAACAGATCGGCGCATCCAAGGGCTGAGCCTGAAACGGCGGCGGTTTTGCCGCCGTTTCAAATTGCCTATCGACGTGGAGGAAACGACCTTGAATTTGCCGGTTCAGAACGCAGCGGCGGTGCTTTCGCCCAAACAGTCGGCCCGCCTCGAGCTGGATGGCCTGCGCCGATCGTTCGGTGCCTATACCGCGCTCGACGGCATCGATCTTGCAATCGAGCCTGGCGAGTTCATCGCGCTTCTCGGGCCGTCCGGTTGCGGCAAATCGACGGCGCTGAATTGCGTGGCTGGGCTTCTTGCGCTGTCGGGCGGCGAAATCCGGCTCGGCGGCAACCGCATCGATCAGCTGGAGCCGGAAAAGCGCGGCTTCGGCATGGTGTTCCAGAGCTACGCCCTGTTTCCCCATATGAGCGTGCGCCGCAATGTCGGCTTCGGACTGACCATGCAGGGTATTCGCGGCGCGGAAGCTGACCGGCGCATCGAGCAGGCCTTGGCGCTGGTCCGGCTGGAAAGCCAGATCGACAAGCTGCCGGGGCAGCTTTCCGGCGGTCAACAGCAGCGCGTGGCGATTGCCCGCGCCATCGTCATCCGGCCGCCGGTGGTGCTGATGGACGAGCCGCTGTCCAATCTCGATGCCAAGCTGAGGCTGGAGATGCGCGCCGAAATCCGCGGCATCCATGACCAGATCGGCTCGACGACAATCTACGTGACACATGACCAAGACGAGGCGCTTTCGCTTGCCGACCGGATTGTCGTCATGAGCCAGGGGCGGATCATGCAGATCGGCTCGCCGCAGGATCTCTACCAGCGGCCCAATCATATCGACGTCGCCGATTTCATGGGTTTTCGCACGCGCATTGCCGGGCGGGTGATTGGCATATCCGGTGACGAAGCCCGCATTGAAGTGGCCGGGGCGCAGCTGACGGGCACGATGCGCGAGCCGCTTGCCATTGGCGATCAGGCCGTGCTGTCGGTGCGGCCGGAGGATCTGGTTGCCGTCGAGGATGGCAACGGCATGCCCGCCACGGTCGTCAACATGGAATATCGCGGCCGTGCCTTTTTCGGGCTGGCCAAGTCCGCCGATGGTTCCGATCTCTATTTCCGCGCCGAGCAGGCTCTGCCACGCGGTGCGTCGGCAACGCTGCAACCGGCGCAAGGCCGAGCGCTATTGTTCAAGGGGAAGGGCGCATGAGCACGCCGTCGCTTCGCTATCGGCTTGCCGCGCGCGGTTTCGATGGCACGACGCTTCTGGTCCTGCCGGGGCTTGCCGTCATGCTCGGGCTGTTCATCTATCCGTTCTTTTATGGTCTTGCCGACTCGGTAATGCCGAAGGAGGGCGCCTGGTATGCCAATTATGTGACCTTCTTCAGCGATCCCTTCCAATATCGCACCATTGCATCGACCCTCTGGCTGGCGCTGCCGGTGACGATCGTCAATCTCGCCTTTGCCGTGCCGATTGCCTTCAGAGTCCGGCTGATGACGCGGCAACGGCTGCTGACGACGATCCTCGTCCTGCCGATTACGCTTGGCACGGTATTCGTTGCCGACGGACTTTTGACGTTTCTCGGGCCGCAGGGCTGGTTCAACCGCGTGCTGGTGCTTGTTGGGTTGCTGGATGCACCCGTGAAGCTCACCAACAACTATTGGGGTGTGTTCGCCTCGCTGGTGATCACCGGTTTCCCCTTCGCTTTCCTGTTGACGCTGTCCTACGTGACCGGCATCGACCCGGCGATCGAACAGGCAGCGGCAACGCTTGGTGCCAATGCCCGCCAGCGCTTCATGAAAGTGTTCCTGCCGCTTTTGGTGCCGGGGCTTGCGGTGACCTTCTGCCTGGCTTTCGTCCAGGCCTTCGCCGTCTTTCCCTCCGCCGTCCTGCTGGGTGCTCCGGCTGGCCCGACGCGGGTGATCTCTATTGCCGCCTATCAGGCCGCCTTCGAGCAATATGATCATTCGCTGGGAACGGCGATCGCCATGGTCATGGGCGCGGTGGAACTGGTCGTCGTGTTGATCGTGCTCGGCGCACGCTCGATGTTTTATCGTGGCCCGACCGGGGGAACGAAGGGATGATGACCATGACAAAGCCTGTGCCTCATCACGCATTTTTCCGGGAGATGCCGCTATGATCCGTGATCAGGGCCTCGTGTCGAAAATCTGGCGTTTTGCTGTCTGGGCAGTCGCCGGGCTGTTCATTATCAATCTTATCGGCGTCATTGCGGCCGTCGTGGTCAATTCCTTTGCCACCCGCTGGCTCGGCACCTGGCTGCCGGTTGGCCTGACGACGAAGTGGTATTTCAGCGCCTGGAAGGAGTTCCAGCTGTCGAGCGTCGTGTTCGTGACGTTCCAGATCGTCTTCACCGTGGTGCTGATTTCCGGGGTTCTTGGGGTGACCACAGCTTATGCGCTGGCGCGGCGGGATTTTCCGGGCAAGCGCCTCGTCGTCTTGCTTTTTCTGCTACCCTTGCTCATTCCGCCGCTGACCTACGGCATTCCATTGGCGACGGTGCTCTACCAGATTGGCCTCGGCGGTTCCTTCTGGGGCGTCGTGCTGATCAATCTCGTCCCCTCGCTGCCCTTCGTCGTTCTGGTGATGATCCCGTTCATCGAGCAGATCGACCCGCGCATCGAGGCCGCGGCCCGTGTCTTTGGGGCAGGCACCGGCAGCCTGTTTCTGCGTATCCTCCTGCCGCTTCTGCTGCCCGGCATGCTGGCGGCGCTGCTTCTGGTGCTGGTGCGGACCATCGCCATGTTCGAGCTGACCTTCCTGATTGCCGGGCCGACAAGCCAGACGCTGGTCGTTTCGCTCTACTACGCGGTCTTTGCCGCCGGTGTGCGGGCCGGGCAATCGATCGACGCCATGGCGGTGATCTATATGGTGACGACCCTGTTCTGGCTGATCCTTGCCCTGCAATTCGTCAACCCGTCGCAGATTGTCGCCCGCGCCAAACAACAGCCGGCCGAATGACATGACCAGACTTTCCAGACAGAGCCTCCCCTCCCTGCCGCCTGCAATCCGCAGACCCGGCTATGATGCAAGTGGTGTCTCCATCGGTATCGTCCATCTCGGCATCGGTGCCTTTCACCGCGCCCATCAGGCCGTCTATACCGACGGTGTGCTGGCGCGCGATCCCTCCTGGGGCATCTGCGGCGTCTCGCTGCGCAGTGCCGACACCCGCGACGCGCTTGGCCCCCAGGACGATCTATACACACTGAAGGTTCAGGACGGCAGCGGCGAGCAGTTGCGCGTCATCGCCAGCGTCGTCGAAATGCTCGTTGCGCCGGAAAGTCCGGAAGCGGTTCTGGCCCGCATGGCGGATCCCGCAACGCGGATTGTTTCGCTGACGATCACGGAAAAGGGCTATTGCCACAATCCGGCAACCGGCGCACTGGATGAAAACCACCCAAGCGTCCTCCACGATCTGCAGAACCCTGGCCGTCCAAAATCTGCACCCGGCTTCATCGTCGAGGCGCTGGCCCGCAGGCGGGCGGCGGGCGTGCCGCCGTTTACACTGCTGTCCTGCGACAACCTTCCATCGAACGGCCATGTACTCAAGCGCGTGATTGTCCGCTTTGCGCAATTGCGCAGCAAGGAGCTGGGCGACTTTGTCCGCGGCGTTTCCGCGCCCTCGACGATGGTCGATCGCATCGTGCCCGCCACGACGGACCGCGACCGCGAAGCGGTTGCCGCTGCGCTTGGCGTGACCGATGCCTGGCCGGTGGTCACCGAGCCGTTTTCCCAATGGGTGATCGAGGATGACTTCCCGCTCGGCCGGCCGGCATGGGACGCTGCAGGCGCCGTTTTCGTTACCGACGTCTCCGTCTACGAGAACATGAAGCTGCGGCTCCTCAACGGCAGCCATTCCACGCTCGCCTATCTCGGCTTCCTCGCGGGTGCCGAAACGGTAGCCGAGGCCATGACGCTCGATGGCATGCAGGACCTGATTGAAGGCCTGATGCGCGACGAGGCGAGCCCGACACTGCCGGTGCTATCCGGGTTCGATCTCCCTGCCTATCGCCGCGACCTGATCGCCCGTTTCAACAATCCGGCCCTGCGCCACAAAATCATGCAGATTGCCATGGACGGCTCCCAAAAGCTTCCCCAACGGCTCCTGAACACGATCCGCGACAGGATCGCAACGGGCCAACCTTATCCGGCACTGGCGCTCGGGGTTGCCGCATGGATCGGCTATGTAAGCCGGCGCGATCAGAATGGCGATATCATCAAGGTCAACGATCCACTCGCGGACAGGATCGCATCAAACCTGCAGGCGACGACTTCGCCCAGCGAGCGTGTCGATGCCATATTGGGTCTATCAGATGTCTTCGGGCAGGACCTGCCACACAATGCGGCCTTCAGGAAAAGCTTGATCCAGTCCCTAAGTGCCGTCGAATTCGAAGGTGCATCCCGCGCGGTTAAATCACACCGCGCCCTTTTTGATTTATAGGGAGTTGCCCCACGGCATTGGTGGGCGGATCACTCCCTCCTGCGTTAAATTCCCGATCCTCCAAACTGTGGAGCGTCGTTACCTTCCCATGGTGAGGGCATCGAGGCGCGACCGAGATTGGCGGCGGGCATCGGCATCCAGCATTTCAGCTCCGGTTCGGCATATTCTATAATGCAGCCTGGAGAAGAATCAGCAGCTCGCCAACCCTCTACGCCGAATCGATCACCATGCGACCAGTAGGCGAGATCAACATCCGCTGGACCCTGTTCGGACGGGCGAACCGTGACCAGGATCCGGCTGCCATCCTTGGGCGCGCTTGCCATTGGTCGCCACTGGTCTGAATGGTTCATCGTTTTTTCCTCCCTTGTTGCGGCTGGAAGTGTCCTCCTGCCATCGTGAACGGTCAACCCAAACTCTGCAGGATCGCCACAACGTGCATGACTTCGGTTCGTCCGGCAATCAGGAACGTTTCCTTCAGGTCCGGGCAAGCTTCGCCGTGAAACCTGCGAACCAGATTCGCCCTCAATGGCCGTCCATCACGATCAGGTTGACCTGACATTACGCCTAATTCGGAGAGCCAATGGCCATCTTCTTTCGCACCTTCATAGATGCAGATGTCGCGTTCGAGAAAATCGAAACGTCTCTATCGGAAACTCCGGCATTCGACGGCTACTTCAGTGTCCACGGCGGCCATACCTTCTCACGGCCGAATGATATGGGCGCAGAAGAATTCAAACAGGAAGTCGTCGATGCGTTGCGTAGCATCTGGGAGAAGGCGCAGTTTTGGGCCGTATATCTATGCGAGGATCAGCAGAACGGATTGACTCTCAATGAGATCACCGCGGCGGCGATCCAGCTTGGCTCAAATTATCCTGGCGCGGTCGTTATTACGCTGAGCATTCTCGGGCGTGTCGATAGCGATTCCGATCTCGAGTTGATTTTCGTGTGCTTTGTGCAGGATTCCGAACGCCGGAACTTCCGCGCACGCTACGAGGGGAAATTCGTTTCGAGGTAGAAGCCACCAGGCAAAATGGTGAAAGTTCCGCTGGATTGCCTGATGAGCAATCGCTTGGCGGCCTTCGTGTCACGCCGGCTCTGAACAACCTCGTCGAGACCATAGCCTTCTTGATCAAGGGCGCGCCAGAGCCAGTGCTCTCTGCCTGTTCACCGATGCCGCGTTTATGTGACAACGCCAGTCTGTAATAAAAAGCGCGGTCGTGCAGCCCCCACGAACAAGCGGGCCGCAGATGCGCCTGCTCTCGCGCCGGAGCTTCATTGCAAGACTGTCGGGGCTGTGAACGTATAACCAACGCCATAGACCACCTTTATTGGCACTTCCAGGTTGGTCTGCTCGCCTATCTTGCGGCGAAGGCGACTTACGACTGCATCCAGGTGCCGGTTGTCGAAATGGGTTTTGGGGCGGGCAATGGTTTCCACCAGCTCCTTGCGTTCGCAAACACCACCGTCATGTTTGCAGAGCGTCCTGACAAGCGCGAACTCAGTTGCTGTTAGCTTGAGTGAGCGCTGGTTCGGCGCAGTGAGGGTCCAGTTTCTGCTGTCCAGTGCCCATTTGCCCGCGGCGTTGTCCGCAAAATCAGCGTGATCCCCTGTTCGCCGCAGCAGGCTACGGATCGCTGCTTCGATCTCCCGCAAGGTGCTGTGCTTGACGAGATAAATGTCAGCGCCACTTTCAAAGCCTCGAATACGGTCGTCGCCGTCGCCAAGAGCTGTCAACATGATGATTCCGCAACGATAGGTTCCGCGGATTTCGCTGGCCAGATCGAACCCATTGCCATCAGGCAGCCCGACATCGAGGATGATGACATCAGGTGGCTCATCATTGACCAGTGCCCGGCGCAAGCCTTCTGCTGTCGCAGTCCCTTCGGCCGTGAAACCGCACAATCCCAGGAAATCAACCAGATCCTTGCGGAGCCGCTGTTCGTCCTCGACGATCAAAATGCGGGTCAAGTCATCAACTCCTCTTGCAGGGCGGGCTCTGTCGCTCCGCTCAACACAGGCAAACGCGCCACAGCCGCCGTTCCCCCTCCTTCGCGGGGGTGCAGCTCCAATGTGCCGCCATGATAGGCCAGAAGCTTACGGGAAGAGTAAAGACCAAGTCCGGTCCCGCTTCCGGCCTTGGCGTTCGAGGCTCGAAAGAAGCGGCGGCCAATCTTGTGCAACTCTGCTTTCGGTATGCCGATACCGCGATCAGACACCTGGATAACGACGGAGCCATGTGCCGACAGGGTATCAATGTGAATGGGTTGGGTCTCGGGTGAATATTTGAGCGCGTTGTCGATGAGATTGATGACGACGGTCGCCAGCATATCGGGATCGACGAAAATCGAAGTTGCTTCGCCGCCCGTCTTGAAATGCAATCGTTCACCTCGCCCGGTCATGTCGAAATGCAACTGCACATCGGCCATGAGAGATCCGATCTGCATCGATTGCGGCCGAAAGCCATTGTCCCGGTCGTTCGTCATGAAGCGATCAATCAGGGAGAACAGCCGGTCCAGCGCCTCGCCGATCCCGGAAAGCCGTTCCATCGTTGCTTCACGCGATCTGTCGCCGACAAGGCCGATCATGTCGGCGGCATTTCGGATAACCGCCAGAGGCGTCCGAAACTCGTGGCCAACAATGCGCATGAAGTCGGCCTGTTCCTCACGAAGGGCGCGTTCGGTTTCAAGGCTGGTACTCAATTGGTTTTCAAGGTTCTTGCGTTCCACCACTTCCCGGGACAACGCGTCGTTCTTCTCGCGCAGGGCCGCTGATAGTCGCGAACTGACCATGAAGAGGAGGCAGGCGAACAGAGCGATCAGAAATAGAACGCCCTGCAACAGGTACCACGCGTTGCGATTGTCGAGGACCGTGATGTCTTGCGCCGCCACCGGATTCCAATACTCGATGGCGCTGTGAACTATACTGGCTGCGATATATTCGCCCAGTACCGCCATCGTAAACCATCGTAAAAGCCAAGGCTGTGTCCGGTCACGCAGGAGCGCCAGGCACATCACGGACATCATGATGATCGTGAAAAGGGTCGATGAGTGGATGCGGAGGGCAAGGTTTCCCGGATCGACGGCGAGGGCGATGCTCCAGACCACGACCTGAAAAATCAGCAGCGAAATACCGATCCAAGTGTGGCGGGGTTGGCCTAGGAAGCGCGCCAGCCCTTCGGCGAGCAGAACTAGACCAAGTTTGATAACAGTGTTGTGCAGCACGATGGACCATGCTGCCGGCTGCTCGGCCCTCAAAATCATCAAGAGAAGCCCTATGGCAATTGCGGTAAACCCCGCCGCGAGAAGCTTGAGTTCGTAGAGATGCCGCCAAGCAAGCCAGACGAAAATCCAGACGACCGCTTGCAGGCTGGCAGTCGCCAGATTAACGACCAGGATTGTCTTGAGATCAAGCATTCTTGAGCATTTTTACAGTGGCTCCTGCTGCTGCAAGTCACAACATATAGCTGGCAGGAGACGAGCTCGGACGCAAGAATAATCAAGTGATGTAAGAATTTGTAGGAATTCAGCTGAATTGATCGGGTGATGTTTTGGTCGTCATCGACTGGCAAATCTCAACGAACGTACACCGAGCGTCGCATGCAGGATTTGGTCAGAATTGAATCGTTTTGTTCGGTTGAATCTTCTGTGCTTGGCGCCTTATCGTTCGCTTCACTTTTGGGGGGCTCATCGCATGAGGCATGTTGTACGCACCGGAAAGACCCGTCACAGATCATCCCTTCCTTCATCCAGGCGTAGCGACCAGGCTGCAGTCCTGTCCGATCGAAACACATCGCGTCTGCTGATGGTGCTGGCCTTGGGTCTCGGCGGGGCAACCGTAGCCGGCAATGCGGATGCGGGCTGCACCGGGGCCGCCACCCAGACAATCGGCCAGGCCGACTATGGATATACGTGGTCCGCCTGCTGGGGCGACAGCGGTGCTGATCAAGACGATAAGAGGGACGGCGAGCCAGGAGCGAACATAACGATCGACACCCAGGCCTCGTATACAGCCGGCGCAAGCCTGCCTTACACAGTGCCGTGGGAATCCGTTGGCGGCGTCATCATGACCTATACAATGGGTGGCGCAGGCGTCGACGAGGGAAGCGCTGGCGCAGGCGGTTCCGTGACGATCACCAATTCCGGCCCCATAACCCTGACGAACTCGACAGATCCAGGCTCGATCGGCAGCTTGATTTCGGCGACGAGCTTCGGCGGCGATGGAGATTGGGATAACGACAACTACAAATCCAACGGCGGGGCTGGCGGGGCTGGAGGCGCGATAACGATCACTAACTACGGGGCGCTGGCCGTAGAATCTCTCAACTCGAACACGGCCAGAGGTATGACCGGCATTTTTGCCGTAAGCAAGGGCGGCGCCGGCGGCGAACAGAATAGTGGTGCGGCGGGCGAACAGTCGGGTGGTGCCGGCGGCAGCGGCGGTACCATCAACATCACCAACACCGGGCAGGTGAATCTCGGCAGTGGGACCACCCCATTGAACGGACTGGACTATGTCTGGGGCCTTGCCGCCGAATCCACCGGCCAAGCAGGCGGTGACGACAACGGCGCGGGCGGCGTGGGCGGCTCCATCGATATCGCGAACGGTTCGTCCGGCAATGCATCCGCCGGCGCGATCGGCATCTACGCGAACGACGCGGGCAGCGTGCGCGGCATCTATGCGCTGAGCCAGGGCGGTGACGGCACGGATTCTCATGACTCGTCTGACAATGGCGGCGGCGGCGCAGACGGTGATCAGATCAATATCAGCACATATTCCGATATAACCGTGGTTGCCACCGGTGTCGGCATGAACGAACTGTCAGGCGGCATCGTTGCAATCAGTCAGGGTGGTGACGGCGGCGACGGTACGAAGTCAACGACCGGAGGCCACGGTGGGAACGGCTCTGCCTTCGGCTCGACACTGACCCTCCAGTCGGGCGCCACGGTTTCGACCCAAGGTGACAATGTCGTCGGCATAGCCGCGCTGGCTCTGGGCGGGCGTGGTGGTGACGGCGCAAACGGCGAGAAGGACAGCTCGGGCGGTAACGGCGGTGCCGTCGGTGAGATTCAGATGAACGTCCACGGCGCCATCAAGACCGATGGCGACCAGGCCTACGGCGTGCTGGGTGGGAGCATCGGCGGTCAGGGCGGCAACGGCGGCGATGACACGGCCGTTGTCGGCACGAGCGGCGGTGGCGGCTACGGTGGCGATGCCGGTTCCGTCGGCGCGTATATGACGAGTGGCTCCAAGATCACGACAGTCGGGGATTTTTCGGCTGCAGTCACCTTGCATTCGATCGGCGGTGGGGGCGGCACCGGCGGCAACTTCACCGACGTGCTCGGCGGCGGCGCGGGCAATGGCGGTAACGGCGGCAGTGGCAACACCGCTACCATCAACAATGCCGGCGGAACGATCAACACCTCAGGTGAACATTCCTACGGCATCCTGGTGCAGTCGATCGGCGGCAGCGGCGGCACTGGCGGAATCGCCGACGGGCTGACGCTCGAGCTGGGTGGTGATGGTGGCGACGGTGGGGAGGCCGAGACTGCCAGTGTCCAGAATTCCGGCGTGATCACCACTTCCGGCTATTCGGCGCACGGCATCATTGCGCAGTCGATCAGCGGCGGCGGCGGCGCTGCCGGTATGGCAGGCGGCATCCTGTCGATCGGCGGTTCCGGCGGCAGCGGCAACTATGCAGGCACTGCCGAGGTCGAGAGTTCGGGCGTCATCAGCACGGCCGGCGATGCGGCGATCGGTATCATGGCACAGTCGATCGGCGGCGGCGGTGGTTCGGGTGGCGGAGCGAAGGGCATAGCGACCGTCGGAGGTTCGGGCGGGGCTGGTGGCTCCGGCAGTCATGCAAACGTATTGCTGACTGGCGGCTCGGTTACCACGCAGGGTGAGATGTCGCATGCGATCATGGCGCAATCAATCGGCGGGGGCGGCGGCAATGGCGGCAATGTGATCGACCTGTCGGTGGGTGTTCCGGCACTGGGTGTCGGCGGCACCGCCTCGGGCGGCGGTAGCGGCGGGTGGGTTTGCGTCACCAATGAAAATGCCGGTGGCGATTGCCCCACAGTCTCTGGAGCGCCGCAGGCCGTCACAGTGGCGACCGCAGGTTCCGGTGCGGTCGGCATACTCGCGCAGTCGATCGGCGGCGGCGGCGGCAATGGCGGTAACGCCACGGGCGGCGATGCCGGGCTCGGTAGCTTCCAGATCGGCGGCGGTGGTGGTGGTGGCGGCTACGCAAACACCGTGAATGTCGCCTTCCAGGGCCTGTACCTGACGACCCAGGGTTCGCACGCCGCGGGCATACTCGCGCAGTCGATCGGCGGCGGCGGTGGCACTGGCGGTTCCGCCAGCTCCTATGCCGCCGATATAGGCTTCACGGCGTCTGTGGCAGTGGGCGGCACCGGTGGTTCCGGCGGCTACAGCCAAGAAGTTGGCGTGCACCTGACTGATAGCGTCATCAAGACCGGCCAGGACGGCGGCGACGTGACTGACGCGATCGGCGTGCTGGCGCAGTCTATCAGCGGTGGTGGCGGCAATGGCGGCTCCTCGGTTGCCGATGCGCTGACCGTGGCGGTGCCGACCGGCGAAGACGTCTCACTAGCGATGAGCGTGGCCACGGCCGTCGGCGGCAGCGGCGGATCGACCCATACCGGTGGCGACGTGTCGCTGATACTGGATGGCAACACCGGGATCTCTACAAAAGGCGCGTCGTCGCATGGCCTCGTGGCGCAATCGATCGGGGGAGGCGGCGGCAATGGCGGCAGTGCGTCATCGATGGCTGCGACCGCCGGCACGGTGGACACGATCAGCGCCGATATCGGGGTCTCGGTCGGCGGCTCGGGCAGTGGCGGCGGCGACGGCGGTACTGCCATAGTTGATCTCAACGACACCGCCTGGGTGGCGACTGCCGACGACTATGCCAATGCGGTCGTGGTGCAGTCGATCGGCGGCGGCGGCGGCAATGGTGGTGTTGGCAGCGTCAACAGCAAGCAGATCGGCAGCGGCTTCAACCTCACGGCAAATGTCGGGGTCGGCGGCTCGGGCGGTGGCGGCGGCGCCGGCGGGGAAGCGACCGTGCAGTTCGAGAATGGCACCAACGTGCAGACCAACGGTTCCGGCGCGCGCGGCCTGCTCATCCAGTCGATCGGCGGCGGTGGCGGAACATCGCAAGGCGTCAGTGTCGGCCTGTCGGGCAGCGCCAGCCTGCCCGGGGGCGAAGAGGAAGAGGCTGATCCGGAAGCACCCGACGGTGAGATTTCCGCCAGTGTCACGGTTTCCGTCGGTCGTACCGGCGGTGGCGGCGGCGACGGGGGCATCATCAACGTCAAAACAGCGGGTAATATCGCTACTTTCGGTGGCGATGCCGACGGGGTGCTGGCTCAGTCCATTGGCGGCGGCGGCGGGCTCGGAGGCTCGATGGCGTCCGCCACGTCCGACGATGCGGACGCGCCCGATGACGAAGACAGCAAATACAATTTCTCAGTTGGCGTGGGTGGAGCAGGCGGTACTGCCGCCAATGGCAACACGGTTACACTGACACATGCAGGCCACATCACCACCACTGGCGACTGGGCTGACGGCATCGTCGCACAATCAATCGGCGGCGGCGGCGGCACAGCCGGCACCTCCAGCATGTCCGGCAGCAAGGCGACCGCAAGCATTGACGTGGGCGTCGGTGGTCACGGCGGCGGCGGCGGCAATGGTGGTGCGGTCACGATCGCCTTCGACAGTGACCAGGGCACCGCTGGCATCTCTACCGCTGGGTATAGCGCTCACGGCGTGCTGCTGCAGTCGATCGGCGGCGGCGGCGGCCAGGGTGGCGATGGTTCCGATCAGGCAGCCGGCGGGATCACCGTCGGCGGCGGCATCGGCGGTAGCGGCGGTGCTGGTGGCGATGGCGGCTCAATTACGACCGGTGTGGGAAGCTGGCTCGCCCTGCAGACCAACGGCGACGATTCGATTGGCTTCCTGGCCCAATCGATCGGCGGTGGCGGCGGTGTCGGCGGCGCCGGAAGCAGCAACGCGGCCGACGACGACGATAGCCACGCGATCGATCTTGTTGTCGGCGGTAGCGGTGGTGTTGGCGGCAGCGGTGGCGAAATCGATCTGAACTACGGCGGCAGCGTGGACACCTATGGTGACCGGGCCCATGGCATTGTCGCGCAGTCGATCGGCGGTGGTGGCGGCATCGGTGGTGCCGGCGAGGCCGATAGCATCGGCTCGATCGTGGTTGGGGGTTCGGGTGGCAGTGGAACAACAAACGGCGGCGCCGTCACGGTCAACCTGACGAGTCAGAGTTCGATCGAGACGTGGGGTGTTGCCGCCCATGGCCTTGTTGCCCAGTCGATTGGCGGCGGCGGCGGCATTGGCGGCAGCGCCTCGGGTGCTCCGCTCTCCTTCAAGGGAATGAGCCCGAGCAGCTACGGTGACGGCAACGACGTCACCGTCATGATCGACGGTGGTATCATCACGAACGGCGACTATGCCTTCGGCGTCCTGGCGCAGTCGATCGGCGGCGGCGGCGGTTTCGGCGGTAACGCGAGCGGCGCCTTCATCGGCTCCAACGGCAATCTCTCGTCGAGCGGCAAAAGTGGCGATGTGACGGTGACCCTTGATGCCGGCAGGAGCATCCAGACGACCGGCAAGGATTCGATCGGCATATTCGCACAGAGCGATGCCGGGACGAACAATAACGGCAAGATAAATGTGACCGTCGATGGTTCCGTGACCGGCGGTTCCGGCGACAACGGCGCCGGCGTTTTGGTCTCGGGAGGCAAGAACAACCTGCTGACTGTCAATGCCGGAGGCAGTGTCTCGGCTGCTTCAGGGATCGCCGTCAAATATACCCCCGGTAGAACGTCGCCAGCGGGCAGCACCCTGACCGCTTATAACTACGGCACGATCAGCGGCAGCGTGAACCAAGTGAGCGTCGAGGGTGACGCGCCGACCGGCAAGATATCGACCGGCGGCACCATGCCGAAGGCGGGCCGCGTCAGCCGAGACATGGCCGTCTCCATCGTCAATGGGACAGGGGGCCTGTTGACGGATGCGGAGATTTACGAGGCTGACGTGATGAATCGCGGCCGGCTGATGATCGGTCATTCTGATGGCATCGACGCCACCAGGATCACAGGCGACCTCACACAGGACACAGGTGGCATACTGGCGCTCACCGCCGACTTCGCCGGCTCCCGCATGGATCGCCTGACCATCGAGGGTGACGCGACGCTGGACGGCAAGTTCGCGGTGAACGCCATCAGCGTCCTGCCCGATATCAGTCTGCCGTTCCTTACCGTCGCAGGTACCCTGGACCATTCGCTGAGCGCCCAGTCGGCACTCTTCGGCTACGCCATCACCCAGGCAGGAAACGAGCTGTCGGTTTCGGCGGAGTCAGCCCACTTCGCCGAACCCGGCTTTACGCTGAACGAAGACCAGAGCAACGTCGCCGATCACCTGCAGGAGATCTGGGATATGGGCGGAGGTTCCTTCGGCACGCTATTTGGCACGCTCGGCTCCCTTGCCGATGACACTTCCGCTAGCTACCGATCGGCCCTTTCCGACATATCGCCCGGTATTTCGGGGGCGGCCGCCGCAGGCAGCATCGCCTTGACGCAGCAACGCCTCGACCTGCTGCTGAGCTGCCCGATGTTTGCCCCCGGCACCTTGTTCCTGACCGAGACGAGCTGCGCATGGAGCCAGGCAGGTGCCCAGACACTCGATCAGAAGGCTATGGATGGGACGTCGGGCTTCAATACCAAGACGTATGCAATGCAAGCCGGGGTCCAGGTCGAGGTATCGCCCGACTGGTTCGTCGGTATTGCCGGCGGCTACGACCGCAGCGCCATCCGCGGTGATGACGGCAGGGTCAGTGCCGACGGTGATATTGTCTATGCCGGTGCCTCGCTCAAGCATCAGGCTGGCCCCTGGCTGTTGTCGGGTGCCATCGCCGGCAGTTACGGCTGGTACGACAACACTCGCGCGATCCGTATCCCGGGCTTCGCCGGTCAGGCCGAGGGCGATCCGAATATCTACAATGTCAGCGCCCGTGTGCGTGCGGCCTACACCTTTGCGCAGGGCTCGTACTATGTGCGGCCATTGGTGGATCTCGACCTGATCTATTCTCATGTTGACGGTTATCGCGAGTCGGGAGCCGGCGCACTTGATCTGCTGGTCGACGGCGCTGGTCAATGGAGTTTCCACGCGACTCCGGCCATTGAGGTCGGCACACAGGTGGAGGTCAGCGAGGCGACGTCTATGCGGGCGTTCGCGGCCGCAGGGGTGAGTTTCAGCAGCGTCGATAGCTGGGATACGTCTGCGCGGCTGGCCAATGCACCGGCCGGGATCGGCACCTTCGACAGCGCAGTGCCGCTGGCCAATGTGGTGGGCCGGCTGACTGCAGGCATCGATCTGACGAGTGATGACGGGCTTAGTTTACGCATGAGTTACCAGGGCTCGTTTTCCGACACCTACACGAGCCACGGCGGCACGCTACGCCTGGGCTACAAATTCTGACGGGAGACAGGGCTGTTGCGACTTTCGCCGGGGATGGCGCATCCACAATGCAGAATTCGAAAGGCGAGGAAGTATGCGATGGAAAGAGCCTGGAAGCTTTGGATCCGGCTGCCGTCGGCCGCTCTTGTGAAGGTCCGCCCATTGCCCTTCGCCTAACTTTTCCTCCAACCGTCCGGCGGATAACGATGTGCACTTTGGATACCTTCATTGCCAAAACCATCAAATGGTTTCTCATTGTTTTCGGTTTGGCGACCTGTGGGACATTGCCGTTTGCGCTCGACATCAAACTCATCACACCGATGCTCGGTGGACTTGTCGATTTCACGTCTTCCAGCGTACCGGCCCTGCGACACTGGGGAATCATGATCTTCGGAATTGGCGTGCTGATGGTGGTCGCGGGGTTCCGTCCGTGGTTACGATTTGAGACCATGGTATTCAGCACCCTCGAGAAGGCATTCATGGTCTATCTGTACTTAAGTAATCTCGGGGAGCCTTGGATAGCGGGTTATTTTGCGGCCTTCCTTATCGATTCCACGATCGTCGCATATGGTGTCCTATACTTCATCAGTTCCAAGGGCCGGCCCAGCCGTTGGGCCGTGTTGGACTGAGACCTGAAAAATGGCCCGTCCTGAAGGGTGCCTATGAGCCACTCAGCAGCGATGAAATGGCAGCAAAAACACATGGCGCAAGTGATCGTCGTGACGCTTCGTCAGGCTGACGGGTTGAAATGCACAGGAGGGCGATCAGGGCAAGCGCCTGAAAGAGTTGGAGACCGAGAATGCTTGTCTCTGGCGTGCGGTTTCCGATCTGGCATTGGGCAAGATAATGCTTTCGGAGGTTGCCAGGGCCTTCTTAGCCTTCTCGCCGCCGAGCTTGTGGTTCGTGTTATCGAGGAACGTGGTGCATCAGAACGATGAGTATGCACTGTTCTTGGTCAGCATCGCTCCACACAGCGTAAAGTCGTCAAGCCACTGGATAATGAGGCAGCATTGACCGGCGCCCAAAGTGGTCGATAGGCTATCGATGCAAGGCTGCTTCAAGCGGGCTGGATTGTGAATGCCAAGCGGGTCGGGCGGACTGACGGTTCCGGCAGGCCTCATGATACGCGCTACGTCGTGGACCACATCTACTGATGCCAACGCTTGTCGCATGGCCGTCAATTTGTTTCTAAGAGGTACTCATGCACACGCCGCCTGTCGTCAACGACCTTGCCTCTGTCATACAGACATCCCTTGCACCGGTTTTTTTGCTTGCTGGTACCGCAGGTTTTGTCAGCATCTACACGACTCGCCTCGGGAGAGTATCGGACCGGCTGAACGAGGTTGCAGAGAGGGGCAAGCAGGGCGAGGTGTCCCGCATGCAGCTCGCGTATCTGCGGCGACGGGCACTTGCACTTGAGGTTGCGGTCGTGCTTGGAGTGATGGCCGGCATTTGCACCGGCGGCGCAATCCTGAACCTACTCGCCGGCGCTCTTGCAATGGGACTGCGCCAAGAAAATCTCTTTTGGTTCTTTGGTGGTGCGATCATCTCGCTCATTGGATCGCTCGTTGCATTCTTGTTTGAGTTGCTTACCGCCGGACGGAACATGTTACGGCAGATCCGCATGGACCGAGTGCTCAAGGAATAAGATGGACTACGTCTGACCAGCTTCTGCGCAGCACCCTTAGTTGATGACAAGTCCGGCCTCAAGCCGGGCTTGTCGTAAATCTTCTTGGTTGACCGTATCCGTATGTTGATCCTCTCAGGAGAAATCCGCGCTCCAACAATTGTGGAGCGGGCTGATAATTCTGAATGGCATTGCCGAAAAGCTGAAACGTCAGTCGAGACTCGGCTCAGTTCCGCGCGGAAATCAACACTCGGGCTTTTTAAGATCCTTCGTAAAGTCGCAGAGATCCCGCTTATTTGGGCGATCTCCTCGAAAAAAGCGCCAGCGCCAGCGCATCATGATCGCCTCGGCGATTGCGCTCGAACCCAATTTGCTGATTGCCGATGAACCGACCAGCGCGCTTGACGTGACGGTCCAGGCGCAGGTCCTTAGATCTTCTGAAGTCACTGCAGGCGGAAAGCGGGATGGGGCTCGTTCTGATCACGCACGATCTCGGTGTTGTCGAGAAGATCGCCGATCGTGTCGTCGTCATGCAGAACGGCCGGGTCGTGGAGACAGGTGCGGCGTCCGCCATCATGACATCGCCGTCGCATCCCTACACGCGCAAGCTTCTGGACGCCATGCCGGGGCGGCATGGCTTTGAAACCCAGCCGTCGAGCGTCGAGACGAGCCGGACGTTGCTTGCGGTCGAAGATGTCTCGCGCATCTACGGCGTGCAGCCCGGCAAAGCGGCGGAGGCCGGACCGAACGCGGTCCGTGCGGTCGACAATGCAAGCTTCGTGCTCCGCAGCGGCGAAACGCTCGGCATTGCCGGCGAGTCGGGTTCTGGGAAGCCGACGCTGGCGCGCATGCTCCTTGGCCTGGAGCCGCCGACCAGCGGCACGATCCGGTGCGACGCAAGGATATGAACGGCATGTCAGCGGCCGAAACCTTCAAGGTCAGGCGTCAGATGCAGTTCGTTTTCCAGGACCCGGCCGCATCGCTCAACCCGCGCATAACCGTCGGACAGATTGTCTCAGAACCTTGGGCCATTCACGCCGTGTCTTGCCGAAAGACAAATGGCGGGGAAGGGTGGTGATATTAGCCTAGCTAATCTTTCGTTCGATTCCGTTCAAGACGTGGGCTGACTTACTATCCTGTAGTGCAGGGGCTTTGCATCTGCATGTTCGCTCGGTATCTCGATGGACATGTCTCAACCAAGGATGATTTGTTGGCGTTCGCCTGAACAGACGCACCGTGCGCAGGAACCAGGAACGCTGCGCGAAGGCCGGCATGGACTACGGCTCACAATTCCGCTGGAACGAGCCGCGTTCAGAGTAGAAAAGCCGGCCAGCTGCGACTTTTATAAGTCCCGGCATTTGAGGTGGAGGCTGACGTCTGGCCTTTACCATGCCGATCTCAATGCCTTGCCCTATTGAGCGGCGCGGGGTGGGTCTGAGGGGGCCCTGGCTCGCCCGTGAAAAGCGGAGCGCAAGGAATGGATGCAGTTGGTCCCGCTTCCCCTTCGGGCCACTATGCTGAAGCGCCAGCGGCTGCCCATCTTCCACTCCTTGCGCGGCGAGAATTCCCGAAATCCCGGCCGGAAGCCGACGCTATGATGATTTCTGCGATGCTCTTCAGTGTTTGTGGATTGCGCCGGGCTCGTCTCCCGTTGCGCCGGCGTGGTCGCTGACATCTTCCCGAACCTGCAGAATGCGGTCGATAAGGCCCCATTCCAATGCCTCTTCCGCCGTCATGAAGCGGTCGCGATCCATCGCTTGCTCGAATTCTTCGTAGGTGCGGCCACAATGCTCGGCGTAGAGCCGTGTCATGCGATGCTTGGTCTTCTGCATTTCCTCGGCATGGATCAACATGTCCGATGCCTGCCCCTGGAATCCGCCCAGCGGCTGGTGAATATGGATGCTGGCATTGGGAAGCGCAGTGCGTTCACCTGGCTGGCCGGACATCAACAGGAACGAGCCCATCGAGCGAGCGGTTCCCATGCACAGCGTATGCACCGGGGCGTGAATGTAACGCATCGTATCGTACATCGCGAGACCGCTGGTTATGACGCCACCTGGCGAATTGATGTAGAGATGGATCGGCCTTGTGGGGTTTTCGGCTTCGAGAAACAACAATTGTGCGCAGACAAGCGCCGAGATCGTGTCGTTTACCTCCCCGTTGAGGAAGATGATCCTCTCACGAAGCAGGCGGGAATAGATGTCAAAAGACCGCTCTCCTCTGCTGGATTGTTCGACGACCATAGGGACGAGTTGCATCGTTTCGCGCATCGGCGAACTCCAATCGTTCGAGATTTTCGGGAAGGTTTGCTGCGTCAGGCGGCGAGCATGAGGGTCGGGCCGTTGCCGTTGGCGACCGTTTTCGCCAGCCGCTCGAAGGTCGCGCCGTTCAGCTCGTGCACGATCCGCAGGCTGGTTCCGCCTGTTTCATTCGGGGTGATCGTGAAGGTCACGGTGCTCTCGAGATGGGGCGGGGTATCGTCGCGCAATTTGTAGCGGATTTCCTCGCCCGACGTTTCGCAGAGCGGCTGTGGATCGGCAAGCGCCTCCCTCGGTAGCCACTTCTCCCGGAATTCCGTGATGCTGATCGCCCGCCAGACCTTCTCCGGCGCCGCGTCCAGTTCGTATCTCTGCTCAAAACCGCTTTCCTGTGCTTTCGCCTGCACCGCGGCCTTTACATCGTTCATTGATCCATATCCTTCAGCAAGAGCTTGAGAGCATCGATGCGAGCCGGCCAGTAGGCGCGATATTTCGCCAGCCATTGCGCGATAAGGGCTAGCCCGTCCGGATCGACTTCATAGTTTACGAAGCGGCCCTCCTTTTGTTCACGCACCAGCCTTGCCGCTCGCAATACGGCGAGATGCTGGGACATCGCCGGCTGGCTGATATCCATGCCTTGGCGCAGCATGCTGGCATTCATGCTGCCGTTCGCCAACTTTTCGAAAATTGTGCGGCGGGTCGAATCCGCCAGAGCGCGGAAAATATCATGTTCGATCATGACAAGACATAAGCATACACTTATGTGATTCGCAAGCCCTCTTGGAATCGGACCGGAATTTCGTGGTGGCTGGATTGCGATACTGCAATCGTGGAGCGCGACGCACAGCTGATCACCCAACGCCTCCTGGAGTTTACGAACGAGACGGGGGGAAATGTGTTTTGGTGGGCAGGGCGGTGACAAAGTCTACCAGTGAACGCCGTCATATTGCCTGGCGGGGCGGAGTAAAATCCGGCCAGTGGTAGGCTGTCCTCTTTTTGAGAATGGCCGGGGATGTTTGTCGTGGAGAGTTACGCCCCCGTACGCCGTTTTGTCTTCGTTGAGGATCATAGTTGCCGGGAGGTATCTCGGGCTTTCGGTCTAAGCCATGAGACGGTTTCGAAGATGTGCCGCCTTTCGCTTCCGCCGGGCTACACGCGCACGAAGCCTGTTGGCAAGCCGAAGCTTGGAGCATTGCCGCCTGTCATTCATGAGATACCGATGTCGGATCAGGCCGGACCGATAAAGCAGCGTGACAGCGCCAAGCGGATATTTGAACGTTTGCGTGAACCGTTTGTCGAGCAGGGCGACCAGTGCAAAGACGTTATCACTGGCGCCACCGGTATCGGTAAAATGCTCTTTGGTGTCGAGTGCCGCCTCTGATCGAACAGGCCGCCGAGAACTTGGGCTGCCTCGGAAAGATAGGCTGCGCCATCGGATTGGACACCAAGTCCAAGATCGCCGTCTCCCTTAAGCGTTCTAAATGCCGGCATCGGAATAAGTTCCTCCATGGGTCGGTACGATCGACTGCCTTCGGCCAGACGTCCGCGGAGCGCAATCGATCCCGAAATACCAGCCAAGGTTGCGATCTCGTAGAGACGGCGATCGGGTTTGTCCTGCCCAGAGATCACCCTGCGTGTCTGCTCCCGCAGGTGGCCGACTGGAAACCGCGCGGGTGGCGCGCGCCGCCCGTCCTTTGAAAGCAACTTCAGCACGTCGAGAGCAGCAAGCAGGGAATCATGCCGACGCGCCGAGTGAAATCTGCACGCTTGCAGGAACATGGGAGCATATTTGCGTACACTGCCATAACGCTCGACCGCCAGCAAAAGCGGATCTGGATCAGCGTCCTCCACCATCGCCTCAACAAGAGGCTTTGTTTGCAGCAACTTGTACCATCCGACCTGCCGGTCGATCATGTCCAACGCATCCGCTCCGGTCTGGTCGGCGGCGACGAGAGCACACAGCGTGTCGCGAAACAGCCGGAGCGCCTTTGCCGTTTCCTGATGTGCGTCGGTGTGGCGCTACTTTTTCCTGTTGTTCGCCTGAGAAAACAACCACCCTAAAGCGTGTCGCCTTTCATCGCATTCCTATCCCGCTGGTTTGAAGTAATTTCTACATTCTGTAACGGAGATGAGATTGCAGATTTCGCCGAGGGCGTGGGTGATGGCGTCGAAGCTGCGGGCCGCCCGCTTTCGCAGCAGCGTCTTGAGCTTTGAAAAAGCCATCTCGATGGGATTGAGGTCCGGACTTATGGGGTGGCAGAAACAGCATCCAGGTTCCTTTTGCTTTGAGCAGTTCTTGGGCGCGCTCGCTTTTATGGAAGGTGACATTGTCGAGGATGACGACGTCGCCTGGCGACAGCGTCGGCGCGAGTTGGGTGTCTATCCAAGCCTCGAAGATACAGGCATTCATCGGCCTGTCGATGATCCAGGGGGCGACCATGCCATGGGATCGCAGCCCGGCAATGAAGGTTTGGGATTTCCATGAACCGAAGGGTGAGTACGTTCGATGGCGCTGGCCTCGCGCAGACCATCCAGACCGCTTCGTCAGCTTTGCATTTGTCGATGTCTCGTCGATAAAAACCAGCCGCGCCAATGCTTTGTTGAAGAATGGCCTGCGCCGTCCGGTCCACAGTTCACGCGCGATCCCCGGGCGCTGCGGCTCGCTTGCCATCAGGCTTTTTTATGGCTCAGCCCGAGCCGATGGAGAAGCCGTCCGACACTGGAGCGGTGGACGATGACGCCACGTCCGGAGAGTTCCACGCAAAGTTCGTTCAGCGTCAGTTCGCCATTCTGCGCCAGCCGCTTTCCAATCCACGCGTGATGCGTCGAAAGCTTGCCGCCGCCAACATGCCCTGCTGGCGCGGGACAAGCGAATCTGTCTCGCATTTGAGGATCACAAGATCGTTCACGAAACGCGGCGAGACCCGAAAACGCCGGGCGGCCTCCCATTGGCCATGACCTTCTTCAACAAACGATATAACAGCTCACGCAACGCAATCGGATGTGACTTGCCCATGGCGATCTCCCTTCACTCAAGGGGAATCACGGATCGCGTGATTTGAGAACTATCAATCGTAAAAATAGCGACACGCTTGAGCGTGTCTATGAAACTCGGGGGTATTCACTATCCACTGTGATGGGCGCCCACTTTCCGCAATTCTTCTAGATTCAGGAGGATAGCCTCAAAGCTCGAGGGCGCTCCAGATGTCGGGTCAAAATAACGGGAATATAGCAGATAGCTCCCAGCAAAAATTTCTCTTACGCTCAACTTTCTGCTGCGTCTTTCGCATGTCTGACGATCATCAGTGACCCCCCATCCGGCATAGAACGGCAATCCATAACAGGTAACTGGGATACCACGTAACAATGCTTCGAATCCCATAAGAGAGGTGATAGTATAAACGTGATCAACAGCATCCAACACGTCCGCCGGCGAAATATCTTGCCTTAGTATATGGCAGATGGAAGCTACGTCTTGCGGATCGGATACTCCAGGCCGCGTGCCGTGTAAAACCTCTGGATGTGGCTTGTAGATCACCTGAGCACCAGGATTCTCGTCGTACGCCAATCGCACAAGATCGTTATTTGTGACTACCCTCTTGCACCCTAAATGAATGGAAGCGTCTGTTTCAACCTGTCCAACCACGAGGACTCGCTTCTTCCCCTTAACGTCCTGGAGTATGCTATTTCCGCTTTTCCCAAGATTATACTTGCTGATTCGGTTTAAAAGAAGGAGCTGAATGCATCGCTCAGCCCTCATCATAAGCTGTTTATCTCCGTCGAAGTCATAGCCGCTTAGAATCGTTTCGAGATCGGAAGGCCTGGTGGCGTCGAAGTATAAGGTCTTTGTGTCTATGGTCAGCGAAGCAGGCGCGCTCCCGTGTGCACCGAGACTAATAGAACGAACAAAGCCATCTTCAATGTGGTGAAACGGGATGCCGAAGACTTTACAAAAGGTTTTCAAAAATTTCGGATATTTAAAGCCCCAGACGTAGACCTCCGAATTCCGCGTCATAAGGATTCGGAACAGAAGCCACTCACGAATAATATCTTTGGCCTTTCGGCCAACTATAATGCAACGGCGATCCGGAAACCACGCCCGCAGATAGCTCTTCCAAGGGCCAAAGCCAACGAAAAATGCATTGATCATAGGCGAGCGTAAAGCCCCGCAGCTGTGGATGTCAATTGCGGCCAGTTGTTTATCTCACTGCCTCGTGGCGATACAAATCGACCAATGCGCGGTTGAGGGCGGCTTTGCTATTCAAGGGGTTGTTTCGGGTCTCAGAAAGGATCAAACTAGGGTGTGGTCTTTCAACTAAACGGCTATCATATTCACCTGTTCGCATACAACGCCTTGGCAATTACGAGATCGGTCGATGTGTCAATATCGATGGACCTGTCTGCCGGCATTAAATAGGGAACGGCTTCAAACCACCATTGCCTGCCCGACCGTGCATAGTCTGCGCTGAACACGTAAATGGCCCCGTTTGGAGTAACGTACTCGGCATCCTGCCGACGGGCGGCAAAATCGAAAGCCGGTGCCAGGCTGTTTCCGGCCTTTGCGAACACCCAAGGTTTTGCTTCAGTAACTGATACCACAGTCTTTCCTGACTCGCGGTGCATTTCGACGCAAATACGAATGTCTTCTGCGGTGCGGAGCGGTGACGTTGGTTGAAGCACAACGACGGTATCTGCCGGCAAGTTGTCAAGCGCATGAAGAACCGCATCCATTGTCGTCGCCTCGTCGGTGCAGAGATGAGCAGGACGAAGCCACGGCACTTTCGCCCCGCTGGCGGCCGCTATGTCTGCAATTTGTTGACTATCCGTCGATACAAGGACTTTATCAAAGCAAAGGCTGTCAAGCGCGGCCGCTATTGTGTAGTTTATCAGCGGCTTCCCGTGAAAATCTATAATGTTTTTTCCTGGTAGGCCCTTAGACCCCCCCCGTGCTGGGATAAAGGCGATAGTTTTCGTCACAATTGATCCCTCATCCTCACAGCGAACGCTATTTCGTTGCTCATATTACGTCATTTTGAATAACGTCGGGAGAATTATCGTCGATGAGCCTCGAAGCGGTAACAACCCCCATCGCGACGCGTTAAACGATTCAATATGACGGCTACAGCCGTTCCTCGCGGAGCATCCTAGACCCCGTGAATAAGCTAAGTCCGAAAAAGATCAAGATGATTACGGTTTTGACAACGAACATTTTATCGAGGCCAATGGCTCCGTACTCTGGATAAATGGCGCTCCTAAACCACATGATCACATGAACAAGTGGATTCCACATCATGTAATCGTAGATGGGATGTGGCATCGAATCCGGCACAAGGATAACCCCGGAAACCATGAAGAGCGGTCGGTTGACCATGTTGAAAATTTGTTCGTACAACGGGAAGGCGCCAAACAGCGCAATATTGGCCATGCCGAGACCTAGCCCCATCAACGATGCCAAGGTGGACGCTTGGATGGCTGTCCACAAATCCAAGTCGCCGATATGACGTATCTCGGTTGTGCAGATCGCAAGAACAACAATTGTGACAGCGATCGAGGTCATCAATTGAAGAATGTATCTGGCAGTCACCGCGTCAATTGGAGAAACGATAGGGTAAGAAAAAAGCTGTTTGTTGGCCTTTACGGTTGCGGCGACATAGCTCGTCATAGCTTGATAAAACGCGAACGGCAAATAACCGGACGCGAAAAATAACGCAAAGTCGGTTCCCAGCGCGGGCACACGTGCGAGGATTGAAAAAAGGGCTGTCATTGTCATCACATGCGCAAGCGGGTCCGCGATAGCCCATATGTAACCACCGGGCTTGCTGCCAAACCGCGCCTCCATCTCACGAATAACCAGCGCCGAGGTCACACGAAAATGCTGCCTAAGGAAATACATGCGGAACCCCATAACCCGGATACTTAATCTTGGCAATTCCACATTGCCGCATGAGAGAGGATATGAGAGCGAGTTGCCCGTGAGCTTTAGGCTCTAACAATCGCCGATTGCTTTCACGTATGCATCGGCCATCAGGCGATGGCCGGCTGCAGAAAGGTGCATGCCATCGCTACCTAAAGCCTCAGAAGTCCCGTGCTCCCAGCAAAGCCGGTCGATGTCTATTAGATGGCAGTTTAACGATTTTGCCAGATCGTAGATCACCATGTTGTAACGTGTGAAGTTCCACGCCATTTGGGGCGTACTGGCGCCGAATTTAATTGGAGGCAGGACAATGGTTGCGAAGCTGACGGAGCGAGCGCCTTTTGATAAAGCCAAAGTAGCTGCTTCTTCGAGTCTTTCACGAAATAATAGCAATGAAGTATAGGTATGATCGAAGTCACTATTGATGATTGCGCTTCGATACACTTGCGAGAATCGGAGAATTTTTTGCCGTAGGTCTGGCAACAAAGTACCTAGTGCGATCCGCTGTTTTTCTTGAAACATGCGAACCGCGCAATCGTTGAGGCCAACATGGATCAGAAGGTCTTCACGATCGCACGCCACCCGCGTGGAAACAGCGTCTACAACGTACTCCGAGGTTGCGTAGCGTCTGCAAAGTGGACGAACTGAGGCCGAACCTCGCGACTGGAAGTATGCTAGAATAAGACCGGAATATGTTGTCTCAAACTTTGTAGCCTCTCCATCTCCGGTTCTCGGTAGGCCAAGAGAATCGCTGATGAGCACCAACTTGCGCTCGGGAGCAGATGAAGAAATCTTCAGCGCAGCTTTCTCAAAAGAGACTGCTTCGCGGTCTAAATTTCCTCGCTCTTTGTCAGTCGCGTTGCTAACCCTGACCGGATCGTAGTCAGATAGCAAACGCCGCACATGCTTGAACTGTTCTACACCTTCCTGGAGGCTCTTCCGGGACAAAACGTGGGCCAAATCGATCTGCCTTTCAATTTCGACCACGCTCACGTCACCTTGCTGACGTACTCCGCCATTCACTACGTATTCTCCTCCTAATAAGCAGGACATTGCCCCTAAAGTGCTTTCGATGCCCAGTCAGCATCATACGAGATGCAAGTCAATATCCGGAAACAGTCAAGGCAATGCACCGCTAAGCGATTAGCGGTGACTGCAGGAGCAAGAAATCCCGCGCCCCGTTTGGCGAAAAAAGAATTGGATGCTTGATTTCTTCAGCAATTCCCGATGCCTCCCGGAGTACGTCACCAAAGCGATTGCGATGGAAATTTATCGTATCCGCAACCGATAGCATGCGCGATGCCTTAGTCCAGAGCAAGGACAGCGCTGCTCGGGATGCTGACCAGCCGTTGCTCGATTTCCCGGGCGACCGGCAGGGGCATGGAGGGACTCCCTTTATACATCGGTAGGTCACACATAAGCGTCCAGCAGGGACGCGTCATCAGACCTGCATCATTCGTTGCAGTAAGGAAATCGTCACGATCCCTGGCCTCGTCGAGTATGACCGAGTTAAGCCAATAATTACTCTGCGTATCAGTCGGTTCGACGAAGAAATATAGGCCTTCGACCGTCGCGAACGCATCCTGATAGCGCGCCGCCAAGCGTCGCTTGGCAGTGACGAAGGTGGGTAGCTGTTGCAATTGAGCACAGCCTAACGCTGCATTGAGATTGGGCAGACGGTAGTTGTAGCCGAGTTCGTCGTGCCAAAAAGTCCAACGATGTGGCCGCTTGGCTGTTGTGGTCAGGTATTTCGCACGATCACCCAGGTATTCGTCGTTCGTCAGGATGGCACCACCGCCGCCTGTCGTGATGATTTTGTTGCCGTTGAAGCTGGTAATACCGATCATGCCCCTGCCGCCAAGCGGGCGTCCATTGGATAAGCTACCAAGCGATTCCGCGGCATCCTCCACGACAGGGAGGCCCCATTTTTCCGTCACTTCGAGCAGTCGGTCGATAGCCACTGGGTGCCCGAAGGTGTGCATCGGCACGACAGCTGCCAACCGGCGGCCCGTATTGCGGTTGCGTGGCCCCTGTTCGCCTGGTTCGGCGATCTGTGTAAGCCATGCGTCGAGCGCGTCCGGATCGAGTCCAAGCGTCTCCATAGAGCTGTCGACGAAATGGGGAATGGCACCGCAATAGGCAACGGCATTTGCAGTCGCGGCGAACGTCAGCGCCGGTACAAGGACTTCGTCTCCAGGTTTCACCCCCGCAAGCATCAGGGCGATGTGCAGGGCTGCAGTACCGTTGACAGCCGCAATCGCACGCCGAACCCCGAAAGCCTCTGCCAGCTCTTTCTCAAAACGATCGACGTAGGCGCCGACCGATGAGACCCAGCCAGTATCCAGGCAGTCCTTGACATATTCCCATTCCAAGCCGGCAAAGCGCGGTTCATGCAGTACAATCGATTTGCCATCAGGCGCCGCAGCCTCGCGTAGAGTTTGCACGGCGTGTGTGATATCCAGTTTTGCCATTTTCAGATACCGTAGGTTTCGGCTTTGTACAGCGCCAGGTTGCTTGGATCGCTGAACCATTCGATGGTTTCGCGAATGCCACGGGCGAAACCCTCGTGACCAGAATAGCCTGGTTTCCAATCGGTGAGCCGCTTGGCTTTGTCGATGCCCGCCCAAAGTCGATCGACTTCGCTTAATTCCGGGCGCTGCCTCTGCTCTTCAGAGACGATCTGGGCGTTTACGCCCATGATTTCGATGATGGTTTTGACGGCATCCTCGATCGAGACTTCAAAGCCGCTGCCAAAGTTGACCACTTCGCCCAGAACCTCGGGGCTTTCGGCCATCGCTTGGAACGCCTTGACAGTGTCCGCGACGTAAGTGAAATCCCGTGTCGGGCTGAGCTTGCCGAGGCGAACTTCCTGCTTGCCGGCCGCAAGCTGGGTGATGATGGTCGGCAGCACCGCGCGCGTTGACTGGCGTGGGCCAAAGGTGTTGAAGGGCCGGATTACCGTCACCGGCGTGCCGAACGAACGATAGAACGACAGGGCCAGTTGATCAGCCCCGATCTTCGACGCCGAATAGGGAGACTGGCCAACCAGCGGGTGTTCTTCGGTGATCGGAACGAACTGGGCGGTGCCATAGACCTCGCTGGTCGAGGTGTGAACGACCCGTTCGGTTTCGAGCAGGCGCGCAGCCTGCAGCACGTTCAGCGTGCCCTTGATGTTCGTATCGATATAGGTATCGGGCGAATGATAGGAGTAGGGGATCGCGATCAATGCAGCCAGGTGCAGCACGACATCGCAACCGCGCATGGCCGTCGCAACCCCGTTTGGATCGCGAATGTCGCCGCTAAACACCTCGAACGAATTCTTGACTTCGGGAGAAACGCGGTCAAGCCAGCCCCAGGTGCCGAAGCTGTTGTAGAGGGAGAAAGCCCGTACTTTCAGGCCTTGGCGCACGAGGTGCTCGACCAAGTGCGAGCCAATAAAGCCATCGGCGCCAGTCACAAGAATGGTCTTTCCTGACAAGTTGGTCACGACCGGTTTTCTCCTTCGAAGTTCGAGCGGTTGCCGTCTCGGATGACGGTATAGTTCTTGAAAGCCTCTGCCTGAGCCGAGAGGCCAACCAGGCGGAGATCGGCATCACCTGACAAGAACGCCTCGGTTTGCCGGTAGAGGCCGGGCTTGAATTCTTTGTCGAGGGTGTCGTCTATGGCTACCGGTTCCAGCGCAAAACTCTGCTGGTTCTGACGGAACAACTGTTCCATGGGCTGCAGGACAAGGCGGCTCTTCGCCGTCATGACCTCGACACCCCAGCGCCCCGGCGCGAGCCAGTTGGAATGGTAGGAAAAATCAGCCCCGGTGTCGGTCGTGCCGCAACCGGTGAAGATGGCGCCGGCGGGGTGCCAGCCTAGGCCTCCACGGCTTTGAGCGACGATCGTCTTCGGATGGCCGCCGAGGAAGAATGCCAGGTCGATCACGTGGGTTGAATTGCCGAAAAGCCAGCCCTCAAGCTCGGCCGGGTCTTTGTCGAGTGCTTCGATCCGGGTGCGTGCCTCGGTGAAGTCGAACTTGACCGACAGCACGCCGCCATCGGCGTCGATGATCTTGCGGGCAGCCTCGACCGATGCATAGAAACGACGGTTGTAGGCGACATACACTTCAGCCCCGGCGTTTCTCGCCACGATGTCCAGCTTTTTGGCATCGGCTTGGTTGAGAGCGACCGGTTTTTCCACCAGCAACCGACGCACGCCAGCCTCGATCAACTGCTCAGCGACTTCGGCAAGATTTGTGGCACTGACGGCGACGATCGCGGTTTCGGGTACGGCATCGAACCGGGAAAGCTGCTCACGCAACGGGCCGTGGCCCGTTTCGATGCTCCATTCTCTGGCGAAAGCCTCGGCTCGTTCCGTACCGCGTCCAGCGGCCAGGAACGGTTGCCCAAGCGCTTTCAGCACCTTGGCGTAGGCAGCCGACATTGCACCGGTGCCGACAAGGAGCAGGGGTGTTAGCTGATCGGGCAAGGGACGTCCTCCGAATTGGAAAGGTTCAGTCTTCGACGGAAGGCATCGAGGAACAGTACATGCTGTGCCGATGACTGCTCGTAGGGTGTCAGGCGGCATCCCTTGCCATCGATGATTTCGGTATAAAGATATGGCATGCCGCTGACGAACAGCGTTTCGAATGTCTGTTCGGTCTCTTCTCCGGCGGCATTGCGGTAGACGAGCTTTTTGGCTCCTTCCTCGACGCGCCAGCTTTGTCCATCACCAAAGAAGGTGATCGAAACCGGCTCGCCGGGCGCACGGTGTTGGGTGATCGCGATGGTGCCGCCGCCCGCCAGATTGCCGCGCAACGTACCAAACAGGTCGACACATCCTGGGATGCGAGCAGGCTGCGGACTGGGGTCCAGGCCGGCTTCGTCGAGTGCGACAACCCGGTCGCCCAGCACGTGTTCGGCCAGGTCAAGGAAATGTATAGCATTGGAACCGAGGTTCCATCCGGCCCCCTTGACTTCCATCGACAGACCGTTCTGCGTGGCCAGGAGGTCGCGCAGCCGGTCATAGGCGGGAAAGCCTCGACGACCGCAGTTGACATAAGCGGGGATGCTGCGGTCCGTCAGGATCTCACCGACAGCGTCGAGATCGGCGCGCGTGGTGAACAGGACCTTCTCGAAGATGACGGCTTTCGGCGAGCAGCGAGAAAGCATGTTTTCGAAGGCCGTACGGCGATGTGCCGCCGAGGTGGCGATGATCACCAAATCGGCAGTGTCTGGTACCTGATCCATATCGGCAAGCACTGTCGACCCGTTTGCAAAACTAGCAACGAGCGCCTCGGCCTGGGCCCGCGCCTCTGCGCCGGGCTCGATGCCGATGACGCGCATTGGAACTCCGGTAGCGGCGAGCGCCTCGATGTGTCGACGGCCAATATTGCCGCAGCCAACGACCATAATTGTTGGAATCATGCGGATATGACCTCACTAATCAATGAATGGAAGAAAATTTGCTCGGCCTGCCAATTGTGGCGGCTAGGCCAGGATCCCGTATGGCGCTTACCATAATAATGCGACACCGCGGAAGTGTTGCGGTCCAGCGAATAGCCGAAAACCTGTCTCGGTGACAACTTTTCTCCAATCTCGCTCTGTGCCCAGGCAAGGCCAACCAAGCCGGCGCTCGGCGAGGCATCCAGTGCCGCGAACATCCGTTCGTATAGTGACGTGGGCACCAGTTCAATGGCCCGGTCTTGATGCATGTAGGGTTCGAGAAGCTGCAGACCGTTTGAAAACCGGTTCCTGATGTTGCAGCCGGTCAGCGCCATGAGGATATTGGGCGGCGTTTCTCTCATGGGAATGTGCGTGAAATCGGTCGGACGGAACCAAATATCGGTTCGCTGCCCCTGGTCATCCGCCGCCGCTGCAGCGTGATTGTTGAAGCGGATCACCAGCTGGTGCGAATCGATGATGCTGCCGAGACCCCGCGCCTCAAGCGACGGGCCATTTGCGACGACCGCTACGTTGCCGATGGATTGCTTGACTAACTGCGTGAAGCAGCCTTCGAAGCGGGCCAGATGGCTGGCGACTGCGCGTGCACGCTCGGCCTGCGGAAGAACAAGCGTGCCACTATCCGCTGCGGTCTCTAGGATCAGATTGAGATAACCCATTGAAGACAGTGCCGACGGCTTGCTTCGGCCAACCCGGACAAGAAGGTCGAATGCTTCCCTATGATAACCGGCATCGTTGGCTATCGCGGCGGCTCTCAGCAGGACGCGTGCCGATGTCTCCCCTTCGCGGACGAGGCGCGGAAAGCATTCCATCGCCTCACCAGCGCCTTTGCGCTCCCATAGCAGGTTGACAAGATAGACGAGCGCCTTCTGCGCCAACGCCGGCGGCCCGTCAGACACGATTGTTCGCAGCAGCGGCAGCGCCTCCGCCAAGGGTAACAGCCCAAAACGCGAAAGGCCCGCCACCTGCATCATCAATTCGGGATCGTTCGGCGTGGACGTGAGTGCATGCCGCAGCGCGAGCGCCGCTTCTTCGAACTCACCCTGCTCATAGAGCCGCAGGTATTTCTTACGTTCCTGCCGACCGGGCGCACCTTCCATCCACCAGCGAACGGTTTGACCGATCTTATGCAATCCATCTTCCAGACCAAGTCGGCCGAGAATATGTGGGTAAGTAGGAAACATCTGGTTAGGCTATCCTGTTGCCGTCGCCATCGCCGAAATATCAGCTATTTCCGGCGCTGCGATATTGCACAGTGACTTAACGGATGCATGGTTGAGTAGCAAGACTTGGCACTTGCTGAAAGGAACATGCTGTCACCGTGTCTGCGTCAAAACCTACCACGCAGCAACATGAAGGCTTCGGCCGCCCGAGTACCGGCTGCGGCGCCGCGCGTCATGGCCAAGGCACGAAGCGCTTCCTCGCTGCGCGGAAACGGAAATTCGCCGATTTCATCTCCGAACATTGCCGTGATCCTCAGTTTTTCTTCAAGCTGTTCGCTGATGTCTATGAAGATGTTGGGATTGAAGACGTCGCTGAGGAACAACCCGGCGTCCGTCTCGGACAGCGTTTCGTAGACGAGGGTCCAGCGAACGGAAGGATAGCGGAACCATTTGGTGCACGCAGTTGCTGCAGCGTGCACGACGTGGTGATCGGAATGGGCATCCCCGCGATGGGGGATCAGGATCATTTCCGGCTGGATCTCTGTAACCACCTTGCCTATGCCACCAATAACGTCGCCGAGAGGAAGGGTTTCGAGTTTGGCCGAGGGTAGATTCAAACGATGAACCGCGGCGAAGCGATAGGCTTTGGCGACCTCATCGATTTCGGTTTCACGACGCATCACCTTTTCGGAAGGCCAGCCCTGCTCGGTTGTGATGCCGGTAACAATCAGCCAGTGGATCGGCCTTCCAGCCGCCTGCGCGCGCAGCAACAGTCCGCCGGCGCCGAGCGTCTCGTCGTCAGGATGAGGGGCTATGACCAGAATCGGGCCTTTTCCACTTTCCAGCAGCATTATCGTACTCCCTCAACCCATTTCTTATCGAGCAGATGTTTCCCGAGCTCAACATTGCACAAGACCTCAGCTATGCGTTGCCCAGCCTTGCCGTCGCCATAGGGGGTCCGTTTTTTTGCGACCAGCGTACGAAAGCTCTCGTCCGTCGTCGCTCTGGTAATCGCTGCGGCGATTTCCTGCGAATCGTAATCCGTGAAAATCACATTGTCGCCGTGTTCCCGGCCTCTTTGGCGTATCCCGATATTGACCACCGGCAAGCCCATGCTGGGGGCTTCCAAGATTCCTGCAGAGGAATTTCCGACCATCACACGCGCGTGACGGAGCATGTTGACGAAGGCCTTTCGTTCCAGAAACGTAAAAGCCTTGGCTTTCGGATAGCGCGCGATCAGTTCGTCGATTTCAAGGCTGATCGCTTTGTTGCCGGGATCGGTATTCGGGGCCATCACGGCAATGTTCAATCCGCTCGTTTCAAGCACGCGGGTGATCGACGCCATATGCGCTCTGGCTTCAGAAAAATCGGTGATCGTCGGATGGTAGAGCAGGACCGCATAGGGTTCTCCATTCCACTCGACACCGAGCGCGGCTTCGACTTCGGTTCGCGACATGTTCGGCGTTGCGTGAATCCGATCGAGGCCCGATGCGCCGGTAACGTGAATGCGCCAAGGTTCTTCTCCGAGTTCGCGCAGTCGGCTGGCGCTGAGTTCGGTGGTTGCCATGTGGAGATGCGACATTTTGGAGACGGCGTGGCGGACGAGGTTGTCAACATTGCCGTCGTCGGCGTGATCCCCGCCGCCGACATGCACGACTGGAATGCGATGATAGATGGCAGCTAGCGCACCGGTCATAACCTCTTCCCGATCACCCATCACGACGAGGAAATCGGGTCTTTCGCGGGCGAAAAGATCAGTGAGACCCGCAAGCTGAAGGCCCATTCCCTTGACACGTCCACCGAGACCATCGGAGGCAAGAAGAGAGTCAATCCGAGCGGCGATGCGATAACCGTCAGCTTCAATTTGGCGAATGGAATGCCCATGTAGGCCAGTCAAATGCGCACCGGTAACGATGACACCTTCACTCAGGCCTGGCTGTTCGCGCACAGCTGCTATGATAGGTGCGAGAATATCGTATTCGGATCGAATCCCGGTCAGGAAGTGAACTGATCTTGTCATTTTTCTTTCGCTCAGTAGAGATCGGAGTCTAGCATGGAAAGCCGCCATAGGCGTGCATCGGTCAAATCGGCTTGCATGGGGGCAAAGGTTCGTCCGCCGAAATAGGTGACGGGCGCGGAGGCCTTGAAGCCGGCCATTTCGAGAGCGACGCGATGATCGTCATGGGGCAGGCACCACGTGGAAATCTTGGTGCGGCCGAGAGCCGCAGCGTTTGCTATAATGGTATTTATCAAGGCCCGCGCTGACGCTATTCCGCTGCAGCGTAGTTCAACGAGGTCAAGCATTTCCGCGCCGTAGGGCTTGGTCAGCGCGTAGCCTGCGATCTCGTCACCTTCCACCACTACAAAGCGGGTATAGGTATTCTCAGGGTTGCGGTCGATGCGCCAACTTAGAATGTTCGCATCGCGATGTCCCGAAATGGGAAGATTGGACGCGATATTGGTGAAGAAGCGTCCAAACCGTTTATCAATTTGCAACGCCGTTGTCACTGCAGGGTCCGCCTCCGGAACCGACTGGAGACTGCGGACGTCGAGTGTCAACGTTGCGACATCACAAAAATCATCCCATCCCACCTTATTTCTGCGCAGGGCATGGATTGCTGCGTTGGGAAACCCATAAACTGCATTCCGGCCCCTTAAAGGGAGAGTTTCATACAATGCTTCCGCAGTTCGCTCGAACAGCTTCTGCCCTCTCCAGTCGGGATGGGTCATTGTTGCGACAGACAAACACGCTGGCTCAAGGACGCCACCAATATTGAGTGGGGCTTGGCTCGCTGCATAGTGTCCGACAAGTGTTTCCTCGTCGAAAGCCAGCATGATCATTGGATCGGCAGATGGATGATCAAGGAACCGCCAGCGCCAAAAATTAAGGCTCAACGGCCGTCCGAATACCTGCGTGAAGAGCGTCGTTATTGCGGCCTCGTCTCCAGGCTTGTAGGGTCGAAAATAGATCACCGGCCTCACTCCATCGCAGGAAATTGGGACAGGCGCCGCGTAGCCTTGAGATAGGAGCTGTCGGGCAAGTCTGTGACGACCACTGTTCCGGCTCCGACAAAGGCATTGCGTCCAATATGGATACTGGGCACGATGACGGCGCCCGCTCCGATAAAGGCATGCTCTCCGACATGTACGTCGCCACAGAGGACTGCGCCGGGAGCGATCATTGTGCCTGCCCCGATCTGGCAGTCGTGGTCCAGCTGCGCTCCAGTATTGATGATAGCAGCGGGACCGACCACACAATCGGCCTGTATGATGGCACCCGCCATAACAACCGCTCCAGCTTCCACTTGGGCGGACGGGGAAACTACAGCAGCAGGGTGGATCAGCGATGGAACACGAGCGCCGGCGGCCGCCAGTCTAACGAACTCGCGCCATCGAATTTCGCCTTGGCCGATTGCGGGAAACATGTCGTTCTGCTCGATCCAAGAGGAATCCGCGCACAAATCGACTCCATCACCGAGTATCGGAGCGCCAAGATTTTCGGCGCCGCGCTGATCTGCGGGTGCCAGGAAACCGGTGATATGCCAGCCAACCGAGCGGGCAAGTTCGGCGATAACCTTGGCATGACCGCCTGCGCCCAAGATTATCAAACGGCCCGGATTAGTCATGTTAGATCCTCGAGTGTAAGTAGGGTATTTGCAGCGACGGGCCGGCTCAAAACGCGGCCCCGGAGCAAGCTCTCCATGCGTGGGGGTAACCCCGTACCAGGTCGCAGCAAGATGAGATCGTTTGCTGTTAATCGGTAGCCGGCAGCCAAGTCCCGGTTGACAGCGACGCTCCGCCGCCCGAGCTGCCGTGCTGAGGCCTCGCAAGGCTGGGGCGCTTTAATTGAGCTACCGAGCGCCTTTTCTACTCCTCGAATGCCAGCAACCATGGCTGCGAATTCCTGTGGCTCAAGCGAAGCTTTGTGATCAGGTCCCGGTAGACTGCGATCTAGCGTAATATGTTTTTCGATTACGCTAGCGCCGAGCGCTACCGCCGCAATCGAAACAGCAATACCGTCAGAGTGATCAGAATACCCGACTGGCAACCCCATTATGCTGGAAAGCGTGGGAATGACCCGAAGATGAAGTTCATCCAAGGGTGCTGGATAACAACTCGTGCAGTGTAGGAGGGCAATATCCTCACTCCCCGCCTTTCGAAGTGTGTCGACACCAAAAGCGACTTCTTCCATGTCGCACATGCCAGTCGACAAAATGACCGGCCGACCTTTCGCGCCCATATGAGAAAGATAGGACTCTGAAATGCAGTCAGGCGAGGGGACTTTAAAAGCCGGAACGCCAAGCCGGTCGAGCATGTCGATGCTTCCCAAATCAAAAGGCGAGGAGAGAAAGACTATACCCTCGGCGCGGCACTGTTCGAGAATGCGGAGGTGCGCTACTTCATCGAGCTCTAGTGCCGCCAACATGGCATGCTGGTCAGTCTGATTCGTATTGGCTCTCTGGTATGCGGCTGTCGGGGTCGCACGAACAACTAACTGATCCGCGCGGAACGTTTGAAACTTCACCGCATCGGCACCGGCGGCTCGAGCGGCGCTTACGAGCCTAGCGGCCAATTCGGGGTCTCCATTGTGATTAACACCAACCTCGGCAATGATGAAACAGGGACTGTTTCCGCCGATTCTTCTATCGGCAATGGAAAATGTTTTCATCATACAAGATACTCCCGGAATGGCGCGGTTACGAAAAGTGAGGACGGAAGTTCATCGCGCGACCTGATACCTTGGGGCCCTTTTGCAATGATATCTTCAATGATGGAGGTCAGGCGATCAAAGGTGGAATTGTCAAGGAGGTCCGCATTGTTTTGAATAAATTTTGCCGGCCATGTCGCGGCCTTCGGGCCTGCCGACAATGCTTCCGAGACTATCCTCGCAATATCGTCGCTACTTGTGGAAAGGGGAACTCCAAGTATGTCATGCCACGGCACTGGATATTGAACGTCATTCGTACTAACGATGGCGACATTACGCTCCAATATTGCTGCCTCAATTGCGGTAACACTATAGCAAGTTAAAACAACTTCACTTGCAATGAGCAGGTCTTTGATATCGACGTCCGCTACGTAGCAGAGATGACCGGCATTTTCCTCGGCGATGATTTGCCGGTAGCGCTCAACGTGACCTGGCCCCTCTTCCGGATGTCTTTTCAGTATTACGCGCGCAGGCTTGTCTAATATCTTGAGCGCGCGGATAATCATACGCCAAACAGCTAAAATATGCTCCGCGGGCATTGGTTGGGTGGGGAAAGCAATAATTGGTGGGTCGCCTCGGTGTAGGCCTATGCGCTTGCGGGCCTCCGCACGCGAGCCTAGGGGGCTGTATCCAATAGGTCGCATAATTCGCGGCGAGCCAAAAGTATAGCAACGATCATATGAAATTCCAAAATAGCGACCATATTCTTCTGCAAAATAGTCAGAATAGACGGCGGCATAGTCGCTGAATACTGTGCCGTAGCGGCAATAGGCGGCATTGAGGCAGTGTGGCTCAACGGCGATTGATGGGATGCCATGGGCACGTGCTATTGTCGCGAATTGCGCACTGCGAGGTGAGCGGATGGGCGATATTGCGATCGCAGAGTAGTTTTCAACTTCGAGATGCGCGGCAATTGCGCGAGCATTGCCCAAAACGTTCAGGACCGCAGCAGGGAGGCCTTCAGTTAGCACGGAATCGAGCACGGTTTTAAAGCATATATCTTCGCTATGCGTTGCGAATAGCTTCCTCGTGGCATCAGCCACCGCTAACAGGAATACATCGGAGAATTCCTTAGTGGCGGCTCTACCCGGTGTTGTCGCCGAGACTTTAACTAAGGTTGGACTCCCGTTTTTCCGTGATTCAGCTAAATAGGGATCTTTTTGGGCATGTTTGATGGCTTTCTGCAGATTGGCGGGGTTGCCCTGTGGGGTCAAAATGTCCACATCAAACTTCGCGTTTAGATGTGTCGCCAACTGTACAGAGGTAGCTGAGTAGGCGCGTGAATCATCTGCAACAAAGGCGATGCTTTTGCGAACGTTTGAGCGGTTCCTTGCGGTGCGTTTCGCGTAAGAGGAAGACAAATACGCTTTGACCATTGCTGGAGGTTCGGAAGGTCGCCCGCTTTCGAACAACTCTTCCAATGCGGCTATATCTCCGAGAATTGGTTCTGCACTTCCGACAACCGCGCGCCGCTGCATTTCTGCGATACGGGAAGCGAATTTAATAGCTGTCTTGATCTTCTGCGTCCGGCAACATCCCTTAATGCGCGGATTCTGCCAGAGTTCAGGGCCGGAAAAAAAGAAACGAAACAGTTCGAAGCTTTCTCCGAAAGACACGATCACACTATCGAACGAAGAATCCAGGACGGCGCGATATACGGCCTCAACGCGGAGTGCTTTGAAAAAAAGCCTGTCACTAATTTCGAGCGCAAGATCCTTGTCGAAATCTGGCACGCTAACAATAAATTCTTCCATCCAGGGAGTTTGTTCAATGAAGCTTTTAGTTAGGGCCATGGCGGCCTCTAGCGTTTTCCGATGGATATTAAAGTATTGCTGTTGAAAGCGATCTATGCGCGAACGTCCATGCTCAATGGAAATCTCTCGACCGGGCAAGACCGCTTGAATCGCCTCAAGATCTATCTTGCCATACAAATCCCCGTACTGAAGGAGCGTGATTTTCTCCGCCCCCATCGCAAGCCCCTTGATTGCGGAAGGTGAAAGACGATCGTCCATCACTATCAGGCGATTTTTACACGGTGCCGGCTGCATCTCGGCTGCTGAGAATGTGCCAATAGGCGAGATAGGCTCGCTAAGAGGCCTTGGGGAAAGCGAGAAAACCAGCGAGTTCCAGTCCACAAGGGAAGCTGGGCGTATATTGTCTCTGTAGTAAGTAACTACTTGTAGCGCCAACTCGATGTCGCCGCGCTCGAGAAGAGCGGAAACGAGGGCGACGGACGTCTCGATCTTCTTTTTGGCTGTAGCAGAGATCGCAGGAATCGCGGCGGTCAAGGTCTCAGTATCTGGGCCGAGTGTTCCTGTCGCTACGAGGGTAATGCCATAGTCCAAGGCTCTTGGCCTCGCCGAGAGGTAATCAACTACAAAACTATTCGCGGCCTTTTGTCCAAAACGAGCGAAAATCTGCTTGTGAATCCATAGTATTCTCGCTTGGGTGCTTCTTACAATCGGAGAGTAGATAAAGTATTTATGGGCTACCCTTGGTCCTAGCAATCGTAACAAGAGATACAGTGTGATATGAGAAAAATTCCGCTCAATTTTCCCAATATAATTTATAATTTCTCGCATATAACGCATTGCCTTTTACCAAATGTCGCGCGCAAAATTGCTCGAGATCCTGCCGTTGACAAAATGTAAACTAAATTTTGAACGCCAGGGCCGGGGTGGTGCGAGTAACAACGTGCGCATCGTTAGACAGTCGAAATCTTTGCTATCTCTCTCCGGGCACGTTCCAGATCGGCAATCTGCCCAATGTCGCACCAATATTCTCGCAGAGGAAACACCGCGGCGGCGCTCGGGTCCTTCTGCATCAAATTATCGAATAGAGACGGCATATCGAAATATCCGCTCTCAGGTAACAATTTCAAAATTGATGCGTCGAGCACATATATTCCACTATTGACATAGTGCCGATGCATCGGTTTCTCTTCTATCCCAACAAAACGACCGTCTGATTGCGCGACCACACCGTATGGTACTTGCACGGTATATTCACGAAGGCACATCGTTGCCTCGGCACCTGTTTCGAGGTGGTAATCTGCAATAGCCGCAAAATTTGCAGCGGTAAGAAGGTCGCCGTTCATGACGATGAATGGTCCCTGGAAGTCCCTGGGCAGAAGGCGAAGGCTGCCAGCTGTTCCTAATCGCTCGGTTTCTTCGATGTATACAATTTCTGCGCCAAACGCCTCACCACCAGCAAAATGTTCCTTAATCACGTGAGCCATGTAGTTCACGGAGATATAGAAATGTTTGAACCCTTGGCTAACAAAACGCCTGATGATGTGTTCTAGGATTGGTCGCCCACCGACATCGATCATGGGCTTGGGCAGTGTGTCAGTAAAAGGCCGTAGCCGGGTTCCGAGACCGCCAGCCATCAGCACAACAGGAATCTGGTGATGGAATGGATTGGCGACTAAGTCTTCAGTACGATAAAGTCCAACGACAACTCCCCGATCATCAACTACAGGTAAACGAGTAATTCGGTCATGACTGAGTAGAGTTCTTGCGATTTCTTCAAAAGTCGCTGAGCGCTTGCATACCTTTGGCGTAGGATTGAGGATTTGCGAGGCTAAGCCTGTCAGATCGACGCCCCTCATGATTGCCCTTCGCACATCGCCATCGGTTATGACTCCGAGCAGTCGCCTTTCGTCATCGACTGCAATTGTGATTTGCTGTGCCCCGGCATCGATGATGCGGATTGCATCAAGGATGCTGGCATTCTCAGTGACAAAGAGTGGCTCTACCGGATGCAAAACCGGTCTTTGAGAGATATCATCTCGCATTCGTATCCTCTGGAAAATCCGTGAATCGCACGAAAAACTGCACCTGCGGGTATTCGTCCGAAACTCTGGCCCTCTGGACTAGTTGGTTATTAGCTGTGGTCCTCGTGACAGTTCTGTCACTAGCGTTCGGTTTCGGAAGCAATCAGCTCTTCCGGCGGGAGTCATATGGCGAGAAACCGATAGATGCAAGCTAAAGCGGAAAACAAGCTGACCCTGCGTTCGGTGGCCGGGCCTGGAGATTTAGCAGTCTTAAGCCGAACTGCCCTCACTTTCGACTGTTCGCGGGGCGGGTTTCTCGACCGGTTTTGTCGCTAGAAAGAGCGCTCCTTTAGGTTGAATAGCCCCGAGATTTGCAGGCGCCTTCTTTCCTAAATTTGAGGTGGGAGGCCGATATGGGCAAAGCTAATTTCAGCGAAGAGTTCAAGCGCGACGCGGCGCATCAGCTTACCGAGCGAGGCTAGGGTGAGAACCCTATCTTACGAGCATGTCATGTGAGTTATTGGCATGACGGCATCGGGATCACCGGGAGGGCACGAATATGGTTGGGCGCTCCCGAATCAATCTCAACCTACGCCCAGCCATCACATGTTAGCAAGCGACGATGCGCGTCAAAAACGTGCCGACACATCAGAATATTGATTTCAGACATCAATAGGCACATCATAGACCTCAATTATCAGGGTCTGTGCAAGATAAGCGATGGTTTAATCGTGATTACTGCCGCTCAGATGCGGGCCGCTCGGGCCCTCCTCGGTATCGACCAGCGCCAGTTGGCCGAATTGGCGGGAATTTCTGTTCCGACGGTCCAGCGAATGGAGGCAAGCCCCGATGTGGTGCGCGGTAATGTCGATACCCTGATGCGTCTGCTGGCCGCCCTCGACGGAGCGGGTATCGAGGTGATCAACGAGAGCGCAACAAGTGTGGACGGCGGGCGGGGGGTCAGGCTCAAGTCGAAGACGAAAACCCCGGAAAGCGGAACGGCCGAACCATCAGCGTCCTTGCCAGCAGCGAGGACGAACTCGTGACACCGATTTCCATCCTATTGGTATGTGTGGCCGCATTGCTTGGGACGGCGGTTTTGGCGGTATTGCTCGTCCATTCGAGCCGATCAACGCCGGTTGTCTACGGCGCCGGCCTGGTGTTCTCCGCCATCGCCTTTTTCACCGCGCTCGCATATCTTGCGGCTGGCCTTCCCTCCGCCGAGGCGCCGATGCTTACCCTTCCTTTCGGCCTGCCGTGGCTGGGAAGTCATTTCCGGCTCGATACGCTCGCGGCCTTCTTCCTGATGGTCGTCAATCTCGGTGGCGCCCTTTCGGCTCTCTACGCCCTTGGTTACGGCCGTCACGAACATGCGCCGCATCGCGTGCTGCCGTTCTTTCCCGCCTTTCTCGCCGGCATGAACTTGGTGATCCTGGCAGACGACGCCTTTACCTTCCTCATCGCCTGGGAGTTCATGTCGCTTGCGTCCTGGGCGCTGGTGATGGCCCACCATCGCGGCGCCGATAACCGGAAGGCCGGCTACGTCTACATCGTCATGGCAAGCTTCGGTACGCTGGCACTGTTGCTCGCCTTCGGCCTGCTTGCAGGAACGGGCGGCGATTACGGTTTCGCTGCCATGCGGGTGTCGGAGCGCACGCCGCTTGTGGCCGGTCTCACACTCGTCCTGCTTTTGCTCGGCGCCGGTTCCAAAGCCGGTCTTGTGCCGCTGCATGTCTGGTTGCCGCTAGCGCATCCGGCCGCCCCAAGCCATGTCTCCGCCTTGATGAGCGGCGTCATGACCAAGGTCGCGGTCTATGGTTTCATCCGGGTAGTCTTCGACCTGCTCGGCATGCCGACATGGTGGTCGGGTATCGTCGTGCTGACCATCGGCAGCGCAACCGCTGTGCTCGGCATCCTGCAGGCGTTGATGGAGAGCGATCTCAAACGGCTGCTCGCCTACAGCACTATCGAAAATATCGGGGTGATCTTCCTCAGCCTCGGGCTGGCGCTTGCCTTCAAGGCGAACGGCATGGGGCTGGCGGCGGCGTTGGCGCTCACCGCCGCACTGTTTCATGTCCTCAATCATTCCTTCTTCAAGAGCCTGCTCTTCTTCGGCGCCGGCGCCGTGCTGACCGCGACGGGTGAGCGGGATATGGACAAGCTCGGCGGCCTCATCCATCGCATGCCGGTCACCAGCGTCTTCTTCCTCGCCGGCTGCGTCGCGATCTCGGCCTTGCCGCCGTTCAACGGTTTCGTGTCAGAATGGCTGGCGTTCCAGGCCATCCTGCAAAGCCCCGCGGTGCCCCAATGGGGCTTGAAGATCCTGGTGCCGGCTGTGGGTGGTTTACTGGCCTTGTCGGCGGCGCTGGCGGCTGCCTGTTTCGTCAAGGCATTCGGTGTGACCTTCCTCGGCCGTCCTCGTAGCGCCGTGGCCGGACAGGCTCTGGAGGTCGACTGTTTCTCACTTTCGGCGATGTCTATACTGGCTGCGCTGTGCCTTCTCGCCGGCATTCTGCCGGGGATCGTCATCGACGCGCTTGCGCCCATAACGCTGTCGCTGATCGGCGAGCGGATGCCGCTGCAGACGGATATTCCATGGCTGTCGATCGTGCCGGTTACCGAAAGCCGCAGCTCCTACAACGGTCTTCTGGTATTGCTGTTCACCCTCTTCTCGGCGTTGTTGACTGCCTATCTCATCCGCCGCTTTGCCTCACGGGTGTTGCGCCGGGTACCTTCCTGGGATTGCGGCTTTCCCGAGGCCAGTCCGGTAACGCAATATACGGCGGACAGCTTCGCCCAGCCCGTGCGGCGTGTTTTCGGAACGCTGGTTTTCCGCGCCCGTGAGAGGGTCGACATGCCGGCGCCCGGCGATCTCCGCCCTGCGCGTTTTGCAGTCGAGATACACGATTTGATCTGGGAAGGGCTCTACCTGCCGATCACGGGCGCCGTCGGCTTCGTTGCCGGAAAGCTCGACCATATGCAATTCCTGACGATCCGGCGTTATCTGAGCCTGGTTTTCCTGGCACTCGTCTTCCTGCTTCTGGTGCTGGCGCTATGGTCGTGATCTCCGCTCTGCTCGTCCAGACTTTTCAGATGGCGTTCGTCGTGCTGCTCGCGCCACTGCTGACCGGTTTCATCCGTGTGATCAAGGCGCGGTTGCTGCGCCGGCGGGGACCTCCCATGATCCAGCCCTACCGCGACATCCTGCGGCTCCTGCGCAAGGAAGTGGTGCTGGCCGAAAATGCGTCCTGGCTGTTCAGGGGGACACCCTATCTGATTTTCGCCGTCACCTGGGTTGCGGCTGCAATCATTCCGACCTTTGCCACCGGCCTCATCTTCAGTTGGACGGCGGATCTGATCGCCATCATCGCGCTGCTTGCCAGCGCGCGTTTCTTTCTGGCACTCGCCGGCATGGATGTCGGCACCAGCTTCGGCGGTATCGGATCGAGCCGCGAAGTGATGATCGCAACGTTCGCAGAGCCGTCGATGCTGTTGATCATCTTCACGCTCGCCCTGATCGCGGGCTCGACCCAGCTTTCGAGCATCGCCGCTTTCATGACGTCCCCGCAGGTGGGGCTGCGGGTTTCGCTGGCGATCGCCTTGATCGCCCTCGTCATAGTTGCGATCGCCGAAAACGCCCGTATCCCCGTTGACAATCCCGCGACCCATCTTGAACTGACCATGGTGCATGAAGCCATGGTGCTTGAGTATTCCGGGCGGTACCTCGCGATGATCGAACTGGCAGCCTCCCTGAAACTTCTGCTCTACATCTCGCTGATCGCCTGTATGTTCGTTCCGTGGAAACTCGCCGTGCAGGGGGAGGGACTTACCGCCTATCTGGTGGGCCTGCTCGCCTATCTCATCAAGCTTGCGGTTGCCGGCGCTCTCCTTGCCCTGTTCGAGACAGCGACCGCCAAGATGCGGGTCTTCCGGGTGCCCGAATTCCTGGGTGCAGCGCTTATGCTCGGCCTGCTGGCAACCCTGCTGCGGTTCGTCTCGAGGAGCCTGTGATGAACGGAGTGGTGTTCGACATCGCCCATATGCTCGCCGGCAGCCTGGTCTTGGTCAGCATGATGATGCTCTATCAGGATCGCCTCTACGCATTGCTCAATGTCTTTGCACTGCATTCGTTGATCTTGACCCTGTCTGTGGCCTGGCAAGCCTTTGTCCAGGACGCCCCACATCTGTATGTCACGGCGGCGATCGCTCTTGTCTTCAAAGCCATCGTTATCCCCGTAGTGCTTCATCGCATGATCCGCCAACTCGGCATCCACCGCGAGATCGAGACCGTTGTCGGCATCGGCCCCACCATGCTTGCCGGCATCGGCCTCGTCGCGTTGGCAACGGTGGTGATGCTGCGGGTGACGCCGGAAGCGGATCCTTTGGCGCGGGAGGACCTCGCCTTCGCATTGTCGGTCCTGCTGTTGGGGCTGCTGATCATGGTTACGCGCCGCAACGCCGTCAGTCAGGTGGTGGGCTTCATGTCGCTCGAGAACGGGCTGGTGCTTGCCGCGACGGGTGCCAAAGGCATGCCGCTGGTCGTCGAGATCAGCGTCGCCTTCTCTATCCTGGTCGCCTTCATCGTTATCGGCGTTTTTCTGTTTCGCATCCGAGAGCGGTTCGACACGGTGGATGTTCGGGCGCTCGATGACTTCAAGGGGAGGAGGCGAAAATGACCGCGGTTTCCTCTGTTCTGACTTTCGATGCCGTGACGGCCATTCTCGTGATACCGATCGTGGCAGCCATCTTCCTGGCGCTCTTGCCCGGCTATCGGATGACGGCACGGCTGAATGTGTTTACTAGCCTGCTGACATTGCTCGCCGCGCTCTCCTTGCTTGTGACCAAGCGGCCGATACCGGGGCAATATCTGCTCGTCGACGATCTCAATATCGTCTTCATCGTTCTCAATAGCTTCGTGGGCTTTACCACCAGCATATTCAGTGCCAGCTACATCGCGCATGAATTGGAAATCGGCCGGCTGACGCCTGCGAACCTTCGTTTCTACCATGCCATGTATCAGATCATGATGTTCGGCATGAACCTCGCTTTCGTGTCGAACAATATCGGTCTGATGTGGGTCGCGGTCGAACTTGCAACGCTCACCACCGTCTTGATGGTCGGCATCTATCGCACCCACGAAGCACTGGAAGCTGCTTGGAAATATTTCATTCTGGGAAGCGTCGGCATCGCATTTGCACTCTTCGGCACTATTCTCGTCTACTTGGCGGCCCAGCCTGTCGTCGGTGAAGGGTATGACGCCATGGTCTGGACCATCCTGGTCGATCACGCCTCCGCCTTCGATCCGGCGCTTCTCAACGTCGCTTTCGTCTTTCTGCTGCTTGGCTATGGCACCAAGGTCGGTCTCGCGCCGCTGCATGCATGGCTGCCGGACGCGCATGCCGAGGGGCCGACACCGATCTCAGCGGTCCTGTCCGGCTTGCTCCTGAATGTCGCGCTCTACGCGGTCCTGCGCTTCAAGATGCTGCTATCGGCCAATCCAGATGCTCTTGCGCCTGGACCGCTGATGATGACAATGGGACTCGCCTCGCTGATCTTCGCGGCTTTCATGCTTTACCGCCGCCGCGATATCAAACGCCTGTTCGCCTATTCTTCGATCGAGCACATGGGCATCATCGTCTTTGCCTTTGGCCTCGGCGGACCGATCGCCAATTTCGCCGGACTATTGCATATGGTCATGCATTCGCTGACTAAATCGGCGATCTTCTTCGCGGTTGGCCACATCGCTCAGATCAAGGGAACGCAAAGGCTCTCCGCCATCCGCGGCTTGAGCGAAACACATCCGGGGCTCGGCTGGGGCCTGCTGACCGGCGTCGTCGCCATTGCCGGCCTTCCGCCGGCGGGGATATTCATGAGCGAGTTCCTGATCGTCAGCTCAGCTTTTGCGCAACAACCGCTGCTTGCCGTTCCGCTCGTCTTAGGATTGTTTCTCGCTTTCGGCGCACTGCTGCTGCGGCTGACGGGAGCGGTCTTCGGGCAGCCTCGCGGCAGCACTGCACCGGCCGAGGCATCCTATGTGCCTATGTATGCTCATCTCGCGCTGGTTCTTGTCGCAGGCGTCTATCTGCCGTCAGAGCTGGTCGCCTGGTTCCTGCATATCGCCAATCTCCTTCGATGATGCGGAGGGAAGATGCCGACGCTCAGCGATATCCTCAAGAAAGGCCGTTCAGTTCCGCACCACGCTCCATGGCCGCGCGCAGTCGTCGATGCGGCAGTATGGACAGCGGCTGCATCGACCCTGCCCGAAGGACGCCTGACCCTGCTCGATCTATGGGGCGAGGCCAGCGCCGTTCACATGGCACTGCTCGACGAGCCGGCGGGCACAACCGCTGTCCTCAGCCTGGAAGGGCTGGCGGGCGGCGGCTATCCGTCCGTCGCGCAATTGCATCCCCCGGCACTACGGCTGGAGCGGGCGCTCCGCGACCTGACCCGGCTCGAACCGCGGGATTTGCCGGATAGGCGGCCGTGGCTTGATCACGGCCGCTGGGATCTGCGCCGCCCTCTCGGAGAGCGCGGGATTGCGTTGCCGGGGGTCGGCCCCTATGCCTTTTTGCCCGCCGAAGGTGACGGTCTTCACCAGATTCCGGTTGGCCCGGTGCACGCCGGTATCATCGAGCCGGGACATTTCCGCTTTACAGCCAATGGCGAGACGGTCGTCCGCCTTGAGGAACGGCTCGGCTATGTCCACAAGGGGATAGAGGCGCTGATGGCAGGCGCGGATTTGATCCGCGGAGCGCAGCTCGCCGGAAGAACGTCCGGCGACAGCACGGTCGCCTATGCCTATGCCTTTTCGCAGGCCGTTGAGGCCGCGCTAGGGCTCGTCGTTCCAATCCGGGCGGTTTGGTTGCGCGCGCTGATGGCCGAATTGGAACGGCTCGCCAACCATCTCGGCGATATCGGTGCCATCTGCAACGACGCCGCGTTTCCACTGATGTTGGCTCATTGCGGCGTGCTGCGCGAGCGTGTGTTGCGTGCAGCCGATGCCGCCTTCGGTCACCGCCTGATGAGAGACCGTATCGTGCCGGGCGGCGTCACCAGCGATCTGAATGGCGACGGAGCGGGCGGCTTGCGAAGCCTGCTTGCCGAGATCCGCCGTCGGTTTCCGGCCCTAATCGAGCTCTACGACAATACCGCCTCGCTGCAGGATCGGACAGTCGGCACCGGCAGGCTGGGCGCCGCACTGGCGCGCGAGTACGGAGCAGGCGGCTATGTCGGGCGGGCTTCCGGACGCGCTTTCGATGTCCGGCAGGTCCTGCGCTACCCGCCCTACGATAGTCTGGTCTTTGATGTTCCTGTGCTGAACGACGGCGATGTCAACGCCCGCGTCTGGATCCGTATTCGCGAGATCGAGCAGAGTCTGTTGCTCATCGAGCAGATAATCGACCGTCTACCGATGGGGCCGATCTTCAGCGGGATCCCTTCCGTCGGTGAACGCCGGGAAGGCATGGCGCTTATCGAGGGTTTTCGTGGTGACATACTGGTCTGGCTGCGGATTGCACCGGGGGGCGGGATCGAACGCTGCCATCTGCGTGATCCATCCTGGTTTCAGTGGCCGCTGCTGGAAGCGGCGATCGAAGGCAATATCGTTGCCGACTTCCCGCTCTGCAACAAGTCGTTCAATTGTTCCTACTCCGGTCATGATCTTTGAAGGCAGGGTCACATGCGAAAGCTTCTCTTCGAAAACCTGATCCGCCTGCCACTGACGGAACCACCACCACCGCCTTCCGATGCGGCGATGGAGGAACTCGCCGCCGGCATCGGCGCCGCATCCCGCCGGCGGCTTGGCCGCAGCCTGTCGATCCGCGCCGTCGATGCCGGTTCCTGCAACGGCTGCGAGATGGAAATGCATGCGCTAAGCAACGCCTTTTACGATATAGAGCGCTTCGGCATCCGTTTCGTTGCCTCGCCACGCCATGCCGATGTCCTGCTCGTGACCGGGCCAGTGACAAAGAACATGCAGGAAGCCCTGGAGCGGACGTACAACGCCACGCCTGCTCCCAAATGGGTCGTAGCACTCGGCGGCTGCGCCCGCGACGGCGGATGTTTTGCCGGCAGCTATGCCGTCATCGGCGGAGTTTCGATGGTCGTGCCAGTCGATCTCCATATTCCAGGATGCCCGCCATCGCCGACGGACATCCTTAGAGGTCTTCTTGCTTTGCTTGAACATGTGAACGAGGGAGGCCGCGCTTCGTGACGGTGAGTTTCCATGGTTCGACTTCTCCAGGCTGGACTTATCGCAATATGTAGACGGGTTACGGCGGCACTCGAGCTCCTCGCTGCCGGTCAGCGCCGGATTCTTTCACCAGAACCGCGATCGCGGCAGTTGCGGCCTCGAAAACCCGATATCCATCAAATGGATCCGGCCACCCGCCTTGCCATTGAACTGGTCGAGAAGGTTTTCGTCCGGGATTTCAGATGGTCTTTCCGCAGGCTGCCGGGATTGAATATCGGTATCGACGCTCGCGCTGAAGTCCTCGAAAATGGGTGGCCAACATGCCAGCTTCTGCCACTGCAAATCCGGCCGATATCATTCCTGAAGGAAAACGAAGGGCATTTCGTCTATCGCGGTGAAAAACACCATCTGGACTGTTGGGCGAGGCATTCGCTACCCGTTTGCGTCATCGTCGTTGACACCGAGACCGGGCTGATGTTGTGGCAACGAATAGAGAAGCAGCTATGCGAGGAAGTGGGCGTGGAATGGTCTATTGCTATCCATGCAACCAGCTTGCTCGACGCCTCCGCCAGGCTTTCCTTCGAAGGGGCAATACCGACCGATCCGGAATCCCTGATGCGCGCGGCGTTTGCGCTCGATCTCGCTTTGATGGAGCAAATACAAGATCAGGCAACGTTTTTGTATGGGACGAGTGGGGCGATACGACTGCGATCTTTTGCAATCTGCGCATCTACATCGGGGAAGGCCAGGAGGCAGAGCCGGATCTGCAGATCGATTATCATCTCCGATCTCACAATCTTCACGACATCATGGTCAAGCTTTTCCCCTGGGCAACCTATTCGTATGCCGAACCTATTTCGGAATATTTCGGCGAGGTTGCGGTACATATTCTGGAAGTCGAACTGCGGCCCGAAGCGCGTGCCTATTTGGAAGCCGAGAGTTTTCTGGCAGCAGGTTATCCCGAGGATGAGGCGCCAATGGCCCCGGAACCCCAGGACTTCATCACCGAGGAAGAAGAAAGGGAGTTTTGGAGCAGCCGGGGAACACCTCGCGATAGGCACGATTAGGTTGGCAGCGGATTCCGGTCTCAAATATCCGCTGAGATCGTTCTGAACGACAGCGCGGTCGTGATTGCACTTGAAATCGCCGATCGGCTTCCAACAGCCCCCAAGAAGCGGACCCTTCATGCCGAAGGGTCATCTCGGGCCGATTAACGCTTCCGCACGAATTCCGTGCGCAGGACGAGCCCCTTGATCGCTTCATGACGGCAGTCGATCTCCTCGATATTATCCGTAAGGCGGATCGACTTGATGACCGTACCCTGCTTCAGGGTTTGATTGGCCCCTTTCACCTTGAGATCTTTGATGAGGGTGACCGAATCGCCATCGACGAGGACGTTTCCGGCTGCATCGCGGACAAGGGCCTGGCTGGCGCCGGCCGACGCAGCAAGCTCTGAAGCGGGACGCCATTCACCGGTCGCCTCATCGTAGACATATTCGTCGTTTTCGTGTGCCATCCCGGCTCCTTTTGCAAAAATTGCTTTCCCTAATCGATCCAATGCAGGACTGCTTTGCGGCTTTTCCCGTATTTGTCGTTCGAAGGTTGCCGATTACAGCACCTGGTTGACCGGCGCAATATCCGTGGTGTAGGCCATTCCTCGCTCACACAGTTGCTCATGCAACACTGCGCTCAGTTTTTGTCCACCAGCATCCGCTCGCTAACGCAGGTGGTTTGGACTGTCGGTCCCAGGTAGCTCTTGAAGACCATTCCGAGCAACCGCGGGGGCATGCACTGCTTTTGGCAGCTAGAATTACATCGCGAGACAAAAAGAAGGACAATTCTTGTGGCCGAAGAAAATGGACATCTCATCGATGCTGCCTTGTCGCTGGACAGCAAGCTTCGCACAAAAAACCTGACGAGAGGTCTACTGGATATTAGGGTCGATAGCGATCTCCCGGATAATGCGACAGAGCTACCCGCTGATCGGAAAACCGGCCAAGGGCATTTCACGCGATCAGAAATCTAAAAATAATCAGCCATCGAAAACCGTCATTGCCGGTGACCTATAGGACGCTGGTGATCAGGCGGTCGGCCTTCGTGCCCTCCCGATATACCGAACGGACGATCAGTGCTGGGATAATTCCCGTCATCGCTCCGCCGAGAACGTTGCAGGCGTAATGGGTCCCGATATAAACACGGGAGAAGGTGATCGATAGTTACACTATACCCTGCTAATCCGTTGATGGCGTGCGTTGCAGCTCGTCAAGTTCATACATTGGCACTCTCCAGTTCGACCCTTGCAGCCTCAGAGGCGCAGCCTTTGTTTGATGCTCAACTGACGCTCGTATATTGGTTCGACGTTCTCAGCCGCCCGCGGATGAAAAACAATCCCGCAAGCGTGACAGTCGCGAACGCAGCACCAGCCAAAAACGTTGCCTGCGGCCCGCTGACGTCCCAAAGAGCGCCAGCGATGACGCTCGCCGCGAGCAGCGCGATTCCTGTCACCAAGTTGAACATGCCGAAGGCAGTCCCCCGCAGTTCCGCCGGCGCGCTCTCGGCAATCAGGGTTGCGAGCAGTCCTTGCGTGAAGCCCATGTGAAGGCCCCAGAGCACGACGCCAACGCCTACCCCGACAATATCAGACGCAAAGGCAAGCACGATATCGGCCACAAGAAGCAGCACCAGACCGAGAGCCAAAATGGTCAGGCGGTTGACGCGATCGGAGATTACGCCGATTGGATAGGCCGACACGGAATAGGCGAGGCTCATGATCACGAGGACAATCGGGATCAGAGCCAGCGGCAAGCCGATCGATTGAGCCCGCAAGATGAGAAATGCCTCGCTGAAGCGGGCGAGCGTGAATACCGCCGCAACCGCCACGACCCACCAATAAGCTCCGCCCAGACGGCGGAGCTCGTCGCGATGCAACGGCATACGGACACGACGCTGCTCTTTTGGCCGAACCGGCTCCTTTACGGCAAGGAGCATCAGCCCAACGGACAGGAATGCCGGTATGACGGCGATCCAGAATACCATCAGAAAATGGTTGGCCGTCATCCACATTAAGCCAATCGCGATCAGGGGGCCGAGGAAAGCGCCGACCGTGTCGAGCGATTGGCGCAGGCCGAAGCTCGCGCCGCGCAGGTGCGGCGGCGCGATATCGGCGACGAGGGCGTCACGCGGAGCGCCTCGAATCCCCTTGCCGATACGATCGACGAAGCGGGCGGCGATGAGCCATTCGATCGACGACGCCAATGGAAAGACAGGCTTGGTGAACGCCGCCAGTCCATAGCCAGCGGCAGCAAGCAGTTTGCGTTTTCCCAACCAGTCGCTCAGAGCACCGGAGAAGACTTTTGTAATCGAGGCCGTCGCTTCGGCGATCCCTTCGATGATGCCGACGCTTAAGGCTGAAGTTCCAAGCACCGTTACCATATAGATGGGTAACAGGGCGTGGATCATCTCGGACGAAATGTCCATGAACATGGAGACGAAACCCAGCGCCCAGATACCTGCAGGGAGGCCGGATCCGCGTCTAAGCCAGTTGTCGCTCTTGCTCGCGTCGGTACTTGATCCGTCAGGTTGAGCGCTCATCTCAGCGATTCTCATCATGGGCATCGAAAACACGCCGAGCGTAACTGTCGAGCAAAGCTTCGCAGCCTCTCAGCCGCTCTGTCGCTTCCCCGGCCAACGTCGCGCCGTAGAAATCGAGCTTCGTGATCTTTTCCAGCCAGCCCTGGAGCTTCTTCAAGTCGGTGTCTTCCTCTTCAAGCTCCGCATAGGTGAACTTGTTGATGGCGATCTCCTTCTCAAAGTCGGCACAGCGACCGAGGAATTCCCGATATTGGTCGTCACGATCGGCCTTGAAACGGGATACGACCTTATCCTCTTGCGCACGATCAAGGGCGACTGTCTCCAGGATGACAGATTCGCCCTTCATCTCGGAAATATCATTCTCCAACATCTTCAGCCGCCGGATATGATCGCCGGTTTTCGGCAACAGGCAGACGCCGTTCTGCAGATAGACGGCGCCCATACCCTTCAACCGGCGCCAGAGCGCGATGCGCTTGGTGGCGGGGTCAGGGGGCACTTTGTAAGTGAGAAGTAGCCAAGCGAAATCTGCCATGTAATGTTTATAATATAACGATCGTTACATCACAATAGCGCGATCCTGTGCTTTAAGACTCCGCGAGCGCGAATAGGCTCTGTTCATCACAGAAGGGGCATCCGCATGAACGAAATATCGCCCGTGCCGGCCTACGGCTACGTCAAAGCTTTCCTCAATCGTCTGAGAGACGAGCAGCACGCTAAACCACGTGAATGGCACGTGGAAAACACGAAATCGTGGAAAACAACTTCGCTCTTGACAATACACAACTCTATTTGGCAAATGTCATTATCGGTATGAACGTGCCGGTGGTCGCGGGGTAGGGTCTGGAGGATCTGCCTGAAATTGTCGTCTACAGCCGTCCGATCGGCGTTGTCGGGCGCTGTAGGTGCCGGTCTGCGGCCTCGCCACGAGGGGAGGGGTTTGCCTTGCAGTTTCGCGTTGACCGCCAATTGGGCTTTTTGGCCACCGTCAATATTGCTGTTCTGGTGGGTGGTGGTGTTCTCGTGGGGGCAAGCTTCCTCGACATCTACAATCTCCAGTCCATGGCTTCGCAGGTTCCTGAACTCGGCCTTCTGGCGCTCGGCGTCATGCTGGCAATGATGTCCGGCAACGGCGGCATCGATCTGTCGGGCATCGCTCTCGCCAACCTGTCGGGTGTTTTTGCCTATATTGTTGTTCGTGACCACGTTTCCGCCGATGATACGCCACTGCTGTTCAGCTGGGCTTTCGCTGGTGTCGCTCTGTTGGTCGGGCTTGCCGGGGGTATGCTCAATGGCCTGCTGGTGGCACGCGCCGGGCTCACGCCGATCATCGCAACGCTTGGCACGCAGCTGTTCTTTACTGGCCTCGCGGTCGCTCTGACCAATGGCTCCGCGGTCAGTCTTGGTTATGTCGAGCCGCTCGACAATTTTGGCAATACGCCGATGCTGGGTGTGCCGCAGTGTTTTGCGCTGTTCCTGGCCGTCGCGCTGGTTCTCGGCGTTGTCCTGCGTTTCAGCCCATTCGGCCTGCGGCTGCGGCTCCTGGGAAGCAATGCCAAGGCGGCACGGTTTGCGGGTATCCCGGAAAAACGCATTCTGTTCCTGACCTACACGGCCTGTGGGGTGCTTGCTTCCGTGGCCGGTATCGTCATTGCAGCCCGGTCATCAAGCGTGAAGTGGGACTACGGCAGTTCGTATGTCCTCATCGCCATTCTGATCGCCGTCATGGCCGGGGTCCGCCCGGAAGGCGGCTACGGCCGGGTCATCTGCGTGGTCCTATCGGCCACGGCACTGCAGATGCTGTCGAGCCTGTTCAACTTCATGGATATTTCCAACTTCTTCCGCGACCTCGCCTGGGGTGTCCTGCTTCTCGCCTTTCTCGCCCAGTCGCAGTTCGATCCGCGGGCCTGGTTCAAGGCCTTACGCCGCTAGTTCACGCTTTGGCGCCTGCGCGACACCTTCGCGCGCTGGCTACAGCCATGTCCGAAGGTTCTTTGGGAGGAATAATGACTATCATTCGCAAGTTTGCTGCCTGCGCGGTCGCACTGGGCGCTTTGGGAACGGCGACCGCCGTTATCGCCGAAGAAAAGCCGACCATCGTCACCGTGGTGAAGGTCACGGGTGAAAACTGGTTTACCCGCATGGAAGAGGGCGTTGTTGCCTATGGCAAGGACAATGCCGGCGTCGTCACGAGCCAGATCGGACCGGCGAAGGCGGACGCCGCCCAGCAGGCCCGCCTGATCGAGGATCTGGTTGCCAAGAAGGTCAGCGCCATCGCCGTTGTGCCGATGGATGCCTCAGCGCTTGAAGGTGTGCTGAAGCGCGCCGCCCAGCGTGGCATCAAGGTCATCACCCACGAAGCTGACAGCATGAAGAACACGATGGTCGACATCGAAGCCTTCGACAACAAGGTGTTCGGTGCGCGTTTCAACGAAAAGATCGCCGAATGCATGGGCAAGTCCGGCAAGTGGACGTCCTTCGTGGGTTCGCTCGGCAGCCTGACCCACGTTCAGTGGGCTGATGGCGGCGCCGAGAACGCGCAGAAATATCCGGAAATGGAACTGGTTTCCGAGAAGAACGAATCCTTCAACGATGCCAACAAGGCTTATGAAAAGGCGCGCGAAATCCTGCGGAAATACCCGGATATCAAGGGCTTCCAGGGCGGATCGGCTGTCGACGTGATCGGCATTGGCCGCGCCGTCGAAGAAGCCGGCCTGCAGGACAAGACCTGCGTGTTCGGTATCGGTCTGCCGAAGGACACCGGTTCCTACCTCGAATCCGGCGCCGTCGATGGCATCAGCTTCTGGGATCCGAAGGACGCCGGCTTTGTCATGAACAAGGTCGCCGACATGGTCCTGAAGGGCGAAGAGATCAAGGATGGCATGGACCTCGGCGTTCCCGGCTATGAGAAGGTTAGCGTCAAGAAGGGCGCCGGCGAAGGCGTGATCCTGGTCGGCCAGGCCTGGGTTGACGTCAACAAGTCCAACTATTCGCAGTATCCGTTCTGATCGAACGGTGATGAGCTCCGCCGGTTTCATGATGAAGTCCGGCGGAGCACATCCATGTTCAGGAATGCCTCTTCAGCAGGATCGTGCCATGCAGCCCAAGTCCACGGACGCCTCTCATCCCGATACCGGGCCATCGAAAGCCGTTGTTCCCTTTCTGGAAATCCGCGACGTCCAGAAAAGCTTTGGCGGTGTCAGAGCCTTGAAAGGTGTCAGCTTTGCCATTGAACCGGGCCAGATCTACCATCTCATGGGTGAGAATGGCTGCGGCAAGAGCACGCTGATCAAAATTCTCTCCGGCGCGCAGCCGGCTGATACAGGCGAATTGCTGATCGACGGCAAGCCGGTTGGCAAGCTGACGCCGGTCGCGGCACTGGCAGCCGGTATCGAGACGGTCTATCAGGACCTGTCACTGCTTCCCAATCTTTCCGTTGCCGAAAATGTCGGTCTCACCCAGCAGCTTGTCGCTTCCGCCGGAAAACTCGCGCGCCGCCTCGATCTGGGCAGGATGCGTGAGACCGCAACGCAGGCATTGACTGCGGTCAACCTGCCGACCGACCGGCTGTTTCTGTCAACGCGCACCGACGAACTGCCGATTGCAACCCGTCAGCTGATCGCCATCGCCCGCGCCATCGCATCGGATGCGCGGCTTGTTATTATGGACGAACCGACAACAGCGTTGACCAAGCGCGAAGTCGACAATCTAATCGGCGTGGTTGACCGCCTGCGCGCCAAGGGCGTTGCGGTATTGTTCGTCACCCACAAGCTGGATGAGTGCAAATCGATCGGAGGCCGCGCCGTGATCATGCGCGACGGCCTGAAGGTCGCCGAATGCGACGTTGCCGGACACAGCAAGACCGAACTGGCCTTCTGGATGACCGGAAAGGTGCTGGACGAGGCGCGCTATCGCGACAATCCCGTATTCGGAGACGATCTCCTTTCCGTCGACAACCTTTCACGGCGCAATGCTTTCGCTGATGTCTCGTTTTCCATGCGGCGTGGAGAAATCATTGGCATCACGGGCCTTCTGGACTCTGGACGCAACGAGCTTGCGCTGGCCATGGCCGGCGTCATCCCCGCCGATACCGGCCGCATTCGCCTGAATAGCGCTGATGTGACGCCGAAGACGCCTGCCGATGCGATTGCCGCGGGCATCGGCTATGTGCCGGAAGACCGGTTGTCGGAAGGGTTGTTTCTGGAAAAATCGATCCAGGAAAACATCGTCATGCCGGTCCTTGACCGGCTGCGCAACGCATTCGGCATCGTTGATGGCCGCCGCAGCCGCGCACTGGCGGAGCGCACGATCGCCGATCTGCAGGTGGCGACGCCGGATGTTGCCAATCGGGTTCAGTCTTTGTCCGGCGGCAACCAGCAACGCGTCTTGATCGGCCGGTGGCTGACGATCAACCCGAAGCTGTTGATCCTGCACGGGCCGACCGTCGGTGTCGATGTCGGATCAAAGGATACGATTTTCCGGATCATTCAGCGGCTCGCGGATGAAGGCATGGGCGTCGTGATCATCAGCGACGACCTGCCGGAGCTGCTGCAGAACTGCGACCGCATCATGGTGATGCGCAAGGGTAGCGTGGTCGAGACCTTCCAGGCGGAGGGGCTGGCCGAGGAGACGCTTTACCGCGCGCTGGTTCAAGAGACGACTGCAAGGACAGGGCAATGACGGACATGACTTCACCTGCAACCGCTCCGGCGCCGCTCGACAAGCCGTCCGCCGCCCGCATCTGGCATTGGCTGCTGCGTCATCCGCCGGTCTTCACCTTGATCATGATCGTGCTGGTCTGCGCGGTGGTCGGCTCCATCAATCCGGACTTCTGGCAGGTCGCAAACCTGTTCGACATCCTGCGCGCATCCACAGTACGCGGCCTGTTCGCGCTGGGCGTTCTGGTGGTGCTGGCATCGGGCGGGATCGATGTTTCTTTCACCGCCATTGCCGCTTTCGTGATGTATTCCATCACCATGCTGGTGACCAACTGGATGCCGGACATGCCGATGCCGGTCATCCTGGTGCTGGCGGCCGCCGGTGGCGCCTGCTTTGGCGCTCTCAATGGCCTTCTAATTCATTCGCTGCGGGCGCCGTCTCTGATCGTCACCATCGGCACGCAATATGTGATCCGCAGTTTCCTGCTGACCTTTGTCGGTACGGCATTGTTCATGAACATTCCGGTTTCGATGGAATCGTTTGGCAAGCTGGCATTGTTTACCCATCATAGCGCCAATGGCACGATTTCCGTGCTGCCAGCTTCGGTGCTCGTCTTGGCTGTCGCGGCGGTGCTTACCTGGTGGATTCTGCAGCGAACCCTGATCGGCCGCGCCGTTTATGCCGTTGGCGGCAATCCCGGTATTGCGGAGCGTCTCGGTTACAATCTGCGCGTCGTTCACGTCTTCGTCTTCGCCTATGCGGGCCTTTTGGCGGGTATTGCCGGCATCATGCACGTTTCCAGCAACCGTCTTGCAAATCCTTTCGACCTTGCCGGAACGGAACTTGAAATCATTGCGGCGGTCGTCCTGGGCGGAGCGCGGATTACCGGCGGCTCGGGAAGCGTGATCGGCACGATGCTGGGTGTTGTGCTCATTACTCTGGTGAGCAATGTCCTCATTCTCGTCGGCATCCCCAGCACATGGCAGCTTGCGATCGTCGGCGTCTTCATCGTTCTCGCCGGAGCCGTGTTTTCGCTGCGCCCCAAGCGCTGAACGGTAAAAATGGTCTGTGCCTGCAGCTTTCCGAGGGGCTGCGAGCGAAGTAAGCGGGCATTCCTCGGGAGATAGATTTCATCAGGGAGGTTGGGTGCATGGTGCACGACGTATCCGTAATCGGACTTTATATTCTCGATATTCTCGGCCGGCCGGTCGATCGCATTCCGGCGGGGGGCAATGTCGAGTTCATCGACGAGATTCGCCTGACCGTCGCCGGAACCGCCGGTGGTACGGTGGTGGACCTGGCCAAGCTCGGGCTCAACTGCCTGGCTGTCGGGGCAGTCGGCGACGATGAAAAAGCGGATTTCGTGCTCGCGACGCTCGATCGCTTTGGTGTCGACAGAACCGAAATGCAGCGCATTCCCGGCGTGCCGACATCTGCGAGCATCCTGAATATCCGCCGCAACGGCGAGAGGCCCGCTCTGCATGTACGCGGCGCCTCCGGTCATTTCGAAATTCCGGACGATGCACGCGAACGCGTGCTGGCGCCGCCGATCGTTCATCTCGGGGGTACCGGCCTGCTCGACCGGCTCGACGGCGAACCAAGCCGTGTCTTGCTGGAGGAGGCAAAACGATACGGCCGGACCGTAACCTTCGACCTTCTGGGCGCGAGCGAGAAGACTTTGCCACTCATTCGCCCGCTCTTCCCCTACATCGATTACTTCATGCCATCCGTCGAAGAGGCATTCCTGATCTCCGGGCAGAAGACCGCTGAGGATGCCGGACGTTTCTTCGCCGATCTCGGCGTCAAGCATTGCGTCTTTACCATGGGCGGTGATGGTGTCTGCTTCATGGATGCAGACCAGACCTGCCTGAAGCTTCCGGCCTTCGAGATCGATGTCGTCGATACTACCGGCTGCGGCGATGCCTTCAATGCCGGCTTCATCGCCGGGCTTCACCACAAGATGGATACGGAAACCGCGATGCGGTTTGCCCAGGCCTCCGCCGCGCTCGTCGCAACAGGCCTTGGTTCGGACGCCGGTATCGTCTCGTTCGAAGGCACCTGGGATTTCATGAAGACCGCCCGCATCAAGAGCAACTGACCGCGCGTTCTATCGGCAATCTGCATTGTCAGCCGTTTCCCGAGGAAACGGCTGACAGGCTTTATTCTATTCGAGCAGCATTTCCGCCGTGGTGATATCGGTTACCAGATGCGTGGCAAAACCGCCCTTCAGCGTCGCGCGGATCGCGGGCACCTTGAAGGCGCCGCCGGCAACACAGAGACGGCGGGGAACCTGCGCCAGTTCGTTCAGCTCGATCCCTACCATGCGATCGTCCAGTTCGCCGGTCACTGGCTTGCCATCGGCATCAATGAAGCGGCAGATGAGCACGGCGACTGCGCCATTGGCTTCATAAAGGTCGATGTCTTCCTGGTTTGCGATATTGGCCGAGCGCATCAAGGTTTGCGGCCCGATGTCGCCGACACCGAAGAGGATGAGATTGGCCGAGTGAATAAGCTCGAACTGCTTGACGAGGACCGGTTCTGCGAGGAGCTGTTTCTTCAACGCCGGTGTCGAGAGCAGGGCAGGGGCCAGAAGGTTGACGCAGCGCGCGTGGATGCGGTTGGACATCAGCGACGTGCAGAATTCGGGTGAAAAGTCCGGATTGCTGATCGAGCTTCCGGAAACCTGAACGACGGTCAGGCCCGACAGTGGTTCCGGCAGGGATATGTAATCCGCCACCGCAAGGACCGTCTGGCCCCAGGCAACACCGATCGTATCGCCTTCCCTGACCATGTCGGCAAGAAGGCGCCCCCCGGCCTCTCCGAGCCGTTGAACGAGAGGTGTGGCATCCGACGCAGGAATGACCAATGCGCCCTCGAGGCCGAATTTTTCCTTGAGGCGCCGGGCAATGCCGGTGCGGCCGCCGACTTCGGTGTTGACGCGGATCGACACGAGACCGCGTTCGCGCGCTTCCTGCAGGAAGTTGACAATCGTCGCCCGCGATACGCCGATCATCTTGGCGATATCACTCTGTGTCAATTGATCCACGTAATAGAGCCATGCCGCCCAGACGACGGCATCATCGAACTCGGCCGGCAGCACGACATTGTCTCCGATCGACCGGTTTGCACGCGCAGCATCCATCATTCCATTGCTCCGCTGGATTGTCACACGTCTCTCCTCGCCCCGTCAGGTGGTGTTTGTCAAACAAATTTATCCGGCGCGTTGACAAAAGACAACATATGGTGCCATTTGTATTTTGAAGGTGCCGGGAGACGCCAGAATGTAATTCACAACACCGGGACTGGGACGCACGCTGGTCGGCGCCGCCGCCTGCAGTGCTTTCCGATGTCACTGCGTAATCCGTTTCCTTCCATTCACATTGTTGCGGTGACCGTACCGGCCGCAGCACTGCAGCAAATTATTTATCCAGACCCCGCGCCACAGATTGGGCTGCGCGGTCAGCACAGGAGCCTTGCATGAAGTCCAGATGGTCAGACACAGAAATCACGCGCGTCGTCGACGCTTACGTGGCGGCCGGGGTCAATCGTGATCTCGCCATCCGGACCTATACGACCCGTCTTCTTGGGTGTGACCCGGAACTGGTTCTGCATGGCGGCGGCAACACATCGGTCAAGACCACGTTCATCGAGATGGATGGAACAGAAGTTCCTGTCCTGTGCGTCAAGGGTAGCGGCTGGGACATGGGTACGATCGAGCCAGCAGGCCTGCCTGCGGTTCGCCTTGCACCGCTTCAGGCGATGGTGAAGTTCCCAACGCTCAGCGATGACGACATGGTCATGCTGCAGCGCCGGTTGCTGATGGATCCTGCCGCGCCCAACCCGTCCGTCGAGGCGATTCTGCACGCAAACCTGCCCTTCCGGCACATCGACCATACGCATGCCAATGCGATCGTGTCGCTGACCAACCAGCCGCATGGAGAGGATGTGGTCCGCGAACTGTTTCCGGATGCGATCATCGTTCCCTACGTGATGCCGGGGTTCGATCTCGCGAAGGCCTGCGACGAGGCGTTCCGCGCCAACCCGGGCGGCGACGGCATGATCCTTTTGAAACATGGTATCTTCAGCTGGTCGGATGATCCGCGCGAATCCTATGAAAAGATGATCGCCGCGATCGACAAGGCCGAGCGCCGCATCGCGCGGGGTAACCCACGCCCGTTCACTATCGTGAAGCAGCCGGAGGCGCTTGCTTCCGCGGCGGAAATCGCCCCGGTCTTGCGCGGTGCGATCGCCATCGACACAGGCGTCGAAGGCCTGCCGCGCCGTTTTGTCCTGGAACACCGGGCTACCCCAGACGTGCTCGACTTCTGCAATGCTGCCAACGTCTCCGATCTGGTTCGCCGCGGCAATGCCACCCCCGAGCACGTCATCCACATCAAGCGTTTCGGTGTAGCGCTGCCAGCACCGGTTGCCGGTGACATGGTTGCGTGGACCAAAACTGTGCACGAGGCTATCGCGGCCTATAAGGCAGAATACACCGCCTACTTCGAGCGCAACAATGCGCGGGTTGGTGGCAACAAGCGCATGCTCGATCCGATGCCGCGGGTTTTCTATGTCGCTGGAGTCGGCCTGTTTGCCGCCGGTCCCACGAAGAAGGCCAGCCGTATCGGGGCGGATGTCGCAGAGGCAACGATCAACGTCATCCGCAACGCTGAAGGCATTGAAAGCTTCGAGGCGCTATCCGAAGAGCATCTGTTCGATATCGAGTACTGGTCGCTGGAACAGGTGAAGCTGGCCAAGCAAGCGGAAAAGCCCCTGACGCGGCAGGTGGCTGTGATCACCGGCGGGGCAGGTGGCCTCGGCTTGTCGATTGCCGAAGCCCTGCATGCCGAAGGCGCCGAGGTCGCCCTGCTCGATCTGGCCGAGGATGCGTTGAAAAAGGAAGCCAAGCGCTTGGGCGGCATCGGCCTGGTGTGTGATGTAACCAAGCCCGCAGAGGTGGATATGGCGCTGGCCAAGGTCGCTGCACATTTTGGTGGTATCGATATCGTCATTTCGAATGCCGGGGCTGCCTTCCAGGGGGCTATGGTTGATGTCAGTGATGAGGTGTTCGAGAAAGCATTTGCGCTGAATTTCTGGGGACATCACTACATGGCGCGTGGCGCCGTGAGGATCATGAAGGCGCAGGGGACCGGTGGCGCGCTTGTCTTCAACGTGTCGAAGCAGGCGGTCAATCCCGGTTCGGATTTCGGCCCTTACGGCACGTCGAAAGCCGCACTGATGGCGCTGATGCGGCAGTACGCGGTTGAGCATGGCGCCGACGGCATCACCTCCAACGCCGTCAATGCCGACCGTATCCGCACCGGCCTGATGACGGATCAGATGGTCGAGGATCGCAGCCGCGCCCGTGGTATGACGCCGGAAACCTATATGCGGGGTAATCTGGTCCAGCGCGAGGTGACCGGCAGCGACGTGGCAGCCGCATTCGTCCATCTTGCCAAGGCCCGTACCAGCACGGGCGCAGTCATCACCGTCGATGGCGGCAATGTCGCTGCCATGATGCGGTAAAACCGCCTCCGGTTTTGCGGATCAATACGGCACACCGGCTACATCCGATCTTCGGACGTAGCCGGTGGCTCCGTTTTTAGCGGCGAGACGGCCATGGTATCAGGTGCCACCCCGCAGCACTCAGGACGCGGATAGCTCGATCTTTGGCCATGTCTTTTGCGCTGGCGCCGTGATTTCGGCCGGCGCTGTGTGGCGCTCCCGGAAGGCGGCGACGAGGGTCTGCAAGGCCTTCCTCGATCGCGCATCGGTCAAGCTCGAATGCAGGACGATCTCCGACGACGGAAGGTCCGGCAGGCCGAACCGCTTGCTGACCTCGACGGTATCGGAGGGCGCCAAACGGCAGGAGAAGGGGGCAATGGCGAGCCCCGCCGAGACGGCCGCGTTGACCGCGGTCGATACGCCGACGAACACCTCCACCCAGGAAACGCCGACGGCATCAAGTGCACGGGTGGCGATATCCCGTACGCCGCACAATGGCGCAAGTGCTGCCAGCCGTAGCGGCTCGCCCGGCACACGCTGAAAGCCGGGCGCTGCAAACCAGCCGAAATGTTCCGGTCCAAGGGTTTCGCCGTCGCGCCGGTCTTCGTCGCGCCTTATGATCACGGCATCGAGTTCACCACGGTCGAAGGCCTCTAGCAGGTTTCGCGATGTTTCGAGCCGCACCTCGATGCACAGCCCCGGATCGTGGGCGTAGAGGCGCGCCAGCAATGTGGGAACTTCCGGCCCGGCGACATGGGCGGCGATGCCGAGGCCGAACCGGCGGCGCGTTGATGAAAGCCCGGCAATGGCTCGATCATGCGCGGCAAGGAACTCGCGGGCGCCCTGGATGAAGACGGCGCCCTGTGCCGAAAGGCGGACCTGCCGCGGCGTGCGCTCGAGCAGCCTGACGCCGAGCCGGTCTTCGAGCCGCTTCAACTTGACGCTGATTGCACCCTGCGTGCTGCCGAGGAATTCCGCCGCCCGGGTAAAGCTCTGAAAATCGGCAATCGCCACAAAGGCCTGAACAGCGTCTACATCCAGCGTCGTCATTGAAACCATCCGATTTTGTTATCTCTGAAATACATAAGCATCCAATTCAGTTGTGATCAAGGTCCGGTTATGGTGCCGCGAACCCAAGCAAGATCAACTTCGACGGGCACCGCGGAAGGGCGGCAACGGAAATCCGCGATGCCCGCATGGCATCGAAAGTCTACGAAAATGAACCAACCGATAACCCGCCGCAGCGCGCTGGCATTGGCAGCTGTCTGCCTTTCCTCGCTGATGTTCGGTCTTGAAATTTCAAGCATCCCGGCAATCCTGCCGACGCTGGAGAAGGTGCTCGGCGCAGATTTCAAACAGTTGCAATGGATCATGAACGCCTACACCATTGCGGTGACGGCGGTCTTGATGGCGGCCGGCACGTTGGCCGATCGCTACGGCCGCAAGCGCATATTCGTCGCGGGTATCGTCGCGTTCGGCATCGCGTCGCTGATCTGCGGACTGACAGAGGACGTATCGGTATTGATCGTCGCCCGCTTCATCCAGGGCATGGCCGGCGGGGTAATGCTGATCTGCCAGATCGCCGTGCTTTCACACCAATTCCAGTCCGGCCGCCAACGCGGGATCGCGTTCAGCTGGTGGGGTATCATCTTCGGCATCGGCCTGGGTTTTGGCCCGATCGTCGGTGGCGCGACCGTGGCGCTGATGAGCTGGGAATGGGTATTTCTCGTCCATGTCGTGCTTGCGGGCGTGACGATGGCGCTGGCGCTCGCCGGCGTCGAGGAATCGCGCGATCCAGGTGCCGAAAGCCTCGACATCGCCGGCATGGTGACCTTGTCCGCCGCCGTCTTCTGCATCGCCTACTTCATCACCCAGGGGCCTGAGCTGGGCTTTTCCAGCCCTGTCGCCTTGTCGATCCTCGGAATTGCCATCATCAGCCTGCTCGCCTTCGTCGTCGCTGAAAAAATCAGCACCCGGCCGATGTTCGATTTTTCGGTGTTCCGCATCCGCAGTTTCTCGGGAGCGCTGTTCGGGTCGGTGGGCATGAACATCAGCTTCTGGCCGTTCATGATCTATCTGCCGATCTGGTTTCAGGCTGGCCTTGGCTATGACGGTGTAACCGCAAGCATCGCTCTGCTCGCCTACACACTTCCCCCGCTTATCGTCCCGCCCTTTGCCGAGCGCCTGATGCTTCACTTCCGTCCAGGCATCGTCATCCCGGCCGGGTTGTTCACGATCGGCCTCGGCTTCCTGTTGATGAAAACCGGCAGCGGTGTTGAAAACGCCAGTTGGCTGACGATGCTGCCGGGATGTCTGTTGGCCGGCATCGGCCTCGGCTTCACCAATACCACCGTGACCAATGTCGCGACCGGCGCCGTTGCGGCCGAGCGCGCCGGCATGGCCTCCGGCATCGACACCAGTGCACGGATGATTTCGTTGGCGATCAACATCGCGCTGATGGGTCTGATCCTGGTCGAAGGCGTGCGGTCATCGCTGAGCACCGCGCTTTCCGGGCAAATGGCCGGCCCGGAGCAGCGCATGCTCGCCGAGAAAATCTCGGCCGGCGGCATGCTGTCATCGGACTATGGTTTGTCTGATACCGTCATCCAGACGGCGCTGCGGGATGGGTTCGGCTGGGTCATGGCCTACGGCGCGGCTGGTGTCTGGCTGTCTGCTGCCGCAAGCCTGCTTGTCTTCGGATTACGCGCCAAGACGGCGGCACTTGCGTGCTCCACAGTGAAGCCGTCATGACGAGCGCAGCTGACCCTTGAGGTCATGGCATTTCATCGGGCCGGAATAGGCCGGCTCGATAGGCTGTCGGTCACGCCTGCCGCGGGTCCAAAATGTTGATGGGGAACGCGCTTTGTGGGTTTCCTACGAGGCCCGCTCGCTGGAACGGGCCGGCCGCTGGTACCTGTTATCCGTCCATGCTGATGCAGCACAAGGGCCACGGGGCCAAGTACGGTGTCGTCGTTCCCGAGGAACTTGCCGACGGCGAAACGGGGCCTTTGCACGTCTGCAACCTGGTCGGGCGGGGGAAGCGTGTGCCGGGTGACACCGCCTGCCAAGGGTAGCTGTGAGTGCCTCAACCCCCATCGACCCGCCAATCACAGTCTCAAGAAATCGTGGTGTCGATGATGGCATCACGGCCATGCCGGAAGTCCCCAAATACGCAGGCGTGAACACCACCAAGGCGAGGTGTCGCTCATATTTGACATTTGTTTCGTATCAAATGACAAATGTAAAATACATAGTTGACATTTGTCGTGTTCGTGCTGATATTTGTCGAATTGGTGGTGAGGAGCGCTGCCGATTGTGTGGGAGGATCGCAATGCAGCCGCTTTTGAAAGTGGAAGGACTCATGAAGTCGTTCGGCGGCGTTGCTGCGCTTCGCGATGGCCGCTTCGAGCTTGAAGGTGGCTCAGTGCACGCACTTTGTGGCGGCAACGGCGCCGGCAAGTCGACGTTTCTCTCCATTCTGATGGGCATTCACAGGCGCGACGGCGGCAAGATCTGGCGGCGCGGCGAACTCGTCGAATTCAACAGTCCGGCGGAAGCGCTGGCCTCCGGCATCGCCATCATCGAGCAGGAACTCAGCCCGGTGCCGCATATGACCGTGGCGGAAAACATCTATCTCGGCCGCGAGCCTTCAGCCCGTTTCGGCGGGATTGATTTCAAGACCATGAACCGCGACGCACAGGCATTGCTCGACCGGCTGGAATTCAACATCCGGGCAAGCCAGTACATGATGAACCTGTCGGTCGCGCAGATGCAGCTGGTTGAGATCGCCAAGGCGCTCAGCCATGACGCCGAAGTCATCTTCATGGACGAACCGACATCGGCGATCGGCGAGAAGGAGGCGCAGCAGCTGTTCGCAACGATTGCGCGCCTCAAGGCCGAGGGCAAGGGCGTCGTCTACGTATCGCATCGTCTCTCTGAAATCTTCCAGATCGCCGACAGCTACACGGTGTTTCGCGATGGCTCCTATGTCGGCAGCGGCAGACTGGCGGATATCGACCGCCCCGGTCTCATCCATATGATCGTTGGCCGCGCGCTCGGCGAGGAATACATCAAAACCAATGCCCCCACGAACATCACCGCATTCGAGGTTTCTGGGCTGACTGCGCCCGGCAAGATCGAGGATATTTCGTTTGCGGTGCGCAAGGGCGAGATCTTTGGCATTTATGGGCTGATGGGGTCTGGCCGGACCGAAATCTTCAACTGTTTATTTGGTCTCGATAAGGCTTCCAAAGGCGGCGTACAGCTGGATGGCCGGGCCATTTCGGTGCGTACGCCGGCCGATGCGATGAAGCAGGGTATCGCCTTCGTCACCGAAGACCGCAAGGTTACCGGTCTTAATCTCTCCGACAGTGTCCGCAACAATATCTGCCTCGCGAGTCTGCCGGAAATGAGCCCGTCCTTCACCATGCGCAGGCGGGACGAACAGGCGGCCAGCCGCGAAATGATCGCCCATTTTGGCATCAAGGCGGCGCGTGACACCATGCCGGTCTCCGGCCTTTCCGGCGGCAACCAGCAGAAGGTCGTGCTCGGCAAATGGTTCCTGCGCAAGCCGAAAGTGCTGCTTCTCGATGAACCGACGCGCGGTGTCGACGTCGGCGCCAAGCGGGAAATCTATCGCATCATCTGCGACTTCGCGGCCGAAGGCGGAACGGTTGTGATGATCTCGTCGGAAATTGATGAAGTCCTCGGCATGTCCGACCGCATCCTGGTGATGCGTGGCGGCCGCTCCGCCGGGATTTACGCCCGGGAGGAGACGGACGCCCAGTCGCTTGTCCACCTGTCGACCTGACAGGCCGTCCATCGGCTGATCAATCGTCAAAACGCTTCCGTTCGGTATCGTAAAGAGGGAAAAACGTGTCCAGTATCGACAACAAACCGGCCAGCGCCTGGTTCAATTCCGACAGCCGCAGACTGATCATCCAGGAATACGGGATCTTCTTCGCCTTCCTGCTGCTTGCCGTCATTCTTTCGCTTTCGAACGAATATTTCCTGACGCCGGGCAATATTTCCAATGTGCTGCTTCAGACATCGATCAACGGTGTTCTGGCGATCGGCATGACCTTTGTGATTCTGACGCGCGGGATCGATCTTTCGGTTGGATCCGTCGTTGCGCTCGCCGGCATCGTCAGCGCCAGCTTTGCAACGACATCTGCGACTGCGGGTATTGCCGGTGGTCCTTATCCCTTTTATGTCGCGCTTGCGATCGGCATCCTCGTCGGTCTTGCCTGCGGCGCTCTGGTCGGTCTTATCGTCTCTCGCTTTGCTGTTCCGGCCTTCGTGGCAACGCTCGGCATGCTGTCGGCGGCCCGCGGCGCAACATTGATCTATGGCGGCGGCAAGCCAGTGCCTGCGCTGACACCCGAATTCCGCTGGATCGGTACCGGCAATATCCTCGGTATTCCGATGCCGGTGATCCTGCTTGCCATCGTGTTCGCGGTCTCCTGGTGGGTGCTCACCCGCACGCGCTTTGGCCGCTACATCTATGCCGTTGGCGGCAATCCACATGCGGCCAAAACCTCGGGCATCAACGTCTTCCGCATGAAGTTTTCGGTCTACGTGATCTCGGGCGGCCTTTCCGGACTTGCCGGCATGATGCTTTCGGCGCGGACTGGTTCGGCCTTGCCGCAAGCAGGCATCGCCTATGAACTGGATGCGATCGCGGCCGTGGTCATCGGCGGGACCAGCCTTTCCGGCGGCGTTGGCCGGGTGACCGGTACACTGATCGGTGCCCTCATTATCGGCGTGATGAACAACGGTCTCGATCTGATGGGCATCCAATCCTACTACCAGCAGGTCCTGAAAGGCGCCCTCATTGTCGGCGCCGTGATGCTCGATCAGAAACGCAATCAGGGTCTCTGAGCCAGGCCAATCGGGTGCCCGCACCCGTCACTGAAACGGCACGCCATGACGGCTGCCGGAGTTTTCAACGGAGGAGAACAACATGAAGAAACTGCTTATTGCACTTGCCGCGACGACAGCAATCCTGGTGTCGCCGGCCGCTGCACAGGATAAAAAGCTGAAGATCGGCGCAGCCCCTTATGGCCTCAATGCCGAATTCATGCAGATCTGGTCGGCGGCGCTCGAACAGCACCCTGCTGTGAAGAGCGGCGCGATCGAATTGACCGTCTTTGATGGCCGCTACGACGCGCTGGTCCAGCAGGAACAGTTCAACACGATGATCACCCAGAAGTTCGATGCGATCATCTTTGTACCCATCGACATCGAGGCCGGGGCCACCGCGGTTCAGGCCGCCCACGATGCCGGCATCCCGGTTGTCGGCTCAAACACCCGCGTCAACTCGGGCCTGCTGACCTCCTATGTCGGCTCGGACGATACGATTTCCGGATACATGGAAGCCAAGACCGTACTCGACAAGATCGGCTGCAAGGGCAATGTGGTCATCCTTGAAGGTCCGATCGGCCAGTCCGCGCAGATTTCGCGCTTGGAAGGTAACAAAAAGGCGCTGGCCGAATGCCCGGATGTCAAGATACTTGAGGACCAGACAGCAAACTGGTCGCGTGCGGAGGCCCAGACCCTGATGGAAAACTGGCTGACATCGCATTCCGGCCAGATCAACGGTGTCATCGGTCAGAATGACGAGATGGCGCTCGGCGCGATCGAAGCCATTAAGTCGGCTGGTCTGAAGACCGAGGATTTCGCGATCGCCGGCATTGACGGTATCACGGACGCACTGACTGCCGTGAAGACCGGTACGATGACCTCGATCCTGCAGGATGCCAGCGCCCAGGCTCAGGGCGCGCTGGATCTCGCGATCTTCCATGCCCAGAAGGGCGACTACAAGCCGGAATCGGCCATCTGGAGCCAGTATCCCGACATGCCGTTCAACGATGGCAAGGACAAGGAATACAATGTTCCGTGGACGCCGGTGACCGGCGAAAATGTCGATAAGCTTCTGGAAGCGCGTAAGTAAGGACCAAAGCAGGGCGGCCATTCCATCCGGTATTCCACCCCGGAATAGCCGCCCTCCATTTCACAATCGAGGTTTGACATTATGACCGACACTGCCCCGCAGATTGACCTGAACTTTCCTTTGACCGGCAAGGTGGCGCTGGTCACCGGCGGTGCGTCCGGCATCGGTGCTGCGATCACCGCTGCCTTCGCCTTGAAGGGCGCAAAGGTTGCCGTGCTCGATATCAACCAGGATGCCGCGGCCGCGCAGGCAGCGCGCCTCGGCGGCGGGGCAAAGCCCTTCGTCTGCAATGTCGCGGATCCGGCGTCGGTCCAGGCCGCGGTCGCTGATGTCGTTGCTGCATTCGGCGGCATCGACATCGCCGTCAATAGTGCAGGCGTCGCCTTTCTCGCGCCGGCCGAGGACCTCTCGCTGGATCACTGGGACAAGACCATAGACATCAATCTGAAGGGCACCTTTCTTGTGACGCAGGCCGTGGGCCGCGTCATGATTGCCGCCGGCAAGGGGGGCAAGATCGTCAATCTCGCCTCGCAGGCGGGTACCGTCGCGATCGAAGAGCATGTTGCTTATTGCGCCTCGAAATTCGGCGTCATCGGCATGTCGAAGACGTTTGCGGCCGAATGGGGCAAACATGGCATCAACGTCAACACGCTTTCGCCGACCATCGTCCTGACCGAGCTCGGAAAGAAGGCCTGGGCCGGTGAAAAGGGCGAGGCTGCCCGTAAGCGCATCCCGGCCGGCCGTTTCGCCTATCCAGAGGAAATTGCCGCCGCCGCCGTCTTTCTGGTTTCAGCCGGGGCCGACATGATCAACGGCGCCGATCTCTTGATCGACGGCGGCTACACGATCCTTTGACGCACGACGGCCATATGACAGGAGTTAGCATGCAACGATTCATTAATAATCCGGATGAAGTGGTCGAAGATACCGTCAAGGGCTTCGTCAAGGCCCATTCCGATCTTGTCCGCCTCGGCGAAAATCCGCGCGTGATCGTCTCGCGCAACGCGCCGGTGTCCGGCAAGGTCGGCGTCGTCACCGGCGGCGGCTCCGGCCACGAGCCGGCTTTCATCGGCTATACCGGCCGCAACATGCTGGATGCCGTGGCGGTGGGCGAATTGTTTTCCTCACCCACGGCCAAGAGCTTCTACGACGCCATGCGTGAAGCAAATGGCGGCAAGGGCGTGGTCTGCCTGTATGGCAATTACGCCGGCGACAACATGAACGTGAAAATGGCCACAAAACTGGCAGCCAAGGACGGCATCGAGATCGCCACCGTTGTCGCCAATGACGACGTCTGCTCGGCGCCGCCGGAAGAGCGGCACAAGCGCCGCGGCGTGGCTGGTGAAATCTTCATGTGGAAGGTTGGCGGTGCCAAGGCTGCCACCGGTGCAAGCCTTGAGGAAGTGCGGGCAAGCGCACAGAAGGCCATCGACAATTGCCGCTCGATTGGCGTCGGCCTTGGTCCGTGCACGCTTCCGGCGGTCGGGCACCCGAATTTCCTGATCGAGCCGGGCACGATGGAGGTGGGCATCGGCCATCACGGCGAACCTGGCGTCCGGGTCGAAGCCTTGAAGACCGCCGATGCGGTTGCAAAGGACATGTGCCAGATCGTTCTCCACGACCACGATCTGGCCGCCGGGACGGAAGTTGCCGTGCTGGTTTCAGGGCTCGGAGCAACGCCGCTTAACGAGCTTTATATCCTCTACGATACCGTTGAGCAGGAAATCGTCGCGCGAGGCCTGACAATTCACAAAACCTATATCGGCAACTATTTCACGTCGCTCGAAATGGTCGGCGCGACGCTGACGGTGATGGCCCTCGACGATGAGCTGAAAGCGCTTATCGATACCGAGGCCAACTGCACCATCATGCTTTGACGGGAAAGACACCATGCAGACATTTTCAAATGCGGGCGGCGGCGCAATCGTTCTGTCGATGGCCGAACGGATCATCGAAAATCGCGCCTACCTCAGCGAAATCGACGGCAAGATCGGCGACGGCGACCACGGCGTCAACATGGCCAAGGGTTTTGGCATGGCGGCCGAACGGCTGAAGAGCAAGGACGCGTCGCTGGCCGAGGCGCTTGATACACTGGGGACGCTGCTGATGACGGAAATCGGCGGGTCGATGGGGCCGCTTTACGGCGTCATGTTCATCGAGTTTGCCGAAAAGCTCGAGGGCAATGAGGCGATCGATGCCAGGACCTATGGCCAGATGCTGCATGCCGGGCTTGAAGGCATCCAGTCTATCGGCGACGCCAAGGTCGGCGACAAGACGCTGATCGACACGCTGGCGCCGGCCATCGAGGCTTTCGACGCCGCGACGGCCGCGGGGAAATCTTTCGCGGATGCGCTGACCGCGCTCGTCGATGCCGCCGAAACAGGCCGCGATTCGACCATCAACCTGGTCGCAAAGATCGGCCGGGCCAGCCGTCTCGGCGAACGTTCACTCGGCGTGCTCGATGCCGGTGCAACATCATGTGCCATCATCTTGAAGGAGCTGTCGCTCGGCGCTCGCGGCCGGTTGCAGTAAGTCTCCCAAGACTGCGCGGCCATGACGACAGGCGCTGTGGCCGCGCACCGCAGCTTACCTGTTGCAAACGGCGGTCATTGCTTCCATCTTCGCGACCTGAAGTGTTACAGCGGCTTGAATGCGTCCGGAAAGACGCGCTGTGCTGGAGCGAATAAGGGAACATCGCAATTTCATGACACTCAAGGCACTTTCGTCCCGAAAGGGCGGCGCAAACAGGACCGGCACGGCGGAAGGCCTTGATGTCATGCCGCTGCGCTATGGCGACGACCCTTATGTCTGGGCATGCTGGCTTTATTACGAAGACGGCATGACACAAGGCGAAATCGCCGATGCGATGGGCGTTTCGCGCGCAACAGTCAACAGCTACCTCGCCGACGCCCGCGAAAAAGGGATCGTCAATATTTCACTGGAGCCGGCCCGGCTTGCTTCCTTGACGATCGCGCAGGAACTCAAGCGCCATTTCGGCCTTGCGGATTGTCTGGTGGTGCCGAGCGACGACAATGCCCGACCGCTGATCGACCGGCTCGGGGTTGCCGGCGCCCACGCGCTGCAAAAGCTGCTCAAATCGGGCGATACGCTGGCCGTCGCCTGGGGCCGGACGATCTTGTCTGTCGGCGAACACACGAATATCGGTTCGCTACAGGACATGACCGTCGTTCAGGCAACGGGCGGGACAACGGCGTCCTTTGCCTATACGCCGGAATTGACCGCATCGGCGGTGGCGCAATCGATCTCGGCGCGCTGTGTCAACATCACCGCGCCTGCCATCGTCGCCTCGGCGCAGATGCAGCGCATGCTTTTGGACGAGCCGCTGCTGAAGGAGCAGTTTGCCGCGCTTGGGCGGGCGAACCGGATTGTTTTCGGCATCTCGTCGCTCAGGCCGAATTCGACGATCCATACCAGCGGCTTCTTCGAATCCGTTTCCCTGCAGGAATATCTGGCAAAGGGTGCTGCCGGTGTCGTTGCCGGACGCTTCATCGATGAACGCGGCAAACCGGTGAGCGGGCCGCTGGACGAGAGAACCATCGGTATCTCGCTGGACATGCTGCGCGGCATCGGTACGCGGATCGCCGTCGCCGGCGGGTTCGACAAGGTACCTGCTTTGCTCGCCGCCCTCCGGGGCGGTTATGTCAATGTGCTGATCACCGATGCGGCGACCGGCGGCGGCATTCTTAGGGCCGATGGCGTGACCAGCCTCGACAGTCGCCTGTCGCCCCGCCAGAAGCCGGTTTCGGCCCCCAGCAGCTATCGTACCCACGTCAAGAAATTCCTCAACAATCCCAATGTTGTCGTGGAAGAAATGCTTGACGGCGTCGTCAAGGCGCATGCCAAGCATCTGTTGCCAATCAACGGATCGCATCGGGCGCTGGTTGCCCGCCACGGACCGCGCGTGGGCAAGGTCGGTTTGGTCATCGGCGGCGGAACCGGTCATGAGCCATGTTTCATCGGCTATGTCGGCAAGGGCCTGGCCGATGCGGTCGCCATCGGCAATATCTTTTCATCACCGCCGCCAGATCCGATTGTTCAATGCGCCCTTGCCGCGTCCGGTGGTGAAGGCGTGCTGTTCGTCTATGGCAATTATGCCGGTGACGTTATGAATTTTGAAATGGCGGCCGAGATCGCCGAGGAGCAGGGCATCCCGATCCGCACGGTGCTGACCACCGACGATATCGCCTCCTCTCCGCTCGAGGACAGGGAGGGCCGCCGTGGTGTTGCCGGTAACTTCTTCATTTTCAAAGTCGCGGGAGCTGCCTGTGACCAGGGACTGACACTCGCGGCCTGTGAAGCCGTCACCCGCAAGGCCAATGCCCGGACCTTCACGGTTGGCGTGGCACTGGAGCCCTGCTCGATGCCCCAGACCCGCCGGTACAATTTCGAAATCGGCCCGGAGGACATGGAAATTGGCATGGGCATCCATGGCGAGCCGGGCGTATCGCGTGAGCGCATCCGCACTGCGGACGAGATAGTCGATACGATCATGGACAACATTTTCAAGGAGATGAAGGCAGCTCCGGGCGACCGGGTCGCTGTTCTGGTCAATTCATTCGGAGCGACACCGATGATGGAATTGTACATCCTCTTCCGCCGCGTCGAGCAGCGGTTGGCCGCAAAGAACATCGTCATCGAAGCCAACTGGATCGGACATTATTGTACGTCGCTGGATATGGCCGGCGCTTCGATCTCGATCCTGCATCTCGACCAGCAACTGACCGAACTGCTGCATCACCCCTGCGAAACCGCAACCCTGACCATCAATTAGCCTGCGGCCGGCGGTTCGTTGATGACCGTTGGACCTCGTGAGATACTGGGAGGAAGACCATGTCAAAAGACGCACCGCGCAGCATGGCCGTGATGTTTCAGATGATGTCGCAGATGATCGAAACCGAAAAGGATTATCTGTCGGAACTCGATGGAGCGATCGGCGATGGCGACCATGGGATCACCATGTCGATCGGCTTTCTCGCCATCAATGCCGAATTGGCAAAACTTGATCTCGGCCGGGCAAGCCTCTCGGATGTGATGTCGACGGCGGCAAGCGGCTTCCTGAACGCTGTCGGAGCTTCGACAGGCCCCCTCTATGCAACGGGTTTTCGCCACGCGGCAAAGGCACTTGTGGACCGGCCGGCGCTCGACTTGCCCACCTGTGCAGACATGATCCAAGCCATTTCGACAGGCATTCGCGAGCGCGGCAAGGGACAGCGCGGCGACAAGACGATGCTTGATGTCTGGCTCCCGGCCGCGGACGCCGCCGCGAATGCTGCGGCAGAGAACAAGGCCGTAGGTGCCTTCTGGCATGACGTCGTGATATCGGCGGAAAACGGTGCCGCCGCCACCCGTTCGATGATCGCCACCAAGGGACGGGCGGCCAGAGTCCGCGAGCGATCTCTGGGCCACATAGACCCCGGTGCCGCGTCAGCCGCTCTCTTGATCCGGGTCATGGCTGACGCGCTTCAGTAGCGGATACCCTAACGCGACGGTTGTTTGCGGCGTGGCCTTTGCCAGGGGCACTGCGGCTGCATTACCGGCGATTGTGGCATCAGGCGGTAGCCAGCCCCGGCAACTCTTCCGGCGTAAAGAAAACGTCGGCGTGCATGTCTTGCCGCTGTAATCTGCGCGCAAAAGCCGCTTCCATAGCGGCTTCCACCATCAGCGGCGGGCCAGCGACATAGGCCTTCCAGCCATCAAGGTCTGAAAGATCCTCCGCCATGACCTGCGTCACGAAACCGCTCCGGTACTGCGACGACTGCACCTCCGACAGCACGGGAACGAAAGTGAGATTGGCATGCTGTTTGGCAAGAGCCTGGAAGTGCTCGACGAGATAAAGATCACGCTCGGTCCGAACGCCGAAGTAGACATGGATCGGTTGTTTCATGCCGTGGGCGAGGGCCGTTTCCACAATCGACTTGATCGGTGCCAGCCCGGAGCCGCCGGCGATACACAGTATGGGGCCGGAATGGTGCTGGCGCAGGGAGGAAGAGCCCAGCGGGAGTTCGAGCGTTGTTTTGTCTCCGGTCTTCAACGCGTTATGCACATGCTCCGAGGCCGCTCCTCCCGGAACACGGCGTATGTGGAATTCGAGGCCGTCGGTTCCATGCCGATTGGCGATCGAATAGCTGCGGGCAGGAACTCCATTGAAGCCGACCTGCGCATATTGCCCCGCGGTGAACAGCAAGGAAGACTCGTCTTCTGGAGCAATTCGAACCAGCTTGATGTCGTGGGTGAGATCACCAATGTGGGTCACGATACCGTCCACGCGTCGTGGAGACTGAACGTCGCCGTCGTCGCTGCCGAGCCAGGCCACGGCCGCATGCGTCTGGGGAAGGGCCCGGCATGCCAGGATCATGCCGGCGGCTTTCTCCTGGTCGGTAAGCGCGAACCGAGAGTGCTTTAGCAGCTCTACCTCCCCCTCGATAAGCCGGGACTTGCAGGAGCCGCAACGCCCGGACTTGCAGCCATGTGGGTAGGGAATGCCGGCAACGAGCGCCGCATCGAGTATCGTCTGTCCGTCCGGAACTTCAAGCCTGGTCATGCTCTGCCGGATATCAACGAATTTGGCTGTCATACCCCGTTCCTCATACATTCTGCGTCAATCCGAGCGCCCTGATCAGGCCCGGCTTCTGGTTCTGGAACGTTCCGTAGAAAATTTCGGATCCGACGATGGTAATGGGTGCCACCCGCACGCCGGTACGCGCCTTTGCCTCCTCCGCGATACGCGGGTCGGTCAGGTCGCGTTCTTCGTAGGTCAATGCTTGCTGGAATAGCCAGCGCTTGAGCGCGTGACAGTCCGGGCAGGCCGGGGTGGTATAGATGAGAATGTGCGGTGCGATGGCATCCGTCATGGTCTTGACTTTCTCCGGATTCGACATGGTTTCGCTCGCGCCGGCCGCCCAGGGCGTTGCCGGATAGAGAACCATGGCCGTCAGGATGCTGCTTCCAACACTTGCAAGGTCAAGGGATGTTTACGGCCGGGCAGGAGAGTTTTTCGAGATGGAAACGCTGCCACTTTATGTGCCGGGCTAATCTGTCCCTCAATTGGCAGATCGCGGTTCACTCCCTTGTGCCTGATCCACGATCGTTACACGGAATGCGCTACGGCTTTTCTGTATCAGGGTGCGTGAAATCTGCCTGCCGCCCACAGCAGTATGGTTGCGCCAAGGAGCCTTTGAAAAAGCGTTCCAAGGGCCTTGACCTTTCAATCGTTGGAAACCCCACCTTCGTCAAATCCGATCGACGCCGTCTCCCGCAACCGGGAGCGCGTGTCCCTATGAAAGTGAACGAGAATGAATAAGAAAGCCGCCGCCCTGCTCTTGGCAGGCGTCGTCGTTGCCGGTGGCACACTTGCCGTTGTCTATCGCGGCGACATGGTGCCTTATACCAGCCGCCTTTTGGGGCTTGTATCATCGATAGTCGTCGCTAAAGCTGCTGCCCAGACGGGCGAAATACCCGCACCGCAAGTCCCTGTCGCCGAAGTCGTCACGCGCGCAATCGCGCGGTCGGTGGAATTTACAGGCCATCTTGAGGCAACCAAGTTCATCGAACTTCGCCCGCGTGTCGGCGGTGCAATCGACACTGTGAGCGTTCCAGAAGGTGGTCTCGTACGGCCGGGCCAACGTCTGTTCCAGATCGATCCCAGGCCATTCCAGGTCGCCCTGGATGCCGCCAAGGCTCAGTTGCAGCAGGCGGCGGTTTTGCTTGATCAGGCTGAGATCGACTTCGTCCGAATCGAGGCGCTGGCTCCGAAGGGCACCGTGTCGCGCAAGGCCTATGACGATGCGCAGACCACGCGCAGCCAGCGGCGGGCGCAGGTCGAGATCGCCAAGGCAGCCGTAGCGGCCGGCGAACTCGACCTGTCCTTCTCGCGCGTCACGGCCCCGATTGCCGGCCGCGTCGACCGGGTTCTGGTTTCCGAAGGCAATCTTGTCACTGGCGGTAATGCCGGCGCCGCGACACTCCTCACCACCATCGTCTCGACCGGCTCCCTTTATGTCTATTTCGATATCGACGAAGCCACCTATCTCGAATTTGTCGCACGTGCGCGGGCGCTGGAAAACGCAGAGGCTTCCGGCAAATTGCCGGTGCAGGTGGGGCTGATGACCGATGCCGGCTTCCCATATGCCGGCGAATTCGACTTTCTCAGCAATCGTGTCGACCGGAGCACGGGGACAATCCGCGCCCGGGCCATTGTCAAAAACCCCGACGGCCGGCTGGCGCCGGGCCTGTTTGCACGGGTCAACCTCGTGACCGCCGAACCGGCTCAGGCTGTGCTCATCGACGATCAGGCGATCGGTATCGATCAAGGACGCCGCAACGTGCTGGTTCTCGGATCCGAGGACACGGCGGAATACCGTCTGGTTCAACTCGGACCGATGATCGATGGTCTGCGTGTCGTTTCTGCCGGCCTCAATCCGGGTGAAAAGATCATCCTGAAAGGGTTGGTTCGTCCGGGTATGCGGGTGGTTCCGCAGATGAGCCCGATGCTGCCGGATCAACCTCAAGGCGATCAGGCAACTGCTGGCACGCAGGAGGCACATCGATGAATATCCCACGCTTTTTCGTCGACCGCCCGATTTTCGCGGTCGTTCTGTCTGTCCTGATGCTGATCGCCGGTGGCTTGACGCTCTTGAAGCTGCCGCTGAGCGAGTATCCCCAGGTGACCCCGCCGACGGTGCAGGTCACGGCAAGCTATCCGGGCGCCAATCCGCAGGTGATCGCGGAGACGGTTGCCGCACCGCTGGAGCAGGCGATCAACGGCGTCGAGAATATGCTCTATATGAGCTCGCAGGCCGCCACCGACGGGCGTATGACGCTGACGGTGACCTTTCAGCAGGGCACCGATCCTGACATGGCGCAGATCCAGGTACAGAACCGGGTCTCGCGGGTGCTTCCGCGTCTACCGCAGGAAGTGCAACGCATTGGCGTCGTAACACAGAAGACCTCGCCCGACATCCTGATGGTTGTACATCTCGTTTCGCCCGATGATCGCTACGATCCTCTTTATCTGTCGAACTACGCCCTGCTGCAGGTGCGCGACCAACTGGCGCGCCTGCCAGGTGTGGGGGATGTGCTGGTCTGGGGGGCTGGCGAATATTCGATGCGGATCTGGCTCGATCCGGCCAAGGTGGCCGCGCGCGGTCTGACCGCCTCTGACGTGGTGGCGGCAATTCAGGAACAGAACGTCCAGGTCGCCGCCGGCTCGGTCGGCCAGCAGCCGGAAGCCTCGGCCGCGTTCCAAGTCACGGTCAATACCCTTGGCAGGCTTTCAAACGAGGAACAGTTCGGCGACATCGTCGTCAAGACGGGGGCCGACGGCCAGATTACCCGGCTGCGGGATGTTGCCCGTATCGAGCTTGGCGCGGATTCCTATGCGCTGCGCAGTCTTCTCGATGGCAAACCGGCCCTGGCGATCCAGGTCATCCAGAGCCCCGGCGCCAACGCACTCGACGTGTCAAGCGCCATTCGCGGCACCATGGAAGAACTCCAGAAAGGTTTCCCTGAAGGGATAGAGTATCGCATCGCCTACGACCCCACCGTCTTCGTCAAGGCGTCTCTGGAGGCCGTGGTGGTGACGCTGCTGGAAGCCATCGCGCTGGTGGTGATCGTGGTCGTGCTCTTCCTCCAGACCTGGCGGGCTTCGATCATCCCGCTGGTTGCCGTGCCGGTATCATTGGTCGGCACATTCGCCCTCATGTACATGTTCGGTTTCTCGCTCAACACGCTGTCATTGTTCGGGCTCGTGCTCTCGATTGGTATCGTGGTCGATGACGCGATCGTGGTCGTCGAGAACGTTGAGCGTCACATCGCGCTCGGCGAAACGCCGAAGGAGGCGGCACGCAAGGCCATGGACGAAGTGACCGGGCCGATTATCGCCATTACTTCGGTGCTGTCGGCCGTGTTCATTCCCTCGGCATTCCTGTCCGGCTTGCAAGGCGAGTTCTACAGGCAGTTCGCTCTGACGATCGCCATCTCGACCATCCTGTCGGCGGTCAATTCCCTGACGCTTTCTCCAGCGCTTGCTGCCGTGCTTCTGAAGCCTCACCACGGCGTGGTGAAGCGCGATCTCCTGACCCGTGTGATCGACGGTCTGTTCGGCTGGTTTTTCCGGCTGTTCAATCATTTCTTCGACAGCGCTTCGAATGCCTATGTCTGGACGGTGCGCCGCGCCGTGAGGTTCAGTATGCTCGTCTTGCTGATGTATGCCGGCCTGGTCGGCATGACATGGATGGGCTTCCAGGCCGTGCCCAGCGGGTTCGTCCCGGCCCAGGATAAATACTACCTTGTCGGCATCGCACAGCTTCCGACCGGAGCCTCGCTGGATCGCACCGAGGCGGTTGTCAAGACAATGTCGCAGATCGCGCTTGCAGAACCGGGCGTCGAGAGCGTCGTCGCGTTTCCGGGGCTTTCGGTCAACGGCATGGTCAATATCCCCAACGCCGCCGTGATGTTCACGATGCTCAAGCCATTTGATGAGCGCAAGGACCCGTCCTTGTCCGCCTTTGCGATCGCTGGCCGCCTGATGGGCAAGTTCAGCCAAATACCGGATGGTTTTGCCGGCATTTTCCCGCCGCCCCCCGTTCCGGGCCTCGGCTCGACCGGTGGTTTCAAAATCCAGATCGAGGACCGGGCGGGGCTGGGTTTCGAGGCGCTTGCGCAGGCGCAGGGTGCGATCGTCGGCAAGGCGATGCAAACACCGGAGCTGGCTGGCATGCTCGCCAGCTTCCAGGTGAATGCACCGCAGGTGCAGGTGGACATCGACCGAGTGAAGGCTAAATCGCAAGGGGTGCCACTCAACACGATTTTCGAAACGCTCCAGGTCAATCTCGGCTCGCTCTACGCCAACGACTTCAATCGCTTCGGCCGCACCTATCGCGTCATGGTCCAGGCGGACGCACCGTTCCGCATGCAGCCGGAGGACATCGGCCGGCTGAAGGTACGCAACGCGGCGGGGGACATGATCCCGCTGTCGGCCCTGCTGACCATCAAGCACAGTTCGGGGCCGGATCGCGTCATGCATTACAATGGCTTCCCGTCGGCCGATATCAGCGGCAGCCCGGCGCCCGGATATGCGTTCGGTCAAGCGACCGCTGCCATAGAAAGGATCGCATCCGAAACATTGCCACCCGGCATGGCCTTCGAGTGGACCGAACTCGCCTATCAGGAAAAGCAGGCCGGCAACACGGCGATGTACGTCTTCCCGCTGTCTGTTCTGCTGGCGTTTCTGATCCTTGCGGCGCAGTACAACAGTTGGTCACTGCCGTTCGCTGTCTTGCTGATCGCTCCGATGGCGTTGCTTTCGGCGATCACAGGCGTCTGGCTTACCGGAGGCGACAACAACATTTTCACGCAGATCGGATTCGTCGTTCTGGTGGGCCTCGCCGCGAAAAATGCGATCCTGATCGTCGAGTTCGCCCGAGCCAAGGAGGACGAAGGCATCGATCCGTTGCACGCCGTGCTCGAAGCAGCCCGGCTTCGCTTGCGGCCGATCCTGATGACTTCGCTCGCCTTCATTGCCGGTGTCGTCCCGCTTGTCATCGCAACGGGGGCAGGCGCGGAGATGCGGCACGTCATGGGTATTGCCGTGTTCGCCGGCATGCTTGGCGTCACGCTGTTCGGCCTCGTGCTGACACCGGTATTCTACGTCCTGGTGCGCCGTATGGCGATTGTCCGGGAGAAGCGCGGCGAACGCTTCTCAGCACCTGAAGCGCACGCCTATGCCGCGATATCGGAAGGCGGTGGCGAAAAGGGGTGAGCCGCCGCAGGCCCCGTTGATTGCAACGCTAGAGGCGCGTCCAGTCCGTGGGCGCGCCTCTATCGGTATCGATACGGTTATTTTAACCCAGACGAAGGTCCGTATCGGGCAGATCTCGCCCGCCAGCGGATCGGAGTTCGCCCTGCTCCCTGCCGATAACGCAACGGGCTTTTTCGGCTGAGCACCTCACGCATTGCGCAACCGGCCTTCGAGCAGGTCGAGCACGGCGCGGCCTGCTTCCATGACGTTGGTTCCCGGGCCGAAGACGGCGGCGACGCCGTGGTCGAGCAGGAACTGGTAATCCTGGCGCGGCACGACACCGCCGACGACGACGACGATATCCGCCGCACCCTTGGCTTTGAGAGCTTCGATCAGTTGCGGCGCCAGCGTCTTGTGACCGGCGGCGAGCGACGACATGCCGATGACATGCACCTTTGCCGCAGCGGCCATATCGGCCGCTTCCTCCGGCGTCTGGAACAAGGGACCAGCGAGTACCTCGAAACCGATATCGCCAAAGGCCGAGGCGATGATCTTGGCGCCGCGGTCATGGCCGTCCTGGCCGAGCTTGGCGACCATGATCTTCGGCTTGCGGCCCGTCGATTTGAAGAAGCCGGAAAGCCGGGCGGACAGCGTCGCCAGTTCCGGCTCGTCCTTGTAGGCATTGCCGTAGATATCGCTGACCACTTCGGGCACGGCGCTATGATCGCCGAACACGACGCGCATCGCATCGGAGATTTCGCCGACGGTGGCGCGGGCGCGGGCAGCCGTTACGGCGGCCTCGAGGATATTGCCTTCGCCGGTGCGGGCAACGGCCGTCAGCGCTGCAAGCGCGGCAGTCACATCGGCGGTGTCGCGCCGTTTGCGGGTTTCCTCGATCCGTTTGATCTGGGCAATGCGCACGGCGGCATTGTCGATGTCGAGAATGTCGAGGTCGTCCTCGGTTTCCAGCCGGTACTTGTTGACGCCGACGATGACCTCTTCACCCTTGTCGACGGCGGCCTGGCGGCGGGTAGCGGCCTGTTCGATCAGGCGCTTGGGCAGGCCATCGGCCACCGCCTTGGTCATGCCGCCCAAAGCCTCGACCTCTTCCATCAAGGCCCAGGCCTTGTCTGCCAGTTCGGCGGTCAGGCTTTCGACATAATAGGAGCCCGCCAGGGGATCGACGACCTTGGTGACGCCGGTCTCGTGCTGGAGGATCAGCTGGGTATTGCGGGCGATGCGTGAGGAGAATTCCGTCGGCAGCGCGATCGCCTCGTCGAAGGAATTGGTGTGCAGCGACTGGGTGCCGCCCAGCACCGCCGACATCGCCTCGAAGGCGGTGCGGATGATGTTGTTGTAAGGGTCCTGTTCCTGCAACGAGACGCCCGACGTCTGGCAATGGGTCCTGAGCATCAGCGAGGACTGCTTTTTTGGATGAAAGCCTTCCATGATCCGGGTCCAGAGCAGACGGGCGGCGCGAAGCTTGGCGGCTTCCATGAAGAAGTTCATGCCGATGGCGAAGAAGAACGACAGGCGGCCGGCAAACTCGTCGACGCTCAGGCCCTTGGCGATGGCGGCGCGAACATATTCGCGGCCGTCGGCAAGCGTGAACGCAAGCTCCTGCACCAGCGTCGCGCCTGCCTCCTGCATGTGATAGCCGGAGATCGAGATCGAGTTGAATTTCGGCATCTCGCGGGCGGTGTAGTCGATGATATCGGCAACGATCCGCATCGAGGGCTCAGGCGGATAGATATAGGTGTTGCGGACCATGAACTCCTTGAGGATGTCGTTCTGGATCGTGCCGGACAGCTGCGACCGCGGCACGCCCTGTTCTTCGCCCGCAACGATGAACGAGGCCAAGATCGGGATGACGGCGCCGTTCATGGTCATCGACACGGAAATCTTTTCCAGCGGGATGCCGTCGAACAGGATCTTCATATCCTCGACCGAATCGATCGCCACGCCGGCCTTGCCGACATCGCCGACGACGCGGGGATGATCCGAATCATAGCCGCGATGGGTGGCGAGATCGAAGGCGACGGAGACACCCTGCTGGCCGCTGGCCAGCGCCTTGCGGTAGAAGGCGTTCGAGGCCTCCGCCGTCGAGAAGCCGGCATATTGCCGGATCGTCCAGGGGCGCCCCGCATACATGGTGGCGCGCGGGCCGCGGGTGAACGGCGCAAGGCCGGGCAGCGAGCCGAGATGACCGGCGGCTTCCAGATCAGCCTCGGTATAGAGCGGCTTGACCGCGATGCCTTCGGGCGTCTGCCAGGTAAGGCTGTCGGGCGAGGCTTTGAGCTCGCGTTCGGCAAGGGCTGCCCAGTCGGCGAGGGTTTTGTTATCGGACATGGGAAAGTCTCCTTGCATCGATCGAACGTACACCCTCCCCTGGAGGGCGAGGGTTGGCACGCAGTGCCGGGGTGGGGTGACGCTCCAAACGTCCCTGACCATCACCCCCACCCGCCGCTTTGCGGCGACCTCCCCCCTCAAGGGGGAGGTAGAAGTCTGCCTCAACCGCCTTTGGCCACGCGCGCGATCCGCGCCGTGGGGCTGCTGCAACAACACTCGGACGGGGCGCTGGAAGCTGCCGCGAGAGAGTAGAATAGATGGCACCTTTCAGCACCCCGTTCAGCGGTTTATGCCTGCGACTTGGGTCTCTCTGAGGTGGCTGGCTAAAATGGTGTTCGTTTGACTGGATGGAGCCCGGCCGAACCAATTTATCGGCAACGCTCCACCCGGCCGCCGCCGGTGCCTCCGATGTCCTCTTCCCCGTGCCGGGGAAAGTCCGAGGACTCGGACGGGCTTTTGGCTCTTCCGGCGAAACCATTCCGTTTGCCACCCTGTATGCCGCACAGGCACGCCCGGCGCGCTCTTTCGGGCATCCGAAGCGGGACGGCTTGACCGTTGCCTCACCGCTTCTCCCGTGTCGCCGGAGGGAGAGCATTTTCCGCAGACCCCCGATGCCAGGATTTGCGTCATCCCCTTGCACCAAGCGCCGGTCCCGCCTCACTGCCACGCCTGGCAGCGTATCCGATGGCGGAATGGACAGAGTATGGCATGGGTGCTTTGGGCGGGGATAAAAAACCATGTAATTTTCCATAAGCCGTTGTTTTTCTTCACGGTGACGGGATTTCACATGCCCGGCCGCCAACACGATTGAGGGGCGGGTTGGCTGGACCTCCGTCTGTCTCTTCGGGATATTCCCCGCTTGAGGGCAGGACTATCGCATATGGGCCGAAGGCGGCGGCATACGCCCTCTTCTCCCCAGCGGGGAGAAGTGCCGAGCGTATGCGAGGCGATGAGGGGGCGGCACGGTAGGTTCGGAGTTTGTGGCTCCCCCTCATCCGGCCCTTCGGGCCACCTTCTCCCCGCTGGGGAGAAGAGGGCATTCGATGCGGCCATTATTCGAACTCCATAATCAGCTCGTCAACGGCGAGACTGGCGCCCGCCGACGCGGCGACACGCTTGACGACACCGCGGCGTTCGGCGCGCAGGATATTTTCCATCTTCATCGCCTCGACCGTTGCCAGCGCCTGGCCGGCTTCCACGGTTTCGCCCTGCGTCACCGTCACGGTGGTGATGACGCCGGGCATCGGGCAGAGCAGCATTTTCGATGTATCCGGCGGCAGCTTCTTCGGCATCAGCCGGGCAAGCTCAGCAACACGCGGGCTGCGCACATGGGCGGTGACATCGATGCCGCGCCAGCGCAGGCGGATGCCGGTGCCCAAAAGATCGATCTTCACACCCATCGCGGTTCCATCGATATGGAAGGTGGCGTGGCTGCGGCCCGGCGTCCAATCCCCGGCAGCGGTGAGGACGCTGCCATCGGCCAGCCGGACATAAGCGCCATCGGCGGACGCATCGAGCGTTACGGCATGCTCCTGCCCGGCAAACGTGACGGCCCAATCCTTGCCGATCACCCGGCGGTGATTGCCGATGGTGCCGGAAATCTGCGCGGCCCGCTCCTGCAGCGCCTGATGCACGAGGGTGGCCACGGCGGCCAGTTTCTGCGCGGAAGCCACATCCGGTTCGACGCCGTGGAAGCCGTCCGGAAATTCCTCGGCGATGAAGGCCGTGGTGATCTTGCCGGAGCGGAACCGGCCGTGCTGCGTGACGGCCGAGAGGAACGGCAGGTTGTGGCCGATGCCCTCGACCTCGAAATTGTCGAGCGCCGCTGACATTGCGTCGATGGCGGTCAATCTGTCTGGTGCCCATGTGCAGAGTTTTGCGACCATCGGATCGTAGTACATCGAGATTTCGCCGCCCTCGAAGACGCCGGTATCGTTTCGCACGACGGTGCCATCCGGCATCTTGCCTTCGGCCGGTGGCCGGTAGCGGGAGAGACGGCCGATCGACGGCAGGAAGTTGCGGTAAGGGTCTTCCGCGTAAAGGCGGCTTTCGATCGCCCAGCCGTTGAGCTTGATATCATCTTGACCGAAGGACAGCTTTTCGCCGGAGGCGACACGGATCATCTGCTCGACCAGATCGATGCCGGTGATCAGTTCGGTCACCGGATGCTCGACCTGCAGGCGGGTGTTCATTTCGAGGAAGTAGAAATTTCTGTTACCATCGACGATGAATTCGACGGTACCGGCCGAATGATAACCGACCGCCTTGGACAACGCCACGGCCTGTTCGCCCATGGCGCGGCGCGTGGCCGTGTCGAGGAACGGTGACGGGGCTTCCTCGATGACCTTCTGGTTGCGCCGCTGGATCGAGCATTCGCGCTCGCCGAGATAAAGCACCGTGCCATGCTTGTCGCCGAGCACCTGGATTTCGATATGGCGTGGCTGGGTGACGAACTTTTCGATGAAAATGCGGTCGTCGCCGAACGATGCCTTCGCCTCGTTCTTCGAGGACTGGAACCCTTCGCGGGCTTCCTGATCGTTCCAGGCGATGCGCATGCCCTTGCCGCCGCCGCCGGCCGATGCCTTGATCATTACCGGATAGCCGATGGACGATGAAATCTTCACCGCCTCGTCGGCATCGGCAATCAGGCCCATATGGCCGGGCACGGTGGAAACGCCGGCTTCGGCTGCCAGCTTCTTCGACGTGATCTTGTCGCCCATCGCCTCGATGGCGCCCACCGGCGGACCGACGAAGGCGACGCCGGCCTTTTCCAGCGCCTGCGCAAAGGCGGCGTTTTCCGACAAGAAACCGTAGCCGGGGTGGACCGCATCGGCGCCGGTCTTTTTGATCGCATCGAGGATCTTGTCGATGACGATATAGGATTGGTTCGACGGCGAAGGCCCGATATGCACGGCCTCGTCGGCCATCGACACATGCAGCGCCCCGGCATCCGCGTCCGAATAGACCGCCACCGTCTTGATACCCATCCTGCGCGCCGTCTTGATGACCCGGCAGGCGATTTCACCACGATTGGCAATGAGAATTTTCGAAATCATGTTCTTCTCTATCTATTCAATCTTGCTGTTGTTTCCGGGGTCCCCGGTCGGTCCGGGGATGCCAGCTGCCTGTTTTCGCGATAGTTGTTCCTGTCGTTGCCGCATTGCGTGGCAAACGTGCGGGCGATGTGGCGGCGGAAGGCTGCGGCATGGTCATCGCTTCGATCATGCCGCCTTCGGCGGCTGCGAGGGGGAAGAAACGCGTCGCGCCCGGCGAACGCCAAGTTGCTCAGGTCTTGAACGCATACTCATCCCATCCGCGTGCTTCACCGTGAGCGCTCATCCGTCCTCCGCTCTTTCGCGAAAATAATTGATCTTCGGGATGAAAATCAACACGTCATGACGTTATCGCTGATGGGCGCGGTTCAGGCTATAAGCATATTGTATACTATTTGCCGGCCATCGACTTTCGTATCTCGCAGTCAACTTCCGCCTTGATTACGGGCAAACGACCTGGCGGGGGCGTACGCCCGGATATAACGCAAATGCCCCACGGGACGGTGCATGCCCTCAGCTTTAAGGGGAAAATCCCTTTGAGCCTTCGCTGCGCCGATGTTTCGTGCAGCGAAATCCCGTCGTTTTTGTTTTCGATTTTGTTGCCAAATGATTTTTGATATTGTACACAATATTGGCGATCGGGAGGATCGCCGATTGTCGATTTTCTGCTGGAGGGCGGAAGCATCGTTCGATCGTGACGATAGAACAACGAGGGAGGGGACTATGAAACACGGATTTCTGACAATCTGCGCTGCTACCACAGCGCTTCTGGCAGCCGGCGTGGTGCAGGCAGGAACGCTCGATACAGTAAAAGCCCGTGGCAAGCTGGTCTGCGGCGTTTCGCTCGCCACGCCGGGCTTTGCCGCTCCGGACGACAAGGGCCGGATGCAGGGCTTCGACGCCGATGTCTGCCGCTCGGTGGCTGCCGCCGTCTTCGGCGATGGCGACAAGATCGAATTCGTGCCGACCAATATCAATACCCGTTTCCAGGCTTTGCAATCCGGCGAAATCGACATGCTGTCGCGCCAGACGACGCAGACCTTTTCGCGCGAAGCCTCGCTCGGGCTCGATTTCGGCCCGACCGTGTTCTATGACGGCCAGGGCCTGATGGTCGCCAAGTCGCTCGGCGTTTCCAGCGCCAAGGAACTGACGGACGCGGCCGTCTGCACGCTTCCCGGCACCACCACCGCGCAAAACCTTAGCGACTTCTTCCGCACGATCGGCGGCAAGTTCGAGCTGGTGGTGTTCGAAAGCCCGGATGAAAACCGGGCCGCCTTCTTTGCCGGCCGCTGCGAGGCAATCTCGTCCGATCGCTCCGATCTGGCGTCGATCCGTGCGGTTGCCAACAATCCGGACGATTACATCGTCCTGCCGGAGACGATCTCCAAGGAGCCGCTTGCACCGGCCGTCCGCCAGAATGATTCCAACTGGCGCGATATCATGTCCTGGTCTGTCTGGCTGCTGATGGCCGCCGAGGAAAAGGGCATCACCCAGGCCAATGTCGACGAGATGCTGAAAAGCCAGGATCCGGATATCCAGCGCATGCTCGGCGTGACCGACGAACTGGGCGCCATGCTCGGCCTCGACAACAAGTGGGGCTACAACATCATCAAGGCCGTGGGCAATTACGGCGAGATCTTCGAGCGCAATGTCGGTGAGAAAACGCGGCTTGGGCTGACGCGCGGACCGAACGCGCAGTGGAATGCCGGTGGTCTGGTCTACGCACCGCCGTTCCGTTGATCTGATCGCCCGCGCATCCCACGGGTGCGCGGGCTTCCTCCCGTTCGGCAAAACAGCGGCGAGTTGTGATGAACATCCTGAATGATATGCGTTTCCGCGCGCTCTGCTATCAGATCGGCGCGATCGGCCTGGTTGCGGCTGCGGCATGGACGATGTTTGCGACGGCGAGCGACAATCTCGCAAAGCAAAACATCGCCACCGGTTTCGGCTTCCTGGCGCGGCAGGCCGGTTTCGTCATCAGCGAAACCGCGATTGCCTACCAGCCGACCGACAGCATTGCCCGGGCGATCCTGGTTGGTATCGTCAATACGGTCAAGGTCTCGCTGCTTGCGGCGGTGCTTGGAACCATCCTGGGGCTCTTTGTCGGCGTGGCGCGCATGTCGCGCAATCCGCTTCTGGCGCGCCTGGCACTGGCTTATGTCGAGGTGCTGCGCAACGTCCCGTTGCTGCTCTATCTCTTTCTCTGGTATTCGCTGATCATCCTGGTGTTTCCGCCGGTCAAGCAGGCGCTCAACATCCTGCCGGGTGTCTATCTTTCCAATAGTGGTCTGGTTCTTCCAGCCGTGTTCGTCGAAAACGGTGCAGTGCTGCTGGCATTATTCGTTTGCGCCGGCGTTGCGGCTGCGATCTTGATCCAGCGCATCGGCCAGCAACGGCGGATCGCGACCGGAAAATCCAACCATGGCATGGCCATTGCGGGACTGGCGCTGCTGTTGCCGCCGCTGCTTCTGTGGCTGCTGGGCCTTGTTTCCTTTGGCTGGGATATTCCGCAGGCCGGCAGGTTCCGGCTGACCGGCGGTCTCCATGTGCGGCCGGAATTCGTCGCCCTGTTGTTCGGCCTGCTTCTCAGCGTGTCCGCCAGCGTGGCCGAAATCGTCCGCGCCGGTATCCAGGCGATCGGGCCGGGACAGTGGGAGGCCGCTGCCGCTCTTGGGCTGCATCGCTCGCGGGTGATGCGGCTGGTGGTGCTGCCGCAGGCGCTGCGCCTGATCATCCCGCCGCTGACCAACACATACCTCACCGTTTTCAAGAACAGCTCGCTGGCGATCGCCATCGGCTATCCCGATCTGGTGATGGTGTCGAATACGGTGATGAACCAGACGGGTCAGGCGATCGAGACGATCGCCATCTTTATGGGTGTCTATCTCAGCCTGTCGATCGCCATTTCGCTGGCGATGAACTGGTATAACGCGCGTGTCGCGCTGAAGGTGCGCTGATGGCTGAAACCCAGGCTCTGTCCTTGCCGCTTGGCGCGGCCAAACCGCCAGCGCGCCGTTCCGGGTGGTTCAAGGCCTATTTCGGTACGCCGCTGAACTCGATGATCAGTCTTGCCTCGATGGCTGCGATCTTCTTCCTGGGCAAGCTGGCGTTTGGCTGGCTCGTGGTCAACGCCGTCTTTTCAGGCGATGCCGCAACCTGCAAGGCCAGCAGCGGCGCGTGCTGGCCGTTTCTCGCCGAAAAGCTCCGCTATATGATCTTCGGTTTCTATCCGTTCGAGGAGCAATGGCGGCCGCTTCTGGCGCTGACGCTGTTTCTGGCGAGCTGCCTGATCTCGATGATGCCCCGTTTCTGGAGCCGGGCCTTGTTGTATGCGTGGCTGCTCGTGGTTCTGCCTATTCTCTATGTCCTGATGGCGGGTGGGGCTTTCGGTCTTTCGCCGGTCCCGACATCGAGCTGGGGCGGCTTGCCGCTATCCTTCATGCTCTCCTTCATCGGGCTGGTCTGCGCCTTGCCGCTCGGCATCGGGCTTGCGCTTGCGCGCGCCTCCAGCCTGCCGGCGATCCGTGTTCTTGCGGTCGGCTTTATCGAGATCGTCCGTGGCGTTCCCCTGATCAGTATCCTGTTCATGGCGACGGTGATGCTGCCGCTGTTCATGCCGGAGGGTGTGACCATCGACAAGCTTTTGCGGGCGCAGGTGGCGATCATCATCTTTGCCGCCGCCTATATCGCTGAAATTGTCCGTGGCGGCCTGCAGGATGTTCCGGAAGGCCAGTTCGAGGCAGGCCAGTCTCTCGGGCTGTCCTATTGGCAGGTGATGCGAAAGATCGTGCTGCCGCAGGCGTTGAAGAAAGTCATTCCCCCGATGGTCGGGCTGTTCATCGGCTTTTTCCAGGATACGACGCTGGTCACCATCGTCGGCCTGCTCGATTTTCTCGATACCGTACGCTCGGCGCTCAGGGATCCCGAATGGCAGGGCATCGCCGTTCTCGAAGGCTATGTCTTTGCCGCTGCCGTCTATTTCACCTTCAGCGCCCTGATGGGGCTCTACAGCCGCTTCCTCGAACAGCATTTCAGGGTCACCCATGGCTAACGATATTCATGTCATTCGCAACGTCACCACCATCGTCGGCTATGACGAAAATCGGCAGGGCCATGGGTATCTGTCTGATGGCGACGTAGCGTTTGACGCCAGTGGCTTCATCCATGTGGGCGGCCGCTACGACGGTGCGTTCACGCAGGAAATATCCGGCAAGGACAGGATGCTGCTGCCCGGCTTCGTCAACGTGCACTGCCATTCCGGCGAAGAGCCGATCTCCAAGGGCCTGTTCGAAGACGAGGGCACCGCAGCGCTCTGGGGCAATGCGCTCTATGAATATTCCAACCTGATCGAGATCAGCGACAGCGCGGTGGAGGCCTCGCTGACGGTGATGTTGGGGGATTTGATGCGCAGCGGCGTCACCACCCTTGTCGATATTGCCGGTTCGCATGACAGCTGGTTGCCGACCTTGGCAAAGAGTGGTGCCCGCGCCTATGCCGCGCCCGGCTTTCGGGAAGCCGCATGGCATGTGGAAGATAGCCGCCGGCTCGATCTCTCCTGGGACAAGGGCAGGGGACGCGAGGCTTTTGCCCGGGCGCTGGAGGTGGTCGACACAGCCCGCGCGCATCCATCCGGCAGGCTGGGCGGCATCCTGTCTCCCTCGCAGGTCGAGACATGTTCTGCAGACCTGTTGCAGGCGGCGGCAGAGGCTGCCCGCAGCCGGAATGTTCCCATCACCGTGCATGCGGCCCAGACGATGGCCGAGCACGAGGAACTGATGCGCCGGACCGGCTTGACGGCGGTCCAGTATCTTAACGAGCTGGGCGTGCTTGGCGAAGACCTGATCATCGGCCATTGCATCTTTGTCGACAGCCACTCGTGGACACGGCAGCGGACCGATATCGACCTTGACCTGCTCGCCGAGCGCCGCGCCACGGTCGCCCACTGCCCGGTCACCTTTTCGCGCAGCGGGATGGTGTTACAATCGCTCGGGCGCTATCGCCGCCGCGGCGTCAATGTGGCGCTTGGAACCGACAGTTATCCGTTCAACATGCTGGAAGAGATGCGTCAGGCGATGATCTGCGCGCGGGTTGCCGGGCGCTCGGTTTTCGATGTCGGGACCGCCGATGTATTCGAGGCGGCAACGCTCGCCGGAGCGCGCGCGCTCGGCCGCAGCGATATCGGCCGGATAGCGCAGGGTGCAAAGGCCGATTTCAGCATTATCGATCTCAAGCACGCAGCCATGCAGCCGGTCTATGATCCGTTGCGCAATCTTTTGCATTGCGCCGCCGAGCGCGCGATCGAGGCTGTCTATGTGGATGGTCGTGAGGTGGTGAAGGGAGGCAGGCCGGTTCATCTTGATTATGACGGCGCCCTGGCCGAGCTGCAGGAAGCGCAGGATTTCGCCGTCAGGCACCTGCAGGCCAATGATCCGGCCGGGCGGGCGAGCAATGTGCTGGCAAGGCGGTCTCTACCGCCGATGTGAGAACGCCAGCGAAGCCGGCCGAAAAACCGGTTGCCTTATTGGTCGAGCAGGTTTTCACGCCAGGACATCTCGTCGATACGATCCTGCCGGGTGGGGTTCATCTTGGCGTTGAACCGCCGTTGACTGAGAATGCCGTAGGCGATGGCGGCACCGAAGACGGTGAGCGCAGCCACCAGTGCGATAATCCACGTTACGCTGGCCATGTTCTCTCCTCCGGAAAGCACAACGCGGCAGCCGAGCTCAAAGTTCCAGAAGGCCGGAATGCGCTTCAGCCGTAAGGGTGCATTTCGCCGGTGACTGTGGCGGGAGGTTCGGCAGCGCTGGTCGCAACGGGCCGGTAGAATGCATTGTGGATGAGGAGCAGCGCTGTCAAAAAGAACGCAGTGATCATCAAAAGCAAGACGTCACGGGCCGTCATCGCCGTTCACCCGCTTTGCCGGTGGCAAACGTTGCCGGGACCAGCGGATCCTCCCATCCTAAATTATCTTGATCAGGGATAAGCGGCACCCAAGTGCCGTGCTTCAGGTTTGTAAGGCCAAGATGATTGTCGTCCATCGCAATTCTCCTCTACCGCGAGAACACGATGGACCGGCAAAAGTTCCCTGCTGTTCGACGTTGCGAAAGCCGATGACAGTCAGGGCGGTTACCCAGTGAATTATTTTGGTATCGACGAGGTGATTTCGCCAGACACGCCGTCATTTGTGGGTGGCGTGCCATAATGGGCCATCGCAAAATTCAGCGTGAACATCGCCACGACCGCGAAGGCGATGACAGCGAGCGTAATTCCTTTGTCCGTGTTCATTTTCCCAATCCTAATCGCGAGCAACGACAACGCTTTGAATGCCGGGATTGGGCGATTGTGCGGCGCAGAACTGCTGTTCCACCACTGACGGCCAACATGGTGAACGCCGGGTTAAGACGAGGCCTCGCCGGAGCGAAAAATGGCCGGTGTCGCCGCTTTGCATCGGCGAATGAATGCGGCTGTTTCTCTCATTTTCCACCATTGTCCAGACGGCCCGATGTGCACGCTGGCAAGTCGCCTGGCCGTTCTCATGCCATTGCGGCAACGCATGGGCGCGCAGTTTTTCCTGCCGGGCATTCCGCTATCCGCGCTGCTGGAAGACTGGAAATCAGGAATTCCAGTCTTCCGGTGGTTTGTTGAAATTATCCCTTGCTGTCTTGAGGAAAGCCGTGGTAACGTTCCCACGAAATCATGCTGAGGAGGGCGTGTTTCGATGCGGAGACGGCGTCCGACCATTATTGATGTTGCGCAGAAGGCGGGTGTGTCGAAGAGCACGGCCGGACGCGCGTTGTCCGGCGCCTCCAATGTGACGGACGAGGCGCGCGAGCGCGTGCTGGAGGCCGCAAGAGCCGTCGGTTACGAGCGCAACGATCTTGCCGTCGGCATGCGGTCCGGGCGGACCGGATTGCTGGGCCTCGTCATTCCGGACATCACCAACCCCTTCTGGGCCGAAGTGGCCCGTGGCGCGCAGGATCGCGCCGCCGAAAACGGTATGTCGCTGCTGGTGTTTTCGTCCGATTGGGACCATGGCCGCGAGGCGAGCCATCTTCGGGCGCTCAGGCAAGCGCGGGTCGATGGTGCGATCATCAATCCGGTGGCCGATAATTTTGACGATCTCGACCGGTTCGGGCTTCCTTTCGTGCTGATCGGCTCCAGTGCCGAACGTTTCCCGGCCACGTCGAGCGTCGGTTCCGATATCGCCCAGGCGGTGCGAATCGGCATGGATCACCTCGTCTCCAAGGGGCATCCTGCTCCGGCGCTGATCCTTGGACCCAAGTCGCGTATTGCGCGGGCACGCTTCCTGCGGACCTTCCACGAGCATTGCGTCGAGCGCGATATCGATCCGGCTGCCCTGCCGATGGAAGATGGAGAATATACCGTCGAAGGTGGCCATGCCGCGATGAAGCGCCTGCTGGAACGGCAGCGCGCCGGGCACTTGGCGGTGTTTGCAGCCAACGACCTGATGGCGCTCGGTGCCATGGTGGCCGTGCGCGAGGCGGGACTGCGATGCCCGGAGGATGTGTCGATCCTCGGATTCGACGGTGTACCCGCCGGTGCATTTTCATGGCCGGGGCTGACGACTGTCGCCAAGCCGGGGCGCGAGATCGGCATGCGGGCGGTCGATTGCCTGTTTGACGAAATTGCTGGCCGTCCCGAACATGGCCGGGTGTTCATGCCGTGCCGGTTGATCGAGCGCGGCTCGCTGGCCGACCTTTCATTAAGCCAGCCCATGCGGACAGCCTGGGCCGGGAGGGGATAATTCATGACTGACCGCCAACATGTCTTGACGTCGTCAAGAATTGGGAACGTTCCCACAAATTCTTCCCGCCGCAAGCCCGGACGGGTGTCGGCGTTCGCCGACGGCTGGCGCCGCTGGTGGCCGTATTACCTCATGATGGCGCCCGGCATCCTGTTCTTCTTCGTGTTCCATTACCTACCGATCTGGGAAACCCGCATCGCATTCGAGCAGGTCCGGATCGTGCCACCGAACGTCTGGGTCGGGCTGAAGCATTTCCAGGTGCTGTTTTCCTCTCCCGTCTTCTGGCAGGTGCTGGCCAACACGCTGATCATCTCGACCATGAAGATGGTGTTCTTCCTGCCGGTTCCGATCATCGTGGCGCTGCTGCTCAACGAGGTGCGCGGCGGCTCGCTGCGCAAATTCATCCAGTCGGCGATCTACCTGCCGCATTTCCTCTCCTGGGTGGTCATTGCCGGCATTTTCATTGCGGCCCTGTCGCCGACGGACGGCGCGGTGAACAATCTGCTTGGGATGGCCGGCATAGCGCCGCGCTCCTTCATGACCGACACCGGTGCCATCCGCTGGGTGCTGGTGTTCACGGAAATCTGGCGTTCGGCCGGGTGGGACAGCCTGCTCTATCTGGCCGCGATCATCGCCATCGACCAGCAGCTTTATGATGCCGCTGAGGTCGACGGCGCCAACCGGTGGCAAAAGATTTGGCACGTCACTTTGCCGGGCATCGTCCCGACGATCGCCACCCTGTTCATCCTGAACGCGGGGATGTTCCTCAATGCCGATCTCAACCAGGTCATCAACCTGTCCAATGACGTGGTCCGCAGCAAGATCGATATCGTCGATACCTATGTCTACCGGATCGGCCTGCAGACCGGCGAATATTCGCTGGCAACGGCTGCCGGCCTGTTCAAGGCCGTGCTCGGGACGATGATGATCGTCGTCGCACATTTCGTCTCCAAACGCCTGACCGGAAAGGGAGTCTGGTAATGGCCCTGTCGCGCAAGACCCCGATTGAACGCATCGAATACGTGATCATCGTTTCAACGCTGCTGCTGCTGGTCGTCGTGACCGTCCAGCCGATCCTCAACCTTCTGGCCGTTTCGCTGTCAGCACCGGGCAAGGTGCCGGGCATGAGCGGACTGGCCATTCTGCCGGACGGCTTGTCGTTCGAAGTCTGGAGTGTCTTGCTTCAACATCCCAATGTTCAGCGGGGCATCATCAACTCGATCTTCATTACCGGTGTCAGCACAGTGATCGGCGTCGTCGGCACGGCGCTGATGGCCTGGGGGCTGTCGCGGCCGAACCTGCCGGGGCGCAAGGCGCTGTTCATTCTGGTGCTCGTCACCATCGTCTTCGAACCGGGCATCATCCCCGACTACTTCGTCAACAAGCGGCTCGGGCTGCTCGACAGCTACTGGTCGGTGATCCTCTTCAAGGCAGTCAATGCCTGGTACCTGATCATCCTCATCCGGTTCTTCGAGGAAATTCCGAAGGAGCTGCTCGAAGCCGCCGAACTCGATGGGGCCAACCCCTTCCAGGTGTTCTGGCATCTGGTGCTGCCGCTGGCCAAACCGGCCCTGGCAACCATCTCGCTGTTCTATCTGGTCTTCCACTGGAACGAGTTTTTCCGGGCGATGATCTATCTCAACGACCAGGGGAAATGGCCGCTGCAGGTGGTGTTACGGCAGTTCGTCATCGATGGCGACAAGATCGCGATCGTCGGGGCCGACAGCGCCAACAACAATACCGGAGCGGGGCAGCTTAACCTGCGGGCGCTGAAAGCCGGGATGATCCTTCTGACCATCGTGCCGATCCTGGCGATCTACCCACTGATCCTGAAATTCTTCACCAAAGGCACCATGAGCGGCGCGCTCAAGGGCTGATGACGACGACGCGATAACCAAAAAAGCAAATCTAACGGAGGAAACGAAATGCTTAGAAAACTGGTCCTGACGACTTCGACTGCCCTGGCGCTCAGCCTTGGCATTACCGTGCCTGCCATGGCCGAACCGATCAAGATCCGGATCGTATCCAAGGATTTCGGTCCGACCAACCCGGATGACGTCAGGCACCTGCAGCGCATTGAGGAAGCGCTGAAGGCGCAGGGCACCGATCTGGATATCGAGCTCGTCGACCTGCCGTCGTCGGGCTATGCCGACAAGCTTTCGGTCATGCTTTTGTCGGGCGACATCCCGGACCTGATCTACTTCCAGGGGGGCGACGCCAAGATGGTCGAGCAAGGGGTGCTTGAAGATCTGGGGCCGATGATTGCCGAGACGACTTATCTCAAGGACGCGCTCTGGCCGCACAACGTCCAGCGTCTGAAAAACTACCCCTATCTGCTCTATGTCTATCCGGTTCGCGGCCCCCAGCCTGTCATCCGCAAGGATTGGCTGGAAAAGACCGGCCTGAAGGCGCCTGAAACCGTCGAGGACTATGTGACCCTGTTCAAGGCGATCAAGGACGGCGATCTCGACGGCAACGGCGTCGCCGACACCTATGGGGTGACCACGGCCGACAATACCAACGAACTGGATTCGATCTTCAACCAGGCATTCGGCATCACCGGCACCTGGATGAAGAACACGGACGGCGAATGGGTCAGCGCCCGGATCACCAGCCAGGAGAAGGACAAGATCGCCTTCTACGCCTCGCTGCGCGAGCAGGGGCTTTACGATCCGGAATACATCACCACCAAATTCGATGTGAAGGAAGACAAGTTCTACACCGGCAAGGCCGGGGTGATCTTCGGTTCTTCCGGCGAAGTCATCGACATTTATGGCGGCAAGATGCGGCAGGTGCATCCGGGTACCGAACTCGTGCTTCTTGCACCGCCCAAGGGTCCGGGCGGGCAGGGTCTTTCCGCCGTCGACGTATCCAAGGAATCGCGTGGCTTCGCCATCTCGACCACCTCCGAACACAAGGCGGAAGTGATGAAACTCCTGGATTTCATGGCAAGCCCTGAGGGCCAGATGTTCGATCGGCTGGGCTTCGAAGGCCAGGAGTTCACCAAGGAGGGCGACACCTACAAGGTGACCGACAAGATCGCCACCTGGTATGCCCGCTTCATGGTAGCGGCGAACTGGACGCCGCCCGTGGTCTGGCAATCGGAGGCCGCCCAGCAGTCGCTGACGACGATCCAGAAGGACTTCAAGCCGGACAACACGTTCGTCTGGCCGGCCGATTATGCCGCCGATCTCGATGCCACCGAAAACGTCTATCGCTCCTGGGTCTACAAGTTCATCTCGGGCGCGGCGAAAATGGACCAGTGGGATCAATATGTCGCCGAATGGGAAGCCGCCGGCGGCACGCGTCTCAACGAGTATGCAAGGACTGTTCTCGATGCAAAAAACTAGTGCTTCCGGGCTCTCTCTGAAAGGGAGAGTCCGCGCGCTCATCCATGGCGTCGCGCTCGGCGACGCCATGGGGGCGCCGGTCGAAAAACTCCCCGTCGCCGATATCGTGGCGCGCTACGGCCGGGTCGCCTCGCTCGACACGCAGTGGCACAAGATGTCGCTCGACGCGACGGCGCGCAACGGCAGGGTGCGCGGCAATGGCATCGTCACCGACGATACGCTGATGACGCTCTGCCTGATGGATATCTATGCCGATGTCGGCCGGCATCTGGACGCCTGGGACATGGCCGACGGCATGGTGCGCCAGATCGCCTGGATTCCCCGATACGTGCCGGAACTGCAGCGTGAGGCGATGCTGATCGAGCGGCTGTTCTACCCGGAAAAATGGATTTTCCAGCGTCACCAGCTGACCTCCTGCGATCCCCGGCAGGGCGGCATCGGCAATATGGTCAATTGCGGAGCCGCCATGTACGTGGCGCCGATCGGTGTGGTCAATGCCTGCGACCCGAAGGCTGCCTATGACGAGGCGATCGCTTTTGCTTCCGGCCATCAGGAAAGCTACGGCCTGGAAGCGGCCGGCGTCTTTGCCGCTGCCGTCGCCGCCGCCTTCGTTCCCGGCACGACGATCGATACCGTGGTCGAGACTGTCCTGGCCTTGGCCAAGGACGGCACCCGCAACGCCATCGCCGATATCGCGCGGAGCGCCCGCAAGTTGAAGTCTGAGGGCGGGGATCATGCGGCGGTGGTTGCGGAGTTCCACCGGGTCATCTCGCCCTATTCCCCGATGGGGGACGACGTCAACCACACCGCCGCCAAGGCCGGGCGGCTGACAGGCGCCTATCAGCCGAACCGTCTGGGCTCGATCGAGGAATTGCCGCTGGCGCTGGGCTTCTGCCTCGTCAATGACGGCGATTTCCGCCGCTCGATCGAAGACGGGATCAATTCCGGCCGCGATACCGACTCGATCGGCGTGATGGCAGGGGCCATTCTGGGCGCCATGCATGGAGAAGAGGTTATCGGCAAGGCCGATTGCCAACTGCTCGACGCGGCAAACCGGCTCGACCTCATCGCCTCGGCCGATGCGTTTACCGAAACCGTCAAAGCCATCCTCGCAGCCGACCAGGCTGCTGCCAACAGCCGCGCCGTAAGCCGCGCTGCTCTCCTGAATTAGAACTGCAAAGAAAGACGCATGATGTCCAAGCTGACCAAAGAGATGATTTACGAGAAGATCTATGCCGGGTTTATCGGCAAGGCGATTGGCGTTCGTCTCGGAGCGCCGGTCGAACCGACGATCTGGAGCTATGAGCGTATCCAGAAGACCTATGGCGAAGTCACCCAATATCTGCGCGACTTCAAGAATTTCGCTGCCGATGACGATACCAACGGCCCGGTCTATTTCATCCGCGCGCTGCGCGACTATGGCCTGAAGGCGAGTGCTGCCGATGTTGGCCGGACCTGGGTGAACTATGCAGCCGAGGAGCATGGCATGTATTGGTGGGGCGGCTTCGGCGTATCCACCGAACACACGGCCTATCGCAACCTGCGGGCCGGTATTCCGGCACCGCAGTCCGGATCCATCGCCCAGAACGGCGCCAGCGTCGCCGAGCAGATCGGCGGACAGATATTCATCGACAGCTGGGGCTGGGTGCATCCCGGCGAGCCGCAGAAAGCTGCCGACGCCTCGGCTCGCGCGGCAAGCGTCGCCCATGACGGTGAGGGTTTGAATGGCGCGCGCTTCTGTGCTGCGGCGATTGCTGCGGCGTTTGAAGCAACGTCGATTGCCGATATCGTCACCACTGCCATGGCGACGATATCGGCAAAATCCACCTACGCGCGCGTCGCCCAAGCGGTGATCGATTTCCACAAGGCCAATCCCGGCAACTGGCGCGCCTGCCGCGACATGCTGACGGCTGAATGGGGCTATGACCGTTATCCCGGCGTCTGCCATATCATTCCGAATGCCGGCGTCACCGTGATGGCGATCCTCTATGGCGAGGGCGATCTGCCGCGCACCGCGGAGATTGCGACGATGGCCGGCTGGGATACCGACTGCAATGCAGGCAATGCCGGTGCGATCGTCGGCACGTTCCAGGGCGTGCAGCCGGGCTGGGATCGATACCGGACGCCGATCAACGATTTTGTCATCGCCTCCGGCGTCGTCGGTTCGATCAACATCGTCGACATTCCGTCCTTCGCGCGGGAACTGACGGTGCTGGCACTCCAGCTTCGTGGCGACGAGGTGCCGGCGCTCTGGCTCGAAGACTTTACCCGGCGCGGTGTCCGCTTCGATTTCGATCTGCCGGGCTCGACGCATGCCTTCCGAACAGCGGGTTTCAACCAGATCAGCGTCAAGGCATCGACAGAAAAACATGTCGATGGCTCTCGCGGTTCGCTGGAAATCCAGCTCGACCGGCTTGAGCGCGGGCATGGCGGCCGCATTTTCTGGAAGCCGTTCTACCGCCGCGAGGATTTTGACGACGAGCGCTACCGTCCGATGTTCACGCCGCTGGTCGATGCGGGACAGAAGGTCTCGTTCAAGCTGTTACTCGATCCGTGGAACGGCGACGGCAATCTGCGTGTCGTCCCTTATGTCCGCCGCGCCATGTCCGGAACGATCGAGGAAATCGGCGGCTGGCATGTGCCTGACCATCAAGGCTGGCAGGATTACGCCTTCACCCTCCCGGAGGGGGTGGAGGCCATCGATGAGATCGGCATTCAGGTCGAATATTTCGGCCGGTTGAAATTCCTCGGCCGCCTGTTCCTTGCCGATTTCAAGGTCGAGGGTGCCGGCCATACCGTCATCGACCCGAAAACCGAAGTGCAGGAATGGGGCGCGATTTCCCGCTTCACCTGGAACCGCGGCCACTGGACCCTGCAGAACGGCCGCATCCACGCGCATACCGCCAGTGATGCCGACATCTGGACGGGGCATTATTACGCGCGCGCCGTTACCGTTCGCGCCGATATCCAGCCGCTGGCAGGGGCGTCACAGCTGGTCACCGCCCGCGTCCAGGGCACCAGCCAGTTCTACGCTGCCGGGTTTGATGGCGATGACGTGGTGATCCTGAAGGAGGATTTCGGCACCACCGTTCTGGTCCGGGCGCCATTCAAGCGTGAGTTTGGCCGCAATTATGCCTTCGCGTTTTCGGCGCACGGCGACACCTTGTCGTTCTCGGTCGATGGCAAGGTGCTGATCGAGGCAAAGGACGGTCAGTACACCTATGGCATGGCCGGCCTTCGCCTCGGTGCGCTCGGGCGCATGAGCGTCGGCACGGTTGAGATCGTCGAGGCTGCCTGACGTTTCGCCCCGCCTGCCGACTTCGAAAGAGGGCAGGCGGGGCGATGGTCTAGGCGGAGCAATTGGGAGGAATGTGCATGTCTGAGATCGAACTCAGGAACGTCGGCAAGAGCTATGGCAGCCTGTCCGTACTCAACGATATCTCGCTTGATATGAGCAGCGGCGAGTTTGTGGTTCTGGTCGGCCCGTCGGGCTGCGGCAAGTCCACGCTGCTGCGGATGATTGCCGGGCTGGAGGATATCAGCGCCGGCGAGATCACCATCGGCGGCAAGATCGTCAACGACATGCCGGCAAAGGAACGCGACCTGGCGATGGTGTTTCAGAGCTATGCGCTCTACCCGCATATGAAGGTCGCCGACAATATGAGCTTTGCGTTGAAGCTTGCCGGCGTCTCCAAGGCGGAGATCAACCGGCGTGTCAACGACGCGGCAGAAATTCTCGGCCTTGAGCATCTTCTTGGCCGTCTGCCGCGCGAGCTTTCCGGTGGGCAGCGCCAGCGTGTCGCCATGGGGCGTGCTATCGTGCGTGATCCGCGCGCCTTTCTGTTCGACGAGCCGCTGTCCAATCTCGATGCCAAACTTCGCGTCAAGATGCGCGGCGAGATCAAGAAACTGCACCAGCGCCTGGGCAAGACGACGATCTACGTCACCCACGACCAGACCGAAGCGATGACGATGGCCGACACGATCGTGGTGCTGAACGGTGGCAGGATCGAGCAGATGGGGCCGCCGCTGGAGCTTTACAGAAATCCCCGCAACCTCTTCGTTGCCGGGTTTATCGGATCGCCGGAAATAAACTTGCTGAAAGGCGAAGTCGACGGGACTTCACTCAGGCTTGCCGATGGCACCGCGCTGCCGCTGCCCGCCGGCCTCAATCTGGCCCAGGGCCGCAAAGCCACCTACGGCATCCGTCCGCAGCATGTCCGTCTCAGCGACGATGGTGTTTCCGCCGAGGTCGGGCTGGTCGAGCCGACCGGGGATACGCAGGAAGTGACGCTCCGGCTTGCAGCGAACGACATCACCATGGTGCTGGGCGACGATCCGCCATTGCTGCCCGGTGCGCGGGTGAGAATCGGCATCGATCCCGCCAATGTGCTGCTGTTCGACGACATATCCGGCGAACGCATCCAATGATCGGCTATGCGCGCAAACATTGGGACCCAAGGGCTGAAGGTCCGCTTGAGGGCATCAAGGTGCTCGATCTTTCGCGGCTGGTGGCCGGCAACATGCTGTCGCTGCAACTGGCCGATTTCGGCGCCGATGTGGTCAAGATAGAGCCGCCCGCCGGGGATCCGCTGCGGGAGTGGAAGGAAGACGGTCTTTCGTTGTTCTGGAAGACCTACGGCCGCAACAAACGCTCTGTGGTGCTCAACCTGCGCGAAGCGGCGGATCGCGAGGCGCTGTGGACATTGATCGAACGCGCCGACGTGCTGATCGAAAACTACCGGCCAGGCACGTTGGAACAGATGGGGTTTGGGCCTGACGTGCTGCTGGCGCGCAACCCCGGTCTGGTCGTCGTGCGCATTTCCGGCTTTGGGCAGACAGGTCCCTATGCCACGTTTCCCGGTTTTGGGACCATCGTCGAAGGCATGAGTGGCTATGCCTATCGGACCGGGTTTGCGGATCGCGAACCGGTCCTGCCGCCGCTGGCGCTGGCCGACATGATCGCCGGCATCTATGGTATGTCGGCCACAGTCACGGCCCTTTTTGCCCGCCAGCAGGGCAAGGCAGGCGGGCAGGTGATCGACCTGTCGCTGCTGGAGCCGATCTTCTCGGTGCTCGGCCCTGAGGCCGCCATCTACGCGCTGACCGGCAAGGTCAAGGAGCGCACCGGCAGTGCCTCCAACACGGCATGCCCACGCAATGTCTACCGCTGCGCCGATGGCCAATATGTGGCCCTGTCCGGCTCGACGCCCGCTGTCGCGCGGCGTATTTTCGAAATCATCGGGCGGGCCGACATGAATGACGACCCGCGCTTTTCTACCAACAGCGCGCGCCTCAAACATCGGGACCTGGTGGATGAAGCAATCGGCGCCTGGTTTTCGGCTCGCTCGCACGACGAGGCGCTGGCGGTCATGCGCGATAGCGGTGCAACCGTCGGTCCGATCTACAGCATCGCCGATGCGGCCTCAGATGCGCATTTCAACGAGCGTGAGGTCATCGTCGCCCTGGACGACGAGGGGCACGGCGTGCTGCCGATGCACAACATCGTCCCGCGCATGTCCGCGACACCCGGAGGTTTCCGGCGCCCGGCACCCGCACTTGGCGAACACACATCGGAGGTGCTGACGGAGGCCGGTGTTTCTCCCGAAACCGTAGCGACGATCGTTGCCGGTGCCGTTTGATGAAGTTGCGCTCGCTACTTTATGTCCCGGCCAATCTCGACCGCTTCATCGGCAAGGCGCATGAGCGCGGTGCCGATGCGATCATCCTCGATCTCGAGGATTCTGTGCCGGTGGCAAGCAAGCTCGGCGCCCGCGAAGGGCTGCCCGGCTCGGTCCGACAAACGGGGCAATCAGGTGCGGCGGTGTTCGTACGGATCAATGCCGACGACGCTCTGCTATTCGATGACGCTGCGGCTGCGTGCAGGGCGGGCGCTTTTGGCCTTGTCGTTCCAAAGGTGACGTCCGCCGGGGAGCTTGAACGGCTCGCTGTCCACCTATCGGCTGTGGAGAGCGACCTGGCGCGTGCGCCGATGTCCATTATCGGCCTCATCGAACATCCGGGGGCGGTGTTCGATGCGCGGACGATCGCGGCGCATAGCCGTGTGCTTGGCCTGGCCCTCGGCAGCGAGGACTTTGCCATGGCGATGGGGGGCGATCCCGTGCCTGATGTCCTGAGGCTTCCGAAGCTTATGGTCCATATGGCTGTGAAGGCGCATGGCAAACTGTCCTTCGGCCTGCTTCGCAGCATCGCGGATTATGCCGATAGCGGCGGCCTGCAGGCGGCTGTCATTGAAGCCAAGGTCTTTGGGTTTGACGGCGCAACATGTGTCCACCCGTCGGCCGTTCCGGTCCTGAATGCCGGGTTCTCGCCGACCGAGGCGGAATGCGATTGGGCGAGGCGTCTGCTTGTTGAGGCGGCCAAGGCAACTGCGGAGAACCGCGGAGCCTTTATCTTCGAAGGCAGAATGGCCGACGCGCCGGTCCTGGCACGTGCCCGGGCAATATTGGCCAAGGCGGGGCGAGGCGGCGAAGGCAACTGAACAGGGACGCACACGCCGCGTATGCCCCTTCAAGCCGCCTTGGGCTCGATCAATCCGTCGAGGCTGCCGATCAGCGCCGAGCTTGCCTGATTTAATCCGGCAACATCCACGGCGATGTCATGGCTCCTGAACCGTTGCACCACCTTGTCGAGTGCGGCAACAGCCGTGATATCCCAGAAATGCGCTTCCGATACATCGATCAGCACCGTCATCCCGGCGGCCTGCGGAATATCGAAGGCCTCGATGAAAATGTCTGCGGAGGCAAAGAATACTTGCCCGGAGACACGGTACGACACACGGCCAGCCTCGCTATCGACCGTTGTTTCCACCCGCAGCAGACGGGCGACCTTGAACGTGAAGAAGACGCCGCTGAGCAGCACGCCCACGGTGACTCCCAGTGCGAGGTTGGAGCTGAACACCGTGACGAGAACGGTCGCCACCATCACGGCGCTCGACATCTTGGGATGAACAACCACCGAGCGCAGTGACGACCAATCAAACGTGTCGATCGATACCATCACCATGATAGCCACCAATGCCGCCACCGGGACCTGGGAAACCCATGGCTTCAGCAAGACCATCAGCACCAGCAGGAAGGCGCCTGCAAACAGGGTGGAGAGACGGCCGCGCCCACCGTATTTCACGTTGCTGACCGTCTGGCCGATCATGCCGCATCCGGCGATGCCGCCGAACAGGCTGGCCGCAGCATTGGCAATGCCAAGGCCTGTGCACTCCCGGTTTTTTGAGCTTGCGGTGCCGGTGAGATCGTCGACGACACTCGCCGTCATCATGGATTCGAGCAGGCCGACCATGGCGATGGCGAGTGCCGGCCCGGCGATGATTGCCAGTGTTTCCAGCGTCAGCGGAACGGCGGGCCAGCCAAAGACCGGAAGGGTATCCGGCAACTTGCCGAGATCGGCAACGGTCATGACTGGCAGCTGAAAGGCAATCGCGGCAACCGTCAGCACAAGGATGCAGATCAGCGGCGATGGGATCGCCCGCGTGATCCTTGGAACAAGATAGATGATCGCAAGCCCGGCTGCGAGCATGGCATAGGCAATCCAGTTCCCGTCAATGATATGCGGCAGTTGGGCCGCAAAGATCAGGATGGCCAGCGCATTGACGAAACCGGTGCGGACGGAATTGGAAACAAACCGCATGAGAACGCCAAGGCGCAATAGTCCGAAGGCGATCTGAAAAATGCCGGCCAGCAGCCCGGCGGCGAACAGGTAAGGCAGTCCGTGTGCATGGACCAGAGGTGCGGCAACCAGCGCGACCGACCCTGCAGCGGCGGAAATCATCGCGGGGCGCCCGCCGGTAAATGCGATGACGATGCCGATGACGAACGAGGCGAACAGGCCGACCTGCGGGTCGACGCCTGCCACAGCGGAAAACGCGATGACTTCAGGGATCAGTGCGAATGTTGCGACGGCGCCTGCAAGCATGTCGCGCATGGGGTTGGCGGACCAATCCCGGCGGATGGATGAAAATAGCATGGGGTGAGTTCTCGCAAAGCATGGCAACGCGCTTCTCGAAGCGGGTATGGATTGGCATGCGGGTTTTGCGTTGTCTGGCGGATCGGCGGCCAGAAGAGCCACCCGGAATTTCACCGGGTCCGTGGTGATTGAAGGGGTTATAGACCGCATTTTTGCAGCGATGCAACACGAAATGTCCCCTGATCGCGGTCCGCCCGGGAGCGAGCCGCGATCAGGGCTGGAGCTTTCCGGCCTTACTCGGCCGGTTGAAGATTGCCGATGGACGGTGCCTGTCCCGCATTTCCCTGCAGCGCTTTTGCAAGCTGCTCGGTGTCGAGTTCGTTTTCCCAGCGGGCAACGACGATGGTTGCAACGGCGTTGCCGACGAGATTGGTCAGCGCCCGGCATTCGGACATGAAGCGGTCGATGCCGAGAATAAGCGCCATGCCGGCGACGGGAACGGCGGGCACGACCGAGAGTGTCGCGGCAAGGGTGATGAAGCCTGCGCCGGTGATCCCGGCTGCACCCTTCGAGCTTAACATCGCCACGAGCAGCAGCAGGATCTGATCGGCGAAGGACAGCTGGATATCGGTTGCCTGCGCGATGAACAAAGCTGCCAGCGTCATGTAGATATTCGTTCCGTCGAGGTTGAAGGAATATCCGGTCGGGATGACCAGGCCGACGACCGAACGCTTGCAGCCGGCCTTTTCCATCTTGTCCATCAGGCCCGGCAGGGCGGCTTCCGAAGAGGATGTGCCGAGAACAAGCAGCAGTTCCTCCTTGATGTAGCGCAGCAGGGCAATGATCGAGAACCCGTTGTAGCGGGCGACGGCGCCAAGGACGACGAGAACGAAGATCAGCGCCGTGACATAGAATGTGCCGATCAGCATGGCGAGATTGGCGATCGAGCCGACGCCGTATTTGCCGATGGTGAAGGCCATGGCGCCGAATGCGCCGATCGGGGCCGCCTTCATCAGAATGCCGACAAGCTTGAAGACCGGGGCCGTCAGCGCATTGAGGAAATTGACGACGGGCTGCCCCTTGTCGCCGACCATGGCAAGGGCAATGCCGAACAGCACCGAGAAGAACAGCACCTGGAGGATATCGCCATCGGCAAAGGCGCCGACGATGGTCGTCGGAATGATATTGCTGAGGAAGCCGGTAATTGTCTGCTCATGCGCCTTTGCGGCATAGGTGGTGACCGCTGTCGGGTCGAGCGATGCCGGATTGATGTGCATGCCGGCGCCCGGCTGCACGACATTGGCGACGACCAGGCCGATGACGAGGGCGAGCGTTGAAAAGGTCAGGAAGTACAGCATCGCCTTTCCGGCGACCCGGCCGACCTTCTGCAGGTCACTCATGCCGGCGATGCCGGTTGCCACGGTCAGGAAGATGACGGGCGCGATGATCATCTTGACGAGCTTGATGAAGGCATCGCCAAGCGGCTTCAGCTGGGTACCGAGTTCCGGATAGAAGTGGCCGAGAAGAATGCCCGCGGCGATGGCGGCGAGCACCTGGACGTACAGATGGCGATAGAACGGGGTCTTGGCCGGGGGCGCGGCGTCGAATGGCATCGAAATCATGATATCCTCCTCTTCGACCCGCCCGGAACGAATTCCGGCCTCCCGGGCCTGTGTGTGATGGGTCAACGGCCTCGCCGTTGCGGGATATCATCGCAAGCTCCGTGCCAGTTCGGTTTCCTCTGCTTAAGTCATTGATTGCAATAAGATAAATTTATTGTCTCTCACTCCAATAAAGCTATTCGTGCGGTTATCCGCGCATTTTTAATTGCGTTTCGTGCGGAATTATGCACACTTCTGCCATGAACGTGCTCCCTGTTTTGGATGTCAATCAGCCGGTGGAGATGGCGCGGCGCATGCGGCGCGCCTGGCTGCTCTATGCCGTGTTCTCGGCGGTGCTGGCGATCTTGGCCCTCTGGGCAAGCGGCGAGGTGGCCCGCAGGTTTGCGGCAACTTCGCTGGAAGTGCAGGCGCGCACCGATGCCGATCTCAACGCCGCGCTGCTGCGGGCTGTCCTTGAAAAACAGCGGGCGCTTCCATTGGTTCTGGCACAGGATACGGCGCTTGGCGAAGTCTTGATCACAGGCAATGGCACAGCGCTTGACCAATTGAACCGCAAACTTGAAGGCTTGGCTACCAACACTCAGGCGGCCGTCATCTACGTGATCGGCAAGGACGGCGTGGCGGTGTCCGCCAGCAACTGGCGGGAGTCGACCAGTTTCGTCGGCAACGACTACCGGTTTCGCGAGTACTATCAAAAGGCCATGAGCGACGGCAAGGCGGAGCACTTTGCGCTCGGCAGCGTCAGCAAGAAGCCTGGTCTTTACATCTCACAACGGGTCGATGGGGCCGGCGGGCCGCTGGGTGTCGTCGTCGTCAAGCTCGAGTTCGATCAGGTGGAAGCGGCCTGGGGAGCCTCGTCGAAGCCCACTTACGTCACGGATAGTCGTGGCATCGTCCTGATTACCAGCATTCCGTCCTGGCGGTTCATGACCATTGGCGAGGTTCCTGCCGGCGCGCTTCTGGCGATCCGTGAGAGCCTGCAGTTTGGCGAGGCGCCGCTGCGCCCGCTCCCTTTCCGTCAAACTGGGCGGCAGGATGGGGGAAGCCTCGTCGAGGTGGTGATGCCGGGAAGTACGGGGACCACCGAATTCCTCGATCTTCAGACGCCTGTGCCCACCACGGGCTGGACCTTGCAGCATCTGGTGCAGACCGCGCCTTCCTTCGATGCAGCCGTCCGCGAGGGGCGGATGCTGGCGCTGCTCGCGCTGCTTCCGGTTCTGGCAGCGGGCGCGCTGCTGCTTCGCCGCCGGCACGCGGCCGCCATGCGGATCTCGGAGGCGTTTCACGCCCGTGAGGAGCTGGAGCGGCGGGTATCGGAAAGAACGGTGGATCTCAGCCAGGCGCGCGACCGGCTGCAGACAGAGATCACCGATCATCGCAACACAGAGCAGACCCTGCAGGCGGTGCAGCAGGATCTGGTTCAGGCAAACAGGCTGGCGATCCTTGGCCAGGTGGCGGCGGGCGTTGCCCATGAAATCAACCAGCCAGTCGCAACGATTCGCGCCTATGCCGACAATGCACGAGTTTTCCTCGAGCGCGGTCAGGGCGCGTCCGCGGCGGACAATTTGGCGAATATCTCCGCACTGACGGAGCGGATCGGCGCGATTACCGACGAGTTGCGGGCGCTCTCCCGCAAGGGACGCCGCGATGCCGAGCCGACGCCGTTGCGGCTGGTGATCGAAGGTGCCGTGCAATTGCTGCGCAGCCGGTTTGCCGGACGCATGGACACGCTCGACATGGAACTGCCGCCGCCGGATATGCTGGTGATGGGCATGCGCATCCGGCTGGAACAGGTGCTGATCAACCTGTTGCAAAACGCATTCGAGGCGACTGGCGACAGGCAAGCCGATGGCCGGGTCGAGGTGCGGTACGAGATTGCCGGGGACATGGCTTGCATCAGTGTTGCCGATAATGGTCCGGGCATAGAACCGGAGATTTTGCAAAGCCTGTTCATCCCTTTCAATACCAGCAAGGAAAGCGGCCTCGGCCTCGGCCTGGTGATTTCGAAAGACATCGTCGCCGACTACGGCGGCCGGATCGAAGTTTCCAGCAGCGATGTGGGAAGCCGGTTCACGGTCCATCTAAAGAAGGCATAACGACATGGCGGATGGCGGAAACATTGTCCTGATCGATGACGACAGGGATTTGCGGCTGGCGACGGCCCAGACGTTGGAGCTTGCCGGTTTCTCAGTTTCTGCTTTCAGTGGCGCGCGTGCTGCACTCGCCGAGCTTTCGGCGGAGTTCTCCGGTGCCGTGATCACCGACATCCGCATGCCGGATATCGACGGGCTCGAATTGTTTGCCCGGCTGTCGCGCATGGATGCCGATCTTCCCGTAATCCTGATCACCGGCCATGGTGACATTCCGATGGCAGTCCAGGCCATCCAGGGTGGCGCCTATGATTTTATCGCCAAGCCCTTTGCTGCCGAAAGGCTGGTACAGAGTGCGCGCCGTGCCGTTGAGAAGCGCCGGCTCGTCATGGAAAACCGGGCGTTGCGGCGTTCGGCAGAGACCGCCAGCGACGGTCTGCCGCTGATTGGCCAGACACCGGCGATGGAAAATCTCAGGCAGACGTTGCGCTATATCGCCGACACGGATGTCGATGTACTTGTCGCTGGCGAAACCGGCAGCGGCAAGGAGGTCGTCGCGCAGCTCCTGCACAACTGGAGCCGGCGGCGTTCGGGGAATTTCGTCGCGTTGAATTGCGGCGCTTTGCCGGAAACGGTGCTGGAGAGCGAACTGTTCGGACACGAGGCTGGCGCATTTACCGGTGCGCAGAAGCGGCGGGTCGGGCGGATCGAGCATGCGGGCGGCGGCACCCTGTTTCTCGACGAAATCGAGAGCATGCTGCCGGCGACACAGGTCAAGATGCTGAGGGTCCTGGAAACGCGCGAAGTCAATCCGCTCGGCACCAACGAGGTGCGGCCTGTCGATCTGCGGGTAGTCGCCGCCGCCAAAATCGATCTTGGGGATCCGGCCAAACGCGGTGAATTCCGGGAAGACCTGTACTACCGGCTGAATGTCGTGACGCTTTCCATTCCGCCGCTGCGCGAGCGTCGGGAGGATATTCCTTTGCTGTTCTCCCATTTTGCTGCCCGCGCCGCCGAACGTTTCAAGCGGGACATTCCCGTCCTGTCGGGACGTGTCCAGCAATATCTCGCCACCCACACTTGGCCGGGCAATGTCCGCGAGCTGTCGCATTTTGCCGAGCGTGTCGTTCTTGGTGTCGAAGCCGCCGGATGGTCAGCCACGCCCTCCGGACCGGCTGCAAACAGCCTGCCGGAAAAGCTTGAACTGTATGAGGCGGATATCATCCGGCAAGCGCTGGTCGCCAGCGAGGGCGATGTCCGGCTGACGATCGAGGCACTGGGCATTCCCCGCAAGACTTTTTACGACAAGCTGCAGCGCCACGGCATCAACCGTGCCGATTTTGGCCGCAAACAGTAAAACGCGCGCGGCCTCAGACGGGGCCGCGCGCGTTTCTTAAAGGTTGGCGCGAGGGTGAGCCTTACTCGACCCGGGCGAGGGCCGATCCGGCATTCACGTAGGCGCCTTCTGCAGCCTTGATGCGCAGCACGCCGGAGCGCGTCGAGAGGATCTGCGTTTCCATCTTCATCGCTTCCATCACGGCGATCAGGTCACCCTCTTTGACAGTATCGCCGTCGTTGCATTTCCAGGCCTGCAGCGTGCCGGAAATGGGAGCTGCGACCGTGGAGGCATCCTCGACATTCGCGGTTGCCGCCGGACTGGAATCCTGTGCCTTCAGGCCGCCGAGACCGGCCAGCAGCGCGGCTGGAATGCCGAGCGCATGACGTTTGCCGTCGATCTCGACATGAGTGCGGATGAGCGATGTGTCAGCGCCCGGAGCGGGCCGGGTTTCGGCCGCCAGGGTGTCTGCGAAATCGGTTTCGATCCAGCGCGTGTGAACCGTGAAACCATCCTCGCCGATGAAGTCAGCGGCTTCCATCGCGGCGCGGTGGAACGGCAGAACCGTCGCGATGCCTTCGATCTTGAATTCCTTGAGCGCGCGGCGGGCGCGGGTGAGGGCCTGTTCGCGGGTGGCGCCGGTGACGATCAGCTTGGCCATCAGGGAATCGAACGTGCCGGGAATGGTCGAGCCGGAGACGACGCCGCTGTCGAGCCGCACGCCGGGGCCGGACGGGGCTTCGAAGGCGGTAATCGTGCCCGGTGTCGGCAGGAAGCCGCGGCCGGGATCTTCGGCATTGATGCGGAACTCGATCGAATGGCCGCGCGGGGCGGGCGTCTCGGTGACCAGCAGCGGCAGGCCGTCGGCGATGCGGAACTGTTCGATGACAAGATCGATGCCGGTCGTCTCTTCGGTGACGGGATGTTCCACCTGCAGGCGGGTATTGACCTCGAGAAAGGAGATCGTGCCGTCGACGCCGAGCAGGAATTCGACGGTGCCGGCGCCGGAATAACCGGCTGCGGCGCAGATTTTTTTCGCGGCGTCATGGATCGACTGACGCTGCGCGTCGCCGAGGAAAGGGGCAGGCGCCTCTTCGATGAGCTTCTGGTTGCGCCGTTGCAGCGAGCAATCGCGTGTACCGAGCACCAGGACGTTACCGTGTTTGTCGGCGATGACCTGCGCTTCGATATGACGTGGGCGGTCGAGGAAACGTTCCAGGAAACATTCGCCGCGGCCAAAGGCGGCCTTGGCTTCACGCACGGCCGACTCGTAGAACTCGGCAATGTCTTCCATTTTCCAGGCGACCTTGATCCCGCGCCCGCCGCCGCCGTGGGCGGCCTTGATCGCGACCGGAAGGCCGAATTTTTCGGCAAAGGCAATGACCTCGGCTGCCGTTTCGACAGGGCCATCGCTGCCGGCCACCAATGGCGCACCGACGCTCTTGGCGATCCGCCGTGCTTCCACCTTGTCGCCGAGCATTTCGATGACGTGTGGGTCGGGGCCGATCCAGATCAGGCCGGCATCGATCACGGCACGGGCAAATTCTGCGCGTTCGGAGAGAAAGCCATATCCGGGATGCACGGCGTCGGCGCCGGAACGCTTGGCAATAGCGATCAGCTTTTCGATGTCGAGATAGGTTTCCGCTGGCCGGCTGCCGGAGAGCCCATAGGCCTCGTCGGCCAGCTGGACGAACAGCGCGTCCATGTCCGGATCGGCATAGACGGCAACCGATTGCAGGCCATGGTCGCGGCAGGCGCGAATGATGCGGACGGCGATTTCGCCACGGTTGGCAATCAGCACTTTTTTCATCGGGTCTATCCTCATTGTCTTTGTCCGGCCGGGCGTCGCGATCTCAGGCCTTGGTAGGCTGGATATCGGCGAAGGCCGTCACGGGCCGGAAACGGATTTTTGCATTGACCGGAATCTGCCCGGCGAGATCGAGATGGTATTCGGCGACGGTACCGATCACCGGATAGCCACCGGTCAGCGGATGGTCGGCGAGGAACAGCACGGGCTGGCCGCTATGCGGAACCTGGATGGCGCCGGTGGCCGTGCCTTCGCTCGGCAGTTCCGCCTTGTCCTTGCGCTCCAGCGGCACGTCGCCGGACAGGCGGATACCGACGCGGTTCGATTGTGGCGTCATCGTCCAGAGCTGTCCGGAAAGCGTGGCGACCCCGGCTTCGGTGAACCAGTCGCTGCGCGGCCCCATCACAACGTCGAGCGTCACCGTCTCGCCGGAGGTGGGGTGCTCGAAGGCGGGCGCTTCGGTGAGCGAGACGGGCTCCAGCCCCTTCGTTCCGGTCTCGATGGCGAGCACGGCGCCTGCGGTCACCGGATCTGGTCCGACGATGGCGAGCGTATCGGTGGAGGCACTGCCAAGCACCGGCTGGACGGCAAAGCCGCCACGGATTGCGAGATAGCTGCGCATGCCCTTCGGTGCCTGCCCAAGCGTGACCACGTCGCCGGGTTCCAGTGAGATCGGCTGATAGGTCTCGGCAGTCTGAACGTTACCCGCGGCATCACGGACGAGGATGGGACAGGGCGCGCCGGTAAGGCCCAGCACCGTGCGGCCGGTGACCTCGAACGAGAATCCGCCGAGGGTAATTTCGAGACAGGCGAAAGCGACCGGATTTCCGACGACGCGATTGGCGGCCTTGAGGGCGCCGAGGTCGAGCGCGCCGGAGGCCGAGACGCCCTGGCCGGTCTGACCGAACCGGCCGAGATCCTGAAACAGCGCCGGCATCGGGGCAGCCAGAACCTTCATCGCCAAAGCATTGGCAGCCTGGGGCGCCACTGGCTTTGCAGACGGTTTGGCGGCCGCTGTGGAGATCGTCGCCTTGGCCTTCGAGAGATCGGTGAAACGCACCCGATAACCCGGCTGAAACAGCGCCGGCGGATCGCGCGACAGATCCCACATCTTTTCCGGCGTCGTGCCGATGATCTGCCAGCCGCCGGGGCTTGCCTGCGGATAGACGCCGGAGAAGGCGCCCGCCAGCGCGACGGAACCGGCCGGTATTTTCGTTCGCGGGCTCTGGCGGCGCGGCACCTGCAGGGCGGGATCGCCGCCGACGAGATAGCCAAAGCCGGGTGCAAAACCGCAGAAGGCGACGGTGAATTCGCTTTCTGTGTGGCGGCGGATAACTTCTTCGACCGAGAGACCGGTCAGCTCGGCGACATCCGCCAGATCCTCGCCATTATAGTTGACGGGGATTTCGACGCATTTGTCGGATGGCGCGATGCGGGCGGAGAGGTCGCGTGTGCTGATTGCCCCGGCAAGTCTTTCGGCCGTCAGCTTTTCCGGCCGGAAGCGGATCATCAAGGTACGGGCTGCAGGCACCATGTCTTCGATACCGTCGACCGGATCGGCTTGAAGCGAGGCAAACAGCGCCAGCGTCTCGTCGAGATCGGCGAGTTCGACAAGCAGGACTGTCAGGCTGACGGGTAGAAAACGCATCGGAACCTCAGGCGTGATAGGCGGAATCAGGGATATCGGTGATGAACATATGACCCGGTGCATGGGTGATGGCAAACGGGACACCGGACGCCATGACGGCTGCCTGTGGGGTGACGCCGCAGGCCCAGAAGACCGGGATTTCACCCGGCTCGATACGCACCGGATCGCCGAATTCCGGCTTGGCGAGATCCTTGATGCCGATCTCCTCCGGGGCGCCGATATGCACCGGCGCGCCATGCACCGACGGGAAGCGGCCGGAAATCGTCGCCGCATCGGCAACGCGCGAAGCGGGGATCGGCCGCATCGACACGACCATGTTGCCGTGCAGGCGCCCGGCTGGACGACAAGGCGTATTAGTCAGATACATCGGCACATTGGACTTGTCGGTGATGTGGCGGATTTCGATACCGGCTTCTGCCATCGGTGTCTCGAAGGTGAAGCTGCAGCCGATCAGAAAGCTGACGAGATCGGGAAGTTCGGCCCAGGCGGCGCGCGCATCGGCGGTTTCTTCGGCCAGCTTGCCATCGCGCCAGATGCGGTAGAGCGGAATGTCGGTGCGCAGGTCGGCGCCCGGGGCGAGCAAGGTGGCATGCGAGCCGGGATCGGAGACGTCGAGAACCGGGCACGCCTTCGGGTTGCGCTGCGCATACAGCAGGAAATCGAAGGCCCAGTCGCGCGGCAGAACGATCATGTTGGCCTGGGTGAAGCCCGGCGCGACGCCGGAGGTCGGCTCGACCGCGCCTGCGCGATAACGCTCGCGGGCGTGGCGCGCCTGTTCGGCATTCACGTGGCGGAGATGGTCTAACGCGATCATTGTGTTCCTCCCGGAATGTCCGTCAGGCCGAAAGAAATGGCCGGACGATGATGCCGTCGGCCTCGAAGGCGCGGCGGATTTCCTGTGCGATGGCGACGGCACCCGGGCTGTCGCCATGGACGCAGATCGACTGCGCGTCGATCTTGATGGTCGAACCGTCGATCGCTTCCAGCGTGCCCTGGCGGGCAAGCTGCAACATGCGGCGGGCGATCAGTTGCGTATCGTGCAGCACAGAACCCTGTTCGCGGCGCGAAACGAGCTGTCCGTCCGGCGTATAGGCGCGGTCGGCAAAGGCTTCGGCCACGGTCTTCAGGCCGGATTCTTGGGCCAGCTTGAGGATCGGGGCGTTGGCAAGGCCCATCAGGACGAGTGTGGGATCGATCGCCTTGATGGCATCGATCACGGCCTGTCCCTGCTTGGGGTCATGGGCGATGCGGTTGTAGAGGGCGCCATGCGGCTTGACATAGCCGACGGTTACGCCGGCGGCTGCGGCCATGCCCTTCAGGGCGCCGATCTGGTAGATGACGTCGGCAATGAGTTCGCCGCTGGTCACATCCATATCGCGCCGGCCGAAGCCGACGCGATCGGGATAGGAGACATGCGCACCGATCGAAACACCCTTTTCAGCTGCGGCCTTGACGGTCTTCCAGATACCGGCGGGGTCGCCGGCATGGAAACCGCAGGCGACATTGGCGCTGGAAACGATGGCGAGCATCGTTTCGTCGTCGCCCATGCGCCAGGCGCCGTAGCTTTCACCGAGATCGCTGTTCAGATCGATGGCAGTCATGTTTATCCTCCTCAGACGGCTGGCGACAGCAGGGCGAAGATCGGGCCGATCGACTTGTAGCCCATGTACCAGGTGAGCGCGCAAGCCAGGACGCCGAGCACCAGCAGCCAGCGCGGATAACGGTAGCCGGCCATGAGATCGGACCGTGCCCAGGCGGCGTAGATGAAGATCGACAGGCCGATGGGCAGGATCAGGCCGTTGAGGCCGCCAACGAAGACCAGCATCTGCGCCGGAGGCGTGGTGATGATCACGTAGAAGAACAGCGAGACGGCGATGAAGATCACGGTCGCGATGTTGCGGGCGCGTTCGCTGATGTCCTTCTTGAAGACGGTGATGAACGAGACCGAGGTATAGGCGGCGCCGATCACCGAGGTGATGGCAGCAAACCACAGAACGGCACCGAAGATGCGGTAGCCGGTCTCGCCCGCAGCCGCCTGGAAGGCCTGCGCGGCCGGGTTGGCGCCCTTGCCGGATACGTCGATGACGACACCGCTGGCCACCACGCCGAGAATGGCAAGGAACAGCACGTAGCGCATCAGGCCGGTGACGGCGATGCCGGTCAAGGCTGCCTGATTGACGGCGCCGAGGTTCTCGATGCCGACCGTGCCCTTGTCGAGCAGGCGATGGGCGCCGGAATAGGTGATGTAGCCGCCGACCGTGCCGCCGACAATGGTGGTGATCGTGGCGAAATCGATGGTGGAGGGCAGGAAGGTCTGGAACAGCGCATCGCCGACCGGTGGGGCCGAGACGATTGCGACATAGAGTGTCAGCAGGATCATCAGGATGCCGGCGACGACGATCAGCCGGTCAATGGCAACGCCTGCGCGCTTCGAGCTGAAGATGCCGATGGCGATCAGTGCGCTGATGGCACCGCCCCATTTGGGGTCAAGGCCCATCATAGCGTTGAGGCCGAGACCTGAGCCGCCGATATTGCCGATGTTGAAGAACAGGCCGCCGACGATGACGAGAACGGCCAGCAGGTAACCGGTACCGGGGATGGCGGCATTGGCAATGTCGGACGCACGCATCTTGGTGAGCGTCACGATCCGCCAGATGTTCAGCTGTACGACGAAATCGATGAGGATGGAGGCAAGAATCGCGAAGGCGAACGCAGCTCCGAGCTTGCTTGTGAAGGTGGCCGTCTGGGTGATGAAGCCCGGGCCGATGGCAGATGTTGCCATCAGAAAGATTGCGGCGACGAGCGCGGCACGCCGCGACTTGGTCGACATTCCGGCGGGCGGAGCCGCCTTGTTGGGTGAAATAGCTGACTGTTCCATGAACCCTCTCTTGATTTGCAGGTGCCCTCAAATTCCCAGGCGGACCCGCATCAATTTTATTGACAGCCGCAACCTCGCCGCATTTTACAATTCTGTCAATATTGTTCAACGATTATTATTTCATCGTTCCATCATATTGTTGAAATGTTGACCTTTTCATATGTGAGTCGAGGAAGGATATGTCCTGTTGATCCGCATTCCGGTTCAGCCACCGTGCATTGCAGCCGTAGTATAACAAAGCTGGACTGCGGAATCTCACTGTGGCCGTCTTGTGGACCGGCAGAGTATCACTCCTATCGGGGTGATCGGCGCAAACCCCATTTCCAAGGGAAGAAAACCACGATAACGGTCAACCATGAGATGCTGACTGCTTCGAATGAAAGACGTGTATGACTGACCAGGACATGACATCCGCACTCGCGCCCCGCCTGGCGGAAGCGATCCGCAACAAGCTTATCGCCGGCGAACTCAAGCCCGGCCATCGCCTGTCGGAAGTAAAGCTGAGCGCCGATCTGCAGGTTTCCCGCAATTCGCTGCGCGAAGCATTCCGTCTTCTGACCAAGGAAGGTCTTTTGCGTCACGAGCCGAATCGTGGCGTCTTCGTTGCCATCCCCAGCATGGCCTCGATCATCGATATCTACCGCGTGCGCCGCGTCATCGAGTGCCGGGCCGTGGCGCAGGCCTACCCGAAGCATCCCGCAGTCGGCCGCATGCGCGCCGCCGTTGAGGAGGCGCGCTCAGCCAGCGCCAGGAGCGACTGGGGAACGGTCGGCAGCGCCAACATGGTCTTCCATGCGGCGATCGTCGATCTTGCCGACAGCGAGCGCCTCAGCGCGTTCTATCTCCAGATCGCTGCGGAACTGCGCCTGAGTTTCGGGCTTCTCGATAGCCCCGAGCTTCTGCACGCGCCGTATATCGAGCTGAACGCCGCGATCGTTGAAAAGCTCGATGCCGGCGAGATGCAGGAGGCCGCCATCGCGCTGGAGGCCTATCTCCTGCAATCGGAGCGCACCGTCCTTGCTGCCTTTTCGCGCATTCCCGACAAGGGAAAAGCCTGAACCGCGTAGCTGTTCCGAAATCGGTCACACTTGATCCAGAACGGGATTGTTTGTCTGCCTATTAACGTCGCTTGATGGTTTCGTGCGCTTCTGCCCAATCGATGATGGGGGATCCGGCGGTCTGCTGTAGCTTGGGTGCACTGCGGCATCGCTTTCTTTTTCTGTTGCCGCAGGCAATTGCCAGCAGGCCAGACAGGAGATGATCATGCGAAAAACCGTTTTGAATGCCGTTGGGCAAACTCTGTTCTACAGCGACAGCTCGACCGGCTTTTTCTCCGCCACCGGCTCCGGCCCGGTACTGAAGGGAACGGCGGGCAATGATTCCATGTGGGGTGACAGCGCCGTCAACGTCACGATGACCGGCGGCACGGGCGACGACATCTATTACCTCTATTCGGCGATCAACCGCGCCTATGAGACGGCAGGTGAGGGGATCGACACGATCAGCACCTGGATGAGCTACACCCTGCCGGAAAATTTCGAGAACCTGACCGTCACCGGCGATCTGCGCTATGCCTTCGGAAATGCCGGCGACAACATCATCAAGGGGGCTTCCGGCCGTCAGACCCTGGACGGCCGAGGCGGTAATGATGTGCTTACCGGCGGTTCAGGCGCCGATACCTTCATTTTTACCAAGGGGAATGGCAGCGACCTGATCACGGATTTCGAGGCCGCTGATATCGTTCGGCTGAATGACTATTCGCTGACATCCTTTGATCAGGTTCTCGCGCATGCAACGCAGGAAGGCGCGCATCTCAGGCTTGATCTCGGCGATGGCGAAAGCCTGGTGTTTGCCGATACGGTCAAATCGGATCTGAGTGCGAACCAGTTCGAACTGAGTCTCGACCGTTCCGCCCTGACGCAGACATTCGGCGACAATTTCAACACGCTCCGGCTGATGAATGGGACGGAGGGTGTCTGGGAGGCAAAATACTGGTGGGCGCCGGAAAAGGGCGCCACGTTGACGGGCAATGGCGAGCTTCAGTGGTACGTCAATCCCCGGTATGCGCCGACATCCGCCAGCAATCCGTTTTCCGTCAGCGACGGCGTGCTGACGATCACAGCAGAAAAAACGCCCGATGCGATCAGCGGCGAGGTCAATGGGTACGACTACACGTCCGGCATGCTGACGACGCACGCATCCTTCTCGCAGACCTATGGCTATTTCGAAATCCGTGCCGACATGCCGGAGGATAAAGGCGTGTGGCCGGCGTTCTGGCTGCTTCCGGAAGACGGTTCCTGGCCGCCGGAACTGGATGTCGTCGAAATGCGCGGCCAGGATCCCAATACCGTGCATGTGACGGTTCACTCGAACGAAACCGGGCAGCAAACGTCTGTTTCCACCGCCGTCAGCGTCTCCGATACGCAAGGGTTTCATACTTACGGCGTTCTGTGGCAGGAGGAGGAGATCGTCTGGTACATCGATGATGTCGCGGTCGCGCGTGCCGATACACCGTCGGATATGCACAAGCCGATGTATATGCTGGTCAATCTTGCGGTCGGCGGCATGGCCGGCGCGCCCACGGACGGATTGCCGAATGGTTCCGAAATGAAGATCGACTATATCCGCGCCTATACGCTGGACGATCTGGCCTGACATCGGCCCCGAAGGCGTTTCAACGCAGTTGGCATCATTCTTCGGACTCGGTGCCTGCCGCCTTGAAGCGCTCTTCGAATTCACGCCGGAGGCTGCGCCTGACCTGTGCGGCGCGTTCGCGGCGCTTGGCGACGCCGGTCTTTGGGTGGTAGGCGGGGACGTTGGTCGGGCGCCCTTCGGCATCGACGGCAACCATGGTGAAATAGCAGGAATTGGTGTGGCGCCGCTCGCCGGTGCGGATGGTTTCCGCCTCAACCCGGATGCCGACTTCCATCGATGTGCGGCCGGCAGTATTGATCGAAGCGCGAAACGTTACCAGTTCGCCGACATGGATCGGTTGACGGAAGACAACCTGATCGACCGACAGCGTCACGGCATATTCCTGCGAGAAGCGTGAGGCGCAGGAAAAGGCGACACGGTCGAGAAGATTGAGCAGCGCGCCGCCGTGAACCTTGCCGCTGAAATTGGCCATGTCGGGCGTCATCAGGACGACCATCTCGAGTTGGCTCGTGTCGTGACCCGTTTCCAAAATGCGCCCCCGTTATATTTTCCGAAATTCGTAACGATTATCTACAACGAACCGGCGCTGATCAACCCAGCCGCCTCAGGCGTGCGATCACGACCGCTTATTTCGGTGTGTCGGCCGGTTGGCGGATATGCAGGGCGATGAGCCGTTTCAGTTCCTCCGCGTCACGGGCTTCCAGCGCATCGATCATCATGTGATGTTCGCGGCCGGATTTTTCGATCCGTGCGCGCGTCCGCCATTGTGAAACGGGGGCTGACGACGTGCGCTGGCGAATTTCCGAAACCAGGTCGACCAGGGCCTGATTGCCGCCCAGCAGCAGCAATTCGCGATGAAAGGCCAGGTTGGCCTCGTAATGCTCCAGGATCGTCCCCGTCAGCGTCATTTCGTCAAAGTATCTCGCAAGCCCGCGTAACGTGGCGATGCTGTCGGAGGTTGCGTTGGCGACCATCATGTCGGCAACGGCGGTCTCGAGAATGACGCGGATATCGCCGACTTCCTTCGCATTGCGGTCGTCCGGCTGGTAAACGTGGTAGCCGCGATTGGGCACATGAGCAACCAGCCGCTTCTGCGACAGGCGATCGAGCGCGCGGCGGACTTCCGGCCTTGTGCAGTCATATCGCCGCTCCAGGTCGATCTGCTTCAGCCAGGTGCCGGCAGGCAGCATGCCCGTCAGGATGTCTTGAAGCACAAGTTCGGTCACGTCCCGCTCTTCGGGGCCGACAGCCGTTTCACTTTGAACTTCGCTCATGAATTCTTCCTGTTGTCCTGGACTGGCACCGCACGCCGACCCGCAGTTTTCTTGTAACCGAGTTTCGGCAAATGCAACGCAGATGGCCTGATTAAAATTATTCATTGGCGCCAGTTGCGCAATTTATTTTTGTATCATAAATTGGCGCCAATATTGGTAACTATAAGACAAGCGAGAGCCTAGCGCCATGAAAAACTCCGATGCCGTCTGGGCTTTCGTCGAAGCAAAACGCGAGGCTTTTTTCACACTCAGCGACCGTGTCTGGGATGTGCCGGAAACGAACTATGAGGAGTTCAGTGCCTGCGAGGAGCATGCGCGGTTGCTGAAGCAGGAGGGTTTCCGCATCGAACGCAATGTCGCGGGTCTCCCCACGGCCGTCATGGGCGAAGCCGGTGAGGGCGGTCCGGTGATTGCCATTCTTGGCGAGTTCGATGCTTTGCCGGGGCTGAGCCAGGAAGCCGGGATCGCCGAGGAGCGGCCGCTCATCTCCGGCGGCAATGGCCATGGTTGCGGTCACAACCTCCTGGGTTCCGGTTCGATGATGGCCGCTGCCGCGGTCAAGGATTTCCTGGCGGCCAACGGCCTGAAGGGGCGGGTGCGTTATTATGGCTGCCCCGCCGAGGAGGGTGGCTCATCCAAAGGTTTCATGGTCCGGGCCGGTGTTTTCGATGACGTCGATATTGCCATCTCCTGGCATCCGGCGGCATTTTCCGGCGTCAACAACCCGATATCGCTCGCCTGTAACGAGCTGAATTTCCATTTCAGCGGCCGCGCCTCACACGCCTCGGCGACGCCGCATCTCGGCCGCAGCGCGCTTGACGCCGTCGAACTGATGAATGTCGGCGTCAACTATATGCGCGAGCACATGCCGTCGTCGGCACGCGTCCATTATGCCGTCACCGACGCCGGTGGTGCGGCGCCGAATGTCGTCCAGGCCCGCGCGACGGTGCGCTACCTGATCCGTGCCCGGACGCTGGGCGAGCTGCTCGGCCTTGTCGAGCGCGTCAAGAAAATCGCCGATGGCGCCGCGTTGATGACCGAAACGACGGTGCGCAGCGAAGTCGTCAGTGGCGATGCCAATCTCGTCGGCAATACGCCGCTGGAGGAATGCATGCACGCAAACCTCCAGCGTCTCGGTCCGCCCGATTTCGATGTTGCAGACAACGATACCGCGCTGAAATTCCAGGGGACATTCTCGCCGGAGGATATCGCGGCGTCCTACGCGCGCTTCGGCATCAAGCCGAAGAAGGGGCAGGCGCTCTGCGATCTGATCTATCCGCTCGGCAGCGGCGACGGCTCGATCGTCGGCTCAACCGATGTCGGCACCGTCAGCTGGGTCGTCCCGACGGTGCAGATGCGCGGCGCAACCTATGCTATCGGCACGCCGGGCCATTCCTGGCAACTGGTGGCGCAAGGCAAGCTGCCGGCCGCCCACAAGGGCATGGAATATGCGGCCAAGGTCATGGCGAGCACAGCACTTGATCTGATCGCCAATCCGGCGTTGATCGAGGCCGCCAAGGCGGATCACCGGGAACGCCTCGACGGCAATCCGTTCGTCAATCCCATTCCCGACGACGTTTCGCCGCCGCTGCCGGAGAGCCCCAATGGCCGCTAAGCCGACCCTTCAAGGCAGCGTCGCCTGCCACTTCTCCGCAAGGGGCGCGCCATGACCCAGCCGGGATTTTTCGATCTGCTGAGTTTTGGCCCGGATGGCTGGGCAAAGGCGCTGCTGGCCGGTGCCTGGATGACGATCCTGATCGCGCTCTCCGGCTACACGATCGGTGCAGTCATCGGCACGTTCGGCGCCTGGGCGAAGATTTCCGGCGGCAAGACGCTCCGTGTTGCCGCCGATGCCTATACGACCGTGCTGCGCGGCATACCGGATCTTCTCGTCATCTATCTTCTTTATTTCGGCGGCAGCGCTGCCATCACCTCGATCGGCAGGCTGTTCGGCGCTGACGGGTTCATCAGCTTCCCCGGTTTTCTTGCAGGTGCGCTTGCGGTTGGCATCACGTCCGGCGCGCAGCACACCGAAGTCTTTCGTGGTGCCTTCAAGGCGGTTCATCGCGGCGAGATCGAGGCGGCAATCGCCTGCGGCATGTCGCGTTCGCTGCGCTTCCGGCGCATCATTGCGCCTTTGACACTGCGCCATGCGCTGCCGGGGCTCGGCAATGTCTGGCAGGTCGTGTTGAAGGAATCGGCTCTGGTCTCCATCACCGGCGTGGTCGAGCTTCTGCGCCAGTCGCAGATCGGCGCCGGCTCGACGGGCCTGCCCTTCGATTTCTACCTGATTGCAGGCCTGATCTATCTCGCCATCTCGACTGTTTCCAGCATCGCCATGCGGCAGGCAGAGCGTCGTTTCAGCCGCGGCGTGAGGAGAGGCTGATGGATTGGGAATTTACACAGGAAACGTTCGTCAGCCTCGTTTCGGCCTTGCCACTGACCCTGTCGCTTGCTGCCACCGCAATCACCCTTGGTGCCATATTGGCGTTGGCTCTGGCGCTTGCGCGCACCTCGGGCATTCTGGTTCTCGACTGGTTTGCGCGTGCCTATGTCTTCGTCTTTCGCGGCACGCCGCTGCTGGTCCAGATCTTCCTGATCTATTATGGCCTCAGCCAATTCCCCGCAGTTCGCCACAGCATCTTCTGGCCGGTCCTGCGCGACGCCTACTGGTGTGCGGTGATGGCGCTCAGCCTCAATACCGCCGCCTATGCCAGCGAAATCATCCGCGGCGGCCTGCTGTCGGTGCCGCATGGACAGGTTGAGGCGGCCCGCGCCTGCGGCATGCCGCGCTTGATGGTCTTCCGCCGCATCGTCCTGCCTCTGGCGATCCGCCAGGCGCTGCCCGGTTACGGCAACGAGATGATCTCGATGATCAAGGCGACGTCGCTCGCTTCCATCATCACGATCATGGAAGTCACCGGCGTTGCTGCCCGGATCATTTCCGAGACCTACCGCGCCATCGAAGTGTTCGTCGTGGCGGGCTTCATTTACCTGGCGATCAATTTCCTTCTGACGCGCCTGGTCCAGTTGGTCGAATTCAAGCTCAGCCCGCATTTGCGGCAACCGGAAAACGCCGCCCAAATGGCTATTGCAGGAGATGCGCGATGAACCTTCCCTTGTCTGCGGTGGAATCGCCGGCGCTGAGCGTCAAGGATCTTCACAAGAGTTTTGGGCCGATCGAGGTCCTCAAGGGGATTTCGCTCGACGCGAGGGAAGGCGAGGTCGTGTCGATCCTGGGTTCCTCCGGCTCCGGAAAATCGACCTTCCTGCGCTGCATCAACATGCTGGAAACGCCGGATTCCGGCACCATCACAGTCGGTGGCGAAACAATCAAAATGGTGCCTGCGCGCCACGGCAAGAGCAAACCGGCCGATATCGCCCAGGTGGACCGTGTCCGCTCAAGGCTCGGCATGGTGTTCCAGAGCTTCAATCTGTGGACCCACAAGACCATTCTCGAGAATATTATCGAAGCCCCCGTGCACGTCCAGAAAAGGCCGCGCGACGAGTGCATTGAGGAAGCCGAAGCGCTGCTTGCCAAAGTCGGCATTGCCGACAAGCGCAATCAGTACCCGTCGCATCTCTCCGGCGGCCAGCAGCAGCGTGCGGCGATTGCCCGTGCGCTGGCCATGCGGCCGGACGTCATGCTGTTCGACGAGCCGACATCGGCGCTCGATCCCGAACTCGTGGGAGAAGTGCTGCGCGTCATGCGATCGCTCGCCGAAGAGGGGCGCACCATGCTGATCGTCACCCACGAAATGGGTTTTGCCCGCGATGTCTCCAGCCGGGTGATCTTCCTGCACAAGGGGCTGGTCGAGGAAGACGGCAGCCCGAAGGACGTCTTCAAAAATTCCAGATCCGACCGTTTCCGGCAGTTCATCAAGGGATGAGTGCTGCGACAGTTCCAACAACCGATCAAAAAAAGGGGAATGCAACAATGAAAACCATCAGATCAATCTTCAACGCGGCCTGCTTTTCGGCGCTGCTGCTGGCATCCGCCGGTGCGCATGCGGAAGAAAAGAAATGGACGCATGTGACCATTGCGACCGAAGGCGCCTTCAAGCCCTACAACTTCACCAAGCCGGACGGCACGCTCGACGGTTACGAGATCGAGCTGACGAAATACCTTTGCGCCCATATGAAGGTCGAGTGCGAGGTTGTCGTCCAGAATTTCGACGGCATGATCCCGGCGCTGAATGCCGGAAAATTCGATGCGATCATCTCCGGCATGTCCGCGACCGAAAAGCGCGAAAAGGTCATCGACTTCAGCAATTCCTACGGCTCGACCGGCCAGGCATTTGCGACGCTGAAATCGAGCCCGCTGGCCGCCCTGCCGTCGAAGGGCGAAGTCTTTTCGCTGGCCTCCAACGAAGCCGGTGCCCTGAGCATGATCGAAAAGATCAAGCCCGAGCTTCAGGGCAAGATCATCGGCGTACAGATCGCCTCGACCGGCGCCTCTTTTGTCGACAAGTATCTGAAGGGTGTGGTCGAGGTTCGCGAATACAAGACGACCGAAGAACACGATCTCGATCTGGCCGCCGGCCGCGTCGATCTCGTCATGGCGTCGATGGCCTACCTGACGACGGCATCGGAAAAGCCGGGCAACGAAGACATGACGACGGCCGGCCCGCGCTTCCAGGGCGGGTTCCTCGGACGTGGCAGTTCGGTCGGTCTGCGCAAGACCGACCCGGAACTGAAGGCAATGTTCAACGCTGCGATCGATGCCGCCAAGGCCGATGGCACGATCAAGACATTGTCGGAGAAGTGGTTCGGGTTCGACGTAACCCCGCTGTAAGACGCGGCCAAGTCGGCCGAAGAGCCGGACAATAGCGACCCTGGTCCGGCGGGCAGCGATGCTCGCCGGATATGACTTCCTACTCGGCCATCAAACCGTCAAACACCTCAAGCATTGCATCCGCAATAGCCTTGCCGAGTGCGGCGCCATTTTCCTGCAGGGCTTCCTCGTTCATGTCGCGGGCAGCCAGTGCCAGGGCCGCACCTTCCGCCATGACGATCTCCTGCGCGCGCTGAATTGCCCAAAGCGCAAAATCGCTCCGGCCATTGATTTCCACGGTTTCCATATCGATTTCCATTCCTGCGATCATGCCGGGTGCCGGGTATTTCAACCACGGCCGGCCTCCCTTAGCAGGCGAAGGGCGCGTTGCAAAACATGCCCGCGATCTTTTGTGCCCGCCGCCCAATAGTCTGGGACGGAGGCAGCAGCCCCATGACGTCGACTAAAAAATCAAAAAGGTGAAGACGAAATACAATATCAGCAGAGAGCAATACATCAACGGGAACACTGCTGAGCAGACTACAATACCAATAAGCAATACGAATGCGTTCATAATTTTTTTCCTCGTAACCATCTGTTTAAATTAAATTTATTTTGAATGATTCATTCGAATCATGGTTTCGGAAGCCCGCGCGACATTCATCTCTGGTGTGCCGCTGCCAGCCAGCCCTTGGGCGGCCGTAACGTTTTCACAAGGTACGAAATCCATTGACCGGCCCAATTCAGCTGAGTTCCCTCAGCGGCGATGGATTGGGCGGAAGAAGCAGATTCAATGCTTCTGTCGCGGACCACGGCGCAGGCACCTTACATTTCGACGCGAAATGGCCGAACGGTGATTCCCAGCGGAAGGTCAGAAATATCGTCGACGCCACGGATCTGCTGGAAAACGCTGTAGATCAACAGGAACAGCATGTTGCAAACGACGATGACGGTAAGAAGAACAAAAAAGTACATATTAGGCTCCGTTCAATTTCGATGCCTATATAAATTTCACCATTACGTTACACGAACATTGCGATATTTTTTAGAAATCATGCGATATATCGAACGTTGTTTTCAGGAAATTTGATTTTTTATCCGTAATGTTTCCACAAGGTGGTTTTCATAAATAGTAATTATTGTTTTTTTAGGCGGGACATTACGCGGTATGTACTTTGAGTTTTGCAAATATAGAAAAGTCTACGAAGAAAATGGAGTATCACTTCTCGGGAATTCCGTTTCATTGATGGCAATTATCATGACGCTGGGCGGATGTACGTCCGTTCCCTTGAAGGAGAGTGGGGCGCTGACGTCCTACGGCAAGCTCAGTGCGCCGGCGGGGAAGTTCGAGAAAAAGAGAAGTTATTTTAACAAGGATGCGTTGAAGGATGTCAAAACTGTAAGCATCGCGCCGACATCGCTGGCATTGTCTGCCCGGCAGCGCGTGGAAAAGCAGCAGGACGGCCGATTGGTGACGAACGCTATTGATCGCGCCATATGCGTCACCATGAGCGAGAAATATCGGATTGTTCCGTTTGGTACGCCCGCAGATTTGACGATCCGGGCGGTTATTACGGACGTCGTGCCGACGCAGCCGTCCGTCGCGGCTGCCGCAAAGGCAATATCCATCGGCAGTTCATTCGCCTTGCCAGTTGGCATCCCGCGGCTGCCCTTCGGGCTGGGCGGATTGGCCGTTGAAGCAGAGGCCGTAGATAGCAAGGGAGGGCAGGCCGCAGCGATCGTTTGGTCAAAAGGCGCCAATTCCTTCACCAGCGAAGCGCGCGTGTCGCAGGTCGGGGATGCTTACGATCTGGCTGCCGCTTTCGGCCGTGACTTTTCAAAAATGGTTATTGCGGGCAAGGAGCCCGGAAATTTTGATCTGCGTTTGCCCTCCGCATATCACATTCGCACATCGTTTGGTGGCAAGCCGGGCTCTCCGATCTGCGAGACATTCGGCCGTTCTCCGGGTGTCTCCGGGATGATCGGCGCGTCGCTTGGAGCTCCGCCATCATGGGCGGACAAGGGGGGTAAGATCCCGGCATCCCCGCCCGGCACGGCTATTCCGGCAGGGCAGACAAGATCTTCCGTTGAGCGCCATTAACGAGGCACCGCGCGTCATCACGTAACCTTGTCGTAAGGTCGCACTGCGATCTGAGCGGCAACGAAAACTATAAAGCAGAACTGAGGTAATATTATGCGTCTTTTCATCGTAATGGGCATGCTGATCGTTGTGGCCGGGTGCGAAACTGTAGAGTATGGGAACCGTTGCTCGCAGTACGGCTTCATACGGGGAACCAATGCCTACGCGAATTGCATGCAACGGCTGGACATGTCACGAGAGCCCCGCAGAGGCGGGCACTATGATTCTCCGGCATATGATTACGATTAACGCCCACAGAGAATCTGGGTGCGCTGCAGAAGTCTGTTTCCAGTGGAATATCTGCAAGCTATCGCAGGTCGCATTGTTATCGATGTTCCTGGCCGGTGCGCCCAAATATTCTCATGCTTTTTGATCCACCTATATTCAGCATATGGCAAACACATGCGTATTTTGATCGTTGAAGATGATCGTGAGCTGGCCTCTTCGCTGAAGTCCATGATGGAAGATTCTATCGGGGTCGCGGATACGTTTGAGACGATTGCAGACGCAGAGGCAGCCTTGCTCGCCTTCAAGTTTGACCTTGTCCTCATCGATCGAAATCTCCCGGATGGTGACGGTCTGTCGCTCTTGCCGACGCTGCGGCAATTGCGGCCAAGGCCAGCTACGCTCGTTCTGACGGCTCTGGACGATCCGATCGATATTGTCTCGGCACTGGACAAGGGGGCAGATGAATATGTCGGCAAACCGTTTGAACCGATGGAGCTTATTGCCCGGGCGCGGGCCGTTCTTCGCCGCTACAGCCTGGACGAAACGGGGTACACGCAATTTGGCAATCTGACTTTTGATCTGACAAATCGTTCCGCTATGATTGATGACAATGCGCTGAGTGTTCCAAGACGTGAACTTGCTGTTCTGGAATCCTTGATCCGCCGGGCGGGCCGTGTGGTGCAGCGCGATAATTTGGAAGCATCCGTCTACAGTATAGACGAGGAAATCGAGTCCAACGTCCTCGATTCCCACGTGTCGCGGCTACGCAAGCGGTTGCGCGAGGGAAACTGCAACGCAACCATCCGGACCATTCGCGGTATCGGCTACATGCTGGTGCAGGAATGACGCCGCGCCCGCGTTCAATCGCTTTCCTGGTGGCGACGGTGCTCGTCCAGGGTATGGCACTTATGATGGTGCTCAGCACCGTCATAACCATCACCGTGCTCCTGTTGACGGATACTCAAGGCAGGGAGAGGATCGGACTCACCAGTGTCGAAAAGCTTCTCCAGGATGGAGCGTCTTACGATCCTGCCGGGAAGTTTGTCCTTGATGTGGATGGGGTCATTGCAGAGAAGATTATCCAGTTTTCAAAAGATCAATCTGAGTTCTGGTACCTTGTCAGCGATGGAACGCAATCCATCCTCCATGGAACTGTGCCGCAATCAGCTCAAAAAATTATCGATGAGACCTCTCCTCAGGTCATTTTCTCCCAGTTTTATTATTTGAAGGATCAAGACAGGTATTTTGGACTTCGAACCTGGAGTAAGGAAGATCCCAGAATATTGGTTGCGCTCGGCGGCGTGTCTTTTTCGCACGCTGAAACGGTATTCGTGGCCTTGTGGCAAATTTGGCCGCAGGGACTCTACCATCTTCTGGGAGTTGTTCTCGTTGCAACGGCCACCATTGCTGTTGTTGCGATCAAGCGCACGATCGCAATCCCTGTAAGACGGGTGGTGGACTCTGCCGAACAGCTCGACGGCCTTCCCAACGGCCGCCGAATATCGGATCACGACACACCGATAGAATTGAAGCCGATGGTTGCTGCGTTCAACACCGCGCTCAGCCGCATCGACAATGCGTTTGAAGCGCAGCGAAACTTTCTCGCTGGTGCGTCTCACGAGTTGAGGACGCCACTGACCAAACTGCGGCTTAAACTCGATCTGGTTCAAGACCCGGACGTGCGAGACGTGCTGGTGCGCGATACCGCGCGCCTCGCATCGATCGTGACGACATCACTACAACTGGCGCGTTTGTCAGGGCAGTCTTTGACATTTACCAGCTTAGATCTTGCGGCCACTGCGCGTGCGATCATCGCGGAGCACGTGCCGTCCGCGATGAAGAAGGGGATCGATATCGAATTCAAGGCGCCGGAAGAGCGGATCTGGGTTACCGGCTCCGAACCGGCTATCCGGGTCGCGCTGGACAATTTGATTGTCAATGCGATGCGGCATGCAGAGGGAACAGAAACCCTGGTGGTCGAGGTTCTCCACTCCGGCATATTGCGCTGCACCGACGATGGTCCAGGGATACCGGCAGAAGAGCGTGAAAGAATGCTGAAGCCGTTTGTGCGCGGCAATAGCAGCGCGAGCGATGGAACAGGCATGGGGCTGGCCATTGTTGCTCAAATCATGCTGGCGCACGGCGGGTCGGTCGATCTGGGAGAAGCAACGGGTGGTGGCCTGGTCGTAAATCTGGCATTTCCGCAGGCTGCGAAGGACACTTGAACTGGTCGTGCCCTCACCCCTCATTGGCCGCCACCACATTGGTAGATTGCGGCAAGGTGGTTCCGAAGTTCAATCGGCATCTTTTTGAGTAGAGGTGCCGACGGACGGTGTGAGAAGCAGCCTTCGTGGTTTCAGCAGCCCTTTGCCGGGTGATTGGGCGGCATGCGCAGGTCGAATACGCGAGCGTGATAGACGCCAACCTCAGCGTGCCGGCCAAAGGGCAAAGTCGCTTCGGCGATTGATTTCCACGGTTTCCCTATCGATTTCCATTCTTGCCATCGTGCCGGGTGTTTCAACTAGGGCCGGCCTCCCAGGGCGGGCGAAGGGCGTTGAAAAACACGCTTGCAATCCTCGGCGTCTGCCCCAAATTCCTGTCACTGGAATGGATGGAGACGGGCATGACGGATGAGACCAGGGCGGTGTTGGTTCGCATAACCGGGCGTGTCCAGGGCGTCGGCTTCCGGTTCTGGACGCGGGGGCAGGCGCAAAGGCTTGGCCTGTCCGGCTGGGTTCGCAATGAAGCCGATGGGTCGGTGGCGGCCTTGATCTGTGGACCTGCCGGGGCTGTCAGCACCATGCTGGAGCGCTGCCGGACCGGCCCGTTTGGTGCATCCGTTACCGATGTCGAAACAGAAACAGCGCCCATTGACGGCGTGATGCCGGGTTTTCGCATCGCGAAATAACGAAGTGATGGGCTATTTAAGAAACATCCACAGGTCATTGCTTCTGCTTGAATTTTCACACTTGAATGTCGCGCTTGGAACGGTCCTTGGCCTGGCTCACTGAGCGAGCGCAGCAATATTTACTTGTCGATGACGCGCTGCAGCAATAGAAGGGGAGCGTATTTTTGCGATCAGTCATAAACGGGGAACCAATAAACGCAGACGTTCGATTCATGAACAACAGGAGACTTCCATGTCTATTGCAGTCAATAACTTCGACAATCTTGGCCTCAGCGCCATTCCCGGCGCAACCGTAGCCTCCAGAGTCAAGGCCTACCGTGAATCTGCCGGTTACAGCATTGAAGACCTTGCGGTGACGTGCGGGCTGGCAAATTCCGAGATATCAGCCATCGAAGATGGCAGCGATGCCGATCCGGCCAAGCTCAGAAGAATTGCCGCAGCCCTCCAGGTTTCCGTATCGGCTCTGCTGGACACCGAAGTCTAAGCCGATGCCGCTCCCCGCCGTTTCATGGTGGGCCTGCGGCCAGACAAGCTTCTGATGCCGATCCGGGTGCGTTGCCTTTTCAGTAACCGCCCGCACCGACCCCCGGCAAAATTCCCGAAATTCCCCATCAGGCAGAGCGCATTGAATCGACCGGCTATTTGCCAACAGTCGCCGCCGAGCCGCCGTACTGTTTTCAAGGCAATGACGCGGCAGCAACCATCGGCGATGTTTATGGAGCCCGGATGCGGTCGCGGGATAACATCTGCTCACAATCCGGCTGGCACGGGTGGCAGCCGATTGTCTTTTCCGCGAAATATATTGATAAACGGCCTCAAACGCCGAGTCGTATACCTGCCGCCGGGGGCGCTGTCGGCCGCGTAAAGAGAGACTGGATAGCACTTTGACGCCGCACGCCCAGAACCGGACGCTTGAACTCCATGACGTCAACCGCCGTTTTGGTGCAACCGTTGCACTCGATAATGTGTCGCTGACAATTGCCTCCGGCGAGATCATCTGCCTCGTCGGCCAATCCGGCTGCGGAAAATCGACATTGCTGCGGATAATCGCGGGTGTCGATCTCATCGGTTCCGGCCGTATCCTGCTGAACGGCCAGGAGGTTTCCGGGCCATTGCGTTTCGTTGAGCCGGAAGATCGTAAAATCGGTTTCGTGTTTCAGGACTATGCCCTCTTCCCGCATCTGACCGTCGAGCAGAACATCCTGTTCGGGCTGAAACGGCGCCCGAAACAGGAGGCCAAGGCCAGGGTCGCCGATATCATCGCGCATATCGGTATCGAGCATCTCACGGCACGTTACCCGCATATGCTGTCGGGCGGCGAGCAGCAGCGTGTGGCGCTGGCCCGCGCGCTGGCGCCGCAGCCGGATATCCTGTTGATGGACGAACCGTTTTCCAATCTCGACCGGGGCTTGAGGGAGAAGGTCCGCGATGAAACGCTGTCGCTTCTCAGAGGCCTTGGCACGACGGTGATCATGGTCACCCACGATCCGGAAGAGGCGCTTTCGGCCGGCGACCGGGTTGTGTTGATGAAGGCTGGCCGGATCGTTCAGGCCGGATCGGGATATGACCTGCATGATCGCCCGGTGTCTGCCTATGCGGCGGAATTCTTCTGTGCCTTCAACAGGCTTTCGGGCATTTATCGAGACGGGCATGTCGAGACGGCGATCGGCCGGTTTGCCCACGAGCTTGATGCCGTCGAGGGCACGCCGGCGACGCTTTATATCCGGCCGCAGGGGATTTCGGTTTCGACCGGTTCGGGTCCGATCTCGGGTCAGCTGAAAAGCCGCACCTTTCTTGGCGAGGTCGAGCAGCTTGCCATCGATGTCGATGGGCTGGAAACACCGTTGCGGGTGCGGACAATGCATCGCTTGCCGCCGGGTACGCAGACTGTTGGCCTTGGTGTGCTACCGGGGAGCTGGCTGGCGTTTCCGGCAATCTAGGTGTCGGCGCCGCTGCCGGCCGGCTGTTTACGGTAAACTCATCGGCGTAAACTTGACTGCTTTCATCAATTAATGCTCGACAGCTGGCATCTGTTCACCTGGAGAGAGTTATGAACACGTCAAACATCGCGAAATCCACCCTGTTTACGGCGTCATTGCTGCTGAGCACGAGCGCTGTCTCGGCTGCTGAACTCAACATCTACACGACCCGCGAGCCGGGCCTCATCCAGCCGCTGCTCGATTCCTTCACGGCCGCGACAGGCACCAAGGTCAACACGGTTTTCATGAAGGACGGCCTGGCTGAGCGCGTCGCCACCGAAGGCGCAAGCTCGCCCGCCGATATCCTGATGACCGTCGATGCCGGCAATCTCATCGATCTCGTTGAAAAGGGCATCACCCAGCCGGTCGAATCCACCGTTCTGACAGAATCGATCCCCGCGCAGCTGCGCGACGAGAAGGGACATTGGTTTGCGCTGTCGATGCGCGCCCGCGTCATCTATGCCGCCAAGGACGTCGATCTGACGGGTTTCACCTATGAAGACCTGGCCGATCCGAAGTGGAAGGGCAAGATTTGCATTCGCTCCGGCCAGCATCCCTACAACACGGCCCTGTTTGCCGACCACATCGCTCATTACGGTGCTGAAGCAACCGAAAAGTGGCTGACGGGTCTCAAGGACAATCTCGCCCGCAAGGCAGCCGGTGGTGACCGTGACGGCGCCAAGGACATTCTCGGTGGCATTTGCGATATCGCTGTTGCCAATTCCTACTATGTCGGCCTGATGGGTTCGGGCAAGGGCGGCGAAGAGCAGGTCACCTGGGCCAATGCCATCAACGTCGTACTGCCGACCTTCAAGGACGGCGGAACGCAGGTCAATATCAGCGGCGCCGCCGTTGCCAAGAACGCACCGAACAAGGCCGAAGCCGTAAAGCTTCTGGAATATCTCGTCTCCGACGAAGCCCAGAAGATCTACGCTGAAGCCAATTTCGAATACCCGGTCAAGGCCGGTGCGGCGGTCGATCCGATCATCGCCTCGTTCGGCGAACTGAAGATCGATCCGAAGCCCCTGACGGAAATCGTCAGCCATCGCAAGCAGGCGAGCGAACTGGTCGACAAGGTCGGCTTCGACAACTAAAGAACGGCAGGCGCCTGCGGTATCGCGGGCGCCTTTTCTTCTGACCAAGAGATGGATTTCAGCCGATGATCAGCGCCGCCCGAAGCTGGCCTAGAGGCCGCACCGGAGCCCGCTGGTTGCTTGGCGCAGGCATCGTCGCCTGTCTGGTCATGCTGCCGATTTTCGCCCTGTTGCTGCAGGCGCTCCAGGGGTCGGCGGGGTTGTGGTCGCATCTTGCCGCCACCGTCTTGCCCGTGGCGCTGGCGGACACCATCATTCTTCTGTCTGGCGTCGGCCTGATCACCGCCATTCTCGGGACATCCACGGCCTGGCTGGTCACAGCCTATGCCTTTCCTGGCCGCCGGGTGCTCGAATGGGCGCTGCTCTTGCCGCTTGCGGTTCCCACCTACATCATCGCCTATGCCTATCTCGATATCCTGCACCCGATCGGCTCGGTGCAGGGCGCGGTCCGCTGGTTGCTTGGCTATTCCAGCCCCCGGGAATTCCGCCTGCCGGATGTGCGCTCGATGACGGGCTGCATCCTGCTTCTCGGCTTCGTGCTCTATCCGTATGTCTATATCCCGACACGGGCGATGTTCCTGACCCAGTCGGCCAACCTGATCGACGCATCGCGCACGCTCGGCATTTCGCGCCGCGCCGTCTTCTGGAATGTCGCGCTGCCGCTCGCCCGCCCGGCGGTCGCCGTCGGTGTCAGCCTGGCGCTGATGGAAACGCTCAACGATATCGGTGCGTCCGAGTTTCTGGGCGTGCGGACGCTGACCGTCTCGATCTATACGACTTGGATTACCCGCACCGATCTGCCGGGGGCTTCCCAGATTGCGCTGTCCTTGCTGATGGTCGTGGTGGCGCTGGTGGCTTTCGAAAAATGGGCGCGGGGCAAACAGCGCTACTCGACCGGCGCGCAGCGCAGCCGCGCCTTCGAACCGCGCCATGTGTCACCGGCAAAGGGGCTGGTGCTGTTTGCCGCCGGGCTCCTGCCGATCCTCATCGGTTTTGGCGCTCCTGCGATCTACCTTGTCAATGAAGCGTGGAAGCGCATTGAGTTTGCCGGGCTTTCATCACGGTTCCTCAGCGAAGCCTTCAACACCATCGTGCTTGCGTCTGCCGCGACGATCATCACGGTTCTGTTCGGCCTGCTCGTCGCCTATGCCAGCCGCTTGCGCCCAGGTGCGGCGACGACGTGGCTGCAGCGGCTTTCGACGCTCGGCTATGCGGCACCCGGCACGGTCGTCGCCATCGGTGTGCTGATCGTGCTTGCCACATTCGATGGTTTCATCGACCGCACGGTGACCGCCTGGTTCGGCGTATCGACAGGCCTGCTGTTCATCGGCTCGGGCGCGGCGCTGCTCTATGCCTATTCCGTCCGGTTCCTGGCCATATCCGCAGGCGGTATCGATGCGGGGCTGGCGCGCATCCCGGTGTCCTTCGATCACGCGTCCCGCGTTCTTGGCCAATCGGCGGCCGGCACTTTTCGCCATGTGCATCTGCCGCTGTCGAAGGCGGCAATCACGGCGGCCGGTCTGCTGGTATTCGTCGATTGCGTCAAGGAACTGCCCGCCACGCTTTTGCTGCGGCCATTGAATGTCGAGACGTTCGCGACACATCTGTACGGCGAGGCCGCGAGGGGCACCTATGAAGAGGCGTCCATCGCGGCCCTGGCCATCGTTGTCATCGGAATATTGCCGGTCATCCTGCTTTCACGGATGGGGCAGGCCCGTCACTAAGGTTTACATGGCGTGGCCAACGCCGGCGCCTGTCAGGATCATCACCAGCATCCAGACCGCCATCGCCACCATCATTACGTTTTCTGTCAGCGAGACGAAGCCGAGCGGCACATTGCTGTCGCCGCCGACGCAGGCGCATTTCAGTTCGCGCTTGTCGATATAGACGGCCTTGAACACCGAGACGGCCCCGATCGTGCCGATGAACAGCGCCACGGGGATCGAGATCCAGTTGAGCGCCCCGGCAATCATCAGGATACCGGCACCCGCTTCCGCGAAGGGATAGATATAACTGTAGCGGACCCAACGCTTGGCAAGCAGGTCATAGTTGAGGAACATCGTTGAAAAGCTCTCGATGTTCTGCAGTTTCAGGGTCGCCAGCACCGCCATGGTGAAGGCGATGAACCATTCGGCCGAGCGCACGGTGAAGATGCTGCCATAGGCGGCGTAGCTGGCCGCCAGTGCCATCAGCGCAGTGACGGCAAAAACAGCGATAACAGGCCGGTAGGTCACTGCTTTCGGATCGCGGATCGTCTTGCCGAAATACCGGCGCAGGTCGTCATAGCCGCCGATGCGGGCACCTTCGATGAAGGTTTGGGGCGTCGTCTGAACACCATGCTGCACCTTGAATGCGTCGGTTTGTTCCCGCGTCGTCAGCCAGCGATCGTCCACCGCATAGCCCTGCTGTTCCAGAAGATCCTTGGCCTTCAGGCCGTAAGGGCAGGTGTGCTTGTCCATCACCATCCGGTAGAGAGTGGCGGTTTTCGATGTCTTGCCGGTCATATCGCAATCTTTCATTTCGCTTGGTTTGATCGATTGCAGGGACTATAACATCCGTACTATGGTACGGAGTCAAGCGATGAAAGAGACGACGATTGCAGGGCTGGCGCGTGAGGGCGGCGTTGGCGTCGAAACGGTGCGCTACTACCAGCGGCGCGGACTGCTCGGCACCCCGCAGCGCCCCGGCGGCGTCGGTCTCGGTGGCGGCATCCGGCGCTACGGCGACGACGATATCCGCCGCCTGCGGTTCATCCGGACAGCCCAGACGGCGGGTTTCACGCTGGATGAGATTGGCGAACTGCTGGCGCTGGATGCCGGTGAAGACCGGCATCGCGCTCATACATTGGCGCGCGAGCGTATCGTTGCGCTCGACGAGAAGATTGCCGAGCTGAGTGCTGCCCGTGCTTCGCTGCTCCGTCTTGCCGATGCCTGCGGCTCCACGTCAAAAGGCCCATGCCCGATCATCACCGCCTTCGACCTGGAGTGATGGGATCGTCAACGGTGTTGCGAGCGCCTGTCGGCGTCAAGGACCGAGTTTGCGATGGCGATATCCTGAACCGCGATGCCGGTGAGGTCGGCGATGGTTATGTCTGCGGGATGGATCCGCCCCGCGGCCTTGCCACCCAGAACAGCTCCAAGTTCGACGCAGGTTTCGGCGGAAATGTCTCCAGCGCGGAACGCGGTGGAAAATTCGCCGTGGTCGAGAGATTGCGCCGCGCTGTCGCAGATGCGGCGGCTGGCGCGGGCCACAAGAGCTGTATCCAGCTCCTGCTTGCCGGGTGCATCGGCGCCGATTGCGGTGATGTGGGTGCCGGGCTGTATCCAGGCATCGCGGATCAACGGCTCGCGTGAGGGCGTGGTCGTGATGATGATGTCAGCGTCACGGCAAAGGCGCTCCAGGTCGGGAGAGACGAGCACATCAATACCCTCGGCCTTGAGAGCATTCGCCGTTTCCCGCGCCTTGTCTTTCGAACGCCCCCAGATCGTAAAGGAAAACTGTGTACCCGGCATCGCCTGCTGCAGGCAACGGACTTGCCAGCGGGCCTGAATGCCGGTTCCGGCGATTCCCACCCGCCGCGCATCCGGACGGCACAGCGCCCGAGTGGCGATGGCGCCGCCAAGGCCGGTGCGCAGGTCGGTGAGAAAACCTTCATCGAGCAGGATCGCTTCGAGAATGCCGGTTTCCGCGGACAGGACCAGCATCACGCCGTTCGACGTCGGCAGGCCGATCGCCGGATTGCCATAGAACCCGGCTGCGACCTTGACGACGAAGGCGGGATCGCCGGCGATATGGCCGTATTTGATATGACAATCGCCATCCTTGTCCGGAAACGCCAGATACCCGACCGGTGGCATGACGGCCCGGCCATCGGATGCAGCGATATAGGCCGCTTCGACGGAGGCAAGCGCATGGTCGAGATCGATCAAAGCTTCGATTTCCGGGCGGGAGAGAATGATCATTCGTCCGCCGATCGATCCTGGCTGAGATATTTGTAGACCGTCGCACGGCCCATGCCGAGGATGCGGGAAATATAGGCGGCGGAGTTCTTGCCGCCGAAGGCGCCGTCGGCAGAGAGGTCCTTGACCACCTGCTGCTTCTGCTCGCGGGTGAGATCGGCGATGATCAGGCCGCGTGAGCCGGTCCAGTTCTGGATATATTCGTTGATGCGCTCATGCCAGTCCTCCTTGAACAGGTTGGCCGGCTTGGCATGATCGACGGGGATCGAGGCAAAGGCGCTCAATGTCTGCATCACCGCATGAAAATGCGAGACATCGGCATTGATGCACATCACCGCGATCGGCCGCTCGCTTCCGTCGCGCAGAATGATGCTGATCGACTTGATGCGGCGGCCGTCCCAGTTGACCTTTTCATAGGGACCGAGAAGACGCTCGGTTGGACGGAAGTCGATCTCGTGCAGTAGTGAGGGTTCACCGATTTCGCGCCTGGAAAAATTCCCGGCAATATGCACGGCCGTCTCGGTTTCGAGATCGTGCAGCACGACTTCGGCAAACGGCTGGAACAGCTGGGCGACGCCATCGCAGATGGCGGCATAGGAGGCGAGTTCAGGCTTCATCCCCTCAGCCCCGCATGAAGTCAGCAAGGCGTTCGAGGCCTGCCTCCAGATGATGCTTCTGCGCGCCGATGCCGATGCGGACATAGCCGTCGAGGCCGTAGACGTCGCCGGGCACCAGCATGACGCTCTTTTGCTCTCTGACCCGATCCACCAGCACGGAGGAATTGATGTCACGGTTATAGCGGACAAACGCCATGCCGCCGGCGCGGGGCGGCAGGTAGGAAAACAGGTTGTTGTGCGCTTCGATCCAGGAGGTCAGCAGCGCCCGGTTTTCCCGCAGCAGATGGCGGCTGCGCGACAGGATTTCGGCGCGCTTGGCCGGCTGCAGCACGATATTGGCGATGTGTTCGCTGAGCGCCCCGGTGGTGATCGAGGTATAATCCTTGCGCTGCCAGGTTCCGTAAATCTCCTTTGCCGGACCGGTCAGCCAGCCGAGCCGCAAACCCGGAAGCGCCATCGCCTTGGAAAGCCCGGCGGTGACCACGGCTTTTTCATAGAGGTCGGCAAAGCTGACGGTTTCTTCGGTATCGAGTTCCGAGCCTTTGTAGATTTCGTCGGCATGCAGGTAGACGCCGTGTTCGCGGGCGATATCGACAAGCGCATCCATCGTTTCGCGTGGCAAGAGACTACCAGTCGGGTTGTTGGGGTTGCACAGGCTGATCATTTTGGTTCTTGGGCCGACTGCGGCGCGAACCTCGTCGAGATCGGGCAGCCATCCCAGCTCCTCGCGCAGGACGATCTCCTTGACGGTGACACCGAGCGCCTTGGCCCAGCCGCGGATCTGCAGGTAGTTCGGCACGAACAGCACCAGCTCGTCGCCGGGTTCCAAAAGGGTCATGACCAGAATGAAATTCGCTTCCGCCGAGCCATTGGTGACCATGACATTGTCGCGGTCGCGGCCCTTGTAGAGCCGGGCGATGGTGTCGCGCAATTCGACGCCGCCATTGGTCCAGCCGTAACCGAGTTCGACATCGTGCAGGCCGAGCAGCTGGTCCGGCGTCAGTAATTCCTTCAGCGAGTAAGGATGCACGCCACTGTCGGAGAGATTGAACTCCACCAGGTTTTCATAGAGCGACTGGATCCGTTCGAGCGTGAATTCCTCGATCTGCATGGCTTGGCTTCTCCGTGATGGCTTTTCAGCTGTGTATCACGGAGAGCGTGGACAGAAAAGTACATAATAGAAAATTTGTCTACAGTGCACTAGGCGGGCTTGATGGCCCGGATCGCATAGCGATGCTGCGTCCCGCGGGCGAGCCCCTTCAGGATGTTCCAGTGTTGTGCCTGGGTGCGGTGGATATCGGCCAGGCTGGTATCGATAACGATGTTTTCGAACCCGGCTTCGGCCAGCATGGCGGCCACGGCTTCGGCCCGTGCGCCTTGCGAGAAATAGACCCTGGAAATGATACTGCGATGGGTCTCCATCATGCCGGGCGGAGCATGGAGTGGATCACTCTTCAGAAGACCGCAGCGCTGCCCCCAGCCGGCGGCTTTCATCAGCATCCGTTCGAACAGCGTCGTGTTGACGAAGTCGCCGTCGATCACCAGCAATGTCCCGCCGGGTTTCAGTACCCGCAACCATTCGGCAAAGGCATTCGCCGGATCGACCAGCGTCCAGACAAGATGCCGGTTGATGATCGCGTCAAAATGATTGTCCGGCTCCATGGTGTTCTCCGCGTCGCCGATGCGGAAGGTAATGTTGCGGGTGCGGATTTTCGCCTTGTTGCGGGCGCGCTCCAGCATGGGCTCGGCCCAATCGAGGCCTGTCACCTTGAAGCCGAGATCATCCATCAGGTGCGAGACGACACCGGTGCCGCTGGCGAGATCCAGGGCGGAGCGGCCTTTGCCTTCGCCAAGATGTTTTAGGATCAGCCGATGCCAGGCGGCGCGTTCTTCCTCTGAAAAAATCTCGTGTCCCGGCGATTGATCGAAGGTTTCGGCGCGCACCGACCAATAGGCCTTGATCTCGTCGCGCAGGTCATAATTCGAGAGACGGGGCGTGTCGGTCATAATGGTCTGCCTTGGATTGACGTATGAGCGGGTGCTTTCTGGAAAGCTTCTAAAAGATAAAACTTGACTGTCAATATCATGATAACTACGAAACGCGCAGTTCCCCGATGGAGTAGATAACGATGGGTATGTTTGGCAAGGTGGCCTTGGCCGCCGTGGGTCTCTGCGCGCTTTTTTCCAGCACGGTGCTGGCCGGTGAAAAGGTTGTCATCAAGGACATAACCGGCCGTGACGTCGAGGTCAGCGTCCCCGTTGACAATGTGATTCTCGGTGAAGGCCGGCAGATCTATTTCGTCGCCGCTCTGGATCGGGAGGCACCGTTCAAGCGCGTCGTCGGCTGGCGGGACGACCTCTCCAAGGCTGACCCGGAAAGCTATGATGCCTATCTGGCCAAATACCCCGAAATGGCAAAGCTGCCGACATTCGGGGGCATGAAGGATGGCACGTTCGATATCGAACAGGCGATTTCGCTGAAACCCGATGTCATCATCATGAACCTCGACGCGAAAACCTCGACCGAAGAGGCAGGCTATATCGAAAAGCTCGGCAAGGTCGGCATCCCGCTCGTCTATATCGACTTCCGCGAAAAGCCGATGGAAAATACCGAAGCCAGCATGCGGATCATGGGCAAGCTGCTCGGCGAGGAAACCAAGGCCGAGGACTTCATCAAGTTCCGCGCTGACAGCATCGCCAAGGTAACCGACGTGCTGGCCAAGACCGACATGGTTCGCCCCGTCGTGTTCGTCGAGCGCGCCGGCGGCTATTCCGACGATTGCTGCATGTCGTTCGGCAACGAGAATTTCGGCAAGATGGTCGAAATCGCCGGTGGCATCAACATGGCCAAAGATATCATTCCGGGCACGTTCGGCGCGGTCAATCCGGAACAGATCATTGCCTCCAATCCCGATCAGATCATCATCACCGGCGGCAACTGGCAGGGCTACGTTCCCGGTGGCAACTGGGTTGGCGTTGGTTATGGCGCCGATCTCAAGGAAGCCCACCGCAAGCTTGAAAACCTGACCAAGCGTCCGGCCTTCACCGGTGTGAAGGCAGTCAAGGACGGCAATGTGCACGCCATCTGGCACCAGTTCTACAACAATCCGTACCAGTTCGTAGCGATCCAGGAGATTGCCAAGTGGCTGCATCCGGAGCTGTTCAAGGACCTCGATCCGGAAGCCACGTTCAAGGAACTGCATGCGCGCTTCCTGCCGCTGGACTACAAGCCCGGCTATTTCGTCTCGCTGAAGGACGAATAACCGATGGCCGTCGCCGCCGAACAGCTCGAAACGACAACAGGGCGCGCGCAATACCGCGCCCTGGCTTTGCGCCGGATCGTGCTGATCGGCGGCATGGTCGCGGCTCTGCTCCTCAGCATGTCGATCGACATGGCGCTGGGGCCGGCCAATTACACCCTGAAAGAGGTGCTGACGTCGTTGTTTTATGCTGACTCGGTCAGCGATCAATTGCGCGTCGTCATCTGGGATATCCGCATGCCCATCGCGCTGATGGCGGTGACCGTCGGCGCGTCGCTGTCCGTCGCGGGCGCGCAGATGCAGACCATTCTTGCCAATCCGCTGGCCAGCCCCTTTACACTCGGGATTTCCGCCGCCGCCGGATTTGGCGCGGCACTTGGCCTTGTCGGCGGCGTGGCGCTGTTTCCGGCCGCCGTGCAGTTCATGATCCCGATCAACGCCTTCCTGATGGCGATGGCAGCGGCCTTGTTCATTCATTTCGCTTCCACCATGCGTGGTGTCACGGTCGAAACCATCGTGTTGCTCGGCATCGCACTGGTTTTCACCTTCAATGCGCTGCTGTCGCTGCTCGAATATCTGGCCTCCGAACAGGCGCTGGCCGCCGTGATCTTCTGGACCATGGGTAGCCTCACCAAGGCGACGTGGCCGAAGGTCTGGATCACGGGCGCGGTGCTTGTGTTCGCGCTGCCGCTGTTTGCCCGCCAGGCCTGGGCGTTGACCGCTTTGCGGCTAGGCGAAGACAAGGCTGCAAGCCTTGGCATCAATGTACGCGGTCTGCGGCTGCAGACGATGATGACCGTCAGCCTGCTTGCAGCCATCCCGGTCTCCTTCGTCGGTACCATCGGGTTCGTCGGCCTGGTCGGTCCGCACATTGCCCGCATGCTGGTCGGCGAAGATCAGCGGTTCTTCCTGCCGGCGTCCGTGCTTTGCGGCGCGCTGCTTCTGTCGGCAACATCGGTCGTATCGAAGACGCTGATCCCCGGCGCCATCCTGCCGATCGGGGTGATTACCGCACTGGTCGGCGTACCGTTCTTCTTCATCCTGATCTTCACCAACCGGAGGCGGGCATGGTAGGTCTGGCACTCAAGGGCGTCGGCGCCAAATACGGCAAGCACACGGTGTTGTCGGACGTCGATACCGATGTCCTCCATGGCGGCGTCATGACCGCCGTGATCGGCCCGAATGCTGCAGGCAAATCCACATTGTTCAAGCGCATCGCCGGGCTTGCCTCGGGGCCGGGCACGGTGGTCCTGTCCGATACGCTGAAAGGCCCGGAGACCATCTGCTACATGCCGCAGGATACCGGCGCCAATGCCGTGCTGACGGTCTACGAATCCGTACTTCTCGCCAGCAAGCAAGGCTCGAGCTGGAAGGTACGCGACAGTGAGCTTCTGGAAATCGACCGCATCCTACAGGCCCTGCGGATCGACGATCTGGCCTTTCGCGGTCTCGGCGAACTGTCCGGCGGACAGCGGCAACTCGTGTCGATCGCGCAGGCACTGGTCCGGAAGCCGGAAATCCTCCTGATGGATGAACCGACCTCTGCGCTCGACTTGTTTCGTCAGATCGAAGTGCTGGGCTTCATGCGGTCGCTGGCGGCAAAATCCGGCATGTCGGTGCTGATTGCCCTGCACGATCTCAATCATGCGCTGCGCTATTGCGACAATACCATCGTCATCGCCAAGGGCGCGATGGTGGCGAGCGGACGGACGGGTGATGTCATCACCGGATCGATGTTGCGCGATATCTACCGGGTCGAGGCGCGGGTCGAGATGTGCTCGCACGGCAAGCCGGTCGTCATCGTCGATCACTCCATCCTCTGATCGGTTCAATTTTCAACGCCTGCATTGCGGGACGATTGCGAATTCTAGAATCGGGTGTTATGAGGGACGCCTATCGAGAAAGGAGGGCTGCGCAATGATTACATTTTTCCGGCACCATCGCCAGCGTGGCCCCGTCAACGCCCTGCAAATGCGTTTGCAGGGCTGACCAAAGTCCGTTTCTCTTAAAAACCGCCTTCTGGTCTGCCCTTCGTGGCACTGCAGCGCCAAGCCCATGGTTTGTGCTGGCTGTATTTTTCTATCCGCCGCGCGCATCGCATCGATGATGGCTTGAGAGCCCTCGATGGATGGTTGTGCGGCAAGACCAGAGACCGATCATGACCCTTATCAATATCCGCAATCTCGGCATCGTGCTGGGCAGCCCGCTTTTCTCCAAACTCAACCTCGTCGTCAATGCCGGCGACCGCATCGGCCTCGTTGCCGCCAACGGCCGCGGAAAATCGACGCTGTTTCGCTGCATTTCGGGCACGCTCGAGGCCAACGAGGGCGAGATCACCAAATCGCGCGGCCTGACGGTCGGCTATGTCGAACAGAACGTCCCATCTCGCCTGTTCGATCTGTCTTTTTATGCAGCCGTTCTGGACGCGCTATCGGCTGATCAGCAGGAGAGCGAGAGCTGGCGCGTCGATGTCGCACTGGAGGACCTCGATGTGCCGGAGGCCTTACGGCAGCGGCCGTTGAAGAAATTGAGCGGTGGCTGGCAGCGCATTGCCATGCTCGCCCGTGTCTGGGTGACCGAGCCGGATGTGCTGATGCTCGACGAGCCGACCAACCATCTCGACCTCGGCAAGATCGCCATGCTCGAAGCCTGGCTGAATGCGCTGCCGCGCGACGTTCCGGTGGTCATCGCCAGCCATGACCGCGCCTTCCTCGATGCGGTCACCAATCGCACGCTCTTTCTCCGGGCAGAGCAATCGCAGATCTTTCCGCTGCCCTACACACGGGCGCGGGTGGCGCTGGACGAGGCCGACGCTGCCGATGAGCGCCGCTATCAACGCGATATCAAGGTCGCCGATCAATTGCGCAAGCAAGCGGCCAAACTCAACAATATCGGCATCAACTCCGGCAGCGATCTGCTGGTGGTCAAGACCAAGCAGCTCAAGCAGCGGGCGGACAAGCTTGAAGATGCCGCAAAGCCGGCGCATCTGGAACGCTCGGCCGGGGCGATCAAACTTGCCAATCGCGGTACCCATGCCAAGGTGCTGATCACGCTGGAGGACGCTGCGGTCGAGACCCCGGACGGCACCCTGCTGTTCAGGACCGGCAAGCAGTTCGTCTGCCAGGGAGACCGGATCGTTCTGCTCGGCGCCAACGGCGCCGGAAAGACCCGCCTTGTTTCGATGTTGCGCAAGGCAATCGAACAGCCGGATGTGGCGCAGGAGGGCATCAAGGCGACGCCGTCACTGGTGCTCGGCTATGGCGATCAGGCATTAGCCGACCTGCGCGACAGCGACACGCCGATGGGAACGGTCATCCGCCGTTTTGATATCGGCGACCAGCGGGCGCGGGCGCTTTTGGCCGGAGCCGGCATGTCCGTCGAGCTTCAGGGGCGCCCGATAAGCCAGTTGTCCGGTGGGCAGAAGGCGCGGCTCGGCATGCTGATCCTGCGGCTGACCAATCCCAATTTCTACCTGCTCGACGAGCCGACCAACCATCTGGATATCGACGGTCAGGAAGCGCTGGAGGGGGAACTGATGGCACATCAGGCGAGCTGCCTGTTCGTCTCGCATGACCGCAGCTTCGTTCGCGCGGTCGGTAACCGGTTCTGGTTGATTGACAAGAAGAAGCTGGTCGAGGTCGACAGTCCAGAGGGCTTTTTTGCTGACGCTGCCAAACAGGACTAGGTGAATGCGAACAGCCGGAAACCCGGCTGTTCGTGCGTTACGGCAAGGGCTTCTGCCATTTTGGCCGTTGCGCTTTGTGTGTGGTTTTCCTATAGCCGGGGAGCGGGATGGTGCGCGCGCTGTCTCGATCCAATCTGTCCGCGTGTCCGGTTCCCCGATGTCCCATCCTCAAAAGCCAGTGCCGGACGGCCGTTTTCGCATCTTCGCACCCATCCTGGCCGGCGCCACCTTGCGCGAGCGGCTGATTGCCTGCGTCGGCGCGCTGATCGGCATCGGTCTGACCGGCCTGATCAGCAGTTACCTGCTCGGCCAAGGGCCGCATCTGCCATTGATCGTGGCGCCGATGGGCGCTTCGGCCGTTCTGTTGTTTGCCGTGCCGGCCAGCCCCTTGGCGCAGCCATGGTCGATCATCGGCGGCAATACGATTTCGGCGCTGGTGGGTATCCTGACTGCGTCTGTGATTCATGATCCGGTGATTGCTTCCGGTGTCGGCGTATCGCTCGCCATCGCCGCGATGTCATTGACGCGCTGCCTGCATCCGCCCGGTGGGGCAGCCGCGCTGACCGCCGTGCTCGGCGGGCCGGTCGTTGCCGGTTGGGGGCTGTTGTTTCCCTTTGTGCCGGTCGGTCTCAATTCCTGCATTCTGGTGGCCCTCGGCTTGCTGTTTCACAAGCTTGGCCGGCGCAACTACCCGCATGTTGCTGCTATCGCGGCGGTCAACACACACCAGACCGCAGACCTGCCCGCATCGCTGCGGGTTGGCTTCCGCGAAGAAGATCTCGACGCAGCCCTTGCCGCGTTCGATGAAACCTTCGACATCGAACGGGGTGATCTCAGCCGTCTGCTACAGCAGGTCGAGCTGCAAGCAACCATCCGCGCGCATGGCGATATCAGTTGTGCCGATATCATGTCGCGCGATGTCATCTCGATCGACGCCGATGCCAGTCCGGCGGATGCGCGCGAGCTTCTGTTGAAGCACAATATCCGCACGCTGCCGGTGAAGGATGAGAACGGCCGTCTGGCCGGGACGATTGGTCTGCGGGAACTCTCAAGGAATGCTGACCACGTCGGCGACGTCCTGTCGAAAGCTGCGACCGCATCGGAAAATGATCCGGCATTTTCATTGCTGCCGGTCCTGACGGACGGGCATGCCCATGCCGTCATCGTGATCGACGGTGAACAGCGCATAGTCGGACTGATATCCCAGACTGATCTTTTGAGCGCGGTAGCACGCGCCTTGCCGGCCAGCAGCGCCACGATCTGAAGTCTTTCACTGATCACAAGGGGCGGCGCCCGGTGGCGCCAGCCCCAATTTCGCTTTTTCAGAGCCCGGCGATTTTCATCAGGTCTTCGCGAGCGCCGGGAGCCGTCGCCAATACGGGCGAACCCTTGGTCAGCTGTTCTCCTTCAACAGGGAAGGGATGATACCAGCCGCCGGCTTCCTTGACGAGGCAATAGCCGGCCAGGCAATCCCACGCGTGCATGTAGGGCTCGTAATATCCCACCAGACGGCCGGCGGCGACATAGGCGAGCATCAGTGCGCCGGAGCCGTTGCGGATGAAGTTGCCGCCTGCTGCCAGAAGATCCTCGACCATCTTGCCGACGAAAGCCGGTGTCACGTAGTTGTTGGCGCCGATGCCGGTGACGGCGTTGCGGATCGTGCGGGAAGGATCAAGCGTCAGCACCCGGCCATTGAGTGTCGCGCCCTTGCCGGTGGCACCGGCATAGAGTTCGTCGTGGCAGGGGGCGCAGATGACGCCGATCACCGGTTCGTTGTTGTGCAGGACTGCGATCGAGACGCACCAGTTTGGCATGCCGTTGACGAAAGGGCTGGTGCCGTCGATCGGATCGACCACCCAGGTATAGCCGGAATCGCCGCGCGCAAGGCCGTACTCCTCACCCAGAAATCCGTCGTTTGCGTGTGCTTCGGCGACGCGGGCGCGGATGAGGTTTTCAACCTCGCGGTCTGCGATGGAGACGACATCCTGCGGGTCGCGCTTGGTTTCAATCACCAGTGTTTCGCGTCTGTTGTAATAATCGAGCGCGACCGCGCCCGCTTCCTTGGCGATGGCCTGGGCCAGGGCGAAACGTATGTCGAGCCCGGAGATCTGCGATGTCATGAAGTTGGTCCTCTTGCGATATGCTTGCGGCTCAGCCGTTGATGATGGCGATGCCGCGTCCCTTGAAGCCGATGGCGACCTCGGTTGCCGGCGCAAGTGCGCGCTCGACGGCCGGATCGACAACGAAAAGTCTGCCTGTGCTCGTCTCTACCTCGTATTCGACATGGTCGCCAAGATAGGCAGCGTGGGTGATCTGGCCCGGATAGGCGGCCCCGGATGCCGGCTCCAGGGTGATTGAATTCGGTCGCACGGCAAGCTTTGCCGGTCCCGGTTTGGCGTTGCGGCTCGGAACCCGATGTTCCAGTCCGGCGATGCGGATCGTCGCGTCGGCGCCATCGACGCTGATGACATCGCATGAAACCACATTGGCCTCGCCCATGAAGTCGGCAATGAAGGCCGAGGCCGGTGCCTCGTAGAGATCGCGGGGCGAACCTTCCTGGGCAATCACGCCGTCCTTCATGATGACAATACGGTCGGAGACGGCCAGCGCCTCGTCCTGGTCGTGGGTGACGTAGACGGCGGTGAAGCCGAGGCGCTGCTGCAATTCGCGAATTTCGGTGCGCACCTGGCGGCGCAGCCGGGCGTCGAGGTTGGAGAGCGGTTCGTCGAGCAAAAGCACCTGCGGCTCGAGCACAAGCGCGCGGGCAACGGCGACGCGCTGCTGCTGGCCACCGGACAGTTCAGCCGGAAGCCGCCCGCCCATGCCGGCGAGACCGACGAGCTTCAGGCCTTCTTCGGCTTTCTCGCGCGCTTCCTTCTTCTTCAGCCCGGACGATTCCAGGCCATAGGCGACATTGTCGAGCGAGCTCATATGCGGAAACAGCGCATAGGACTGGAACACCATCGAGACATCGCGCTCATTGGCAGGCAGCATGGTCACGTCCTTGCCGCCGATCAGGATCTTGCCGGAACTTGGATGTTCAAGGCCCGCCAGCATGCGCAGCGTCGTGGTCTTGCCGCAGCCCGACGGGCCAAGCAGCGTCACCAACTGGCCGGGCTCGATGGTCAGGGACAGGTCGTGGATCGCGGTAAAGGCGCCGAACTGCTTCTTGATATTTTGAAAGACGACCGAGCCGGAGCGGGGAGTGATCATGCGGTTTTCTCCTGACCGAGGGTGAGGGAAGGGGTTGTGGTAACGCCGGCGACGCGATTTTCGCGCCGCAACCGGCGTTCACCGACGAGAAGCTGGAAGCCGGCGATGACGACGATCATCACGACGATCAGCATCGAGGAATAGGCGATCGCTACGCCATACTCGCCGTTTTCGACGAGGCCGACGATATAGGAGGTCGCCATGTTGTATTCGGCGCTGACCAGGAAGATGACGGCGCTGATCGAGGTGATGGCCCGAACGAAGGAATAGACCAATGCCGCGGTGATCGCTGGGCGCAGCAGCGGCAGGATGACCTTGCGGATCGTCCGGAAGCTGGTGGCGCGCAGGGTCAGCGATGCCTCGTCGAGGCTCTTGTCCAGTTGGCTCATCGCCGCCACGCCGCCACGCACGCCGACCGGCATGTTACGGAAGACGAAGCAGGCAATCAGGATCAGCGCCGTGCCGGTCATTTCCAACGGCGGCAGGTTGAAGGCCATGATGTAGCTGATGCCGATGACCGTGCCGGGGATGGCGAAGCTCATCATCAGGGCGAATTCGAAGACGTTGCGGCCGGCGAATTTCTGGCGGACGATAAGATAGGCCGTCAGCAGGCCGACAGCGGCCGTCAGCGGTGCCGAAATCAGCGCGATCTCGATCGTCGTCCAGAAGGAGTTCCAGGCCACACCGGTCCAGGCGAGCGCCCCATCACGCATTTCGACGGAGAAGGCGCGGGCGTAGTGGTCAAGGGTCAGCGAGTTGTCCAGTCCCCAGGTCTTCACGAAGCCGCCGAACAGGATCATGCCATAGATGACGATGGTGAAGACCATCCACGGGATGACCATGGCGTGCACGGCAATGGAGACCGGGCGCGGCAGCGCGATGTGCGCACCGCTGTCACCCTTGCCGGTGACGGTGGCGAAATTCTTGCCCGACAACCAATAGCGCTGCGCAAGAAACGCCGTCAGCGTGAAGCAGAGCAGGATGATGGCAAGCACGGCGGCGCGGGACGGATCGTTCTGCGAACCGACGACGGCAAAGAAGATTTCCGTCGAGAGCACGCCATGGCTGCCGCCAAGTACCAGCGGATTGCCGAAATCGGCCATGCTCTCGATGAAGCCGATCAGGAAAGCGTTGGCGATGCCCGGTTTCATCAAGGGCAGCGACACGCGCCAGAATGTACGCCAGCGGTCGGCGCGCAATGTCTGGGAGGCTTCCTCCATCGACGGGCTGACGCCTTCGACGACGCCGATGAGCACGAGGAAGGAAATCGGTGTAAACGACAGGACCTGGGCGATCCAGATACCGGTGAGGCCATAAAGCCAGCGGCCGGGCTCAATACCGAACAGGCTGGACATCCATTCGGTGATGACACCGGCGCGGCCGAAAAGCAGCGTCAGCGCAAGGCCGATGACGAAGGGCGGGGTGATGATCGGCAGGACCGTCAGGAGCCGCAGGCCCTTCTTGAAGGGAAAGCGCGTGCGGGTGGCGACCAGAGCAAAGGCAAGACCCATGATGGTCGAGCCGCCGGCCGTCATCAGGGCCAGCCACAGCGTGCGCCACGCGACGCCGCAGCGTTCGCCACCGACCACGCAGCCGAGGCTCCAGATCGAATTGTCCTGGATGTTGCGGGTAAAGCCGTCCGGATTGAACGATCCATCGAAATCCTGGAAGGCGCCGACCAGCATGCTGCCGACGGGGTAGAACACGAAGATCGCAACGAGGAAAACCAGCATGGCGATGGAGGCGACAACGAAGGCATCGCCCTTCATGACGCCGCGTTCGGCAAGGCCGAAGGAGAAAATGAGCACGAAGGCGACGGCCGAGAGTACGGCGCCGGCCCCCATCGAAGGCTGTCCGTCGGCAAGCGCGCCGAACAGCGTTTCGCTGATCGTCCAGCTCCAGCCGGAAAAGCCGATCGCCAGCCCCTGAAGCGTCAGGAAGAGAACGCCGGCGGCACCGGCTGCAGCAAGGACCGCGCCTCGCTGCATCGGATCGCGCAGAAACCGCGCTGCGACGGCAGCGGCCATGATCAGCGCCGGAATGGTCAGCCACCAACGGCCGTACTCAAGGATCTGCAGGATGCCCGGTGTGACGGAGGCCTCGGACGGGAAACCGGAGAACCAGCCAAATCCGAGAAACCCGCCTTCGATCCGGTACCAGGGAACCAGAAGGAAGGCGGCAATGCCTATTCCGAGGACAATATCCAGCCTACGGTTGCGATGGTCCATGACGATCCCCGCGCCTTTTCATGATGTCAAATATGGAGTGATGAGTGGCCGGGGACCGCGCCGCAATCTGTGGAGGGTTGCGCGATCCCCGGCCGGGAGAAACCCTGGATCAGGCCGCAGCAAAAGCCACGGCCCGGCCGGTTCTCTCTTAGTTGGCGTTGGCGCTGATCTCGCGATCCCAGCGCTCAAGCAGTTCCTTGCGCTTGGCCGGATCGCCATAGGTCTTGAAGTCGTAGTCGATCAGCTTGATGTCTTCGAAGCGTGGCGCTTCCTTCGGGATTTCGGCCGTCTTGTTGGACGGCAACTGGAAGGACTTCGCATCCTTCATGCGCGACTGCACATCCGGCTGGAGCGCCCAATCATACCATGTCTTGGCATTGTCGAGGTTTTTCGCGCCCTTGACGATCGACATCGAGCCGATCTCGTAACCGGTGCCTTCGCACGGAGCGACCGACTTGACCGGAAAACCTTCGGCCGTCTGGGCAACGGCGTCATGCATGAAGACGATGCCGATCGCCGTTTCGCCGCGCGCTGCAGCCTTCACCGGGGCAGAGCCGGATTTGGTGTATTGCGAAATGTTGGCGTTGAGCTTCTTCAGATAGTCGTAGGCCTGGTCTTCGCCCATGATCTGGACGAGAGAGGCAAGCGCCGTATAGGCAGTGCCGGACGAGTTGGGGTTGGCGATCTGGATTTCACCCTTGAAGGCAGGGTCGAGAAGGTCGGCCCAGCACTTCGGCTCCTGGAAGCCCTTGGCCTTGAAAATCTCGGTATTGTAGCCCCAGCCGAGCGCGCCGGCATAGACGCCGACCGTCTTGTAGCCGGAGCTTTCCGCCTGCTTCTTGGCCCAATCCTGCAACTGGTCGAGCATCGGCGACTTGTATTCCTGTGTCAGGTTTTCAGAGGCTGCCTGCAGGTGCGGATCGCCGGTCCCGGCCCACCAGATATCGGTCTTCGGGTTGCGCGCTTCGGCACGGATCTTGGCATAGGTCTCGCCGGATGACAGGCGCACCATGTTGACCTTGATGTCACCATGCGCCTTCTCGAAATCGCCCTTCATCTGCTCGCAGATGACCACGTCAGCCGAGCAGATCAGGTTGAGGTCGCCGGCCGCCTGGGCCGAAAAAGCGGACAGTGTCGTTCCGGCGGCCAATGCAGCGACGGCAATATATCGTGAACCCATGAAACTTCCTCCTGTTGAAACAGCGCCTCCACGCCGGTCGCTTTTGCAAGCGTGTGCAAATGCTGCATGAGATGAAAACGGCTGTCAAACAAAATCTTCATAAAACTGTCACATTTCGCTCGATCGAATGCTTGCACGCAATTGCAAAATTGTGCAGATTATCCATCAAGGGTGGAGTGCGCCGGTGTCGCAGAAATTATTCGTAAGTGCTCAGGAAGTAGCGGAAAAAGCAGGTGTTTCCCGCTCTGCGGTTTCCCGCACGTTTACATCAGGCGCCAGCGTGTCGCCGAAAACGCGGCAAAAGGTGCTGGATGCCGCCGAGGCGCTCGGTTACCACGTCAATCATCTTGCCCGCGGCCTCATGCGCAATGAAAGCGGTATCGTCTGCCTGATTGTTTCGGAAATCAGTACGCCGTACCGCTCGGCGCTTCTGCGCGCGCTCACTCTGCAGCTGCAGAATTCTGGCAAGGTCGCAATGTTGATCAACACCGACCGGTCGGACGGCAGCGTCGACCTCGCGCTGAGGCAAGCCATCCGCTACCGCGCCGATGCCTCGATCATATTGTCGGGCCTGCCAGACAAGTCGATTACCGATCTCTGTCTGAAGAATGGCCAGCGGCTGGTTCTGATCAACCGCGACGATGACCGGGAAGGACCGCTGAAGATCAACCTCGATGACGCAGACGCGGCGGCGCGTATCGCCACGGCTTTCGTGCGGGCCGGCTGCCGCAAGCTTGCCTTCGCCAATTCGCAGGCGGGCACTCCGAGCCTGATGGCCCGCGAGCACGGCTTTGTTGCCGCTGCCAGGGCGCTGGGCATGGATGTGATGGTGGAGCGCTTCGGTCATACAGGCTATGAAAGCGGCCGGGTTGTCGCCCAGCAGCTTCTGACCCGCAAGGAGCGCCCCGACGCGGTGTTCTGCGCCACCGACCTTCTCGCCTGCGGCTTCATGGATGCCGCCCGCCATCAGTTCTCGATGTCCATACCCGATCAGATTTGCGTCGCCGGTTTCGACGATATCGAACAGGCGTCGTGGTCTTCCTATGGGCTGACCACATTCGCGCAACCAGTGGACACGATTGCCCGCGAGGCCGTGTCATGGCTGGTGGCGGAGACGGCCGAACCCGAGAACCACAAGGTGCGCCTGCATGCCGATCTGGTGTGGCGCACCTCGATCAGGGGCGGTTGAGCCCGATGGGCGGCGCGCTGAAAAAATCACCGAAGAAGCCGGGGTTCCTATCCGAGTTGGCGCCGTTCACCGGCACGCTATTCAAGGAAAGGATGCGTGAGCAATTCGCAGCACTTTGCTACCGGATTCGCGCCGATGGCGGCCTGTGTGAGGTGCTGCTGGTGACCAGCCGCGAGAGCGGCCGCTGGATCATTCCCAAGGGCTGGCCAATGGCTGGCAAGAAGCCGCACGAGGTTGCCGCGATCGAGGCTTTCGAGGAGGCCGGCGTCCGCGGCAAGGCAAAGAAAAAACCGCTGGGATATTTCACCTACCTGAAAATGCTCGACAACGGCCAGCGCGCACCGTGCTGCGTTCAGGTCCATTTGCTGGATGTCAAAGAGAGCTGCGACGTCTTTCGAGAGAAAGGTCAGCGGCTCTGCGAATGGGTATCCTGTGTCGAAGCAGCCCGGCGGGTTCGCGAGCCGGAGCTGAAGGGGCTTTTCCTGTCGATGCAGCGGATACCGCTAGTCTAGCCAAAACTGCAAAGTGGAAGCGCCAGGCACACAGGTTCAAACCGCCCTGGTATCGCGGGCGCTACAGGGACCATGTGGAGCGTCAGGCGTCTAGCCGAACCGCTCCATTTGAAAGGGCGCCGGCGTGACGGTGCCGTTCAGGCGGCTGGTTTTTTCAAGCGTGGTGTGATTGGCCATCGTCGTGGTGTGGTTGGCGATCGTCACAGCCGTCAGCAGGCCAGCGCCGATAACAAAGCCGAATGCGAGATAAGAAAGCTTAGCGAGCATATGAGTTACTCCTATCTAGCTCGTCTGTAGAAACGTGACCGGATGGGTAAAGTTCCACTGAGGCGGAAAGAATCGTCTCAGGTGTCCGGCGATATGATGCGATGGTGCCGGGTAACGACAGGCGTCGCGCCCCAGGTATCAGGACAGTCTGCCAGCGGGATGGGTAGGCTGGAAAGTTGACCATGCAGCTAATGCATGGGTGACCTGAAGTATTGGCGCTGTTACTCCATAATCGGGAGGCTTATATACAGGTCATCAAAACGACAACGGCGCCACTGAATGGCTGCCGGGCCCGGAAAGCCCTAGAAAGGGGATCATCATGAACGTAGCACGCACTTTCAACAATTGGCGCAAGTACCGTCAGACGGTCACCGAACTGGGTCGTATGACCTCGCGCGAACTGCGCGATCTCGGCATCGACCGTGCCGACATCCAGAGCATCGCTCGCGCCTCGGTCGCTCGCTAATACCTGCGGGCACCGCCTCCAGAAAAGTTTCCTGAAACGCCCGTTGCCTTGCAGCGGGCGTTTCTGCGTTTGATACCCTGGACGTGCGAGGGTGCGGTAGCACCCACCCGAAATTTCCGGGCCGGCATGCGCCAATTTGTCATTCGCGTTCACACATGGGTGTGCCAATCTGCAGCCGTCTGATTCCGGAGGGGCGAGAGATTGGAACATGTTTTTCTGCGGCGAGCGGCATTGTCGCGGCCTGATGTGAATGCCGAAGACGCAGCGAGCCTTCTTGCCGCTCACTATGGCCTGTCGGGGCCGGTCACTGAGCTGGGCAGCCAGCAGGACCGCAATTATCGTATCGACGCGCCCAGCGGCCGGTTCGTCCTGAAGATCTGCCGCGCCGACTATGCGACCGTCGAGCTTGAAGCGCAGAATGCGGCCTTGCGCCACATTGCCGGTCAGGCTGCGGCACCGCGGGTCCCGAAGATCATTCCGGCCGGCAATGGCGCGGACATCCTGTTCGTCGCTCTCCGTGGTGAAAAATATCAGATCCGCCTGCTCGACTATATCGAGGGTCAGCCGTTGACACGGCGCAAGCACCTGCCGGCGGTCACCGTTGCAGCACTCGGGGCGTTGGGTGGGCGGCTGGCGCTGGCGCTGGCGGATTTTTCGCATCCCGGCCTGTCGCGCGACCTGCAATGGGATTTGCGCAACGCCGAGGCCGTGGTCAGCCATCTGCTTTCGGCGGTGAAGGATGCCGATCGCAAGCAGCGTATCAGCACGGCGATGGATGCCGCCATGCGGCGGCTCGACGGTCTGAAGCCGGATCTGCGGCAACAGGCCATCCACCATGACATCACTGACGACAATGTCGTCAGCTTGCCGAATAGCGGCGGCCAGCTGATACCCGATGGCGTGATCGATTTTGGCGATGTCATCCATGGCTGGCTTGCCGCCGATCTCGCCGTCACCTGCGCCTCGCTGTTGCATCATGCCGATGGCGATCCGCTGGCCGTCCTTCCTGCGATCAAGGCATTCCATGCTGTTTTCCCGCTCAACGAAGCGGAATTGCGCGCACTCTGGCCTTTGATCGTGGCGCGCGCAGCCGTGCTGGTGGCAAGCAGCGAGCAGCAGCTCGCGCTCGACCCGGACAACAGCTATGTCAGCGGCAATATCGACCACGAACGGCAGATCTTCGAGGTCGCCGTTTCGGTGCCATCAGCCGTGATGGAAATCGCCATCCTGCAGGCTGTCGGCCAAATGGGCGATCCGGGGCCTGCGATCACCGGCGAACGGCTGTTGCCGGAAGTCGATCTTTCCGCAATTGCTGTGGTCGCCCTGGATACGCAAAGTGCGCTGCTCGATGGGGTTGCGTGGCCGCAGCCGGGCCTTGAAGACCGGCTGCTCCTGGCGGCATCGCTCGAAAACGCCACTGTGTCGACGCGCTACGGCGAATACCGGTTGACCCGGACCGTGCTGCGCTCACCGGACCCTGCGGAAACATGCGCTGTTCACGTCGACCTGCGCTTGCCAGCAGGTACCAGCGTCTCCGCGCCATTTGGCGGCATTCTCAAACTCACCGATCGCGGCCTGATCTTGCTGGGGCGGGATGCTGCGCTGCATCTTTCCGGCATCGAGACCTTGCCTGGCCCGGACGATTTCATCCATCCCGGCCAGCCGCTCGGTCTTGTCGCCGGTGCGTCCGGTGACAACGGGGTGCTGCGCGTTCAGCTTTGCCGTGACAAGGATATCCTTCCGCCACTGTTCGTCTCGCCCGGTCAGGCTGCGGCATGGAGCATCCTCTGCCCATCCCCGGCAAAGCTGCTCGGCTTTGACTGCGATGCGCCCGCGCCGCAGAGTGCAAAGCTTCTTTCGCGCCGCCAGAGCCATTTCGCCAAGCCGCAGAAGAATTATTACGAGACGCCACCGCAGATCGAGCGCGGCTTGCGTGAGCATATGGTCGATGTTGAAGGGCGTGCCTATCTCGACATGGTCAATAATGTCAGCATTCTTGGCCACGGCCATCCGCGTCTAGCCGATGCCGTGCACCGGCAGTGGCAACGGCTGAACACCAATTCTCGTTTCCACTATGCTGCCGTTGCGGAATTTTCCGAAAGGCTGGCCGACCTTGCGCCGGAAGGGCTGGATACGGTGTTCCTGGTCAATAGCGGTTCGGAGGCCAACGATCTGGCGCTCCGGCTCGCCTGGGCCGCGAGTGGCGCGCGCAACATGCTGTGCCTGCTGGAAGGCTATCACGGTTGGTCGGTTGCCAGCGACGCGGTCTCCACCTCGATTGCGGACAACCCGCAGGCATTGACCACCCGGCCGGACTGGGTGCACCCGGTGATGTCGCCCAATACCTATCGCGGCGCGTTTCGCGGGGCCGGCTCGACCGCCGCCTATATCGAAGCCGTCATGCCGGCGCTGGAAAAACTGGACCGGGACAGTAAGGGGCTGGCCGGGTTCATCTGCGAATGCGTCTATGGCAATGCCGGCGGCATCCCGCTGCCGCCGGGCTATCTCAAGGAGATCTACGCAATGGTCCGGGCGCGTGGTGGTATCTGCATCGCCGATGAAGTCCAGGTCGGGTACGGTCGCCTCGGTCATCATTTCTGGGGTTTTGAAGAGCAGGGCGTGATCCCCGATATCATTACCGTCGCCAAGGGCATGGGCAACGGCCACCCGCTCGGCGCCGTCATCACCACCAAGGCGATCGCCGATGCGCTGGAGAAGGAGGGCTACTTCTTCTCGTCGGCCGGCGGCAGTCCGGTCAGCTCCGTCGTCGGCATGACGGTGCTGGATATCATGCGCGATGAGAAGCTGCAGGAGAACGCCCGGGCCGTCGGTGATCACCTCAAGCGCCGTCTGCAGGCGCTGGAGCAGCGGTTTCCGATTGTCGGCGCCGTGCACGGGATGGGCCTCTATCTCGGGCTGGAATTCGTCCGTGACCGCGAGACGCTGTCGCCCGCGACTGACGAGACGGCAGCGATCTGCGACCGGCTGCTGCAACTCGGCGTCATCATGCAGCCGACCGGCGATCATCTGAACGTCTTGAAGATCAAGCCGCCGCTTTGTCTGTCGCGCGAGAGTGCCGATTTCTTCGCCGATATGCTGGAGCGTGTGCTGTTGGACGGATGGTGAGGAAACGTTCTGGGCCCCCGTTGAATTGCGCGGCGGGATCGGCTTAGCTCACACCAGATTCTTCAAGGCAAGCAGTGAGTAGCATCATGACGCAGACCGCCGATATCATCATTCTCAACGCCCGGGTTCTGACGCTGGATGAGGATAGGCCCAAAGCCGAAGCGGTGGCGTTGGCTGACAGTCATATCCTGGCCGTTGGCACAGAAGCGCAGATGGAGCCGTTTCGGGGTGCAGCCACACAGGTGATCGATGCCGCAGGCGGCACGGTACTTCCGGGTTTCTCCGAAAATCATATGCACCTGTTTTCAGGCGCTGCCGAGCTCGATCATCTCCAGCTGGCCGGCGTCAGCGGACTGGTGGCGCTGAGCGAAGCCGTGCGGGCCTATGCCGAAACGCGGGCAGCAGAAAAGGTCCTTTTCGCGCAGGGCACCGACTACACGATCCTCGGCGACGCCGAACGGCTGACGCGCCATCATCTCGATGCGATCCTCGCGCACCAGCCGCTGGTTCTGTTTGCACCCGATCATCACACCGCCTGGGCCAATACCAGGGCGCTTGAACTGGTCGGTATGCTGCACGGTGCTGAACTGGGGCCGGGCAACGAGGTGGTCGTTGGCGCGGATGGCCTTGCTACCGGGGAACTGCGCGAGATGGAGGCGTTCAGCCCCTTGCAGGCGGCCGGCGGATTTGACCGCTATCGCCTCGGCCTGTCGACCGGCGGCGAGCCCGATCCCTATCCGAACGAGGCGGAATGGGCACAGGATATCGCCGTGATGCGGCGCGGCCTCGACTATTGCTCCCGCCACGGCATCACCACCATCCAGAACATGGATGGCAATCTCTACCAACTGCAGCTACTGGCGGCGATCGAGAAGCAGGATGGACACCTGCCGTGCCGGGTGATCATCCCCTTCCATTTCAAGAATTTCATGTCGATCGACATGCTCGAAAAAGCGTCGGACCTTGCCCGGAGGTACGATAGCGACTGGCTCTCATCCGGCGTCGTCAAGGTGTTCTATGACGGCGTTCTCGACAGCTGGACTGCGGTGATGGTTGAGCCTTATGCCGATAAACCCGGCGATTGCGGCGAGGGTCTCTTCACGCCTGAAACCTTTCGGGAGGTCGCGGTCGAAGCGGACCGGCGTGGACTGCAGATTGCGGTTCATGCGATCGGCGACGGCGCGGTGCGGGCGGTGCTCGACGGCTATGAGGCAGCGCGCGCGCAAAATGGCACCCGTGACAGCCGCCATCGCATCGAACATATCGAAGTGGTGCATCCTGACGACATCGCCCGGTTTGCCGAACTCGGTGTCATCGCCTCGATGCAGCCACCGCATCCGCCTGGCTGTGCCGGCGTGCCGCTGGAGCCGACCGTTTCGCGTATCGGTCAGGCCCGCTGGCCGCTCAGCTATGCCTGGCGCACGCTCAAGGATGCCGGGGCGCATATCTGCTTTGCGTCCGACTGGCCGGTATCGCCGATCGATCCGATCATCGGCATAGAGGCGGCCGTCACGCGGGAACGCTGGGCAGAGAGTGATCCGGATCAATCCTTCTCGCTGACGGAAGCGCTCAATGCCTATTGTGTCGAAGGCGCCTACGCGGAATTCAAGGAAGATCGCAAAGGCAGGATCAAGGAAGGGTATCTTGCCGATATCGTCGTGTTGAACGGTGATATCGAGGCGGCGGCCCCCAGTGAGTTGCAGAATATCCAGCCCACCACCACAATTTGCGGCGGGCGCATCAGTTTCTCCAGCCGGTAATATTTTGATCAAAATATCAAGAATCCGGTTGTCAACGCGAAGCCGCTGTGGTCACCTAGCGCAAAGCCGAAAAGGCGGGAACAGCTTCATGCAACGGGTAGTGTGCCGCATATGGCGGAATTGAACGCGGTTGAAATCCGCCAGGTTTCTAAGATATTCGGCTTTGGCGAGTTTGCGTTCGCCGCCGTCGACAACACATCGGTATCGATCCGCCAGAACGAGTTCTTCACGCTTCTGGGGCCTTCCGGATGCGGCAAGACCACACTGCTGCGGCTGATCGCCGGCTTCGAATATCCGACATCCGGCGAGATCCTGCTGAACGGCGAGGACATCGCCGCCATGCCCCCCTTCAAGCGGCCGATCAATACGGTTTTCCAGAGCTACGCGCTGTTTCCGCACATGACGGTGGCGGAAAATATCGGCTTCGGCCTGATGATGCTCGGGAAACCGAAGCGGGAGATCAACGAGCGCGTCGATGCGATGCTGAAGCTGGTGCGCATGGAAGCGCTTGCCGGACGGCGGACGAGCCAGATTTCCGGCGGCCAGCAACAGCGTGTTGCGCTCGCCCGTGCCCTTGCGCCCCAGCCGAAGGTACTGCTGCTCGACGAGCCGCTGTCGGCGCTCGATTACAAGCTGCGCAAGGACATGCAGATCGAATTGAAGCGCCTGCAGGCCGAGACCGGCATCACCTTCATCTTCGTCACCCATGACCAGGAAGAAGCGCTGACCATGTCGGACCGCATCGCGGTGATGTCGTCGGGCAAAATCCTGCAGGTCGGCAATCCCCGCGAAATCTATGACGCACCTGCGGATCGTTTCGTCGCCGATTTCATCGGCGAGACCAATTTTCTGAAAGGCCGGATCGGTTCGGTCGCGAACGGGATTGCCGATGTCGACACGCCGGTCGCTGGCCGCATTTCGGCAACGGTGCCACAGGATTTCCATGCCGAGGGCGAGGTGACGGTGGTTCTGCGGCCGGAGCATGCAACGCTCTGCCCGCCGGATCGTGCGGACGCCAGCCAGATGACCGGCACGCTTGAAAATGTCGTCTATTTCGGCACGGATACACACTACCACGTCCGGCTTTCCGACGGCGAAACGCTGTTTACGCTGCGAGAGCAGAACAAACCGCTGCAGGTCGCCCGTTTTGCGGCCGGTGACCGGGTCGGTATCGCGCTCGAAGCCAATGCTGCCCGAGTCTTGAGGAACTGAGATGACAGACGCGGCGGGGACAATCGAGGCAGAGCAAAACAGGAATATCCGGAAACGGTGGCTGCTCTCACTACCCGCCCTGCTGATCATCCTCGTTGCCGCTACCGGCCCGCTGTTGATCGTTCTTCTTTACTCGTTCCTGGCGCCCGGCCCCTATGGTGACGTGCAATGGCTACCGTCATTCGACGGCTGGGTCGGCGTCTTCATGGAAAAGGATATTTTCGACGGGACATTCTCGCTCGCAAGTGCCCATGTCTCGATCTTCATGCGCTCCGTGATGCTGTCGCTTGTCACCACCATCCTGACCCTGCTGGTCGGCTTTCCGACGGCGTATTTCATCGCAACGCGCCCTGAAAAGACCCGTGAACTCTGGCTTTTCATGATCACTATTCCGTTTTGGACCAATCTCCTCATCCGCACTTTCGCCATTCTGGAAGTGATCCGCAACGAGGGACTGATCAACGGCCTGCTGCTGAAATCCGGCCTGATCGCTAAACCGATCCAGATGCTGTTTACCGACGGTGCGATCCTGACGGGCATGGTCTATGTCTATCTGCCGCTGATGGTGCTGCCGCTTTATGCCAGCATGGAAAAGCTGGATTTCCGGCTGGTCGAGGCGGGGTACGACCTCTATGCGACGCCGTTTAGGGTGCTGCGGAAAATCATCATCCCGCTGGTCAAACCTGGGATCATCGCCGGTTCCATTCTGGTCTTCATTCCGGCGCTCGGCGCCTATGTCACGCCCAGCATTTTGGGCGGCGGCAAGAACATGATGCTTGGCAACCTGATCGAACTGCAATTCGGCCAGGGACGCAACTGGCCGCTTGGATCAGCGCTGTCGATCACGCTGATGCTGATCGTTATGGTGGCGCTGCTGGTCTATGTCCGCAATGCGGGATCGCAAGGGAGCCGGCATGGCTAGGGCATTCTCCATCCGCCGTCAGCGCGGGTTTACCGCCATTGCAATCACCTGCTTCTTTGCGCTCTATCTGCCGATCGCGGTGCTGGTCTTCTATTCGTTCAATGCGGGGGAATCCCTTGCTTCCTTCGATGGGATTTCGCTGCGCTGGTTCACCAAGGCCTTTCAAAACCAGCAGGTGATCGACGCCTCCATCCGCTCGCTGCAGATCGCCTCGGTTGCGGCCGTTGTCGCCACCATAGCGGCCACCATGGCGGCACTGGCGACGACCCGGACGGAGCCCTATCGTGGGCTGACGCTGAAATATGCCTTTATCAACCAGCCGCTGATGATCCCGGAAATCGTCACGGCCGTCGCTCTTCTGATCTTCTTTGCCCGCATCAAGATCTGGACCGGTTATTCCGGCCTTGGCTACCTGATCGCCGCTCATACCGCGTTCTGCATCCCGTTTGCCTATCTGCCGATCCGGGCGCGGCTGGAGAATATGGACCTGACGCTGGAGAAGGCGGCGGCTGACCTCTACGCAACGCCATGGAACGCATTCCGCTACGTCACCCTGCCGCTGCTTTGGCCAGGCATCCTTGCCGGCTTCATGCTGGCCTTCGTGATTTCGCTGGATGATGTGGTCATTACCGAATTCGTCAAGTCGGCCGGCCAGGATACGCTTCCGACCTACATGCTCGGCCAGATCCGCCGCTCGATTACACCGGAAATGAACGCGATCTCGACGCTGTTCCTGCTCCTGTCGATCTGTGTCGTCACCGTCTTCTTCATCGTCAACAGAAAACGTGTCTAACAAGAGGGAAAAGGGAACAGCATCATGAAACGGATCACAGGGATCTTGGCCGTGACGGCCGCACTTCTCGCCACGACGGGCCTTGCCCGGGCAGAAGGTGAACTCAACATCTACAACTGGGGCAACTATACCAGCCCCGAGATGATCAAGAAATTCGAGGACCAGTACAAGGTCAAGGTGACGATCACCGACTACGATTCCAACGACACGGCGCTGGCCAAGGTCCGCCAGGGTGGCTCCGGCTTCGACATGGTCGTGCCGTCGCAGAACTATATCCCGATCTGGATCTCGGAAGGCCTCTTCCTCGAGACCGATCCGGGCAAGATGGAGAACTTTGGTCACGTCGCCAAGGAATGGCAGAATCCAGAGTTCGACCCGGGCCGCAAATATACCGTTCCGTGGGCGATGGGCATCGTCGGTACCGTCGTCAATACCGACGTCTACAAGGGCGATATCAACACCTGGGGCATCATTTTCGATACGCCGGATGAGCTGAAGGGCAAGGTCAACGTCGTTCCGGAAATGACCGATGTCATCGACGCGGCCGTTCTCTACAATGGCGGCAAGAAATGTACGGGTGACCTTACCGTCCTCAAGAAGGTTCGCGACACACTGGTCAAGGCCAAGCCCAACTGGGTAGCGATGGAATACGGCACGATCCAGAAGATGGGCTCGGGCGATTTTGCCGCTTCCAGCGACTGGAACGGTTCAGCCTTCCGTCAGCGCCTGGCGAACCCCGCGATCAAATTCGGTTATCCGAAGGAAGGCTATGTCAACTGGAGTGACAATCTTGCTGTGCTCAAGGATGCCAAGAACGTTGAAAACGCCAAGCTCTTCCAGAACTTCATGATGGATCCGGCCAATGCCGGCATGAATTCCGGTTTCCACCGTTACGCCAATGGTATCGCCGGCTCGAGCGAGTTCATGCCTGCCGACATGAAGGGTGCACCCGAAATCAATATTCCAGCCGAATTTGCCGCGGTCGGCGTTCCCTCGCAAACCTGCCCGCCGGAAGTCCAGGAGCTTTACACCAAGATCTGGACTGAGCTTCAGAAATAACCCCATGTTGTTCGCACCCCGCTCAACGGCGGGGTGCGTTTTCATTTCCTGACGCTGGATGTTGCCATGAAAACCGTCTTCTCGCCCCGTCATCTCGGCCATGCCAACCAGCTTGAACTGGTCGCTGGCGCCATCGTTCCCGGCTTCGAACTGACTTCGCGCGCCGAGTATGTCTCAGGGCGGATCAAGACGGTCGGGCTCGGGCCGATCCTGCCGCCGCAGGAGCATGACCTGACGACGGCGGCGCGCATCCATCGCAAGGATTATCTCGATTTCCTGCCGACGATCTGGGATCGCTGGACGGCGGAAGGGCGCACCGGTACAGCGCTTCCTTTCACCTGGCCGACACGCGGCCTGCGCGGCGACGTGCCGCCGGAATTCATCGATGGGCTGTTGGGCTATTATTCCTTCGACGCCGGGTGTGGCATTGTCGAAGGCTCGTGGGATGCGATCAAATCCTCGCATGACGTGGCGCTGACGGCGGCAGGTCTTGTTCAGGATGGTGAACGCTCCGCCTTCGCGCTCTGCCGCCCGCCCGGGCATCATGCCGGCGCCGGGTTCATGGGCGGTTATTGCTATATCAACAACGCGGCGGTGGCGGCGCAATGGTTTCGCGACAACGGTGCCAAGCGGGTCTCCATCCTCGATGTCGACTATCACCATGGCAACGGCACGCAGGAAATTTTCTATTCCCGCGCCGATGTGCAGGTGATCAACCTGCATGCCGATCCGATGCAGGAATATCCCTATTTCCTCGGCCATGCCGACGAGCGGGGTGCCGGTGAGGGCGAAGGTTACAATCTCAACTATCCCATGCGCTTCGGCACCGATTGGGAGCGCTGGTGCCAGGCGTTGGAAGATGCCTGCGGCAAGCTGGTTGCCTATAATCCGGATGTCGTGGTGATCTCGCTCGGCGTCGATACGTTCGAGAAGGACCCGATCAGCAAGTTCAAGCTGAAGACCGAGGATTTTCCGAAGATCGGCGAGCGGATCGCCCGGCTTAATCTCCCGACCCTGTTCGTCATGGAAGGAGGCTATGCCGTCGCAGAAATAGGCGTCAATGCCGTCAGCGTACTGACCGGTTTCGAGGGCAATTGATCGTGGCTTCCGCCTCTGCCATCACCCTGGGCGTTGTCCAGTTCGCCTGCACGGACGATCTTGCGGAAAATCTCGCTGCCGCCATACGGCTGATCCGGCGGGCAGCAGGCGAGGGTGCCAATATCGTTCTGGCGCAGGAGCTGTTTGAAGGCCTGTATTTCTGCCAGACGCAGGATCCCGTTCATTTTGCCCGGGCGCATCCGCTGGCCGACCATCCGGTCATTGCGCCGCTGCAGGCTTTGGCGCGCGAACTGGGAGTCGTGCTGCCCGTTTCCTTCTTCGAGAAAAAGAACCAGGCCTTCTACAACAGCATCGCGATGATCGATACCTCCGGAGATATCCTCGGCGTCTACCGGAAATCTCATATTCCCGACGGTCCGGGCTATAGCGAAAAATTCTATTTCCGCCCCGGCGATACCGGCTTCAAGGTCTGGCCGACCCGCTTCGGCACGATCGGTGTCGGCATCTGCTGGGACCAGTGGTTCCCCGAAGCCGCCCGCGCCATGGCGCTGATGGGCGCTGAAATCATCCTCTACCCGACCGCCATCGGCTCGGAGCCGGCGCGGCCCGATCTCGATACGATGGAGCATTGGCGCATGGTGATGCGCGGCCACGCGGCCGCCAACATGATGCCGGTCGCCGCTGCCAATCGCATCGGCTCTGAAACCATCGGCGGCCAGTCGCAATCCTACTACGGCTCTTCGTTCATCGCCGGTCCCGACGGGCAGCTTGCCGCAAGCGCCGGGCGTGACGGCGAAGAGGTGCTGATTGCCCGCTTTAACCGGCAACAGCTTGCCGATAATCGCGCAGCCTGGGGCATCTTCCGCGATCGCCGCCCGGAACTTTATGGCGTACTGGCGACGGCGGATGGAGGAGACAGGACATGACGAATTTCAAGCGTTCGGACGTGACGCTTGCCAATTGGCGAACGGCACCCTTTTCGCAATGGGCCTTCCAGAATGTCAGCGAGATCGTTCCTTCCGCAGTCATTGCGGCGGCGTCTCGACCTCAAGAGCCTCATCTCGGCCTCGGCGGTCTCAAGGGACTGGAGGTGACCGGGATAGGCGGCGCGCCGGTTTCACTGAAGGAATTTCTGCGCCAAAGCGAGACCGATGAATTTGTGGTGATGCGGCACGGCCATATTGTGGCCGAATGGTCGGGGGATCATTCCGATCCGGGCCGGCCGCATATCATTTTTTCGGTGTCGAAGTCGCTGACCGCGCTGCTGGCCGGCATTCTCGCCGGAAAGGGCCTGCTCGCCTTCGACAGGCTGGTGATCGATTATGTGCCTGAAGTTGCCGGCTCCGCCTATGCCGATGCCACGGTGCAGCAGCTGTTCGACATGGAAATCAGCGTCGATTTCGTTGAGGATTACCTTGATACGTCGGGTGGTTTCGATCGTTACCGCCGGTCGACCGGCTGGAATCCGGATCGGCCGGAGAGTCCGGCGCCAGACTTGAAGAGTTTTATCTGCAGCATCGGCAAGGGTGCCTGGGGGCACGGCGAAAAGCACGCCTACCGCTCGCCCAACACGGATCTGGCGGGCATCGTTGTCGAGCGCGCCGGTGGTCAGCGGTTGGCGACGCTTTTTAGCGATTACCTGTGGAAGCCGATGGGCGCCCGCTCTACGGCAATGATCACCGTCGATCGCATCGGCACGGCCCGCGCGGCCGGCGGCATGTCGGCGACCGCGCGCGATCTAGCCTTGACCGGCGAACTGGTGCGCACGAAAGGCGCGGGCCTGATTGCGGAAGAGTTCATCGGCGACCTGTGGACCGGCGGCAGTCGCGACGCCTGGAAGAACGGCGATCAGGCGACCCTGTTTCCGTCCGGCAGTTACCGCAACTACTGGTACGAGACGGGTGAGGGCGAGCTTGCCGCCATCGGCATTCACGGACAATGGATCTGGATCGATCCTGCGACAGCAACCGTGATCGTCAAGCTGTCCTCACAGGCGTTACCGGTCGATGCCGAACTGGACCAGGCGATCGTTTCGATGTTGCGCACCGTCTCCGGCGCAACGCTCTAAACGGCTGCGGTTGCAGCGTCCTCGGTAAGCGTGGGGGCAACTGGCCAGCGGATCAGCGCTTCGGCGCCGGTGGCCGTCAGACCATAAACGCCGTGATCGATGCGTTCGAACCAGCCGTAGACATTGCCGCGCAGGATGGTCGCGGCCGATGGGGTGATCGTCTTCAGATCTCTTGGCCGCAAAGGTCCAGCCTGAAGTGCTGCAGCGCAAGCCAGCGCCTGTTGCCGGTAGGCCGTCATGATTGGCGATCGTGTACTGCCACCAACGGCCGGATCGCCCTTGCGCTTCTTGTGTTCATTGACCAGGCGCGATCGCTTGCGCGGGTTCTTGCGCGGCAACAGCGCCTGCGGGCTGACGATCACATCGACAGTGCCATTGTCGGAAACGCTCAGCATGCCGAAGCCAAGCCTGCGGCAGAGATTGCGATAACGGCCATCCCGTTCACGGCCCTTGCCCTTGGCCGAAACACGGGCCGCAATCCAGACTTCATCACTGGCCGCAGCCCTGTCGACAGCCTGCAGGATCAGTTCGAGATTGAAGCTGAGCTTGAGTTCGCAAATCACCACGACCGGCGGTTCGTCCGGTGTCAGGCCAACAAGATCGCATCCCGCGATCTCACCCTTGACGCTATAGCCGGCGGCTTCGAGAAAACCCTTGATCGGCAGGTAGAGCGCGGTCTCCAAATCATGTCCTCACATCATCGTCTTCACGGTCTTGCCGTGATTTGCCGATGAGATCAATGAAATGGTCGCCGTTTCCGAGCTGGTACCGCCGTCTTAAACCATTCCGGCGATCGACAGGACGGCGATTTCCTCTTCGCGTCCAGCCACTTCAAACTCGACCATGTCTCCGGCAGCAGCACCTTCGAGTGCGCGGGCAAGCGGCGATGTCCAGGCGATTGCCCCGAGCGATGGATCAGCCTCGTCCTCGCCGACAATGCGGATATCCCTGACCTGGCCGCCGCGCCTGATCGAGACGCGTGTTCCGAATTTTACCGAGTCCGGGTCAGGGCTGGGCTCCACGATTTCCATGCTGGCGCGCCTTGTCTCCCAATACCGCAGATCGCGCCTGAGCGCTGCCAGCGCATCGATATCGCCGGTCGCCGTGGTCTGCTGGGTGAGCACGGCGACCATTTGTTCGATCTGGCGGGCGCCATTGGCCGTCACGAGATTGCGGGCCGCACTGACCGGCCGTTCCGGCACCGGCGGAGGCGGGGCGTCGTCGATTTCCTTGGTGAATGCGCGGCTCATCGAGGTCTCCTCTCCTGCCAACACATATCACGTTTCAGGTTTATTCATGCCCGTTGCGGTGCCGGTCCGGCAGGCGGGCCGCTCAAACCGCCTTCTTCAGCTTCGTGCGCCGGTCGCGAATGATGTGATCGACCTTTCCGGCAAGCGCGTGATCCGGCTCGCTTTCGGCGGCCTCCCTCAAAAGTGCGGTCAGCCGCTTGAGTTCCGTCTCGTCGAGATGCTCGATGCCCATGAAACGGTTTTCGGCTCCACTCGTCAGGATCAGTTCATCGAGCTTTGCCTGGACCGCCTTGCCGTCACGGTTCTGGGAATTCTGCAGGACAAAAACCATCAGGAAGGTGATGATCGTCGTCCCGGTATTGACGACGAGCTGCCAGGTTTCCGAAAATCCGAAGAGGGGGCCGGTAACGGCCCAGATCAAGATACCGGCCACGGCAATCACGAAGGTCGCAGGTTTGCCGGTCAGGTGTGCGACCCCGCCGGAAAATCTTGAAAAGAGACTGGGTTTGTCAGACATGGCAATCCTCCATCAGTCGCGCCACGTCCTAAAGTCCCGGCAGCAACGGAAGTTCCTGCCGGGATTGCATACGCATGAGAATATCGGTGGTTTCGCCTCTTTGACGCCGAACGTCAGGCGGTCACGGCGCTCAATCGGCTTTCAGCTTCGTCCCAACTGCCGGTCATTCGCAGGCTCGGCGACTGACCTTGCGTATCCGAACCCCAGCGCAACGGCAGGGCATCCGGCCGCCTGATAATGCGACGCGGCGTGAAGCGCCAGAGGCGTTCAGCTCCTTCGAAAGCGTCGAGTTCGGGCGAAGCCAGAACGACCTCAGCATCACCCGACAGCTGCAAAAGGTCGCCGGTCTCGAAGTCGGCAAAGACCAGACCGGCCTTGCCGTTGGCGAGGATATTGCCGAGCGTGTTGAAGAACAGGTTTCCGGCGAAATCCGGGATGGTCAGCACGCCGTCGCTGTCGACCCGGACAAAGCCCGGCTTGCCGCCGCGATGCGAGACATCCGCTTGCCGCCGTCCGTTTTCGAATTCCGCGTAGGTCGCGACAAAGAACGTGTCGGCTGCACCGATCATCCGCCGCGCCGCGCCGTCGAGGGTCTGAAGCACCGTGGGTTCGACAGCGGAAAGGGCGGAGGGATCACGGACAAAGCGGAAATCCCGAAGCTGGATGTATTTCGGGCAGTTGCCATACGACTGGCCAACCTCGACCTCAAAACCCGCCGGACCCGAGCGGCGGATCGTGCCGTTCAGCCGGTTTCGCCGCCGCGTATGCAGTTCGATGCCAAGCATGCCGATGGCGTCGCCGTCACCCATCCCGGGATCAGCTGGATCGCCGGGCTCGCGGCCGAGATGAACGCTCAAAGTGCCCGGATCGGGGCTTTGTAGAAAACCCGGGCTTGCCGCCCGCAGCGTTGCCCACGCGTCGCCCTCGCCATCCACCGTGCCCAGCACGATGAACGGTAGCTGCGGATAGAAGGCGCGATGCTGGTCGATCAGATGATCGCGCAGCACGCGGCGGCCGAGCTCTTCCATACGCCCGGCCACGCCGGCCTGATCCTGCAACATACGCTCGCCTGCATGCCAGGGCGATGCCGGGTCTGCTGTGTCGAGAGCCAACATTTGCTGATCCTTTGATATCTGGTTGGTAGCTTGCCGCGACGTTTTGAGGCCTGCTCAGGCGGCCTCCGGAATGCCGATCGCTGTCTTCTGGAAGGCGACGAAACCGGGAAGAGCCTCGACGCGCTTTAGCCACGCATTGATGTTGGTATAGGCGCTTCGATCGACATTGCCCTCCGGCGCGCGGTCGATGTAGCTGTAAAGTGCGACATCGGCGATCGTCGGATGATCGTCAGCAATCCACTGGCGGCCCTCAAGAGCGGCCTCGATGCGCTGCAGGATGACATGGGCGCGTGTAATGACCTCGTCCGCATCGAACTTTGCCCCGAAGACGGTCACAAGACGCGCTGCGCAGGGGCCATAGGCGATTTCCCCGGCAGCGACGGATAGCCAGCGCTGCACCGCAGCGGCCCCCTTCGGGTCTTCCGGCAGCCAGTCCCTGGCCCCGGTTTTCTTGGCGAGATAGACGAGGATGGCATTGGAATCGGCGATGACCGTGCCGTCGTCATCCAGCACCGGCAGTTGTCCGAACGGATTGAGCTTGAGGAAATCCGGAGCCTTGTGTGCCCGGGCGGCGAGGTCGACCTCGACCAGCTCAGCTTTGATTCCCAGCAGGGAGAGGAAAAGCCGGGCGCGGTGCGCGTGGCCTGACAGAGGGTGATAGTAGAGCTTCATCGTCGATCTCCATGGGCAATGATTGCGTCTGGAGAAAAATCGTTCTTTCTTGTAGAAAACAGAAGTACGATAAGAGGCAACATATAATTCCGTGAAATGGAATAATCAGGTGGGGCGGCGGCGGTGGACAGGCTTCAATCCATGCGGGTTCTGGTAAAGGTTGCCGATACCGGTAGTTTCGCGAAGGCGGGGCGCGCGCTCAACATGAGCCCGCCGGCGGTCACCCGTGCCATTGCCTATCTGGAAGACCTGACGGGCGCCCGGCTTTTCCTGCGGTCGACCCGATCGGTAAAACTGACCGCGCCCGGCAGCCGCTACACGGAGGATTGCCGCCGCATCCTTGCCGATATCGATGAGGCCGAAGCCTCGGCCGGTGGGTTGCATGCGACGCCGTCCGGTTTGCTGACGGTGACGGCGCCCGTCCTGTTCGGCCAGATCTATGTCATGCCGGTGCTGACATCGTTTCTGACACGGCATCCGGCCGTCAACGGACGCGCCCTTCTACTGGATCGTGTCGTCAACCTGCTGGAAGAGGGGATCGACGTGGCGCTGCGCATCGGCCAACTGCCGGATTCCGGATATCAGGCCGTCAAGGTAGGCAGCGTGCGGCGGGTAATCTGCGGTGCACCGTCCTATTTCAAGGATCATCCGGCACCCCGTGTTCCCGCCGATCTGGCTGAGCATACGATCATCGCCAATACCGGCTCATCCGCACCACAGGACTGGCGCTTTTCCGGCGGAGAAAAAAGCAATGTCACGCTGCGCCCCAGGCTGTTCTGCAACACGGTCGATGCCTCGATCTCGGCAGCGCTGAGCGGCTGGGGACTGACCAGCGCGCTATCCTATCAGGTGGCAACGGCCGTGCGGGACGGAAAGCTCGATATCGTGCTCTCCGATTACGAGGAGGCGCCTATTCCCATCCATGTGATGCACGCGGAAGGCCGTCATATCTCGGCCAAGACGCGGGCGTTCGTGGACTTTCTGGTGGCTGAACTGCGTGCCAACCCGAACGTCCAATCCGCAAGTTCGCTGACCGTCAGTTAAAACGCCGCAGTTGACAGCGAGCGTATTCCGATTTACGACTGACGAAATTCAAAATTCGTCAGTCGTAAATCGGAATGTGTTCATGGACGAGACAGCAGACATCCAGGACAGTGCGCGGCAGGATAATATCGCCCGGATTCTGGAGGCGGCGGAACGGTTGTTCCGGCACTACGGCTATGCCAAGACCAACGTCGCCGACATCGCCCGCGATCTCGGCATGTCGCCGGCCAATATCTACCGTTTCTTCGCGTCCAAGACCGAAATTCATCAGGCGATCTGCGGCCGCATGTTGGCCGGCAGTTATCAGCAGGCCTATGAAATCTCGCGGCTTCCGATCAGCGCCGCTGACCGGCTTCGCCGTTATCTGCATGCGGAATACCAGCTGATCGTCACGGCCATGCTCGACCATGAAAAGGTCCACGAAATGGTCGTCGTCGCCATTGAGCGCGATTGGCACGTGATCGAAAAACACATCGACCGCATGCACGAACTGCTGGAGGAGATCATCCGCGAGGGTATCGCCGCAGGCGAATTTGCCGAGCAGGATCCCGGGGCTGCCGCGCGATCCTTCGGGGCGGCAACCGTGGTCATGTGCCATCCGCAAATGGTGGCGCAATGTCTTTCCAAGCCGAACCGGGCAACGCCCGAAGAAGTGACCGAATTTGCAATTAATGCCTTGAGATGAACGCGGCCGCTAAGGCCCGCTCCCACGCTTCATTTTTGATCAGGAGTGCGAACATGCTTTCGCAGAGCAACACCTATATCCGTTTGCCTGTCATTTCCCTCGTATCCGCCATGGCACTTGTCCTGTCCGGCTGTTCCGAAGAAAAGGCCGAAACCACGGAAATCATCCGGCCCGTCAAAGTGGTCGAGATCGCCGCCATCGATACCTCGCGCAAGCTCAGCTATTCGGGGACGGTGCGCGCCCGCACCGAAATGAACCTTGGCTTCCGCGTCAACGGCAAGATCACCGAGCGCCTCGTCGATATCGGCCAGCGGGTCAAGTCCGGGGATCTGCTCGCTCGTATCGATCCGTCCGATTACGAACTGGCCTTGACCAGCGCCAAGGCAAGTCTTGATGCTGCCGACCGACAGGTCGAGACGACGGAACTGGCGCGGGTGCGTGCCGAACAGCTGTTTGCCAAGAACGTTTCGCCGAAAGCGCAGCTCGAACAGGCGACGCTTAGCTACAACCAGGCCGTCGCTACGCGTGACTCGGCCCGATCAGCGCTCGATCAGGCGAAGAACCAGGTCAGTTATACCGATCTTAAGTCCGATCAGAACGGCATTGTTACCGCTGTCAGTGCCGATATCGGCCAGGTCGTCGGCTCGGGAACACCGGTCGTCAGCGTCGCCGTCGATGGCGAAAAGGAAGTGCTGGTCGCCATCCCCGAAACGGATATTGCCCAGTTCAAGCCCGGCAAGATCGTGACTGTCGGCTTCTGGTCAGACGCCGCTTTGATGCTGCAAGGCAAGGTGCGGGAGGTGGCCGGCAGCGCCGAGCCACAGTCACGGACATTTGCCGTGCGTATCAGCCTGCCGAATGATCAAAACGTGCTTCTCGGCATGACCGCCGGCATCCTGGCTTCTGCTGCCGATGCACAGCAACTCGTCTCCATTCCCTTGAGCGCTCTTGCCAAGAAGGATGACCAGCCGATTGTCTGGACCGTCGATCGCGCCGCCGAGACCGTGCATTCCCGCCCGGTCAAGGTTACCGATTTCATCGGTGACGGTGTGCGGATTGCCGAGGGATTGAAGCCCGGCGATGTCGTGGTTGCAGCCGGCACCCAGTTCATGACCGAAGGCCTGAAGGTGAAGCTCGCCAGCGACGCGACACAGCAATCCGCCGCCGAACATACCCAGCTCGTGCGCTGACCCCAGATCCATCGAAAGCGGAATAACGCCGATGACCTCCTCCGACCACAAGCAGTCCTTCAACCTGTCGCGCTGGGCAATCGGCCATCCGAGCATCGCGCGCTTTCTCTTTGGCCTGATCCTGATTACCGGCGTGCTCGGCCTGATGCGCATGGGCCAGAAGGAAGATCCGGATTTCACCTTCCGCGTCATGGTCGTTCAGGCGATCTGGCCGGGTGCGTCGATCCAGGACATGGAAGATCAGGTCGTCAACAAGATCGAGCGCAAGCTGCAGGAAACCCCGCATCTCGATTTCGTCCGCTCTTATACTCGCGCCGGCAGTGCCATTATCACCCTGCAGGTCAAGGGTGATACCAATGCGGCCCAGGTTGCGGATGCCTTCTATCAGGTGCGCAAGAAGGTTGGCGATATCGCCAACGAATTGCCGCAGGGCCTACTCGGTCCCTATTTCAACGACGAATTCGGCGACACGTTCGTTACCCTGCATTCGCTGAGCGGTGAGGGGTACAGCTATCCGGAACTGAAGAAGTTCGCCATCCAGGCACGCGACATGCTGCTGACGACACCGGGTGTCGAAAAGGCCGTAATCATCGGTGACCAGCCGCAAAAGATCTATATCGACATCTCCTCTGCCGTGCTGGCATCACGCGGATTGACGCTGGCCGATGTGCAAAATGCCATCAAGGGGCAGAACAATGTCGATCCGGCTGGTTCGGTCGATACCGGCACCCGTTCGGTCCGTATGTCCGTCGAAGGCGGCGTGACCAAGCCGGCCGATATCCGCGAGCTGCGGCTGCGCTCCGGAAACGAGGTCACGCGGCTTGGCGATATCGCCACCGTCTCCTCCGGCCTTGAAGATCCCTATCAACGCAAGTACCGCTTCAATGGTGCGGACAGCGTCCAGATCGGCGTGGTCATGGCCAAGGGCTATAAGGTGACGGATGTCGGCGCGGCAGTCGAAGAAACCTACAAGAGGTTTGAAACCTCGCTTCCCTATGGCGTCAAGGTCGATCAGATCGCCGATCAGCCGGAAGTCGTCACCGAGGCCGTCGGCGAATTCATGAAGGCGCTCGGCGAAGCGCTGGTGATCGTGCTGATCGTGTCCTTCGTGTCGATCGGCTGGCGCTCGGGCCTGGTCATCGCCATTGCCATTCCGCTGGTGCTGGCTGCCACCTTTGCCATCATGTACGAGCTGGGCATCGACCTGCAGCGTATTTCGCTGGGCGCGCTGATCATTGCGCTCGGGCTTCTGGTCGATGACGCGATGATCGTCGTCGAACTGATGGAGCGTAAACTGGAGGAGGGGCTGGACAAGCTCGATGCCGCTAGCTTCGCCTATTCCTCGACGGCATTTCCGATGCTGACGGGCACTCTGATCACCACGGCAGGCTTTATCCCGGTGGGCTTTGCCGCATCAACAGCGGGTGAATATGTCCGCTCGCTGTTCTACGTCGTCGGCATCGCGCTGGTCGTCTCCTGGTTCGTGGCTGTCTATTTCACGCCGTGGCTCGGCTATATGATCCTCAAGCAGCGCGCCCATGCCGGCCAGCATCACGACGTTTTCGACACGCGCTTCTATCGCCGCCTGCGCGCCACGGTCGGCTGGGCCGTGCGTCACCGCATCATCGTTCTTTCCCTGACGCTTCTGACCTTCGCAACCAGCCTCTGGGCCTTCCAGTTCATTCCCAAGAATTTCTTCCCGCAATCGTCGCGGCCTGAAATCCTTGTCGATCTCTGGCTGCCGGAAGGCACCAGCATCAAGGAAGTCGAAACCCAGGCCAAGGCGCTGGAAGCAAAAATGCTGGACGACACGGACAAGAAGTTCATCGCCACCTATATTGGCGAAGGTGCGCCGCGCTTCTTCCTGCCGCTCGACCAGCAGCTGCGCAATCCGAATTTCGCCCAGCTGCTCGTCATGGCCAAGGACGAACCGGCCCGCGAACGGCTGATTGTCAAGCTGCGGACCATTCTGGCCGAGGACTTCCCGTCCATTCGCAGCAAGGTCGATCGTCTGTTTCTCGGTCCTCCGACCGGCTGGCCGGTGCAGATGCGGGTCACGGGACAGGACCGTGCCGAAGTGCGCCGCATCGCCGATCAGGTGAAGGCGAAATTCGCCGAAAATCTGCAGCTTGGCGCCATCCACGACGATTGGCTGGAGCCGGTGCCGGCAATGAAGCTGGTGATCGATCAGGACCGCGCCCGCGCTCTCGGTGTCTCGTCACAACGCATCCGCCAGATGCTGCAGGCGACGATGAGCGGCGCACCGCTTGACGATTTCCGTGATGGCGAGGAAACGGTCTCCATCGTTGCTCGCGAGCAGGAAAGCAGCCGTCACCTGCTGTCGGCCGTGCATTCGATCTATGTCCCGACGGATTTCGGCAGCTATGTGCCGTTGTCGCAGGTGGCCAAGGTCGTGCCTGTTCTCGAGCAGGGCGTCGAATGGCGCCGCAACCGCTTGCCAACGATCACGGTGCGCGGCACGCTACCGGATGGCGTGCAGCCCAATGACGTGGCGATGAAGATGTATGCTGACATGAAGCCGCTGCGCGACAGCCTTGCGCCGGGCTATGCGGTCGAAATTCAGGGTGGAGCCGAAGATGCGGCCGAAAGCCAGCAGTCGATCGCCGACAAGGCCCCGGTCATGCTTGCCGTCATCGTCGTGCTTTTGATGATCCAGCTGCAGCATTTCGGTAAGGCGATGCTGGTGCTGGCGACCGGCCCGCTCGGCATCATCGGTGCCGCCGCCGCACTCCTTATCAGCGGCGCGCCGTTCGGCTTCGTTGCCATCCTCGGCGTCATCGCGCTGCTCGGCATCATCATGCGCAACTCGATCATCCTCGTCGACCAGATCGATCAGGATATTGCGGCGGGCATGGAGCGGACAGAGGCCATTGTGGGCTCGGCCGTGCGCCGTTTCCGGCCGATCGTGCTGACGGCGATGACGGCGGTTCTGGCGCTGATACCGATCTCGCGCGGGGTTTTCTGGGGGCCGCTTGCCTATGCGATGATGGGCGGTATCCTGGTGGCCACGGTGCTGACTATTCTCGTTCTTCCGGCCGGTTATGCGCTGTTCTTCGGAAAGCAGCCGAAGAGCAAGGCTTCCGAGCTGGAGCCGGCAAGCGATGAAATTCAAGCATCGTTGACTTATCCCGCCGCAATTGCAGCAGAATAGTCTGCCCCACTCTCAAGGCACTCGCAGGCGATGCTGCGAGGCCTTCTTCCCTGCAATGCAAGCCCGGCTCCGGGCGCCGTATTAAAACGATTTATGGCAGGACAAGCTATCTGCTACGCGCATAGCGCATGGCTGCCCTGCAAAACTCTGCCTACAATTTAAGCTGAATCAATGTATATTAAAACCATCGAAGCAATGCACCTCCTCCCGCAGAGCTTCGATATGTAAGCGGCCTCACTCCTCCTCCCAGAGGGCGCTTGCGGAATGGCAACACTCCTCCTCCCAGTTGCCATTCGGTTCTATTCGAAAGCCTGCCGCACCTCCTCCCGCGGCAGGCTTTTTCGATTCTGGGCCTCTGTTTCTTCGTCTCCCATGCAAATACAAAAAACCGCCGCGAAGCATGACCTCGCGACGGCTCGGGTCGTTTATGTATTTCGATCAGCGGAGCGGCGGTGCGTAGACCAGGCCGCCATGGTTCCACAGGTTGTTCAGGCCACGCTCGATCTTCAGCGGGCTGTCCTTGCCGAGATGACGCTCGAAGACTTCGCCGTAGTTGCCGACGGCAGAGATGGCCTGGAAAGCCCATTTCGGATCAAGGCCAAAATTCTTCGAGATCGCGCCGTCGCTGCCGAGGAAACGCTTCTGCGCCACGGTGCCGGTTTCTGCCGTCTTGGCTACGTTTTCCTTGGTGATACCCAGTTCTTCCGCCTCGATCATTGCGAACAGCGTCCAGCGAACGATCTTGAACCACTGCTCATCGCCCTGACGGACGGCCGGTCCGAGCGGCTCCTTGGAGATCACCTCGGGCAGGACCATGTAATTGTCCGGATCGGTCAAAGTCAGGCGTTGGGAATAGAGGGCTGACGAATCTGTCGAATAGACGTCGCACCGTCCTGTGCCAAATGCCTGGATGGTCTGGTCGGGCTTTTCAAAGGCAATGACGTTGTACTGGATGCCGTTGGCGCTGAAATAGTCGGCCATGTTCTGTTCGGTGGTGGTGCCGGTTTCGGTGCAGACAGAAGCGCCCGACAGTTCCTTGGCGCTCTTCACGCCGAGATCCTTGCGGATCATGAAGGCCTGGCCGTCATAGTAGTTGGCGCCGACGAAGCTCATGCCGAGATCGGTATCGCGTGACAAGGTCCAGGTGGTCTGGCGCGACAGGAGATCGACTTCGCCCGACTGCAGGGCGGCAAAACGCTCCTTGGTCGACAGCGGCACATATTGCACCTTGCTGGAATCGCCGAGCACGGCCGCCGCGACCGCGCGGCAGAAGTCGACGTCGAAGCCTGCCCATTCGCCCTTATCGTTCGGGCTCGAGAAGCCGAGCACGCCCTGGCTGACGCCGCAGCGTAGTGTGCCGCGTTCGCGGGCAATGTCCAGCGTGCCCGCCTGTGCTGCCGTACCCGCCAGCGCCGCTGCGGCAAACAATGCAAGAAGTGTTGATTTCATGATTTTGGTCCTCCTCCGGTTTTTTAGTCGCACGTATCCCGTCCGGGCAGCGCCAAACGCCGCCAAGCTCTTTTCTGTGTTCCCTGGTATTCGCCGGGCTATTAGCCCCGGGCTGTGACCGCCTCGAATGTTTCCTCGAGTACGGACAGCAGATGGTCAGCATCCCGCTTCGAAAAGATCATCGGCGGGCGCATTTTCAGCACGTTGTCATGTGGCCCTTCGGTTCCCATCAGCACGCCGCGTTGCCGTGCGCCGTTCGAGACTGCGCGGGCGAAATCCGTCGCTGGTGCCTTGGTCTTGCGGTCGGTAACGAGTTCGATGCCGAGGAAGAGCCCCATGCCGCGCACGTCGCCGATCACCTCGTAACGTTCCTGCATCGCCCGGAAACCGGCCATCAGGTAGTTGCCGATCTGAAGGGCATTGCCGCGCAAGTCTTGGCCTTCGATCACGTCGAGAACGGCGAGACCAACAGCGCAGGAAACCGGGTTGCCGCCGAACGTGTTGAAATATTCCATGCCGTTGTTGAAGCTATCGGCGATCTCGCGGGTGGTTACGACAGCGGCCAGCGGATGGCCATCACCGATCGGCTTGCCCATGGTGACGATGTCGGGCACGACACCCTGTTCCTCGAAGGCCCACCAGTGGCTGCCCACCCGGCCAAAGCCGACTTGCACCTCATCGGCGATGCAAACGCCACCGGCCTCGCGGACCATCCGGTAGACGTCCTTGAGGTAGCCCTCCGGCAGGAATACCTGACCGGCAACGCTCGGGATCGATTCGGCGATGAAGAAGCCCGGGCCATCGCCTTTTGCCTGCATCTGCGCGATCAGCTCACCGACGCTTTCGGCATAACGCTTGCCGTGTTCTTCGATGGGCCAATCTGCAGGGGCGTGATAACTGTCGGGAGCGAGGGCCACATGGACATGCGCCTTCTTTTCCTTGCCGCCCTTGCGCCGGAACTTGTAGGGGCTGATCTCGATCAGCTCCTGCGTCGTGCCATGATAGGCCCAGTCGAGCACGATGGCGTTTTCACGGCCGGTATGGGCACGCATCATCCTAAGCGCCAGGCTGTTGGCTTCCGAGCCGCTGTTGACGAAACCGGCGACCGTCAGTTCCTTCGGCAATGTTCCTGTCAGCCGCTCGGCATAGGCGACGATATTGTCATGCAGGTAGCGCGTATTGGTGTTCAGCGTCGCCGCCTGCCGCGCCATCGCTTCGACCACGGCCGGATGGGCATGGCCGATATGGCAGACATTGTTGAAGCAATCGAGATAGGCCCGGCCGCTGTCATCGATCAGCCAGACACCGTCGCCGCGCACGAACTTGATCGGCTTGTCATAGGAAATCGACAGGTTGGGAACCAGAAGCTCCTTGCGCAGCTTGACGATCTCCTCATGCGATCGCCCGGTCTTTTCGTAAAATTCCGGGGCAATACCGGCAAAGGCATTGGCATCGGGGAACAGCTCGGCCCAGACGTCGAGATAACGTTCCTCGCCAACGCCAAGGATTTCGGTGGCGGAAAGCCGGGTGTCGATGGAAAGCTGCAGGTGCAGGTGGGGCGCCCAGCCTCCGTTTTCCGCAGGAGCGCCCATTTCGCCGACCAGTGCACCGGCGTCCAGACGGTCGCCCGCCTTCAACCGTCCCAGCGCTTCGTGGGCAAGATGGCCCCAGAGGCTGGTGAAGGCCGGGCAGCCGTCGGGTTGGTGGCGCAGCGCAATCAGGCAGCCGTAACCCAGCGGGTCCGGCTCGATCTCGACACTGACGACCGTGGCAGCGATCGGCGTGTAGAGTTTCGTGCCTGCAGCCATGAACAAGTCGAGGCCGAGATGGCGGATGCGGCGGGTGTCTTCGATAAGCCGCGAGACGAACATCTCGCCGGAATAGACCGTGCGGGCTTCGCCCCAGGGGCCAATGCCGAGATCCACACCATGGTCTGCGCAATAGGCTTCCCAGATCGCCTGCGCCTCGTCCGGCTGCTCCCCGGCAGACTTGACCGTCATCGGATGCTGCGGATCGCCATAGGGCACGAGGGCGGCGGGGTAGGTCGCTGCCGGGCGGTCGAGAAGCGGATGAAACGTCTTGCGGTTGGCCCCGATCCAGGCGGTGACGGCGCGCGTGCCGGGCGTTGCCTCAAAACCGCAGGCCTGTCGCAGGATCGCGGTGGCGAACTGGCGGTTCATCGCATCGAGCTTGCGCAGCAGCGTCCAGGCCGGCTTCTCGCTGATGGCGAGATAGGGATTGCCGCCGGTATGGGCATGGCGCGAGGCCGAGATCGTCACCGAGGTAACGAGCCGCATGGCGATGAGGTCGAACAGAAGATCGATTTCCTCTTCGAGCAGCGGATATTCCGCATGGAAACCGTGGGCGATGGCCGCGGCCGCACCGATCGGATCGGCATGGTCGAGCCCGGCATAGGCGGCCGCGATCGCGACTTCGGCGATGACGGGCGCATAGAGCGCGTCGCCAAGATCGATCAGGCCGGCGATCCGGTCGTGGTCGTCTTCGGCAACCAGCACGTTCCAGTCATTGGCATCGTTGTGAATGACGGTTGAGCGCAGTTTCGGCAGCTTCGGTTCAATCACCGTGTCGAAGCGGGTAAGGAAGCGTTGCAGCAGTGCGCGGTCGCCTGCATCGGCAATGTGCTGCAACCGGCCGGCGGAACGGCCCGCGTTGCGGATGTTCCAGTCGAGATCGCGCAGCGCGCCGGGATGTATGAAGCCTTGCAGGGCGGTATCGAAGCGGCCAAGCAGGCGGCCGAGCGAGGTGAGCGCCTCATCGCTGCGGTCGGACTGCGCCAGCGGCGTGCCCGGAACCCAGCCGACGAGACGCAGCAGATGGCGCACGCCATGTGCGCTCGTCGTCTCGCCAAGGCTTGCGCCGGAAACCGTCGGGCGGATATGCGGAACCGGCAGGCCGGGCGCATGTTCGCCGACATGGCTGAGAAGCGCCGTCTGGAAGTCGCTTTCGACCGGCGGCTCGGCTGCATTGACGATCTTGAGGATGTAGATCCCGCCGGTGCTGGCCGTCACCTTGAAATTTTGGTCGCGTTCGCTGTCGAGCGGCGACAGCGAGCCGTCGAGGCCATAGTGCTCGGCCAACAGGCGCTGTGCGTCTTCGATGGAAAAATCCGGGGTGGTCTTCAGCATATCGGTCATGATGGGTCCTCGTCTGCTTTCAGATTTGCACGGGCGGCCAAACCATGCACCCGGCAATATGCCGGTTGCACCGGCATTATGTTTATAATAACCGTCATCTTGTCGGCACTCTGAAAGGCGCACAATCATGCAGGATACAGACGCGATCGACCGGACGATCCTCAGCATCCTGTCGCGGGAAGCGCGTATCCCGATGAAGTCGCTTGCCGGCCGTATCGGGCTATCGAGAAGTGCGACGACCGAGCGCGTCAACCGGCTGGAAAAAGCCGGGATCATTCGCGGCTACCGGGCCGATATCGGCCAGCTGGACGAGGGCCAGGTGCATGCTTTCCTGCTTCTGACCTTGAAGAAGACGCCGTCGATCGGCGTGCTCGACCGGCTGGCTGGCTTCTCCTCGGTGCGCAAGGTGTCGTCGGTCAGCGGCCAGCTCGATCTCGTCGTCGAGGTCGAGGTCGGGTCGATCAATGCGCTGAACGAACTCAGGAACGAGGTGGCGACGATGGAGAATGTCGATGACCTCACCACATCGATCGTTTTGCGCCGCGACATCGAGCGCAGCTGAGCCATGCTTGACTTTGCTGCACATGCTCACACAATGATGTAGAGGAAAATGCAGCGTTCGCTGCCGTCGCGCGTCCTGTTTGGCGCATGGGAAGAGGCGCTTGCCACCGGGCGAACCGCATCCCACTCCAAGCTGTTCCCCGAAAAATTTGAAAGTCTTTCGTTTGCCGTGTCGAAATGGACGGCTAGCGATCCGCCGCGCGAAAACGCACAATCAAAAAACCGTGAATGAGACATCCGGCTGCCGCGTTGGGCTGCCGGAGACTGATCGGGCAGGGGCCCTGACGAGCTGTGATGGCTTGAAGATCGGTACAGTTTTGGTTGGTTCGCCAGAGGAGAAGGCGGTCCAGTCAGTGGCATGCGCCGGGAATGGATTTTTCCGGCCAAGGGAGGAAATATGTTTGAACGGCTCTTCAAGCTGAGTGAGCACAATACGACGATCCGCACCGAACTGGTTGCGGGCGTCACGACATTTCTCACGATGTCGTACATCATCTTCGTCAATCCGGATATTCTGTCGACCACCGGCATGGACCGCGACGCCATCTTTGTCGCGACCTGTCTCGCCGCAGCGCTCGGTTCGATCATCATGGCGCTGGTCGCCAACTGGCCGATCGGCATGGCGCCTGGCATGGGCCTCAATGCCTTCTTCGCCTTCACGGTCGTCGCGGCCCTCGGCTTCACCTGGCAGCAGGCGCTCGGAGCCGTCTTCATCTCGGGCCTGATCTTCCTCTTCCTGACAGTCACAGGGATCCGCAGTTGGCTGATTCAGGGCATTCCGCATTCGCTGCGCAGTGCGATCGCTACCGGTATCGGCCTTTTCCTCGGCATCATCGCGCTGAAGAATGCCGGTATTGTCGTCGATAATCCGGCAACGCTGGTCGGCCTCGGCAGCCTCAAGGCCACCGGTCCGCTCTTGGCGATCTTCGGCTTCTTCGTCATTGCAGTGCTCGATGCCCTGAAAATTCGCGGTGCGATCCTGATCGGTATTCTGGCCGTCACCGTGCTGTCCTGGATCACCGGCGTCAGCCAGTTTCAGGGCGTCGTTTCGATGCCGCCCAGCATGGCGCCGACCTTCCTGCAACTCGATATCGTCGGTGCACTGCATGGTGGCTTGGTCCACGTCATCCTCGTCTTCGTTCTCGTCGAAGTGTTTGATGCGACGGGCACGCTGATCGGCGTCGCCAAGCGCGCCAACCTGATCCAGGAAGGCAAGCCCAGCCGCCTCGGCCGCGCGCTTCTCGCCGATAGCACGGCCATCGTTGCCGGTTCGCTGATGGGCACCAGCAGCACAACGGCCTATGTCGAAAGCGCGTCGGGCGTTCAGGCCGGCGGCCGTACCGGCCTGACCGCTCTGGTTATCGCCTTGCTGTTCCTCGCCTCGCTGTTCATCTCGCCGCTGGCGGCCTCGGTGCCCACCTACGCGACCGCACCGGCTCTGCTCTACGTCGCAGGCCTGATGATGCGCGAACTGACCGAAGTCGATTGGGAAGACCTGACCGAAGCCGCACCGGCAGCGCTGACGGCCCTTGCCATGCCCTTCACCTACTCGATCGCCAACGGCCTTGCCTTCGGCTTCATCAGCTACGTCGTCCTGAAAGCCTTCACCGGAAAATGGCGCGCCATCCATCCGGCAACCCTGATCGTCGCCGTCCTGTTCGTCATCCGCTTCGCGTTCTTCGCGGAGTAACCATCGGATAATGGTCAAGCGGCTATCGCTTGCCGATACGCTGAAATCAGTACCGGGCTGCAGTCGCTGCAGCCCGGTACTCGCGTCTTCGTGATCCATGTGGCTGGTGCCGGACTGCAGCAAACGCTTGTGCTTGCGGGGTGCATCATGTCATTAGGGCGCCTTCTCCCGGAGACCGGCACATGAACAACACCCTTTTGGCTAGACGACCATGGAAAAGACTGGCGCTGATCGCGTCGCTTTTCATGTGGGCACCGGCAAATGCGACGCCTGTGCTGGTCGTCGATGCCGACAGTCACCAGGTGCTCTACCAGGACGATGCCGGAGTGCCCTGGTATCCGGCATCGACAACCAAGCTGATGACGGCACTCGTCGTATTCGAAGCGCTTCGTTCCGGCGAAGTGATGCTGTCGACACCCGTCACCATGACCGGCAACGCCACGAAACAGGCCTTTCTCGAATCCGGCCTGACCCTTGGGCGGACCATGACGCTCGAGGACGCGCTCTTTGCCATGATCGCCGCATCGGCAAACGATGTGGCTGTCGCGTTGGCAGAGGCGGTTTCTCCCGACGAGCCCTCTTTCGTCCGCAAGATGAATGAAGCTGCAGCCCGCCTCGGAATGACCGGTACCCGTTTTACCAATCCCAACGGCCTGTTTGACCGCAACAACTATACGTCCGCCCGCGATCTCGCCCTCCTGGGCATGGAAGTGGACAAGATGTTCCCCGAATATCGCCGCTTCTTCCTGGCGTCGGCCGTCACGATCGACGGCAAGGAGATCAAGTCCAACAATCTGCTCTTGACCCGCTTTGACGGCACGATCGGAATGAAGACCGGTTTTCTCTGCGCATCCGGACGAAACTTCGTCGGGATGGCGGAGCGGAACGGAAAGCGCATGATGGTGGTCATTCTCGGCGCCACCACGGAGCGGGAGCGCAACGAACGATCCGCGCAATATCTGACGCAGGCCTTCAATGGCCAGCTGCCTGCCAAGGCCGGGCCTGTCGAAAGCCTGCAGAACCGCACGGATGTGGCGCCGCAGGATATGCGGGTCCGCCTCTGCACCGACAAGAGCGCCGCCTACGAGGCCAGCCGCAACGCGCTTTATCCGATGGGCCTGCCGGGCCAGGAAACGTATCTGCGGGGCGAGATACCGGCAGAGGTCCACGCGATCAGGACCTGGGCCACCGATACGAAAACGGACGTGCCGATCCCCGTTAAGAGGCCGTCGTAATCAAGGTAATGACTGACCGCTTCAGTTCGGAGCGAAGATTCGCTAGAAACGCCTATCGCCCGCGGGCGTGCAGTGTTGCCGGATAAAGCAATGAGCACCAAAGAAATCTGATCGATGGTCTTAGACACCGCGCACCCGGTCACGGATAGTTTCGTGACCTTCGGCGCCGGGGCCTCACTGCCAGTCGGCCATCTCGTATAGCGGCCGGATTTCGATTTCGCTTGGTCCTGGCATCGGATTGGGGCAGCGTTTCACCCAGGCGACGGCCTCGTCCATGTCCTTGACCTCCCAGAGCCAGAAACCAGCGACCAGTTCGCGGGCCTCGGCGAAGGGACCGTCGATGACCGTGCGGCCGGCGCCGTTGAACGCGACACGCTTGCCTGCAGATGAGGGTTTCAGGCCATCGGCGTCGCGCAGGATACCGGCCTCGCGAAGCTCGTCATTGTATTTGCCCATCGCCTCCATCATGGCGTTCATTTCGTCCGTCGGAAAAAAGCCCTTTTCGCTGTCTTCGGTCGCTTTCACCAATACCATTACACGCATCGTCAGTCTCCTTGTTGGAACCGGCCTCATTGGCCTGGTATCCTAACGACGAATGGTGCTTTCGGAAATCGACAACCCTTTGCAAACTTTTTGGATGTGGGATGCAACAGGCTGGTTTTGAGGGCTTATCGGATCAGAAACGGCGTCTCATAAAAATGTTCTTCCAGATTGACGCCTTCGCCGGCGCGGTCGATGACGGCGAAATCGGAGATGCCGTCGAGCGGCGTCAGGATGCCGTGCCAGATGTTGCGGCCGATATTGACCCCTTGGCCGGGCGCCGTCCTGAAAGCGATCGGCTCGCCCGGTCCGTCCGGCGTCTCCTCGGCAACGACCACGAGAAACGGATGCTCGCTCAAGGGAATGAACGCCTGGCTGCCGAACGGATGGCGTTCGACCATGCCAAGCTCCAGCGGCAGCGGATAGGGTTCACCGCGCAGCAGGCTGATCATTGGCCGGGCTTTTTCGCCGGTCGTCTCGATCCGAGCAAGATCATGATAGCGCACGCATTTGCCGGCGTTGATCGGGAAATTATGAGCGCCCTCGGTTTCCAAAACCTCGCCAAACGGTGCGAACGCCTCGCGGGTCAATGGCCTGATGTCAATCGTCTTCATCGTCTCTTCCCTCAGTTCGGCAGCATGTCGGTCAGGCGCAGCAGAGCGATCCGCTCGACCTGGCGGCAGGCCGTTTGAAATTCCGTCTGCCAGTCATTGCCGATGCGGCGCTGGAAAGCCGCCAGAATCTCGGCCTTGCCCAGCCCGCGCACGGCGATGATGAAGGGGAAGCCGAATGTTTTGACGTAACGGCCATTGAGAATGTTGAACTGCTCGCGCTCTGCGTCCGTCAGGGCATCAAGGCCAGCGGATGCCTGTTCGCTGGTCGAGCTTTCGGTCAGGCGCCTGGCCTGTGCCAGCTTGCCGGCGAGATCGGGGTGAGCGTTGAGCACCGCCAGCCGCTCCGTTTCGCTTGCACCGCGAAAGACTGAGGCTAATGCCGCATGCAGGCCGATGGCGGTATCGTTGGCGGCTCCCAACTCGCCCGCAAAGGCGCGCCGGGCAATCCAGTCCGAATGTTCGAAGACGCCGCCGAAGCGGGCAACGAAGGTCTCTTCCGAAAGGCGAGACGGGCGGTTGTCGTTCGGCTTGAAGGGAAATGCCTTTGCCCAATGCTCGGCGATATCGATGCGGCGGGCGATCCAGACCTTGTCATGGCCCTTTACGTAATCGATGAACCGCGCCAGGGCAGCGGCGCGCCCCGGCCGTCCGGCCAAGCGGCAATGCAGGCCGATATTCATCATTTTTGGCGCGCCGTCTGCGCCTTCAGCATAGAGCACGTCGAACGTGTCCTTCAGGTAGCTGAAAAACTGGTCGCCGCTGTTGAACCCTTGCGGCGTGGCAAAACGCATGTCGTTGGTATCGAGCGTATAGGGGATGACCAACTGGTGTTTGCCGCCGTGTTCGTGCCAGTAGGGCAGGTCGTCAGCATAGCTGTCGGAGACATAGGCAAAGCCGCCTTCCTCGCTGACCAGATCGACGGTATTTTCCGAACAGCGGCCGGTATACCAGCCGCGCGGCCGCTCGCCGGTCACCAGCGTGTGCAGCCGGATTGCCTCGGCGATCTGCTTGCGCTCCTCGGCCGGGTCCATGTCCTTGTGCTCGACCCATTTCAGCCCGTGCGAGGCGATTTCCCAGCCGGCGCTCTGCATGGCCGCCACCTGTTCCGGGGAGCGTTTCAGGGCGGTTGCGACACCATAGACTGTCACCGGAACGTCTCGTTCGGTCAAAAGCCGGTGCAGCCGCCAGAAACCGGCGCGGGCGCCGTATTCGTAGATCGATTCCATGTTCCAGTGGCGCTGTCCCGCCCAGGCGCTGGCGCCGACGATCTCTGACAGGAAGGCCTCCGAGGCGATGTCGCCGTGCAGCACGCAGTTTTCGCCGCCTTCTTCGTAGTTGACGACAAACTGGACGGCGATGCGGGCCTCGTCCGGCCAGGCGGCGTTCGGTGCGGTGGCGCCATAGCCCTGCAGATCGCGCGGATATCTCATGAAATCATTCCTCCCAAAACGTTCGATTGGCTGATTTCTAACCGCAAAACACGCGCGTCATTCCCCTTCAAAATTTTGAAAGTCTCGAACGATCAGCCCGCTACCGCAGGGAAGTGGAGTGACCGATAGTGCTGGAATAATGCAGTCTTCGGGAGGTGAAACGCATGCAATCTGGAACAGCTGGCCGGCTGACGACCCACGTGCTCGACACGGCGCGCGGCAAACCCGCCGAAAACCTGCGCATCGATCTCTTCCGCATCGACGGCGAGCGCGCCGTTGAGATCGGTTCCACCCGCACCAATGACGACGGCCGCTGCGATGGGCCGCTCTTGAGCGGTGAGGCGATGCAATCGGGAACCTACGAGCTGCGCTTCCATGCCGGGGACTATCTCGGCCAAAACGCCGGCGAAGTACCGTTCCTCGATATCATCCCGATCCGTTTCGGTATCGCGGACGTGTCGGCGCATTATCACGTGCCGCTACTGCTGTCGCCCTACAGCTATTCCACCTATCGCGGGAGCTGAGCCATGACCGTGCAGATCCGCAGCTCCATCCGTTTTTTGCTCAATCACCGCCAGGTCGAACTCTCGGCCGTCTCGGCGGTCCAGACCTTGCTCGATTTCCTGCGGCTCGACCGCAATCTGCGCGGCACCAAGGAAGGCTGCGCCGAAGGCGATTGCGGCGCTTGCACCGTGCTGGTCGGACGTCTTCTGGACGGGCGGCTGAAATATGAGAGCGTCAATGCTTGCATCCGGTTCGTCGGTTCGCTCGACGGCTGTCATATCGTTACGGTGGATTCGCTCGCCGTGCCGGGCGGCCCGCTGCATCCGGTGCAGCAGGCGATGGTCGATACGCATGCCTCGCAATGCGGCTTCTGTACGCCCGGCTTCGTCATGTCGCTCTATGGGCTCTGGATGGAAAACCCGAAACCTTCGGTGACCGAAATCGAGAAGGCGCTGCAGGGCAATCTCTGTCGCTGCACCGGCTATGCCGCCATCATCCGCGCTGCAGAAGCGGTCTCGGTGATCGGTGACCTCGACCGGGATCCACTGGTTGCCGAGCGTGCAACCATCATCGAGAAGCTGGAAACACTGAAGGATGGCAAGCGTGTCGAGATCGGCGAAGGCTCCGAGCGTTTCCTGCTGCCGGCCTCCGTTGACGATCTCGCTGAAATCTATGAGGCGGAGCCAAAAGCCCGCATCGTCGCCGGTTCCACCGATGTTGGCCTTTGGGTGACGAAGTTCATGCGCGATATCGCGCCCGTCGTGCATCTGAGCCATCTCGACGAACTGCGCCGTATCAACGTCGATGAAGCCGACATCACCTTTGGCGCCGGCGTCAGCTACACGGAATCCTTTCCGCTGATCGCGAAGCATTTTCCGCAACTCATCGAACTGTGGAACCGTATCGGCGGCCAGCAGGTGCGCAACATGGGCACGATCGGCGGCAATATCGCCAACGGTTCGCCGATCGGCGATACGCCGCCAGCCTTGATTGCGCTCGGTGCATCCGTCGTGCTGCGCAAGGGCAAGGTGAGCCGCACCATGCTGCTCGAAAGCTTCTTCATTGAGTATGGCAAGCAAGACCGCCAACCTGGTGAATTCGTTGAGGCAGTGCGCATTCCATTCCTGAACGAAAATGCCCGTTATGCGGTCTATAAGATCACCAAGCGGCTGGACGAGGACATTTCCGCCGTCTGCGGCGCCTTCCGCTTGACCTTTGATGGAAATGGCAAAGTCTCCAACGCCGTGATTGCCTTTGGTGGCATGGCCGGCACGCCGAAGCGGGCAGAATATGCCGAAGCGGCATTGACCGGCGCCGACTGGACCGAGGCCTCGATCGAGATCGCCATGGAAGCGCTCGGCAAGGATTATACGCCGCTGACCGACTGGCGGGCATCTGCCGATTACCGGTTGCTGGTGGCAAAGAACCTTCTGCGGCGCTTCTATCTGGAAACGCAGGGCGATGAGCCGGTACGGCTCGATCGCAAGCAGGCTGTGTGAGGAGAAAAACCATGAACGTCATGCAGCCGATCGACCGCATTCGCGGCGGCGTCCACGAAAACGAACGCCACGAATCCGGCCACAAGCATGTGACGGGAACCGCCGAATATATCGACGATATTCCCGAACCCGCCGGCACCTTGCACGCCTATCTCGGCCTGTCGCAGCGCGCCCATGCCGAGATTCTGTCGATCGATTTCGATGCCGTGAAATCCGCCCCGGGCGTGATCGGTGTGCTGACGGCTGACGACATTCCCGGCGAAAACGATGTCAGCCCGGCCCACAAGCATGACGATCCGGTCTTTGCGACCGGCAAGGTCGAGTTCCACGGCCAGCCGATCTTTGCCGTCATCGCCGAAACCCGCGATGCCGCACGCCGCGCTGCCGCCAAGGTCAACATCGAATACCGCGACCTGCCGCATGTCACCGACGTGCTCGAAGCGGCCGCCGCCAATTATCCGCTTGTTATCGATCCCCTGAAGCTGGAACGCGGCGATATCGCCGCCGGATTTGCGAAGGCAAAGAACATCCTCGAAGGCGAGATGCGCATTGGCGGGCAGGATCATTTCTATCTCGAAGGCCATATCTCCTTCGCCATCCCCGGCGAAGACGACGAAATTTTGCTCTATTCCTCGACCCAGCATCCGAGCGAAACTCAGCACATGGTCGGCCAGGTGCTGGGCGTCGCTTCCAATGCCGTGACCATCAATGTCCGCCGCATGGGCGGCGCTTTCGGCGGCAAGGAGACGCAGGCAAACCTGTTTGCCGCTGTCGCCGCGCTCGCCGCCAAGAAATACCGCTGCGCCGTCAAGATCCGTCCGGACCGCGATGACGACATGACGGCCACCGGCAAGCGCCATGATTTCCATGTCGGCTACAAGGTCGGCTTCGACGATGACGGCCGGATCGAGACTGTTGACGCGACCTTCTCCGCCCGCTGCGGCTTCTCGGCCGACCTTTCCGGTCCAGTCACCGACCGCGCGCTGTTTCATGCCGACAATTGCTATTTCTATCCGCATGTCCGGCTGCGTTCGCGGCCATTGAAGACCAATACCGTTTCCAACACCGCGTTTCGCGGCTTTGGCGGCCCGCAGGGCATGGTCGGTGGCGAGCGGATGATCGAGGATGTGGCCTATGCGCTTGGCAAGGACCCGCTCGAAATCCGCAAGCTGAATTTCTACGGCGGCGAAGGGCGCAACCTGACGCCTTACCACCAGACCGTCGAAGACAACATCATTGGCCGTATCATCGGGGAACTGGAAACATCCTGTGATTACGCAGTGCGGCGCGAGGCGGTTCTGGCCTTCAATCGCAAAAGCAAGATCATCAAGCGCGGCATCGCACTGACACCGGTGAAATTCGGCATCTCGTTCACCAAGACGGAATACAATCAGGCCGGCGCGCTGGTGCATGTCTATGCCGATGGCTCGATCCATCTCAATCATGGTGGCACGGAGATGGGGCAGGGGCTCTACACCAAGATCGCCCAGGTGGTGGCCGACGAGTTCCAGGTCGATCTCAACCGGATCAAGGTGACAGCGACGACGACCGGCAAGGTGCCGAATACCTCGGCGACGGCTGCCTCCTCCGGCACTGACCTCAATGGCATGGCGGCTGCCAATGCCGCCCAGCAGATCAAGGCGCGGCTGGTGAGCTTTGCTGCCGAGCGCTGGAATGTCAGCGAAAATGATGTCGCCTTCGAGCCGAACACGGTCCGCGTCGGCGCCGAGCGCATCGCCTTTCCGGAGTTCATCAAGATCGCCTATGGATCGCGCATCCAGCTGTCGGCCGCCGGTTTCTACAAGACGCCGAAGATCCACTGGAACCGGGCCGAGGGCCGGGGACGGCCGTTCTTCTACTATGCCTATGGTGCCTCCTGTTCCGAAGTCAGCGTCGATACGCTGACCGGCGAGTATCAGGTCGATCGCACCGACGTGCTGCACGACGTCGGCAAGTCGCTCAACCCGGCGCTGGATATCGGCCAGGTCGAAGGCGCTTTCGTGCAGGGCATGGGCTGGCTGACGACCGAGGAATTGTGGTGGGATGCCAAGGGACGGCTGCGCACCCATGCGCCGTCCACCTACAAGATCCCGCTCGCCTCCGACCGGCCGCGTATCTTCAACGTCAAGCTGGCCGAATGGTCGGTCAACCGCGAGGAAACAATTCGCCGGTCCAAGGCCGTCGGTGAGCCGCCTTTCATGCTGCCAATCTCGGTGTTGGAAGCAATCTCGATGGCGGCGGCGAGCGTTGCGGAGTATCGTATCGCACCGCGCATCGATGCACCGGCGACACCGGAGCGGGTTTTGCTCGCCATCGAGCGGCTACGCCGCGCGGCAAGAAACGGGTGATGGGACATGGCCGCTAAGCGCGAAGACATCCGGGATTTCCTGCGTAGGGAGCCGGGCTGCGTGTTCGTCGAAGTGACAGGTGCCGCCGGTTCGACGCCGCGCGATACCGATGCCTGGATGCTGGTGGCCGCCGAAGGCCTGTTCGGCACCATTGGCGGCGGCCAGCTGGAATACATGGCGATCGATCACGCGCGCCGCAGCTTGCGGCAGGGGGTACCTGCCGAGGCGATGAATGTGCCGCTCGGCCCTGAAATCGGCCAGTGCTGCGGCGGCCGTGTCGGCCTTTCGTTCACGCAGATGAATGCTGAACTTTCGACATTCCTCATTGCCCGCAGTGATCGCGAAATGGCGGCCCGGCCGCACGTCTATGTGTTTGGCGCTGGCCATGTCGGCGACGCGCTCGCCATGGCCCTGTCACTGGTGCCGTTGCGCATCGTGCTCGTCGATACTCGCGAGGATGAACTGGCCGCGTCAGCGGTTCCCGGTATCGAAACTTGCCTGACGGCGATGCCGGAGGCGGTGGTGCGCGACGCGCCGGCCGGAAGCGCGTTCGTTGTCCTAACCCATGACCATGCACTGGATTTCCTGATCACGGCCGAGGCCTTGCGCCGCAATGATGCCGCCTATGTCGGTATGATCGGTTCGAAGACCAAGCGAGCGACCTTCAAGAGCTGGTTTTCCCGCGAAGTCGGCAAGCCCGCGCTTTTCGGCAAGCTCATCTGCCCGATCGGCGGCACGGCGGTGAAAGACAAGCGGCCCGCGGTGATTGCGGCATTGGCCGCAGCGGAAATCATGACGGGGGCGCTCAATCATGATGCGGCCAAAGTCGACATTGCCCGCAGCAACGGCGCCACGGCGAATGCGCGGTAGCCGCTATTCCAGCATCTTGCCGATCATCCGCTGACAGCGTTCAGCCATGAAATCGATCATCAGCCGGACCTTCGGGTCTTGGAAGCGTTTGTGCGGGTAGATGGCGGCGAGCTGGACGCTGGCCGGCGGGGTGTCTTTCAGAATTTCGACCAGGGTGCCTTCGTTCAGGTAGCTTTTGACCTCGAAGAGCGGCTTGTTGATGATGCCGCGGCCTTCTAGCGCCCATTGGGTCAAGACGTCGCCATCATCGGAATCATAAGGGCCGCCGATTTCCAGCTTGCGGGTGCCGTCCGGGGTCTGCAAAGTCCAGTAATATTCCTTCGAGCCCGGATAGCGCAAAAGCAGACAGTCGTGCTTGTCGTCGATCAGGGCGTCGGGCGTTTCCGGTGTGCCGCGTTTCGCAAGATAAGCCGGTGCGGCGCAGACGACGCGTTGGCAGTTGAGGATGCCGCGCATGCGCAGGTTGGAATCTTCCAGTACGCCCAGCTTGAAGGCGACATCGACACCTTCGCTCAAGATATCGACATTGTGGTCGGACAGGCGCACACGCACCTCGATATCGGGATACTTGTCGTGAAATTCGGGAATGCCGGAAGCGATCAGCCGCCGGCCGATACCGAGCGGGGCGGTGATCCGGAGCGACCCTTTCGGATTGTGCGAGAGATCGGCGATGGCGCTCTCGGCCTCGTTCACCGCCTCGATGATCTTGACCGCCCCCTGATAGAAAACCCGGCCGTGTTCGGTCGGCGACAGCTTGCGCGTGGTGCGGTTGAACAGGCGCACACCCAGGTGCCGTTCCAGTTCCTTGATGCGGTTACTGGCAACGGCAGGCGTCACCCGCTGGTCGCGGCCCGCTGAAGAAAGGGTGCCGAGTTCGACGACCCGGACGAAGACGCGGATATTATCGAGATAGGACATGAAGCTCTTCTATCACATTGCAAATCGAACGACATCCAGCGCGATCTTATAGATTTTTTTGAAAGTGTTGGGGATTAACCGGCATTTCCGTTGGTATCGCAGGGTGGCAGAACTCTCCCAAACAGGGGGAGCCCATATGTATGAATACGCCATTGCCTGGGACTGGCTGACTTTTGCCGTCCGCTGGCTCCACGTCATCACCGCCATCGCCTGGATCGGCTCGTCGTTCTATTTCGTCGCGCTCGACCTTGGCCTGCGCAAGCGCCCGGATCTTCCGGCTGGCGCCTATGGCGAGGAATGGCAGGTGCATGGCGGCGGCTTCTATCATATCCAGAAATATCTCGTTGCGCCTGCCAACATGCCGGAACACCTGATCTGGTTCAAATGGGAGAGCTACGTCACCTGGCTTTCGGGCTTCGGCATGCTGTGTCTTGTCTACTATGCCGGTGCGGATCTCTACCTAATCGATCCGAACGTGCTGGATGTCTCCAAGCCCGTCGCCATCGGTATTTCGCTCGCCTCGCTTGCCTTCGGCTGGATCATCTACGATCTGCTCTGCAAGTCGCCTTTCGGCAATGACAACACCCGGCTGATGGTGGCCCTCTACTTCATCCTGGTCGCGGTTGCCTGGGGCTACACGCAGCTGTTCACCGGCCGCGCCGCTTTCCTGCATCTTGGCGCCTTCACCGCGACGATCATGTCGGCCAACGTGTTCTTCATCATCATGCCGAACCAGCGCATCGTCGTTGCCGACCTGATCGCCGGCCGCACGCCGGATGCGAAATACGGCCGGATCGCCAAGCAGCGCTCGACGCACAACAACTACCTGACGCTGCCTGTCCTGTTCCTGATGCTGTCGAACCACTATCCGCTGGCCTTCGGCACGCAGTTCAACTGGATCATCGCCTCGCTGGTGTTCCTGATGGGCGTCACCATCCGGCACTATTTCAACACCCGCCATGCCAATACCGGCAACCCGACCTGGACCTGGCTTGCGACGGTACTGTTGTTCATCGTCATCATGTGGCTTTCGACCGTGCCGAAAATCCTGACCGGCGCGCCGGAACAGGTCTCGGCCGCGCAGCAGCCGTTCGTGACCGCGGAGGCCTTTCCGAAGGTGCGCGATACGATCCTTGGCCGCTGTGCCATGTGCCATGCACAGGAACCGGGCTGGGAGGGCATGATCAAGCCGCCGAAGGGCGTGGTTTTGGAGAGCGATGCCCAGATCGCCAATCATGCGCGGGAAATCTACCTGCAGGCCGGACGCAGCCACGCGATGCCGCCTGCCAACGTGACGGCCGTGACCGACGACGAGCGCAAGCTTCTGGTCGCCTGGTACGAGACAGTTGTGAACGGAGGAAAAACCCAATGAGCGACCTGCTGATCCGTGGACGCGTTCTAACCTTTCTTGATGAACCCAAGGGCATCGACGACACAGCATCCTATCTGACCGTGGACGATGGCGCGGTTCTGGTGCGCGACGGAAAGATCGCCGCCATCGGCGATTATGCCGATATCAGCAAGGCCGCCGGTCCCGGCGTTGCCGTGGCCGATCACCGACCGCATCTGATCTTGCCCGGTCTGATCGACACACATCTGCATTTCCCCCAGACCCAGGCGATCGCTTCTTATGGTGCGCAATTGCTGGAATGGCTGAACACCTATATTTTCGTCGAGGAGCAAAAGTTCGCCGAGCCGGAACATGCGGCCTTCATCGCCGGACGGTTCATGGATGAGCTCCTGTCGAACGGCACGACGACGGCGGTCGCCTATTGTTCGGTGCATCCGCAGAGCGTGGACGCCTATTTCACCGCAGCAGAACAGCGCGGCATGCTGATGGTTGGCGGCAAGGTGATGATGGATCGCAATGCACCGGACGCGCTGCGCGACACGCCGCAACAGGGCTATGACGAGACCAAGCGGCTGATCAGCAAATGGCATGGCCGTGGACGGGCGCACTATGCAATCAGCCCGCGTTTTGCCATCACCTCCACACCGGAACAGATGGAGATGAGCCGGACGCTGGTCGCCGAACAGCGCGACTGTTACGTGCAGACGCATCTGTCGGAAAACAAGGACGAGATCGCCTTTGCCACCTCGCTCTATCCGGATGCCAAGGACTATACCGACATCTATGCCCGCTACGATCTGCTGACCGAGAAGACCCTGCTTGGGCATTGCATCTATCTCAGCGACCGGGAGATTTCGGTGCTGGCGGAAACCGGCGCGGTCGGCGTGTTCTGCCCGACCTCCAACCTCTTCCTCGGTTCCGGCCTGTTCGATCGCGACCGGTTCGACAGGCTCGGTGCCCGCTGGTCGGTGGCAACCGATGTCGGCGCCGGCACCAGCTTCTCGATGCTGGAGACGATGGATGAGGCCTACAAGGTCTTGCATCTGCAGGGCCAGCGCCTGTCGCCGCTCAATTCCTTCTATCGCATGACGCTCGGCAATGCCCGCGCGCTCGGACTTCAGGACCGCATCGGTTCGCTGCATGTGGGTGCGGATGCCGATATCGTCGTGCTCGATAGCAGCGGCAAATCGGCGATGGACCTGCGGATGCGCACGGCGAAATCGCTGACCGACGAATTGTTCATCCTGCAGACGATGGGTGACGACCGCTGTGTCGCCGAGGTCTATGTGGCGGGCAAGGCGATGAAGAAGCGCAAGACTGGCGCTTCGGTGCGGACGCTGGAGACGGTGTAAGGCGGTTACCCCGCCTTGAGGGGGAGGGGCGTTCTCTCTTCTCCCCAGCGGGGAGAAGGTGCCCGAAGGGTGGATGAGGGGGCGGTCCGGCATGGACGGACTGGTCTTTCATTGTTGTATTCTCTCAATCTCCGCTTTCCCGGTTTCGTCAGGCAAAGGTGGCTTCGCCCCCCTCATCTGGCCCTGCGGGCCACCTTCTCCCCGATGGGGAGAAGAGGGAGGTCGGCGAACCTCCAACACTTCAGGTCACGCCCGGAAAAATCCGCCGTGGTTTTCTCTGATGCTTATTCGGCCGGGGCGCTGGAAAGTGCCGGAGCTAGATAAGTTTATATGACGCCTTCCGGCGCCCCGTTCGGTGTCTTTTGCTGCGCTTCTCAGGTTCTTCTGCGCTTTCCTCTCTGACAGGAAAGCCTCCAATGCCCCGGCCCGGCCGCTTATCCGCTGGGCTTTTCAATGTGGCGGGGTTTAGCCCTGGACCCATGGACGGCAAAACCGTCCGGCGGGGTGAACCGCCCGTGGTGTGGCTACCCGGCACGCCCGGTTCATTCACGAACCGGAGGAGAACCGCCTTTCACGCAGCCCCGGGGGTCTGACGCGCGTTTCGCCAAACCATCCGGGCACCGGCCCCGCCTCGCCGGCAACGCAAACCGGTGTATCCGTGATGGGACGGGAAGAAGTATGGCATGGGTTTGAGGGGCGGGGATTTGCGGGGATGATTTTTCTATCAAGGGCCGGGAAAGCCCGGGCCACCGCATCGGGACGTCCCCGTTATCAGCAACCGCCGCTCCTTTCCAAATTTGCGTCCATCGTACGTAAGAAAGATCGGATTCAATCTTTGTTGGTAATTTTCCGTTAGCAATTGAAGGCAGTGGGGCGGATGCCGCCTGTTTTTTGTTTTGCGTACGGGGTCTCATGCGTTTTTCGGCTGTTCCAGCGATCCTTCTTGCCGGCCTGCTCATGGCGGGCTGCACATCGAGTTCTGGGCCGGAAAGCCTGGTTGCCGGGTTGCCGTCGAAGGAAACGACCAGCTCCGTTGTGCCGGCGCCGGTGCCCACCGCTGATGTCGGAGCCGTGATTGCGCAGGCCGAAAGTCATCCCGAGCAGTTGGCGTGGGCAGGGCAGATCCCGCAATCGCAAGCGTTCGAATCCGTCACGACCGAGGGCATGGCGGTTCCGGCTGAACGGCCGGTGGCGATGGCCATGCCGGAAAACCCGACAAGCGGCGCTTCGCGCACAAGACGCGGGCAGATCTACAGCCGCCAGTTCCGTGATGCGCATCCGATCAATTTCGGCAAGGCTTCGCCGCGCAAGCTCGCCGTGCACGGCATCGACGTATCGCGCTGGCAAGCAGATATGGACTGGGCGAAACTGCGTACGCAAGGGGCGAACTTTGCCTATATCAAGGCGACCGATGGCGGTGATCATCTCGACCCGATGTTCAAGACGAACTGGAAGCGGGCGAAGGATGCCGGGATGAAGCGTGGCGCCTACCACTTCTTCTATTGGTGCCGCACAGCCGGCGAACAGGCCGACTGGTTTATCCGCAACGTGCCGCGCGATCCCGATGCGCTGCCACCGGTGATCGACGTTGAATATAACGGCGAATCGAGCTGTAAATTCCGCCTGTCGCGGGCCAAGACTCTCGAGAAAATGCAGGTGTTTATGGACAAGCTGGAGCGCCATTATGGCAAGCGCCCGGTGATCTATACGGCACCCGACTTCTACCGCGACAACCTGGCAGGCGAATTCAAGAACTATCCGTTCTGGCTGCGCTCGGTGGCGGCACATCCGTCGCAGGTCTATCCGGGCCGCAAATGGGTGTTCTGGCAGTATTCGGGTTCGGGGCTTTCGCACGGCGTTGAGGGCCGGATCGATCTCAACGTATTCCGTGGCAGCGAAGCCGATTGGCATGATTGGGTGGCACGGAACTGATACCGGACCGGTGGTGGGTGCCTATTCTTGGCCAGCGCCGTCAACAAAGAGCCAATTCCATCGCGACTGGACACCGTCGCGATGGCTTGTTAGAAACAGCTCCTATGCTTCGCAGAAGCCCGGCACGGACGACCTTGCCGCGATCCTAATAATCGGGGACGGCCCCTTGTGAGGTTCACAAGTCTTGTTGCCGAAATCTACCCCTAGCCTGATCCACAGCCCATTCTTGAAACTGGCCATCGCCTGGCTGGTCGTCATCGTGTTTCTCTGGAAGGGCTCCTCCTGGCTTTCCCAGCCGATGACGGTTTCGATGGCGATTGCCTGTTTCGCCGCCCTGTTCGGAACGATCCTGCTCGGTTCGTTCGGCGTCGTGCGCGAGGCCGACCATCTGGCGCATGAACTGGGCGAGCCCTATGGAACACTCATCCTGACGCTTTCGATCGTTTCGATCGAAGTCATTCTCATCGCCGCCGTCATGCTCGGCCCGAGCGAGGCGCCGACCATCGCGCGGGATTCGATCTTCGCTGTCATGATGATCATCATGAACCTCGTCACCGGCCTTTGCCTGGTTGCGGGCGCGCTGCGCCATGGCGAACAGGAATATAACGCGCAGGGTGCCGTGGCCTTTATTTCGATGACGCTGGTCCTGGCGGGTGTGGCGCTCATTCTGCCCAACACGCTGACGACCGGTAACGGCACGTTCTGGCCATCGCAGGCCGTCGTGATCGCGTTGCTGACTGCGGCACTGTACGCTGCGTTCCTGGCTCTGCAGATGGGGCGGTACAAGATCCATTTCATGCAGCCGCCCGCGGGTGAAATGTCTATCCGCCGGGAAACTGTGGCTGCGCGAGCCGTGGCGCCGCCCACGCAGTCCGGCTCGAACCGGCGCAAGCTGCTGGTGCATACCGCTATTTTGATCGCCTTGATGATCCCGATCGTCCTGCTTGCCCACGATCTTGCCGTCGTCATCGACTATGGCGTCGCCACCGCCGGTGCGCCGGTGGCTGTCGGCGGCGTGCTGATTGCTATCATCGTATTTACGCCCGAATCGATCACTGCCGTGAAAGCGGCGCTCAACAACGAAACCCAGCGGGCGATCAATCTGTGCCTCGGGGCCTTCGTTTCGACGGTTGGTCTTACTGTTCCGGCAGTGCTCACAGTGGGTCTGGTGACCGGAAAGACGGTGGTTTTCGGCATTTCGCCGACGGAAACGGTGCTCTTCGCGCTGACCGTCGGCTTGACGGCCCTGACCTATCTGGGGCGCCGGACCTCGATCACGCAGGGCCTGTTGCATCTGATGGTGTTTGCTGTCTTCGCGCTCATGCTGTTCACCAGCTGACATCACCCGGCCTGCGGTGGGTTGCAATCGCCGCAGGATATGGATATCAGGATTTCGCGCAGGACGGCCTGTGCCTCGACCACCCTGGGGACGGCCCCGCATCTCACTCGTTGAGAGCTGGAGCCGCCCGTGAAAACCCTTTCCCTCGCTTTCATCATTCAGTCCCGCGATTCCGTCGCGCGTGTCTTTGCGCCCTTCAGCCGGCGTGCGGATCTGCGCGTGATCGCGATCTCTTTTCAAGGATAACCGATGGCCGGTCCAATTGAACAATTCGAAATCAAGCCACTTCTGGAACTGACGGCAGGCGAAATCGACCTCAGCTTCACCAACTCCTCCGCCTACATGGTCCTGACGGTCCTGCTTGCCTCCGGCCTGCTTCTGATCGGCACGGCCAAGCGCAGCCTCGTGCCCGGCCGCTGGCAATCGGTGTCGGAACTTCTGTTCGAATTCGTTGGCAAAACCCTGCGCGAAAATGCCGGGAAAGAAGGCATGCGGTTCTTCCCGCTGGTGTTTTCGCTGTTCATGTTCATCCTCGTTGCCAACCTGATCGGCATGTTTCCGTTTGCCTTCACGGTGACAAGCCACATCATCGTCACGTTCGCGCTGGCGATGATCGTGTTTGGCACGGTGACGATCTACGGCCTGGTGAAGCACGGGTTCGGCTTTTTCCGGCTGTTCATGCCGGCCGGGATTCCTATGGTTCTGGCGCCCATCATCATCCCGATCGAGGTGATTTCCTACATGTCCCGGCCGATCAGCCATTCCGTCCGCCTGTTCGCGGTGATGCTGGCCGGACATATTACACTGAAGGTGTTTGCCGGGTTTGTGGCATCGATGACTGACCTTGGTACGCTCGGAATTATCGGCGCCGTGCTGCCGCTGGCAATGACGGTTGCTTTGACGGCGCTGGAAATGCTGATGTCGGTCATCCAGGCCTATGTGTTTACCATGCTGACCTGCATGTATCTGAACGACGCCTTGCATCCCGGTCATTGATATCCGGGAGCTGGACATTGGTGGCTGCGGCTTCAGTGCCGTTCAGGATGTGTGTTTCTGACGGCCGTCGCGCCGTCCGCCCATCGCTTGCGTCACCCCATCGGCTGCGGCCTCGACCAGCGGCCCAAGCGCTGCCAGCGTCTCGTCCGGTAGCCGCACGGCCGGACCCGAAACGGAAATCCCGGCGATTGCCTCGCCATATTCGTTGAAGATCGGGGCGGCGAGGCAGCGCATGCCGAGCGTGTGTTCCTCGTCGTCGATCGACCAGCCGCGCGTGCGGATGGTTTCGATATCGGTCAGAAGCTTCGGCAGGGTGTCGCGGGTTTTTGCGGTAAACCGCGTCAGCGGGCGTGGCGAGAGCAGGCGCTCGATTTCGGCGTCGTCCCATGTCGAGAGGATGGCCTTGCCGATGCCCGACGCGTGGATCGGACCGCGGCGGCCGGGGCGGAAGAAGGCGCGCATCGGGGCGTGGCTTTCGACCTGCGAGATGAACACGACATCGCCGCCGTCCTCGATGCCGATATTGGCGGTTTCGCCCGAATGTTCCATCAGGTGTTTCAGGAAGGGGCGGCTGATCGTGCCGAGCTTGCGGAAGCGCAGGAAGGCATTGCCGATCTCGAAGGCTTTCAATCCGATCGTCCAGGCGCCGGTCTCGGCATCGTGGGTGACCATGCCGTGATTGGCGAGTGAGGTTAAAAGCCGGTGGACGGTCGACGGCGCCATGCCGGATTGATCGGACAGGTCGGTGAGCGCTGCGCCATCAGCGCTGGCGACGAGGTCGAGCAGTTTCAAACTGCGGTCGAGCACCTGCACGGAGGAGGGAACGGCATTTTCGCTGGCCTTGCGGCCGGGTTTGGCGCGCAGTTGATCCTGTTGTGTCGGCTTGTCGGCCATGTCGGCTCCGTTTTTGTCTGATCGTCCATGACATAGTGCATCGCTGCCGAAAGCGGAACGGGTGCTTTCGCATCTTCCCCTTCTCCCCACGGGGAGAAGTGCCGAGCGAATGCGAGGCGATAAGGGGGCGGAGATTTCTGTGTTTGTGGTTCCCCCTCATCCGGCGCTTTGCGCCACCTTCTCCCCGCTGGGGAGAAGAGGGAACGCGCTGTATCCACGTCCGCATACCACGCGCTTCGTAACGTCTATTCATATCGGAATCGTTGAAGATGTTTATTTCCATATGGTGGGAATGATTTCCATTTAATGATTGTCCGCCGAAAAAATTGGATTACCCTGATCCTCACACGATGGAGGAATAGTCATGGCGAAAATGCGCGCAGTCGATGCGGCGGTTCTGGTTCTGGAGAAAGAAGGCGTCGATTGCGCCTTTGGGGTTCCGGGTGCTGCAATCAATCCCTTTTACTCGGCGCTGAAGGCGCGTGGTTCGGTGCGCCATATCCTGGCACGCCATGTCGAGGGCGCCTCGCATATGGCGGAAGGTTATACCCGCGCCAAGCACGGCAATATCGGCGTCTGCATCGGCACATCCGGCCCGGCCGGGACCGACATGATCACCGGGCTCTATTCGGCCCAGGCGGATTCGATACCGATCCTGTGCATCACCGGCCAGGCGCCGCGCGCCCGGCTCGACAAGGAAGACTTTCAAGCCGTTGATATCGCCAGGATTGCCGGGCCGCTGACTAAATGGGCGGTCACCGTCATGGAGCCGGCGTTGGTGCCGTTCGTCTTTCAGAAGGCGTTCCACCTGATGCGCTCGGGCCGCCCCGGTCCGGTCCTCATCGACCTGCCGGTCGATGTGCAGCTGGCCGAAATCGAGTTCGATATCGATACCTATGCGCCGCTCGAGGCCTACAAGCCATCCGCAACACGGGCGCAGGCTGAGAAGGCCATTGCCATGTTGAATGCAGCGGAGCGCCCGTTGATCGTTGCCGGTGGCGGCATCATCAATGCCGATGCGTCCGATCTGCTGACCGAATTCGCAGAGATCACCGGCATTCCGGTCATCCCTACACTGATGGGTTGGGGCACGATCCCCGACGATCACCCGCTGATGGCCGGCATGTGCGGGCTGCAGACCTCGCACCGTTACGGCAACGCCAATCTGCTGGCCTCCGATTTCGTGCTCGGCGTCGGCAATCGCTGGGCCAATCGTCATACCGGCAACGTCCCGACCTATACCGAAGGCCGTAAATTCGTTCATGTCGATATCGAGCCAACCCAGATCGGCCGCGTCTTCGCCCCGGATTTCGGCATCGTCTCGGATGCGGGCGCTGCGCTGAAACTGTTCCTCGATGTCGCGACGGAATGGAAGACGGCGGGCAAGCTGAAGGATTGGTCGGGCTGGGCGGAGGAATGCCGCGAACGCAAGCGGACGATGCTGCGCAAGACGCATTTCGACCAGACACCATTGAAGCCGCAGCGTGTCTACGAGGAGATGAACAAAGCGTTTGGCCGCGACACTTGCTACGTTTCGACCATTGGCCTCAGCCAAATCGCCGGTGCGCAGTTCCTGCATGTCTACAAGCCGCGCAACTGGATCAATTGCGGCCAGGCAGGCCCGCTCGGCTGGACGCTGCCGGCCGCGCTCGGCGTGCGTGCCGCCGATCCGGCTAGGTCAATCGTGGCGCTTTCGGGCGACTATGATTTCCAGTTCATGATCGAGGAACTGGCTGTCGGCGCCCAGCACAAGCTGCCTTACCTGCATGTGGTCGTGAACAATTCCTACCTCGGCCTCATCCGCCAGGCGCAGCGCGGACTGAACATGGATTTCGAAGTCAGCCTCGCCTTCGACAACATCAACCATTCCGGCGATGCCGAGAAGGGTTATGGCGTCGATCATGTGGCGGTGGCCGAAGGTCTGGGCTGCAAGGCGATCCGGGTCAGGAGCCCGAACGAGTTCCAGGAGGCCTTTGCCAGGGCGCAGGCGCTGATGGAGGAACATCAGGTTCCCGTCGTCATCGAATTCATTCTCGAACGCGTCACCAATATCTCGATGGGCGCCGACATCAACGCCGTCGTTGAATTCGAGGAACTGGCCGAACGCGGCGAGGATGCGCCGACGGCGATCATGGCGCTGCTCGACTGATCAGAGAACGGAGGATTTTCTCATGCCAAAATTTGCGGCAAACCTGACGATGCTTTTCAACGAGGTGCCGTTCCTCGACCGGTTCGCGCTGGCCGCCAAGGCCGGGTTCACGGCGGTGGAATATCTCTTCCCTTACGACTTCGACGCCAAGGCATTGAAGGCGGCCCTTGAGGTCAACGGTCTGACCCAGATCCTGCACAACCTACCGGCCGGCGATTGGGCCGGTGGCGAGCGCGGCATCGCCGTGCTGCCCGACCGGGTCGACGAATTCCGCCGCGGTGTAGCTTCGGCGATCGACTATGCGACGGCGCTCGGTTGCACGCAGATCAACTGCCTCTCCGGCATTGCGCCGGTCGGCGTCTCCGACGACGTCATGCGGGCGACCTTCGTTGCCAATCTGCGGCTGGCCGCTGGCGAACTCGGCAAGCACGGCATCCGGCTGCTGATCGAGCCGATCAACCGGTTCGATATTCCGGGCTTCTACCTCAACACGGTGGAGCAGGCAGCGTCGATCATCAAGGAAGTCGGCAGCGACAACCTGTTCATCCAGTACGATCTCTACCATCAGCAGCGCACCGAGGGCGAGCTGATCGGTACGTTCAAGAAATACCAGGGGCAGATCGCTCATGTGCAGCTGGCCGACAATCCCGGCCGCAACGAACCGGGCACCGGCGAGATCAACTATCCCTTCGTCTTCGAAGCGCTGGATGTGGCCGGATATGACGGCTTCATCGGCTGCGAATACAAGCCGCGCACCACGACATCCGAAGGGCTTGGCTGGTTTACCGAGACCAACCGCCAGCCGCACGGCGCAGACATCATCAAGATCAGGAGTTAAGCATCATGACCACAATCGGCTTTATCGGACTGGGTATCATGGGCACGCCGATGGCGCGCCACCTGCAGGATGCCGGCCACACCGTCATTACCTCGAAATTCCACATCCCGCCGAAGCAGGAGCTGCTCGACAACGGCCTGCGCTTCGCCGATACGCCGAAGGAGCTGGCGGAAAAGGTCGATATCACCATCCTGATGCTGCCGGACACGCCGGATGTGAAGGATGTCCTGTTCGGCGAAAACGGCGTTGCCTCCGGCCTGTCGAAGGGCAAGCTGGTCATCGACATGAGCTCGATTTCGCCGATCGAGACCAAGGAGTTCGCAAAGAGGGTTCGCGAAACCGGCGCCGAATATATGGATGCGCCGGTCTCCGGCGGCGAAGTCGGCGCCAGGAATGCGTCGCTGTCGATCATGGCGGGCGGTACCGAGGGCAGCTTCGAGCGGGCGCTGCCGCTGTTCAAGCTGATGGGCAAGAACATCACGCTGGTCGGCGATTGCGGCGATGGTCAGGTGACCAAGGTTGCCAACCAGATCATCGTCGCGCTGACCATCGAGGCTGTGGCGGAGGCACTGGTGTTTGCCTCGAAGGCCGGAGCCGATCCGGCGCGGGTTCGCGAAGCCCTGATGGGCGGCTTTGCCTCGTCACGCATTCTGGAAGTGCACGGCGACCGCATGGTCAAGCGCACCTTTGAACCGGGCTTCCGTATCTCGCTGCACCAGAAGGATCTGAACCTCGCCCTTCAGGGCGCAAAGGCGATCGGCGTCTCGCTGCCGAACACGGCTGCAACGCAGGAGCTGTTCAACAGCTGCGCTGCTCACGGTGATGCCGGCCTCGATCATTCCGGCCTCGTCACGGCTCTCGAACGCATGGCCAGCCACGCGGTCGCCTGACGACACGGACCGGGCGGCTGCGAGGAGGCAGCCGCCCGGTTTTTCTTATTGAGGATGAAGACATGGCCGTGATCACCGACCCGAAAGCCTTCCTGGAAACGCTGTTTCATGCGGCGGTCGCCGCCGCCGATCCGGCCAGGGTTCTCGCCGCCAACCTGCCGGAAAAGCCGAAGGGCAGCACGGTGGTGATCGGCGCCGGCAAGGGGGCCGCCCAGATGGCGCAGGTGTTCGAGGGGCTATGGGACTGGCCGCTGTCGGGCGCCGTCGTCACCCGTTACGGCTATGGCGCGCGCTGCGAGCGGATCGAGGTGCTGGAGGCGTCGCATCCGCTGCCGGACGAGAATGGGCTGAGGGCATCGCGCCGGTTGCTGCAGGAAGTCAGCGGACTGACCGAAGACGATCTCGTCGTGGCGCTGATCTGCGGCGGCGGCTCGGCGCTGTTGCCATTGCCGGCGGGGAATTTGACATTGGACGACGAGATCGCCGTCAACCGGGCGCTGCTGGCATCGGGTGCCCCGATCAGCGCGATGAACGCCATCCGCAAGCATGTGTCCGGCATCAAGGGCGGGCGGCTGGCGGCTGCAGCATGGCCCGCAAAAGTCGTGTCGCTTGTGGTTTCAGACATTCCCGGCGACGATCCCGCGCTGGTGGCCTCGGGGCCGACGATTCCGGACAAGAGTAACCGCGACGATGCGTTACGCTACATCGAGCGCTACCGGTTGGAATTGCCGGAAAAGGTGATGGCGGTTATCCGCAGCGATGCGTCTGGAGCACCCAGTCCGACGGACCGGGAATTCCGCCACAACGAAGTCCGTCTTGTCGCGTCTGCCGCCGTTTCGCTGGAGGCTGCGGCCGAGAAGGCGCGGGCCGCCGGTGTCGAGGCCGTGATCCTGTCCGATGCCATCGAGGGGGAGGCGCGGGAGGTCGGGCGCGTGCATGCGGCGATTGCCCGTGAGGTTTTCGTTCGCAACAGACCTTTCAGGAAGCCGGTGGTTATTCTTTCCGGCGGCGAAACGACGGTGACCATCCGGGGCAAAGGCAAGGGCGGGCGCAACAGCGAATTTCTTCTGTCGCTGGCACTCGGGATTGATGGCGTCGATGGCATTTCGGCGCTGGCCGCCGATACCGATGGCATCGACGGGTCGGAGGACAATGCCGGCGCGTTTGCGGACGGGACGAGTGTTGCGCGTCTTGCCAAGGCCGGTGTTGACGGGGCGGCTCTGCTCGATCGCAACGATGCCTGGACCGCGTTCGATGCGATCGGCGATATTTTTAAGCCGGGACCGACAGGGACCAATGTCAATGATTTCCGTGCTATCCTCGTTCAATAGCGCCGTGTCATGAATATTCAGATCCCCTTGCGTAAAATCTGGAACCATATTCCCGATCGCCAGTTTCCCTCCTCAGGGCAACGCAAGAGGATAACGGCAATGCTGAAATCAATGTCTGCCGCAATCTCCGGCATCGAAATTGATCCGCAGCAGGGCGGAATGAGCTTGGCTGACTTCGGATGGCGCTATCGGGTGGTGATCATTTTCCCCGATGACAGTCATATCGACGCGGCGCGTCAGGCAAACCAGCTGCTTGCCCAGGCCGAGGGCCTGCGTGAGAGGGACATCATCGTGCTGGAGGTCGGCCGGAACGACGTCAAGGCGTTGTTCGGACCGGAATACGACCTCAATTGCTACGCCATCCGCTCCGACCTGGACGTAACTGACGGATTCTTTGCGATGATACTGGTCGGCAAGGATGGTGCGGTCAAATTCCGCACGGACGAAGTGATCCCGGCGACAGTGCTGTTTGAACTGATCGACCAGATGCCGATGGCTCAGACGAAGCGTTCAAACTGAAACCGGCGTTGCCCAATCCTGCCCCAGCAGCCATTGATTGATCCCCGCTGCCGCTGCTCGCCCTGTGGCAAAGCACGCCGTGAGCAGGTAGCCGCCGGTTGGTGCTTCCCAGTCCAGCATTTCTCCGGCGGCAAAGACACCCGGCAGGGTTTTCAGCATGTAGCGTTCGTCAAGAGCATCAAGGCGGATGCCGCCGGCCGAAGAAATGGCTTCGGCGATCGGGCGGGGGCGGATGACCGGAATGGGCAGCGTCTTGATCACTCCTGCGAGTTGGGCCGGATCGTTGAAAGCGGCCTGAGAACCGAGTTCCCGTACCAGCGCAGCCTTGACACCTTCAAGGCCGGCACCCTTGCGCAGACGGTTGGAGAGGCTGATTTTCCCGTCTTGCCGCGAAAGGTCTTTTTCCAGCCGCTCGACGCTGCGGCCGGGGGCGAGGTCGACAAGCAGCGTTGTCTCGCCCCGTCGCGTCAGCCGGTCCCGCAGCGCGGCCGAATGGGCATAGACGAGGCTGCCTTCGATACCGTGGCGGGAGATGACGAACTCACCCGGGAACGTACCGGCGTCGGATGTGGTCGTGACGGATTTTAGCGGCGCGCCGGCAAAGCGGTCCCTGAAGACATCGCTCCAATCGACATCGAAGCCGCAATTGGCGGGCTGCAGGTCGGCGATGCCGACGCCTTTGTCTCTCAGCAACGGAAGCCAGCTGCCGTCCGCGCCGAGGCGCGGCCAGCTGGCGCCACCGAGCGCAAGCAGCGTCGCGTCGCTGTGGATGGTTTTGAGGCCATTCGGGGTTTCGAAGGTGAGGCCGTCATTGGCAAAGCCGGTCCAGCGGTGGCGTGTCATCAGCTTGACATCATGCGCTTCCAGCCGCTTCAGCCAGGCCCGCAACAGCGGCGAGGCCTTCATGACGGTTGGAAAGACGCGGCCGGACGTGCCGGTAAAGGTTTCAGTGCCGAGGCTGGAAGCCCATGCCTGTACGTCGGCGGGGGTGAAAGCATCCAGCGCAGTACGCAGGCGATCCGATGCGGCGCCGAAACGGGTGGCGAAACGCTGATAGTCTTCCGAATGGGTGATGTTGAGACCGGACTTGCCGGCAAGCAGGAATTTGCGGCCAAAGGTCGGCATGCCGTCATAGACTGTCACGGCATGGCCGGACGACGACAACACCTCCGCCGCCATCAGGCCCGCGGGGCCGCCGCCGATGATCGCGATCTGTTTTGCTGTCATTAGATGCGTCCGCTGCCGTTGTTCGAAGCCCGTCTTGGAGACTACAGGCTTCATGCGCAAGGATAAACGTGATCATTCCGTATTCTGAAGACACGCAGTGAACCGCTCATCGCCGCAACTGCCATCGCAGACGATCCGGTTCGATCGTATTTTTTTACAAATCATGCGCGCAAGCCGCTGTCTTGGTTCGGAAATTGTTTTGCGGCTGTGTTAGTCTCGAAAATCGGTACCGGTGCGGTGGAGAGGAGTCCGCTGTACCGGCGTCTTGCAGCGGCTGCTGTACCGGGAGGAATGCCGATATCCTTGCCCGCCTTTTTTGAGGCCGGTCTCATATCGTCGTCTTCTTTCCGTTCAGGCAGCGCGATCCGGCTGGGAGGAGGCTTGATGTATTCTGGCGGCTTGAATTTCGCCTTGGGCGAAGAGATCGAGGCTCTGCGCGACACCGTGAGGCGGTTTGCAAGCGAGCGCATTGCGCCGCAGGCGGCCGATATTGACCGGGACAACAGCTTTCCGATGCCGCTCTGGCGGGAGCTGGGCGATCTCGGCCTGCTCGGGATCACGGCGGGCGAGGATTATGGCGGCATCGGTCTCGGTTATCTCGCCCATTGCGTGGCGATGGAGGAAATCAGCCGGGCCTCGGCCTCGGTGGCTTTGAGCTACGGCGCCCATTCCAATCTCTGCGTCAACCAGATCAACCGCAACGGCTCCGACGCGCAGAAAGCCCGGTATCTGCCGAAGCTGATTTCCGGCGAACATGTCGGTGCGCTGGCAATGTCCGAGCCGGGGGCCGGGTCCGATGTCGTGTCGATGAAGCTGCGCGCTGACAAGCGCGGTGACCGTTATGTGCTCAACGGCAACAAGATGTGGATCACCAATGGTCCTGATGCGGACGTTCTGGTTGTCTACGCCAAGACCGATCCGGACGCCGGGCCGCGTGGCATCACCGCGTTTCTGGTCGAAAAAAGTTTCGCCGGATTTTCGACCGGCCAGAAGCTCGACAAGCTCGGCATGCGCGGCTCCAATACCTGCGAGCTGATCTTCAGCGATTGCGAGGTGCCGGCCGAAAATGTGCTCGGCAGTGTTGGCGGCGGCGTGCGCATCCTGATGTCGGGTCTCGATTACGAGCGCGTCGTGCTGTCGGCCGGACCGCTCGGCATCATGGCGGCTTGCCTCGACGTTGCGGTCCCCTATCTGCATGAGCGAAAGCAGTTCGGCCAGCCGATCGGCGAGTTCCAGCTGATGCAGGGTAAGATCGCCGACATGTATGTGACGCTGAATGCGGCACGCGCCTATGTCTATGCCGTGGCGGCCGCCTGCGATCGCGGCGAGACGACGCGCAAGGATGCGGCCGGATGCATTCTCTATGCGGCTGAACGGGCAACGGCCCTGGCACTCGAAACCATCCAGGTGCTGGGCGGCAATGGCTACACCAACGACTATCCGGCCGGGCGGTTGCTGAGGGACGCGAAACTGTACGAGATCGGTGCTGGAACCTCGGAAATACGGCGTATGCTGATCGGCAGGGAGCTTTTCGGCGAGACGGCTTGAACGTGACACTCTGCAGGATGTTTGGTCGGGGGAATGAATGGCCGTTCTGAAATCGCAAATTACCACGTCTTCGGAAACCTTCCGCGCCAACAGCGCGGCGATGGCAGAGGCGATGCGCGTCGTCGAGGAAGCGGCGGCGCTGGCGGCCGGCGGTGGCGGCGAGGTGGCGCGCGAGCGCCATGTCAGCCGCGGCAAGATGCTGCCGCGTGAGCGGGTGGCACAACTGATCGACCCGGCGACGCCCTTTCTGGAGATCGGGCTGACCGCGGCGCATGGGCTTTACAAGGGCGAGGCGCCGGGAGCAGGGCTGGTGACCGGCATCGGTCGCGTATCCGGGCGTGACTGCATGATCGTCTGCAACGATGCGACGGTCAAAGGCGGCACCTATTACCCGATGACGGTGAAGAAGCATCTGCGGGCGCAGGAGATCGCGGCGGAGAACAATCTGCCTTGCATCTATCTGGTCGATTCCGGCGGCGCCAACCTGCCGAACCAGGACGAGGTGTTTCCCGATCGCGATCATTTCGGCCGCATCTTCTACAATCAGGCCAACATGTCGGCGGCGGGCATTCCGCAGATTGCCGTCGTCATGGGGTCGTGTACGGCGGGCGGCGCCTATGTGCCGGCCATGTCGGACGAGGCGATCATCGTCGAGGGGCAGGGGACGATCTTCCTCGCCGGGCCGCCGCTGGTGCGGGCCGCGACGGGTGAGGTCGTGTCGTCGGAGGATCTCGGCGGCGGTGACGTCCATACGCGGCTTTCCGGCGTTGCCGATCATCTGGCCCGCGACGATGCACATGCGCTGGCGCAGGCGCGCCGGGCGGTTGCCAATCTCAACCGCCCCTCCATAACCACCGTCGAGCGGCAGGCGCCGGAAGAGCCGGTTTACGATCCCGACGATATCTCCGGTGTCGTGCCGTCCGATCTGCGCACGCCCTACGATATTCGCGAGGTGATCGCCCGGATCGTCGATGGATCGCGGCTGGACGAGTTCAAGGCGCGCTATGGCACGACGCTGGTCTGCGGCTTTGCCCATATTCACGGAATTCCGGTCGGCATCATCGCCAACAATGGCGTGCTGTTTTCGGAATCGGCACTGAAGGGCACGCATTTCGTCGAGCTGTGCTCGCAACGGAAGATCCCTTTGATCTTCCTGCAGAACATCACCGGCTTCATGGTCGGGCGCAAATACGAGACCGAAGGCATTGCCAAGCACGGCGCCAAGCTGGTGACGGCGGTGGCGACGACCAAGGTGCCGAAGATCACCATGCTGGTCGGCGGCTCGTTTGGCGCGGGCAATTACGGTATGGCTGGGCGCGCGTTTTCACCGCGCTTCCTGTGGACCTGGCCGAATAGCCGGATTTCGGTGATGGGCGGCGAACAGGCCGCAGGGGTGCTGGCAACCGTGCGCGGCGATGCGCTGAAACGCGCGGGCACGCCCTGGACCGAGGAAGACGAGGCGAAGTTCAAGCAGCCGGTGCTGAACCTGTTCGAGACCCAGAGCCACCCGCTCTATGCCTCGGCGCGGCTGTGGGACGACGGCATCATCGACCCGCGCAAGAGCCGCGATGTGCTGGCACTTTCCTTGTCGGCCGCACTCAATGCACCGATCGACGATACCCGTTTTGGCTTGTTCAGGATGTGAGGAGAAAGACCATGAAACGTGATGCTTTCAATGCCAAGAACGCCCCCCAGCCGCGCGGTGGTTATGCGCAGGCTGTCCGGATCGAGGACTTTTCCCGCGTGCTGTTCGTCAGCGGCCAGATCCCGGCGGATTCCGACGATGTGCTGCCAACCAGCTTCGAAGCACAGGCGCGGCAGGTCTGGCTGAATGTCGATGCGCAGCTGAAGGCTGCCGGCATGAGCAAGGCCGATATCGTCAAGGTGACGACGTTTCTGTCCGACCGGCACCATACGATGGCCAACCGGGAAATTCGCGCCGAATATCTGGGCAACCTTGCGCCGGCGATGACGGTGGTGATTGCCGGTATTTTCGATGAGAACTGGCTGCTCGAAGTCGAGGTCGTCGCCGCGCAATAGACCGGGATACACGGATGTTTTCGAAAATACTGATTGCCAATCGTGGTGAAATCGCCTGCCGGATCATCCGCACGGCGCGGCGCCTCGGCATTCGCACGGTCGCGGTGTTTTCGGATGCGGATGCCGGAGCGCTGCATGTTGAACTGGCGGATGAAGCGTTTCGCATTGGTGCGGCGGCGGCCAGCGAAAGCTATCTGAACGCCGGGCGCATCATTGCGGCGGCGGAGCGATCCGGTGCGCAGGCGATCCACCCCGGTTACGGGTTCCTGTCGGAAAACGCCGATTTCGCCGAGGCGGTCGAGGCGGCAGGGATGGCCTTTATCGGACCCTCGGCCGCAGCCATTCGTGCCATGGGCCTGAAGGATGCGGCAAAGGTGCTGATGGAGCAATCCGACGTCCCGGTGGTTCCGGGCTATCACGGCGACAATCAGGATGGTGTCTTTCTGGCAGAACAGGCCGGCGCCATCGGCTTTCCCGTGCTGATCAAGGCGCGGGCGGGCGGCGGCGGCAAGGGCATGCGTCGCGTCGATCGTGCGGAAGATTTCGAAGCATCGCTTGAGGCGGCGCGGCGGGAGGCGGAGGCCGCCTTCGGCGACGGTGCGGTGCTGATCGAAAAATACCTGACGAAGCCGCGCCATATCGAAATCCAGGTGTTTGGCGACCGGCATGGCAATGCGGTGCACCTGTTTGAACGGGACTGCTCGCTGCAGCGGCGCCACCAGAAGGTGATCGAGGAAGCGCCGGCGCCGGGCATGACGGCGGAGATGCGCCGGGCGATGGGCGAGGCGGCGGTGCGGGCCGCGCGCGCGATCGATTACTGCGGTGCAGGCACGGTCGAGTTCATCGCCGATGTTTCCGACGGGCTGTGGCCCGACCGGTTCTTCTTCATGGAAATGAACACGCGGCTGCAGGTCGAGCATCCGGTGACAGAAGCGATTACCGGCATCGATCTGGTCGAATGGCAATTGCGGGTGGCCAATGGCGAGCCCTTGCCATTGAAACAGTCGGAATTATCGATCGACGGCTGGGCATTCGAGGCGAGGGTTTATGCCGAGGATCCGGCGCGTGGCTTTTTGCCATCGACCGGCACGCTGTCACATGTCAGCTTTCCGGCCGAGGCAGCGCGGGTTGACGCTGGGGTGCGCCAAGGTGACCGGATCAGCCCGTTCTACGATCCGATGATTGCCAAGCTGATCGTGCACGGACCGACGCGGGCGGCAGCACTTGCACGGCTGTCCGCGTCATTGGAAGCAAGTCATATCGGCGGCGTCGCCAACAATCTCGCGTTCCTCGCCCGGCTGAGCCGCCAGGCCGATTTCGTTGCGGGACATCCCGATACCGGCCTGATCGACCGGGAGGTTGAGGCGCTGACGGTGGTGGATGCGCCGGATGAAACCGTGCTGGCGCTGGCGGCGGTGTTGTCGCTCGGCACCTTGCAGGTGCCACCGGCTGGCGATCCCTGGCGGTCGCTCGGTCACTGGCAGGTCTGGGGGCAGGCGACGCGGACGGTGACGCTGGATCATGCGGGCGAACGGCATATGCTGCGCGTGGCGGCACGTGGCCTCGACCTGTTTGCCGTGCATGGCAGCAGCCGGGTCATTCCTGTTCGCATCTCCGGCCGGTTTGACGGCGGTTGCCTGGTCGAGGCCGATGGGCGCCAGAGCCGGTTGCAACGGCTTGAGATACCGAAGGGTTTTACGCTGCTTGTCGATGGCCGCGCCTTCGATTTCCATGTCCCTGATCCGCTCGACGGCGAAGCCGAAAGTGCTGCGGGAAGCGATCGCCTGATCGCGCCGATGCCGGGGTTGATCAAGCTGGTGCGCGTCAGGGCGGGGGATGCGGTGTCGAAGGGCGATCCGCTTGTTGTCATGGAAGCGATGAAGATGGAGTTGACGCTCTCGGCCAGCCGGGACGGTATTGTCGATAGCTTGTTCGTCGCCGAGGGCGATCAGACCACGGATGGTACCGTGCTTTTGATGCTGAAGCCCGAGGAGGCCTGATGTCTTCCACCGGCACAGTTGTGGACCGGGTTTCCATCGTCGAGATGGCGCCGCGCGACGGCCTGCAGAACGAGAAGGCTCTGATCGAGACCCAGGACAAGATCAGGCTTACCGACATGCTTTCGGGCTGTGGTTTCGAGCGGATCGAAGTGACGAGTTTCGTCAGCCCGAAATGGGTGCCGCAACTGGCCGATGCTGTCGAGGTTATGGCCGGGATTACCCGGCGGCCGGGAGTGCGTTATGCCGTGCTGACGCCCAATATGAAGGGGTTCGAGGCTGCCTTGGCCGCTGGTGCGGACGAGGTGGCGATCTTCGCGTCTGCTTCCGAAGGCTTTTCGCAGCACAATATCAATTGTTCGATCGCCGAAAGCATCGAGCGGTTTCGCCCGGTGGCAGAGGCGGCGTGGCGTGAGGGAATTGCGGTGCGCGGTTATGTCAGTTGCGTGGTGGAATGCCCCTATGACGGAGCCGTTGCGCCGCAAAGTGCTGCCGGTGTTGCGGCGCAATTGCTGCAACTTGGCTGTTATGAAATCAGTCTTGGCGATACGATCGGCCGCGGCACGCCGGAGGCTGTCGATCGCATGCTGGCTGTGGTGCTTGAGGATATCCCCGCGCAAAAACTCGCCGGGCATTTCCACGACACATCGGGCCGGGCGCTCGACAATATCGGCGTGGCGCTCGATCGCGGCATCCGGGTGTTCGACGCATCGGTTGGCGGGCTCGGCGGCTGTCCCTATGCGCCGGGCGCCAAGGGCAATGTTGATACGCTGTTGGTGGATCGTTATGTGAGGGGCCGCGGATTTGTCACCGGCCTTGATGAAGACGCGCTGGATGCCGCCTCTGCTTTTGCGCGCAGTTTGAGGAGTGCCGTATGATGTATGAGACCATCCGCGTCGAGGTTGACGGCCGGGGTGTGGCGCGGCTGGCGCTTGCCCGTCCCGACAAACACAATGCCTTGTCCGGCACGATGATCGGCGAATTGACCACCGTGGCAAGATTGCTGGGTGCGGATGCCGCTGTACGGGCCGTCGTATTGTCGGCCGAGGGCGCAAGCTTTTGTGCCGGTGGCGATCTCGGCTGGATGAAGGCGCAGATCGAGGCGGACCGGGCGGCGCGCATCAAGGAGGCCAAGCGGCTGGCCTTGATGTTCAAGGCGCTGAACGATCTGGAGAAGCCGGTCATTGCCCGCGTCCAGGGCAATGCGTTTGGCGGCGGCATCGGGCTCTTGTGCATCGCCGATGTGGTTGTTGCCGCCGATGCCGCGACGTTCGGATTGACCGAGACGCGGCTCGGACTGATTCCGGCAACCATCAGCCCCTATGTGGTGGCGCGGATCGGCGAGGGGCAGGCGCGGCCTTTGTTCATGTCCGGCCGGATTTTTGACGCGCAGGAAGCACAAATTGCAGGTCTTTTGACGCGTGCTGTGCCATCGGACGCTCTCGATGCGGCGGTAGATGCGGAGGTTGCGCCCTATCTGCAGGTGGCGCCCGGCGCTGTTGGGCAATCCAAGGCGCTGGCGCGGTCGCTGGGCATGCCGATCACTGAAGCTGTCATCGAGGCGACCATCAAGCGCCTGGCCGATGTCTGGGAAACGGACGAGGCGCGGGAAGGGATTTCGGCCTTTCTGGAAAAGCGCCAGCCATGGTGGCGCAAACCGGTTTAGCCACTTTGATGGACAGCTGCGCTTGAAATGGGCGGGATTTGAGCATATTTTGATACTGTAATTATCAAGATGTGTTAGGAAAGTGTCATGACAGCTTTGAGCTTGACGGCAAGCCGGTTTGGCGACGGGCAATCGCCGTTCCTTTCGGCCGAGCGGGTTTCCAAGCAGCTCGGCGTCACTTTGTCGGAGCTTGCCCGGCTGATCGGTGTTGCCCGCAATACGCTGACGGCGAAATCCGGCGCGCGCAAGGTGGATCATGCGCTGAGCCACGTCGTGCGCATTCTTGCCATGGCCAGCGAAATGGCTGGCGACGAGAACCGCGCGACCATCTGGTTTAAGCATCAGCCAATCCCCGGCTGGGCGGGCAAGACCGCGTATGATCTGGTGAGCGAAGGCAAATCGGACAAGGTGCTGGCCTATCTCGAGGCGGTACGATCCGGCGTTTATGCCTGATAAAGCCAAGAGCACGCTGGCGCTGTGGCGCGCCTTCGTACCGCAATGGGCCTTTGCGCCGCTGTCGGGCGAGGGGGCGGCGCGGTTCGGCGGCCGCTGGAATCCAGTGGGAGCGCCAACGATCTACGCGGCACGCGAACTCTCGACCGCCTGGGCCGAGTATAATCAGGGTTTTGTCCAGCACCCGGCATTGATCGTGCAGCTCGACCTCAAGGATGCCGCGCTCGCTGACCTCACCGATCCCACCGTGCTGTCCGGGCTTGCAGTCGATGATGATATTCATCTCTGCGAGTGGCGGATGCGTCTTGACGAGGGCAAGGTGCCGCAGACGCATCAGCTGCGCCAGCGGTTGCTTGCCGACAATTTCGACGGTGTTATCTATCCGTCCTTCATGTCGCTGGGCGGGACCTGCGTGGCGCTGTGGCGATGGAATGAGAAGGATGCGCCGCGTCTTGACGTCGTCGATCCGGATGGCCGCTTGCCGAAGACACCCGCCTCGTGGGTCTGAGCCGGATTTCGTTAGCCTGCGCAGATTAAGGATGAAAGCTGCAGTAGATGCAGCTGAAAACGAACGATTTTTCCACAATAGTCTATAAAATAAATAAACATAATTATCTAAGTGGCGCGCGACAATGTAATTTCTCTCTGCCTTTGGGGGAATAGCCGCGCATGTCCAAGACGCCATCCTATACAATCAAAATACCGGCCCGCCGCGTGGAATGGCCGACCGTCATCCTCGCCATCGCAATCTATGGCGGTTTTCTGGCGCAGACATTCTGGTGGCAATCGCTGCCGGTTCTAGTTGTCGTGATTGCCGGCGGCTGGCTGATCGCCTGGCAGGGGTCGCTGCAGCATGAGGTCATCCATGGGCACCCGACAGGAAATCAGCGTATCAACGATGCGATCGGCTCCATTCCCCTGTCGCTCTGGCTACCCTATCCGATCTATCGGGAGAGCCATCTGGAGCATCATCGCGACGAACACCTGACCGATCCGATCGAGGATCCGGAATCCTCCTATTTTACCCGGACGGCCTGGGAACGCCTGGGGCGGGTGGGCAGGTTTCTTGCCCGCTGGAATACCACACTGCTTGGGCGATTGACGGTTGGACCTGCCGTGATGCTGGTGAGCTTTCTTATGCAGGAGGCAAAATTGCTGCGGCAAGGTGAACCCGGCCGGGCGCGCATCTGGGCGGTGCATATGATCGGCGTCGCCGCCGTCCTGTTCTGGGTCACGGTGGTCTGCGGCATGCCGTTCTGGCTTTATTTCCTCGGGTTCGTTTATTTCGGTGCGGCGCTGACACGGTTACGGTCCTATGCCGAACACCGCTATGCCGACCGGCACGAGGAGCGCACGGCGATTGTCGAAAACAGCCATGTGTTCGGGCTATTGTTCCTCTACAACAACCTGCATGTGCTGCACCACCTGAAGCCCGGCATTTCCTGGTACCGCCTGCCATCGGTCTATCGCCGCAACCGCGAAGCCTTGATCGGCGCGAATGGCGGACTGGTCTACAACAGCTACTGGGATATCGCCCGCCGGTTTTTCCTGAAACCGCATGATGAGATCACGCATCCTAAACATTCCTGACGAATGTGCGGCCGAGCAAATTTCTGGCAATACTGCGCGGGTCGGATTATGCAATAAACGTAGGGTACTCCAGCGATCTTTGCACGTTATGATGAAGCGTGCTGCTGTCGTGCTCCTGTCCCTTGTGAAAGTCCTGAATGCGCCTTGCCAGCCTTGCCATGTATGCCAGTCCGCCGCCGCTTGCTGAAGCTACGGCCGTCCTGTGGACTTTTCTCAGCAAAACACTGAGACGGGCAGGGCTTGATGAGGCTCCGGCCACGTTGGACGATGCCGTGGACTATCATCAGGCCTGGACCCGGCCCGACCTGCTGCTCGCCCAGACCTGCGGTTTTCCCTATGTCAAACATCTGCGCGGCAAGGTGCGGCTGGTGGCGACGCCGGTTTATGGGCATCCGGGCTGCGATGGGCCGTTTATGCGCAGCTTCGTCGTCGTGGCAAAGGATAGTGCCGTCCAATCTCTCGAGGATCTGCGTGGCACGCGGGCGGCGGTCAACCAACCCGACAGCAATTCCGGTTCCAACCTGTTTCGCGCCGCCATTGCGCCGCTGTCGCTGGGTGGCCGGTTCTTTTCCTCGATCGTAGAGACAGGCGGGCATCGCAACAGCATCGCGGCGATCACGGCCGGCAATGCGGATGTCGCAGCGATCGACTGCATCACCTATGGCAACGTGCTGCGCTTCGATCCCGAAAGCCTTGCCGGTATCCGCATCCTGACGCAAACCGTGAGCGGTCCGGGATTGCCGTTCATCACAAGAGGTAATGCTTCTGACCAGGAGGTAACGCTCCTGAGGCAGGGCCTGCAACAGGCCGTCGCAGAACCGTCGCTGGCGCCAGTGCGCGATGTGCTTTGCCTCAAGGATTTCCCCGTTCTATCCGATGCCGATTACGAACCGTTGGCCGCGCTTGAGCGGCAGGCACAGCGGCTGGGCTATCCCCTGATTGCCTGACGTTGTTCGCCGTCAAGGTTGGCCTGTTAAAGCCGCAGGAAAACCCGTAACTCCGGATCCATCGCGAATTTTAAAGTTGACTCATATTCCGCCCGGTTTAATAGTTCGGTGATAGAACGAATTAATTGAGGCGACTGTGAGCGAAACCCTGCGCATCTCCCGGAAATTTTCCCAAAGAGCCGTAATGGAGGCGATCATCCAGAACGGGCCGATCTCCCGCGCCTCGATTGCCAAGCAGACCGGACTTTCCAAGCAGACCATCTCGGAAATCGTCCGCCAGCTCGAGCTGGATGACTGGGTGCGTGAAACCGGGCGCACCAGCGGCCATGTCGGGCGCACCGCCGTGACCTATGAACTCGTGCCGGATGCGGCCTATATCGCGGCGGTCGATCTCGGCGGTACCAAGATCAGGCTGGCGATCGCCGACCTTGCCTGCCAGGTGTTTGCCGAGGAAGTGGCTGCGACCGACCGGCGCGGCGGACAGTTCGTCGTCGACCAGATCGCCGGGCTTTGCGCGCAGGCGGCAAGCCATCTGAACATTCCGCGTGAGCGCATCCGCATGGCGGTGATCGGCGCCCCCGGTGCGCCGGATGCCAAGACGGGGCGTATCCTGCTGGCGCCGAATATCTCCGATTTCGACACGATGAACGTGGCGGCCGCCTTCGAGAAGGCGCTCGGCGTCGATGTCATCCTGGAAAACGACGTCAACCTGGCAGTGCTCGGCGAAAACTGGCTGGGCCAGGGGCAGGGCATCGACAATCTCGCCTTCATTGCTGTCGGGACTGGCATCGGCGGCGGGTTGATGGTTGGCGGCCAGCTGGTGCGCGGTGCGATGAATGCCGCCGGCGAACTGGGTTTCCTGCCGTTCGGCGCCGATCCTTTCGATCCGGAATCGCTGCGCACCGGCGCCTTCGAGCGGGTCGCCGCCTCGATCGGCATCATGGAGCACTATGCTGCGGCATCCGGCGAGACGGCGAGCGTGCCGGAGATCTTCGAGCGTGCAGCGGGCGGCGACGCATATGCGGCGGCGACGCTGGACGAGACGGCGAAATATCTGGCCCGCGGCATCAGCGCGATTGCAGCGATTGCCAATCCGGAAAAGGTCATCATGGGCGGCTCAATCGGCCTGCGCCCGGAACTGATCGAGCGCATCCGCACATTCCTGCCCACGTGTTTTCCCTATCCCGTCGATATCGAGGCGAGCCAGCTCGGCCCGCGCGCGGCGATCGTCGGCGCGGCGGCGATCGGGCTCAGCCATCTGCACAACGCGCTGTTTGGCGCTGACGCCCCCGACAGCCGCATGTCGCTACCGCCGGCGGAAACCGTGACGTTCAGGGAGGCGCTGCAATGAGCAGGTTGAACGCGCTGACGGAAAGGTTGCGCGCAACGGCCGACGGCGACGCGACCGTCCTGTTGTGCAGCGTGATCGGTCGTGAGAGGCATCCAAATTTCCGGTCTTCTGCCCGTCTTCATTGATCGCCGGACGGCGGAAAGTCGTGGCAAGCCCGGTATGAGGCGATACACGGGACTTGTGCTAGCTGGACGTCATGTTCAGGACAGGAGTGCGGCGGGTCTTATCCGTTGCCGGTGCTCCATAAGCCCGCATGAATGTCCGCACGGCATTGCGGGCGGCATTTTCCAATTCCGCTTCCGTTGGTGTGACGCCAAACAGCGTGCTCATCTGCAGGTCGGCATTGACCAGCGCCAGGAATTGCCGGGCGGCGACATCAAAATCGTCGATCTGAAGCAAGTCCCTGTGAGCTAGCCGTGAGAAAAGGGCGGCCAGTGCCGTGCCGATCTTGCCGGGGCCGTGCTGGCGCCAGCTTTCGAACAGGTGCGGGTAGCGCTCGCCCTCCGACTGTACCAGCTTGCGCAAGAATTTTCCGTCTTGATTACAGATGCAGCTACGGCTGAGGCGCACGGCAAAACCGGCGAGGTCGTCTTCAAGATTGTCCGGATCTTCGGGGAAGGTCGACAGGATAGTGAACAGCATGGCGTTCGCCCGGTCCATCACGTCCTCGACCACCGCTGTAAACAGGTTATCCTTCTCCCGGTAATGATTGTAAACCGTCTGGCGCGAAACACAGGCTGTCGAGGCAATCTCGTCGATGCTCGCACCGGCAAATCCCTGGCGGCAAAAGACCTCGGCGGCGGCTTCCAGTATCGACATGCGTTTGGCGCATTGGCCGCGCTGGCTGTGAACGGACATTTTCGGAACCGTGTCGCGAATGGTTTTCATCGGTCAAGGATAATGCCTCTTGACGTTTTAGACAATGGTGTCTAATTTTACACGTGTGTCCAATTATATTGACATGAATTGCCAAGCACGCGGATGTCCTTCCAAGCATTGCGCGCAGGCATGAAGCGACTCCATTGAACCCCATGAGAGCAACGCGGCGCGAAACCGGCCAGGTCTCGTACTGCCGTTTTCTGAAAGATGATCCCATGACGTCCTCCTTCTTCCGGACTGCCCTCATCCTCGGCCTGCTATCAGCCATCGGGCCCTTCGCCATCGATATGTACCTGCCGGCGCTGCCGTCGATCGGGCAGGATTTTGGTGCGGAAAACCACGTCGTGCAGCTCAGCCTGCTGGCCTTCTTCATCTCCTTTGCGTTGTCGCAGCTGGTCTATGGTCCCCTGTCGGACATGTGGGGCCGCAAGGCGCCGCTTTACATCGGCATCGGAATTTTTGCGCTCGCCAGCATCGGCTGCGCGCTTGCGAGCGATATCGAAACCCTGATCGCCTTCCGCTTCCTGCAGGGCATAGGCGGGGCCGCCGGCATGGTCATTCCGCGCGCCATCGTTCGCGACATGCATACCGGCGTGCAGGCCGCCCGGCTGATGTCGCTTTTGATGCTGGTGTTCAGCATTTCGCCGATCCTGGCACCGCTGACCGGCAGTGCCGTCATCGAGGTGTACGGCTGGCGTGGCGTGTTCTGGGCGGTGATGATCGCCGCCTTCATCGGCCTTATCCTTCTTGCAACGCAATTGCAGGAAACCCGCCACAAGGAACATCGTGCCGAAAGCGGTTTGCGCAGCGCCATGGCGGCTTACAGCCTGCTGCTCAGGGACAAGAACTTCCTGACGCTGACCTTCATCGGTGGCCTCGGTATTTCCAGCTTCCTCGTCTATCTTGCCAACTCGCCCTTCGTGCTGATCGATTATTATGGACTGACGCCGACGCAATACAGCTTCGCCTTCTCCATCAATGCCGTGTCGTTCTTCGCGGTGTCGCAGGCGACCGGCTGGTTCGGCGAGCGTTTCGGGCTCGTTCGCGTCATGCGGATCGCGGTGACGGCCTTTGCGCTGACCATGGCTGCGATGGCTATCGTCATGAGCCTCGGCTTCAATCAGCTTCCGGTGATGGCCGTATTCCTGTTCGTCGGCTACGGTTTCCTCGGCCTGGTCATTCCGACCAGCGCGGTGCTGGCGCTGGAAGAACACGGCGAAATCGCCGGCACCGCATCGTCACTGATGGGCACGTTGCATTTCGTCACGGCCGCCGTCGCCATGGTGATCGCATCGGTGTTCTTCGATGGTACCGCCGTCCCGATGGCCATGGGCATCGCACTCTGCGCCGTCTGCGCGCTGCTGCTCACCCAGGCTACCATCGGCCGCCGCCGCGCGGTCGCTGCTGCCGAGTAAATCGGCGCTCCCAACATACTGGAGTATCGAAGGCCCGGAGCGATGCTTCGGGCTTTCTGCAATTCCTGTGAACCGGCATTAACGCCCCATTATCCACACCGTCACAAAAATTATGCCCGGCGGGTCATGTTTCCCAAGCCTACACATTGACGTTATATTCTCGTCGTATACTATATCTAGTGTTCAAGGTTCCTCCGAATCGCAAGGCTTGGGGGCTAAGAGGGAATACGGTGCGTTCAGCCATTTTGGCCGGGCAAAACCGGAGCTGCCCCCGCAACTGTAAGCGGCAAGTGCCTGTTTCATTTCAAGTCACTGAGGGCATCGGTCTTCGGGAAGACGGAGCAGGCGCCACGACCCGCAAGCCAGGAGACCTGCCTTAAACAAAACGTCCACGGGCGGGGTGTCCGGAAGGTCGCGTGATGTGCAGCGGAATGACTCCGCTTTGTGTTGCGTTCTTCCGATGTCCGCCAAAAAGGCTTCGGGGTGAAGGCATGTCAGTCAATCGAATTCGCAGACCACGAGATGCGGGATCACGATCGGTGGTACACGCCTAGCCTGATCGCCAGCTCGCAATGAAAACCACACGATCGGATCCGCGTGCAGCGGCTCGGAACCCTTTCGTGCGCCTAGCAACACGACAGATCACGAGGACTATCATGAACATTACCGTTTACAGCAAGCCTTCCTGCGTCCAGTGCACTGCGACCTACCGTGCGCTCGATCGCGAAGGTATCGACTATCAGGTCATCGATATTTCCAAGGACGAGGACGCCTTCGCGAAGGTGATCGGCCTCGGATACCAGCAGGTTCCGGTCGTGATTGCGGGCCAAGACCATTGGGCTGGATTCCGGCCGGACAAGATCAGCGCGCTTTCTTGAGTATGGTCTGACGAACGATGGGCCTGATCGTCTATTATTCCAGTCTTTCGGAAAACACCCATCGCTTCGTCGCCAAGCTCGGCCTGAAATCGGTCCGCATTCCCGTCAGCCAAGGCAGGGAAGTGCCCGATGTGCGCGAACCCTTCGTCCTCATCCTGCCGACCTATTGCGGCGATGATGGCCGGGGCGCTGTTCCCAAGCAGGTGATCCGCTTTCTCAACGACGCGGACAACCGATCCCTCATCCGGGGCGTGATCGCCGCCGGCAACAGCAATTTCGGCGAGACATTCGGTCTCGCAGGCAATGTCATCTCGGACAAATGCAAGGTGCCGTACCTCTACAGGTTCGAGCTTCTGGGTACGGACGAGGACGTCGCCAATGTCATCAATGGATTGGAACGATTTTGGACGTCTCAGAGACTTTGACGCGGAATGCGGGCGGGAAACCGCTCAACACTTTTCCTCATTCCGCCGGTGAACGCCCTTTGAAGGCGACGGAAACGGCCGTTGACTATCACGCGCTGAACGCGATGCTGAACCTCTATGACGATGAGGGGAAGATCCAGCTGGACAAGGACCGGCTGGCGGCGAAGCAGTATTTTCTCCAGCACGTCAACCAGAACACCGTGTTCTTCCATAATCTGCGGGAGAAGCTCGATTATCTGGTGACCGAAGGGTATTACGAGCGCGAGGTTCTCGACCAGTATTCGTTCAACTTCGTGCGCGACCTCTACGATCATGCCTATGCGAAGAAATTCCGCTTTCCGACCTTCCTCGGAGCCTTCAAGTATTACACCAGCTACACGCTGAAAACCTTTGATGGAAAACGCTATCTCGAGCGTTACGAGGACCGCATCTGCATGGTCGCGCTGGCGCTGGCGCAGGGCAATGAAGCGACAGCCCGCGACATGGTCGACGAGATCATTTCCGGCCGGTTCCAGCCGGCAACACCGACCTTCCTCAATGCCGGCAAGAAGCAGCGCGGCGAGCTTGTCTCCTGCTTCCTGCTGCGCGTCGAAGACAACATGGAGAGCATCGCCCGTGGCATCAACTCGGCGCTGCAGCTGTCGAAGCGTGGCGGCGGCGTTGCGCTATCGCTGACCAACATCCGCGAGGCGGGCGCCCCGATCAAGCAGATCGAAAACCAGTCCTCCGGCATCATTCCGGTGATGAAGCTGCTGGAAGACAGTTTTTCCTATGCCAACCAGCTTGGCGCGCGCCAGGGGGCAGGGGCGGTCTATCTCAATGCCCATCACCCCGACATCATGCGCTTTCTCGATACCAAGCGCGAAAATGCCGACGAGAAAATCCGCATCAAGACGCTGTCGCTCGGCGTGGTCGTGCCGGATATCACCTTCGAATTGGCGAAGAACAACGAGGATATGTACCTGTTTTCGCCTTACGACGTCGAGCGCGTCTACGGCGTTCCGTTCACCGAAATCTCGGTGACGGAAAAGTACCGCGAGATGGCGGATGATGCCCGCATCTCCAAGAAGAAGATCAAGGCGCGTGAATTCTTCCAGGTGCTGGCCGAAATCCAGTTCGAGAGCGGCTATCCCTACATCATGTTCGAAGACACGGTGAACAAGGCGAACCCGATCGCGGGGCGCATCACCATGAGCAATCTCTGCTCGGAAATCCTGCAGGTGAGCGAAGCCAGCGAATACAATGACGACCTGTCCTACAAGACAATGGGCAAGGATATTTCCTGCAATCTCGGCTCGCTGAACATTGCAGCTGCGATGGACTCATCCGATTTCGGCAAGACCATCGAAACGTCGATCCGGGCGCTGACTGCCGTTTCCGACATGAGCCACATCTCCTCGGTCCCGTCGATCGAGAAGGGCAATGACGACAGCCATGCCATCGGTCTCGGCCAGATGAACCTGCACGGTTATCTCGCCCGCGAGCGCATCTATTATGGCTCGGACGAAGGTGTCGATTTCACCAACATGTATTTCTACACGGTGACCTATCATGCCATCCGGGCATCAAACCGGATCGCGGTCGAGCGTGGTACCAGCTTCGAGGGGTTTGAGAACTCGAAATACGCCTCTGGCGAGTACTTCGACAAGTACACCGAACGGACCTGGGAGCCAGCGACCGAGCGTGTGGCCGAACTGTTCGAGACTGCCGGCATCCACATTCCGACACAGGAAGACTGGCTGACGCTAAAAGCGGCCGTCATGGCGACGGGGCTCTACAACCAGAACCTCCAGGCTGTGCCGCCGACGGGGTCGATCTCCTATATCAACCACTCGACATCCTCGATCCATCCGATCGTCTCGAAGATCGAGATCCGCAAGGAAGGCAAGATCGGCCGCGTCTATTATCCGGCGCCATACCTCACCAATGACAATCTCAACTACTATCAGGATGCCTACGAGATCGGGCCTGAGAAGATCATCGACACCTATGCAGCGGCAACCCAGCATGTCGATCAGGGCCTGTCCCTGACCCTGTTCTTCCGCGACACGGCAACGACGCGCGATATCAACAAGGCGCAGATCTACGCCTGGAGGAAGGGCATCAAGACGATCTATTACATCCGTCTTCGCCAGATGGCGCTGTCCGGCACCGAGGTGCAGGGCTGCGTGTCGTGCACGCTTTGATTTGAGGCCGTCTCAGCGACGCTTGAGCCCGGAGCCCCCTCATCCGCCTGGCGGCACCTTCTCCCCGATGGGGAGAAGAGACAAGCGGATGGCGCGAGGTTCTCCTCTCCCCTCGGGGAGAGGGCAGGGTGAGGGGGCCGGGCGCTCCGTAAGATTTTATCGAGGAAAGACATCCCATGAACATCGCCATCAAGCCCGTCTCGCGCGTACGTGCCATCAACTGGAACCGCATCGAGGACGACAAGGATCTTGAAGTCTGGAACCGGCTGACCGGAAATTTCTGGCTGCCGGAAAAGGTGCCGCTTTCCAACGACATCCCGTCCTGGGCGACCCTGCGGCCGGAGGAGCAGCAACTGACCATCCGCGTCTTCACCGGTCTGACCCTGCTCGACACCATCCAGACCAGCATCGGTGCGCCGAAACTGATGGAGGATGCGATCACGCAGCATGAGGAAGCCGTCTATTCCAACATCTCCTTCATGGAGGCTGTGCATGCGCGCTCCTATTCCTCGATCTTCTCAACGCTCTGCTCGACACCCGATGTCGACGATGCCTATCGCTGGTCGGAGGAAAACGAGCATCTGCAGCGCAAATCGGCACTGATCCTCGAGCAGTACCGCAATCCCGATCCGCTGAAGCGCAAGGTCGCATCCGTCTTTCTCGAAAGCTTCCTGTTCTATTCGGGCTTCTACCTGCCGATGTTCTGGTCGAGCCGGGCAAAGCTCACCAACACCGCCGATATGATCCGCCTGATCATCCGCGACGAGGCGGTGCACGGCTACTATATCGGCTACAAGTTCCAGAAGGGCCTGGAGCGGCTGAGTGCCGAAAAGCAGCAGGAGATCAAGGACTTTGCCTACGAACTTCTGTTCGAGCTTTATGACAACGAGGCCAAATATACCGAAACACTCTATGACGGCGTCGGTCTGACCGAAGACGTCAAGAAGTTCCTGCATTACAATGCCAACAAGGCGCTGATGAATCTCGGCTACGAGGCGTTGTTTCCGGCCGAGGCCTGCAAGGTCAATCCCGCGATCCTTTCGGCGCTCTCGCCGAATGCCGACGAGAACCACGACTTCTTCTCCGGTTCCGGCTCGTCCTATGTCATCGGCAAGGCTGTTGCGACGGAGGATGACGACTGGGATTTCTGATCCGGTTCTGCAGGCGGTTTCGGCTTAAAACCTGGAACGTGGGTGATATTTCGCCCGCGTTCGGGCTGTTTACGTTTCAATTGTAACCGTAACGTACTCCCATCGGCCCTGGAAACGGGTGATACATATCCTGGTGGACGGTTGAGACTATAGATACGCATTCACCTACCCAACCAGGTATGAGATCGATGTCGACCGGTACGGCGCAAAAAGGATTGTGGAAGCTGATGCTGAAGTTGCCCGCCCTGCGTGGACAGCTGCAAATTCTCAGTGCCCGGAACAAGAGCCTGCTCAGCCTGTGCGACGCTTTTCACGATGCCAGTTCCACGCTGGATTCGTTGCGGAAGGACCCCAAGGCCGATGACGCCATCATTCGCGAATATGAGACGTTGTGCAGCGAAATCGAAGGCGAAGTCATCGAAATATGTCTGCTTGGGCAGCACAAACAGCGCTGAACAATCACATTTTCCTTGTGTTTAGCCCCGCGTTTTTCGGCTCGTGCCAATGTAGAACGCTTCCACGGAAAATTATCAATTCTGAAACAGTCAACGGAATTTTTCGCATTTGCATAGGGTGTTCTTCAGCAAAGAGCGTTTGACCGTTGCGCCGATTTCATGTGCTAATGTGACCTTAAGTTGAAAACTTGGGGGCGGGCATGAGCGGCGAGCGTAAATTCGATCGATCATTCTGCAAGCATATCGGCCAAGTGGAGGCGCAGGCGGAGATTGACCGGCTGTTGGCGGATCCGCGCTTTCAGTCTCCGGAGCGCAACAGGAGCTTTCTGCGCTTCATCGCCACCGAATTTTTCGAGGGCAGGGCCGAGGCGATTAAGGCCTATGCGATCGCCGTCGATGTGTTCGGCCGTCCCGCGAATTTCGACCCCTCCGCCGATCCGATCGTGCGCATCGAAGCGACGCGGCTCCGCGCGGCCCTGACCCAATATTACGACGTACACGGTAGCGACACCGGTATCCGCATCGATCTTCCCCGCGGCCGCTATGTTCCGGTCTTCACGCGTATGACGCCGGGCGATATGAGCAGCCTGCCAGCTGAAACGCCGGAGCCGGATATTGAATCCGTTCCGGGCGCGGAAGAGAGCCCAGGCCGCCGGTTTTGGGGAGCCAGTACGCGGTTTGCTTTGATCTGGTTGCTCGCGGGCATCAGCATTGCCACGTATGCGCTGACGGTCGGTCTGGACGTCTGGAAGCACAGTGCCTTGAGGCAGAAGCCCTTGATTTCCATAACTTTGGATGGCGATGGGGATGCGCCAGTACGCGCAGTCGAGAACGCCCGCGATTACCTCACCGTGGCAATCGCGCAATTCCAGACAGTTCGGCTCGCATCTGCCGTCGATCAAGCGGCCGCGGCGTCGGCGGGCGACTGGAGTGCTTCGAAACTTGTCGCGGCCCTGCGGGGCCAGCGGGTTGCCGAAAACTATCGTGTTGTTCTCAAATACGAAGGCAGGGGAGGGCAGGGTGTCGTCTGGTGGCATGTCACGGACGCATCGACAGGGGAGGTTCTGCTGTCGGGTTTTGAGGATGCGTTGCGGCCGGACACAGATTCCTTTCCGTCAAGCGAGAGCCTGGCGAGCCGGCTGGCACGGACGCTTGCCGGTACCCGTGGTGCTATCAACACCATCGAAACACGTCAGGAATTCGATACGCCGTCGCTTGGGAACGGCTGTATCCTGAGAGCGATCGCGGCGAGCGACCGGGGCGATCAAGCGGGCTTGGTGGATGCCCGTGGCTGCCTGGAGCAAACATTGGCCATTGCGCCCAATGACCCCGGTGTGAAAGCGGAGCTGGCAATTGTTCTGCTTGCGCAGGATCCGGTAGATGCCCCCGCAGACCTCCTTACGCGAGCCTCTGGGCTGGCTGGAGATGCGGTGAAGCTCGCGCCATTTTCTGCCCGCAACAAATACGCATTGATGACGAGCCAGTTTCGTGGTGGGCAGCTGGATGCGGCGATTGAGACGGGATATGCGGCAATGGCCCTCAATCCCAACAATAGCGATGTCGCGGCACGGTTGGGACTTTATCTCTTTGTCGCCGGGCGTTGGGAGGAAGGTGCCGGTCTTGCCATGCGATCAGCCCAGATGGAACGGACCGTTGCTTCCGATGTTCTCCTGACTCGGGCGCTGAATGCCTATCGCCTTGGCCGCTTTGAAGACGCGCTGGCGTTCTCCAAGCGATTGAATATGTCTGATGATTACGCGGTTCAAGCGGTAAAGGCCGCCGCTGCCGGCCAGTTGGGCAGGGCGGGTGAGGTGCGCCTGGCCTTGGCCAGCCTCGGAGCTGACCAAGCCGATTTTGATGCCACATTTCGCAAGGGCATGAGCGCGCGTTTTTTCACACCCGAAATGACCGGCCTTCTCGAAACCGGTGTGATGAAGGCTGCGGCACAGAAATTCTGATGCCGGGCGTTCGTTCGTGATGTTGCCTGCATTCTGCCGGGACGATGCGTGCCGGGTACCCGGATTTCGCAAAAGTAACTGTAACGTACTTGTTTCAACGCGCCATCGTGGCAGGCTTTCAAGCCTGTTTCAGCGCGAACAGGATCGTGTGCGACGATATGCAATGCCCATGACAAGGATGAGAACGATGGTCAGATTTGGTTTTGTGCTCATGACCGCCGCGTTGACGGCGAGCTCCGCTCTGGCGGGACCTGCGGTGACGACGGCGAATGTGAATTTCCGCTCAGGACCGGGTACCGGGTTCGATAGCCTCGGTCAGCTTGTCGAGGGAACCACCGTCGAGCTTGGCGAATGCGACGATAGCGGCGCCTGGTGCGCGGTTTCCGTCAAAGGCGAGCAAGGCTTCGTCAATGGCAAGTATCTCAATCAGGCCGACGCCACGACAGACCGTCCAGGCTGGCCGCGGATCTACACCACCGATGCCGGTGCCGAGATCACGCTCTATCAGCCGCAGGTGACCGACTGGGCGAATTTCACCACGCTCTCGGCGTTGATCGCCACGGAATACAAAGCGTCGAAAGATGCAAAACCGATCTTCGGTGTCATCGGGGTCAGCGCCGATACGGCCTCCGATGCCGAGGCGGGTACCGTCGTTCTCAGCAATATCAAGGCGACGGAGATCAATTTCTCGACGCTCGACCGAAGCCAGATTTCCGACCTGTCGCTCGAAGTCGGCAAGTTGATGCCGACGGGAGATCTTACCTATCCCGAGGAACGGCTGACGGCGAGCCTCGCCGACTATAAGCGCATGGATAACGTCCAGGGGCTGAAATCCGATCCACCGCCGATCTTCATCAGCAACAGTCCGGCCATTCTTCTGCAGATGGACGGCAAGCCCGTGCTTGCTCCGGTCAAGGGCGTCACCGGCCTGTCCTTTGCTGTGAATACCAACTGGGACCTGTTCCAGGTGGATGCCGACAAGAGCTACTACCTGCGTGACGACAAGACCTGGCTGACCTCCAAGGATCTAGCGGCCGGCTGGCAGGTTGCGGCAACCCTGCCGGATGTGCTGACGAAATTGCCAGACGATGACGATTGGAAGGGCGCGCGGACTGCTATTCCGCTGACGGTTGTCGATGGCTACAAGCTGCCGAAGGTGGTCTACTCGGAAACGCCGGCCGAACTGGTGCAGTTCGAAGGCGAGCCGAAGCTGGAAACCGTCAAGAGCACGGCGCTGAAATGGGCGTCGAATTCCGCCAGCGACGTGTTCTTCGACGAGAAGGGCAAGCAATGGTACGTGCTCCTTTCCGGCCGTTGGTTCTCGGCTGCAACGCTTGATGGTCCCTGGGCATTCGCAACGCCCACCTTGCCGGCCGATTTCCAGAATATTCCCGATGATGCACCCTATTACGCGGTGCGTGCATCCGTGCCCGGCACGTCGGAAAACGCCGAGGCGCGGCTGAAGGCGAGCATTCCGCAGACGGCCCGCGTTTCCACCGACGGATCGGTGAAGGTTGACGTTTCCTATAGCGGCGAGCCTAATTTCCAGCCGATCGACGGCACTTCGCTGTCATATGCCGTCAATACCAATGAACAGGTCATCAAGGTCGGTGATAAATATTTCGTCCTGAAGGATGGAGTCTGGTTCGAGGGCGCGAGCCCGACGGGCCCGTTCGCCGTCGCAAAGGCCGTGCCGGACGAGATCTACAAGATCCCGCCGTCCTCACCGGTTTACAACGCCACGTATGTGCGCGTTTACAAGACCGAGCCGGATGCCGTCTGGTATGGCTACACAATGGGATATCTCGGTGCCTATTTGGCCTGGGATACGTTTGTCTACGGCACCGGCTGGGCCTATGACGACTACTGGGACTACGGCTGGGCCGGTGGCGGTTATGTGCCGTATTATCCGCGTCCGGTCAGCTACGGGGTCGGCGCCTTCTACAATCCGGCTTTCGGCACGTTTGGCCGCTATGGATACGCCTATGGCCCCTATCGCGGCATCGCCGGCGGGGCAGCCTACAATCCCCGCACCGGTACGTATATTCGCGGTGGCGCGATTTCCGGGCCGGCTGGCGAGCGCGGTTTCATCGCCGCCTACAATCCGCGCACCGGCAACGGCGTGATGGCGCGGGGCGGCCACAATGTCTACGGCTCCTGGGGCTCGGCCAATGTCAAGCATGGTTCGGACTTTGCCCATATTGCCGGCGGCACGAACGCGGCGGGCGGCAACGTTCACTGGCGCAACTCCGACGGCAATCACGGCTTTGTCGCAGGCGGCAAGGGCGGCGATATTTATGCCGGCCGCGATGGCAATGTCTACCGCCGGGATAACGGACAATGGCAGAAGCACACGCCCGACGGTTGGGACCCGGTGCAGAAGCCATCGACCGACAACCTGAAGCAGCATGGCGAGAATTTTGCGGCCAAGCATCCGGACGCGGCGCAGAAAATTGGCGAGAACCACGATGCCGTCAGACCATCGGCCAATCGTAACAACCGGCATGTCCGGGCGGCGGCACCCGACAATCTCGGGCTTGACCGGGCTGGCCGTCAGATCGGCAACCAACGGTCCTTCCAGCAGGAGATGATCCGCCGTCCGTCAAGAGGCGGTTTTGACGGCGGCGATTTCCAGCGTGGGGGCGGCTTTGGCGGCGGTGGCTTCCACGGCGGCGGCAATTTTGGTGGCGGAGGTTTCCATGGGGGCGGGGGCTTCCACGGTGGCGGCGGGTTCCATGGAGGTGGCGGCTTCCGCCGCCGCTGACCGGCCACTCGATCTACCCGTCCGGAGGCTCTGCCTTCGGACGGTACTGGTTTGAAGGGTACTGGCCAATCCCGTTTAGAACGCTATTCTCCGCGCCACGATATCGTGACCAGCGAGGGTGAGAGATGGCAGGCCTGCAAGGACAATGGAACGGGGTTCGTATCGCCGACCTCGACGGCAAGGCAATTCTGATCACCGGGGCTTCGACCGGCATTGGCGCGGCGCTTGTCCGTGCCTTTGCTGCGCAGGGCGTAAGCGTGGCGATCCACTACAATGAGAGCAGGCAAGCTGCAGTTGACCTTCACTCCGAAGTCGAAGGAGCAGGGGGCAAAGCGGTTCTCGTTCAGGGCGATGTCTCCGCCGATGGCGTGACGGAACGTGTGGTCGAAGAGGCTGCCGGTCATTTCGGCCGGCTGGATGGGCTGATCAACAATGCCGGCGGCATGCTCGGCCGTGTTGCGACCGCTGAAATGAGCGACGCGCACTATGAGCGTGTCATGGACCTCAATGCCCGTTCCGTGCTGGCCGCGACCCGTGCTGCGCATCCGTGGCTGAAGAAACAGGGTGGCTTCATCATCAACACGACCTCAATCGCCGCCCGCAATGGCGGCGGCAATGGCGCCATCCTCTATGCCGCGTCCAAAGGGTTTGTCTCGACGATCACCCGCGGCCACGCCAAGGAGTTTGCCGGCGATGGCATTCGCGTCAACGCGGTGGCGCCAGGTGTCATCGCGACACCTTTTCATGACCGCTACACCAGCCCGGAAATGCTGGACGCCCAGAGAAAGACCGTTCCACAGGGACGCGTCGGTACGCCGGAAGAATGCGTCGGCGCCTATCTGTTTCTCGCATCACCGGTGCTCTCCGGCTACGTCACCGGCCAGATCCTCGAGGTCAATGGTGGCCAGTTGATGCCGTAGGCCGGGGATGGGCGTGATGAATGGCATGACCTTAGATTTATCCTCTCCACACGGCCGAATACTCGCAACTTTCCTGTCCGGCATTGCGGAATTCGAACGCGATCTGATCAGCGAGCGCATCAAATCTGGTCTCGCTGCCGCAAAGTCTCACGGCAGGAAGCTCGGGCGCCAAATGGGGGAACGTCCTAAATCTGACCGGCTTGCACCGCAGGTGATGGCTTTGATAGCGGAAGGCCGCAGCTATCGCTGGATCGCTCGAAATCTGGGCATTAGCAAGAACGCCGCCGGTGATGTCGCCAAGAGATACCGGCCGAATGATATAATGTGAATACCGGGCTGCGAACGCGACCCACCAAGTAAAATACAATTATATCTCAAGTACAATTCGATAAAGGGATTACGCAATGATTTCGTTAAGGCCGATGCGAGAAAGCGAGTTTTTATCTTATCTCGACTATTTTATCCCTGACTATGCATCCGAGATTGCCTCTAACTACCGGCTTTCCGATAGTGAGTCTCTTGCACAGGCGAAACGGGAAATCACATCAGACTTACCTGACGGCGTCAATACAATCGGCCACGTCTTGCTGTGCCTGGTCGATCCGGCCGAAAGCCCTGAAAAAGTTATTGGGTACCTATGGTACAAGCAGGACCCGGCGATGCGCGCGGCGTTCATCAGCGATTTTCACATCTTCCCTGCATATCAGGGCCAAGGCCTCGGTAAACAGGCCTTGGAAGTTTTCGAAAACGAGCTAAAAAGCAAAGGTTTTCAACAAATAAAGCTCCGAGTGGCTGATGATAATAAACGTGCTAGGCATGTTTATGAAGTCACGGGCTTTCGGGTAACCGGAATCAATATGAGCAAACCGCTTGTGTCGACGTGACCCCAGGGTGTCATTTTTCCCCCTGCCGGAACCTACCCCTATATCAAACCTTCGGCCCATCACGCACGCCAGCATGTCCACTATCGGCTCGGTTGAGTCTTTCGCTAATCACATAATGTTAGTTCCATAACTCATGTTACCTGATCCATGTTTGTAGCGGGGCAGATTCCATTTTCAAATGCAACAGACTCAAGATGGCCCGCCCCCGCGTGTGCGTGCCACGACATTGTCCTTTGGCGCTGGAACAGTGGCTTTTGCGCCGCACCGGTGCCTGAATCAAATGATTGCACCAAATATGGCCCTTTCGCGGCGAAAGCGGGCGCGATATCCCGTTAAAGATGAATTAAAACGATCTATGCACGCATTAATTCAGTATTGCTAATTTATCGGGGAAACACGTGTTAAATCGTTGCATTCTGGCGGCCTTTTCGGCGGCGCCATTGTTGTTCGTTGCGGCAGGCGCTTTCTCTGCCGACCTTTCGGGACAGGCACGTTCATGGTCGGGCTGCTATGTCGGTGCAAATGTGGGATTTGCCAAGGCTGATGTCGACGCAATGGACAGGCCTTATACCCAGGGGCCGTTTGCGGGTTCCGGCTTCTCGTGGAACAGCGTCGGCGGCCCGTATGAGACGATCGGCATGGACGACAAGGGTCTGACGGGCGGCGTCGAAGGCGGTTGTGATTACCAGATCGACGCCGGAGGGGCGACGCTCGTGCTCGGTGGCGTTCTTGATTTTTCGGCAATGAACCTGGGCGCGAGCGGTACCTCGGCAATCGTCAGCGATACGCGCACCAGCTTCGATGTTGATTGGGCCGCAAGCGCGCGTATCCGCGCGGGTGTTGCTGCGTCCGACATGCTGTTCTACGTGACCGGCGGCTATGCGCTGGCCAACATCAACGTCCGTGCCTTCGACACTCAGACGGTTCCGACGCCGGGCCTGATGGACGTACGTGGCGGTAGCACGGAGGGTGGTTGGGTCGCTGGCGGTGGCGTCGAATGGCGTCTCAAGGAGAACGTCTCGGTCGGCCTGGAATATCTTCACTATGATTTTGGCAAGGTCACTGCCACCGGTGGCGCAACGTTTCCGGTCGAGGCGTTTCCGCGCTTCGAGAACGACGTGAAGATCGACATGATCCGCGTCGGGCTGAAATGGCGGCTGTAGCTGGGACTAAAGTTTAAATAAGCAACGGCCTGTCGGCGGCATCTGAATGCCACGCGGCCTGTAGAGGCGCGCTCCCATGGGTGCGTGGGAGCGAGAGCATGGCACAAACGACACTGACATTTGATGATCCGAGCAAGGTCGTCGACGGAAGCGCAGGCGGATCCGGGGACAACTCCCTTCAATACGGGGACTATGTCTTCACCATCACCGCGCAGGGAAACTGGACCGCCAACTTTGACAACGGGCGGTTCAATTTCAAGGAAGATGCGGCGGCCGGTACCGAGAACTTCAAGATCGTGGTGACCAGCGCGAGCGGCGCTTCGTTTGATTTCTACGACTATCAGATCAGTGTCGATGCAACGCCCATCGCCTCTGGAGCAGGATGGCCATCCACCGTCAGCGTTGGAAACACGACGTGGTCTGACGACAACATTCATGGAGACGGCGTCGGCCCTTATTACTATCGGACCATATTCAATCCCGCGGACCTGCCGCCAGTCAACCGCACCGGTTCGTTCAACATAAATGACTCCGACATCATCGGGACGACCGAATCGGGAACGATCTCGTTTTGGCTGGACAATATCACCATCGACTACGCCCTGCCGCCGCCGAAGGTTACGGCTGTTTCGTCTAGTACAGCCAACGGCACCTACAAGACCGGTGACGTCATCGCGATCACCGTGACGTTCAGTCAGATGGTTATGGTCAACGGCGTGCCACAATTGAAGCTGGAGACAGGGGCGGCTGACCACGTCTTGAACCTGGTATCCGGCAGTGGCACCAACACCTTGACCTTCACCTATACGGTTCAGGCGGGTGACAGCAGTGCTGATCTGGATTATTTCTCCACGTCCGCCCTCACACTGAATGGCGGCACGATCGTTAACAGCGACGGCACAAACGCTATCCTGACCCTGCCGGCGCCTGGCACCGCCAATTCGCTTGGTGGCCAGAAGAATATCGTCATCGACGGTATCGCGCCCAGCGCGGTAATTACGCGTGATGGCAGTGAGCACTCTTCGGCAGACGTTGTCAGCTTTACCGTGACGTTTTCCGAAAGCGTCTCCGGCGTCAGCATCGATGACTTCACCCTGGCGACGACGGGGACAGCTGGAGGTGTGATCGGCGCTATTTCCGGCAGCGGCAATACCTACACGATCACTGTCGGTAACGTGACCGGCGATGGTACGCTCGGGCTCAACCTCAAGGGCCTGACGGATGTTGCCGATCAGGCCGGCAATGGCGTTCCGGGTTTTTCATCGGGCCAAGCTTACACGATCGACAATACAGCACCCGCTGTTTCATCGGTTCTCGTTCCAGCCAGCGGAACCTATGCTGCAGGAGAAGATCTCGTCTTCACGGTCAATTTTGGAGAGACCGTAACGGTTGACACGACCGGCGGCTCGCCGCGTATTGCCATTACGCTGGATACGGGCGGAACGGTTTATGCGACCTATGTGTCCGGCTCGGGCTCAAGTACACTGAATTTTGGTTATACCATCGCAAACGGCAACGCGGACATGAACGGTGTGACGCTCGGCGCGCTAACGCTGAACGGCGGCACAATCAAAGACGCCGTAGGCAATGACGCCAGCCTCGCTCTGAACTCCGCCGGCAGCACATCAGGCGTGCTCGTCGATGGTGGAGATTTTGTCCCGGTTCTGACGGCTTCATCCGGCACACTGTTTTTCACGGAAGACGAAGCAGCAAAGCCTATCGATGCGGGTATAACGCTGACGGATGCCGACAGCACGCATTTCACCTCCGCTACCGTCTCCGTGTCGGCCAATTTCCAATCCGGGGAAGATGTTCTCGCGTTCGCCAACACGAATTCCGCCGTCTATGGCAACATCGGCGCGGTTTACGTTGGCGGTACGCTGACACTGTCATCGGCTGGCGGTACGGCGACATTGGCGCAGTGGCAGGCGGCCCTGGGCTCGGTGACTTATGCCAATACGTCCTCGGCACCCAATACCTCCGAGCGGACCATCAGCTTTGTCATCAATGACGGCGGGCTCAACAGCGATCCTGTCACCAAGGCAATATGGGTCATACCCGTCGACGATGCCCCCGTCGTGGTAACGTCGGGCGGTGCAACGTCCTTCACCGAAGGCGACAACGTTGCCTCCACTCTGGTCGCGGTTGATAGTGGATTGACCGTATCGGATGCCGACAACGCCACACTCGTCTCTGCCACCGTGTCGATCAGCGCCAATTTTATGCCAGGCGAGGATGTGCTGACTTTCAGCAATACGAGCACCGCCAGCTACGGCAACATCACGGCATCCTACAATGCCTCAACCGGTGAGCTGGTTCTCACTTCATCGGGTGGCTCCGCGACGCTAGTCCAATGGCAGAACGTCCTGCGGGCCGTGACCTACAGCAACACATCCGAAGTGCCTTCGACATTGTCACGAACCATCAGCTTCAATGTCAACGATGGAACGGTGGACAGTCTCATTGCGACAAAATCGGTGACGGTTGCTGCCGTCAACGATGCGCCTAGCTTCGTGGGTCTTGATGGCACGCCTGTCTATACGCTGACCAATCCGTCTGTGGCACTCGACACCAGCGTGACGCTGCTTGACCCGGACCTGGATTACGTTGCCTCGCAGAACGGCAATTATGCGGGTTCAACGTTGACGATTCAACGCAATGGCGGCGCAAATCCAGACGACATCTTCACCGTTAGCGGTGGCGTTTATCTCGACGGCGGGGTCATTCGCAATCCGGAAGGCGATGCCATTGCCACCGTCGCGCAGAATTCGGGCGGCGTGCTGCAGGTCAGTTTCACCGGACCAAGCCCTATCTTCGTCACCAGCAGCCTGGTGAATTCCTTCCTCCAGAGTATACACTATTCGAATTCCGGCACGACGGCCGGAAATGTGCAGATTGATTACACCTTCAGCGACGGAAACACCGGCGCCCAAGGTCCCGGCGGAGCAAAATCGGTTACGGGCAGCATCAATGTCGATGTGCAGTTGCCAAACCAGCCAGCGGTTCTGACGGGTGATTTGACTGCGATTGTCAATGAAGGCGCGACCTACACGCTGACCTCCGCCGATCTCGGCTTTACCGACCCGGATAACAGCGCGGCGGATGTCACCTTCAGCGTTACGGTCCAGAAGAACGGAATGGTACTGGTTAACGGCACGCCCGCAACGCATTTCACCGGTGCCGAACTTGCGGCCGGCAAGGTCAGCTTCCGTCATGACGGAACGGAAACCACTGCTGCTTCCTTCAAGGTTTCGGTCGAAGATGGCAACGAAGACGGCACAATACCAACAACCTCGACGTTCAACTTCACCGTGACGCCGGTTAACGACGCGCCGAAACTGACCGGCGACCTGAGGGCTACTGTCAAGGAAGGGGCTACCTATACCCTGACGGCAGCCGATCTCGGATTTACCGATCCGGACGACAATCCATCGGGTGTCACTTTCAGCGTCACGGTCCAGAAGGGTGGAGCGGTGCTGGTCAACGGCACAGCCGTTACGCATTTCACCGCTGCCGAACTTGCGGCCGGTAAGGTCAGCTTCCGTCATGACGGAACGGAAACAACCGCAGCTTCTTTCAAGGTTTCGGTGGAAGACGGCAACGAGGACGGCACGGCACCGACAGCCTCGACGTTCAACCTCACCGTGACGCCGGTTAACGACGCACCGAAACTGACCGGCGACCTGAAGGCTACGGTCAAGGAAGGGGCTACCTATACCCTGACCACCGCCGATCTCGGGTTTACCGATCCGGACGACAATGCAACCGGCGTGACCTTCACCGTTTCCAGCTTTGCAGCCGGCAAGATCTATGTCAGCGGCAAGGCGGTTTCGAGCTTCACCGGCAAGCAGCTGGCTGACGGGCTTGTAACCTTCCGCCACGACGGATCCGAAACGACCAAGGCATCCTTCAAGGTGCTTGTCGAAGACGGTAACGAGGACGGCACGGTACCGACAGCCTCGACGTTTAACTTCACCGTGACACCGGTCAATGACGCGCCGAAACTGACCGGCGACCTGAAGGCTGTGGTCAAGGAAGGGGCGACCTACACGCTGACCACTGCGGACCTCGGGTTTACCGATCCGGACGACAGTGCAACCGGCGTGACCTTCACCGTTTCCAGCTTTGCGGCTGGAAAGATCTATGTCAGCGGCAAGGCAGCCTCGAGCTTTACCGCCAAGCAACTGGCTGACGGGCTTGTGACTTTCCGCCAGGACGGGTCCGAAACGACCAAGGCGTCCTTCAAGGTGATTGTCGAGGACGGTAACGAGGATGGCTCGGTACCGGTGGCCTCGACGTTCAACTTCACCGTGACGCCGGTCAACGACGCGCCCGCCCTTGCCACGAAACAAGTGCTGTCTTCGATCGCTGAAGATGCATCGATGGCGTCGGCCCGCAAGGTCGCCGATCTGTCACTCATCGATCCGGATGGAGGCAATAACGTCCTTTCCCTGGTGGGTGCCGATGCAAAGCTGTTTGAAATCAAGAATGCCGCGATTTGGCTGAAAGCCGGAGCAAAGCTCGATTTCGAGACCAATCCATCGCTTGATGTCACGGTGCGTGTCGATGACCCGACGATCGGTAAAAGCTACGAGGCGTCGAAATCCTTCACGATATCCGTGACGGATGTGAAGGAAACCGTTCCCGGCACCGCGGGCAACGAGAAGCTTGTCGGCGGTCGTGGTGACGATGTGCTGGACGGCAAGGGTGGCGACGATGTCATCGTCGGCGGCGCGGGTAACGACACGCTGATCGGTGGTACAGGCATCGACACGCTGATTGGTGGTGCAGGGCGGGATATTTTCGTGTTCGCGACTTCCCAGGATTCTGCACCCGGTTATTCGGGCTATGTCAATAACGGCGCCTACGATCCCCTCTCAGGCGCTGCCAAACGTGACGTGGTCGCTGACTTCGTCAAGGGCGAGGACCGGCTTGATCTGTCGAAGATAGATGCCAATTTGAAGCTTTCGGGTGACCAGGCCTTCATCTGGAATGGTGCCGCTAACTTCTCCGGTAAATCCGGCGATCTTATCTACCGGACATTCGACCTGGCCGGCACCGCCAATGACAAGACAATCGTTTATGGTGACGTCGATCTTGACGGCCGCGCCGATTTCCAGATCGAGCTGGCCGGTATCCTCAACCTGAGCAAGGGTGACTTTATTCTGTAAAGGTCATCGGAAAAAAACACGCCGGCGGTAACCGCCGGCGTTTGATTGTCCAGTTTCGCTGATAGCGCAGCCCCTGCCCTGTACGCCGCAACGATTGGGCGTCAAGCGTGTGCCAGCTACACGACCCGTTTCAACGCATCACCGAGCATCGAGACGATGTCTTCGATATGGGATTTTTCGGCGATCAGCGGCGGTGAGAAGGCGATGATATCGCCGGTAACGCGGATCAGCAGGCCGCGCTCGAAGCAATCGACGAACACGTCATAGGCGCGTACGCCGGGAGCGCCGTCGCGGGAGGTCAGCTCGATGCCGGCGATGAGGCCGATCGTGCGGATATCCGCGACATGAGGCAGGCCCTTCAGCGAGTGCATCGCTTCATGCCAATCGTCCTGCAGATCGGTTGCCCGGGTCAGCAAGTCCTCGTCGCGATAGATATCGAGTGTGGCGATCCCGGCGGCACAGGCGGCCGGATGGCCGGAATAGGTGTAGCCGTGGAACAGCTCGATCTGCCCCTCCGGTCCGTGCATCAGCGCATCGTGCACCTTGCGGCTGGCAAACACCGCGCCCATCGGGATAGCGCCGTTGGTCAGGCCCTTTGCCGTGGTGACGAGATCGGGTGTCACGCCGAAATAGTCCGTGGCAAAAGGTGCACCGAGGCGGCCAAAGCCGGTAATCACTTCGTCGAAGATCAACAGAATACCGTGGGTCGAGCAGATCTTGCGCAGCCGCTCGAGATAGCCTTTCGGCGGGATCAGGACGCCGGTCGAGCCTGCAACTGGCTCGACGATGCAGGCGGCGATCGTTTCGGCGCCATGCAGGGCGACAAGCCTTTCGAGATCGTCGGCAAGCTCGGCGCCGTGCTCCGGCTGGTCTTTGACGAACGCGTTTTTGGTCAGATCGTGCGTGTGGCGCAAATGGTCGGTGCCCGGAACAAGCGGGAAGACGCGGCGATTGTTGACCAGCCCGCCGACGGAAATGCCGCCGAAGCCAACGCCATGATAGCCGCGCTCGCGGCCGATCAGACGTGTCCTCGTCCCCTGCCCGATCGAGCGCTGATAGGCGATTGCAATCTTGAGAGCGGTATCGACGGATTCCGAGCCGGAGCCGGTGAAGAAGACGCGGTCGAGTTTGCCGTCCGGACCGCCGGGCGAAATCTCCGCCAGCCGCTCGGCAAAGTCGAAGGCGATCGGGTGTCCCATCTGGAAGGAAGGTGCAAAGTCCAAATTGAGGAGCTGGCGCTCGACGGCTGACGCGATCTGGCGGCGGCCATGGCCGGCATTGACGCACCACAGGCCTGCGGTGCCGTCGAGAATTTTGCGCCCGTCGACGCTGGTATAGTGCATGCCTTCGGCCGAGGCGAGCAGGCGCGGGGCGGCCTTGAACTGCCGGTTGGCGGTGAATGGCATCCAGTAACTATCGAGTGCCGGGGTATTTGGTTTGCTGTGCTGGTTCATGGCGACCTCCTGTGAGAGAGCGATGACGCCACGATTTCAAATGCCGAAACAAGTCCTTTTCTGATATCCCGTAAGGGATTGAAATTGCTGGCTACAGATTGCAATAGTTGTGATATTTCGAACATGCGAAACAGAGGATGAGTCATGTCCGTGGATATCGGAAACCGGCTGCGCCATGTGCGCCTGCTCAACAGCCTGTCGCAGCGGGAGCTGGCCAAGCGGGCGGGCGTGACCAATTCGACGATTTCGCTGATCGAATCCAATTCCTCCAACCCGTCGGTCGGTGCACTGAAGCGTATCCTAGACGGCATTCCGATCGGGCTTGCGGAGTTTTTCGCTTTCGAGCCGGACCGCCCGAAGAAGGCGTTCTACCGGGGCGACGAACTGGTCGAAATCGGCAAGGGACCGATCTCCTACCGGCAGATCGGCGATAACCTGTTCGGCCGCAGCCTGCAGATTCTGAAGGAATGTTATCAGCCCGGCGCCGATACGGGCAAAGTGCCGCTGGTGCATGATGGCGAGGAAGGCGGGATTGTTCTTTCGGGGCGGTTGGAAGTCACCGTCGATGACGAACGCCGGATCCTTGGACCGGGCGATGCCTATTATTTCGAAAGCCGCCGCCCCCACCGGTTCCGGTGCGTCGGCCCGGTGGCGTGCGATATCATCAGCGCCTGCACGCCGCCAACCTTTTGACTGGTGGGCGCGCCGATTGGCTTAATGCTGTCCCGGCTTAACGTCCATCGGGATCGGGCAGACATAGGGCTGGCCGTCCATCTTCTCTTCCCATTCCGTCCGTGCCTGAAAGCGAAGTTCTTCCGACGTCGCCAGGTCAAGGCCGGTCGCGGCCAGCACCTTCGCGGCATGTACCATCGCCTTATGTGCGGCCGGGCTGCGGCCCTGCGCCACCACCTGCCAAGTATGTGGATTGGTGCCGATCGCCCAGGCGGGCGCCCAGCACTGCGCCGTCGGTGTTACCCGGCTGACGTCACCAACGTCTGTGGAACCGGCGCGAAAATGCGACTGGCCTTCGAAGGCACGCAATCCGAGATGCAACGCCGTTGAGCCATCGATCCTGTCGTTGGAAAAGACGTCACTCTTGATCTGGTAAAGCCGGATACTGCTCTTGACCGCTTCGTCGGTAAAGGTGGCCTGGATTTTCTTTGCGAAAGCAATGTCGTCCGCATCGAAGGGTACAGGGCCGAGTGCGACCATGTTGTCGTGAATGGCGTTCTCAAGCGTCAGATTGGGGAGGAGGTTGGTCGAGGCGGTATCGAAGATGGCCTCGACTTCTGTCTCTGTCATGGTGGCCGCACCTTGTGCGACTTTGCCTACCCGCTCGGCAAGGGTGAGCGCCTGCGCCATTTCCGGCGCACGGATCAGATAAAGCACTTCGGCCTTGGCCTGCACCACATTGGCGGCCCGTCCACCGGCGTCGGTGATGGCATAGTGAACACGGCAATCCTGCGGCATGTGTTCGCGCAGGAAATTGACGCCGACATTCATCAGTTCGACGGCATCGAGCGCGGAGCGGCCGAGATGGGCGCTGTTGGCAGCGTGCGCCGCCACGCCCTTGAACCGGTAATAGCTTTCGAGCACTGCCAGATTGTTGGTGGAGCGAACCCCGTTGAAGGGGGCTGGATGCCAGGTCAGTGCCGCATCGACATTATCGAACGCACCGGCGCGGACCATGAAGGTCTTGCCGGAACCACCTTCTTCTCCGGGGCAGCCGTAATAGCGGATAGTACCTGGCAGGCTCTCAGCTTCCATGTGTTTGGCAAGCGAAATCGCTGCGAGTAACGAACCGGCGCCGAGAAGATTGTGACCACAGCCATGGCCGGTTCCATCGGCTGTCAGTGGCTGCGGAGCATCGGCGCCCGCCACCTGGCTCATGCCTGCCAGTGCATCGAACTCGCCGAGAAAGGCGATAACGGGCTTACCGCTGCCGAACTCCCCGATGAACGCCGTTTCCATATTCGCGACGCCCTTCAGCACGGAAAAGCCGTTCTGCTCTAGCATCCCGATTATCAGCGCCGACGACTGGTGCTCATCGAATTTCAGCTCGGCGAAGTCCCAGATCTGGTCGCTCAGCGCGGTAAATTGCGGCGCCATGGCGTCGATGGCAGTGGTCAGGGAAAGCAGGGAAGATTTGTCGGGCATGGGTATCCTCGCATCGACGCAATTTCGGCGTCGGAAATCCGGTCCGGCGGATCGCAATCCGCCGGTTCTGTTCATCGTGATAGAGAAGGTGATGCGCCGCCGGGGCGGTGCAATGAACGCTTACTTGTCGACCGACACTTCCCACAGGCGGGCGTTTGACTGCCAGACCGGCTGGCCCTTCAGCGCCTTGGTTGCGCCCCAGACATCGACCATGTCATAGAGGAAGATGCCGGGCATCTCCTGCAGCATCAGCTCATGGAACTCGTCGAAGATCGCCTGACGCTTTTTCGGGTCGATTTCGGCATAGGCGGCCTTCATCAGGTCGCGCGCCTTCGGATCGTCCCACATCAGCGAGGCGTTCTTGTCCTTGTCGCCGACATAGAAGCTGTACATCAGCGCCGGGTCGAGACGCGGCGAGACCGATTGCGAAATGATCTGGTAGTTGCCGGCGCGGCGGCGATCGACCTGCGTGGCATAATCGATCACTTCGATCTGAATGTTGAGCCCGATCTGCTGCAGCATCGCCTGCGCCATCACCGCCGCCGGGAAGCTCGGCACGTTGCCGCGCTTATTGGCGATGATGCTGATCGGTTCGCCCTTGTAGCCGGAGGCCTCGAGTTCCTTCTTGGCCGCTTCCAGATCATAGGGCAGACGCTTCTTCTGCGCGTCGGTGTAATAGATGCTATCCGACGAGATCATCGAGCCGTTCGCCTCGCCCGTGCCGTTCGACGCGGCGGCGACCAGCTGATCGAGGTCGAGCGCCTGCGCCATGGCGCGGCGGATGGCGGGTTTGCCGAGAACCGGATCGCGGGTCTGGATGTAGAACAGGTTCTTGCCGTTGTTGCGGGCAATGATCAGCTGTGTCTTTTCATTATCCTTGAATTCGGGAATGAGGTCTGGCGAGATTTCGGCCGTGTCCAGCACGCCGGATTGCAAGCCGGCCTTCACGGTCGATGCATCCGGGATGACCATGAACTTGACGCCATCCGCCAGCGGCCGCTTCGAACCGACCATGCCATCCGGCTTTCCGTCGTTCTTCGGCGAGAGGTAACCGTCATACTTGGCCAGATGAACGTATTCGCCCTTCTTCCATTCGTCCCACTGGAACGGACCTGTTCCGATCGGCTTGTCAAACGTGCCGTCGGCAGAAACCGAATCCGGTGAAATAATGCCGGTATAACCACATTCCGGGCGCGACATCAGGCCGAGGAACACGGCGGACGGCTTTTCGAGCGTCATCGTTACCGTCGCAGCATCGGCAGCCTTGATACCGGTGACGTGCACCGCGCCATTGCCGTCGAAATCCTTGAGGCAGGTCCATTTGGTTGCTGGATCCATGTAGCGGTTCCAGTTCCAGACGACATCTTCGGCCGTCAATGGCTTGCCGTTGTGAAACTTCACATCGCCGCGCAGCTTGAAGGTGTAGCTCAGGCCATCCGGCGCCATCTCAACACTTTCGGCCAGAAGCGGTTTGACTTCGCCATTGTTGGCATAACCGACCAGGCCTTCGACGATATGAAGGATGATGCTGTCGGTATTGCCGTCGCGGTTGACGCCAGGATTGTTGCTGCGCAGGTCGGAGCTTTGCGCCACGACGATATCGCGGGCGGCGGCAGCGCCGGCGAGTGCTGCCAGCATGGTGCTGGCCAGGAGAATTGTCTTCATTGTTCTACCCTCTTTTTTTGGTTGGTTATGACTGGAATTCGTCCCAGCAGGCGCGCGATAGCCTGCCGATGGTTTCAAGCGACATCGTGTAGCCCGGCGTCCCGTCCTCCATTGCCTGCGGCACCTGGTCGGTATAGGCGGCGATGATGTAGAACGGCGCGCCCTCACGGTAGACGACGCCTGCGTCCATGCGACCACGCTTGCCGCGCCCGCCCTTGCTCGCCACCTTGGTTTCGAATGGCAGGCGCGAATGAATGCCGTAGCGCAGGACCTGGTTCCTCAGCGTCTGCAGAGCAAATTGGCAAAGCTCCATCGGGCAGCCGAGCTTGGCAGCGGCGGTAGTCGAGGTCTGCGCATCGAGGATGGTCTGCAAGAGCATGACCTGGTCGTTTGCCGTTGTTGTCGTCACGGCACCCAGCGCGTGGTCCGGCGACAGGGCCAAAGGCGGGATCAGGAAGCGGTGATGGGTGCCGCTCATGCCGATCGTCTTGCAGTAGAGATCGACCTCTTCCAGCGTCAGCCGCTCGAACACCATCTTGGTGCAAACATTGTCGCTCAGCACCATCATGCCGGTGATCGCATCGCGCAGCGAAATGACGATGCCGGGCGTCAGGTAACGGAAGATGCCGCTTGCCACTTCCTCGGCGAAGCGCTCCTCGTAGACGATCTGTTCGTTGAGATCGAGGCGGCCTTCGCCAATGGCCTTCAGCGCCGCCATCATGATCGAGGTTTTTCGCGTGCTGGCGGACGGAGTTTCTTCGTCTGCTCCGCGGCCAAAGGTTTCACCGCTCAGCAAATTGCGGACGCAGTAGCGGGTGACGAAGGGCTGCGCATCGCAGATCGCGTTCAGCCGCTCGGCCGCCTTGCTCGAAGTCGTCATCGTGTTCATCTCAGGCCTCCAGACGCCATTTCAGTTTGACCCCGCCGTTTTCGTTCAGATCGAGTGCGGGGATGGCCGAAAGTAGACGGCGGGTATACGCCTCCTTCGGCTTGTCGAAGATCGTGTTGCGATCGCCCTGCTCGATGATCCGGCCGTCCTGCATGACGATGACACGATCGGCCACCTGCTCGACGACGCCGAGATCGTGGCTGATGAACAGGCACGAAAAGCCATAGCGCTTCTGCAGATCGGAAAAGAGCGTCAGCACCTGCGCCCGGACGGTCACGTCGAGCGCCGAAACCGGCTCGTCAGCGATCAGGAATTTCGGCCGCCGGGCAATGGCGCGGGCGATTGCGACGCGCTGGCGCTGGCCGCCGGACAGTTCGTGCGGATAGCGCAGGGCATATTCAGTGCCCAGCCCAACCTCTTCCAGCGTTTCATAAGCCCGCTTTTTCTTGGCGGCCCGGTCGATATTGGGCACCAGCCGCAGGGCCTCCTCGACCAGCGCAAGGATCGTCATGCGCGGATCGAGCGACGAATAGGGATCCTGGAAAACCATCTGGCAGTTCAGCCGGTAGTCCCGCCAGTCCGCAGAGCGTTCGCGGCCCTGAAACAGGATATCGCCCGAACTCTGGTTGACCAGCCCGGCGATGGTGCGGCCAAGCGTCGTCTTGCCGGAACCGGAACCGCCAACCAGTGCGACCACCTCGCCCGCTTGAATATCGACGCTGACGCCATGCAACGCCCGCTTTGGCACGGCTTTCTTGAACAGCGATTTGCGGCCGGGATAATCGACCACGATGTTGCGCGCCGAGATCATCGGTGCCGAGACGGTATCAATAGGGCGAACGTCGCCCCGGATCGGCAGCGACGAGAGCAGCTTGCGCGTATAGGGATGCTGCGGCTTTTCGAGGATCTGTTCGGTCGTCCCCTGTTCGACCAGTGAGCCCTTTTCCATCACGACGATACGGCTGGTATAACGTGCCACCATCGGCAGGTCATGGCTGATCAGGAGGACGGCTGTTCCTTCTGCCTTGGTCAACTCGACCATCAGTTCCATGACGTCGCGCTGAATGACGGCGTCGAGTGCCGTCGTCGGCTCATCGGCGATCAAAAGCGCCGGTTTCAACAGCATGACGGAAGCGAGCATGATGCGCTGGCGCATGCCGCCGGAAAATTCGTGCGGATAGGCGGACAGTGCGCCTTCCGGATCGCGGATGCCGACGCGCTGGAGCATGGCGAGGATGCGTTCGCGCCGCGTGGCAGGTGGCATGTTGGTGTGGAGCGTCAGCCCCTCCTCCAATTGCCGGCCGATGGTCATCGACGGGTTGAGCGAGGTCATCGGCTCCTGGAACACCAGGCCGATTTCGGCACCGCGTAATTCGCGCAATCCCGCTTCGCTCATCGACAGGACGTCGCGGCCCTTGAAGGTCACCTGCCCGCCCGTCACCTTGATGGCCGGAGGCAAGAGCGAGATGATTGCGCGGGTCGCCAGCGACTTGCCGGAGCCGCTTTCACCAACGATGCCGAAGATTTCGCCGGGCTCGATGTCGAAGCTGACCTTCTTCACCACCTCGACGCCACGATGGACGACCTCGAGGGACAGATCGCGCACGCTGAGAAGTCTTTCCTGTGTCATTTCAGACCTCGCATGCGGGGATCGAGTTTATCGCGGAGCGCGTCGCCCAGAAGGTTGATGCCAAGCAGCGTCAGCGCGATGCAGAGACCGGGGAAGAGGCCGAGCCAGACGGCCTGCTCGATGAACGGCCGCCCGGCCGCCAGCATGTTGCCCCAGGTGGGCGCCGGTGGCGGCACGCCAAGACCAAGGAAGCTTAGGGCGCTCTCCGACAGGATCGCCCAGCCGAACATCGAAGTGGCAAGAACGGTGATCGGCGCCAGGCAATTCGGCAGGATATGGCGCATCATCGTGAACAGTTCGCTGTTGCCCATGATCTTTGAGGCTTCGATGAATTCGCGTTCGCGCAGCGACAGCACGGCGCCGCGGACCACACGGGCCATCGACGGCGTATAGGCGATACCGAGCGCAAAGATGATGCCGTACTGGTTCGCGCCGAACACCGCGAGCAGACCGAGTGCCAGAAGAATGCCTGGAAAGGCGAGAAGCGCATTGTTGACCGCCATGATCACCGCATCGACCCAGCCGCGTGCATAACCGCTGACCAGTCCGATCAGCGTCCCGGCGATTGCTGCGAGCGAGACCGTGAGGAAACCGATCCAGACGCTGGCGCGGGCGCCGACGATCAGGCGGCTCAAGACGTCGCGGCCGAACTCGTCGGTTCCGAGCCAATGCTCGGCGCTTGGCGCTGCCAGGCGGGCGGTGAAGCTGAGCTTCATCGGGTCGTACGGCGTCCAGAAGAGACCGAGCAGTGCGACGGCAAGCAGAAGGGCAATCAGCACACCGCCGATGAGGCCGTTGAACGTATAGTTTTTCATTCGGCCACCACGCGCGGATCGAAGAGAGGATAGAGCAGGTCGACGATCAGGTTGACGAGCACATAGGACAGCGCCACAAACAGCAGGCAGCCCTGAATGACGGGATAATCACGCTGGAAGATGGCATCGACCATCAGCCGGCCGAGGCCCGGAATGGTGAAGACCGTTTCGATCACGGCAATGCCGCCCAGCAGATTGCCAAGGATCAGGCCGATCATCGTCCAGGTAGGGCCGAAGGCATTCTTGAAGGCGTGTTTCCAGAGAACAGCGCTTTCCGACAGGCCCTTTGCCCGTGCATGGGTGATGTAATCGAGCCGGAGCACTTCCAGCGTCGAGGCGCGAGCCATGCGGATCAGCACGCCCATCTCATGGATGACCAGCGTCATCACCGGTAGAACGAGATACAGCAGCCCACCGACGAGATTGTCGCCGATCGAGACATAGCCGAGCACCGGCAACCAGCCGAGCTTCAAGCCGAAGAACAGCAGCAACAACAGACCAAGCCAGAATGTCGGGATCGACAAGAGCACGGTGGCAGTGCCGACAAGGGCAAGGTCAGTCAGGCTGTTCTGCCGCCAGGCGGCAATGACGCCGGCCGGAACGGCGATCAAGCTGGCCAGGAATACGGCGACAAGCACGATCTGGGCGCTGACGGCAAAATGCGAAACCACCAGTTTCAGCACTGGCTCGCCGCTGACGATCGACTTGCCAAAGTCGCCGGTCAGCACGTTGCCGCCCCAGATCAGGAATTGTTCGGGCAGTGACTTGTCGAGGCCGAGTTCGGAACGCATTTCGGCGATCTGTGCGGGCTCAGCCATGTCACCCAGCATCAAGGCTGCCGGATCGCCGGGAATGAAGCGGATGAGCGCGAACACCGTGATCGAGACGATCACGACTGTTGGCAGCGCCATGAACAGGCGGTTGAGAATAAATCGGAGCATCGGTTCCCCTGAACACGATTGGAAGCGGGAAGTCTGCCGTTGGCCGGCTTGTTTGTGACAGGACTATGATGGTTTTGACAAATGTGCGCAATATTATGCTGTTTTGTCATAGGTCTATGCGAATGTGGACCTGCCTGCCTGTCGCTCGATATTCGAAAAATGCAAGCGTCAAAAACAGTTAGCGCGGTTGCTGCGACAACGCGATCTGACGCTTGAGTGCATCCATCAGCGCCTGCGCTGCAAGCGACGGCGGCACGCTTGCCGGTTTCGCAAGGCCGAATTCCTGCGTCGATACCGGAATGAAGGGCCGCTGGACGATTCGCAGGTGCCGGTAGAGATTGGCGTAGAAACTGCTGATGATACCGACGCCGAGACCGTGGGCGGCGTAGGCGCAGGCCGAGCTATTGGTATGGGTCTCGATCTTGACGTTCTGCTTTATCCCTGCCCGCTTGAACGTCTGGTCGAGCAGCATGCGCGTCGGCCGCTGGCGGCCGATCAGGATCAGCGGAATGTTGCGCAGGTCCTTCGGGGTAATCTGCTGTAGCTCTGCGAGCGCATGATTTTCCGGAATGACGCAGACGCTGACGCCGCTTGCCACCGGCTCCATTTCAATGGCCGGCCCCACCTCTCCCTCGTAGCGCAGGAAACCAAAATCGATCACCCGCTGCTCGACCAGTCGGGTGATTGCGGTCGTGGTTTCGAAAAAGGTCTCGATTCGGACGCTGGGGAATTCCCTTGCATAATCCGTCAGCATTGCCGGGGCGAAATCCTCCCACATGCTGCTCGGCAGGCCGATGCGCACGACCTCGGGGCCTGTCGCACCGCTGCGCAAATCCTCGGCGAGACCGGAGAAACGGTTGAGGCCAAGCAGGATGTTCTCGGCGTCGCGGGCGAGAATAATCGCCTCCGGCGTCGGGATCAGCCGCCCCTTGTCGCGGGCGAACAGATTGAGCGACAGGTCGGATTCGAGCTGCGCCAGCAGCCGGCTGACACCGGACTGGCTCAGCCCCATGCTTTTCGCCGTCGCGATCGTCGATCCCGTCGCAAGCAGGGTCTTGAGCACTTCCAGCTGCCGAAAATTGATCATCACCCATGCCTCTTCAATGCGAAATCGGGATTGCCTTTCCGATGGGTAGCGCCTGGGCGCGGGGAAAGCAAAAGGCTTCCTTGCTGCACCATCGGGTGGACGCGACCATATGCTGGGGCGGCCCGCCATGCAGAAGCGGTCCCGCTGATAGACGACCGGATATCGGGCGTTTGGCGAAGGGAAAGGGACGTTGTGAATAGCCCAAAAACGGACCTTTTAAGTTGTATTTTTTTGATATATGCAACCTGTGTTATTTATATAAATTCTATTGGAGGTTGCAATGTCGAGTGTAATTTCACAGTCAATACGGACGATACATGCAATGCCGACAGCCGAACCCGTCACGTTCGGATCACTGAAATTGATATTCACCGATCTCTTCGATTACCGTTGGAACGATGGCGGCAGCGGTGGAAATTACGACGGTGCCTTCTACAAGCCGCAGGCCCCTGACGGTGGGTTCCGTTCCTTGGGCAGCCTCGGAGTCAACGGATACGAGCATCCAAACCATCGCTATTGGGCCCTATGCGTTGCCGCCACTGACGAGGACCCAACCGCCGTCCGGGCGCCAACCGGCTATGAGTGGATCTGGGACGATTCCGGTTCCGGCGCGAGCGACGACGGCTCATGCTGGCGGCCGATCCCGCCGGATGGTTATGTCGCTCTCGGCGATGTTTTCGTTACCTCGCATGGAGAGCCGTCTGTCGAGGACGTCTGGTGCGTGCGTGCTGATCTGGTTGGAGACGGCATCGTCGACGAGTGGGTCTGGGATGATGCAGGCACCGGGTCCGACGATGATTTCAGCGCATGGAATATCTCGCCGATGAACATGTTTGTCAGCGAAACGCAGATGCTGATTGCACCAAACACGTTTATTGGATGCCAGGGCCATGAGAGGGCAAGTACGGCTGTCTATGTGCTGAAAGTCAATGCGCCGACGGTGTATGCGGGCGTTCCACCCGTGCCGTCACTCCCGAACCGATCCAGACCGGAGCCCTTCTCCAATGAAGCCTGGGACCGGAAGGTAACACTTCCGTTCACCGCGATCGTCGACGACCAGCATGATCTGGCCTGGAAAGTCGCCCATTCGCAATTCTATGTTCTGGAGCGCTGGATCAATTTCGAGCTTGTGGGTTTCTACGATAACGGCACCGAGAAGGACAACGAGATGGATGTCGTCGTCGAAACCGGGGTGTCCCAGCAGCAGACCGATACGTTCACCCACGAGGTCGGCATCAGTATCAGTTATGAAAGCGGCATCAAGGCCGGTCCCGTCAGCACCAAGGTATCGGGCACCCTTTCCTACAAGTTCGGATATCAAACCGCGACCCAGGTGGGCAGTTTCCGCAACCAGTCCATCAAGACGGTACTGACGACGCCTGCCGAACATTGCGCGGCCATGTGGGCGCAGCGGAACGCCTTCAAGCTGCGTCGCAGTGACGGCAGTTTGGTGGCCAACCCGTTGATGATGGAAGACAACGTTCCTGACTTCTACGTCCGCCAGTTCCCGGCACCAACGATCTCCAAACCGTTGCGCGTCAAGGGGCGCTGATCGCACCGACAGGAGGCGGCGACGCCGCCTCCTGTCTCGCCTCAATGAGGTCTTGCAGTTCGTCCGCGAATATCGAGATAGAGCATCAAGCCGAGCCCAATCATGCCGGCAAGCGCACCGAGTATCGAGGTGCCTGAATAATCGCTGAAGCGGGTACCGATCGCAAACAGGATGGCGCTCAACCCGCCGCTCAGGAACAGGTTGACCGAGATCAGCGAACTGCCGAGGCCCGGACGGTCGGCAATGAGATCCTGGATATAGGTGATCGGAATACTGATGAGGGCAGCTGCGGCAAAGGCGCTGAGCAGGGTCAGGGCATAGACATGCCACGGGGCCGAGGAAAGCCCGAGCAGAGTAAGGTAGACAGCATAAAGTCCCGTGCTGATCGCAAGCGCCGTCACCGCGCGCAACTGCATGCGCGCCCAGACGAAAATGAACACAACCTCGAGAAAGGCGACGATGCCGACAATCACGCCGATATCCGTCACGGTCCCGCGCGCAGCGCCGGTGATAATCAGCGGCTGGACTGCGGCGTTGACATGCAGGGTAGACGTGATCAACGAGATTGCCATCAGGCGGCCGAAGACGCTGGGTGCGAAGACTTCGCCGAAGGATGCCAAATAGGAATGACGATGGCTTTTTGCCGGAGGTGGCCCCTCTGAGACTGGCAATTTGAAGAAGATCAGCGCCAGATTGGCAATGCAGCCGAGACAGGCAAGCAAGTAGGCGGGCAGCATGCTGCCGCGTCCGACCAGGACCAGCGCCACCAGGCCCGGGACCAGAACCCAGGCGACCGAGATCGCGGCGCGGACACTGGAATTGATCGCCGCCGCATCGCGGCCGCCCTCTGCATTGGCAATGGAACGTACATTGGCAAACAGAAGCGAGGTCATCGAATTGTAGACCGGCAGCATGACCAGCGTGCAGAAGACGAAGCTCGCCGGAACCGGAACAGCATAGACGAGGCCGTAGCCAAAGACCCCAAACGACATGACGGTCATCAGCAGGATCCGGTAATTGCCGATGCGGTCGGCGAGCACGCCGACCCAGAGGCTGACGATGACGTTGACGGCCGCGGCCGCGAAAATCAGGACGGAATAGAAGCCATTGCTCAGGCCCAGTTCGGTGATGCCGATCACCGACTGATAGGGCGCTGTCGCAGCCCCCGTGAAACCGAACATGAAAATCGCGATCATGCTCAGCCGGACCACAGGGTGGCGAAAGGCGATCGGCAGCGTTGATGTCATGATGAGAGCACCGGAAAGGAGGTCAAAGAGCGGCCGGACATCCGGACGGAAATAGAAGTGCCGAGCGCGTTAAACCGTCATCATTCCCGCCAGCGGGCCGACAGCATTGCCGTGGGCGCATAATCGAAATCACGGTCGAAGGGAAAGACTGGCCTCGCCCTGCGATGGCTCGCAAGATTGGCGATATCCTGGTTGACGACGCCGTCTGTCAGCGCCATCAGGTTGGGATTGGCGATCGGCGCCAGTTCCGGCGACAGATAGCCGGATTTGACCACCAGCAACCGCACGGCCTTGGGGTCGAGCCCCAGCCGCCGGAAATCCTCGATATCGTGATAGGGACGGCGGCGCGCTGCCAGCACGATCTGGATGCCGCCAACACCGACGACGGCCTGATGGTCCGGAGCAGAGCCGCTGTCATTGAGGCGAAGCACTGTTGCCGTCACCTCGGCCGCAACGCTGGCCGGATCGAGACTACCGCCGATCGTCAGAGCAAGCGTCGCGCCCTCCCCGACCGCAAAACAGGCCTCGACGGCCGGACGATCGGTGATGCCGGCGAGAAGCGCGCCTTTCCAGTTGCGGGCAATCAGCGCACGCAGCACATCAGCCCGGTCGCCAACCCCGCCGCCGGTGGGGTTATCGGCGGAATCTGCGAGAATGACGGGTGCCGTCTCCGCAGATGCTGCGATATCGAGCATCTGCTCCAGCGGCCCCGTCACTGGTCCAAAGCCAAAATTTTCACGCGCATTCCAGTAGTGTTGCGCGATATCCTCGGCCGCCTTTGCCGCGGCCTGCCTGTCTGTACCGGTCACGACGGCGCAGGCCGTTGCCCGTGGTTCGTCGGCCCAGACATAACCGATCATCAGGTTGGCATCGAGAATACCCGGCTGCGCATCGAATGCAGGCAAGCCAAGATAGATCGACCTGGCAGGCTCGTCTTCGGTCGAGGTGCATTCGCCGGGCAACAGCACCGGCACCTTGGCCCAGACGACACCCGGGCGATTGCCCGTGCGCAGGGTTTCGACCAGCATCGACCAGGCCCGAACCATCGTTTCGCGCGTGTCGATATGCGGAGCCGTGCGATAGGCCGCGAAAATATCGAGCTGGTCGATGATCCTCTGACTGACATTGCCGTGCAGATCGTAACTCGCCGCGACCGGGCAATCCGGCCCGACGACGGTGCGGGCTGCGGAAATCCAGTCGCCCTCGGCGTCGTCCATGCCCTCGACATTGATCGCGCCATGCATGGCCAGATAGAGGCCATCGATCGGCAAGGCGGCTTGAAGCCGTTCGAGAAACTCCGCCTTGAACGCCTCATAGGCCTTGCGCGATACCGGACCGCCGGGCACAGCGCGGGCGTGCAGCAGCGGCACATGCTCGATCCCGCCGGCATCGAGGAAGTTGAAATACTCCGCACCGAGCAGATCGGCATCGCGCAGCACGCGAAAATCCTCGACGGTCATCAAGACCGGCGAATAAGTGCTGCATTCGGTATGAATACCACCAACGGCGATGCGCATTGTTTTCCCCATAATATCCGCTGTTACAGTTTTGGGCTGAGAGGGACGATGGCCGCGAAGCGCAACCAGTTCTTTTGGCTTTTCGGTGTCCACGCAGCCTCGGCTATTGCCGGAAGACGCGGGAAAACCAGGCGGTTGAAATAACCGCGCGACAGGTAGTGCTCGCACCAGATGCAGGCCTGGACGCCTTTCATCCGGTCCTTCAATTCTTCGGGAAAATCACCTTCCGCCTCATAGCCGTAGGTGTGAGCGGGTGGAACGGTACCGGCCCAGCTGGCGCCCGGCTCCTGCCATTCTTCCCCTTGCGCCATGTCGAGATAGTAGGCCTGCCCCGGCGTCATCACCACGTCATAGCCGGCGCGGGCAAGCTCGATGCCGACCTCGGGCTTCTCCCAGGCCATCAGCAATGTTTCCGCCGTGTCGACACCGCCACCGTGGGCAACCTCGTTCCACCCGGCCAGCTTCTTGCCGCGCTTTGTCAGCATGTCCTTGATCTGTCTCAGGAAGTAGGACTGCAGCTCGAACGTGCCGGAAATGCCTTCCTTTTCCATCAGCTTGCGGGTGAGCGGCGAGGCAAGCCACGCTCCATTCGGCACTTCGTCGCCGCCAATATGAATGTAAGCCGACGGGAAGAGCTCGACGATTTCGTCCAAGACCTTGCCAAGGAATTCATAGGTGAACGGCACAGCCGGATTGAGCGCATTGTTCGGATAGCCCTGCACGGAATGATAGCTTTCCGGCGCTTCCTGGCCATCGGACAGATCGCGCAGAGCCACAAGCGTTGCCGAGTTGTGGCCGGGCGTGTCGATCTCGGGGATGATCTCGACATTGAGCGTCAGCGCATGCGCAACGAGCGTGCGAACGTCGTCCTGACTATAGAACCCGCCAACCGGGTCCGCCCCGTTGCCAAGCTGTGGCAAGAGTGGGCCATCCGGGCTGCGGACGACGCCGACAGTGGTCAGCTCCGGATAGGCCTTGATCTCCAGCCGCCACGCCTCGTCGTCGGTCAGGTGCCAATGGAAGATATTGAGCTTGAACCAGGCGAGGATATCGATCAGCCGCGTGACATCGGCGACCGGGTAAAACTGCCGGGAAACGTCGAGATGGCAACCCCGCCAGCCGTAGCGCGGCTCATCCGAAATCGTGCCGGAGACCGGGAAGCGGAATTTTCCCGGCTCGCGGCGGGCGCCGTTCAAAAGCTGCGCAAGCGACGTCAAACCATACTGCCGGCCGGCGGCTCCGCCATAGCTGAGCGTGACGGCTTTCGATGAGAAGGATAACGCATAGGCTTCTGCCGCAAGAGTGGCATCCGGCGTCAGATGCAGTACCTTGCCCTGGCTGTTCGCTGCCAAGCTTAGTGGCGCATGGTCGGCTTCGAACAGGCGGCGGAACAGGCCGATCACGGTATCGATCGCCTTGAGGTCTTCCATCGATGCGCCGGGCGCGGGATAGAGGCAGACAGGAAATGTATCACCGGGCTTTACATCGATCTGGCGCGGCCATGGCTGCAGCGCGAACGGCAGATCGAGCTTGCCTTCAGGCAGCAGCGCGGGCGGCGGCTCACTGGTCCGGCCCTCGAGCAGAAGGTCGGATACGGCGACCGGTACATGGCGGCTATCGGCAAGTGTCAGATAGGCGGATTTCGCTCCGTCGGTGCAATGCACGGCCTTGCGGTGCAGCCCGCCGACGGTGAAAGTCCAGCATGCGCTGGGCGCCAGCGTGAAGCCCGCCGGGGGGGCGAACTCGTGATAGTTGGCGTTGCGCTTGACGAAGACGGCATTTTCGCAGGCATTCTTGTCGATCACCCGCGTCAGCGAGGTGTAGACAATGGTAAAGTCTTGAAGGGCCGCGTCCGACAGGTTGAACAGGCTGAAAACGAAACGGCCGTGCGGGCCGCCGTCGGTATGCCACACACTTTCGAGACGATAGGACGCCGATTGCATGTCCATTCCTCTGTTGTCTAATAGTTGTCGGATTGTGAAAAGGTGCGGGCAAGCTCGGCCTGTCCTGCGGTCAGGCCGCAATCGACCGGCAGGCAGACGCCGGAGATTGCCGAGGCCAGCGGGCTGGCGAGGAAGCCGACAGCATTGGCCACATCATCCGGGCTGGCGATCCGCTGCAACGGATACCAGCGGCGCGCGTCCTCGAAGACGTTCGGATTGGCGGCGGCACGAACCTCCCACGCCTGGGTGCGCACGGTTCCGGGCGATACGGCATTGGCGCGAATGCCGTACTTGCCGTATTCGACGGCGATCAGCTTGGTCAGGTGCAGGAGGCCGGCTTTGGCAGCGCTATAGGCAGGGTGGCCGAAGACATTGGTGCCGTTGACCGAGGCGATGTTGATGACCGAACCCTGACTTTGCTTCAGCGCATCCTCGACGGCGCGAAAGCAGAGGAAGGCGGCTTCGAGGTTGAGAGCATTGTCCATGCGCCAGATTTCAGGCGTCGTGTCATGCAGGCTGACGGCGCGTGCGGCACCCGCATTGTTGACGAGAGTGCGAACCGTACCGAGTTCGGCTGCTCGCGCCGCCATCGCAGTGACGCTTGCCGTATCGGTGATATCACAAGTCAGGGCAACAAATTTGGCCGGATTACCAAGGCTTGCCGCTGCAGTCTCGACTGCATCGCCATCCAGATCGGGCATCAGCACGGCGTCATGATCTTGGCCAAGGCGGCGGGCAATGGCCCGGCCGATGTCACCGGCGGCCCCCGTTACGATTGCAACAGATGAAGTCATAACGGGTCCCCAGTGATCATGATGAACTCAATCCCCCAGAAGCTGGCGGTCGTCGCCATCGCGATGCGCGACAAGCTGCTGCTTGATGCGCCGCAAGGTCACGGTCGCCTGTGGCTGGATGTTGTAGGCAATTAGGTTGGCGAGAATATCGAGCAGTGCGACATAGGCGATCCGTGTCGATGTCGGGCGATAGATATTGGTGCCTTCGGGCAGATCGACCGGCACGGTGATATCCGCGGCGCGGGCAACCGGACTGCCGCTCTGCGTCAGCGCGATGGTCGTGACCTTCTGGTCGCGGGCGAGCATGAAGGACCGGACCAGTTCGGCATTGCGCCCGGAGAATGACGACCCGATGACGACATCACCTGGCCGGGCCGCAGCTGCCATCATCATCTGCATGCTGTGATCGGAGCTTGCCGTAATGCGCAATCCGAGACGGAACAGGCGGTTCTGCAATTCACTGGCGATCATCGAGGAATTGCCGCCGGAGCCGAACGCGTAGATCATATTGGCCCGGGCCAATTTTTCCGTGGCTTGCTCGATCGCGGCGAGATCCAAATTCCGGTGCAGCAGGAACAATGCGTTCTGCGCCTTGGATACGACATCCTGCGCCACATCGGCCGGTTCCCGGCTCTTCGGCTCCGGCTTGAGGTAACGCATGCCGACATAGGCGGTGCGCGCCAGTTGCACCTTGAAGTCTGAAAAGCTGTCGCAGCCGAGCCGGCGACAGAAGCGTGTGACGGTCGGCGGCGACACGTCGGCCTTGCCTGCCAGTTCGATGATCGAGGCATTCACGGCAAATTCGAAGTCGGTCAGCAATATTTCGGCAATGCGGCCTTCGGCCGGTGAAAGCCGGCCTTTTTCTTCCTGCAGTGTCGAGAAAATGTCCATCAGAGTGTACCTTCAATGAAACCGCCAGGCTGCCCGAAAGAGGCCTCCTGAAACCGCGGCAATGCTGCGATCCGGCACACGATTCTCACCTGATGTCCACCCGCCTCCTCGTCTGCCCTGGTCTCAGGCCGTCTTTTCCTTGTAGGCGATGCAGTCGATCTCAACCTTGCAGTCGACCATCATCGACGCCTGCACACAGGCCCGCGCCGGCGGATGTTCGCCGAAATAGTCCTGATAGATCTTGTTGAAGGTCCAGAAATCGCGCGGATCATCCAGCCAGACGCCGACACGAACGATATGTTCCGGCCCGTAATTGGCTTCCTTCAGGATAGCCAGCAGATTGGCGATCGTCTTGTGGGTCTGCGGAATAATGCCGCCTTCGATGATTTCGCCATTTTCCATTGCAACCTGGCCGGAGACGTGCAACCAGCCATTCGCCTCCACCGCGCGCGCAAATGGCAGCGGCTTGCCGCCTGCGCCCACCTGTCCGGTGCCATAACGTGTAATGGACATCAGTCCCATCCTTGCAAATTATTTTCTTGATCCGTTGACAAATGACCATAGAAAGCAGAATTTGACCAGAGAAAAACGCCATTTATGAAAAGAATTTCAATATACGGAGCTTTCGTGCGCGATCCCTTCCGCAACCCCTTTCCTTCTTCCGACACCGCCCGCCACGCCATCTGGCAGATGCTGGTCGAACGTGACATCGATGCTTTTCTGGCGGCCGACTGGTCGAAGGTCGCCGGTGATTTCGTCGAGGAAGGCTTCATCGGTATCGATGCAAAACGTGAAACCAGCCCTGACAAATGGCGCCTCGCCTTTCCATCGTTGACGGCCTATCGCGACGAGTGGCTGCGTCAGGCAGAGGATTTTGCCCAGCAGTCCTTTGCTGAAGACACCCGCACCGCCATTTTCACCACGACGACGCTCGAGGACATCGAGATCGAAGGCGACATGGCGCTTGTCCGCAAGAAATTTGACGGCAGCCTGAAAAAGTCTGACGGCAGCGTCGATATTCTCAAGTGGCAGACACTCTATTACTGCCGCCTGCATCATGGACATTGGAAAATCTGCGGCTTTACGGGATATCTGCCCAACCCGATGGGCGCTGCCTGAGCGGCGAGAACGAGGCGAACGCATTGCGCATTTTTACCGCCGTCCTGGCGACAGAGACCAATACATTCTCACCGATCTGCGTCGATCGCCGCGCCTTCGAGGCGTCGCTCTATGCTCCGCCCGGCGAACACCCGGAAACCCCGACGCTATGTTCGGCGCCGATCACGGTCGGCCGTAGGCTTGCTGTGGAAAAGGGCTTTGAGCTGATCGAAGGCACGGCAACCTGGGCTGATCCGGCTGGTCTCGTCAATCGCCTGACCTATGAGGGCCTGCGCGATGAAATCCTTGATCAATTGCGGGCAGCACTGCCGGTGGATGCCGTTGTGCTCGGCCTGCACGGCGCGATGGTTGCCGATGGATATGAGGACACTGAGGGTGATTTCCTCGCCCGCGTCCGCGAGATTGTCGGCCCGGACATTCTCGTCTGCGCCGAACTTGATCCGCACAGTCATCTGACTGTGAAGCGCCGGACGGCTGCGGATTTCTTCGTCTATTTCAAGGAATTCCCGCATACGGATTTTGTCGATCGCGCCGAAGATCTTTGGCGTATTGCGCTCGATACGCTTGCCGGCCACGTCAAGCCGGTGATGTCGGTGTTCGATTGCCGGATGATCGATGTCTACCCGACATCGCGCGATCCCATGCGCTCGTTCGTCGATAAGATCATGCGGATGGAAGCGGAAGACCCGGAGATCCTGTCAATCTCCGTTATCCACGGTTTCATGGCCGGAGACGTGCCGGAAATGGGCACGAAATTGCTCGTCGTTACCGACGGTAAGCCGGAAAAAGGTATAGCCCTCGCCCGTGAACTCGGGCTTGAACTTTTCGCCAAGCGTGGCACGTTCATCATGCCGCAGATCGATGAAAAGCAGGCCGTTTCTCTTGCGCTCGCCGCAACAGTTGGACCTGTGGTGATCGCCGATGTCTGGGACAATCCTGGAGGTGGTACCGCAGGCGACGCGACGGTGCTTCTGGCCGAGCTTCTGGCGCAGGGCGCCAGGGACACGGCGGTCGGTACGATCTGGGACCCGATGGCCGTGCAGATCTGTATGGCTGCCGGAGAAGGTGCCGAAATCCAGCTTCGCTTCGGGGCAAAATCGGCACCGGGAACGGGCAACCCGATCGATGGCATCGTCAAGATCGTCAAGCTGGTGCGCAACGCCGAAATGCGTTTCGGCGAAAGCTACGCCCCCTTTGGCGATGCCGCGCATATCCATCTTGACGGCATCGATATCATTCTGAATTCGACGCGCGCGCAGAGCTTCGATCCGAGCCTGTTTTCAGTCATGGGTATCAACCCGGCCGCAAAGAAGGTGCTGGTCATCAAGTCGACCAATCACTTCTATGCTTCTTTCGCGCTGATCGCAGCCGAGATCCTCTATTGCTCGGCAGGAACCCCCTATCCGAACAATCCGGCCCGCACGCCCTATCGCCGGGCACCGCGCGATATCTGGCCGATGGTGGAAAACCCGCACAATCCAGAACAAGGCGCTGCCTGAATTGACCGGTCAGGGCTTTTTGCCAGGAACGGCCAAAAGAATAAACAAAGGGGACGCATCATCTGCGTCCCCTTTTGCATTCAATGGAATACAGCTGCTTTTCGGGCCATCAGCCGCCAGCGATTTTCAACAGGCCGACATCGATATCGGTCAGTTCTACCCGGCGCTCCAACGCGATGCCGGAAGCGTCGAACAGATGGCAATCGGCAGTCCCGATACCGATCGCCACCGTTTCATCGGTGCGGATCGGGGCGCTGCCGGGCAGCATGGCGCAGAAATTCTCGCTCTCGCCATCCAGCGCGGCGTAGGCGACAGTCTGTGCCCCCAGCCGTTCGATGACCGATGGTGTCAAGTTCATCGACAAATCCGACTTGCCGAACTGAATATGTTCCGGACGGATTCCGAGTGTCAGCGGCTGACCGACAAGATCGGCGCGTGCGGCCACCGGGATCGTTGCTGATTGACCCTTGAATTCGATCTCGACGCCGGCGTCGCTGACCGCCTTGCAGGTAACGGGCAGCATGTTCATGCGCGGATTGCCAATGAACCCGGCAACGAACATGTTGGCCGGCTTATGATACAGTTCAAGCGGCGCTCCGGTCTGCGAAATCTCCCCGGCATTGAGGACGACGATCCGGTCCGCCATCGTCATCGCCTCGACCTGGTCGTGCGTGACGTAGATCATCGTCGCCTTCAGCTGCTTGTGCAGCTTGGCCAGTTCGATCCGCATATCGGCGCGGAGCGCCGCATCAAGGTTGGAAAGCGGCTCGTCAAACAGGAAAATCTTCGGTTCGCGCACGATCGCCCGGCCGATCGCGACCCGCTGACGCTGGCCGCCGGACAGCAATCCGGGCTTCTGCTGGAGCCGCTGATCGAGATGGAGAATGCGCGCGGCGTTCTCGACCTTTGCTTTCAACTTGTCTTCCTGCATCTTTTCGACGCGCAGCGGAAAGGCGATGTTTTCGAACACGGTCATATGCGGATAGAGCGCATAAGACTGGAACACCATGGCGATGCCGCGCTTGACGGGCGGCAGGTCGTTGACGCGCTTGCCGTCGATCATGATGTCGCCCGAACTTGTCTCGTCGAGACCGGCAATCATGCGCAGCAATGTCGACTTGCCACACCCGGACGGTCCGACGAAAACGACAAATTCGCCGTTGCGGACTTCCAGTTCGATGCCCTTCAGCACTTCGAACGTTCCGTAAAATTTGTGAACCTTGTTGAGATTGAGCTGTCCCAAGAAACTGTCTCCGGCCGCCAGCGGAAAGCGGCCCGTTCGTAGCAGAAGAGGAATGGACCGCGAACCGGAAAGACGGTTCGCGGTCCGATGGTCTTATTTGTACTGCTCGAGATCGGCGGCAGCCTTCTTCAGGGCATCCGCCGGTTCGGCCTTGCCGGTGACGACGGCCTGGACCATTTCGATCATCACGTTCTGGAAGCCCTTGTAGTCGGTGAAGAGCGGCTCCGGACCGCCATAGGTGATACCGTCGATGAACGGCTTCCAGTAGGGGTCCTTCTTGACGAATTCATCGACCAGTGGCGACGGACGCAGAGGTGTCAGACCAGCTGCGCCCTGCAGCTCATACTCTCCCTGCGGTCCCGGCGACGTGATGAACTTTGCAAATTCGGTTGCCTTTTCCTCAACGCCGGAGCCCTTGAAGATTGCCAGGCTGTCGGTGATCAGCAGCGTGCCTGCGCCCTTGGCAGACGGCCCGAGCGGCAGCGGGGCAACGCCCCAATCGACCTTGGTGTCCTTCAGACGGACTGCGGCACCTGAACCGGACTGGAGCATGCCGACCTTGCCGTCGAGGAAGATGGCGCGCATCTCGTTCTGCTCGTAAGCGGTGGCACCTTCGACCGAATAAGGCGTGATGTCCTTGTAAGCCTGGAGAGCTGCGAGAACCTCCGGGCTGTCGATGACGATCTTGTCGCCGTCGATGACCTTGCCGTTGTTGGTGTAAACCCAATGCATGAACTGGTGCATGGTGTTGTCGAAGGTTTTGGCAGGGAGGCCGTAGCCGGCAATGCCGGTCTTTTCCTTGATCTGCTTGGCAAAAGCGATCTCTTCGGCCCAGGTCTTCGGCGGTGTTTCGGGATCAAGGCCAGCCTGCTTGAACAGGCCCTTGTTCCAGTAGAGAGCTTTGGTCGAGAACGCGACCGGAACGCCCCACTGAGTGCCATCGAATGTGACGGTGTCGGCGATGTGTGGATAATAGCTTTTCTTCTCGTCTTCGGTCATCGGCACCGGAACAATCAGATCGTTCTGGGCGAATTCCTTCAGCGTGCGCGAGCCAACATAGGCCATCGCGACCGGCGTACCGGCAACGGCAAGCGTCGTGGCCTTGTCCTGGCACTGTGCCCAGCCGACAACTTCCGGCGTAACCTTCCAGCCCGGGTTCTTTTCCTCCCACTGCTTGATATACTTTTCGTGAACCTGGTCCATGGTATCGCCGCAATAGATCCAGCTGATTTCCTGGTCGGCCGCCTGTGCGGTCATGGCGCCAAGCGCGGTCGAGCCGAGCAGGGCAAGGGCAACAATCCCCGTCTTGAAATGAATTGACACGTTAGAAGCTCCCGTTTCTCTGGTGGTTGATTGCTTTTATTGTTTCACCGCGCCAGCGGTCAGCCCGCTGACGAGATAGCGCTGGAGGAAGAAGATCACGATGATGGCCGGGGTGATGCCGACGAAGCTCGCCGCCATCAACTCGTTCCAGATCACTTCCTGCCGGCCGAAATAGGCAAACAGCCCAACCGGCAGCGGCATGTATTCGGTCTTCGAGTTGAAGGTCAGCGCGAAGATGAATTGCTGAGCGTAGGACCCGATGAAGGTCGTGATCGCTACGACGGTGATGCCGGGCATGGCGATGGGGAGGATGACCCGGCGAAGCGTATAAAAATGGCTGGCACCATCGACGAAGGCCGCTTCGTCCAGCTCACGTGGAATGCGCATCATATAGGTGCGCAACAGCCAGATGGCCGTGGGGATCAGGAAGGCGACCCCTGGGACCATCATGGCGAAATAGGTATTCAGCACGCCGAAGCTGCGCATCAGGCGGAACAGCGGGATGAGCAGCACGGCGCCTGAAAACATGTTGACCGCCAAAAACGCGCCGAGCAGAAGGCCGCTGCCACGGAACTGGAAGCGGGCAAACGCATAGGACGCCGGGATCACCAGGATCAGGACGATCCCCGTGACGATGATCGATATGAAGAACGAGTTGAAGATATAGCGGGCGAATCCCGGCACGCTGACCCACATCGTCCGGTAGGCGGCGAACGATCCGTTTTCCGGCCAGAACTTGTAGGGAGAGGAAAACAGGAGGCCGAGCGGCTTCAGCGATACCAGAAACCCTTCAACGAACGGCGCCAGGATGAAGGTCAGGAAGAGGAAGATACCGGCATAGATGCTGATGACCTCGTACCAGCGGTAGCGGTTGATCATGGCGGGTTGCGTGCTCATCGGTTGGATTCTCCCGCAGAAAGTCGGCTGGTCACGCGGAAATAGGCCACGCAGAAAATCGACAGGAAGATGCAGATCAGCACAGCGCGAGCGGCACCTTCACCATATTTCTTCGAGCCGATCGCCGTGCGGTAGGTATCGATGATCATGGTCGTCGTTTCGCCGTTCGGCCCGCCCTGCGTCAGGATCCAGATGATATCGAACGAGTTGAACGTGGATATCAGCGACAGCATCGACATGGTGATCATCGAAGGAATGAGCAGCGGCAGGGTAATGCGGCGGAAACGATAGAAGCGCCCTGCCCCATCGGTCCATGCTGCCTCGTAGAGATCCTGCGGCACGGCCTGCATGGCGGCCAGCATGTAAAGCGTCACCATGGGGACACCGATCCAGACGTCGGTGATGATCGTCGCCCAGAAGGCGGTCGAACCGTGGGCGAGGAAGGCAATCGGACCGTCGATGATGCCCCAGTTCTGCAAGACGCCGGAAATCATGCCGAACTGGCCGTTGTACATCCAGCCCCACATGAAGATGCCAATCGCCATCGGCACGATCCATGGCGGCATGGTCAGCACCCGAAACAAGGCCCGGCCGGGGACCGCCGCGTTCAGCATGCAGGCCCCGAAGACGCCGATGATCATCTTGATGGCGACCGAGAAGAAGGTCCACACGAAGGTGCGAATGATGACCTCGGCAAATGTGGTGTTGAAGATCTTTTCGTAATTGACCCAGCCGATCCAATTGGTCGTCTTCTTCAACGATGCGTCCGTGAACGACAGAATGAATGTATCCAGAAGCGGATAGGCGACGATCACGATGACATAGAGAACGGCTGGCAGCAAAAGCATCCAGGCGAAGATGAGAGTGCTGCGCTGAACGTTCATTTTGCGCTCTCCTTACGCCGCACGGGAGTGGAGCGCCTCGTCAAAGCGATCCCAGATCGGCCGCAGATCGACAACGGTGCGTTTGCGGCGCGCCTCGTCCATCGACAGTGCAAGAATGCCCGCCTCCAGCGCGTCGAGCGTCGAGACGGGGAGCGGCCGGCCATCGCGGACATGGCCGATAATGTCGGTGGCCATCTGCTCGTCGGCGCCGTAGTGCTGCGACAGTGCTGTCGCTGCATATTTGTTCTCGACGACCTTCTTGCCGGTCAGCATCTCGTGCACATCGAAATAGCCGCGGATGAAATCGCCCTCGGCCATGCCGCGCGACCCCATGATGCAGAAGCGGCGGAACTGGTCGGGAACATTCAGGTTGGTATGGAAATTCATGCCGACGCCGTTGGCATATTCGACGATCGCCACCTGGTAATCGATGATGTCGCCGTCGCTGTCGAATACCTTGTCGGAGCCCATCCAGCCGCTCGGCTTGCGATGGAAGAGTTCGAGGTCGTTGATGCCTTCGCGGGCGGGGTCGTTTGCCGGGATGAAACTCTTGCGGCCGCCGAAGCTCGCCACTCGCTCCGGCCGCGCGCCGACGATGCCATTGTAGAGGTCGAGATCGTGGCAGCATTTTTCCAGCATGAAACTGCCGGAATAGCGCTCGTAGCGGCGCCAGTCGCGCATGAAGAACGCACCATGATAGGGTTCGATATGCTCGGAGGCCTCAATCGAAACGATCTGGCCAAGAGTTCCGGCAGCCTGGGCGGCGCGCAGGTCCCGGTACATCGGCGCATAACGCAGCACCAGGCCAACCATCAGCCGCTCATGACCGAACTTCGCCATCAACCGGGCCAGCTCGATGCTTTCTTCGACTGTTGTGACGACCGGCTTTTCGCTGAAAACCTTCAGCCCGGCCTCAAGGCCAATGCGAATATGATCGAGATGCAAATGATTGGGCGAGCCGATCATCAGGAGATCGAGCTTCTCGTTGGCAATCAGCTCTTCAGGCGTTGCATAGGCGGTGCCGGCGGAGACGCCGTTTTCCACAAGGCCCGGCAAACCGGCGGGGTTCGGATCGACGTAACCCGCGATCTCGAAGCGCTCGTCCATGGCTTTGAAAACATAACCCAGATAGCCCAGACGGAATCCGAGTCCGATGATGCCAACTTTCATTCTACTGGTATTCCCCGATTATTATCGTAATTTATTTTCTCAGACTGAGGCAGATTTTCAGACCCGTCAACCGAAATCCGCAAAATCGTCAGTTTTATGAAATTCATTTTCATAGAGCTCCATGTGCGGCGCCGCTAAACAAGGAAAATGAACCATAACCTCCGCTCGTCAGGCCCTGAGGTGAGCGCGCGCTCAAGGGCCGTCGAAGAGCTTCTTCGACGGGACAAGTCTTCTGTCGTGGTGAGAAGTGCCGGGCCTTTCAGGCGCACGGCCGGCACACTACGTGCCGGCGGCTTAGTCCCAGTCGCCTCTATTGCCCGTTGATCAAGGCAAGGACCAGTTGATGGATATTGCCGCCGTTGCTCAGCTCGGCCCGATCGAAATCCCGGCTCTGCTGCCGTTGGGCGCGTGACAGTTCACCCAGGCGTTCGGTCAGATTGGCACGGATCTTCTGGCATTTGGGATCGTCAGCGGCGGTCAGCCCCACGGAAACGGCCTCGATTTTTTTCACCATGTCCTTGATGAGGTCGCCATGCACCAGTTCATGCTGGCGCACGCCTGAAATGAAGGTGTCCCAGCTTCGTGCAACCGCGGCCGGCAAACGTTCGGCCGGTTTTGGCAATACGTAGGTTATGATCAGCTTGGGCCGTGCGACGGCCAGGACGCAGCCATTGCCCTGCGGCTCGTATTTCCGGGTCCATGTCAGCTTGAAATTGGTAACGGCGATGGCGCGACCGGCATTTCCAACCTTGGGTCCCCGTTCTCCGATCGAGGCGTATAATTCGGCGCCGGTCTTTCCAGCGACCGAATAGGGCTGCACGTTTTCGACGGCCTGCCACTCCGCCTGCGCAATGGCAGGCAACAGGGCCACGCAGCCCACCAGTAAACTCAGCAAACGGATGGGCTTCACGGGGCTTCTTTCATGGTTATGTTTCCTCGTTCGCGACCGGCGGACCTGCCCGCTTGCAATGGGATGGCGTGTTGATCGCCTGACGATCGTGAACCGGTTTTGCCGACGATGGAAAGGGCCGCCGCGGGGTCAATCATCCTCGTCATCGCCGGTGGACCTCGATTCCATCATGTCGGCATCATCGGCCACCCTTTTCCGGTTGAGCAGGCCGCTGTCCTCAAGCATCTCGATATCCGGCAGATCGCGCAGGGTGTCGAAGCCGAAAGCCGACAAAAACTCGGGCGTCGTGACATAGGTATAGGGCGCGCCCGGCGTCGGGCTGCGCGGCCCAAAGGTGATCAGCTTTGCCTGCCGCAAGCCGGCAATGGTGTCGCGGCTGACCTCTTTGCCGAACATGGCCGACAGCTCGCTGCGCGTTACCGGCTGGTAGTAGCTGATCGCGATCAGCACCGTCGCCTCCTGCTGGTTGAAGCCCGCCATCGACTGGGTCGCGGCCCCCGATGCCCGGATCGCCGGCGCATAGGCGGATTTTGTCCTGTGATGCCAGCCGCCCGCCACAGAAACCAGGTCAAACGGCCGCCCGCGCAATTCTTCGCGAATGTCATCGATGATCAGATCGATATTGCACTCCTGGCCAACCACACGGGCAAGCGTCGCGCGGTCGACAGGGGTGGCAGAGGCGAAAATCACCGCCTCGATACGGTTCATCCATTCACGCCAGCGCAGCGCTGGCGGCAGGGCTTCCAGTTCGCGGTCGAACAGGGCTTTGTCCTGCTCCGCCGCTTTCCTTTTTCGTCCTTCGGTTTTTGCAAGGTCCGGTGCCGCCATGGTCACAGGCCGTAAATTCGGAAGGTTGGGCGTCCCGAGAGTTCCCGGACGCCACCCAGTGTTTCAAGCCGCTCGAACAGCCGCCGGCTTGCCCAGCGGGACAGATTGCCGTTGGTTGCGGATGCCGACAAGGCATCTTCGGCCAGCAATTGGCGAATGACTGTTTGCGCGCCCTTGGTTCGTACCTTGGGGACCACGGCAAGGAAATGCTCGGCTCGGCGGCTGATCTCCACCGCCTGACGTAACGCTTCGCGAACGCCCTGTATCAGCGCTAGGCAAACTGAGCGGGCAAAGGCCGCGTCATCCGGCCGGACACGTCCCCTTCCCCCGGTCATGCGGAAAGCCGGATCATAACGCTGCGCCATCAGGAGCGGCACAGGCTTTTGCCAGTTGAGTTTTTTTGCCAGAACCCAGTCCGCCAGCCACCAGGCCAGAATTTCTGCATCCGGACGAAGCCGGCATACAGCTGTTACCAGTTCAGCGACAGCAAAAGGGGCTGCTTGGCCGTCCTGCGCCAGATCGGCGGCAAGCCGCGAAAAATCCGCCAGCGTATCGTCCCACTTCATGGCCAAAAGGGCCGCGGTATCGCGCAGCATCTTTTCATCTGGCAGCTCCAGATGCTGCGCCGGGTGCGCCGAGAGCTTGTTATACGCCAAGAAAACGTTTCCGGCCGGTCCCGCATCGCCACCCGGCAGCCGCAGCAAGACGGCATCGCGCAGCGCGGCTTCGTCTTCCGTCCGTCCCATCAGCCGCACGGCAGAAGCCGCACATTTCAGCCCGAGGCGCTGGCGCCATGCGCCAGACCAGGCAGGCTCCGATCGCACCAGTTGATCCAACGAGCCGAGCGCCGCCCCCGTCATGAACGCCACATCAATATCGCTCGCCTCGCCATGAGGTTTGACCCACCCGGGGATGAGGGGCGGTTGAAACAATACGGGAGGTGTTGGGGCGGAGTTCGAATCCATCTGCGCGAGCATATTGAACGAGGGCGGTTCTAACCAGATCAAATGTTGCAACCGCACAGAGTGTTTTCTCGCCGGGTCTCTGTCCTGCGGCTCTCATCTTGCACACCCAACGCTCCTAGACCGAATTCTATAAATTTTACTATATAATTCGCGGATGCGCTTGTTTGCCGCCGCCATGAAATTATATAAATCGCACTACAGAAAAGGAAAAGCCATGGCAAACCGGGGACGACCGCGCAGCTTTGACCGGGATCGCGCATTGCAGAATCTCAAGGAAGTCTTCTGGTCCAAGGGTTATGAGGGTGCGCAACTCAATGATCTGACAGCTGCGGCCGGGATCACGCCTCCGAGTTTCTATGCGGCCTTCGGCTCCAAGGAAGCGGCGTTTCGGGAGGCGGTCGATCTCTATGTCGCAACGGAGGGATCTGGCGCCTTGCTGGCCCTCGAAGAGGGGGCGACTGCCCAGGCATCGATACGCGCCATGCTGGCAAGCAGTATCGATACGGCGCTCGGCGCGCCGCAATCGGGCGGCTGTCTGCTGATCCTGGGCGCCATTAACTGTCGGAGTGAAACCGAGCCCTTGCGCCAGCATCTGAAAAGTATTCGCACTAACACTGAAAAGCGCATTAACGCCCGGCTTGAGCGTGGCGTGGCAGAGGGCGATCTGCCGCGTACGATCGACACCCGTGTGCTGGCCAATTTTTACAGCGCGGTGATGCAAGGCATTTCGATGCAGGCGCGCGACGGAGCCACAAGAGAAGACTTGCAGGCCCTCGTCACCCCGTCGATGGCCGCCCTCTCCTAAAAGGTGGCTGCGACGTCAGATTCCGAAACCACTGTGGAAACCCGAGAAAATATCATGAACGATCAGATTACCGGCACCATTCGCCTTCATGCGACGCCGACCGGGATGGTCGCGGTGCCCGCCGTGCTTAAAGACGATGTCGAGCAATTCCACTATGCCCCGGCGCGCCGTGCCGGAGATTTTGTCTTTCTGTCCGGCATCGTGGCCAGCAATCGGCAATCTGTGCCGATGGAGCTTGAGGCGTTTCGCAATGAGTTACGCAAGGTTTTCACGCTGATGGAGCAGCTTCTTGGCGCATGTCAGGCGCGCCTGGACGATGTTGTGGAGCTACAGATGTTTCACGTGTTCGGCAACGCCGGGCTGGCGCTGGACAAGGCCGGACAACTCGCCGCGATTGCCGAAATCCGTGACGAATTCTTTGCCGCGCCTTATCCGGCCTGCGTCGAACTTGCCGTTGCGGACCTCAACCCGGAGGGCGGGCTGGTGGAGATCAAGGCGACCGCATTTGCGCCGCTCGCGCCGCAGTGAGCGTCAGCACACCGCGGCCTATGGGCTTCCTTCCCGTACACGCGCAAGCCTGAAGAACCGTACCGGCAACACCACGGCGCTCATGGCAAGGCCCGCGGCAAATCCGATCCATACGCCGAGAGCGCCGACCGTGGTGTGAAAGGCGAGCACATAACCAAGCGGCAGCGCCAATCCCCAGTAAGATACGATGGACACAACCGACGGCCACCGTGTGTCGTTCAGTCCGCGCAAGGCCCCAAGTCCGGTGGACTGCAGTCCGTCTGCCACTTGCATCAGCGCAATCACGACAAACATGCTGGATGCCAGCGCAACCACGGGCGCGTCGTCGCTGAGGGCTTCGGCGATGAAGCGGCCCGCAAAGATCAGCGCGACCATGGTCGCCAGCATCCACAGTGCCACGAAGCCGAACGTTGCCATGCCGATCGGCCGCAGCCGTTCCGGCTGCCCCGAGCCATCCGCCTGTGCGATGCGAATGGCAACGGCCGTCGCCATCCCAAGCGGTAGCATATACAGCGTTCCCCCGATCGAGTTGACAATCTGGTTGGCGGCGAGCGCACCCGGCCCAAACCAGCCGAGTATGAAGGTCGCCATCGCAACAGCGCCGGCTTCGGCAAGGTAGCTGATCCCAAGCGGCAACCCTTGCAAGAATTGCTGCCAGACGCCCCTGCCCGTTATCACTGCACGCAAACGGAAGCGGCGCATCGTTACTGCGCGGCGCCAATAGAGATAGGCGGCAGCAAGCGCAATCGTCTCTGCCAGGACACTGGCAATGCCCGAGCCGAGAATACCAAGCGCCGGTATCGGGCCGAACCCGTAAATCAGCAGATAGTTCAACGGTATGTTGATCACCACACCGAGGAACGCAAACCCGACGGCCAGCCAGGGCCTGTCCGTGGCGTCAAGCAGGGATTTCAATACGAGAAAGACCGAAAAGGGCAGCATGAACAGCGCCATCGGCACCCAGTAGAGCAACGCCTTCGCCTCCGGCAGGCCCATCAACCGGACAAGGGGCATCAGTACCAGCATGATCATTGCCGCCAGAGCGCCGGATATCAGCGCCATCAGCATTCCATGCCGGACGGCCGAACTGACCATGCGGGCATCCCGTGCGCCAAAGCCGCCGGCCATCGCCACACCGACGACCGATATGACGCCGTAAAGCATCGCCGTCAGCAGCATGAGAACCGCCATGACCAGTGCAACGATGGCCAGAACCTCGGTTCCAAGCGGCGCCAGCATGATCGTGTCGGTGATACCGATCAATGAACTGGCCGACAGTCCCAGAACCAGTGGAACCGACAGCTTTATCAGGGACGGCAACTCGGAAACGATGCGGCCAATATGCAGCTTCTTGTGGGACACGCCCGGTATTCTCCTGCGATGCTCGTTACGAGCGAACTGAACATTCCGGCAGCGTTCCATTCGGGGTAGAAGTGGCCGTTGATAAACTTGCACGTTGCGAGCGCCGCGGCCTCATCCATAGGGGCCGGGATTGCCGCGATGTGCTCATTTCTGTTTTTATGCAATCCCGGGCGTAAGCCCACCGGGCATTTTTGCCGGACCCACCTTAGGCCGCTACCGGGTAGGCGACATCGAATCGCGCGCTGCCGGTGCCGGGATAGGTTTCACACGGGCTGTCGGCGCAAACCAGGTCGCTACGCGCATCGAGCCAGGCCTCCAGGGCATCGTAAACATGCAAAACGAGCGGCAGGTTCTCGTAGGCAGCCGGTACCGGCAGAAAAACCTCCTGCCGCTCCGGTTGCAATCGTAACCTCAGGTCGCCCTCAGGTTCCACGCTGCCGTCATAGGCCATCGCAACTTCAACAAGCCCCTCGCTGTCATGGGTGACGAGATCGTGGAAGGTAACGCTGATACGGCCGCTGACCGGCAGGCCGTTTGCCGTCAGATGCGCTCGGATATCGGCCTCGGCTTCCGCCATGAAGCCGTCAAGCGCCCTGGCATCGACAATGCGCTGGCGATAGATGATCTTGGTCGCAGGCAGCGTGCGCGTGGCGATCACGTTCGTCAGCGCTGGATCGCTACCCTGTTTCTGGCGCGCCAGCACTTCGACAAGCTCCGTCTGATAGGCCAAGCGTTCCTTCTCGGAGGCGAGCCAGCCCCGCAGTTCTGCAGCGCGCAGCTCTGCCGGCATCTCCAGCAGTTGCGCAACCCGCGCGACCGGCAGCCCGAGCCTGCGCAATTTTGCAATCAGCCTGGCATCAGCCGCCTGCTCTGCCGCATAGTAGCGGTAGCCAGTGGTTGGATCGACATAGGCGGGCACCAGCAGGCCCTGTTGCGCATAAAGCCGCAAGGCCTTGGGTGTGAGTTGAGTGGCGGCGCCAAAACGGCCGGCAAGAAGGAATGGATCGCTCATGAATCGATGTCTAGGGGTTGCCCTTGGGGCGAGGTCAAGCGCTGAAGTAGAAACTTCCGCGGTTGTATAACGCATGAGCTTATTACGGTACGGGTTTTCGTCGGAAGTATGCGCGGATTTCGTGAGTTTCGTATCAACCTGAGCGTGGACGCGCCGTTTGATGGTTGAGCATTAATGCTCTTCTGCTTTGGCAAGAGATCATGGTAAAGATTTTAAAAAATTGAAGTAATTTGTATTTTAACTCGGCTTCCGGCGCTCCATAGGTGCGCGCATCTGCTCAACCAGATTGTCGAGCGCGGCATTGTTGCCGATTTCGGTGCCCGTAATCATTCCATCGCCGAAAAGAGATGTCACCTGCACCGTCATCGTTACCTTTGTTGCATTGCCATTGGCTTCGAGCTCGGTGGTGATCAGGCTCGACATCAGTTTTCGCCCGCCGGCTTCGACGGTTTCGCTGCTGACGACAGATTGGTCCGGAATGATCGCGATATAGGTCGTGCGCCCGGTGTATTGCGGCTTTTCCTTTGAGCCGCAGCGGAAATGGTCTTCGCCGCCCTCGCGAAAATCGGCTTGGTCATAGACGAATACGGCGCCATCGGATGGCGCGCTCCAGCGTACGCGCAAGGCCGGATCCGCAAACGCGGCGAATACCTGCTTTACCGGAGCCGCGCAAAGGCGCTCGAAAACAAACGTTCTGTGCCGGATTTCATAGTCCATCTTTCCCTCCAAACGTCTGCTCAGCGGCATTATACTGCTTGCAACACGCAATCAGGCATGCCTACCGAAACCGATTACGCTTTGCAATTTGTTTTGTTTGCCTATTCTGCGCGCTGCATGCGGGCCTGCAATTTCATTCAAGACTGTGTCCGGCCGCGATGCGATCGGTGTTGTTTCTCGCGATGAAAGGTTGATCCGTGCTGACATTTGGTTATTCCGACGCCGTCAGGTTCCGGTTCGAAGAGCTGGCCTCGCAGGCCATGCTGTTTGATGGCATCACCCCGGAAGCCGACGTTTCCCGAGTGGTGGAGGTGTTCAGTCGCGTCGCTCTGGAAAGACTGGCCGGCGGACCGGAAGGCGAGTTTCCGGAAATCCAGGCGTGGCGCCGCACGTTCGCGAAGATGGGACTGAAGCCGACACAATATCGTTGTGCCGCCGAGGCCTTGCTTCGCCGGTTGCGAAAAGAGCAGAGCCTTCCCGCGATTCATCCTCTCGTCGATCTCTGCAATGCAATCTCGGTGGCTTTTGCGATACCGGTTGCAGTCTTCGATACGGCCAGGGTGCAGGGACGGATTGAGGTGCGTCCGGCCACGGGAGATGAGGTCTATGAAACCTTCTCCGGCGATGTCGAGGCGCCGGAGGTTGGGGAGGTGATTTTCGCGGATCTCGCCGGACATGCCCACGCGCGCCGTTGGTCAAACCGTCAAAGCGGCCGTTCCGTCATCCGGCCTGCAACGGCCTCGGTCCTGATCGTTGCGGAGGCGCTTCATGAGGATGCAGCGCAGGATCTGGCCCGGTTGAAGGTCGTGCTCCAGGAAGCCCTGTTTGCCACCTGGCCTCTCGGCCGCATGGCCGCCATCTCTGTGGCGTGATCAGCGCGCCCCTTTCCTCGGGGCGGCGAATGACTGTAGCACTCGAATTAAGCAAATGCGCTGACCTGTTTGAAAAATAGCCTAATTTATAGCCAGTTATGTTATTGCTGATAATTTAGGCTAATTTGTATTGCGTATTCTGCTGCGCTGCGGCATCTATGCGCAATGGCTCATTTGGACCTCACCATTCTTGTGATCGACGAGAACGCGATCCGCGCCTCGATCATCGAGGAAGGGTTGCGTGAGGCAGGACATGAAAAGGTCACGGTCGTTCATGAGGTCAACGGGATTGCCCGTATCATCGAGACGCTGCAGCCGGATGTGATTGTCATCGATCTTGAAAATCCGAACCGTGACATGATGGAACATCTGTTCCAGCTGACCCGCACGGTCGGCCGGCCGATCGCCATGTTCGTCGATCGCTCCGACACCGCCTCCATCGAGGCGGCGGTCGATGCCGGCGTATCCGCCTATATTGTCGATGGCCTGAAGAAGGAACGGGTCAAGCCTATCCTGGACATGGCCGTCAGCCGCTTCAATGCATTCAGCCGCCTGCGGAGGGAGCTTGCCGACGCGAAATCGGCGCTGGAGGAGCGCAAGGTCGTCGAGCGCGCAAAGGGTATCCTGATGAAGATGCGCGGCCTTTCCGAGGAGCAGGCGTTTGCGCTGCTGCGCCAGACAGCCATGAATGAAAAGAAGAAGATGGCCGACATCGCCCAGAGCGTCGTTACCGCGGCAGGGTTGCTGATGTGATGGCCCGGCATCTTCCGGCGGGAGGCATTGGAGTGAACATGATGACCAAGTTCAGAGCCCAAAACGGCGACAACGGCCTTGCTGCACCGGCACGATTGGCGAGCGAAGGTCCACGCACCCTGCGGGCCGGCTTCATCCCGCTGGTCGATGCCTCGGTGCTGATCGCAGCGTCAGAGTTTGGCTTTGCGCGGAAGGAAGGCATCACCCTCGACCTGGTCAGGGACGTTTCCTGGGCGAATGTGCGCGACCGTCTCGCCTTCCGGCAGTTCGATATCGCCCATATGCTGTCGCCCATGCCGGTCGCCTCGATGCTGGGGTTGGGCTCCAATCCGTCGCCGACGATTACGCCGTTTTCGCTCGGCCGGGGCGGCAACGCGATTACCCTGTCGACCCGCCTCTATGCCCGCATGCGGCAGCAGGTTGATCTTGCTGAGACGGCGAGTGCGTTGGAAAATGCGCTGGCGCTGGCCAAGGTCATCTTCAACATGAAGGCGCTCGGCGAGCCGCTGCCGACCTTCGGAGTCACCTATCCGTTTTCGTCGCACAATTATGAATTCCGCTTCTGGCTGGCGGCAGGCGGCATCGACCCGGACCGTGACGTCAAGCTTGTCGTCGTGCCGCCGCCGCTGACCTCGGATGCGCTGGCAGTTGGTGCCATTGACGGGTTCTGTGTCGGCGCGCCCTGGAACATGGTCGCCTCCGAGCGTGGCATTGGCCGTATTGTTGCCGCCAAGCAGGACATCTGGCCGTCCGCGCCGGAAAAGGTCATTGGCATGCGGCCGGAATGGGCGGAGACCCATCCGGAGACCGTATCGCGGCTGCTCGTCGCGCTGGATGCCGCGGCGCGCTGGTGCGACCAGCCGGGCAATCACGGCGCGCTTTCTGAGGCGCTCGCCGACAGCCACTATATCGCTGCACCGGTCGGTATCATCCGCCGCGTTCTGGCCGGACAATTCAACCTCGATGATCAAGGCAACCGCCGCATCATAGACAACTACTTCACCTTTCACGCCGGCTTTGCCAATTATCCCCGCCCGAGCCAGGCGCTCTGGCTATACAGCCAGATGCTGCGTTGGGGCCAGACCGGCCTGTCGCAGCATGGCATGTCGGCCGCCGCCTCCGCCTACCGCCCGGACATCTACCGTACGGCCCTTGGCGAAAGCGCCGGCCCGCTGGATGCCGATGTGCGCATCGAAGGGGCTATGGATGGCGACCGCTTCATGGACGGGCAGGTTTTCGACCCGTCGCAAATGGCGGAATATGTCGCGCAATTTCCCGTGAAAACCGGCGCTGCCAACAGGCTCGCGGGTGAAGAGGCCTGACCACTTTCATTTTGCGCTGCACAAAATTTCTGCCATGTGTCTGGCTGCATCCAAGCAAACGCTAATTTTTTTTGCACAAGGTCAGCCTGTTTAAAATTTGCGCATGGGACTAAGGCGCGTGAAAACACGTTCAATTTCAACAGGCTAATGGTTTCAGCTGAAACTGGCACGGCCTTTGCTTGATATAATTCGCTGCGGTCAATGGCGATCGCGGCAAGCCGAGCCCAAGCAGGCGCTCGCAGAGACATCGACGTCGCAAGGTTATTGCAGTCCGGGGAATTTGTTCCCCGAAGACGCAATCTCCGAGCGGCGTTTTTTATTGCCAACTTTCCGGCCGCCCACAACAGAGGGACCTGTTCATGAAGACGATATCGAGCAACGGCATCACCCGTCGCGGCATCCTCAAAACGACCGCCACCGCAGCGCTGTTCGGCGCGATCAAGACGGCGTTCCCATCCGGCGCCTTTGCGGCGACCGCCGGGCCGGAAGTGACCGGCGTCAAGCTCGGCTATATCGCACTGACGGATTCGGCGGCATTGATCATCGCGAAGGAAAAAGGCTTTTTCGAAAAGCACGGCCTTCCTGATGTCGATGTCGCCAAGCAGGCCTCCTGGGGCGCTACCCGCGATAATCTGGTTCTCGGCGGCGCAGCCAATGGCATCGATGGCGCCCATATCCTCTCGCCGATGCCCTACCTGATGCATACCGGCAAGGTGACGCAGAACAACGTCCCCGTGCCGATGGCAATCCTTGCGCGTCTCAACTGTGACGGCCAGGGGATTTCCGTTGCCAAGCAATATGCAGACACAGGCGTCCAGCTGGATGCCTCCAAACTCAAGGCCGCCTTCGAGAAAAAGAAGGCCGACGGCGGTGAAGTCAAGGTCGCGATGACTTTTCCGGGCGGCACGCATGATTTGTGGATCCGCTACTGGCTGGCTGCCGGCGGCATCGATCCCGACAAGGACGTCTCGACCATCGTCGTGCCACCGCCCCAGATGGTGGCCAACATGAAGGTCGGCAACATGGATGCCTTCTGTGTCGGCGAACCGTGGAACGAGCAGCTGGTCAACCAGGGCATCGGCTTCACCGCGGCATCGACGGGCGAACTCTGGAAGGGGCATCCTGAAAAAGCGCTCGGCCTTCGCGCCGATTGGGTGGAGAAAAATCCGAACGCCGCCAAGGCGCTGATGATGGCCGTGATGGAAGCCCAGATGTGGTGCGAAAGCATGGACAACAAGGATGAGATGGCGGCGATCGTCGGCAAGCGCCAGTGGTTCAACGTTCCGGTGAAGGACATCATCGGCCGCCTGAAAGGCGACATCAATTACGGCAATGGCCGCGTTGCCCAAGGAAGCGGCCTCCATATGAAATTCTGGGCGAACGGCGCGTCCTATCCGTTCAAGAGCCATGACACCTGGTTCATGGCCGAGAACATCCGCTGGGGCAAGTTCGCCGCCAATACCGACATCAAGGCGCTGGTCGACCAGGTCAACCGCGAGGACATCTGGCGCGCTGCGGCAGCCGATCTCGGCGTCGCTGCCGCTGACATCCCGGCCACCACCTCACGCGGCAAGGAAACCTTCTTTGATGGCAAGGTCTTTGATCCGGAAAACCCCTCCGCCTATCTCGACAGCCTGTCGATCAAGGCAATGTCCTGATCCGAGCACTATCGGCGCACCAATTTGCGCCGGATTTCCTCTTTTCCTTCAGGAGATATTCCATGCCCGCACTGGCCCGCACGGAACACATCACACCGGCCGTATTGCCAAAAACAGGCGCAAGCGTCGTCACCCTGCCGACGCGGACGCCGTCGACATTCAAGCCGAAGCAAATCACGGCGGCGATCGCCCGCAACGTCGTGCCGCCACTGGTCGTGCTGGCCGTCATTCTGGTGATCTGGCAGGTTCTCTGTTCGGAGGCCGGCGCGACGCTGCCGTCGCCGTCACAAGTCTGGCAGGAAAGCTACGACCTGATCGCCTATCCGTTCTTCAACTACGGATCGCAGGATATCGGCCTTGGCTGGCGGGTGCTGATTTCGCTGCAGCGCGTCGCCTACGGCTTCGGCCTTGCGGCTGTCACCGGCGTCCTGATCGGCGCGCTGATCGGTCAATCGGTCTGGGCGATGCGCGGGCTTGATCCGATCTTCCAGATCCTGCGCACCGTGCCGCCACTCGCCTGGCTGCCGCTGTCGCTGGCTGCGTTCCAGGATTCGAACCCGTCTGCCATCTTCGTGATCTTCATCACCTCGATCTGGCCGGTGATCATCAACACAGCGGTCGGCGTTCGCAATATCCCTCAGGATTACCGCAACGTCGCCAAGGTGCTCTGCCTCAACCAGTTCGAGTTCTTCTTCAAGATCATGCTGCCGTCTGCGGCCCCTTACATCTTCACCGGTCTTCGCATCGGCATCGGCCTGTCCTGGCTCGCCATCGTTGCGGCGGAAATGCTGACCGGCGGCGTCGGCATCGGCTTCTTCATCTGGGATGCGTGGAATTCCTCGCGCCTGCCCGACATCATCGTGGCGCTCGCCTATATCGGCGTCGTCGGCTTCATCCTCGACAAGCTGGTTTCAGCCGTCGGCTCCGTCATCACCCGCGGCGCATCCGCAAACTGAGGGCCCAGATCATGAGCGCCTATCTGAAACTCGATCATATCGACAAGTATTTCGACCGGGCGGGAAGCCGCGCCGAAGTGTTGAAAGGCATCAACCTGACGATTGCCAAGGGCGAATTCGTCTCGATCATCGGCCATTCCGGCTGCGGAAAATCGACCCTGCTCAACCTGATCGCCGGCCTGACGCCGGTCTCCTCCGGAGCCGTGCTTTTGGAAAACCGCGAGGTCAATGCGCCCGGCCCCGAACGCGCCGTCGTGTTCCAGAACCACAGCCTGCTTCCCTGGCTGACGGTCTATGAAAATGTCAACCTCGCCGTCTCCAAGGTTTTCGGCAGAAGCAAAAACAAGAGCGAGCGCCACGACTGGGTGATGGCCAATCTCGACCTCGTTCAGATGGCGCATGCGAAGGACAAGCGGCCGTCGGAAATTTCCGGCGGCATGAAGCAGCGGGTCGGCATTGCCCGGGCACTCGCCATGGAGCCGAAGATCCTTTTGCTCGATGAACCCTTCGGTGCACTCGACGCCTTGACGCGGGCACATCTGCAGGACGCGGTGATGGAAATCCACCTTCGCCTCGGCAACACCATGCTGATGATCACCCACGACGTCGACGAGGCCGTGCTGCTTTCTGACCGGATCGTGATGATGACCAATGGTCCCGCGGCCTCTATTGGCGAAGTGCTCGACGTGCCGATCGCCCGCCCGCGCAACCGTATCGAGCTCGCCTCGGACCGCACCTATCTCAAATGCCGCGAGGCGGTGCTGAAGTTCCTCTACGAACGTCACCGTTTCGTCGAAGCCGCGGAGTGACCGGCATGACCCAGAAACTCATCATCATCGGTAATGGCATGGCGCCCGGCCGCATGCTGGAGCACCTGTTCGAACAGGCCCCGGGCCAGTACGACGTCACGATCTTCAACGCCGAGCCCCGCGTCAACTATGACCGCATCATGCTGTCGCCGGTTCTGTCCGGCGAGAAGACCTACGAACAGATCGTCATTCATGGCGACGGCTGGTACATCGAAAACGGCATCACCCTCTACAAGGGACACAAGATCGTCTCGATCGACCGTGCCGCCAAGACCGTAACCTCCGATCACGGCGTCACCGAAAGCTACGACAAGCTGGTGATCGCCACCGGCTCGGTGCCTTTCATCATTCCGGTTCCCGGCAAGGATTTGCCCGGCGTCATCACCTACCGTGACATCGACGACGTTCAGGCCATGCTGCTGGCAGCCCAGTCGCGGGAAAAGGCCATTGTCATCGGCGGCGGCCTTCTCGGGCTGGAGGCGGCAGCCGGGCTCAATTCGCGCGGCATGGACGTCACCGTGCTGCATGTCATGCCGACGCTGATGGACCGCCAGCTCGATCCGGCGGCCGGCTACCTGTTGCAGCGCGCCTTCGAGGATCGTGGCATCAAGGTCATCACCAAGGCCAACACCAGGCAGATCATCGGCGATGGCAAGGTCGAAGGCATCGAGCTGGATGATGGCACGATCATCCCGGCAAGCCTCGTGGTCATGGCCGTCGGCATCCGTCCGAATGCGGCGATTGCCAAGGACGCAGGTCTTGCGGTCAACCGCGGCATCGTCGTCGATTCCGGCATGCAGACCTCGGATGGTGATATTCTGGCACTCGGCGAATGTGCCGAGGTTGACGGCATGGTCTACGGTCTCGTCGCTCCCCTTTACGATATGGCGCGCATTGCCGCATCGCATCTGGCCGGCGACCGCACACCCGCCTTCGTTCATTCGGATACACCCACGAAACTCAAGGTCACCGGCATCAACCTGTTCTCGCTCGGCGACTTTGCCGAAGGCGATGACCGCGAGGAGATCGTGCTGCGCGACGCCACGGCCGGCGTCTACAAGCGGCTGGTCCTGAAGGACAACCGCATCATCGGCACCGTGCTCTACGGCGAAACCGCCGATGGAGCCTGGTTCAACGACCTGAAGAAGAAAGCCACGGATATTTCCGAAATGCGCGAAACGCTCATTTTCGGCCAGGCCTACCAGGGAGGGTCGCCGCTGGACCCTACGGCGGCCGTTGCAGCCTTGCCGGATGATGCGGAAATCTGCGGCTGCAACGGCGTCTGCAAGGGCAAGATCACGGCGACGATCACCGGCAAGGGGCTGACCTCGCTCGACGAAGTCCGCGCTCACACCAAGGCCTCCGCCTCCTGCGGGTCCTGCACCGGCCTCGTCGAACAGCTGATGACCATCACGCTGGGCGATGCCTATAATCCAAAGGCCGTGCAGCCGATGTGCGGCTGTAGCGAACTTGGCCATGACGACGTTCGCCGCCTGATCAAGGCCAAGGGCTTGAAGACCATTCCCGCAGTCATGCAAGAACTGGAGTGGAAGACCTCCTGCGGCTGCGCCAAATGCCGCCCGGCGCTCAATTACTACCTCGTCTGCGACTGGCCGGACGAATATGCCGACGATTACCAGTCGCGGTTCATCAACGAGCGCGTCCACGCCAATATCCAGAAGGACGGCACCTATTCTGTGGTGCCGCGCATGTGGGGCGGCGTTACCAATGCCGGCGAATTGCGGGCCATCGCCGATGTGGTCGACAAGTTCGAAATCCCGCTGGTCAAGGTCACCGGCGGTCAGCGCATCGATCTGCTCGGGATCGAGAAGGACGACCTGCCGGCCGTCTGGGCCGATCTCGGCAAGGCCGGCTTCATCTCCGGCCAGGCTTATGCCAAGGGCCTGCGCACAGTGAAAACCTGCGTCGGCTCCGATTGGTGCCGCTTCGGTACGCAGGATTCCACCGGCCTTGGCATCCGCATCGAAAAATTCATGTGGGGTTCGTGGACCCCAGCCAAGCTGAAGCTGGCCGTGTCCGGCTGTCCGCGAAACTGCGCCGAGGCGACCTGCAAGGATATCGGCGTCATCTGTGTCGACAGCGGCTTCGAGATCCATTTCGCCGGGGCCGCCGGTCTCGACATCAAGGGCACGGAAGTTCTGGGTCTCGTCAAAACCGAGGAGGAGGCGCTGCAATACATCGTTGCGCTGACCCAGATGTACCGCGAGCAAGGGCGTTATCTCGAGCGCATCTACAAATGGGCAAAACGCATCGGTCTGGACGAAATCCGCCGCCAGATCATGGGCGATGCGGACAAGCGCCAGGCCTATTACGAGCGTTTCGTCTTCTCCCAGAAATTCGCCCAGGTCGATCCCTGGTCGGAGCGCGTCTCCGGCAAGGACAAGCATGAGTTCCGGCCGATGGCGACGGTCGGCTATCCGGAGGCGGCGGAATGATGGGCATGGATATGAACTGGATCGCAATCGGCGACATCTCCGACATCCCGCTGCGCGGCGCGCGCTGCGTGAAGACGCAGCAAGGCAAGATCGCAGTGTTTCGCACGGCCGAAAACGAAGTCTTCGCCATCGAGGATCACTGCCCGCACAAGGGTGGACCGCTGAGCCAGGGCATCGTGCATGGAACGTCCGTCACCTGCCCGCTGCACAACTGGGTGATTTCGCTCGAAACCGGCAAGGCGCTGGGTGCCGACAACGGCGAAGTGCGGACGATCCCGGTGCGCAACGATAACGGAGCGCTTTCGATTGCGCTCGAAAGCCTGATGATGGCGGCGGAATGATGGGAAGCCAAACCTCTCATTCGCGGAGAACTCACCCCCCTCTGTCCCTTCGGGACATCTCCCCCACAAGGGGGGAGATCATTCTTTTCCCTTGGCGGATTGAAGGAAAGAAACGCAAGAATTCGGCGGTCAATCTCCCCCCTTGTGGGGGAGATGTCCCGGAGGGACAGAGGGGGGGAGCACGCCGCGCTCTCGAAACTCCGCAGCGGGGCGCGCTTCATGTCCACTGAAACCAAAACCACCTGCCCCTATTGCGGCGTTGGTTGCGGCGTCATCGCCAAAATCGATGGTACCGGCACGGTCAGCGTCAGGGGCGATCCGGATCATCCCGCCAATTTTGGCCGGCTCTGTTCCAAGGGTTCGGCGCTGGCCGAAACCATCGATCTCGACGGCCGGGTGCTTCACCCGCAGATTGGCGGAGAACGCGCAAGCTGGGATGAAGCCCTTGATCTTGTGGCCTCCCGCTTTTCACAAACCATCGCCGAGCACGGCCCGGATTCAGTCGCCTTCTACGTCTCCGGTCAACTGCTGACTGAAGACTATTACGTCGCCAACAAGCTGATGAAGGGTTTTATCGGCTCGGCCAATATCGACACCAATTCGCGGCTGTGCATGTCCTCCTCCGTCGCCGGACACAAACGTGCCTTCGGTGCCGATACCGTTCCCGGCACCTACGAGGATATCGAGCTTGCCGATCTCGTCATCCTCACGGGGTCCAACCTCGCCTGGTGCCACCCGGTGATCTACCAGAGGCTGGCCGCCGCCAAGGCCATCAGGCCCTCCATGAAAATCGTGGTCATCGACCCACGCCGCACGATGACGGCCGATATCGCCGACCTGCATCTAGCGATCCGTCCGGATGGCGACGTGGCGCTGTTCATGGGCCTTCTTGCCCACCTCGCCGGCACTGCCGCGATCGACCAGAACTATATCGGCACGCACACCAGCGGTTTCGCCGATGCTTTCGCTGCCGCCTCGGCCTTTGATGTCGCCGATCTGATGGAATTGACCGGATTGCCCTCCATGCAATTGCGCCAGTTCTTCCGGCTGTTCGAGGAAACGCAAAAGGTCGTCACCTGCTACAGCCAGGGTGTCAACCAGTCCGCGTCGGGCACCGACAAGGTCAACACCATCATCAATTGCCATCTGGCCACCGGGCGCATCGGCCGGCCCGGCATGGGGCCGTTCTCGCTGACCGGCCAGCCGAATGCCATGGGCGGGCGCGAGGTCGGTGGGCTCGCCAACATGCTGGCCGCCCATATGGCGATCGAAAACCCGGATGATTGCGACCGCGTCCAGCGCTTCTGGCAAGCACCCGCCATTGCCCGCAAGCCTGGTCTCAAGGCTGTCGACATGTTCCGGGCGGTTGCCGACGGCCGGATCAAGGCGCTGTGGATCATGGCAACCAATCCGGTTGTCTCGATGCCGGACGCCGATGCCGTCGCCGCCGCGATCGCCGCCTGCCCGTTCGTCGTCGTGTCTGATGTCCTGCAGCAGACTGACACGACCCCATATGCGCATGTGCTTCTGCCATCGCTCGGCTGGGGCGAGAAGGACGGCACGGTGACCAATTCCGAGCGCCGCATCTCTCGCCAGCGCGCCTTTCTTACAGCACCGGGCGAAGCGAAAGCCGACTGGTGGCAGATGACGGAAGTCGCGCGCCGCATGGGCTTTGGCCCCGCCTTTTCTACAGAGTCCGCGGCAAAAATCTTTGCCGAGCATGCAGCACTTTCGGCCTTTGAAAATGACGGCAGCCGCGATTTCGATATTGGCGCCCATCGCCAGATCGATGCGGACACCTATGATGCAATGCCCCCGTTTCAATGGCCGCAACAGGAAGGCGCAACGGCCCGGACCACACGGTTTTTCAGCGAAGGCGGCTTCTTTCATGCCGATCGCAAGGCGCGCTTCATTGCCGTTAGCTCCCCGGTCTCGGACCGGACCAATGCCGATTTTCCACTGACGCTCAATACCGGCCGCATCCGCGACCAGTGGCATACGATGACGCGGACCGGCAAAAGCGCCCGGCTTTCGGCCCATATCGCCGAGCCCTTCGCCGAAATACACCCGCGCGATGCCATGGAAATCGGTGTTGCCAGCGCCTCACTTGTCGAGATCGAAAGTCCCTACGGCAAGGCCGTGGTCCGCGCACTCGTCACCGACCGGCAGGCGCGCGGCAGCTTGTTCGTGCCGATGCACTGGAACGATCAGTTTGCGGCCGCGGCACGGATCGATGCTGTCGTCGCACCGGTGACCGATCCTGTTTCTGGTCAGCCGGCATCCAAAAACGTCGCGGTCGCCGCCCGGCCGCGCAAGGTGGAAAGCTACGGCTTTGCGGTCTGCTTCCACAAGCCGCAAAACCTCGATGCCGCTTACTGGGCCTTGGCAAAGGCCGATGGCGGTTGGCGGCTGGAGCTTGGCTTTGATGCGGCCCCCGCAAGCTGGGCCGACTGGTGCCGTCAGCACTTTGCCATTGCCGGCCATATCGAGCCGCTCGGTTATGCCGACAGGCAATCCGGCGATCTGCGCCTTGCCTTTTTCGATGGGGACCGCCTGCTCGCCGCCTTCTTTCTCGCATCCCAGCCTGTCGCGGTTGCCCGCAATTGGGCGATCGAGCAGCTCAGCGTCCGGCATACCGAACTCGCCAAGCGGTTCGCCGTCGTCGCGGGACGTCCGGGCGCCGGGCGCATGGACCCGGGCGCGACCGTCTGCTCCTGCTTCGGCGTCGGCGTCAACCAGATCGTCGCGGCGGTGCGCGGCGGCTGCCGCGGCGTCGAGGCTGTCGGCAAGGAAACCAATGCAGGAACCAATTGCGGCTCGTGCCGCGCGGAAATCAGGGGGATCATCGATGGATGTCTTGCAGCTGCTGCCGAGTGAACAGGCCCTTCGCACCGCCCCCGCCCGCATGGCCCCGCTTGCCAAGTTGCCGGTGTTCTGGGCGCTGACCGGCAAACGCGCCGTCGTTGCCGGCGGATCGGACGCCGCCGCATGGAAGGCGGAACTGCTGGCGGCCTGTGGCGCCGAAGTTCATGTCTACGCGCAGGATTTGAGCGAGGCATTTTCCACTCTTCTCCGCCAAGGGTCGCAATCCGGAGACGGCCGGTTCGTTCATCATGCCCAAGACTGGCATGCCGGGGCCTTTGAGCAAGCAGCCATCGCGATCGCTGACTGTGAGGATGACGCCGCCGCAGCACGGTTCTTCGGAGCCGCCCAAAAGGCCGGTGTTCCCGTCAACGTCATCGACAAACCGCGCTATTGCCAGTTCCAGTTCGGATCGATCGTCAACCGCTCGCCTGTTGTCGTAGCGATCTCCACCGATGGCGCGGCTCCCATCCTCGCTCAGGCGATCCGGCGCCGGATAGAGACGCTGTTGCCGCCATCGCTGAAATCCTGGGGCGCACTGGCGCATTCGATCCGGGATCGGATCAACGCGGCGATAGCAACCGCGGCCGGGCGGCGCGCCTTCTGGGAGGCTTTCGCCGATCGCGCCTTTGGCGCGTCACCCGAGGCGAATACGCAGGGCGATCTGCTTGCCGATGCCAAGTGCATCGTCGCGGCGGCGCAGTCCTCATCTCCCGGCCGCGTCACTCTCGTCGGTGCCGGACCCGGCGATGCCGAACTCCTGACACTGAAAGCCGTGCGGGCGTTGCAGGCAGCCGATGTCATTCTCTTCGATGATCTTGTTTCCGACGAGGTTCTGGAGCTTGCCCGCCGCGAGGCAAAACGCATGCTGGTGGGCAAACGCGGCGGCCGCGCCAGTTGCAAACAGGAGGATATCAACGCGACGATGATCCAGCTTGCCCGGGCTGGAAAACACGTCGTGCGTCTGAAATCCGGCGATCCGATGATCTTTGGCCGGGCCGGAGAGGAAATCGCCTGTTTGCAACAGCACGGCATTCCTGTCGATGTCGTTCCCGGTATCACGTCCGCCAGTGCCATGGCCGCACGCCTGGGCGTGTCGCTTACCCATCGCGATCACGCCCAGGCAGTCCGTTTCGTCACCGGCCATTCGCGGCAAGGCTTCCTGCCGGCGGATATCCAGTGGCACGATCTTGCACACTCCCGCACCACGACGATCTTTTACATGGGCGGGCGCACTGCAGGCCAGATCCGGATGCACTTGCTGGCAGCCGGAATGAACGCCGACACGCCTGTTGCCGTGGTCAGCGCGGTGACCCGTCACAATGAGCAGCGATGGAGTGGACGTTTGGACGATCTGGCGTCTGCCGTCACGCGGATTGGCACGGACGAGCCGATCCTGATCGGTGTCGGTTCTGTCTTTTCACAAGCGGCGCACGCGGCCAAGCCGACCGTTGCTCCGCTTCGATCGTCACATTTCAACATTGCGAGGGCAGGTCTATGATCCCGATGGACATTGTCTCCTCCCTCTTGCTCAGCGTGGCAATCGCCTTGAGCTTTGGTGAGTTCCGCCTCATCTTCTCGGGCTCGACCGAGGAAGCGGTTCTGCGCTCACCGGCGACGACGCTGGCGAGCGCGATCTGCCTTACGGCATCCGGTCTGGCATTCAGCTCCGAATCCATCGGGGTTGGAACTCTGGTCGTATCGGCCGGTTTCCTGTTCGGCGGCCTTGTTCACAAGTCTTCCGTTCGCGCGCCAATCGCCGTCACCCTGAGTCTGGCTGGCTTGGCGCTGTTTCTCCATTTCTCGATCAGGCCGTAGGCCAGACGCGTGGATCATTTCGCTGTGTAAAGCGACCGTGAGCGTTCCAGATGTTTCAGCACGGCCTGCTCGGCGGCATCGGGATCGCGGGCTTCCAGGCAGGTGATGATTTCTTCGTGCTCGGCCAGCGTGAATTTTTCCTTGCCGGTCCAGATCAGCATTTCGGTATGATATTCCTTCAGCCAGGCAAGCATCGCCTCGCTGACAGCAATATAGATCGGGTTGCGCGAGATCCGGGCGATCCGCGTGTGGAATGCCATATCCGCCGCGATGAAGGCTTCGGCGTCGCCCAGCGAGGCGCGCTGCTGCTCGAGAATGTCGCGCAGGCTGGCGATGTCATTGGTGTCGCCTTTCAGGGCTGCTTCACGCGCCATGCCGCGCTCGAAGAAGATACGCGCACTTTTCAGGTGCTCCAGCGTATCCGACGATTTGGCCAGCATGATCTTCGCGGTCATGTCCATCTGCCGGAAGATCGATTGCGCCGTCAGCTCCAGCACCTTGGCGCGTTCGCCGTGCGAGATCACCACCAGCCCCATGCCGGCCAGCGCCTGCATCGCCTCGCGGATCGCCGGACGGCCGACGCCGAAGCGCTCCATCAGTTCCCGCTCGGACGGCATTTCGTCGCCGGGCTGCAACTCACCGGAAGTGATCATCGCCTTCAGCCGCGCGAAAACTTCGTCGGACAGTTTGCGGCGGACGATCTGTTCGGTTTGCTGGCCCATAGTGTCTCGCTGGTTTACATTCGCCATCGTTATGCACCGCTTCCATCGCGAAGGAAACGAACACATCCACATGTGAGCGTCACAGTCCACATTGATTGTGGCGGATGCAAGCTTCCTCTTGCTTAATTGATATACTCATTATACCAGTTGCGGAAAACGTGCCAGCCGGGAACTGGCGGAAATTGCCATGCGGGGAGATTTTGCGCGCCCATGATCGTCGTCACCTATAGAATTGAAACGCCGGGCAGCATCGAGGCCGTGGCGGAAAAGATCGCTAGCGACCAGTCGACCGGTACTTTCGTACCCGTTCCCGGCGAAACGCCGGAACTGAAGGCCCGGGTCGCGGCCCGCGTTCTTGCCATCCGCCCGCTTGCCGATGCAGCGCACCCGAGCTGGCCCGAGGCCGCCGCTGGTCACGGCCCGATCCACCGTGCCGATGTCGATATCGCCTTTCCGCTTGATGCAATCGGCACTGATCTGTCCGCCCTGATGACCATCGCCGTCGGTGGCATTTTCTCGATCCGCGGCATGACTGGCCTGCGCGTCGTCGATCTGAAGCTGCCGCAGGAATACAGGTCTGCCTATCCCGGCCCGCAATTCGGCCTGCCCGGCAGCCGCAGGCTCACCGGTGTCCATGACCGGCCGATCATCGGCACCATCGTCAAACCGGCGCTCGGCCTGCGCCCACACGAGACCGCCGAATTGGTCGGCGAACTGATCGCGTCCGGCGTCGATTTCATCAAGGACGACGAGAAGCTGATGAGCCCGGCCTATTCGCCGCTGAGCGAACGCATCGCCGCCATCATGCCCAAAATTCTCGACCATGAGCAGAAGACCGGCAAGAAGGTGATGTACGCCTTCGGTATTTCGGCGACCGATCCCGACGAGATGATGCGCAATCACGACCTGGTGCTGGCGGCCGGAGGCAATTGCGCCGTCGTTAACATCAACTCCATCGGCATGGGTGGCATGGCGTTCCTGCGCAAGCGGTCCGGCCTTGTCCTGCATGCCCATCGCAACGGCTGGGACGTGCTCACCCGTCATCCCGGCATCGGCTTCGATTTCAAGGTCTGGCAACAGTTCTGGCGGCTTCTCGGTGTCGACCAGTTCCAGATCAATGGCATCGGCGTCAAATACTGGGAGCCGGACGACAGTTTTGTCGAGAGCTTCAAGGCCGTTACCACGCCGCTGTTCGACCAATCCGACTGCGCCCTTCCCGTCGCCGGTTCCGGCCAGTGGGGCGGGCAGGCGCCGGAAACCTATCGCCGCACAGGCCGCACCACCGATCTGCTCTATCTCTGCGGCGGCGGCATCGTCAGCCATCCCGGTGGCCCGGCGGCAGGCGTGCGGGCGGTGCAGCAGGCCTGGCAAGCGGCCGTTGCCGATATTCCGCTTGAGACCTACGCCAAGGATCACCCGGAGCTTGCCGCCTCCCTCAAGAAATTCGGTAATGCCAGCGAGCAGACGTCATGACCGCACAGAACCCCCCTCTCCTCTCCTATTACGGTGACGACCTGACGGGCTCCACCGATGTCATGGAGGCGCTGGCCTCCAACGGCGTCGAGACGGTGCTGTTCATGGATGTGCCGGATGCGGCCCTGTTGAAACGGTTTGGTCATTGCCGCGCCATCGGCCTTGCGGGCACCAGCCGCAGTGAAACGCCTGACTGGATGGACGAAAACCTGACGCCGGCCTTCCGCTGGTTGAAGAGCCTCGGTGCCGATATCTGCCACTACAAGGTCTGCTCGACTTTCGATTCCAGCCCGAAGATCGGCAATATCGGCAAGGCCGTAGAGATCGGCAAGGGCCTGTTCGGCCAGCCATATGTTCCCATCCTTGTCGGCGCCCCGCAGTTGAAGCGCTACACTGCTTTTGGCCATCTCTTTGCCGCCTATCAGGGCGAGGTTTACCGCATTGACCGCCACCCCGTCATGAGCCGTCATCCGGTGACGCCGATGGCCGAGGCCGACCTGCGCCTGCACCTGAACGCCCAGACCGCGCTGAAAACACGGCTGGCCGATCTCTCCCTGCTGGCGGCTGCAGATGCGGACAGCAGGGTCGAGGATCTTTGCCGCGATGCCGATGGCATGGTTCTGTTCGATGTCGATAGCCCGGAAAGCCAAACCCATGCCGGCCGCCAACTCTGGCGCCTCAGACGTCAGGACGGCTGGTTCGTCACCGGTTCCTCCGGCGTCGAATATGCGCTGCTGACCGCTTGGAGCGCCGCCGGCCTGACGGAGGGAAGGAAAACCTTCCCCTTGCCCGGCAAGGCAGATCGCATTGCCGTTGTGTCCGGCAGCGTCTCGCCAACCACCGAGCGGCAGATCCGCCATGCAACGCAAAACGGTTTTGCCGGTATCAATCTCGATCCGCTGGAACTGCTCGGCGAAAACGGCAATGCCGCTCTGGAGCGGGCAATTGCCAACGGCCTCGACAGTCTGAAGCGGGGCGAAAGCGTCATTCTCAATACGGCGCTCGGCCCATCCGCAGATCGCGGCGGCGATATCGACCGCATCCCCGGTAGCCGCCATCGCCTCGGCCGCTTGCTTGGCACCATTCTGCGCCGCCTTGTCGAGGAACAGCAATTGACCCGCGCCGTCATCGCCGGCGGCGATACGTCCAGCCATGCGCTGCGTGAATTGCACGTTCAGGCGCTGACGACGCTTTTGCCACTGCCGCAGACACCGGGATCACCGCTCTGCACCGCGCACGGCACATATCCTGCGACCAACGGCCTGCAGATCGCGCTCAAGGGCGGTCAGGTCGGGTCGGATGGCTATTTCGCACAGATCAGGGATGGCCTTCAGGCGTAGGCCGCATGCCGTCAAGCCTACTGGATTGCACGGGCGCCGCTGCGGCGCTCGTTGGGCGGGATGGGTGAAAACGATGCACGCAGGCTGGCATTGAACTGCGCCAGCAAGTGCCGGTCGAAATGCCCTTCCGACTTCAGCATCATCCGCAGGGTTTCTGCAGGTGTCCATGCCCGCTTGTAGGACCGTGCAGAGGTCATCGCATCATAGACATCGCAGATTGCCGCAATCCGCGCCTGCGTGCTGATCTGCTTATCCGACAATCCGAAAGGGTAACCTTTTCCGTCGATCCGTTCGTGATGGTGAAGGCAGACGTCCAGAACGATTTGCGGCATGTCACTCTGGCGCGACAGCAATTCGTAGCCGCGAACTGGGTGCGTGCGGACTTCGGCCATTTCCTCGTCCGTGAGTGCGCCCTTCTTCGACAGTATGGCGTCCGGCATGAGCATCTTGCCGACATCGTGCAGCAGGCCGCTGATACCAAGAATACGCACGGCCTGCTCATCGAACTTGAGAAACCGTCCGAAATGCACCATCAGCGCGCTGACGGCGAGTGAATGCAGGAACGTGTATTCGTCCTTGGTCTTGAGGCGGGTAATTCCGATCAGCGCCGCAGGATTGCTTTCCATTGACTTGGCGATCTGTTCGACCGCGCGATCGGCGGGTTCGAACCTGGCCGCTCCCCCCAGCCGCACATTCGAAAACAGCGTGTCGAGAAGCGGCCGTGTCTGCTCGATCGTCTGCAGCGCTTCCTTGATTTCCGTCTGGGTGAACGCCCGGGAAAGATCGGACGGGGATGACCGGTTTTCCTGCGCCTCCGGCAGAGGCCGGCCTGTACCCACATCCACGCCCCGGCGGGTGTCGATGACCAGGCTGATAATGTTGCTGGCCCTCACCTTCGCCGCAGCGCCTTCGTCCTTGAGCAGAAAACTGCGCATCGGCGCTGCCTCGTCTCGCAAAGGGTCTTCGATATCGGTGATGAACATGCCCACCCGGACCTGGTGCCGCTTGATGCGCTTGAGCATGTCTATCGCTCGTCTTCAATCATCGCGCGCGTCTTCCTCCGGATTTACGCCATAATAGACAAAGTGTTGAGTATAGATTTCGATCCCGCGTCTCCGTCGGGGAATAATCTCAAGTCTCCACCGAGAAACACTATCCGTTCTGCAATCCTCCCATGGGGGATATTTGGCCAGAACGATTTAATCAGCGTTAAAGTCTCAGCGCCAGTCGCAAAATAATCAAGGCCCGCGGAAATCTGCCTTTGATTGATTTTGTATCAAAAAATCTCTTCATGGTTGTTTGTGCCGTTGGGCGGCCCCTCCGATCCCAGTTTCATGGACGATCGCCCACAAATATTCACCTCACCATGTGACATACTGATTGACTCATTATACCAGTTGTCTTAAATCATCGCGAAACAAACGCGCAGTGAGGAAACATGACTTCGATCGCACTCTTCGGTGCCGGCGGCAAAATGGGCTACCGGCTTGCCAAGAACCTCAAGGGCTCACGTTTCGACGTGCGTCATGTGGAAGTAAGCGACGCCGGCAAGGCGCGTCTTCAAAATGACCTTGGTCTTTCCTGCGTCGACGTCGATGCAGCGCTTTCCGGGGTTGATGTCGTCATTCTCGCCGTGCCGGATACGGCCATCGGCAAGGTTGCCGCCGGTATTTCCGGCAAGCTCGCGGCCGGTACCATGGTCGTGGCGCTTGATGCCGCCGCTCCGTTTGCCGGTCATCTGCCGGAGCGGAACGATCTCACCTATTTCGTCACCCATCCCTGCCATCCGCCGATCTTCAACGACGAGACGGACATGCAGGCTAAGAAGGATCACTTCGGTGGTCTGTTTGCCAAGCAGCATATCGTTTCGGCCCTGATGCAGGGGCCGGAAGAAACTTATGGCCTCGGCGAAGAGATCGCCAAGGTCATCTGGGCGCCGGTCATGCGCTCGCACCGCGTCACCGTCGATCAGATGGCAATGCTGGAGCCGGGCCTGTCGGAAACCGTTGCCGCCTCGCTGCTGGTCGTCATGAAGCAGGCCATGGATGAATGCGTGAAGCGCGGCGTGCCGGAAGAGGCAGCCCGCGATTTCCTGCTCGGTCATCTCAACGTGCTCGGGGCCGTCATTTTCGGCGAAGTCCAGGGCGTGTTTTCCGATGCCTGCAATAAGGCCATCGAATTCGGCATCCCCGCGCTGATGCGCGACGACTGGAAGAATGTCTTTGAACCCGAGGAGATCGCCGAAAGCATCCGGCGCATCACCTGATCGAAATAGGGCGTTCGCCCTATACCATTGCGGCTCCGCCGGGAACGGGGCCGCATCCTTAAATCACCTGGGAGGAACCACATGAAACTGACACGCAGACTGACGCTTGCTGCCTTCGCCGGCGCCCTTTCGCTGGGCGTTGCCATGCCGGCTTTTGCCGCCGATCTCATCGCCATCATCACACCGTCGCACGACAATCCGTTCTTCAAGGCGGAAGCGGTCGGCGCCGAGGCAAAGGCCAAGGAACTTGGCTACGAGACACTCATTCTCGTTCACGATGATGACGCCAACAAGCAGAGTCAGCTGATCGATACCGCTATCGGCCGCGGCGCCAAGGCGATCATTCTTGATAATGCCGGTTCCGAGGCCTCAATCGCCGCCGTCCAGAAGGCCAAGGACGCAGGCGTCCCCTCCTTCCTGATCGACCGTGAAATCAACGCCACCGGTGTTGCCGTCTCGCAGATCGTCTCCAACAACTATCAGGGTGCGCAGCTTGGTGCCGAAGAGTTCGTCAAGCTGATGGGCGAGAAGGGCAACTATGTCGAGCTTCTCGGCCGCGAAGCCGATCTCAATGCCGGCATCCGCTCGAAGGGCTACCACGACATCATCGACGAATATCCGGACCTGAAGATGGTCGCCCAGCAGTCGGCGAACTGGAGCCAGACGGAAGGGTATTCCAAGATGGAGACCATCTTGCAGGCCAACCCTGATATCAAGGGCGTGATCTCCGGCAACGACACGATGGCCATGGGTGCGATCGCCGCCCTTCAGGCCGCCGGCCGCAAGGACGTCATCGTCGTCGGCTTCGACGGCTCCAATGACGTGCGCGACTCCATCACCGCGGGCGGCATCAAGGCAACCGTGCTGCAGCCAGCCTATGCCCAGGCTCAGATGGCTGTCGAGCAGGCTGACGCCTACATCAAGACCGGCAAAGGCCCTGCCGAAGAAAAGCAGCTGATGGATTGCGTGCTGATCAATGCCGGCAACGCCGCCAAGCTCGAAACCTTCGCGCTCAAGGATTAATCCTCCCCAAGGATGCGCACAGGGCAGTTTCATTCTGCTCTGTGCGTTTTTTTGCCATTTGACGGAGTGACTTTCATGCCGAATTTCCGGCCCGCTGCCGCTATCCCGCTTTCCCTTGCGCTGGCCACCATATTGGTCCTCGCCGGGTGCAAGATCATCAAGACGCCGACAGCGGAAGAGGCTGCAGAAGCGGCAAGCGGCGGCTTCAATCCCGGCCGTCAGGTCGCCGAAATCTGGGACAGCAAGGTCATCCCGTTCCTGGAAGAGCGCGCTGGCCCGTTCCAGGAAGTTGCTGCTCTATCCAAGTCCGATCTCGATGCCGCAGCGGCAAAATACGGTCACAAGGAAAAGGAGGGTAGCGCGCCCTGGACCCTTGCAGCCAGGGTTTCCGGCACGATCATCAAGGCCGAGACAGCATCGCGCGCCGCCTATCTCGACACCGATGTCGATGGTGACGGGGTAGCCGACGTTCGCATCCAGATCGGCCCGGTCATCCGTGGCACGGCGATCCGCGACAGTCTCGATTTTGTCAATTTCAACGAATTCAAGAACCAGATCCAGTGGGCAGAATTCGGCAAGGCCTTCAATGTCCATATCAACGGCTTGATACTGGAAAAGCTGCCGCGCGAAGGGTTGGAAGGCAAGAAGATCGAGGCGCTCGGCGCCTACCCGCTGCCCTCTGCCGGCCAACCGGCACTGCTGACGCCCGCCACCATCTCGATCGGCGGCTGACATGGCGGCCGAAACCCACGATACGATCCTGAAACTCGACGACGTGACGAAGGTCTATTCCGGCATCGTCGCCGTCAAGCACGCAAGCCTCGAATTGAAGCGCGGCGCGGTCAATGTCCTCGTTGGCGAAAATGGTGCCGGCAAGTCGACGCTGATGCGCATGATCGCCGGTGTCGAGAAGCCATCGCTCGGCCGCATCCTGCTGGAAGGCAAGGAAGTTGAGTTCAATTCTCCGGCCGACGCCCAGAAGCATGGCATCGGCATGGTGTTCCAGGAGCTCAATCTGTTCGGCAATCTCTCGGTTGCCGAAAACATTTTTGCGACCCGCGAGATCACCCGCGGTTTGCGCGGCATCGACCATAAGGCGCAGGTCGAAAAGGCTAACCAGTTCCTCGACAAGCTCGATGCCGGCATCAGCGCTGAAACCATGGTCGAGGACCTGCCGATCGGCCAGCAACAGCTCGTCGAAATCGCCAAGGCGATCTCGCTCGATACCCGCATCCTCATTCTCGACGAGCCGACTTCGGCACTCTCCGCCGCCGAAGTCGATATCCTGTTCAAGGTCATCGGCGAGCTGAAGGCGCAAGGGGTGGCCATCGTCTATATCTCGCATCGCCTTGAAGAGTTGATGCGGATCGGCGATTACATCACGGTCCTGCGTGATGGCCAGATCACGGGCCAAGCAATGGTGCGCGATATCGACACGAAATGGATCGTCCGTTCGATGATCGGCTCGGACGCCAAGGATTTCGCCAAGTCCCTCGATCACAAGCTCGGTGCAGAAGCCTTTCGTTCCGAAGACATATGCCTGCCGCGCAAGACCGGCGGCTTTGCTGTCGATCATCTGTCTATTTCGGTTCGCGCCGGTGAAGTGCTCGGAATCTATGGTCTAATGGGGGCCGGTCGCAGCGAGTTCTTCGAATGCGTCATCGGCCAGTATGCGCATTCGACCGGCAGGATCTTCGTTGCCGGCGAGGAAATCATCGCAAAGGACACCTCTACCCGTATCCGCAAGGGCCTTGCCCTCATTCCGGAAGACCGCCAGCGCGAAGGTCTCGTGCAGGTCCTGTCGATTGCTGCCAATCTGACATTGGCGAGCCTGGAAAAGTTCGTGAAAGCCGGTTTTCACATTTCCGGAGACCGTGAGCGGTCGGCGATTGCCGAATCCATCCGCAACCTTTCGATCAAGGCTCCCAATCCGGATTTCGACGTCACCTCGATGTCCGGCGGCAACCAGCAGAAGGTCGTCATCGGCAAGGCGCTGATGACCAATCCAAAGGTCCTTTTGATGGACGAACCGAGCCGCGGCATCGATGTCGGCGCCAAGGCAGACGTCTTCCGCACCATGCGCCGGCTTGCCAGCGAAGGCCTCGCCATCCTGTTTTCGACCTCCGACCTTGAGGAAGTCATGGCGCTCTCCGACCGCATCGCGGTCATGAGCAACGGCAAGGTCACCACGATCCTCGACCGGGCCGATGCCACGGAAGAGCTGATCGTCAAGGCCGCGTCCGAGGGACACAAATCGGCCGAACACAAAACCACTGGGGAACTTGCGTGATGACCACCGCAACCGCGACCGAAAAAGCACCGGCAGCCGATGGCGGCTCCATTCTCCTGACGCTGATGAAGCTCCGAACCTTCATCGCGCTGTTTGCCGTCATCGCGTTCTTCTCGATCTTTGCACCGAACTTCCTGTCGGCAGCAAACATCATCCTGATGTCGAAGCACGTAGCGCTCAATGCCTTCCTTGCCATGGGCATGACCTTCGTCATCATCACCGGTGGCATTGACTTGTCGGTCGGCTCAATCGTCGGTCTCTGCGGCATGGTGGCCGGCGGGCTCATTCTCAACGGTATCGATCTGCAGATCGGCTACACGATGTATTTCAACGTCGTCGAGGTCTGCCTGATCACACTGTTCGTCGGTGTTGTCATCGGTGCAATCAACGGCCTCTTGATCACCAAGCTCAACGTCGCCCCGTTCATCGCCACGCTCGGCACGCTCTATGTCGCCCGTGGCTTTGCGCTGCTCTCATCCGATGGCCAGACCTTTCCGAACCTGATCGGCAAGGAAGAATTGGCCACCACCGGCTTCGGCTTCCTCGGCTCCGGCCGCATCATCGGCCTGCCGGTGTCGATCTGGATCCTCATCGTCGTGGCACTCGCTGCCGCCTATGTCGCCAAATATGTGCCGATCGGCCGCCAGATCTTCGCTGTTGGCGGCAACGAACGCGCCGCCCGCATGTCCGGCATCCGCGTCGATCGCGTCAAGATGTTCGTCTACATGTTCTCCGGCTTCTGCGCCGCCATCGTCGGCATTGTCATCTCCTCGGAACTGATGGCGTCGCATCCGGCAACCGGCAATTCCTTCGAACTCAACGCCATCGCCGCAGCCGTTCTCGGCGGCACCTCGATGTCCGGTGGCCGCGGCACGATTGGCGGCACCATCATCGGCGCGTTCGTCATCGGAATCTTGTCCGACGGCCTGGTGATGATGGGCGTCTCCTCCTTCTGGCAGATGGTCATCAAGGGTATCGTCATCATCGTCGCCGTGGTGGTCGACCAGGCACAAAGACGGTTGCAGCAGCAGGTGACGTTGATGCAATTGGCAAAGAAGGGCTAAGAACAAGCGCATTCGAGCTTGTGATTGGAGTGTTGGTGAGAGGGAGCGGCAGCCTCCCTCTTCTCCCCAGCGGGGAGAAGGTGGCCGCAGGCCGGATGAGGGGGGTCGCAGGCCACCTCTGTCTGGCTCCGGCTTCGCCGAAGCCCCCCTCATCGCCTCGCGTCGCTCGGCACTTCTCCCCGCTGGGGAGAAGAGGGAAACCACCACCGGCGGCCCTGTACAAATGCAATCATCCCACTTCTCATACGGAAGCGGGGTTTCTGAGTCTTGAGGGAACACGACATGCCAGATCTCAAAGGCGCGCTCATCGGCTGCGGCTTTTTCGCCGTCAACCAGATGCATGGCTGGTACGACGTCAAGGGCGCCTCCATCGTTGCCATCTGCGACCGCGATCCCGAACGCCTGAAGATCGTCGGCGACCAGTTCGGCATTGAACGCCGCTACACCGATGCGGCGCAAATGTTTGCCAATGGCGGCTTCGATTTTGTCGATATCGCTACCACCGTCAACAGCCACCGTGCATTGGTCGAGATGGCTGCGGCCTACAAGGTTCCGCCGATCTGCCAGAAGCCGTTCTCCCCGACACTTGCCGATGCCAAGGCCATGGTTGCCGCCTGCACCAATGCAGGCATTCCGCTGATGATCCATGAAAATTTCCGCTGGCAGGCGCCGATCCAGGCCGTCCGCAAGGCGCTGGACAGTGGCGCCATCGGCACGCCTTTCTGGGGCCGCTTCTCCTTCCGATCCGGTTACGACGTGTTTTCCGGCCAGCCCTATCTCGCGGAAGGAAAACGCTTCATCATCGAGGATCTCGGCATCCACACGCTGGATATCGCCCGTTACATTCTCGGCGACGTGACCTCGCTGTCGGCGCGCACCAAACGTGTCAATCCGAAGATCAATGGCGAGGATGTGGCGACCATCCTGCTTGATCATGACAATGGTGCCACCTCCATCGTCGATGTCAGCTATGCCACGAAGCAATCGATAGAGCCTTTTCCGGAAACACTGATCGAGATTGACGGAACCGAAGGATCGATCCGCCTGTCGCAGGGCTACGAATTGCAGGTCACCAATGCCGAGGGCACCGTCAACACCGACGTCGCCCCGACGCTTCTGCCGTGGGCATCGCGCCCGTGGCACAATATTCAGGAGAGCGTTTTCGCGATCCAGCAGCACTGGGCGGATAGCCTGAAGGGCGGCACGGAAACCTCCACCTCCGGTGCCGATAATCTGAAGACCTTCGCGCTGGTCGAGGCCGCCTATGAAAGTGCCGCCACCAAAGCCACGATTGATATCGGAACCCTGCTGAAATGACCGGTGCAGAAACTGCCTTCAGGCTCTATGGAACGACGCAGCCCGAACCTGCCCCGCGGACCCTCAAAGCCGGAAAACTGACGGCGCAGCTGTCCGGCGGCAACCTGCGGGCTATCACCTATGACGGTGTTGAGGTGCTGCGCGCGATTTCCTATCTGATCCGCGATCGCGACTGGGGGACCTACGATCCAGAACTATCCGGCATCGCGGTCACCGAAGCCGCAGCCGGCTTCAGCGTTTCCTACACCGCCCGATGCAACGGACCGGACGATACCACTCTGGAAATCGCTGCATCGATCGAAGGCCGCGCCGACGGCACCCTGATATTTAAGGGTGAGGCCAGTTCTGCCACCGGCTTCGAAACCAACCGCTGCGGCTTCTGCATCCTGCACCCGATCGTCGGCGTTGCCGGTACACCAGTGATAGTCGAGCATGTTGATGGGGGCATCGAAGACACGAAGCTGCCCGGCCTGATCGAACCTTGGCAGCCGTTCAAGGACATGCGCGCCATCACCCACACCGCTCTTCCCGGCGTCAGCGTCGAATGCCGCATGGAAGGGGATATTTTCGAGATGGAAGACCAGCGAAACTGGTCGGATGCTTCCTATAAAACCTATGTCCGGCCGCTTGCGCTGCCTTGGCCCTACCGCATCCCGGCAAACGAGCGGGCCTGTCAGCAGGTGACGTTGACGATCACCGACAATCGTCCAGCTGCAGACGGTTTGGTTGCATCCAACGGGAATATCATCCGGCTTGTCCCTGGAGACGCATCCGGCATCATGCCCGCCATCGGCCTGTTGATCACCCCTGAGGAAGCCAAAGCCAGTCTCGCCGCGCTTCAACAGTCCGGCGCGCCAAGGGTGCAGGATCTGCTCTTTCATTTCGACCCTCAGGCTGGCCACGGCGCCGGCGCGTTCAAGGATTTCGCCGCGATCGCAGCCATTCATGACGGCACCACGACGCTGGAGATCACCGTCCCCTGCCAACGTCCGCTCGGCGAGGAGCTGCAGGAAATCGCGAGCTGGATGAAGGCGGCAAATTTCGCGCCCGGCGCTATCATGGTCTGCCCCTCCGTCGACCGGCAATCGACCCCGCCCGGCCGCACGTGGCCGGACTGCCCGCCGCTCGAAGACGTCTACGCGGCAGCGGCAAATGCCTTCGCCGGCATTCGCCTCGGCGGTGGCATGCTCTCCTATTTTACCGAGCTGAACCGCAAACGCGTACCGGGTGAAAATCTCGCCTTTATCAGCCACTGCACCAACCCGATCGTCCATGCGGCCGACGACATCAGTGTCATGCAGACGCTCGAAGCCCTGCCCTTCATCACCCGGTCCGTTCGCGCCATCTATGGCGAGAAACCCTACCGCCTCGGCCCGTCCACCATTCCGATGCGCCAAAACCCCTATGGCAGCCGGACGATGGACAATCCGCACGGCGCCCGCATCCCGATGGCAAACACCGACCCGCGCCATAACGGCCAGTTCGCTGCCGCCTTTGCGGCCGGATACGCCGCATCGGTGCTGGACGCCGGTCTTGAAACGCTGACGCTGTCGGCTCTCACAGGCCCCCTCGGGCTTTATGCGGGCAAGGCCGAGCCGGTCGAGGATGGCGGCAACCGCCCGCTTCATGCCATCGTCAAAGGGCTGGCGGAGCTTGCCGGACAAAGATGGCACGCCGTCACCTCCTCCGCTCAGGACAAGGTTTTGGGGTTCACGGTAGAGACGATGGCTGGAGGAGTGACCTGGATCGTCAACCTCACGGCGGAGGAGCAGTCCATCGACACGACGCAGCTCGGCTTGAGTGTCCCGCAGAAGCGGCTTGCTCCATTCGACGCAATCACCATGGCTTTTCCGGCCGGCGCATAACGCACTTGCACTCACCGTGCAGCGTCACGCTCCATCCGCCTCAGATGTTGAGATCGGCAGCACCCGTATCGATATGAGGTGCCCAGAAGGCGATGCTTTCGGCGATGGCGGGGATGACGTTGCGGTCGTCCGGCTCGCGCTCCTTGAACGAGAGCTCCAGGCAGATTTCATTGTCGACCGCGCCACCTTGATGGAATGCTGCCAGCAAAGGTTCGGGCTGAATCCGGCCGGTGGCATTGTGTTCGGCGGTGAAGGGACGGTGGCCGCCCTTGTCCATCTTGCTCTGCTTGATATGGATGATCGGCGAAACCTTCGGCACCGCGCGCGCCCAGGCATAAGGGTCGGTATCATCCGGATCCGGTGACGTGACGTCGCCGTGATCGATATCGGCCATCATCCACATCGGGATCGCCATATCGGCCGCTGTCAGCCTGTCCTGCAGCGCCATGGATTCCGTGATGGTATGACCGAACTCGCGCCCCACGGACATCGGCTCCCAGAAGACGTAATCCAGCCCCGCCGACTTGCCATGCTCGGCCACTTCCGCCCAGCAATCGATGGCGATCCGCGTCAAGTCCTCGCGGCGTTGCGGATCATCGAAATCGGTAAAGGTGAAGATGGCAAACTGGGTGCCGACCGACTTGGCTCCAAGGTCTGCCGAAATGTCGGCGAAGGTCTTGAACCAGTCGACATAATAGCGGCGCACGTCGCGATCCGGATGGCCGAAATGATTGAGCCGTCCATAGGGTCCGGTCATGCCCGACGTGACGCGCACGCCGGTTCGATCAAGAGCCGCGCGAAAGCTGCGTGTCATCCGGCGGATTACGGGCGCTGGCCATGATGGATTGATGAATTCATGGGTCAGTTGCAGATCGCGGATCTTCAGGTCGCGCGCGACCGTCTCGATAAGGTCGTCCGGAGCAGCGAAACGGTTGACCAGAGGATTGGTATTCAACGAGAGGGTCAGGGACATGATGGCTTCTCTTCGGATTTCGGACGATTACTACTTGCGGGGAGTCCGCGTTTACCCGGAAGCCCGGGCGCTATGTGTGCTGTCCGCTTCAAACCAGGCGGCAAAGGCTGCCTTCTCGATTGCGTTCAGATGCAGGCCCTGTTTCGTCCGGCGTTGAAGAATGTCTTCGGCTGTCATCGCCCATTCGTGGGCCATCAGATAGCGCACTTCGGCTTCATATAAATGAGCCCCGAAATGCTTGCCAAGACCACTGAGCGAGGTCGCGCCGCCAATGACCTTTCCGATCCGCGCACCGTAGAGCCTGCCGTAATGGTGGATAAGCGTGCGCGGCATCCAGGGATAGGCATGGCGCAGGCTTTCGGTGAACTGGATGAAATCGGCGTTCTCGATCTCACCTCCGGGTAGGATCGATTGCCGCGTCCAGTTCCCGCCCATGTTGGGGAAGAATTTTGCAATTTTCTCGATCGCATGTTCGGACAGCTTGCGAAACGTGGTGATCTTGCCGCCGAACACGCTCAAGAGCGGCGCATCATCGGTTTCGTCGAGATCGAACGTATAGTCACGCGTTACGGCCGATGGATTGCCCTGGCCATCGTCGAACAGCGGCCGGACGCCTGAGAATGTCTCAAGCACATCTTCACGCCGCAGCGTTTCCTTGAAATAGCGGTTGACGGCCGCCAGCAGGTATTCGACCTCGGCTTCTTCGGCCTTCACCTCTTCCGGCGCGCCATCATACGGAATGTCAGTGGTGCCGATCAGCGCCTTGTCACCTTCGTACGGGTTGATGAAGATCACCCGCTTGTCATGGTTCTGCACCAGGTAGGCCTGCTGGCCTTCCCAGAATTTCGGCACGATGATGTGGCTGCCCTTTACCAGCCGCACATTGCGGCGGCTGTTTGAACCGGCAACGCGGCCGACGATATCGTTGACCCAGGGGCCGCCGGCATTGACGACGACGCGGGCGCGGACGGTGCGGATTTCGCCGGTGCGCTCGTTCCGCATCTGGACGGTCCAGCCGCCGTTTTCACGCCGGGCGCTGATACAGGCCGTTCGGGTCAGGATTTCGGCGCCCTTTTCGGCAGCACCGACGGCGTTGAGAACGACAAGGCGGGCATCATCCACCCAGCAGTCGGAATACTCGAAGCCTTTGGTGTATTTGTCCATGATCGGCGCGCCCTCTGGATCACGGCGCAGGTCGAGCGAACGGGTCCCCGGCAATTTCTTGCGGCCGCCGAGATGGTCGTAGAGGAACAGCCCAAGCCTTACCAGCCATGCAGGACGATCGTCCGGGCTGTGCGGCAGGACGAACCGCATCGGCCAGATAATGTGGCTGGCCGAATTCAGCAGAACTTCGCGCTCGATCAGGGCCTCCCGCACCAGGCGGAACTCGTAATATTCCAGATAGCGCAGGCCGCCGTGGACAAGCTTGCCCGACCGGGAGGATGTTCCCTGCGCGAGGTCGTCTTTTTCGCACAGGATAACCGAGAGACCCCGGCCCGCCGCATCGCGCGCGATGCCCGCGCCGTTGATGCCGCCCCCGATAATGAACAGGTCGATCATCCGGGAATCATTCATGTTGCTCTCCTTTGGCAAGGCCAATTGATAAATGCGCTGTGCCGGTCTTCATCCTGGCCGCGCCGTAATGCCGTCATTTCGCTACGTGTCCCGCACGCGCCATTTCCTCCCACGCCGGCTCAAGGGCGCGGCGGGCGTTGAGGTAGGGCGGGAACATCCGGGAATAGGTTTCGACCAGTCTGCCATCGGGCGCTTCGGCGGGGCCAAGCAGCGGCGTTACCCATTCGGCGATGCAGGCGTTCATGTCCGCGTACACACCGATGGCGACGGCAGCGATCATGGCGGCGCCGGCAGCGCCCGCCTCTTCACGCGAGGAGATACGGGTCGGCGATCCGACCGCAGCCGCGATCACCGAGCGCAATGACGGTGAGCGCGCGGCTCCACCGGTCATCCGCAGTTCGCCAGGCATTCCGCCCATCGCCGCATAACAATCGCGCGTGCCCATCCCCAGCCCTTCGATCACGGCCCGCAACAGATCGGGAAAACGATGTCCGCTGCTGAGGCCGATAAATCCTGCGCGCGCATCCGGATTGACGAACGGTCCGCGCTCTCCGGCCTCCGAAATATAGGGGTGGTAAAGGATCGCACCCGGCTGGCTTGCCGCAAGCCATCCTTCGATCCGTCCGACCAGTTCGGCATGGGAAACAGGATGCCCCAACTCGCGCATCAGGTCGCCGGCCATCCGCAGTGCCCAGTCGATATTGAGCGTCGCTGCCATGTTCGATTGCGTCGGCGCCACGATGCCCGGTATCGGCAGGACGACCATATAGCCCGTCCCTTCGGCATTCAGAATGACATCGTCAACCGCCATTGCCCGCATGTGCATGCCGGTGGAGCCGATCGTCGAACAGGCAGACGCCCTGCCCGCCGTAAAGATACCGGCCCCTAGCGCCGTGCAGGCGAAATCGACATAGCCGAGGCTGACCGGCGTGCCTTCCAGAAGCCCGGTTTCTCTTGCCGCAGCCGGAGAGAGCGGATGACTGATCTGTGTTCCGTCGATGATTTCGGGCAGCAGGTGACGTTTCGCGGTCAAGCCTAGCGCGGCGATGACCGTGTCGTCATACTGCCGCGTGCGAAAATCGCCGAACGTGAAGCTTGCCTCCGACGGATCGGTGGCGCGGACGCCGGTGAGGTTCAGGTAGAGCCAATCCTTGCAGTGAAGGGCAATGTCCGCGCGTCCGAGCAGTTCCGGGTTTTCGGATGCCATATGGGCGAGCTGAGCGCCCTGCTGACAGGTGGAAAGTCCGGTGCCGGTGGTTTCGAAGCGGGTGCGGTCACCTGGTGCGGCGCTCAGTTTGCGGACGGTCGGTGCTGCGCGTGCATCAAGCCAAAGCCAGGCGTCGCCTGCCGGTCTGTCGTCCTTGCCCACCAGCCAGGTGCCGTCACCCTGTCCTGTCACGCCAAGTGCGGCCGTGCGCTGCGCGAGACGCTCGACCTTGGTGGCGAGCTCGCGGATCGTCCGGGCGCAATCGGCCCAGGTGTTTTCCAGCGATTGGAAGGCGGCACCATCCTCACCCGTCATATAGGTATTGGTCACGGAAGCCGCAGCAATCTGGCGGCCGGTCAGGTCAAAGGCGACCGCCTTGATCACCGAAGTCCCGGCATCGATGCCGATCAGGATATCTTTGCCAGTATGCGGCATCAAAGTGCCTCCAATTCTCTAAAGTGGCCGGGACGCATCGCTGACAAGCGCAGACGCCGTCTGCTCGTCAATGATCAGCCCGCTGAGACAGCCGCTGAGCAACGCCGAGCGGATTGCCGCAATCTTGCCTGGCCCACCGGCAATTGCCACGATCCGGCGTGCCTTCATGCTGTCCAGGCTTGGAGACAGGGTCCGTTCCCCCAGCGTAGTCTCGACCGGCTTGCCCTGTGCATCGAAGAAATGACCGAGCATTTCGCCGACGCCGCCCTGATCGCGCACGTCCTGCATTTCCGGCACCTCGATCATCTGTGAGACGACGAGCTGCGAATCGAGCTCTGCCGTACCGATGCCGACCAGCATCAGATCCGCCTGGGCAGCTAGATCAAAGACGTGACGCACGCCGCGCTGGGAAAGGAGCACTTCCCGGTCCTCGACCGAGTTGGCAAAGAACGGGACCGGCATGACATAGGACACTGCACCGGTCTTTTCAGCCAGACGGTGCATGACGTCATGCGGATTTGCCGCATAGTTTCGGGTTAGCCCACCCAACAGAGAAACGAAGCGCACATCGCCAGCGTCCACATGTGGCATGGCGGCGATGGCGGCAGCGAGGGTGCGGCCGTTGCCGATGCCGATCACCTGGCCTTGCAGGTTCTTGATTTCGCGTTGCAGGAATTCTGCACCGGCAACGCCGAGTGCGCGCAGGAGCAGGCTCTTATCATAGAGATCAGGCAGGACCTCGCAATAATCCAGTCCGAACAAGCCGGCGAGCTTGGTTTCGATGGCCACGCATTCGGTCACGTCGCCATGGATGGAAAACTTCACCACCCCATTCTGGTTTGCCCACATGATCAGCCGGTGTGCCTTGACGTTCGGTATGCCAAGCCGCGCGGCAACCTCCGCCTGCGTCAGGCCGCCGACGTAATGGAGCCACGCCGCCCGGACGGCCAGGCTGTCGTCGCGCTCACGATTTGTAACCATTCGCATCCCCTCTCCTCCCGTTCGGCACATTGTAAAATGTAATTAATTTCACCTATTGCATTTTTTTACACAAAGCGTAATCTTAAGTCAACAAGATCACACTGTATCCCTTGAATTTCACACTCTGAATTTTGAAGGGGGAATGAAAGGGAAGAGCGTTCTGATCTGCCTATTTTGGCTGGAATCTGGTGCGGGCGGCGGCGAATTTGCCAAGCTTCAACGCTTGCCGGGTGTGTTGCGCCTGAATGGAAAGAGGCAGTTTCTGATCGGTGATCCGGAAATGTATCACTATTTATATTTATCTTAACGCTATTTGCGTTGACATGAATAAAAACGTACCACATTATCTAGGGAACTTATAATCCCTCGATACCATGAGTGCCGGGCATCGGCGGAATCGGGAAGTAAGCTGCGCGGTTGGGAGAGATTGTCGCGCGGACAAACGGTGGAGGAGCAGGTTATGCAGGCGATCGCAGTTCGATTTCATGCTGCCCAGGCGCGCCCGGTTGCCGGTGCGTCCAGCCGGGGCTTTATCCGTGCCCTGCCGCAGCCGGCAATGCGACGGGACCGCTGCCGTCCTCCCCTGAAGCCGATCACGGACACGATCCCCTGAATTGCCAGCTCTCTTGCCAGCGCATGCTGCAACAAGCGGAACGCCCGCCTTCGTTCAACTCCAAGTACAGGTCGCCACGATATGAGTTCACAGTCCTACGCCGCAAAGAAGGGGCGCAAGCAGTCCAACATGGGCCGGTTTGTGGCCTCGGCTGCCGTTTTGATCGTCGTGGGCGCCATGGCGCTCGATACCAAGATTGTCAGAATTGGCTCGAGCGATGACGTCAGGACCGGTGCGTTTTCTGCCGCCGATTACGGTGCGGCGGAATTCCCCAAGGTCAAGGCTGGCGTTGAGGAACGGGCGGTTGACGCTGCGACGCTGGCAGCCGCGATCGCGCAAGACCGGCCCGCTGCCGAAAAGACGTATGGCGTTTCTGCGGGAACCGGCGCCGTCATGTCCGTCAAGCTGACGGGCGTGTTCGGCGAGGCGAAATCCGGCATTTACGACGTCAAGGTGGAAGGCATGCCCGACACGGTGCGTGTGCGCGTCCAGACCGGGCCTGCGATCAACGGTACCGAGTTGCGCGATGCCACGGGCACCATCGCGTTCGGTCAGTTTACCAACCAGATCCAGTACCAGGACGCAGGCTCGGCTCTGAACAACCAGCTGAAGACGGATGTTCTTGCCAAGATCGACACAAGCCAGCTGACCGGCAAGACGGTGTCGCTGATTGGCGCGTTCAAGCTGATCAACCCGAAGAACTGGCTGATCACTCCTGTAAGGCTGGACGTGCAATGAAGCCTTTGCCCGCAACACCTCCTGCGTCCGGCGACGCCGTCATGTCGGCACGCAACATTGCCAAGTCCTATGGCAGCGTCCACGCCCTCAAGGGCGTCAATTTCGATATTCATCGCGGCAAGGTCACAACCCTGTTCGGGGAAAACGGTGCGGGCAAGTCGACATTGATGAAAATCCTGTCGGGCGTGGTGACGCCGACATCGGGTGATATCATCCTTGATGGCGAAGTTGTGCATTTCTCGTCAGCGTCCGACGCCCGTGATTGCGGTATTTCGATCATCCACCAGGAGCTGAGCCTCGCGCCCAATCTGAGCGTTCGCGACAATATTTTCATGGGCCGGGAGATCCGCACGGCTACCGGTGTCGATTTTGCCGAAGAGGCGCGGCAGGCGAAAGCGTTGATGGCCGACCTTGAGGAAGACATCGATCCGATGACCCTTGTCGAGGATCTGCGGCTGGGCCAGCAGCAGATTGTCGAGATCGCGCGCGCCTTGTCGGTCGATTCCCGTATCCTGATCATGGACGAGCCGACGTCGGCGCTGAGTGCGACGGAAGTCGAGGTTCTGTTCAAGGTCATCCGGGACCTGACAAGCCGGGGCGTTTCGATCGTCTATATCTCCCATCACCTGGAAGAGGCGCTGCAGATCACCGATTATGCCGTCGTGCTGCGCGATGGCGCGATGACGGCCAATGCAGAAGCCAAGGACATCGATCTCGAGTGGATCGTCCGCAACATGGTCGGCGAGAATTTCGATCTCGGCTCCCCGCCAACGGGCTATGCGTTCGGCGAAACCGCTCTGTCGATCGAGGATGTCAGCGTCACAGACGCCTCGGGGTCCGGCTATTCGGTCGTCGATCATCTGTCGCTCGACGTCAAGGCTGGCGAGATCGTCTGCATCTATGGTCTGATGGGAGCTGGCCGCACCGAGCTACTGGAAGCGGTTGCCGGGCGGATGCCGCTGAGCGGTGGCCGGGTGATCGTCGAGGGCGACGATATCGCAGGGCTCAGCATCTCGCAGCGTATCGACCGGGGTCTTGTGCTTGTGCCGGAGGACCGCCAGCGGGATGGTCTGGTTCAGACCATGTCGGTTGGCCAGAACCTGTCGCTTGCCAGCATAGCGGCCTTTACCAGGCGCATGCTGATGTCGCGGTCCGGCGAGCAGGCCGTGGTCGATGAAGCGATCGGCAAGGTTCACATCAAGACCGATGGCGGCCGGGCCGCGATCGGATCCTTGTCGGGCGGCAACCAGCAGAAAGTGGTTATCGGCAAGATGCTGGCGACCAATCCGCGCGTCATCCTTCTCGACGAACCCAGCCGCGGCATCGATATCGGCGCAAAAGCCGAGGTGTTCCGCCTGCTTTCCGAACGGGCGGCCAAGGGCCTTGCCGTTATTTTCTCCACGTCCGAAGTCGCCGAATGCCTCAGCATTGCTCACCGGATCGTGGTGATGCGGCGCGGCAGGATTTCAGCGCAGTTCGGCGCCGATGTTTCAAAAGAAGAGATCATGGCCGCCTCCGGCGAAGCCGTGCATGTCTGATTACCGAGTTTAATGGAGCCCTGACTATGGCCAGTTCAGTCACTACCCCACCGCGTTCAGGTCTTTTCCCCGATGGCTTTGAGCTGGGCAGGTTGCTGCTTGAAGGGCGGGCATTCTTCGCGCTGATCGCCATCATCGTCGTCTTCTCGTTCCTGTCGCCCTATTATTTCTCGGTCAGCAATTTCCTGATCATGTCATCGCATGTGGCGATCTACGGGATCCTTGCGATCGGCATGCTGCTCGTCATCCTCAACGGCGGCATCGACCTGTCGGTCGGCTCCACGCTTGGCCTTGCGGGCGTCGTTGCCGGGTTCCTGATGCAGGGCGTGACGCTTAACGCGCTCGGCGTTGTGCTCTACCCGCCGATCTGGGTCGTCGTTCTGCTTGTCTGCGCCCTTGGCGCCTTCGTTGGCCTGATCAACGGCATTCTCATCGCCCGCTTCAAAGTGCCGGCCTTCGTTGCGACACTCGGCGTGATGTATGTGGCGCGGGGCTTTGCGCTTCTGATGACCAATGGCCTGACCTACAACAATCTCGGCGGCAAGGCTGAATTGGGCAATACCGGCTTCGACTGGCTTGGTTTCAACCGCCTCGCCGGTATTCCGATCGGCGTTATCGTTCTGGTCGTCCTGGCGCTGATCGGCAGCCTCGTGCTCAATCGCTCGGCTTTCGGCCGGTGGCTCTACTCGACGGGCGGTAACGAGCGCGCGGCAGAATTGAGCGGCGTTCCGGTCAAGAAGGTTCAGGTGACGGTCTACATGCTGTCCGGGATCTGCGCCGCCATCGCTGGCCTGATCCTGTCTTCCCAGTTGACCTCCGCTGGCCCGACGGCTGGCACCTCCTACGAGCTGACGGCTATCGCCGCAGTGGTTATCGGCGGTGCGGCGCTCACAGGCGGCCGCGGTAACATTCGCGGAACCCTGCTTGGTGCCTTCGTCATCGGTTTTCTGTCCGATGGTTTGGTGATCATCGGCATTTCCTCTTACTGGCAAACAGTCTTCACCGGCGCGGTCATCGTGCTCGCGGTGCTGCTCAATGCCGTCCAGTATCGCCGCCGCGTCAAGAAGACGACCGAGACCGGTGGCCCCTCCGCTTCTCTGCAATCCAACGGCAACGGCCAGACGGCCAGCGCCACTCACGGGAAGATCGCCAGCTGACTGGCATACGACCAACCATCAAGGGAGAGAGTAAAATGTTGAAACTGACAAAGAGAATGCTGCTGGCCAGCCTCATTCTGGCGGCGCCGGTCATGACGCTGTCGGCAACAGCCGCATCGGCCGAAGGCCTCATTTCGATCATCGTCAACGATCCGTCGAACCCCTACTGGTTCACGGAGGGCGAAGTCGCTGCTGCGAAAGCCAAGGAACTGGGCTATACGGCCACAGTCGGTGCCTCCAAGGGCGACACCAACACCGAAAGCAATCTGATCGACACAGCGATCACCAACAAATCGGTGGCGATCATTCTCGATCCGGCCAACGCTGACGGCTCCATCGGAGCCGTGAAGAAGGCAGTCGCTGCCAACATTCCGGTGTTCCTCGTCAATGCCGAGATCAATCAGGAGGGCCTCGCCAAGGCGCAGCTCGTTTCCAACAATGCGCAGGGTGCTGCCCTTGGTGCCCAGCAGTGGGTCGAGAGCATCGGCGAAAAGGGAAAATACGTCGAACTCTTCGGCGCGCCTTCGGACAACAATGCCGCAACCCGCTCGAACGGTTACGAGACCGTTCTCAGCCAGTATCCGGACCTGGAAAAGGCCGGCTCGCAGGTCGCCAACTGGGACCGTACCCAGGGCCATAACAAGATGCAGAGCCTGCTGCAGGCCAATCCCGATATCATCGGCCTGATCAGTGGCAACGACGAAATGGCACTCGGCGCGATCGCCGCGCTGAAGGAAGCCGGCAAGCTTGCCAACATCAAGGTCGGTGGCTTCGATGGTTCCCCAGACGCCGTAGCAGCCATCAAGGCTGGCGAGCTGGAATATACCGTGCTTCAGCCGGTTGCCGTCTTCTCGGCAGAAGCCGTCAAGCAGGCCGATTCCTTCATCAAGACGGGCAAGACCGGCGCTGCGACCGAAAAGCAGCTGTTCGATTGCCTGCTGATCACCAAGGACAATGTCGACAAGTACACGGCTCCGTTCACGCTCTCCGAGTAACAAGACCCGAGGGCGCCTCCGGGCGCCCTCAACTCTATCTGCTGTCGATGCTTCATCGGCCACGGCTCCCGGCAACGCCCGATGGAGCCTTTTGCGGACAATTCCGGTGCCTTGTGCGAGACGCTATCTTTCTTGCCTTTCCGGGTATGTCCCTCCCCAGACACGGTTTCGGCGCGCTTGCGGCCGAACGATCCGCGCCCAAAAATCCCGTTACGAAGATAACAATACTTGACGTTAATTTCACACTGAAATACGATATCATCACAATATGGTATCGTCTTCCGTAGGGATAGCGGTATCGGGATGCCCGATCAGTGACGAGGAACATCATGGCGAGCCTGCTGGGGATCGACAACGGACTGACTGTGACGAAAGCCGTCATCTTTGATGCCGATGGCACGCAGATTTCAGTCGCGCGGCGGCGTGTGCCGCAATCCATGCCGCAGGCGCGCTTCGTGGAGCGCGACATGGCGGGGCTTTGGCGTGCCACAGCCGAGGCGATCCGCGAGGCGATTGCGCTCAGCGGCCGGCCGGCTGCCGATATCAAGGCAGTCGCGGCAACCGCCCATGGCGACGGGCTTTACCTGCTTGACGACGACAAGAAGCCCCTTGGCGCCGGCATTCTTTCGCTCGACAGCCGCGCTGGCGCGATCATCGACGATTGGTCGGAGGGTGCGGTATTCCGCGATGCCCTGGCCCTCACCGGTCAGATTCCGCACGTCTCCGCGCCGTCAGCGCTGCTCGCCTGGATCAAGCAGCATGAGCCTGATCGCTACAAGCGCATCCGGCATGTTTTGGGCTGCAAGGATTGGCTGCGCTTCTGCCTCACGGGCGCGATCGGAACCGATAGAACCGAGGCGAGCACGTCTTTCACCGACGTGCGCACCCAGGCGTTCTCGCCGGAAGCAATGCGCCTGTTCGGCCTTGAAGATTTGTTCGATGCCCTGCCGCTGATGGCGCATTCGGCTGATATTGCCGGATACGTCACGTCCGATGCGGCGGCGCTGACAGGGCTTGCCGCAGGTACGCCGGTTGCCTTCGGTCTGCATGACGTCACGGCCTCCGCTCTCGGCATCGGCGGCCATGCCGATGATATCATCAGCATCGTCGCAGGCACCTATTCGATCAACCAGGTCGTTTCCACCGATGTGCGGATCGACCCCCGCTGGTTCTGCCGCAATGCAATCGACGCGGGGCGCTGGAACAACATGGCGATTTCGCCTGCTTCAGCGGCCAATTATGACTGGTTCCTCGATACGCTGTGCCAGAGGGATCAAGCCGCCGCCATCGAAAGCGGCACGTCGATCCATGAAGTGCTGGCGCACGAGATCAACGCCGCCCTGCAAAGACCATCGACCATCCTCTTCCATCCCTATCTCTTCGGTTCACCGCACGGGAATATTGCCAGCGGCAGTTTTCTCGGGCTGCATGGCTGGCACGATCGTGGCGACATGCTGAAGGCCGTGCTTGAAGGCATCGCCTTCAATCATCGAACCCATATCGATGCGCTGAGCGACGGCTTTGCCTTCAGGCAAGCCCGCCTGACCGGTGGTGCATCGCGCAATCCGGCTTTTGCGCAGATGTTTGCCGACGTCCTCGGCATGCCGGTCACGGTGACGTCGACCGATGAAGCGGCGGCATTCGGCGCGGCCTTGTGTGCCGGCGCGGCCGTCGGCCTGTACGCGTCGGTTCATGACGATCCCCGCGACCTCGGCGCAACCGGACAGACCTACCAGCCTGATCCGGTCCGCAGCGCGGAATTTGACCGGCGTTTCCAACTCTACTGCCGTATCGCTGAAACACTGAAGCCGCTATGGCCAGATATCGAACAACTGGCTGACAAAACCGAGGGGGACGGCGCATGATCAAGGCAGACGAACGGCGCGAGGAAATCGCCAACTACGTTATCAAGCACGGTCAGGTCCGGCTTGACGATCTGGCCGAGCATTTCGGTGTATCGCGCATGACCATCCACCGTCACATCGACCACCTGGCGCAGCAAGGCGTGTTGCGCAAGCTGCATGGCGCCGTGACCGCCCAACCCTCCGGTGTCTACGAAAGTGCCTTCCGTTACCGCATGACGGTAGGGACCGCCGAAAAGAACGCTCTGGCACGCGCGGCTCTCGATTATATCGAAGCTGGCCAGGTCATCATGCTCGACGATTCAACCACGACCTGCGCCATTGCACCGCTCTTGCAGGATATCAAACCGCTGACGGTGATCAGCAACAGCCTCTCGACCGCCGCCCTGTTGACCGCGGCAGACGATATCGACTTCATATGCCTCGGCGGCCAGTATCACCGGACCTACAATGCCTATATCGGCATCGTCTGCGAAAATGCTGTCTCCCGGCTGCGGGCCAACGTTCTCTTCTGTTCGGTCTCGGCCATTACCGGCACGACCACCTACATCCAGGATCCGCAGGTGGTTCGTGTCAAGCAGGCGATGATGGCAGCGTCCAACCAGCGCATTCTGCTTGTCGACCATTTCAAGTTCAACAACGTCGCTCTGCATGCCCTGGACGAACTGACCGCGTTCGACACCGTTCTGGTGACCGACGGCATCACCGACGCTCAGGCGCAAAAACTCGAACAGGCCGGCGTGCACCTGCGCGTCGTCAGGACAGCTTCGGCATGACTCAACTGCAAGAAACATCTCCACGCCTGGCCGGTCGCGTCAGCGCATTGGGCAACGAGGAAGATTTTGACGTCGTCATTTTCGGCGCGGGCATCAATGGCGCCGGCCTGTTTCGCGATCTGTGCGCGCAGGGGTTGAAATGCCTTATCGTCGACAAGGGCGATTTCGGTTCCGGCACCAGTGCTGCACCATCGCGCTTGATCCATGGCGGCCTCAAATACCTTGAAACAGGCGAATTCGGCCTCGTCGCCCAGTCAACGCTAGAGCGAAATCTGCTGCTGAAAAACGCCCCCCATTATGTCACTCCGCTGCCGACATTGATCCCGATCTTTTCCTGGTTCAATGGTATAACCGCAGCTCTGCGCACGCTGTTCGGTTCGACCAGCGCACCGCGCAGCCGCGGCGCCGTTCTCGTAAAAATCGGGCTGGCACTTTACGATTTCTACGGATCGCGCGACCGGGTCATGCCGCGCCACCGATTGGTCGGGCGCGGCCGTGCGCTGAAAGAAATGCCTGTGCTGACCAAGTCGATCGTTGCTGCAGGCACTTATTACGATGCGAAAATCAGCCATCCCGAACGGCTGGTCCTGGAATTGATCGAGGACGGTTTGGCGGCCAGCAATACCTCGGCGGCCACCAATTACACGACGTTGACGTCGGCCTCGAATGGTCTTCTGACCTTCCAGCCCCAAACGGGCGGCGCGTTTTCGGTGCGGCCGAAACTGGTCGTCAACGGTGCCGGCCCATGGATCGATCACGTCAACGCCGCGCTCGGCGCGCCCTCCAAGATGATTGGCGGCACCAAGGGCTCGCATATTCTTCTCAAGAACGATGAACTGGTGCGCAGCCTTGCCGGCCGCATGGTCTATTTCGAGGCCGACGACGGCCGTATCTGCCTGGTGTTCGACTATCTCGGCCGCGCCCTCGTCGGATCGACCGATACGAAGGCCGACAATCCGGACACGGTTCGCTGCGAACAGGACGAAGTCGATTATTTCCTGGCCAGCGTGCGCACATTGATGCCGGGCGTGAAAGTCGAGCGCGACCAGATCGTCTATGCCTATAGCGGCATCCGCCCGCTGCCTACTGCGGACGGGACTGCTGCCGGCCTGATCAGCCGCGATCACTCGGCGCCGGTGACCGAGCCGAATGAAGCCCGCCCCTTTGCCATCATCTCGCTGATTGGCGGCAAGTGGACCACTTTTCGAGGCTTTGCCGAAGAGGTTGCCGATGCGGTCCTTCAACGCCTTGGACGGTCCAGGACTGTCAGTACCCGGTCGATGCCGATCGGTGGCGGCAGAGGCTTCCCAGCAGACACGGAGCGACGGCTGGAATGGCTGACCGAAGCGTCGGCCGCATCCGGCATCGACCTGCAGCGGATCGACACGCTCCTCTCCCGTTATGGTACGCAGGCCTTGCCGGTCGCCTTGCATCAGGGCGCGTGGAGCGATGCTGACCGCCTGCCGGACTCGCATGACTACAGCCTGTCGGAGATCGACTACATCGTCCGTCACGAGTTTGTCGAACACCTTGCCGACGTGGTGATGCGCCGCACGGCATTGGCCGTCACCGGTTCCCTGACGATTAGGGACCTGCAGGTAATAGCCCCTGTTGTCGCGGGTGCCTGCGGCTGGAGCAGTGAACGTACGGACGCGGAAATTGCAGAGACTGCCGCACAGCTCAGAGCCAGAAACCTGATGCACCTTTAGGCTAGGTTTGGTTCTGCATCGGCGCCAATCGGGTGCAGATCAGGAAACCTGGCGCAAGAAATACTCGCTTGCCGACGACACGTGGGCCGCTTCTCAGCCTCGGAAGCGGCCCACGGCTGCTTTCGGGCCTGGCGGAAATCGCGCCCGCAGCGAATGACCACGGTTTCTTGGCACGATCTTGACAATCCCGCCGCAGATGGTTGGCCGCAACCATACTCGGCGGATTTAAACATGATTCAAAACGAATTGATCGCTGCTGCGGCAAAAGTCGAAATTCCCGGCATGCAGCGGCGAAACACCGCGCCGGAAATCGCCGGTGCACCGCCGAAGAGGCGGTATCTCGTGCTGTGGCGAATCCTGACTTTCGCCCTTAGGGCGCGGTGGAAGCGCGGTATTCTTTTCTGGGCTCGTTTCGCCGCCAATCCGCTCCTGACTTTCCGCTGGTGGCGTTTCCTTGCGGAATTTACGGCAGAACGGGATTTTCCGGCGCCGCATGACGAACTGCTGCAGAAGCCCCTGTCGAAATTCCTGGTTTACGGAATGCGCAGCTCCGGCCGGCTTGATCTTCTCGTCGATCATTTCAAGATTGCGGAAAAGATCCTCGCTAGGGAGAGCATGATGAAACTGTGGCATGGGGGTTGGCTGGACATGGGCATAATCAATGGCCGCAGTGAAACCTATACATGCCACATCGCATTGGCCGATCGATGCGGCGGGCGCCACGAAGGCGCCTTCGCAATCAAGCTGGTCCGGACGCGCGACAAGGCTTTGCTTTGCACCGTCAGGTTCACTTTTCTTCGCCATGGTCCGCAAGGCAGCTACACCTTTGCCGTCGGCAGCATGCAGGGACCCCGCAACGGAAAGCGGCTGACCGTCGAGGCGACGCGCGACCTGTTCGGCGTTCGCCCGAAAGAGGCCATCCTGATGGTGCTGCAAGGATTGACGGTCGAGGGTGGCATGACGGATTTTTTTGCTATTTCGCAAGCGAAACAGCCAATCCGGTACCGCAGCATGAAACGGCGATCGATGCTTTTGTCGGCGGTCGACGCCTTCTGGGCGGAGCGTTCTGCTGAGCCTGAGGAGACCTACGGGTTCACCGTGCCAAAATCCGCGACCTGTGGAACGGACGTCCGCAGCCGCAGCAAGGCGTCGTTTCACACAATCGGCGAGCTGTTCCATTGATGATCGCCGCCGGACAAGCGGCGCCGGAGGCGATCGGTGGTGATATCCTCCGGACGATTCAAGCGGCCTCTTATTGCATGCCTTCCTGTAAACCCGCCGCATCGGCAAGGATGGCGGCGGTCTCGTTGAGCAAGACATCCTTTGCGTTCTTGCGGGCGTTTTCCAGGGCGATTTCGGCGCTCAGGCTGCGCTCGTCTGCCTGCAGACCGTCATCTCCGCCGAGGTCCACACCACCGTTTGTCTGCGCACGTTCCTTGAGACGGGCCGCTTGCGCAGCCATTTCATTCCGGCGTTCGGTGAGATTGAGGGATACGACACCCTTCTCGCGCTGCGCTTTCAGTTGGGCAATATCCTCGACAAACCGTTGGAAGTCCTGGTCGTTTTGCACTCGGGCCTCATGGAGGCCTTGCAATTTCGGCAGCAACGCCGTGAGATTTCCGGAAGGCACGTAACGTGCAGGTTTGATCTGTGTCCACGGCAGAGCATTGTCATAGCTCGCCTCACCGAAAGTCTTCGGGTCGGAAAGGCTCGGCAAGCTGATATCCGGGGTGACGCCGCGCAGCTGTGTCGTACCGCCGTCGACGCGGAAGAACTGGGCAATCGTCAATTTCAGTTCGCCGAATTTCGGTTTGCTATTGTAGGCCGCCTTGTCGAGATTGACCACGGTTTGCACGGTACCCTTGCCAAAGCTGGGCTCGCCGACGATCACGCCGCGGCCGTAGTCCTGTATCGCCGCGGCAAAAATCTCGGAAGCCGATGCCGAGCCGCGGTTGATCAAAACGCCAACCGGGCCTGTCCAGGCCGGCTTTGGAAGATCATCGCTTTCCACCTCCACCTTGCCGTTTGCGCCGCGTTGCTGAACGACCGGGCCTTTGCCGACGAACAGGCCTGTCAATTCGATCGCCTCGGTCAGCGACCCGCCGCCATTGTCGCGCAAATCAATCATCACGCCATCGACATCGTCCTGCTTCAGTTCGCCGAGGAGCTTGGCGACATCGCGGCTTGCGCTTCTATAATCCGGGTCGCCTTTTCGCCGCGCTTCGAAATCCTCATAAAATGCCGGCAGGGTGATGACCCCGATTCTGCGCGTTACTGTGCCTTCTTTTACTGGCAGAATGGTTTTCTTGGCGGCCTGCTTTTCGAGGCTTATCTTGTCGCGTGTCAGGCTGATGAGGCGATGGCCGCCATCCGGCCCGGCATCCGCCGGCAGGATGTCCAGGCGGACGACGGAGCCCTTTTTTCCCCGTATCAACTGCACGATTTCGTCAAGACGCGTGCCCACCACTTCCTTGACCGGGCCGTCCTTGCCTTGACCGACACCGGTAATGCGGTCCCCGACCGAAAGTTTTCCGGACAGTTGGGCTGGTCCACCCGGAACGAGTTCACGGATTGTCGTGTAGTCGTCGCGCTCCTGCAGGACCGCACCAATACCGACCAGCGACAGCTTCATGGAAATATCGAATTCGGCCGCAGCCCTGGCGCCGAAATAATCCGTGTGCGGGTCGACCGACGTCGTATAGGCGTCCATGAAGGATTGGAAAACGTCTTCGCTCTTGTATTTGAAGGCGCGCTCAAGGGAATTTTGATAACGTTTGTCGAGCGTCTCGCGAATAACCGCATCGGTTTTGCCAGCCAGTTTCAGCCGCAGCCAGTCGCCTTTCACGCGTTTGCGCCAGAGATCATAGATTTCGGCCTCTGACTGTGGCCAAGGAGCTTCGTCGCGCAACACGGCATAGCTTTCCTGCGTGCTGAAATCGAAGTTTTGGTTGAGCAGGCTGCGCGCATATTGCATCCGTCCGACAACACGCTCTTCATACACATTGAAAATTGAAAACGGGATCCGCAGGTCTTCGCGTTTGATCGCGTCATCGATCTTGGTGCTGTTCGTCATGAACGTGTCGATGTCGGCTTGCAGGAACATCATCCGGTCCGGATCCAGCGACTTGATGAACCGGTTCATGATCTTGGCCGACAAGGCATCATCCAGGGGAACAGGCCTGTAGCCGAAACGCGTCAGAAATTGCGCGCTCAAGCTTGCGGCCTGGCCCTGTTGCTTCTGTGGCGCCAGAACGGGCGGTGATTCGACTTCGAGAGCATACGCGGATGGCGCAAATGCCAGGAAAAGACCAAGCACGCCGCAGAGTATACGCATTCAGTTTCCAATTCTTGATGTCGTGTCGTTTGACGAACGGTGTTGGTGAAACAATTTTGGTTCTTTGGCAACAAAGGGATGTGCCGCCCCGGCCCTTCGGTCTGCTCTCTGCTCTGATTAGCCACGTTTTTCCATCAAAATGCTTGAGCGTGGTGCCGAAATCGTGATTGCAGACAGATGCGGCGACCCTCGATGAACGCTTGATTATCAACGCCGAGCCTCCGCGCCCGACGCTAATTCACATAAGCATTCGCTGCTTGCTTCGCAAAATCTTGCCGTGATGCCACGCGATGTGCATATAGACGCCATGACGCTCGATTCAAAAATATTCGTTGGCCTTAGGTCCGCACGCAAAAAACCAACCGCCACCAGTGAACCCACGGGTCCGAAATGCCAATGGGACGGCTGTGAAAAGACCGGCGCGCATCGAGCCCCTGTCGGGCCGGGCGCGGAAGGTCTCTATCTGCTGTTCTGTCTTGAGCACGTGAAGGAATACAACAAGGGATACAGTTTCACCGCTGCTCCCTCGAGCCCGGAGGTCGCCCGCTACCAGAAGGAAGCGGTGGAGGGTAGCCGTGCGACGTTTGGAACCCGGGTTACCCAAGCGACCGAAATCCCGATCCCGTCCACCGTACGCTCCGGGTCTGCGAAGACACTGAATGCCCGCAGAACCACCAAACAACAGCAGGCGCAAACCAGCACGCTGCATAAACGAAAACTCAAGGTGCTCGAAGCCAAGGCCTTCGAAACCCTCGGCCTTTCGCCGGAGGCGACAGCGGACGAAATCAGGAGCCGCTATAAAGAACGGCTCAAGATGCATCACCCCGACGCCAACCAGGGAAACCGCACTTCAGAAGACGAGCTTCGTGCATCGATCGAGGCGCACAAAATCCTCAAACTGAACGGGTTTTGCTGAGGTTCGCTTTGTGATTGCCGTGTGGGTTCAACGGACCCCGCACGGTACATCTGCCGATCTCGGTTTTCAGAGAGACCAAATGTGCGATCCGGTCAGTGGCTGGTATCGGACAGGCGCATGACGCGATTGAGAAGCGCGACAAGTTCACCCTGGCGGGCCGTCGCCGTTTTCAGGAAAATATTGCGCAGATGGCTGCGTGCGGTCTCATACGATACTTGCTGGTGCGCCATATAGTATTGCAGGGAATGGCCGAGCATCAGTATCACCGCAAGCGCCGCCTCCTTCTGGGTCAGTTCGAACAGCCCACGCAACTGCTCCGGGAAATCTGCCGATACCTTCGGCGAAAGGTCGTTGATGAGGATCAGGGCTGCCCGCGCAACCGGCAGGTCCGACGCCATCGCCGTGACAAAGGGGGCAATTGTCAAAGCCAGGAGGGGCGACCCGGTCTTTGTGCATCGGATCAGGACGTTGCCGCTTTTCGCCGGATACCCGCAAACGGGTCCGCAGCCCGCCGCAATCGCGCTTCTCAACGCATCGCCGCATTGTCCCGCCGACAGGCGCCCTCCCACAAGCGTCAAGTCATTCGCCGGCTCGGCGAGAAGCGTCTCGGCATAGTCGTTCATGCTCAAGACCTTGCCGCAAGCATCGACGATAATTTGCCCCAGATGTGGGCTCACCGTGGCCTGCATGTCGAGGTGCTTATGCCCGAGATGCAGCTGAAGTTCAGCCGCACGGGCAATGACAGGCGCGAGTTCCCTCAACAAGGAAACATCGTCATCGTCAAAATCTGGCTGATGCCCGCCTCGTTGAACCGCCAGGACGCCCGCCATGCCTGCGACGGGGATTTTGCATGCAATGCTGCTATGGTCGCCTTGAGGAACATACCATTCGTTGAAGATTGCAGTTTTGCGGAACTCACTTTTTGGCATCACGGACTGGTCGGTAAAAACGTCCAGAGACCTGATGCCTGTCAAATAAGACAAAATCGGATTTTTGAGATGTGCCTCGATGAATGCCGTCTCATAGTACGGATCGCATTCCTTGTAGAACGACAGCCAGGTGTCCGCCGGGCATATACGGGCAAAATGAACCTTCGAGCCTTTGACGAGCTTTTTCAATCTCGCCATTGCGGGTTGCCATTGCCCACCTTCCAAGGCGGCGCGATAAAGTTCATCGACCAGAAGCGAACGTTCCGTCTGCGCCACAGCTGTCATCTGGTTCTTTGCCCCGTTTGCGCGCTTTCGCTCAAGCTTCAGGTAGCCAAATGATACTATGGTGCGAAACGGTGGATTTAAGCAACTTCAAAAGTAACGGCTAGCGTCCGGCGCTTATCGTGGTGCGCGGCATCGAAAGGTTGATCGGCGGCAGGACGCTAGCCGGCATTCGAAAGCCGGGAAGGAACAGGTTCCAATGCTTTCGGGACAGGAGAAAGACAGAGGTTGATCGGCCTCAAGGTGTAAGGGCTGGATCCGCCGCGCGGTCCTGAACGGTGACGACGCTGATGTGGCGAACCCTACCGTCACGCGCCATCCATTCGATCGACTGGCCGGCGGAAAGCCCAAGGAGAGCCGCCCCGACCGGTGTCAGCACCGAGACGCGCTGGCTGGCTATGTCGGCATCCTTGGGGAGGACGAGCTCAGCGGTCTGCAATGCCTCGCCGTTGAGATGGAACTGGGCAATGGAGCCGATGCGGATCACGCCGGGCGCCATCTGTGCATCCTCGACGATCCGCGCGCGGTCGAGTTCTGCCGCAAGTTGGTCGGCGACGTGCGGATCGCGTTCCGCAAGCATGTCGGCAAGGTTCGACAGGCGCGCGTGTTCGGAGCGGGCAATGGTAATGGCGGGCAGACGGTTATCTTGGATCTTGGTGGTCATTGGAACCTCACGGCATGGGTGCTTTGCGGCCCGGTGGGCACGCGCAAAAAAAACGGAAAACTGGGAAATGACGTCGCACGTCTCTGGTGCGGTTCACGTAACCTTACGGAACCACGAACGCCCCACGGCTGGGGCGCGACGCGACCAAGCCGAGGGGCTAGTATCCTGCGAGAGGAAACAGCCGTTTCAAAAATCTGGCAAAGTTGAGCGACATCTTCATGCTCTCATGATGGGGCGTGGCCGGGGGCAAAGTCAAGCCACGCCGCCCCGCACCGATCGTCGATCAAACCAGATGCGGGCGGATGAGTGTGCGAGCTTTCAACAAACGCAACCGTTGCGACCCAGAATTCTCTCGCCAGGGCCAGGCATGGTGCGCTGAAATTTCAAGGCTTGACAGCGGTAGCTAATTAATTTCTAAATTTTAGAAATTAATTAGGAGGCGATGATGGGAACCCATCATGGGCAGGTGCTTTGCATTCTCCGGGATGAGGGTCCGCAATCTCGTGCCGCCTTGGCGCGGCGCAGCAAGCTGTCGCCCACGACGCTCACACACGTCACAGCTCAGTTGCTTCGGGACGGTGTGGTAGCGGAATGCGATATTGTCGAATCTACCGGCGTCGGCCGGCCCGGCCAGACCATAAAGCTCATTCCCGAGGCGTTCCACGTTGCTGGAATTCACCTTGGTGCCGGGCTCGTGCAAATCGTCATCACGGATCTCAACGCCAACGTAAAAGCTTCTGCCTCCTTTGATTTTTCGCTTCGGGAAACGGATCCAGACAATGTTGTGTCGCATGCAGCCGATACGCTGCTGAGACTAAGGCACGAAGCAGGAGATCCGCGCCTGCTGGGCGTCGGTGTTGCGGTGCCGGGACCCGTGAACGCTGAGCAGCGTTCCATTCTTGCGTCAATCAACACCGGCTGGCGCAACCTGCCGCTCGCCAGCATGTTCGAAACAAAAACCGCCCTTCCCGTCATTCTGGAGCACAATGTCAGTTCCATGGCTTTGGCCGAGGTCAGATATGGCACCGGGCGCGGCGTTCCGGCGGTGCTTTACATATACTTGCGCACCGGTCTTGGCGCCGGGTTGGTCGTGGACGGCATGCCGTTTCGGCCAGGCGGTCATGGCGCCGTCGAACTGGGTCATATCCAGATTTCGCGTGATGGTCCGCTCTGCAGTTGCGGCAACCACGGCTGCCTTGAAAGTTACATCAATGAAAGCGTGCTGATGCGCACGATTGGCCTGGAGGGGCCGGCGCCCATTAATCTGCTGGAGTCTCTTGAGGCAACGGAAGCATGGACCCCAACCCTCGACCGGCTGACCGACTCCCTGGCCATTGCCATCAACCTTCTGACGCCTGATCTCATCATTCTCGGCGGCCATCTGGGCGAAGCTCCGGATAGTCTATTCGGTCATTTGCTCCAAAATCTGCCGCCGAGAGTCATGCCGCATATGCGTGAAGTCCTGCGGATCGAGCGTTCGGGCTTTGGCCCACTGTCCGGGGCCATCGGCGGGGCGGCCGTGGCGCTGGATCATTTTTTCTATTCGGGAGCGAGGTCATGAACACTATGCCAGCAGGCAGCCAACGTGCGCGGAGCAAGTCGCTTGCCGATTGGCCCCCGATTATCCTCAACCTGGTTGCGTTCGCTTTTGGCGTCGCCGTCTGGTGGGCGATAACGGCGGCAAAACTGGTCGTGCTGCCGGGGCCGGTGGACGTCTTCCAGCGTGGTATAGAGTTGATCATGAGTGGTCAGCTGCTCATCGATATCCTGTCCAGCCTGCGCCGTGTCCTGACCGGATTTTTGCTCGGTGTCGCATTGGCGATCCCGGTGGGTTTCCTGATGGGGTGGTATCGCGTCGCACGCGCCCTGATCGAGCCCTACATCCAGTTCTTCCGGATGATTCCGCCACTGGCGGTCATTCCGCTGGCGATCGTCACGATGGGCATAGATGAAGCGCCGAAGGTCTTCGTCATCTTTCTCGCCTCCTTCCTTTCCTGCGTCGTCGCCACCTATCAGGGCGTGATCAGTGTCGACCGCACGCTGATCAACGCCGCCCGGGTTCTGGGCGCAAAAGACCGCGTCATTTTCCCGCGCATCATCATCCCGGCCTCCACGCCGTTCATCCTGGTCGGTGTTCGCATCGGTCTTGGCTCGGCCTGGGCGACGGTTGTCGCGGCGGAACTGATCGCGGCGCAATCGGGACTCGGGTTCCGCATGCAGCAGGCGCAACTCTACTACGACCTGCCGACAATTTTCGTCAGCCTGATCAGCATCGGCATTCTCGGGCTTTTGATGGACCGTTTGGTTCAGGCGGCGGAGCGTAGGCTGACGCAATGGCAGGAGCGCGTTTGATGACCCCTTCCCAGATCACTGATCCGAAAATCTCGTTTCAAAACGTCAGCAGGCGCTTCGGTGCAGGCGACAGCAGCTTTCTTGCACTGGATCGCCTGTCGCTTGATATTGCCGACGGAGAGTTCGTCACCGTTGTCGGTCCGTCCGGTTGCGGCAAGTCGACGGCAATGAACATTGCGGCCGGGCTTACGGACGTGTCCGACGGCCGGGTGCTTGTCGACGGCAAGAGCGTTGATGGTCCGGGACCGGAGCGCGGTGTCATCTTCCAGCAATATGCCCTCTTTCCGTGGCTAACCGTGCGCCAGAACGTCGAATTCGGCCTCCGCATCAAGGGAATGCCGGCTGCAGAGCGTAGGCGCGTGTCGGATCACTTCATCAATCTGGTTGGATTGAGCGACTTCGCCGATGCGCTGCCCAAGACCCTGTCGGGCGGCATGAAGCAGCGATGTGCCATTGCGCGCGCCTATGCCGTCAATCCCTCGATCCTGCTCATGGACGAGCCTTTTGGCGCGCTGGATGCGCTGACCCGCGTGAACATGCAGGATCAGTTGCTGGATACTTGGACCCGTGAGCGGCGGACGGTGATCTTCATCACCCATGATGTCGATGAGGCGGTGTACCTGGCCAATCGCGTCATCGTGATGGCTGCCCGGCCGGGCCGCCTGCACGACATCATCCCCGTCGATCTGCCCTACCCGCGCACTGAAGAAATCCGGCTGTCGCAAAAGTTCGCGGATATCCGCAACCGGGTCTGGCATGCCGTCTATCATCAAAAACCGCAGATCGAACCCAGCATCCAAGAGGAGGAACACTGACATGAAACTTACCAGACGTCATTTTCTGACCACAGCCGCAGCCGGTGCGCTTGCCGCCCCGGCACTCTCATTGACGGCACGCGGCGCATTCGCACAGGCCACGCCGGTCCGGGTCGGCTACATTGCCGATTATTTCGGCACGAGCCTGACAGCGATTGCAAGCGATCAGGATCTCTGGGCCAAGCACGGCCTTGAGCCCGACCTCAAGGTCTTCACGAACGGCCCGATCCAGATCCAGGCGCTTGGTGCCGGCAGTCTTGATTTCGGTTATGTCGGTCCGGGGGCTCTCTGGCTGCCCGCAACCGGCAAGGCCAAGCTGGTCGCCATGAATGCACTCGGCCTGTCCGACCGTGTGATCGCCCAAGCCGGCTTCAACACGATGGCAGACCTGAAGGGCAAGAAGATCGGTGTTCCCGAGGGCACGTCAGGAGATATGCTGTTGCGTCTGGCACTGGCCAAGGCGGGGATGCAGCTCTCCGACGTCGAAGTGATCAAGATGGATCCGCCGACCGTAGTTTCGGCCTTTGCCTCGAAGCAGATCGATGCCGCGGGTATCTGGTATCCGCTGGTCGGGATCATCAAGAAGACAGTGCCGGATCTCGTGGAAGTCGCCAAGAGCGCCGATTTCTATCCCGCCAACTCCTTCCCGTCTGCATTTGTTGCGCGCAACGAAGTCGTGGACCAGGATCCCGGAATGGTGAAGAAATTCATCGCGGTGATGAAAGACGCCAATGATTATCGCGCCGCCGATGTGCCGCGCTCGGTTGCCATCACCGCCAAGTTCCTCGGCGTCCCGGCCGAACCGCTCGAGACGGAAAGCCAGAATGGAAGCTTTCTGACATCGGCCGAGCTGGTCGCGGCCACAAAGGATGGCACCGTAGCAAATTGGCTAAAGGGGCTGAATGAACAGTTCGTCGCCTTCGGCAAACTGAAGAACCCTCTCGATCCGAAAGACTATTACATGGCCGATCTCTACGCCGGCAACTAGCCCCACCCTTCCCCGGCGCAACGCTAGGCGATGCGTCGGGCACCTTTCAGCGAGCCTCGAATGACCAAGCAGCCCAACATTCTTTTCATCATGTCGGACGACCATGCCGCCAGGGCGATCTCTGCCTATGGCTCGGGTCTGAACAGGACGCCCAATCTTGACCGTATCGCCGATGAAGGCATGCGTCTCGACAGATGCTACGTGACCAATTCGATCTGCACGCCAAGCCGGGCGGCAATCCTGACGGGCACATATAACCACGTTAACCTGGTCACCACGCTCGACACCCATATCGACAACCGGCTGCCGAATGTTGCCAGGCATCTGAGCGCCGGCGGCTACCAGACTGCAATCTTCGGAAAGTGGCATCTGGGAGAAGGCAAGATCCATGAGCCAACCGGTTTCGACGAGTGGTCCGTGCTGCCGGGTCAGGGCGAGTATTTTGACCCCGTCATGATCGACCGGACAGGCCCCCATGCGGAACAGGGCTATGCCACCGATATCATCACCGACAAATGCCTGGATTTTCTGAGCAAGCGTGACGCCGACCGCCCGTTCTTCCTGATGTGTCACCACAAGGCGCCGCACCGCAGCTTCGAGCCGCATCCGCGCCATCGTCATCTCTATGCCGACGGCAAGCTGCCGGTTCCGGAAACGTTTGGCGACGACTATTCAAACCGCGCTGCAGCGGCGGCCGCCGCCAAGATGCGCATCCGGTCGGACATGACCTACAAGGACCTGGGGCTCGTGCAGCCGGAGGGCGGTGACGAGGTCGGCGAACTTCTGCTGCCCGGTTGGTCGCAACGCAAAGTTCCAGGGATCATTGATGGGCAGGAACTGCGGCTGATCGACGTCAATACCGGCGAAGCCTATGTTTTCACTGACGCCAACGCGCTCGATCTGTTCAAATATCAGCGCTACATGATGCGGTATCTGCAGACGATCGCCGCGGTGGACGAGAATGTCGGGCGGCTGCTTGACTATCTCGACGCCGAAAATCTGACCGGGAACACCATCGTCATCTATACCTCCGACCAAGGTTTCTTCCTCGGCGAGCACGGATGGTTCGACAAGCGGTTCATGTACGAGGAATCGCTGCAGATGCCGTTCCTGATCCGGTATCCTGTCGGTATCAAGGCAGGCGCGGCTTCGGATGCGATCGCGACCAACGTCGATTTCGCGCCGACCTTCCTGGACTATGCAGGTCTGTCGATCCCGTCCTATATGCAGGGCGAAAGCATGCGTCCGGCGTTGGAACAGGTAACCGCCAATGATCCGCAGCGCGTTGCCTACCATCGCTACTGGATGCACAAGGACGACTTCCACAACGCCTTCGCCCATTACGGGGTGCGCGATCACCGCTACAAGCTGATCTACTGGTACAATGACCCGCTCGGCCAGTTGGGCGCCAACGCTGGCACCGAACCGCCTGAATGGGAACTTTTCGATTGCGATGAAGATCCGTTCGAACTGCACAACCGGGCCGATAGCCCCGCTTATGCCGGCATCTTTGCACAGATGCTCGCCAAGCTGGACGCCAAGATGGCCGAGATCGGAGACACCCCCGAGCATGATAGCGCCGCAGTGCTCGCGAGCTTGCGCACGCCCGCTTCAGCGGCCTGAAGGATAAACTGCCGTTGAAAAACGAGGTATCCAGCGGCAGTGCGCTCGGAAAAACCGCCTAAATTATGAGGACGCAGGAACGGGGTTCCTGCGTCCTTGAAAGGCATTCGGATTTCTACGATCAGATGTTGGCAAGCAGGTCGTTGATCCGGCTCTCGGCGCTGCCAAGGGCTTCGTCGATGCTCTTGTCACCATTCACGGCTGCACCGACTTCTTCGCCGATGATGTCCTGGATGGCAAACTGGCGCTGGACGGCGCCCGGCAGCGAACGACCGGTTTCGGCGATCTCCGCAATGTTTTCACGATGCGGCAGTGCCTTGAATTCCGCCTTGTCGAAGACGGCCTTGACGGCTGGCAGGTGGCCGGTGCGAGCCCATTCGTAGTCGTTGTCGGCCAGGAATTTGAACAGCTTGCCGATGGCTTGCGTCTGCTCCGGCGTACGGTCCTTGTGCGGCAGAACCCAGCTGTGGCCATCCGCATAGGTGCTGTCGCGGCCCGGGTAAAGCTGCGGGACCGGATAGACCGTGTAGCCCTTGGCGAGCGGCGTGCCATCCTTTTCCGACTGGGCGACGAAATCACCGATCAGCCATGTGCCGTTGACCGCAATGCCGCCATCGCCATTGGTGAACGCGGTAACCGCCGCCGCATAATCGAGGCCCAACGTGGAGAGACCCTCGTCCTTGATCTTCTTCATCAGCTCGACGGCGTTCTTGGCTTCCGGCGTATTGAGCGTGATCTTGGTCGGATCGGCGAAGAAGTCGGCATTCTGCTGTTGCAGAAGCGTATAAAGAATGCGGGCGTATGAGGCGGTCTCGTTGGCAGCAATTTGGATTAGATAGGGCTTGCCGGTCTTTTCCTTGAACTGCTTGCCCTGGGCGAACAGCTCGTCGGCCGACTTCGGCAGGATCGGGGTGCCGTCAGCGTTGACGAGGCCAGCCTGTTTCATCAGGTTCAGGTTGACGTGGAAAAGCATGGTCCAGTTATCGAAGGGCAGGCCGAACATCTGGCCTTCCTTGGTGACGCCGCCGCGGCCTGCATCGGTGAAACTGTCGGGCGAGATACCCTGCGCAGACAGCACGTCATCGACGGGGTCGATCAAACCACGCGACTGATAGTCGGAGATGGCGGAATAGTGCATCGAAACCACGTCCGGTGCCGCACCCGACGCAAGCTGTGCGTTGAGCTGGTCATAGCCCGGCCATTCGACGGTGGTGACGTTGACGTCGATGTCCGGATTGTCGGCCTCGAACTTGTTGACCAGCGACGTAATGATACCGCATTCGCCGACCGCCTTGGACACGTCGGTAACCTTGCCGTAATCGGCATCGCAGGCGCCGAAGAAGCGCTGCAGCTCGATCTTCGTCTGGGCATGTGCAGAGGTGGCGCAGGTCAGCGCAATCAAAGCTGCCGTGCTGAGTAGAAAACGTCTCATGGTCTGTCTCTCCCTTTGAAAGGGGCTCCCCGCCCCGTTGAAACCCGCCGCGGCCATTCCTCCCGGCCGCAGCAATCTTCATTTCACGGCGCCACCCGAAACCGCGGTGACGATATGGCGCTGGAAAATCACGTAGACGATCAACACCGGCAGGCTGGCAAAGACCGCCTGGGCACTGAGGAAACCGAGCCCTTCGCTCTGGGCAAAATTGGTCTGGGACGAGGCGATGCCGATGGTGAGCGTGAACATCTCCTTCCGGGTGGCTGAAATCAGCGGCCACCAGTAGTCGTTCCAGGCATGCAGGAAGGTGAAGATGCCGAGGGTCGCTTGGGCTGGCAGCGTCAAGGGCAGCAGCACCTTCCAGAAAATCCGCAGCGTCGAGGCATTGTCGAGCAGGGCCGCCTCATCGATCTCCTTGGGGATCGCCTTGAAGAACTGGGTCATCAGAAAGACCCCGAAGGCGGACGACAGGCCGGGCAGCATTAGCCCGAGATATGAGTTGTGCAGGCCAAACCAGTTGAACATCTGGTGGCGGGCGATGATGACCGCCTGTTCCGGAACGGCAAGGCCGAACAGCACGATGACGAAGATCGTCCGGCGGAACGGAAATTCGAGGCGGGCAAAGGCATAGCCGGCAAGCGACGCCAGAATGAGCACGCCGGCCGTCTGCCCGATTGCTACCACAAGGCTGTTGAAGAACCAGCCGAAGACCTGCGACGAGTAGAGGATGTTGACGTAGTTGGCGAGCGTGTAGGGCAGCTCGAAAACGGATTCCGTTCCGAGCATCAGCTCCTTGTTGTCCTTGATCGACAGGCCGACGAGCCAGGCGACCGGTGCCATCATCACGATGGAAAGGATGATGGCGATCGTCAGCAGCGTGCGATTGCCGGTCAATGCTTCAGGGCGGTAGGTCGTTTGATCCATGCTCATTCGGAAGCCTCCGACTTGCGGGACGAGACCACATACTGCGCCATTGCCGCGACAAGGATGATGAGGAACAGGAACTCGGACGCAGCAGCGGCCTTGCCGACATCCCAGCGCACGAAGCCGACTTCATAAATGTACATGACCAACGGCCGTGAGGTGCCGTTCGGGCCGCCATTGGTCATGAGCTGCGCCTGGCCGAAGAGCTGGAACTGCATGACGATCTGGATGATCGTCACCAGCATGATGGTGCGGGCGATCGAGGGCAGCGTGACACGTTTCAGCACGCGCCAGGGGCTAGCATTGTCGAGTGCTGCCGCCTCATAGAGGTCGTTCGGAATCTGCTGCAGAGCGGCAAGAAAGAGCATCATCGGTAGGCCAATGCACCACCAGACGGTGGCGACGCCGACGGAAAACAGCGACCAGCCGCTGGTCGAGAGAAAGTTGACCGGCTGGACACCGAACTGTTCGGAGATGACGGCCAGAAGCCCGTCGCCGGGGATGAAGACGAACCGCCAGATCAACGTCACGATCGTCACCGACAGCACGGAGGACGAGAAGAACAGGCCACGCAGGAACGAGGTCGTTCGCGTCGTCTTGTTCAGCGCCAGCGCCAGGAAGAGCCCGAGCACTACCAGCGAGGGAACGCTGACCAGTACGAAGACGATGGAATTACGCAATGCCTGCAGGAAGACCGGATCGGCCAGGACGCGCGCATAGTTTCCCAAGCCGACGAAGCGGCCAGGCCCGAACAGATCCACCTTGTGCAGGCTGAGCCACGCTCCCCAGAAGAGCGGAAAGACCAGCAATACGATAAAGACGGACAGATAGGGGAGGATGAAGAGGCCGTTGCTCCATTGGCTGCGGCGATAGCTCTCGGCCATGTCAGTCGCCCTCCGAATGATGGGCGGTGCCTGCGGCGTCGAACAGGTGGATGGCGGTGGTATCAAGCGCAATCTGCAGCGTATCGCCGCCGCGCGCTTCGCTGCGTCCGTCCGTTTCGGCCGTCAGTTTGGTGCCATCAGAAAGGTGACCGTAGATCAGTGTGCGATCACCCAGCCGTTCGACGACTTCAGCCTTGAGCGCGATCCCGGTCTGGCCGGCGGGCAGCACGGTCACGTCCTCGGCGCGGATGCCGAGACTTGCTCCGTCGGGCGAAAAGCCCGATGGAAGGTGAAAGGCAGCATGGATGTCGCCAAGACCGCTGGTGCCGATGTTGATCGTGCCGCCATTGCTGGTCACGCTCGTCAGTGGCACAAAATTCATGGCGGGCGAGCCGACGAAACCGGCGACGAACCGGCTCGCGGGACGCCGGTAGATCTCCATCGGCGTGCCGATCTGCTCGATCTTGCGGTTGTGCATGATGACGATACGGTCGGCGAGCGTCATGGCTTCGACCTGATCATGCGTCACGAAGATCATCGTGCTGCCGAGCCGGGCATGCAACTGGGCAAGTTCCAGCCGGGTGCGGCCGCGCAGTGCCGCGTCAAGGTTGGAGAGCGGCTCGTCGAACAGGAAGGCTTTCGGTTCCTTGACGATCGCCCGGCCGATCGCCACGCGCTGGCGTTGGCCGCCCGACAGCTTTGCCGGCTTGCGATCAAGAAGATGGGCGATTTCGAGCGTCGCGGCGGCTTGGCTGACGCGGCGCTCGATTTCTGGCTTCGGCAGGCCGATGTTTTCCAGGCCGAAGGACATGTTCTGGGCAACCGTCATATGCGGATAAAGCGCATAGGACTGAAAAACCATGGCGACGCCGCGTTTGCCCGGCGGCAGTGTATCGACACGCCGATCGGCGACGGAGATCGTGCCGGCCGTTACGTCCTCCAGGCCTGCGATCATCCGCAAGAGCGTGGACTTCCCACAGCCCGAAGGCCCAAGGAAAACGACGAACTCGCCTGCCTTGATCGACAGTGAAATGTCGTCCAGCACAGAGAGCGCGCCGTAGTGCTTGGTAACGTTGGTAATTTCGATCGATGCCGACATGGTTCCTCCTCCCCGTCGTTGTCTGCCTTATGCGCCGAGCCGGATCATCCGGTAGCTCAGCGGCGCGATGGCGGCGACGAAGCGGCCTTCGGTAACCGATGCGCCCGAACCATCGCGTGGCTCGATCGTCTCGGCTCCTGGACCGTTGACGGCGCGGAGGTCGTGACCTTCCATGACCTTGTCGAGGATCACCTTGCGGCTGCCGAAACCTTCGAGAGAGAGATCGAGTTCGATCGCCTCCGTCTGGTGACGGTTGACGATGAAGAACGTCAGTGCGCCATCGTCCTCCGTTTCGACGGCGGAAACGTCTAGATAAGGAACGTCTTTGGCGAAATCGGTCGAATAGCTCGGGCAATTCAACGACAGGTTCAGCGCCTTGCCGCGGCCGTACTTTGACGCATAGGCATAGGGGAAGAACGTCGTCTGACGCCAGGCGGGGCCACCCGGGACGGTCATGATAGGAGCGATGACGTTGACGAGCTGTGCTAGGCAACCGACCTTTACCACATCTGAACGGCGGATGAAGGTGTTGAGGATACAGCCGACCTGCAGCACGTCCTCGAAATTGTAGATATCCTCCAGAAGCGCCGGGGCATGCGGCCAGCCGTCATTGCCTTCCAGAACCTTCCGGTCGGCTTCGCGGGAGTGGTACCAGACGTTCCACTCGTCGAAGGAGATATACACGTCCTTCTTCGAGCGCTTCTTCGCCTTGGTATAGGTGATGACGCCGGCGATGGTGGCGATGTAGTCGTCAAGGCGGGCGTTCTGGGCCAGATAGTCGGCGGTGTTGCCGGCATGATTGTCGAAATACATATGCAGGCTGATGTAGTCGATGGAATCATAGGTGTAATCGAGAACGGTGGCTTCCCAGGCGGGATAGGTCGGCATCTTCGGTGAGGAGGAGCCGCAAACCACGAGTTCGATCGACTTGTCGAAGGCGCGCATGGCCTTGGCGGTCTCGAAAGCGATGCGGCCATATTCTTCCGCCGTCTTCTGGCCGATCTGCCAGGGACCGTCCATCTCGTTGCCGAGGCACCACATCTTGACGTTCCAGGGCTCTTCGCGGCCATTCTTGCGGCGAAGGTCAGACCACTGGCTGCCGCCCGGATGGTTGACATACTCGAGGAAAGCGCGGGCCGAATCCAGGCCGCGCGACCCGAGATTGACGGCCAGCATCATGTCGGTATTGGCAGCCTCAGCCCAGTCGGCAAATTCGTGGATGCCGACATGATTGCTCTCGGAGCTGTGCCAGGCAAGATCGAGACGCACCGGGCGCTCCTCGCGCGGGCCGATGCCGTCTTCCCAATCGTAGGCCGAGACAAAATTGCCGCCGGGATAGCGTACGATCGGCACATTGGCTTCCCGCACGAGGTCGATGACGTCCTGGCGCATGCCGTTCTTGTCGGCGGTCGGATGATCCGGCTCGTAGATGCCCGAATAGACGGCGCGGCCGAGATGTTCGACGAAAGAGCCGTAAAGGCGTGGATCGATAGTACCGATGACATAACCGCTGTGTGCGGTGCCGACTGCGCGCATGCTTTCCTCCCTGTATATCTGAAAAACAGATATATATCCATTAGTATGATAATTTGCACAGGAAGATGCGGGCGTCAACCCGCCTTTGAGCGGCAAGCGAACAATCGGCAGAAAATCAGGTCTTCAGCCGCAGCACGATATCTTGATCGTAATTGCCAAAACCTCGGCCGAAGATATTGATTCCACCGGGATGTTCGGCTGTCTCCGGCACTTCGATCCGCAGCCGGATCGAACGGTGCTCAAGCAGGTCGAGATCGGCAAGAGTCGTATCGGAAATCCTGATTCCGTCGATAAACGTGCCTTCTCCCGTCACGCGAAAATACTTGAGAACGCCATATTGGCTGCCCCGGAGCTTCCACCAGTCGGGTGTGTATTTGCCGCGGCGATCACCGAAGTCGCCGGGCGAGGTCCAGGCGCCGATGCCCTTGCCGTTGATGGAAAGTGTGATGTCGGACGGCCAGTTGTCGGAGGTGCCGGGGACCTCGGAAGAGAGTTCCAGCGCAATCTCCAGTTCCTTTACTTCGGCACCCTTGATCCGGGCATTGTTGGGGAACTGATATTCGACATATCCCATTGTAAACCAAAGCAAACCTGCCTTCATCCGGTCGGGTGTGAGGAAGGTGTCGGGGCTGTCGAGATAGCCGATGATACCGTCGCGGGAGCACATTCCGCAGGGGGCTGCCACCTCGTAGCCACTGTAGAGGCCAACAGGCATGGCGACTTCGATCACCTCCTGGCCGGTCTTGGCCGGACTTGCGAAGGACAGGACGATTTCCTCATGGACAGCATGACAGACCTTCTGGCTGCCCTTGCGCGCTTTGGAGACTTCGGTGCGGATGAGACCCGCTTCCTCCAGCAGGTTCAGATGCGTCGACGTGGTCGATTGCGGCAGATCGAGCGCTTCGGCAATGTCGTTGACATTGAGCGGGCCGCGAGCATGCAGCAGTTCCAACATGGAAAGCCGCGCCGGTGCCGCCAGGCATTTCAGCACCTCCTTCCCGTCCTCCGGGCCAATCATCAGAAATCGCGTGCTCATATATCCCTCTCGAATGCGAAATTGATGTGTATCAGAAAATTAGATATGATCAATCCGCGATAGCGCACCTTCGTCAAGCCACGGAGCCAACTCTCTGGTGTGCGTAGTTTCCCATTTTTCGATCGAAAGCCCGGCGGCAGGCGGCTGGAATGTCCCGTCCGGCGCACACCTCACGATCGGCTCATTATGCAGGAAACGTGGAATCCGTGAGAAAACCTTTTCTCACTTGACAAGCGATTTGGTAAAAGGTTTTCTCATGCCAGCTGAGGGAGGATATTCTGGAGACCGGAGGAGCAAAAAAGCGGATCACGATCCACGATGTTGCGGCTGCGGCCGGCGTCAGCATCTCGACCGCGTCGAAAGCGCTGAACAATAATGGGCGCATGGGAGACGAGACACGGGAGCGGGTCAAGCGCGTGGCAAGCGAGATCGGCTTCCGTCCGAATGCCCTCGCCCGCGGCCTGCTCAGCAAGCGCAGCTTCACCATCGGGCTGCTGACCAATGACACCTACGGGCGCTTCACACTGCCGGTCATGGCCGGTGTCTCCGAGGCGCTGGTGGATCACGGCGTATCCGTCTTTCTTTGTGCGATCGAGGATGATCCGGCGCTGGGACAGATCCATGTCGAGGCAATGCTCGACAAGCAGGTGGATGGCATCATCGCCACCGGTAAGCGCCTCGACAGGCGGCTGCCGGTTGATCTTTCCAATCTGCCGGTTCCGGTCGTCTACGCCTTTACCGAGGGGACGCCGAACAGCGTCACCTTCCGCTCCGATGATGCGCACGGAGCAACGCTTGCGGTGGAATGGCTTTTGCAGGCCGGGCGTCGGCGGATAGCCCATATCACCGGTCCGAAGGATTTCTTTTCGGTGCACGAACGAGCCGATGCCTACAGCAAGGCGGCAGGTAGCGGCGAACCGGTGATGTATGGCGTCTGGTCGGAAAGCTGGGGTCATGAGGCCGTTGCCGAAATCTGGAGGAGAACGGGAGAAAAGCCCGACGCGCTGTTTTGCGGCAACGACCAGATCGCCCGCGGCGCCGTCGATGCATTGCGGGAGCGCGGCATCAAGGTGCCTGAAGACGTCTCCGTCATCGGTTTCGACAATTGGGAGATTGTCGCAGCCCAGACGCGGCCGCCGCTGACGACGGTGGACATGGAGTTAAAGGAACTCGGGCGGCAGGCGGGTCTGACCGTCCTGGCACTCGCGGAGGGACGGCCTGTCGAGCCGGGAGTGAGGAAATTGCCATGCCGGCTGGTCGTCCGGCAATCGTGCGGGGGTAACAGCCCGAGGGAATGAACGAAGGCGCAGAGGAGATGCGCCATTTGGGAGGAATGTCATGATCAAGCGTCTTTTGGCAGCGACCGGCATCGCTACCCTGTGCCTGATGTCGGCTGCTTCGGCCGCCGATAAGGTTGAGATGTGGGTTCGCACCGGCATCGGTGAGGCCTTCAAGAAAACCGTGGAGGCCTACAATTCCAGCCACGAAAACCAGGTCTCGATGACCGAAGTGCCGTTTTCGGAACTGGTGCAGAAATACGCGACGGCGATCGCCGGCGGCCAGGCGCCCGATGCGCTGTCGATGGATCTCATCTACAATCCCGCCTTTGCCGCTGCAGGCCAGCTCGAGGACCTCACCGACTGGGCGAAGTCCCTGCCCTATTTCAGCGCGCTCTCACCGTCGCACGTCAAGCTCGGCACCTATCAGGACCGCATCTATGGTCTACCGCTGTCCGTCGAAACCTCGGTTTTTGCCTGGAACAAGGATCTCTACAAGAAAGCCGGCCTTGATCCGGAAAAGGCGCCAACGACCTGGGACGAGATTACCGCCAACGCTGAAAAGATCCGCGCCCTGGGCGACGACAATTACGGCTTCTATTTCTCCGGTGGCGGCTGTGGCGGCTGCATGATCTTCACCTTCACCCCGCTCGTCTGGGGTGCCGGCGCCGATATCCTGTCGGCCGATAGCAAGACCGCGACCCTCGATACCCCGGAAATGCGCAAGGCGGTCGATATCTACCGCAACATGGTCAAGAAGGACCTGGTGCCGGCGGGCGCTGCCAGCGATAACGGCGCGAATTTCCTGACGTTCACCAGCGGCAAGATCGGCCAGCAGAGCCTCGGTGCATTCGCCATCGGTTCGCTGGTCACCGAACATCCCGATATCAATTTCGGGGTGACGCTGATCCCCGGTGCCACCGGTGGAACGTCCTCTTTTGCCGGCGGCGACAATTTCGTCATCACCAAGGGCACGCCGAAGATGGCAGCCGTGAAGGAATTCCTCGAATACATCTATTCCGAGGATGGCCAGAAGATGATGGCGAAGTATGGCAGCCTGCCGACCCGCGGCGATATCGCCGGCAAGGTGCTGGAAGGTCTCGATCCGCGCCTGCAGGTCGGCATCGAGGCGATCTCCGTTGCGAAGACGCCCTACACTTTGCAGTTCAACGACCTGATCAACAGTGCCAACGGCCCGTGGGCGAGCTTCACCAATGCCGCCATCTTCGGTGAGGATGTCGATGGTGCGTTTTCGAATGCCCAGAGCGAAATGCAATCGATTATCGACAGCGGCCAATAATCTCCCCGGTCGCTGCGGCCGGGAGGCAAAGCCGCCTCCCGGCCAATTTCCTCAACTCCACGCGGAGCTTTTTCGATGACCGGTTCCGGTTCGAAGACCCTGTCGCCTCAGCGCAAGAGACGGCGCAGATCGGGTTGGCGCGGCCTCGTCTATATCGCGCCGGCGATGGCGCTCGTCATCCTGTTCTTCGTCATGCCGGTGATCTTTACCGGCTGGATGAGCCTGCACAACTGGCCATTGATGGGCGGAACACGTTGGATCGGCCTCAAGAACTACGTTCGCATGCTCCACGATGCTCGCTTCCTGTCGGCGCTGCAGTTCACCGCCTATTATACTATCGTCGTCACCATCGCGATTTTCGCCGTCGCGTTCCCGTTGGCGATCTTCGTGGAAAAACAGCGGCGCTTCGTCAGCGCTTACCGTACGATTATCTTCCTGCCTGTCGTCGTCGGCCTGGCAACGGCCTCGCTCCTTTGGGTCTGGCTGGCCAATGTCGACAGCGGCTTCGTCGGACCGGCGCTGAAGGCCCTGGGGCTGGTGGACAAGAGCCCCAACCTGCTCGCCACATTCGACAGCGCCTTTCTCACCATCATCATCATGGTCGTCTGGAAGATCGCCGGCTTCACCATGATCATTCTCTTGACCGGGCTGCAGGCCATTCCTGCAGATCTGACCGAGGCTGCCCGCATCGACGGCGCCGGACGCTGGCAGCGGTTCCGGTACCTGACGCTTCCCCTGATGCGCAAGACGATCGCACTGGCGCTGATCATTTCCGTCACCGGTTCGATCCTGGCTTTCGACCAGTTCTACATCATGACGTCTGGCGGCCCGCAGAACCGGATGATTTCGGTGGTCTACTACATTTTCAACCAGTCCTTCGTGTCGTTCAATCTCGGTTATGGCGCTGCGCTGTCGATCGCGCTGCTCGCCATCCTGGTTGTGCTCAGCATCGTGCAGCTCTGGCTGCTGCGCGTCGGAGAGGAGCGGCCATGACAACTGCTAAAGTCAGTCCCTCGAAACAGCGCCGCGCCCGGAAAGCCTTCAGGGCCAACGGCGCCTACCATGCGGCGGGTATCGCCATCTGCCTGTTTTTCCTGGCGCCCTTCGTCATCACGTTTCTTGCCTCGTTCCGGCACGGCACAGAAGCCCGGCTGCCACCGTTACCACCATGGCCGACGAACGGGTTGAGCATCGATTCCTATCTGTCTCTCGATACGTTCGGTGCCGGCATCTGGCAGCACACCATCAATTCGCTGCTGGTGTCGCTCGCAACCGTCGTGCTGACGGTCGCCGTCAGCCTGCTGGCTGGCTACGGTTTCTCGCGTTACCGGTTTCCGCTGAAGAACGTGCTGTTCGTTTTGATCATCGCCACGCTGATGATCCCCTTCCAGTCGATCCTGACGCCGCTATTCATCATCCTCGCCAAGCTCGGGCTGAACAATTCGCTGCTCGGGCTGACGCTGGTCTATGTGACGCTGCAATTACCCTTCTCCGTCTTCATGATGCGCAACGCGTTCGACGCGGTGCCGAAGGAAATCGAGGAAGCCGCGCGCATCGACGGCGCGCGCGATCTCAGGCTGCTTGTTCGCGTGCTTCTGCCGCTCGTCCTGCCGGGTATCGCGACCGTCGCGATCTTTGCCTTCCTCAACGCCTGGAACGAGTTCCTCGCGGCGCTGATCCTGCTTTCCAGCAACGAGAAATACACGTTGCCGGTGCTGATGATGGCGGTGCGCGCCGGGCGTCTCGGCGCGGTCAACTGGGGAGCAGTGCAGGCCGGCGTTGCGGTCATGACAGTTCCCTGCCTGATCGTCTTCCTGTTGTTGCAACGCTACTACATGCGCGGGCTGATGGCCGGCGCGGTCAAATGATCTCAAAAAACGGAAAGCCATGAACACGATGAAAAAAGACCGACAATTTCGCCCTCTCCCCGTTCCCAGCGTCGATATTCACGGCCTGTTCGGCGACAGGCAGGATGCGATCTGCGACACCACAGCCGAAACGCTGCTCGACCGCTGCGTCGAGGCCGGCATGGTCAGGGCCATCGATGTTGATCAACCAAGCCCGGGCATCGTCATTCCGATCCAGCCCTGGGGCGGCACGACACAAATGTTCTGGGACAGCGATCTCGGCAAGTCGATCGAGACGGTTGCCTATTCACTTTACCGGCGGAAAAATCCGAAGCTCGAGGCCCGCGTCGACGAGATCATCGACATGTACGGGAAAATGCAGGACGAGGACGGTTACCTGAACGCCTGGTTCCAGCGCGTCCAGCCCGACCGCCGCTGGACCAACCTGCGCGATCATCACGAACTTTATTGCGCGGGTCACCTGATCGAGGGGGCGGTCGCCTATTTCCAGGCGACCGGCAAGCGCAAGCTGCTCGACATCATGTGCCGGTACACGGACTACCTGATCAAGACCTTCGGCCGCGGCGAGGGGCAGCTGCGCGGCTATTGCGGCCATGAGGAAATCGAGCTGGCGCTGGTGAAGCTCGCCCGCGTGACCGGTCAGAGGAAATATCTCGACCTTTGCAAGTTCTTCATCGACGAGCGTGGCACCGAACCGCATTTCTTCACCGAAGAAGCTGTCCGCGACGGCCGTACGGCTGCCGATTTCCATCAGAAAACCTATGAATACGGTCAGGCACACCTGCCTGTCCGGGATCAGAAGAAGGTCGTCGGCCATGCGGTGCGTGCGATGTATCTTTACTCTGGCATGGCCGATATCGCCACGGAATATAGCGATGACAGCCTGACTGCCGCGCTGGAGACCCTTTGGGACGACCTGACGACCAAGCAGATGTATGTGACCGGCGGTATCGGCCCGGCTGCGGCCAATGAAGGCTTTACCGATTACTACGACCTGCCCAATGAAAGTGCCTATGCCGAGACTTGCGCGTCGGTCGGTCTGGTTTTCTGGGCCAACCGCATGCTGGGACGCGGCCCCAACCGGCGTTATGCCGATATCATGGAGCAGGCGCTCTATAACGGCGCCATGTCCGGCCTGTCGCTGGATGGTAAGACCTTCTTCTATGAGAACCCGCTGGAGAGCGGCGGCAAGCATCACCGCTGGGTCTGGCACCATTGCCCCTGCTGCCCACCGAATATCGCCCGTCTTCTCGCGTCCATCGGCTCCTATATGTATGCGGTGTCGGACGACGAAATCGCCGTCCATCTCTATGGTGAGAGCACCGCGCGGTTCGAGATCGGCGCGGCGGCGATCAAGCTACATCAGAAGACCGGTTACCCATGGGACGGCGCTGTTCACTTCGATGTCCAGACCGACAAGACCGCCCGTTTCACCGTTTCGCTGCGTATTCCCGAATGGGCCGATGGTTCGACATTGAAGGTCAACGGCGAAACGATCGATCTCGCGTCGGTGACGATCGACGGCTATGCCCGGATCGAGCGCGACTGGGCGAGCGGTGACCATATTGACCTCGATATTCCGCTCGCGCCCCGCGCGCTGTTTGCCAATCCGCTGGTGCGCCAGGATGCTGGCCGTGCAGCCCTGATGCGTGGACCTCTAGTTTACTGCGTCGAGGCGATGGACAACGGCAGGGAATTGAACGCGATTGAGCTGACCGGTGACCTCACTGCGGCAAAGACGACGGAAATGGCCGAGCTGCGCGGCGCAGTGGCGCTCGATATTCCGGTCAAACGCGATGAAACCAATTGGGGCACCACCTTGTATCGCACAACGCCGCCAACGACGAAAAAGGGCACGGCGCGCTTCGTGCCTTATCCTTTCTGGGACAACCGGGAGCCCGGCGAAATGCTTGTCTGGGTCAGAGCGGGTGAGCTGAACGGTGAATAAGAATATGACCGATACCGGCGTGGTTCTCACCGACATTCGCAAGAGCTTTGGCAACCTGGAGGTCATCCACAGCATCGACCTGAAGATTGCCGAGGGCTCCTTCGTGGTCTTCGTCGGACCGTCCGGGTGTGGAAAATCGACGCTTTTGCGGATGATCGCCGGGCTGGAAGAGGTCACCGATGGCGAGATCGAGATCAAGGGGCGGGATGTCACCGATCTCGACCCTTCCGACCGCGGCATCGCCATGGTCTTTCAATCCTATGCGCTCTATCCGCATATGAGCGTGCGTGACAATCTGGCGTTCGGGTTGAAGATGGCGCACACGCCGACCGCGGAGATCGACGCCCGGGTCGCCGCCGCGTCATCAATCCTGAAGATCGACCACCTGCTTGACCGGCGGCCGGGCCAGCTCTCCGGCGGCCAGCGGCAGCGCGTCGCGATCGGCCGCGCGATCGTGCGCAAGCCCGATGTCTTCCTGTTCGATGAACCCCTGTCCAACCTCGACGCGGAACTGCGTGTGTCCATGCGCATCGAAATTGCCCGGCTTCATCGCGAGCTTGGCAATACGATGATCTATGTCACGCATGATCAGACAGAGGCGATGACGCTGGCCGACATGATCGTCGTGCTCCGGGACGGCCGCGTCGAACAGACCGGCAGTCCTCGCGATGTCTATGAAGACCCGGCCAATGCTTTCGTCGCCGGCTTTATCGGCTCGCCGCGGATGAACCTTCTGAATGCGGAATGGGCCGGCGACGGTTATGTGCTTACCGGTGGGCAACGGATCGCATCTGCCCTTTCGGCCTCGCTATTGAAACCGGGTGAGCGGGCGACTTTCGGCATCCGCCCGGAGCATCTGAGCGTGTCGATGACGGCAACAGCGGAATCGTTACGCGCCAAGGTGGATTTCTACGAATATCTCGGTGGTACGCAGTTTCTCTATTGCCAGCTTGACGACGGCCAGGCGGTTGTTGCCGAGCATCGTTCGCCGATTGCGATCAAGGATAATGAGGTTGTCCAATTGACCTGTGATCCTGGCAACCGGCGTTTCTTCGATTCCAGCGGACTGAGGCTGCGTTAGGGCTGGTCATCCGGCCGCAGGTGCGTTTCGCTTCAGTGCCGGGTCGTCGAGGGCCGGATTGTAGAAAAGCGAGAGCGTCAGGCTGCGCGCTATGCGCTCGGCTGTTGCAATAAACCAGGCTCTGGCTTCCGCCGTTGGAACGACGTCGTCGAGCGTTGCAGAAAACAGCTCCAGCCATTGCGGGAAAAGCTCTGGCGTCATGTTGGCGACGCCAAGATGGGCCTGAACCGGCTTTCCGCCATAGGCGCCGCTCTTGAATGCGACAGCGGACCAGAAGCTTTTCATTTTCTCCATGTGCTCAGGCCAACGCCCCGCCAGCCTTGCATCGAAGACCGGCCCCAGTTGCGGATGCGAGCGCACCCGGGCATAGAACGCCTCGACCACAAGGCCGATCAATCGGTCATCGATGCCAATCAATTTCATCTCGGCTTCGGCGTTTTCGCGGATTGCTGCACTATGCAAAGCGCGCGCCTGCAATTTGTCGTCCATTCATTCTCCTGCCTTTGCCGCTTCGGCGGCATAGCTCAAAACAGTCATTACGGCCGGCACCGGATCTTTCATGTGGCGGACGTGGAGGTATCTAAACGCGCTCCAATATCGAATTTTCACACCCGGTTGGCTCGGCCGATAGCGGCGGCACCTCCATGCGACCAGGCATTCATATAGGCACTGCCAGAGCGGGCTTCTACTTCAGGCATCGAAGAATATACAGATTGCCGTCGAGCCGGGAGATGGACATTGCCAGTTCTTCGCAGATCATTCCGGGCGCAGATGGATCGCGACCATCGCGCCCCCGCCTTGCCGGTTCGCGAATTCCAGACGGCCGCCATGGGCAAGTGCAATGGCTTGGACCACAGACAGGCCCAGTCCTGTGCCGCCTGTTGCCCGCGACCGCGAGGGGTCGCCCCGCCAGAACGGGTTCGTGGCCACGGCATCCAGGTCCTGCGGAAATCCGGGGCCCCGGTCGAGAAAGCGGATTACAACGCTGTCATCCGGCAATCGTTCCGTTTCGCATCGCAGCCAGTTGCCGTCTGCCGCATAGCGGCAGGCGTTTTCCAGGAGAGCCAGAACAGCCTGGCGAATACGGGGCGAGTCCACCGGGATGACGGCAGGGTGCAGGCCGGTTTCAACGGTCAGCTTGCTTGTGTCCAACATCGGTTTTGCCGACATCAGTACCGCGGCAACCACCTCGGAGACGTCAGTGCTTTGACGCTCCATCACCAGCTTTTGGCCGATGGCCAGCGATAGGGTGCGCAAGTCCTCGACAATCCTGCCCAGGCCTTCGACCTGAAGCAGAAGGTCGGAGATCATCTTCCGATCCATGGGAAAGACGCCATCCAGCATGCCCTGCAGCGAACCTTGCAGGATTGTCAGCGGCGTGCGCAATTCGTGCGCTACCGCCATGTTGTTGAAGCGCAATCTTTTTTCCATGTTGTCGAGGCTCGCGGCAAGTGCATTGAAGGTATCGACAAGGCTCGAGACTTCACGGGTGCTGCGGTTTGACGGGGCGACGCTGACGGAGAAATCGCCGGATTTCAACTCCACGGCGGCAGATGTCAGGTCTGAGAGGGGGCCGGCGATCCGCCGGGCCAGAAACATGCCGATAACGGCGCATACCAGGGCCGAAAGCAGGCCGCAGACCAGAATGGAGATCTGGATTTTGAAATCTGTCGGCCCCTCCAGCACCTTGAGGTTATCAAGCAGAAGCTTGAGCGAATCCTGGTCGGGAAGGATGCCCTTGTCCAGATTTTGATAGGCGGTCAATGCTCTCGGTGGCAGGGCGCTGGTGATGCTTCGCTCCAGATAGGAGGTATACAGCGTGACGCCGAGATAAGTCATGCCGACGCTGAGCAGCAGCATGACCGTAATGATCATCGCAGTCAGCGTTGCAAGCGGAAGAGCAGTGAGCCTGGGTCTGTTCATCTTGGATCCGAAAAGCGATAGCCGATGCCTCGCACGGCGGGAAAAAAGCCGTTTTGCCCCATATCTTCCAGTTTCCGCCTGAGGTTGGAAATATGCGTATCGACGGTGCGCACTAGGGCGTCGCTTTCCGGCAGGCAGGCGTCGAGAATGTCGGCGCGCGCGAAGGCCTGGGTCGGATGGCGGATCATATAGGCGAGAATGCGAAATTCACTCAGTGTCAGGGACAGGTGCGTGCGGCGCTCGTCGATGGAGACGAAGGCGGTGTAGCTGGCGAAATCGACTTCTATGGCCCCGAACCGCTTGATCGCGTCGGCACGCTCTCCCTGTGTCCGGCGCAACACCGCCCTGACCCGGGCGACAACCTCCTGCGGGTTGAAGGGCTTCACCACATAGTCATCGGCGCCAAGGCGTAGGCCGCTCAGCCGGTCGATGTCGTCGGCAATGGCCGTCACCATGATCACCGGCGTCGTGCCTGCCTGACGCAGACGGGCAAGCACGCCGAAACCGTCAAGTTTCGGCAAGCGCACATCGAGCAGAACAATATCTGGCTTCAGATAGGCATGATGCTGAAGCGCTATTTCGCCGTCACCGGCACGAACCGTACGGAAGCCGTCACGCAAGAGATACGCCTCCAGTATCTGTGCGATTGCCGGTTCATCCTCAACGATCAGTACGAGACTGTTATCCACCCTAATGCCCTGCGGTTCTTCAATTTTCTGCGCGGTCTTGCTGCCGGGCGGAGACTATCACGGACAAAAAAACTTCTGCAATTTCCAATAGGTCTGCCGGCGGCCAGAAAGCCTGTTCCGAACACACCCTTGATTGCATCTCCGCCGTTTCTTGACAATCCGATTTCAGTTTGCCGCCGGTTCAGCCTTCGGAGATGCCGGCATGCGAAAATTTGCGTTCGATTATTGGAATTCCCCCTCCGGGGACGCGGGCCTGTCCCAGCCGGCAGCCCCATCCAGCACCGACGGTGCGATTGCCGTCATCGGCGCGTCGATCGTCTGGGTGAGCTTCGTCTTTGTGGTCTTTCCCGATCTCGATCTGATGGTCTCGCGCTGGTTTGTCGAAGGACAGACTTTCTTTCTGGGCGACAATCCGTTCTTGCGGGAGGTAAGGGATATCAGCCGGCAGGCGCAACCCTATCTTATCGGCTCGATGATCATGCTGATCGCGCTGCATAAATTCCTGCCGCACCGCATGCGGTTCTGCTCGCCTCACAAACCGCTGTTCGTCTTGTTGAGTTTTGCCGCAGGCCCGCTCCTCGTGGTCCAGACGCTGAAGGTACTCATCGGGCGTGTACGGCCGCGCGCGCTTGTCGAGTTTGGTGGCACGGCGGATTTTACGCCGGTGTGGCAGTTTTCCGCAGCCTGCAGCCGCGCCTGCTCGTTCCCGTCCGGTGAAGCCTCGGCGGCGGCCGCGTCACTGTCGCTCCTGGTTTTTGTTCCGGCGCGGCTTCGGTGGGCCGCTGCAATCATATTGGTGCCTTGCCTTGTCTTCGTGGCGTTCAATCGCGTCATTCTTGGCGCCCACTTCCTGTCGGATGTGGTGCTAGGCTGGCTGCTGACGATGTTCGTCATGGCTTGGGTCTGGCGCTGGATGGAGGCGCAATCGAGGTTTCGGTGGTGAGGAAGGAGCCCAAGAAGCGGCGGCAAACTTGCCGCGGTTGCTCGCCGCGTTCGTCATAGGATTGGTCAGAGCAACAACAGCTTCTTCAGCACGGAAAACACTTCCTTGTAGGGCAGCTTCGTCGCGCCAGCCACGGCAAAGGGCAGGAGAGCTGCGGCGGCCACGGGGATCACGGCGCTACGGCTGATCAGCATTGACGAGAGCTTGGATGAAGCATCGTAGAGCTTCGACGGATCGGCGATGTCGACATCCGGCTCAGTCCCCGGATCGGCGAAAATGTTCCGCCCGATCGCCTTGCGTTCGGATGCCCGGAAATATCGGGTCGCCTGGGCGCCAAGCACGATAAGGCCGTTTTCTTTCAGCCGCGTCAGCGGCGGCGTGAAGGCTGAAAGCGGATAGGCGAAAAAGGCGAGTACGATCACCAGCCAGCCCCCCATGATGGTCGTCAGCGTTGCGGTGGAGATATCCTGGTTGATGAAATGTTTGGCGATCTGTGCCGCGATCGCGCAACTCATGCCAAGGACAAAAAGGACATAGGTATTGGGATAGCGGGCAAGAAAGCCCAATCCGGCCTTTCCGTCAGGATGGTTGGCGACGAGCCGAAGTTCCAGCTTCGAAATGCCGCGCAACATCTGCGCCCAGACCAGATGGCGCCAGATCCCGCGCGTGAACAGGAATACGAAGAGGGGAAGACTGAAGCAGATGGACCACCAGCCGGCAGCGCTGATCCTGTTTCCGTCCAATGAATGCTCGACGGCCCATGACGACGCCTCGGCGGCGTGAAAATTGCTGTAAGACAGGAATGAAGCAAACACCGCGAGAAGGAGGCAGACCAGTTCGGCAGGCCACAGGTCGCGCCGGCGAAGCGCCGTGGACACCAGCGCGGCCGCGCGCGCCATCGAGCTTGGCGCCACGATCGGCGCAAAGAACAACTGCTGCAACTTGGCGCGAAGCCCCTTTTCCACCTGCTGCTCGGCAAGAACGAAAGCACCGATGCCGATGAAGAATTTGGACCAGACACTGAGGTCGGCCAGATAGGCGCCCTCGCCGTGATCGAGGGAAAAACTGCGCGGCACGCCGAGCAGGAAAGGTACACCCCAGGCAAGGGCGATGAAGAGGACCGCACGCGGGGCTGCTCGCAGACTGCTTTCCTTGAGCAGCCTCAGGCGGACTTGCAATTGAAAGAACGGGCCGCCATGCGACGCCAGAAAATCGGCGCCATGTGGAGGAGAAACGGCATATGCGGAAGATGAAGGCGTGTCCGTCATTTTGTCCATCACGTTTCAACGGCAGCCAGTGGCCGCCAAGCTAGGGTGGAATATCGTGCAACGTTCTTCGTCCGCGGCATCAGGCACGTCAGCATAGCGGTTCAAATGTTCGAAGGCTTCCAAGAACATGTTCGTACATGTTCGCACCTAGCTCACTCATCTGAAAATGTAACAATACTTCCGTTGAGGAGCGACGAGCCGAAGGTTGCGGTCATGTCGGAGTTAGCCACGGTTATCAGGAAATTTCCGGCCCATGAACTTATCGTCCGGCGGCTCTATTCCCGCTTGCCGGAATTTCGAAGCGTCTGCGACGACTATGATACGGCCAAAAGCGCGCTCGAGCGCTGGCGGGGTGACGACAGAAAAATGCGGGAGTTCCAGCATCTGATCGAGGAAATAGAAGCCGAAATCGAGGAATTCATTGAAGGCGCACTTTCCGCGCTGCGGCACGCTCATCCGAAAGAAGAAACGTAATGCGTGGCCGTCACGGACTGCACAATGTTTCCGCCAACCGCAAGCACCTCGTCTGCAACCTATTTTCCAACTCAAGCCCACTTTGGAGGTCTTCATGTTCGGCTTCGGTAGAATAACAGCCTTGGCAGCATTTGTTCTGCTGTCGGTGCCGCTTGCAACCCGGGCCGATGACCTTCCATCCTGGAACGATGGTGCGGCAAAACAGGGCATTGTCGATTTCGTGTCGGCGGTAACGACCGCGGGTGGCAGCGATTATGTGGCGCCGGCTGAGCGTGTCGCAGTCTTCGACAATGACGGCACGCTGTGGAGCGAGCAGCCGATGTATGTCCAGCTCGCTTTTGTGCTCGACCGGATCAAGACGCTCGCGCCGCAGCATCCCGAATGGAAAGACACGGAGCCATTCAAATCCGTTCTGGCGGGCGACGTGGCCGGCATTGCGGCATCGGGAGAAAAGGGACTTGTTGACCTCGTCGGCGTCACCCATGCCGGCATGAGCAGCGAAGAATTCACGAAGATCGCCAGCGACTGGATCAGCACGGCAAAACACCCGAAGACCGGCAAGCCCTATACCGAGATGGTCTATCAGCCCATGCTCGAATTGATTGCCTATCTGAAGGCAAACGGCTTTGAGGTCTTCATCGTTTCCGGCGGCGGCATCGAGTTCATGCGCCCCTGGACCGAGCGCGTTTACGGCATTCCGCCACAGAATGTTGTCGGTTCGTCGATCAAGTCGAAATACGAGGTGCAGGACGGAAAGCCGGCGATTATGCGCCTGCCGGAAGTCGACTTCGTCGATGATGGCCCCGGCAAGCCGGTTGGCATCTATACCCATATCGGACGCCGCCCGATCGCCGCCTTCGGCAATTCGGACGGCGATTTCCAGATGCTGGAATGGACGACGTCACGGGCCGGGCGCAGCTTTGGCCTGATCGTGCATCACGATGATGGCGAGCGGGAATATGCCTATGATCGCCAATCCCATTTCGGGCGCCTGGACAAGGGGCTGGACGAGGCAGGCAAACGTGGCTGGCAAATCGTCAGCATGAAAAGCGACTGGAAGCAGGTCTATCCAGAGTAGATATTGCCGGTGAAGGGAGGCGGAAATGCCGCGTCCCTTCATTCAGGCAGTGACATGCAAGTGCATTCAGGATCCACGGATTGGGAGTTGATAGCATGCCAGACATTTTCAACGTGCTCGGGCGCTGGCTTGGCGCAGCCGCACTTGTCTTTTCAGTTGCCGGGGGTCCGGTTGCGCTGACCGAGGCTCGCGCGCAGGATACGTCCCAGGCAGCTGCTTCCGATGCGGATGCACCCGATCTTCTGACCGAGGATGAAATGGAGGTGCTCGTCGCCCGCATCGCCCTTTATCCGGACGAACTGGTCGCGGTGATCACGTCCTCCTCGATTTTCCCGCTGCAGATCATAGAGGCACAACGGTTCCTCGATCAGTCAAAGACCAACAAGAACCTGAAGCCCAAGGACAGCTGGGATGGCAGCGTCATCTCTCTCTTGAACTATCCGCAGGTCGTCAAGATGATGAGCGACGACCTCGAATGGACGCAGGCGCTTGGCAGCGCACTGACCTATCAGCAGAAGGACGTGCTGATCGCCATACAGGCGCTGCGCGATAAGGCTGTCGATGACAAGATCATCAAGAGTGACGACAAGATCACCGTCGTCAATCAGGGCGATAGTGTCGTCATCCAATCCAAGGACCCCGAGAAGATCTACGTGCCGCAATACGAGCCGCAGATGCTTTACGAGCCGAACTATGACCCGGTTCCGATCGGTTATTATCCCGACCCCTATCCCAACTACTACTATCCGACGGCAACCTTTTTTGCCGGCGCCGTCACGGGTGCAATCTGGGCCTCGGTGGTGGATTGGGATGATTGGGGCGTCTGGGGCGGCAACTGGCGCGGCGGTGATGTCGATATCGACTGCAACAAGTGCTTCAACAACATCGACATAGACCGCAACAAGTTCAAGATGGGCGATGTCGACTGGAAGAACGTCGACCGCTCGAAAATCAAGTTCGACAAGAACCAGTTCAACAATATCGACCGCACCAAAATGCGTAACGACTTCAAGGGAAACCGCGAAAACAATATCGGCATCAAGGCAAAGGATCTGCGGCGTGATGGCGGCAACACCATTGCCAACAACCGGCCGAAAATTACCACCAACGACATTCGCAAGAGCAAGGTGGACGCTGATCGCGCGCGCAACAGGACCCCGGCTGCCGGCAACCAGCGGCCCGGTAAGGCGCAGAATGCCGTTGCCAATCGCCCCAACGTCTCGCAGGCGCGTCCGGCCGCCAACCGCCAGCAGCAGGTGACACGCCAGGTCAAGCAGCCGAAGCCGGGCGCGCGCGTCCAGAACCGGCCGGCTCAAAACAGATCCGTGATCGGCAACCCTGGGAACCGTCATCAAACGAACATGTCGTCCAATCGCGGCAGACAGTCGATGGGTGGAGGTCATCGCGGCGGCGGCGGTGGTAACAAAGCGGTTCGACGTGGCGGCGGCGGACACCGCCGGTAATCCGGGCGCAAAGGAGATCGACGATGAAAACAGAATACAGAACTATTCTTCGCACGTTGGCCTGCGCTGCAGTCTTTGCTGGCACAACGGTGATACCTTCGACCTATGCACAGACCGCCAGCGACACGATGTCGATTGCGGATTTCGTCTCGGCGCAGGAGCCGCCGGTCTTCGCTACGCCCGAAGAGGCTGTCGCTGCGTTCAAATCGACTGTCGAAGGGGGCGATATCGACAAGCTCGCGGCCCTGCTCGGCCTCGATGCGGCAAAAACCAAATCGAGCGATGGTATAACGGAAGCCTACAACGGCATAAAATCCGGCGTGAAGGAGAAACTGGACGCTACGGATGTCGAAGGCCGCAAGGTTTTGGAAATTGGCAATGTGCGCTGGCCATTCCCTTTCCCGATCTCCAAGGGCAAGGACGGGAAATGGGCTTTCGACACCTATGTCGGACTTGAGGAAGTCGCAAACCGCCGTGTCGGCTCCAACGAGCTTTCAACCATCGATACCATTCATGACTATGTGGCTGCACAGGAGCAATACGCCCTTGCCGATCACGATGGCGATGGAGTCCTTGAATACGCACAGAAATTGATCAGCACCGAAGGCACACAGGACGGCCTCTACTGGCCGGCGCAAGACTTCGGCGGCGAGGAAAGCCCGGCCGGCCCGGCACTTGCCGACGGGACTGCGCTGGCTGTGGCCAAGGCCGGCGAAGGCTTTAACGGTTACCGCTACCGTATCCTGACCCGCCAAGGGGACGCGATTGCCGGCGGCGCCTATAACTATGTCATCAACGGCAACATGATCGCCGGCTTCGGCCTCGTGGCCTGGCCCGTCCATTATGGTATAACCGGGGTCAAGACCTTCGTCGTCAACAGGAACGGCATCATCTATGAGGCTGATCTCGGCGACGGCACGTCGAAAATCGCGTCAAAAATCGAAACGTTCAATCCGAATGACGACTGGCAGGTTTTGGAAGACTGACACGTCGTTGAGAACCGGCAAGGCGGCCCTGATGGTTGATCGGCTTCTATTCGCATTCGTCCTCTTCTGTGGCTTCGCCACCACGCTCTCTGTTCCTGGCCAGGCAATGGGCCAGGAAACACCGCATTTGATGGGCAAGTTCACCGACGATTTCGATGCAATGCAGAAGCGCCGGCTGGTGCGCATCATCGTGCCCTTCAGCAAGACCATCTATTTCATCGACAAGGGTGCGCAGTACGGCACGGCCGTTGATTTCGGAACCGAATTTCAGAAAGTCCTCAACGCCGGCAAGAAGAAGGAGATCGACAAAATCCGCATCGCCTTCGTGCCGGTGGAACGCGACAAGCTGCTTGCTGCTCTCAAGGAAGGACGCGGCGATATCGTCATGGCCAACCTGACGATCACCCCGGCGAGACAGGCGGAGGTCGATTTCTCAGCGCCGCTTTACGCCAAGGCGGCCGAAGTTCTGGTGACGGGACCGGGCGCGTCTGACATCAAGACCATCGACGATCTCGGTGGCAAGGAAATCAGGCTGCGCGCCTCCAGCAGTTACTACGAGCATCTGGCGGCATTGAACGAACAACGCCGTGCCGCGGGCAAGCCGGAAATCATGCTGACGGCGATGGATGAAAACCTCGAAGACGAGGACCTGCTCGAAATGGTCGACGCCGGGCTCCTGCCCTGGACGGTGGTCGATGACTACAAGGCGGCGATCTGGAAAAATGTCTTTCCGAACCTCACTGTTCGCGACGATGTTGCCATCAATACGGACGGGCAGATCGCCTGGGCAATCCGCAAGAACAGCCCGCTTCTGAAAGCGACGCTGGACGCTTTCGCCAAGGATCACAAGATTGGCACCACCTTCGGCAACATCCTGAAAAGCCGCTATTACAAAAGCGACAAGATGGTGCGCCGCGCCTATTCGCCCGACGAGATGGAAAAATTCCGCAATCTCGTCGACATCTTCCGCAAGCATGCGGCCGAATATTCCTTCGATTACCTGATGGTGATCGCACAAGGCTATCAGGAATCACAGCTTGACCAGGCACGGCATAGCCCGCGCGGTGCCGTCGGCATCATGCAATTGCTGCCCTCGACTGCCGCCGACAAGGCCGTCGGGATCAAGGATATCGCGTCAAACCCCGATCGCAACGTGGAAGCAGGCAACAAATACCTGCGTCACCTGATCGACACCTATATCGACGATCCGGACCTGCCGCCGCGTGAACAGCTGCTTTTTGCCTTCGCCGCCTACAATGCCGGCCCTGGCAACCTGCGCAAGTTCCGCGCCAAGGCGAAGGAGATGGGGCTTGATCCGAACCGGTGGTTCGGCAATGTCGAAAACGGTGCCGCCGCCATCGTCGGGCGCGAAACCGTGCAATATGTCAGCAATATCTACAAATATTACGTCGCCTATGACATGTTGGCCGAACATGCGGAAAAAAGTGGAAAACAGGCGGCGGCGTCAACGGGCAACAAGCCATAACGCCAGGAAGTGAACCGGTAGCAGGGCAGCCTGCTCCGGTGACAACGGTTAAGCGTAGGAAGAAAAGCCATGCAGACATCCGAATTGCGCGTCGAACAGGAAGCCCGCCGGCCGGGCATGGCCTGGATCGAAGGCGGAACCTTCATGATGGGTTCCAATGATCACTATCCCGAAGAGGCGCCCGTTCACCCCGTCAAGGTCGATGGCTTCTGGATGGACGAGGTTCCCGTGACCAACGGCGATTTCCTCGCCTTCGTCAACGCGACCGGCTACGTTACCTTCGCTGAAAAGCGCCCGCAGGCGGCTGCGTATCCTGGCGCCCCGCCGCAGAACCTGCGGGCCGGCTCGCTCGTTTTCACCCCGCCGGAAAAACCGCTTCAGGGGCGCGATATCTCGCAATGGTGGGTTTTCACCCACGGCGCGAACTGGCGCCGGCCACTCGGCCGCAAGAGCAGCATCGGCACCATCCTCGATCATCCCGTCGTCCACATCGCCTTCTGTGACGCCGAAGCTTATGCCGCCTGGGCAGGCAAGGAACTGCCGACAGAAGCGGAGTGGGAGCTTGCCGCCCGTGGCGGGCTTGACCAGGCCGAATTCGCCTGGGGCGAAGAACTGACGCCCGGCGGCAAACATATGGCCAATACGTGGCAAGGCGGCTTCCCGACTGAGAACCTTTTGGAGGACGGTTTCGACCGCACCTCACCGATCCGCACCTATCCGGCCAACGGTTATGGCCTCTATGACATGATCGGTAACACCTGGGAGTGGACGACGGATTTCTGGACGACGCGCCATCCCGAGGCCGCCGCAAAGCCCTGCTGTATCCCCTCCAATCCACGCAGTCTTGACGCCGGGGCAAGCGTCAACCCAAGCCAGGCAGCACTGGCTATACCGCGCAGGGTGCTCAAGGGCGGCTCGCATCTGTGTGCGCCGAACTACTGCCGCCGTTACCGGCCTGCCGCCCGCCATGCGCAGGAGATAGACACGACCACGAGCCATGTCGGCTTTCGTTGTGTCGTCCGCAGATAAACGGTGAATACGGGATATCAGGTGACCTATGCGGGGTTCTTGGCTGGCGGGGGTTCACTCCAGCCGGCCTTTCGAAGACCGGCGACCAATGCGTCGACAATGCTGTCGGTCGCTTGATGGCGGCGATAGGCGTCTGCCGGGTCGCTAGCGAGCAGCGGAGAAATTTTGGCCATTTTCTCAAGCGCCGCGTGTGCTTGGTCTTCGTCGCCAAGCGCTCCTTCGGCAATCGCCACGAAAGACCAGCTGATCCCGGAGCCATCGATGACGGACCGCTGCGCGGTTTCCAGCATCTCCTGGTACTGGCCCTTGAGATACTGGTCGACCGCAATCAGATGATAGTACCAGCCGGGCGGATTGATCGAACGTTCGATCGCTTGGCGCAGATAAGGAATGCCTTCTTCGAAATTGCCGCGCACGGCCAGCCGCCAGCCGAGTTGGGCGAGTGTGTCCGGGTCGATGGGGTTAAGGGCCAGAGCCAGACGCTGGACGCGGGCGCTTTCTGCATAATTACCCATATAGTGCTCGGTCGAGGCCAGCGTCTTCAGGGCTGAAACGTTGTTGTGGTCGAGTGAAATGGCATGTTGCGCCGTTGTGAGCGCGCGGCGATAGGCACCATTCTGGTTGCCGTCTGCAGTCCAGCCGAAGCGCCCTTCATCCATATAAAGCCAAGCCAGCATTGCCCATGCTTCGGCATAATTCGGATCTCTCTGAACCGCTTTTTCCAGGCAAGGCAAAACCTCATCATGCTCCGGCCTGTCGAAGGTGCGCCGGTAAGTGTAACTGCGCAACACGCACTGATAGCTCGACATGTCTGCAGCATCGGCGTCTGCGGTCCGGACGCTTTCATCGGTGCGCAGCACGCCATAGGGCTGACCAAGGGCGGAGGCCACGGCGGAAGCGATTTCGCGCTGGACTGATTGCAGTGAATGCGTCGAATAATTCCGGTCGTAGCTGCCCATCCACAGTATCCGCTGCGAATGGACGTCGATCAGGCGCGCATTTACCCTCAACGTATCCGCCGTGTCATCGACGCCGAGCGTCCCGCTGACGACGTAGTCCAAATTCAGACGCTTGCCGATTTCCAAGGGATCGGAGCCGGAAAGACCCTTGCCGCCACCTGACGGCATATAGAGGCGAAATACGCCAAACCGGTTGATGCCGCCCATGATCTCGTCGGCCATGCCGTTCGCCAGCAATGCCGGCGTTGCGTCAGCACTTTCCGCCTGAAATGGTATCACGGCAATCGCCGTGCCGTTTTCAGTCGCGTTGCTCTTTCTGCTTTGCAGGGGATTGAAAAAGACAAGGATGAATGCGGCCAGCAGGAGAATGCACGAGACCCCGGCAGCGATCGATGCGCGCCGGAAAAAAATGGATGACGTCCCATCGGCGGTCTTCGGCAGATGTGCTTCTGGATTGTCAGCAGCAATGGATGCGGCGTCATCGGCAGCGGAGCCGCCGTTTCCCCATTCCATCAAAGGTACGTATTGTCCCTTTGGAATTGAGATGCGCACGTGGTTCTTGCGCCCGTGTGAAACATAATAGCTATCGAGATCGTGGCGCAGACGGCGTGCTTCCAGCCGCACGACCGGATCTGCCTGGGGGTCAAAGCTTTCATCGCGCTCGAACACAAGGGTCGCGATCGTATAACCCTTGAGTTCCCGGCCCCGGCCGGCAAGCGATTCCTCAACAAGATAGCGCAGCAATTTCTTGCGGCGCGGCGTCGCCCTGAACGCGCTGCTTGCGAGAACCCGCTCAAGTTCCTCTTGCACTTCGCTCGCCACCGGAAACTGGTGCGCGTGGGGGCTACTGTTTTCCTTGGGCAAGTCCATTCGCATCGCGATGTGCCTCCGAAATCGACTGCTAAAGAAACGCTTATACATTCAACTTCGAAGCGGGTTAAAAATCCAGCTCAATTTCGAATTGCGCTCGATTTTGGTTGACGCAATGCGATTGCATAGCCGTAAATCCAAAATGTTACAGGTTCGCACCTGTTCCTCCCTATCGCGCGGGGCAAGAAACTGATTTCTTCAGTGCCGGTTGTTCGGTGCAATTTGGTCTCGGCAATAGTGTGGGAAGCATTCGCTTGGAAGATTGGAGGCTGGCCATGTTCAGGATGATTTACGCTGGAACCGTATCGTTGATGGTCTCAGTCCTTGCCGCGCCTGCATTCGCTGAAAACGCCGATCTGGCCAAGCAGCTTTCAAACCCTGTTGCGTCCCTGATCAGTGTACCATTTCAGTTCAACTACGACAGCGGTTATGGCCCCGATGACGGCCATAAGGCTGTGATGAATATCCAGCCTGTCATTCCCTTTTCGTTGAACGACGACTGGAACGTCATCTCGCGCACGATCGTACCTGTCGTCTGGCAGAGCGACATAGCCGGCGATTCCGGCTCCCAGTTCGGCCTTGGTGATACGTTGCAGAGTTTTTTCTTCTCACCGAAACAGCCGGCGGCCGGCGGCATCATCTGGGGTGTGGGACCGGCGTTCCTGCTGCCGACCGCAACGGATGAACTGCTCGGTGGCGAAAAATGGGGCCTTGGCCCGACCGCCGTTCTGCTCAAGCAGGAAGGGCATTGGACCTACGGCGTGCTCGCCAACCATATCTGGTCGGTCGCCGGTGATCACAATCGCGATGACGTGAGTTCGACCTTCCTCCAACCTTTCCTCTCCTACACCACGCCGACCGCCTGGACCTTCGCGCTCAATACTGAAAGCACCTACGACTGGAAGCACGACGACTGGAGCATTCCGATCAATTTCTCCGTCTCGAAGCTAACCAAGTTCGGTGAGCAGCCAGTCAGCTTGCAACTGGGCGCACGCTATTGGGCGAAGGCACCGGACAATGGACCTGACGGCTGGGGTGTTCGAGCCGGCATAACCTTCCTTTTTCCGAAATAGCGGGCAGGGAAACACAATTCGGCATTGCATATCAAACGATTGCTCTGATCTTCGATGCAGCTCAACCCCTTTCGAAGATCGCAGGGCGTCTGGGAGAAACGGATGGCACACCGGGAAGATATTCAGGCGCTTGGCAAACGCATCGGGCAATCGATCGTAGGCCAGGAGGCGATGATCGAGCGACTGCTGCTCGGCTTGCTTGCCAACGGGCATCTGCTTGTGGAAGGCCTGCCGGGACTTGCCAAGACGCGTGCGATCAAAAGCCTTGCCAAGAACCTTGAGGCCGATCTTTCCCGCATCCAGTTCACCCCCGATCTGCTTCCCTCCGATATCACCGGTTCGGAAATCTATTTCAGTGCCGGCGGCAAGGGTGAGTTCAAGTTTCAGGAAGGGCCGATCTTCGCCAACCTGATCCTCGCCGACGAAATCAACCGCGCGCCGGCAAAAGTGCAATCGGCTTTGCTCGAGGCGATGGAAGAGCGGCAGGTCACGGTCGGTGGCCAGAGCCACAAGCTGCCGGAACTGTTCCTCGTCATGGCGACGCAGAACCCGATCGAGCAGGAGGGCACCTATCCCCTGCCCGAAGCGCAGCTCGACCGCTTTTTGATGCATGTGCGCGTCGATTATCCGGATGCCAAGTCGGAAGTCGCGATCATGGAACTGGTCCGCTCGGAGGAAAAACAAGCTTCAGCCCATGGTGAAGGCCCGCAGAAACTCGCCGCCGACATCGTGCTCGGCGCTCGCAAGGAAATTTCCGATATTACTGTCTCCAAGGCGGTGGAGGACTATATCGTCGCGCTGGTCATGGCCACCCGCTATCCCGGCAAGATCGACCCCGAGCTTGCCAAATGGGTGCAGGTCGGCGCCAGCCCGCGTGGTGTCATCGGCCTCGACAAGGTCTCGCGCGCCTATGCCTGGCTGCAGGGGCGAGATTTCGTCACGCCGGATGATGTGCAGCAAACAGTTCACGATGTTTTCCGCCATAGGTTGATCCTTTCCTATGAAGCGCATGCCGGTGGCATCACGGCGGATCAAGCGATCGACCGTATCCTGGAAAAGGTGGCAACCGCCTGATCGGGAGGGTTTTGCAATGGCGTTTTCCCTGCCCGCACTTGGCCGGACCAAGGGCTTAAAAAAAGCAGCCGATACGATCGCCAAGGGTGTCTATGTCAGCGTCGACGATCTTGCAGCACTCGAACCGATCGCTTGCGATCTGACTTTCCTGCGCAAGGCGCCAGTGCGCCGGCTCCTCGCCGGCCGCCACGAGTCGCGCATGCGTGGCCGCGGCCTGAGTTTCGAGGAATTGCGCGACTATCTGCCTGGCGACGACATCCGCACCATCGACTGGCGCGTGACCGCCCGGACTGGCAAGCCTTTCGTGCGTGTCTACGACGAGGAAAAGGACCGGCCGGCGCTGGTCATCGTCGATCAGCGCATCAACATGTTCTTCGGCAGCCGCCGGTCGCTGAAATCCGTGGCAGCAGCTGAAGCAGCTGCCTTATGTGCCTGGCGGGTGATGTCGCTCGGGGACCGGGTCGGCGGCGTGGTCTTCAACGATCTGGAAGAGCAGATCTTGCGTCCGCACCGTAGCCGGGAGGCCGTCATCCGCTTTGCCGAAGAGATTTCGGCCAAGAACCGCGCCCTAAGTGCCGCCTCCGACATGCCGCGAACGCCATCGAAACTGGACGCGGTGCTGACCAAGGTTGCGTCCGTTGCCCAGCACGACCACCTGATCATCGTCGTCAGCGATTTCGATGGCCACAGCCTTGCCACTCGTGATCTGCTGCTCAAAATGTCGGTGGCAAACGATGTCATCTGCATCCTGGTGTATGATCCCTTTCTGCTGGAATTGCCACGGCAGGGCGAGATGGTGGTGAGCGGTGGCGCGCTGCAGGCAGAGCTTCAATTTTCGCGCAGTTCGGTGCGTGATGCGGTTGATAATTTCGCCCGTAACCGGGGCCGCGATCTACGCTCCTGGCAACGCGACATGGGTCTGCCGATGCTTGCGGTCTCTGCCGCCGAAGAGGTCGCCCCGCAATTGCGCACAGTGCTTGGCCAGCTCTCCTTTCAGCAAAGGAGACGATGATGGATCCGGTTGTGCCACCGAAAGACCCGATGCTGCAGGCCACGCTTCGGCAGATGGCCGACATCACGTTGCCGCCACCCGTTTCGATGATGCCGGCGACCTGGGGCTGGGCCGTGCTCGCAGGTTTCGTTGCACTCGCGCTCGCCCTGCTCTTCTCGCGCTGGTTGCGTCATCGTGCGCTGAACCGTTACCGGCGGGATGCACTGGCCGAGATCGCCGGACTGGAAGCGCGGATCGTCAGTGACGCCGACCGGGCTGGGGCGCTTGCCGCACTGCCCGCCATTGTCAAACGCGCCGCACTGGCCGTATGGCCACGCGAGCAGGTCGCTGCGCTCAGTGGTCCGGCCTGGATCGCATTTTTGAAAGCCCACGCCGGCAGGGCGAAAATCGATGCCGGTGGTTACGGCCTCTTTGCCGAAGCCGAGTATCGGCTGGCTGGCGCCGTCCCGGACGCGGCCGCCGCCCGGCAGAGCTTTGCTGCCGCGCGTCAATGGATCGAGGGGCACGATGTACACCCTTGATTATCCCTGGCTGCTCTTGCTTCTGCCTGTACCCATCCTCGTATGGTGGCTGCTACCGCCCTATCGCGAGCAGACGCCGGCTGTCCGGATTCCATTCTTCGACGATATAACCAAGGCGGCCGGCATCGATGCGAGCGAGGGTTCTGTCGTGCCGCGGGCAAACCTGTTGCAGAAAATTATCGCCCCGACCTGCTGGATACTGGTTTTGCTGGCGCTGGCCCGCCCGCAATTCGTCGAGCCACCGATCGAGAAGACCGAGCCGCAGCGCGACCTGCTGCTGGCGCTCGACCTGTCGCAATCCATGGACACCAAGGATTTTCGCGATCCCCAAGGCAATGTTCACGCCCGTGTCGATGCGGTAAAAACTGTTGTTGCCGATTTCGTCGACAAGCGGCCGAATGATCGCCTCGGCCTGATTGCCTTCGGCGATGCCCCCTACCCGCTTGCCCCGTTTACCATGGACCACGGCACCGTTCGCATGATGCTGGCCGATACGCTGCCCGGCATGGCCGGTCCGCGCACGGCTCTGGGTGATGCCATCGGTCTGTCCATCAAACTGTTCGAAAAAAGCCAGGCGCCCGACAAGGTGCTGATTATTCTGACCGACGGCAACGATACCGCCAGCAAGATGACGCCCGAACGGGCAGCCGGTATCGCCAAGGACAACCACATAGTCATTCACACGGTCGGCATCGGCGATCCGAACGCGACGGGCGAAGACAAGCTCGATCCGGCGACGCTGGAAAAAATCGCCAAGACCACCGGCGGCCGCAATTTCTTCGGCGGCGACCAGGCCGCGCTCGCCGATATCTACACCCTGCTCGACCAAATCACGCCAGCCAACCAGAAGACACTCAGCTGGCAGCCGCGCCTTGAGCTGTTCTACTATCCGCTGGGCGCCGCGATCCTGCTTGTCCTCGCCTATCACCTGCTGATGTGGATCATCTCCGCCAATGCCGCCCGCCGTTCAGACCGGGAGGCGCAAGCATGATCTTGGATTTCCATTTCCTCCGCCCCTGGTGGCTTCTGGCGGTCGTTGCAGCGGGCCTGCTTGTCTGGCTGCTCGACAGACAGACTGATATGCGCGCCCGGTGGCGAAATCTCATCGCACCCAACCTGCTCGACCATCTCCTCATCGATCAGGTCGCCACCCGCGGGTTGCGCCCGGTCCATCTGATTGCAGCCCTGCTTGCTCTTTCAGCGATCGCAGCAGCAGGCCCGACCTGGGAAAAGGAACGGCCGCCTTTCGTCGAGGATCGCGCGCCGCTCGCCATCGCCATCGATCTCGGGCCGACGATGGACGCGACGGACATCACACCGACCCGGCTGGAGCGCGCAAAGCTCAAGGTGCAGGATATCATGGAGCGGCGCAAAGGCGCGCGCACGGCCCTGTTCGCCTATGCCGGCTCCGCACATATGGTGTTGCCGCTGACGGATGACGCCTCGTTGATCGGCACCTATCTTGCCGCTCTTTCCCCGGCGCTGATGCCGGTGGAAGGCAAGAACACCGCCAAGGCATTGCAAGTGATCGAGACGGCGCTGGCCGGAGAGACTGCACCCGGAACAATCCTGTTCATGACCGATGGCGTCGATCGCCCTTCGTTTCCTGCCTTTTCCGGGTACAAGGGCCGCAACGACCTGATGGTGCTGGGCATTGGCACCGCGGAGGGCGGTCCGGTGAAAACCGGCAATGGCGAATATCTAACCGATGCCGGCGGCGCGCGGGTGCAGGCCAGGATGGACCTTGATGCCCTGAAGGCGCTGCAATCGGCCTCTTCGACTGAGGTCGCGACCGTCACCCTCGACGATGCGGATGTCGACTGGATCGTGCATCGCATCCAGAGTGCCTATACCCAGAAAACCGATGCAGGCCTTCAGCGCTGGCGCGATGCAGGCTGGTATCTGACCATCCCCATTGCGCTACTGGTGATGCTGACTTTTCGCCGCGGCCACAAGATCCATTGGCTGGGCGCAGTCCTCCTTCTCTTGTTGCCGCTCGGTTTGGCTCCGGGACAGGCGTCTGCCGCCGATTTCGCGGATGCCTGGTTTACGCCGGATCAGCAGGGCAAACGCGCGTTCGAGCGCGGTGACTACGCCAGCGCCGCTGATCATTTCGTAGACCCCGCCTGGCGTGGGGCGGCGCTCTATCGTGCTGGCCGATATCAGGACGCGATCGACGCCTTTGCGCAATCGACCGATGCCGCCAGCTATTACAATCAGGGCAACGCCCTGATGCAGATCGACAAGACCGAGGACGCCATCGCGGCCTACCGGCAGGCGCTGAAACAACGCCCCGCATGGCCGGAAGCGGAAGCGAACCTCAAGCTTGCCGAGCGGCGCAAGAAGGAAAAGGACGATCTGGAGAAGGAGCAGCAACAGGAAGACAACGGCGAAACTCCGGACCAGATCCAGTTCGACGACAAAGGCAAGAAGGGCAAGGAGGGGCAGGTCAAGGGCGCAAACCAGACCGCCGAGATGTGGATGCGCAACATCCAGGTTTCACCTGCCCAACTCCTGGCGCGAAAATTTGCAATCGAAGCCTCGGGAGACAAGCCGCAATGAACCGCCGGTTGACCGTCACCCCCGTTCTCTTAGGGTTCCTCTTCTGGTGCTGCGCCCTCGCCGGACTGGCTGTTGCTGCAGACCCGGTCGTGCGGGCATCGCTGCAATCGAAGGGAACGCTCTATGTCGGCCAGCAGGTTCTGATCGATGTCGATGTTCTCGTCCCGAACTATTTTCTCCAACCTCCGCAGTTCCCGCAATTCGATCTGCCTGGCGCGACGGTCTTGCTGCAGGATGGGCAGGCGCTGAACCTCAATGAGACGATTGGCGAGACGCTCTATTCCGGTATCCAGCGCACCTACATCGTCGTGCCGCAACGGGATGGAACCTTCACCCTGCCCCAAGCCGAAATCACCTTTGGCTATGCCGCCGTTCCGGGCCAGATGACGCAAGGCAAGGTCAGCCTGCCGCAGTTCCGCTTTACGGTTACGGCAGCCTCCGGCGCGGCGGAAGGCGCATCGGGCGTCGTAGCCGCAAAGGTTGCGGTGACGCAGGACCTGAGCACCGATCCGAAGACGCTCAAGGCCGGCGATACACTTGTGCGAACCATCACCGTTCGCGCAGAGGGCCTTCGTGCCATGATGATCCCGGCGCCGGAATTTTCGCCATTGCCGGGGATCCGCCTTTACCAGCAGGATCCGGTTCTCTCGGAGGAAACAGACCCGCGGGGACTGCCGCTCGCCGGTGTGCGCAAGGATGTGGTCCAGTATCTTTTTTCAAAGGTAGGCCAATACACCCTGCCGGCAATCGAGGTGAGCTGGTTCGACCCGGTGACAGCAAAGACCGAGACCGTTTCGGCCCCGGCTATCAGCGCTTCCGTCGCTGAAGCGCCCGTCGCCGCGACCGGTCTTGCGCCACCTGCCCCGGAACCCGAAGCACCTCGGTTCAACTGGTTTCTTGCCGGCATGATAGCCACTTTCGCTTTCGTGACAGGCCTGGTCATCTGGTTGCTTGCCCAGGCGCTGTCGAAACTCGAACAGTCTTTCGAGCGCCGCCGGTCAGACGACCGCCATTGCGAAGCTGCCTCTTTTCGCCTTGTTGACCAGGCCTGCGAGGACGGCTCGTCCATGGAAATAGAAAAGGCGCTCGACAGCTGGTCGCGCCAGGCCGGGATCGTGCCGCTTCGGCCATGGGTCGCCCAGTTCGGCAGCGCACAGACGCTGCAGGCCTTCGATGACCAGCGTCAGGCAGTCTACGGGGCGGCTGCCACGCCGGCGGTCGCCAGCGGCGGGCTTGGCTCCGGATTGCAGGCAGCCCGCGCCGCCTGGCTGAGCAAGGCGCATCCCCGTTCCACTTACTGGCATGGCAAAATCCTGCCGCAACTCAATCCGCGCTGGGACGGCGAATAACCGTCGGCATCTCAAGGCCGCCGCCCTTCAGCCGGCAAACGAAAGGAGGCGGAATGATCCGCCCCCTTCCTTTGTTCGTTTATCAGGCTTAGCGCGGAGCAAGCTGTTCCAGTTCGTTCAGCTTCTTGAGTGCTGCCTGCTGCTGCAGCCAGCCATAGTTGATCCCGCCGGCATTCAATGTGTTGCCGGACTGGAACGGATACTGGTCGAAGTCCTTGAAGAACAAATTGATCTTCGCCTGGACAGGAACAAGCAGCCACATGTTTCGCGCGACGAACTCCATGTTGCCGCCGCCCTCCTTGAAGCCGCGTTCATAGGGGTCCATGCGCAGATTAGAGATGTTCGCCCAGCTTGGGCTTTCCCGGGTTGCCGTTGCGATATTGCCCTCGCTGTTGATTGCAAAGGCCAGCTTCCAGTCGTTCCAGCGGATGGCGTTGAGATTGCCGCCCTGATCGAAATAGTAGACGGAATCGCGCGGCGGTTCCTTGGCTTCCCCCTTGAGAAGGGCAGTGAGATCGAAGCCATCGAGATGAACCTTGAAGGTCTTGGTTCCAGCCTGATAGCCCGTTTTCATCTGTTCCTTGATATCGGGAAGACCGGCAGCTGTGGCAAAGGTCGGCAGCCAATCCATCAGCGTGACCGGATCATTGATCTGGGTCCCCGGCTTCACGACGCCTGGCCAACGCACCATCATCGGAATACGGAAGCCGCCTTCCCAGGTGGTGCCTTTCTCGCCATGGAACATGGTCTGCGCGCCATCCGGCCACAAGGCGAGTTCGGCACCGTTGTCGGTGGTGTAGAGCACGATGGTGTTTTCGGTGATGCCGAGATCGTCGAGCTGCTGCAGCAGCTGCCCGACATGACCGTCATGCTCGACCATACCATCGGCATGGATGCCTTTGCCGGTCTTGCCGAGGGAGTCTTTCTTCAAATGCGTGAAAACGTGCATGCGGGTCGAGTTGAACCAGCAGAAGAACGGCTTGTCCGCCTTGGCCTGGCGGTCGATGAAGTCCTTGGCGGCGGCCAGGAATTCCTCGTCGACGGTTTCCATGCGCTTGGTATTGAGCGGGCCGGTATCTTCGATCTTGCCATCAGCTGTCGCCTTGATGACACCGCGCGGGCCGAACTTCTTGCGGAATTCCGGGTCCTTCGGGTAGAAATAGCCCTCCGGCTCTTCCTCGGCATTGAGGTGGTAGAGATTGCCGAAAAATTCGTCGAAACCGTGTTTGGTCGGCAAATGCTCGTCGCGGTCGCCGAGGTGGTTCTTGCCGAACTGTCCGGTGGCATATCCCTTCGACTTCATCACGTCGGCGATGGTCGGCATCCAGTCCTGAATGCCATGCGGGTCACCCGGCATGCCGATCGTCAGCAGACCCGTGCGGAACGGCTCCTGGCCGAGAATAAACGAAGCGCGGCCGGCCGTGCAGCTCTGCTGGCCATAGCTGTCGGTGAAAATCGCCCCTTCGGCCGCGATGCGGTCGATGTTCGGCGTGCGGTAGCCCATGAGGCCCATCGTATAGGCGCTGATCTGCGGGATGCCGATGTCATCGCCGAAAATGACAAGCACGTTCGGCGATTTTGCAGAGCCGCTCGCCGCTGCCGTCTGCGCCTGGGCAGTATCGACGGCGGTGCCGCCCGCGACTGCGGCGGCGGCGGCCAGCACCGTGCCACCCAAGAGCAGCCCCCGGCGATTGATGCTCAATGGCTGGTCTTTCTTCGGTGTTTCATTGTCCGGAAAACTCATGATCAACTCCTCAATCAGAATGAAGTCTCAAAAAGCTCAGGCCTGTCGTGCAAGCCCTTTGTGCGGGCGGGTGGCAAGGCCGCGGAAGCAGCGCGTAGAGGGTGGCGCTGTTTTTGACATCAACCAGTGCAAGGTTCTTCCTTGATCTGGTCATTCGAAGGACGCGCAAGGGACCGGGATATTTGGTTATCGCGGGTCGGCATTCATCCGGCCTCACCGCATCACGCGATCAAAACCAGATGGACGTTTGACGGCCCCGACTATCTCTCATTTTTCGCATTAGACTAGGTGTGAACATGTACGAACATGTTCCTGAAGTGCTGCATGTCGGCTTGCATCCGCCTTGCTTTTGGCAGGTGCTTGACCTGGTATACGCAGAGCTTACTGTACGCGCAGACCGTGCATTTACTATGCGATCCGTCCCGTCGTTGAGCCGAGGCATTGATATAGCTTACGCCTGAGTAAATGCTGGGGCCTCTCCTGTTTTTTAGCTTATTCCGTCCGTTTCGACCGCATATCCACACGTCCAATTTTCCCTTAGGCACCGGATCTGTTCATGTCGCTCCTCACCGATCCCATCGTCGCCCTGTTCATATCGCTGGCGTTCGGCTTTCTCATCGGCAAATTGCGGGTTGGCCCGGTTCAGCTCGGGGGAACGTGCGGAACGTTGTTCGTTGCCCTCGCAATTGGCCAGTTGGGGGTGCAGGTCGGCCCCGATCTGAAAAGTGCTGCCTTCGCCCTCTTCATCTACGCACTCGGCTTCTCCGCAGGACCGCAGTTCTTCACCAACATTCGCGGCGGGTGGCGATACGGTATCTTTTCGATCATCGAAGTTGCCTGTGTGCTGGCGCTGCTGACTATTGCGGTGCTTGTCTTCCGTCTCGACGTCGGTACTGCCGCAGGGCTCTTTGCAGGTTCAGCCACCGAATCCGCCGTAGTTGGCACCGCATCGGAAGCGATTGCACGTCTCGATCTGTCCGGCCCCGAGATCCAGCAACTGCAGGCCAACATCGCCACGGCCTATAGCCTCACCTATCTCTTCGGGCTTATCGCCATTGTGATCTTCACGACGCAGCTCGCTCCGTTGCTGCTGAAAATCGACCTGCGAAAGGAAGCGCAGGATCTCGCGCGCAAACTGGGATCGACGGATGACGATGAGGAGCAGGCGGAAGGCCTCCCGGCGTTTGTTGGCCGTGCATTCCGTGTTGGCGAGGCGGCCGGCCAAACGGTCGGCGATTTCGAGAAGAGCCGGGGTTGGGCCGTTGCGATCGAACGGCTGCAACGCGGCGGCGAGATTCTGGAAACGAAGCCGGACCTGTTGTTCGAAGCGGATGACATCGTGTTTGTCTGGGGGCGCCGCAACGCCGTGATCGCCGTCCGGGACAAGCTCGGTGACGAAGTGCCGGTTCCGCAGGGAACCAACTTTTCACTCGCGACCCGCGATATCGTTCTGGTGCGGAAGGAAGTGTTCGGCCGTCAGATCCGGCAGCTCAGGCAGATGGCTTCGCCCGAGCTGCAGCGCGGCATTTTCATATCCCGAGTCCGGCGCATGGGGCAGAACATCCCTGCGCTTTCGGGCACAATCTTGCAGCACGGCGATATCGTCACGCTTTACGGGCCAGAGCCTGCGCTGGAGCGCGCGGCACGCGAGCTCGGTAAAACCGCACCCTCCGGCGAGCGTACGGATTTCGTATTCCTCGGTCTTGGCCTTGCTGCCGGGCTCGTGCTTGGGCATTTCCATCTGAAGATCGGTGCTCTGGAGCTGGGGCTCGGCGCTGGCGGCGGCGCGCTGATTTCAGGGCTTGTTTTCGGCTGGCTGAATATGCGCAATCCGATGCGCGGTGGTCTGCCTCCGGCTGCGGCGGAGTTTGCCAAGGATTTTGGCCTTGCCACGTTCATCGCGGCAATCGGTCTGAGTGCCGGCCCCGGTGCCATCAAACTGATCATGGAATACGGCCTGATCCTGCCCATACTCGGACTGTTGGTTTCATTCCTGCCTGCCCTCGTTTCGCTGTTTGTCGGCTGGAAACTGATGAAGATCGAAGCGCCCATTCTTCTCGGCGTGATCGCCGGGCAGCATTGCAGCACCCCAACCATCAGCGCGCTCGTCTCCCAGGCCGGGAATTCGACCCCGGTAATCGGCTACACGGTCACCTATGCGATCTCCAACGTTCTACTGCCACTCATGGGGCCCGTTGTGGTCGGCCTTGTCATGGGGCTGACGGGTTAATTTGTGTCCGGCTGTGCTCATGGCATACCACAACGCATGGGCCGGAAAGGTCGCATCGCACTGCCGATCTACGGCTTGAAGGACCCTATCCTCTTCGATCGGGAGCGCATGGACGAATTCGAACTGTATCGGGCGGGTGGTGCCAATACCGATCCCCTCGGTCAGATGAGCCGCCGGCGGCGGAGAATGATGGTGGCCGCCACCGTCATGACCGCAAGGGCATACCAGGTCAGTGCGTAAACGAGATGGCTGTTGCGGAAGTGGACCACCGTCAGGCCGCCGATGGGCAAGCCGCCGGGATTGGGTGCCGCATCGGCATCGATGAAATAGGGGGCGACGGAGCCAAGGTTTTTGGCGCGCGCGATGGCGGCGACGTCACGGGAGTACCAGCGGTCGTTGACCGGATCATTCGAGCGCAGGAAGGCCCCGCCGGGTTCGCTGCTGCGCAACAGGCCGGTGATGCTGACCGGCCCGGCCGCGATCTCGCTTGCGATGCGTGCCGCAGAATCACTGCGGCCGGCCGGCAGGAAACCGCGATTGATGAGTATAGTCGATGCATCCGAAGGATGCAGGGGCGTCAGCAGCCAGAAGCCGGCGCCGCGCTCGGTCACGGCCTGCACGAGGACCGATTTGTCGTGCTCGAAGAGGCCGGTGGCGGTAACGCGGCGATACTCGTCTTTCTCCGTGCTGATCGTCCCCCATTCCGTAGGGGTGGGGGCGGCGACCGGATCAGCGTTGACACGGGTTTCAACGCGCTCGATCAGGTCGAGTTTCCAGAACAGCCGCTGGACCTGCCAGGTGCCGAGCCCGATGAAGATCGCCGTCAGCACGAGCATGGCGCTGACGAACATCAGACCGGCCCGGCGTGGCCGATCCGCAGTGCCGGTTGTGGCGGGATATTCCTTGCTCACCGTCAGCACCCGTCAGGGCATATTCTTCATCATCTCCGGCGACATCGGCATCATGTTGGTGTTGAGATGATGCATGACCCAGAGCGAACCGGCGAGCGTAATGCCGACGATGACGAGCGTGAAGATCAGCGCCATCATCGTCCAGCCGCCTTCCGAGCGCGGGCTCATGTGCAGGAAGTAGACCATGTGGACGATGATCTGAGCGACGGCCAGCGCCATGACGAGGAACGCGGTCAGCAGTTTGCTGTCGAAGGTCCCGGCCATGACCAGGATGAACGGAACTGCCGTCAGGATGACGGACAGTCCGAAGCCGATCATGTAGCCCTTGAGCGAACCGTGGCCGGCCTCATGGCCATGACCGTGATGGGTGTTGGCCGCATCTTCATGCGCGGGTGCGTGCGGGTGCGAGTTCATCCGAGGACTCCCATCAGATAGACAAAGGAGAAGACGCCGATCCAGATGACGTCGAGGAAGTGCCAGAACATCGACAGGCACATCAGCCGGCGGCGGTTTTCCGGGATCAGGCCGCGCCTGGAGACCTGAACCATCAGGGTGACCAGCCAGACGATGCCGAAGGTGACGTGCAGGCCGTGGGTGCCGACCAGGGTGAAGAAGGACGACAGGAACGCGCTGCGCGTCGGCCCCGCACCTTCGTTGATCAGGTGGGCAAACTCATAGAGCTCGAGACCGAGAAAGGCCAGGCCGAACAGGCCGGTGATGGCGAGCCAGAACAGCGTTTCGGCCTTGGCGTTCCTCTCCATCTGCAGCATGGCAAAGCCATAGGTGATGGAGGAGAACAGCAGCATCGCGGTGTTGATCGCCACCAGCGGCAGGTCGAACAGGTCGGCCGGTGATGGACCGGCCGCATAGTTGCGGCCGAGCACGCCGTGCGTGGCAAACAGCACGGCGAAGATCAGGCAGTCGCTCATCAGGTAGAGCCAGAAGCCCAGATTGGTGCTGCCTTCCGGATGATGATCTTCCGTCAGGTAGAAAACCGGCTTTTCGCCCGCTTGCGTTTGGATGTCGTGTGCCATGTCAGGTCCGTTCCGCGAGCAGCTTCGTGCGCGCATCTTCCGTCGACGAAACGGTTTCCACCGGGATGTAGAAGTCGCGGTTGTAGTTGAACGTATGGCCGACCGCGACAACGAGGAGACCGATGAAGGAGAGGATGGCCAGCCACCAGATGTACCAGATCATTGCAAAGGCAAACGCGATGCTGATCACGGACAGAATGAGGCCGGTGCCGGTGTTCTTCGGCATGTGGATCCGCTTGAAGCCGGTGAGCGGACGCTCGTAGCCGCGGTTCTTCATGTCGTACCAGCTGTCATGATCGTGCACGACCGGGGTGAAGGCGAAATTGTAATCCGGCGGCGGCGATGACGTCGACCATTCGAGCGTACGGGCATCCCAGGGATCGCCGCCGCAGGCCAACTGGTCGCGCCGGAGGTAGCTCACAGCAAGCTGGATGACAAAGGATGCAATGCCGAGCGCGATCAGCACGGCGCCGAAGGCCGCGATGATGAACCAGATCTGCAACGACGGATCTTCGAACTGCGAGACGCGGCGCGTCACGCCCATCAGGCCAAGCACGTAGAGCGGCATGAAGGCGAAGAAGAAGCCGATCTGCCAGAACCAGAAGCTCATCAAACCCCAGAACCGGTCGAGCTTGTAGCCGAAGGCCTTTGGCCACCAGTAGACGATGCCAGCCATCAGCCCGAACAGCACGCCGCCGATGATGACGTTGTGGAAATGGGCGATGAGGAACAGCGAGTTGTGCAGCACGAAGTCGGCCGGTGGAACGGCGAGCAGAACGCCTGTCATGCCACCGATGACGAAGGTGATCATGAAGCCGATCGTCCAGTACATCGGCAATTCGTAGCGAATGCGGCCGCGATACATGGTGAACAGCCAGTTGAACATCTTCGCCCCCGTCGGGATCGAGATGATCATCGTGGTGATGCCGAAGAAGGCGTTCACCGACGCGCCCGAACCCATCGTGAAGAAGTGATGCAGCCAGACGAGATAGGACAGGATCATGATGACGCAGGTCGCGTAGACCATCGAGGCGTAACCGAAGAGGCGCTTGCCGGAGAAGGTCGCGACCACTTCGGAAAAGATGCCGAAGGCCGGCAGCACGAGGATATAGACTTCCGGGTGGCCCCAGATCCAGATGAGGTTGATATACATCATCGGATTGCCACCAAGGTCATTGGTGAAGAAGTTCGTGCCGGCGTAACGGTCGAGCGTCAAAAGGGCGAGCGTTGCGGTCAGGACCGGGAACGTGGCGACAATCAGGATGTTGGTGCAGAGCGCGGTCCAGGTAAAGACCGGCATCTTCATGAAGGTCATGCCCGGCGCGCGCATCTTGACGATGGTGGCGATCAGGTTGATGCCCGACAATGTGGTCCCCACCCCGGCGACCTGCAGGCCCCAGATATAATAATCGACCCCGACGCCTGGACTGTAATCCGAGCCGGACAGCGGCGGATAGGCAAGCCAGCCGGTACGGGCGAACTCGCCGACGAACAGCGACATCATGATGATGATCGCACCGGCCGTCGTCATCCAGAAGGAGAAATTGTTGAGGAACGGGAAGGAGACGTCGCGCGCGCCGATCTGCAGCGGCACGACATAGTTCATGAAGCCCGTGACGAACGGCATCGCCACGAAAAAGATCATGATCACGCCATGGGCGGTGAAGATTTGGTCGTAGTGATGCGGGTTGAGGTAGCCCTCGTTGCCGTTGAAGGCGATCGCCTGCTGGACGCGCATCATGATCGCATCGGCAAAGCCGCGCAGCAGCATGATGATCGCCAGGATGATGTACATGATGCCGATCTTCTTGTGATCGACGCTGGTGAACCACTCCGTCCAGAGATAGCCCCAGAGCTTGAATTTGGTGATGAGGGCGAGGACGGCAAGGCCGCCGATCGCCACACCGATGAAGGTCACCACGAGAATGGGCTCGTGATAGGGGATGGCCTCCAAGGTCAGCCGCCCGAAGATGAATTCCGTCAAAGTATTATAGCCGAACATTGTTTTGTCCAAAATGTCGCGGGCGCGGCCTTACGGCTGCGTCGTGCTGTTGGTGTTCAGTTGCGCCGGAGCGGGGCTGTTCTGATCGTTTTCGGGCATGGAATGGCCCTGGTGCATGTCGTGGTTCATCGGCTGCTGCGTATCCACGCCTTCGGCGGGCTGTTCGCTGCGTGCAGGGTTGCCGGTTGCCGGGAACGTTGCTGCTGGTGCCTCTTCGGTGCTGTGGCGGGTGTCATATTCGAGGCGAGCCCGGTTTTCATGGCTCTCGACGCCGCCGCCACCCATCATGTCGATATGCATCATTTCACTCATGCACATCTTGCCCGGGTGGGCGCACATGTTGAGGATGGAGGTGTAAAGGCCGTCGTCGACGGTGGCGTAGTAACGCACCGGTTCTTTCGTGCTCGGCTTTTCGAGCTTCAGATAGGCGTCGCGGTTCAGCGCCGTGCCCTGCGCCTTGACCCGTGCAACCCACTGCTCGAAGCCTTCCTGCTGCAGGCCGTGGAACTTGAAGCGCATGTGGGAAAAGCCATCGCCGGAATAGTTGGCGGACAGACCCTCATATTCGCCTTCCTTGTTGATAACAGCGTGAAGGCGCGTCTGCATACCGGGCATGGCATAGATCATCCCGGCGAGAGCCGGCACGTAGAAGGAATTCATCACAGAGGATGCGGTGATCTTGAAATTGATCGGCACATCGACCGGTGCTGCCATCTCGTTGACGGTAGCGATGCCATATTCCGGATAGAAGAACAGCCATTTCCAGTCGAGTGCGACGACTTCGACGGTGATCGGCTTTGTCTCGGCAGGAATGGCGCGTTCCGCGTCGAGCCGATCCAGCGGCCGGTAGGGGTCGAGCTTGTGCGTGCTGATCCAGGTCACCGCGCCAAGCGCAATGATGATGATCAGCGGTGCGGACCAGATGACCACCTCGAGGGCCGTCGAATGATGCCACTCGGGATCATATTTGGCGCTGGTGTTGGAACCGCGGTACCGCCAGGCGAAAAACACCGTGAGGAACAGCACCGGTATGATGATCAGCAGCATCAATACGGTCGAGATGACGATGAGGTCCCGCTGCTGCATGGCGATATCGCCAGACGGGGCCATGACAACCAGATTGCACCCGGCCAGGGCCATGAGGGGCAACAGGGCGAGAAAGCGGCTGGCGGTTTTCCATTTTGACATAGCGGGCTCGAGTTTTTGCGTTCGTCTGGTCCGCACTAACGAAGCACCTCGGTTCACGGAATGAGGTGCTTCGTCGCAGTGCAGCAATTTGTCGCGTTGCAAAAAGTGTGGCTGCGATCGAAGTCGAATGTCTGGCTGGGCTAAGCTATAAACGGTCTTTGGTTGAGGTCAAAGCGTCTGTTGCATTCCTGAACGGTACAATCGTTTATAGGATGGACCGCAACGGTTTTGCACCATATTCTTGATCAAAGCCCGGCCTGGGTTCACATTGTGATGAATTCGGAATCCTGCGAGGAGAAAAGATTATGGGCGTGGCTGGAAATCCATCGTCATCGGGGCTCGAACAGGACGCCCGGCGAATGCACGGCGACAAGCCGCTTTCTGCCGGCAGTATTGCCTTGGGTGTGATCATCGGCCGCATGTCGGAGTTTTTCGACTTCTTCGTCTATGGCCTTGCCTCCGTCTTGGTCTTTCCACGACTGGTCTTTTCGTTTGCGCCCAATCCGGTTGCGGCAACGATGATGTCCTTTGCGGTCTTCTCGCTGGCATTCCTGGCGCGCCCGGTTGGTTCCTTCGTCTTCATGTGGATCGATCGCAATTACGGACGTGGCACCAAGCTCACCATTGCCCTTTTCATTCTCGGCGGCTCCACGGCCTCCATCGCGTTCCTGCCCGGTTATGAAACCGTCGGATACTGGTCGGTCGCACTTCTCGCGCTGTTCCGGCTGGGCCAGGGCTTTGCGCTCGGCGGGGCCTGGGATGGTCTCGCGTCGCTGCTCAACCTGAATGCGCCGTCGCATCGCCGCGGCTGGTACGCCATGATCCCGCAGCTCGGCGCACCGATCGGGTTCGCGCTTGCAAGCACGCTCTTCGGTTATTTCGTGACCAATCTGCCCGACGCGGACTTCTTGTCCTGGGGATGGCGTTATCCGTTCTTCGTCGCCTTCGCCATCAACGTCGTGGCGCTGTTTGCCCGCCTGCGCATCGTTGCCAGCCAGGAGTTCGGCTCGGCACTGGAAAACAACGAGCTGCAGGCGCGGCCGGTTTTCGAGATGCTGAGCAAGCACGCGTCTGACGTTGTGCTTGGAGCCTTCGCGCCGCTGGCGAGTTTTGCCATGTTCCACCTCGTCACGATCTTTCCGTTGAGCTGGGTCACGCTGTTTGGCGGCCAGTCGGCGGCGCAGTTCCTGTGGGTTCAGGTGGCGGGCGCAGCCGTCGGCCTCATCGGCATTGTCCTGTCCGGCGTCATCGCCGACCGGATCGGCCGCCGCAACCAGCTGATGATCGGCGCGATCATCATCGCGATCTTTTCGTTCTCGGCGCCGTTCCTGCTGGATGCAGGCCGCACGGGGCAGGATGCGTTCATCATCATCGGTTTCGGTATTCTCGGCCTGTCTTTTGGCCAGGCGTCGGGCGCCGTGTCGTCGCGGTTCGGGCAATACTACCGCTATACCGGTGCTGCCCTGACCTCCGACCTTGCCTGGCTGATCGGCGCCGGGTTTGCGCCGCTGGTTGCCCTCGGTCTTGCCAGCAATTTCGGCATCATCTTCATCGGCGGCTACCTGATCTCCGGCGCGATCTGCACGATCGTCGCACTGAGCGTGACCCGGGCGCTGGATCTGAGCGGCGAACCGGACGCGAAAACCGAGGCACCGTCGGGCAGCGAACGGTAAGCCGCTTGAGTACGTTAATGGCCTTGGTGACGAGGCCGCTTCAGCTTGAAGGTGATGTTTGGCGCCGCTTCGACGCCAAACTGACGCCGAACCTGGCGAGACGCTGAACCATCGAACAGGGACGCCGGCAAGGGATTTTCCAGACGCCACCGGCATGGTGCCGCCGCTTCCGGCATGTCCCGGTAGGGGGCCGCGCCGATCGGGATAACCCATTCCGGTTTTTTCAAGCCCAGGTCCTGATTGGCGACCCAGGTGAGGACGAAAAACGTCTTGCCGTCATATTCGATCGACGAGAAATGAGCGGTCCGCGACGATACCTCTGCCTGGACGGCATGTTCCTGCTCGGAATCCGAAATAAACTGAACATCAATCTTGGTCGTCATCTGCGTCTCTTCCGGCCGGTCTCGCGATTGTGCGTATCCGGGTGATATAGTCCGGCCAGCGGCTCTTCAGCAACCCGCCTTGTCGCTCAATCGGGCGGGCGTGGATGAAGTGTGCCATCCGTGGTCTCGTTACAATGATCGAATTTTTCCGGGCTTGATTTTGCAGCGGTAGTCGTGACGGATGGCAGCCGAACACGCCGTCATGTTTTTCCGGGAAACACCATGAAACTCCAGTTGATCCGCAATGCCACTCTGAAACTCGATTATGCCGGGCGTACCGTGCTGATCGATCCCTATCTGGCGCCGAAGCATAGCCTGCCGTCCTTTACCGGCCGGTCGCCCAATCCGATGGTGGAGCTTCCGGTTGCGATTGACGATATTCTCGAAGGTGTGGAACTGGTGATCGTTTCGCATCTGCACGATGATCATTTTGACAGTGTCGCCATGCAACGCGTGCCGAAGCACCTGCCGCTCTTCTGTCAGCCGGGCGACGAGGCGACCATTCGCGAAGCCGGGTTTATCGATGTGACGCCGCTGAGCGACAGCGCGGCGTGGGAAGGGCTGACGCTGACGCGCCGTGAAGGCAGCCACGGACTTGGGCCGGTTGTCGAATTGATGGGCTCTGTCATGGGATTCAGCCTTGAGGCGGCGGGCGAGCCTTCGATCTATTGGGCGGGCGATACGGTGCTCTATCCGCCCGTCGCGGATGTGATCCGGGACACGAACCCCGATATTATCGTCACCCATTCCTGCGGCGCGCGCTGGGACGGCGACCTGATCGTCATGGATGCTGCGGAAACGGTCGCGGTCTGCGAGGCGGCGCCGGGCGCCACCGTCATCGCCACGCATATGGAGGCCCTTGATCACGCCACCATCAGCCGCGCGGATCTACGCCGGGCGGCGGAGATAAAAGGCATTTCCCCGTCGAGATTGCTGATCCCTGCAGATGGCGAAACGCTGTTTCTGGGCAAGCCTTAACGAGGATAGAGGCCGCCGGCGGGGGCATAGTCAGGGCATCGTATTCCCCCGCCGTTACTGTAAGCGGCAACCCGGCACTCGGTAATTTCGGGTGCCGCATAGTACGCGGTTCCGGCTGAAATTACCGGTTACTTGCCCTGGAATTCTGGTGGTCGCTTTTCGATGAAGGCGGCCATGCCTTCCTTCTGATCGTTCGTGGCAAACAGCGCGTGAAAAATGCGGCGTTCGAACAGGATGCCTTCGCGCAGGCCGCCTTCGAGCGCGCGGTCGACGGCTTCTCGCGCCGCCATCGTGGCGGCCTTGCCGTATCCCGCAATCGTTTTGGCCGCCGCCAATGTCTCATCCAGCAGCTTTTCGGCAGGCAGGACGCGGGCGACGAGGCCGCAGCGTTCGGCCTCTGTTGCATCCATCATCCGGCCGGTGAGGATCATGTCCATCGCCTTGGCCTTGCCGACCAGTTTCGTCAGCCGTTGCGAGCCGCCCATGCCGGGGATAACGCCGAGCTTGATTTCGGGCTGGCCGAACATCGCGGTGTCGGATGCAAAGATCATGTCGCACATCATCGCCAGTTCGCAGCCGCCGCCGAGCGCATAACCCGAGACCGCGGCAATCTTTGGCGTGCGGAACGAAGCGAACTTGTCCCAGGCGGCAAAGAAATCCTCGCCGAACATATCCGGGAAAGACTTGTCGGCCATTTCCTTGATGTCGGCGCCGGCGGCAAATGCCTTGTCGGAACCTTTCAGCACGAAGCAGCCGACACCGGGATCGCGATCAAGCGGCGCAAGGTCGCTCGCCAGCGCATTCATGACCTCGGAATTGAGCGCGTTGCGGGCGGCAGGCCGGTTCAGCGTGACGATGACCACCCGGTCTTGCTGCTCAATGATGATCGGTTTTTCCATGGGCGTGATCCTCTTGCAAATGGTTCAGGGCTTGGCAGTGCCGCCGGATTGTTGCCGTAGCATGTTGATGATGCCGGAAAAATCCTTGTCGGCATTTCCAAGGTCATTGAACAGCGCATAGAGATCGGCCGCCTTGGCGCCGAGTGGCGTGGTAGCGCCGGCGGATTGCGCTGCCTCCTGCGACAATTTCAGGTCCTTCAGCATCAGCGCACCGGCAAAGCCGGGCTTGTAATCGTTGTTGGCCGGGGACGCCGGAACAGGGCCGGGCACCGGGCAATAGGTGGTCAGCGACCAGCATTGGCCCGACGATACCGAAGCAACATCGAACAGCGCCTGATGCGAGAGACCGAGCTTTTCGCCAAGCACGAAGGCTTCGCCGACCGCAATCATGCTGATGCCGAGGATCATGTTGTTGCAGATCTTTGCCGCTTGCCCGGCCGCCGCGCCGCCGCAATGGATGATCTTTTTGCCCATCGCCTCGAAGACCGGTTGGGACTTCGCGAAAATATCCTGTTCACCACCAATCATGAAGGTCAGCGTGCCCGCCATCGCGCCACCGGTTCCGCCGGATACGGGCGCATCGAGCGAAGGGCAGCCTTTTGCGGCCGCCAGTTCATGGGCCTTGCGGGCGCTGTCGATATCGATGGTCGAGCAATCGATCAGTAATGTTCCGGAGGGCACCGCGCCCACCAGTTCCTGCCAGACCGACAGGACGTGTTTACCAGCAGGAAGCATGGTGATGACGGTATCGGCCCCCGCGACCGCTTCGGCAAGAGACGCGCAGGCGGTGATACCCTTGCCCCGCGCTTCGTCCAATAGAGGCTGGGCGAGGTCGAATCCCCTCACCACATGGTCTGCCTTAACGAGATTGGCAGCCATCGGGCCGCCCATGTGCCCGAGACCGATAAAGCCGATGGTCATGCTGGTGATCCTTCCCTGATCTTGACTGCAAACAGCGGCTGCGCGGATGGCTGGAAATAGGCATCGACATCGGCTGCGGTGACATCGGCAAGCCGCGCTGGCCGCCATTGCGGATTGCGGTCCTTGTCGATGACGGCGGCCCGCACACCCTCATAGAAATCGTGGCTGCGCAGGACCGCGGCCGTCGCTGCAAATTCGCGTTCCAGGCAATCTTCCAGCCTGTCGGTTTTGCGTCCGAGCCGCAGCAGCCGCAGCGTGACGTTGAGACTGAGCGGCGATTTCGTGGTGAGCACGGAGAGAAGTCCCTCCGAAAAGGCACTGCCGTCCGCACGCAGGGCGGAGAGAATGCCTTCGATGGTGTCAAAGGCGAAGAGGCGATCGGTGGCCTGTTGTTGCGGTTCCAGAACGCCGGCTGGCGGTGCTTCCGAAAAGCCTCCGATGGTGGTTGAAACTGCTTCGTGTGGGCTGTCAGCAGGCAGCGATTCCAAGGCCTCGATCAACTCTGGAAGCCGCTCGGAGCGGATAAAAACATCGGCAAGGCCCGCGAAGATCGCATCGGCAGCCCCCAGTGGTTCGCCGGTCAGGCCGACATAGGTGCCGAGTTCACCGGCCTGACGTGTCAGGAACCAGGATGCGCCCACATCCGGGAAAAATCCGATGCCGGTTTCCGGCATGGCAAACCGGGTCCGTTCGGTGACAATCCGGTGGCTGCCATAGACGGAGATGCCGACACCACCGCCCATGACGATGCCATCCATAATGACGACATAGGGTTTCGGGTAACGGCCGATCCGGGCGTTGAGCGTGTATTCCTCCCGCCAGAACGTCGTTGGCACGTCGGATCCGGCTTTGCCGCCGTCATAAATGGCCCGGATGTCGCCGCCGGCGCAGAGGCCGCGTTCGCCCTCGCCCGTAACAAGCACGGCCGCGATGGCCGGATCCTGTTTAAAATCGTCGAGTGCTGCCTCCATGTCGCGCACCATCTGCAGCGTCAGGCTGTTGAGGGCTTTCGGTCGATTGAGCCGGATACGGCCGAGTGCACCATGACGCTCGATCAGCGTTTCGGTTTCTGTCGCGGGGGGTTCAGATATGGAGGGCATGACCAAGCGCTTTCAAGGCGGCTTCCTGGAAGCCTTCACTGCGTGTCGGGTGGGCGTGTATCGTCGCGGCGATGTCTTCGAGGCGGGCGCCCATTTCAATCGCCAGCGCAAAGGCGCTCGACAGCTCGGAAACACCGGAGCCGACGGCCTGGATACCGAGAACAAGATTGCTGTCGGCGCGTGCGACGATGCGAACGAAGCCTTCTTCCGATAGCATGGTCATGGCGCGGCCGTTGGCATTGAACGGGAATTGACCGACCCGGATTTCGTAGCCCTGCGCCCGTGCCTCATCCGGCGAAAGGCCGGCCGTGACGATTTCCGGGTCGGTGAAGCAAACGGCTGGAATGCAGCGTTTGTCCCATGTGCGCTTTTTGCCCGCAACGATTTCGGCAACCATCTCGCCCTGCGCCATCGCCCGGTGCGCCAGCATCGGCTCGCCGGTGATGTCGCCGATCGCATGGACGCCGCGCATCGAGGTGCGGCAGCGGTCGTCGATACGCAGGAATTTGCCGGCGCGATCAAGGTCGAGTTCATCCAATCCCCAGCCTTCCGTGCGCGGCTTGCGGCCGACGGTCACAAGGATCTTGTCGGCGGCAAGCTGTTCTTCCGCGCCTTCGGCGGTTTCGATCAGTAGCGTGTTGCCGGAAAGGCCCTTGGCCTTGGCGCCGGTCAAGACACGAATGCCGAGATCAGCCAGCCGCTTGGCCACGGGCTTCACCAGTTCGGCATCATATTGCGGTAGGATTTGTGACGTCGCTTCAACGACGGTGACTTTGGACCCTAGTTTTGCAAAGGCGGTGCCCAGCTCAAGACCAATATAGCCGCCGCCGACCACAACCAGCTTTTGCGGCACGGTTTTCAGCGACAGCGCTTCCGTCGAGGAAATCACCGGCTCGCCGAAGGGCAGGAACGGCAGCTCCACTGGCTCCGAACCGGTCGCGATGACAATCGTTTCGGCGCGGATCACCTGTATTCCCGTTTCCGTCTCGACCTCGACGGTCTTGCCGTCACGGAATTTTGCCCGGCCGTGCACGATCTTGACCCTGGCCTTGCGCAACAGGCCAAGCACGCCGCTGTTCAGCCGTCCAACGATGCCGTCCTTCCAGGCGATGGTCTTGGCAAGGTCGAGTTTGGGTGCCTCGACCGAAATCCCGAGCGGGCTTTTGGCGCCCGCCATGTGGCTGACTTTTTCGAATTCCTCGGCCGCATGGATCAGCGCCTTGGAGGGGATGCAGCCGATATTGAGACAGGTGCCGCCCGCTTTGACGGCTTCGACGATGACGGTGTCGACCCCGAGCTGCCCGGCCCGGATGGCGCAGATATAACCACCTGGACCAGCGCCGATGACGAGAAGTTTGCAGACGATCTCTTTCATGGGCTCAGCTTTCAATGAAAATCAGCGCAGGGGTTTCAAGCAGCGCCTTGATCCGCTGGACGAAGGTCGCGGCATCCCATCCGTCCACCACCCGGTGATCGAAGCTGGATGACAGGTTCATCATCTTGCGCGGGATGAACTGGCTGCCGTCCCAGACCGGTCGGATCATGATCTTGTTGACACCGACGATCGCCACCTCGGGGTGGTTGATGATCGGAGTGGTGGCGATGCCGCCCATGGCGCCGAGCGAGGTGATGGTGATGGTCGAGCCGGAGAGTTCCTCACGCAGAGCCGATCCTGTGCGGGCGGCTTCCGCCAACCGCACGACTTCGGCTGCGCAGTCCCAGATACCGCGCGCTTCCGTATGGCGTACCACGGGAACGGTCAGTCCCGCCGGTGTCTGGGTGGCGATGCCAATATGCACGGCCGCGTGGCGGCTGATGATGCCGGCGTCGTCGTCGAAGGTGGCGTTGACGACGGGCTGCTCGTCGATGGTCTTCACCATGGCGCGCATCAGGAAAGGCAGGATTGTCAGCTTGGTCTGGTCCGGCTTGCGTGCCGCGTTCATCGTCGCCCGCAAATCTTCCAGATCGGTGACGTCGATCTCCTCGACATAGGTGATATGCGGAATGCGCGACGTCGCCAGCACCATTTTTTCCGAGATACGGCGGCGAAGGCCGGTGACCTTGATCTCCTCGACGGCGGTCTTTTTGGCAAGACCGGACGGCGCCAGTTGCGGTTGCGCACCACGGGCAAGGAATTGGTCGAGGTCGTCATGGGTGATGCGCCCGACCGGGCCTGAGCCTGTCACCTGCCTGAGGTCGATACCGCCGTCCTGTGCGCGAAGACGGACCGCAGGCGAAGCGAGCGGCTTGGCGAGCGTATCGGCTGCGCTACGCTTTCCCTTCTCCCCAGCCGGGAGAAGGTGGCCCGCAGGGCCGGATGAGGGGGCGGGCTGGCGAATAGAGGGCAAAGCGTCCCTGTCATCCGCCTTTCGGGCCTCTTCTCCCCGCTGGGGAGAAGACGGAGCGATCGTCACCGTTTCCGCCATCGGAACGGCTTCCACCTCGCTGCCCTCGCCCGCGACCTGAATGCGGACCAGCGGCGCCTTGACGGCAACGGTGTCGCCGATCTCCGCACCCAGCCAGAGCACCGTCCCGGTGACCGGCGACGGGATTTCGACCGTCGCCTTGTCGGTCATGACCGCGGCAAGGATCATGTCCTCGCGGATGGGATCGCCGACCTTGCAATGCCATTCGACAAGTTCAGCTTCCGCTACGCCTTCGCCGACATCCGGCATCTTGATGATGAATTCACCCATGGTCACGCCTCCATCACTTCGGCAAGCGCGCGGCCGACACGGCCCGGGCCGGGGAAATAATCCCATTCCTGCGCATGCGGATAGGGCGTGTCCCAACCCGTGACGCGCACGACCGGGGCTTCCAGATGATAGAAGCAATGTTCCTGCACGAGGGCCGCCAGTTCGGCGCCGTAGCCCGATGTCAGGGTCGCCTCATGGACGACGACGCAGCGGCCGGTCTTGGTGACCGATTGCACGATCGTATCGAGATCAAGCGGCAAGAGGCTGCGCAGGTCGATCACCTCGGCATCCACGCCCATTTCCTCAGCGGCGGCCAAAGCCACATGCACCATCGTGCCATAGGCAATCACGGTGACAGCGGAACCCTGCCTGCGGATTTCGGCCTTGCCGATCGGAATGCTGTAATGGCCTTCCGGCACCTCGCCGAGTTCATGCTTGGACCATGGCGTCACTGGCCTGTCGTGATGACCGTCGAAAGGGCCGTTATAGAGGCGCTTCGGTTCAAGGAACATCACCGGGTCGGGGTCTTCGATCGAGGCGATCAGCAGGCCCTTGGCGTCGTATGGGTTGGAAGGCACAACGACCTTCAGACCGCAGACATGGGTAAACAGCGCTTCCGGGCTCTGGCTGTGCGTCTGCCCGCCAAAAATGCCGCCGCCGGTCGGCATGCGCAGCACGATCGGGCAAGTAAAGTCGCCGTTCGAGCGGTAGCGGATACGGGCGGCTTCCTGGGTGATCTGGTCGTAGGCCGGGTACATGTAGTCGGCGAACTGGATTTCGACGCAGGGCTTCAGGCCATAAGCCGCCATGCCGATCGCCGTGCCGACGATGCCGCTTTCGCTGATCGGCGCGTCGAAGCAGCGGGTCTTGCCGTATTTCGCCTGAAGCCCCTGGGTGCAACGGAAGACGCCGCCGAAATAACCGACATCCTCGCCAAACACCACCACATCGTCATCACGTTCCATCGAGACGTCCATGGCGCTGCGCACGGCCTCGATCATCGTCATTCTGGCCATGTCAGTATCCTGCCTTCTGCCGCTGGCGGCGAATATGGGGCGGCATCTCGGCATAGACGCCTTCGAAAATATCGCGCACAGACGGTTTTCCACCCGCATGCAGGGTGCCGTGGGTCTCGGCTTCTTTCTGCGCCTGGATCACCTCGTCAAGAATTTCCGCCTCCGCCTGCATATGCCGCTCTTCGGACCAGACGCCACGAACGATCAGGTGCTTTTTCAGGCGCAGGACGGGATCGCCGAGCGGCCAGGCCTCGGATTCGGTCTTCGGGCGGTAGGCGCTCGGGTCGTCGGAGGAGGAATGCCCCCCGACCCGGTAGGTCACATATTCGATGAGCGTCGGACCGAGATTGCGCCGGGCGCGCTCGGTCGCCCAGAGGGAAACGGCGTAGACCGCGAGATAGTCGTTGCCATCGACCCGCAAGGCGGGGATGCCGAAACCCAGGCCACGCGCGGCAAACGTGCCGGAGCCGCCGCGGGCGATGCCCTGGAAGGTCGAGATCGCCCACTGATTGTTGACGATGTTGAGAATGACCGGGGCTTTGTAGGTCGAGGCGAAGACAAGCGCCGAATGGAAGTCCGATTCCGCTGTCGAGCCATCGCCGATCCAGGCGGCAGCGATCTTGGTGTCGTTCTTGATGGCCGACGCCATCGCCCAGCCGACGGCCTGGACATATTGCGTGGCGAGATTGCCGGAAATGGTGAAGAAGCCGTGCTCCTTGGAGGAATACATGATCGGCAATTGCCGCCCGCGCAGCGGATCTTTTTCGTTGGAGAAGATCTGGTTCATCATCTCGACCATCGGATAGTCGTCGGCGATCAACAGGCCCGCCTGGCGATAGGTCGGGAAATTCATGTCGCCCTTCTTCAGCGCCTTGCGGAAGGCGCAGCTGACGGCCTCCTCGCCCAGATGCTGCATGTAGAAGGATGTCTTGCCCTGCCGCTGCGCCATCAGCATGCGGGCATCGAAGGCCCTAAGCTTCATCATGTGCTTGAGGCCGGTGAGCAGTTCCTCATCCGACAACAATCCGGCCCAAGGGCCAACGGCTTCACCATCGCGGTTCAGGACGCGAATGATCGAATAGGCAAGATCGCGAATGTCTTCGGATGCGGCATCGATTTCGGGCCGGGGCACGGAGCCGGCCTTGGCGATGTTGACGTTGGAAAAATCCGGCTGACCACCGGGCCGGACGGCCGGTTCAGGTACATGCAGGCTCAATTGCGGGAACTCGGTCATGCCGTGCTCTTCCTCCGATTTTCGCCCGTACCTTCCAGTCTCCTCCCGGAAGCAGGGCGCATTTTCTTATAGACTACGTGCAATGACGATGCGTTGCACGTCGCTTGTACCTTCATAGATCTGGCAAATGCGGACGTCGCGGTAGATGCGCTCAACCGGATAGTCCGACATGTAGCCGTAGCCGCCATGGATCTGGATCGCGTCCGAGCAGACCTTTTCCGCCATCTCCGAGGCAAACAGTTTTGCCATCGACGCCTCCGTCAGGCAGGGCTCCCCGGCTTCCTTCAGTTCGGCCGCATGCAGGACCATCTGCCGCGCCGCTGTAATCTGCGTCGCCATGTCGGCAAGGCGGAAAGCGACGGCCTGGTGCTCGATGATCGGTTTGCCAAAGGCAATGCGCTCGCGGGCATAATCGCGGGCGGCCTCGAATGCGGCGCGTGCCATGCCGACCGACTGCGAGGCGATGCCGATGCGGCCGCCTTCAAGATTGGCAAGTGCTATCCTGTAACCCTCGCCCTCGGCGCCCAGCCGAAGGTCCGTCGGAATACGCATATTGGTGAAGGCGATCTGGCAGGTGTCGGAAGAATGCAGGCCGAGCTTGTGTTCGACGCGAACAACCTCATAGCCGGGCGTGTCGGTCGGCACGATGAAGGCGGTGATGCCTTTCTTGCCGGCATCCGGATCGGTAACGGCGAAGACGATGATGACATTGCCGTTCTTACCGGATGTGATGAACTGCTTGGCCCCATCGAGCACATAGTCGCCGCCGTCGCGACGGGCGCGGGTGCGGAGATTTGAGGCGTCGGACCCAGCCTGCGGTTCCGTCAGAGCAAAGCCGCCGATCCATTCGCCGGAGGCCAGTTTCGGCAAGAAACGCTGCTTCTGCTCTTCGGTGCCGAATTTCAGGATCGGCACGCAGCCGACCGAACTGTGCACGCTCATGATCGTCGAGCACGGACCGTCACCGGCGGCAATTTCCTCGAGCGCGACCGCATAGGCAACGGTTCCGGTTTCCGAGCCGCCATAAGCCTCCGGCACCAGCATGCCGAGAAAGCCGAGTTCGCCCATCTCCTTCAGTTCGCCTTTCGGAAACGCGTGCGATACATCGCGCTCGGCGGCGCCCGGCACCAGCCGTTCGCGGGCGAAATCGCGGGCCATGTCGCGGATCTGGATCTGCTGTTCAGACAGGATCATGTTTGGGTCTCCTCCCCTGCCCGATCAATGCCGCTCGATCGCAATTGCCGTCGCCTCGCCGCCGCCGATGCAGAGTGCCGCCATGCCGCGCTTCAGATCGTAACGCTCAAGGGCTGCCAGCAATGTGACGATGACACGGGCGCCGGATGCGCCGATGGGATGGCCGAGCGCGCAGGCGCCGCCGTGGATGTTGACCTTGTCGTGCGGTAGGTCGAGATCGCGCATCGCAGCCATGGCGACAACGGCGAAGGCCTCGTTGATCTCGAACAGATCGACATCCTTCAAGGCCCATCCGGTGCGGTCGCTAAGTTTCTTCAGCGCGCCGATCGGTGCGGTGGCAAACAGATTGGGTGCCTGCGCATGGGTGGAATGGCCGGTGATGGTGGCAAGCGGCATCAAGCCCCGGCGATCCGCTTCCGAGCGGCGCATCAAGACCAGTGCGGCGGCACCATCGGAAATCGAGCTGGCATTGGCGGCTGTCACCGTGCCGTTTTCGCGGAAGGCGGGTTTCAGCGTCGGGATTTTTTCGAGCTTCGCCTTGCCCGGTTGTTCGTCGCGGCTGACGATCTGTTCCGTTCTGCCCGCCTTCACGGTCACGGGCGTGATTTCGCTATCGAACGATCCATCTTCGATTGCCTTTTTGGCTCGTGTGAGCGAGGTCACGGCAAAGTCGTCCTGGGCTGGCCGCGTGAATTGATAGGCTTCGGCGCAGTCTTCGGCAAAGGTTCCCATCAGCCGTCCCTTGTCATAGGCATCCTCCAGCCCGTCGAGGAACATGTGGTCGATGACGCGGCCATGGCCGAGCCGGTAACCACCGCGGGCACGATCCAGCAGATAGGGCGCATTGCTCATGCTTTCCATGCCGCCGGCGACGGCAATGTTGGCGCTCCCCGCCAAAATCAGGTCATGCGCCAGCATCGCCGCTTTCATGCCCGAGCCGCACATCTTGTTGACTGTGCTGGCACCGGTTGCAAACGGAAGACCCGCACCGATGGCCGCCTGACGGGCGGGGGCCTGCCCCTGCCCGGCCGGAAGCACGCAGCCAAACACCACTTCGTCCACCAGTTCCGGCGCTAGGCCGCTGCGTTCCAACGCGGCGCGGATGGCCGCAGCCCCGAGTTCGGGCGCTGTGGCGCCTTGCAGATCGCCCTGAAATCCGCCCATGGCGGTGCGGGCGGAACCGACGATGACGATGGGATCATGCACTGTCATTTGAAACCTCCCGTGCCGCTCTCAACGCGGCCCCATGCGCAGCGCACCGTCGAGACGGATGACCTCGCCGTTCAGCATGGTGTTCTCACAGATATGGCGTACCAAAGCGGCAAATTCATCAGGGCGGCCGAGACGCGGCGGAAACGGCACGCTCTTGCCCAGCGCTTCCTGCGTTTCCGCTGGCATGCCGGCCATCATCGGCGTTTCGAAAATACCGGGTGCGATGGTGACGACGCGGATGCCGTAGCGGGCCAGTTCGCGCGCAATCGGCAGGGTCATGCCGACAACACCGCCCTTGGAGGCCGAATAGGCAGCTTGACCGATTTGGCCGTCGAAGGCGGCAACGGAGGCGGTGTTGACGATGACGCCGCGCTCGCCTTCGCTGTCCGGCTCCTCAGTCTGGATAGCGGCAGCGGCAAGCCGGATCATGTTGAATGTGCCGACCAGATTGATGCAGATCGCCTGGGCAAAGCTCTCAAGCCGATGCGGGCCGTCGCGGCCAAGAACCTTTTCGCCCGGCGCGACGCCAGCGCAATTGACCAGCCCATGCAGGTGGCCGAATGTTTCAAGCGCGGCGTTGATGGCGGCCTGAGCGTCCGGCTCGCTGGTGACGTCGGTGCGAATGTACCGGGCGCTAGAGCCGAGACCGGCAGCGACCTGTGCGCCGCCGTCCTGATTGATATCGGCGATGACGATGCGGGCGCCAGCCTCAACCAGCATGCGCGTGACAGCCGCGCCGAGGCCGGAACCGCCACCGGTGACCACAAAAACCTTGCCGGAAATCTTCATAGCGCCGCCTTTCTCATCCGAAGGTGCGCAACAGTCAGCCCTTGATCCGTCATGCAGCCTCCCCGCCGCGTTCCGTCCCTATGCCAGATTTTGATCATAGCATCTTGCCGAACTCTACGCCCGCGCGATATTGCAAGCGATGACAGAACTGTCCTTCATTTTTCGGCCAGTTTTGCCATATTGGAGAAAAGTCGATGGTGGACGCGGACCGGCGGATGATCTCGCCCTCGTTTGTCGAGGAGGCGCTCGACTGCCTGCGCCGGGTGGGTAAGCCAACGGCGCCGCTTTTGGCTTCATTGGGTCTGCCGCCCGTGGTCGAAAAACCGATTTCTGCCGAAAGTTACGGCGCTTTGTGGCTGGCGGTTGCGGCAGAAGTGGACGACGAGTTCTTCGGCATGGGCGAGCGGCCGATGCGGCGCGGCAGTTTTACGCTTCTCTGTCATTGCGTGCTGCATGCCAAGACACTTGACCAGGCCCTTCGCCGGGCGCTTCGTTTTCTCGGCGTCGTACTGGAGGACCCGAGCGGCGAACTGGTGATCCGCGATGGCATGGCCGAAATCGTCCTGAGCGACAAGGGCAAGGCCCGCTCGGCCTTCGCCTACCGGACCTACTGGATCCTGCTTCACGGCATCACCTGCTGGCTGGTCGGCCGCCGCATCCCGATCCGCCGGGTGGATTTTCGTTGCAGCGAACCGCTGGAGGGCGCCGACTATCGCCTGTTCTTCGGCGCGCCGGTACAGTTTTCACAGCCCGTCAGCCGCCTCGCCTTCGATCGGGCCGTGTTGAAACTGCCGATCGTGCGGACCGAACAGGCGTTGAAACAGTTTCTCCGTGGAGCGCCTGCCAACATTCTCGTGCGCTACCGTTATGACGCCGGCCTCGCCGCCGCGGTGCGCAAGCGGCTGCGCCAACAGGTGCCTACGAGCTGGACCGGGTTTAGCGATCTTGCCGCGCAGATGCACATGTCCCCCTCGACATTGCGCCATCGGCTACATGCCGAAGGCCAAAGCTATGCCGGCATCAAGGACGAAATTCGCCGCGACCGCGCCATTGAAATGCTGGTGGGCGGTGACGCAAGTGTGGGGGAGATCGCAGCGCAGCTTGGCTATTCCGAGCCCAGCGCTTTCCACCGCGCGTTCCGCAAGTGGACGGCGAAAAGCCCGGCGTCGTTCCGGCGCGAGGCGGCGGCCGGCCGCGGATAGGCTCGAAGGTTGGCCGGGATCCGACGGTGAAGAATGGCGGGCCGCGTCAGAGCGAATCGCGCACCCGGTCCCAGGCGTTGAACAGGTGCCGGCCGAGGACTTCGGAGAGGCGGGTCTTGTCGCGGGCTTCCAGAGCCGAGATCATTTCCTCGTGTTCAGCGACGGCGGCGGCCCATTTTTCCGGGCCTTCATGACCGATGAAGCGAATACGCTTTAGCCGCGTCTGCAGCATGGCATGGATATCGATGAGCGAGCTGTTCTGCGCCAACCGGACGATCGCAGTGTGGATATCCTGGTTGAGCTTGTAATATTGCAGCCGGTCGGCGGCCTTGTAGCGGTCGATCATCTCGTCATGCAGTGTCCGCACATGCGCGATTTGCGCATCGGTTGCGGCTTCACAGGCGAGACGGCCTGCGAGTTCTTCAAGCGTCCGCAGCACCGTCAGCATGTCATGGACGTCTTTCGGGCTGAAGCGTTTCACCACGCCGCCGCGGCTCGGCACCAGCTCCACCAGGCCTTCGCTGGCCAGATATTTGATCGCCTCGCGCAGCGGCGTGCGGGAAACCCCGAGCTGTTCGCCGAGTTGGCCTTCGTGCAGGCGCGTGCCCGGCTCCAGATCACCTTCGATGATCATGTCACGCAGATGGTTGACCAGCGTGTCGTGCAGCGCCGTGCGCCGGATTGGGCCTGTGGTGCCATCGGGACGGCGTTGCAATGAGGAGATCTCGTCCATGTTTTTAATGCCTGTTCCGCTCTGGCGCGTGCGTTTCTGAATCGTTTTTTAGCGCATTACGAACATGAAGATTGCCTGATCTAACGTCAACAAAAAATGCTGCATACAGAATACAAAAGACTTGATGCAGAATTTTGAATGACGTATGACCGCTTCAACAGCATGAAGCGGAGGACTTTCATCATGACCCTGAACGCCAACGATGCGCGTCCTGTTATTGCGCTCGCGATGGGCGATCCGGCAGGCATCAGCCCCGAACTGACCGCCAAGCTCCTGTCGATGGACGATATTCGCGAAGCGGCACATCTGGTCGTCATCGGCGATCGCCGCATTCTCGATGAAGGTGCCGAATGCGCCGGTCTGACGCTCGACCTCGCGTCCGCATCGCTGGAGAGTTTCGAAAGCGCCGGCACTGACCGGCATGTTTTCATCGATCTCGCCCATCTCGATCCGGCCGATGTCGATCGCGGCGAGGCGACGCTTGCCGGCGGTACATTCGCCACCACCAACTTCCGCACTGCGCTGCAGTTGGCCGACAAGGGCCGGGCGCAGGCGGTCTGCTTCACGCCCTTCAACAAGAAGGCGATGCGCTTTGCCTATCCGGGCTATGACGACGAAATCCGTTTTGTCGCCGATGTCATCGGCTTTACCGGCAAGGTGCGCGAATTCAACGTTCTGGAGAAAGTCTGGAATGCCCGCGTCACCTCGCACATTCCGCTGTCGGAAGTTTCGGCCAATCTTTCGGTCGATCGCATTCTTGCCGAAATCGAACTGACGCGGCAGTGCCTCAAGGCAGCCGGTTATGACAGCCCGCGTATCGCGGTCGCTGGCCTCAACCCGCATGCCGGGGATGGTGGCAGCTTCGGCATGGAAGAAATCGACATCATCGAGCCGGCCGTGCAGTTTGCCCGCCAGCGCGGATGGGATGTCGAAGGCCCCTTCCCGGCCGACACCGTCTTCCTGCGGGCGCTGAAGGAAGGTTTCCAGGCCGTTTTGACCATGTATCACGATCAGGGTCAGATCGCGATGAAGATGATGGGTTTCGACAAGGGTGTGACGATGATGGGCGGACTGCCATTCGCTCTGTGCACGCCCGCTCACGGCACCGCCTACGACATTGCCGGCAAGGGTATTGCCGATGTTGGCGCAAGCCGTGAGGCCATTCTTCTGGCCGCCCGCATGGCGAAAAGAAGTGCGGCGCAGGCTGCTGCCGCCTGAATTCGAACGGTTTTGGTTTCTACCGGCGTGGCGGAGGTCCACGCCGTTCATTCAACGGAGGAGTTAAGCATGAAACATACAGTCTCTCTCGCATGCATCATGGTTGCCGCATTCGGCGTTGCCGCCCCGGCGATGGCTTTCGAGCCGAACCGTCCGGTCGAGTTCGTGGTTACCGCCGGCCCAGGCGGCGGCACGGATATCTTTGCCCGCACCATTCAGTCGATCATTGCCAAGTATGAGCTGATGAAGGCTCCGGTCGTCGTCACCAACAAGGGTAGCGCCGGTGGCGCGGAAGGCTTCGTTTACACAGCCGGTTACAAGGGCGATTCCTACAAGCTCGCTTTCGGCACCAACAACGCCTATCTGCTGCCGGTTCGCGCCAAGGTTCCCTACAAGTCGGCAGACCTGACACCGGTTGCGGCACTCGCCTCCGATGAATTCATCCTCTGGGTCAACGGCAAAGCCGACATCAAGACGGGCACCGATTTCGTCGCCAAGGCCAAGGAAGCCGGCAACTACAAGGTTGGCGGCAGCCAGTCCAAGGACGTCGATCAGATCCTGACCTCAATGATCAACGATGCAACCGGCGCCAAGCTCGGCTACATCCCGTTCAAGAGCGGCGGCGAGGCAGCCGTTCAGCTGGCCGGCGAACACATTGCCGCCAACGTCAACAATCCGAGCGAAAATCTCGGCCAGTGGCAGGCCGGCATGGTCAAGCCGGTCTGCGTGTTCAAGTCGGAAAAGCTGAAGAGCGACGGCAAGGTTGCCGGCGAACAGGGCTGGGGCGATATCCCGACCTGCAAGGAATCAGGCATCGCGATCGACAACTACTCCATGCCGCGTACTGTCTGGCTGCCGGCTGGCGTCGAACAGGACGTTGTTGATTTTTACGCTGGCGTCTTGAAGAAGGTGTCGGAGACACCGGAATGGGCCAAGTATCTTGCTGATACCTCGCAGTCGTCCGATTACATGGCCGGCACACAGCTTGCCGATTTCATCAAGGGCAACGAGGCTTCGGTGACGGAAGTGCTGAAGCGCGAAGGTTGGCTCGCCAACTGAACCCATTAAGGTTCCCTGCGGACGCTTTTGGGCGTCCGCATTCACCGGAAAGGTTTGAACGATGAGCGAGAATAGCGCCAAGGGACTATCCCGTTTTGCGATGGAAACCGGCGTCGCCCTTTTGACCGGCGCCTTCGGTGCCGCCGTCTGCTACGGTTCGGTCGAGGCCGGCACGGGCTGGACCGACATGGGGCCGGACGCAGGCTACTTCCCCTTCTATATCGGTCTTCTGATCATGTTCGGCAGCGCCGCCAATCTGATTGGCGCAGTGCTTAAGCACCGCAATACCGGCGAAATTTTCTTCGAAGCGGCCCGCTTCAAGGTGGTCTTGTCATTCCTGTTGCCGCTGGTTGCTTTCGCTGCGGTTTCCACCTTTCTCGGCCTCTACGTCGGAACGGCGCTCTATATCGCCGGCGCAATGACTTTCCAGGGCCGCTACAAGTGGTGGGTCGGCCTGCCCGCGGGCATCGCCGTCTCGGTTCTCTTCTTCGTCATTTTCGAAATCGGCTTCAAGGTTCCGCTCCTGAAAGGTCCGGTCGAGGCGTGGTTCGGGATATATTGATCCCGCCGCCTTGTTGTCTTTAGGAGGAAAGACATGGAAAATATCGGTCTGCTGATCGACGGCTTCGGCCATATCCTGAGCTTCAATCACATCCTGTTGATGATGCTCGGCGTGACGCTCGGCATCCTCGTCGGCGTGCTTCCCGGGTTGGGGGCTCCCAACGGTGTTTCGCTGCTTTTGCCGCTGACATTCTCGATGGATCCGATCTCGGCGATCATCCTTTTGTCCTGCATGTACTGGGGCGCGCTGTTCGGCGGATCGACGACGTCCATCCTGTTCAACATCCCCGGAGAGCCTTCTTCGGTCGCCACCACCTTCGACGGTTACCCGATGGCAAAGACCGGCCAGGCGAGCCGCGCATTGACGCTTGCCTTCGTGTCCGCCGGTATCGGCGCGCTTGCCGGCGTCGTGATGATCACGCTGCTGTCCGGCTGGGTTGCCAATTTTGCGCTGAAGTTCTCGTCGCCTGAATATTTCGCCGTCTATTTCCTTGCCTTCGCCAGCTTCATCTCGATGGGCGCACAATCGCCGTTCAAGACGCTGGTCTCGATGATGCTCGGCTTTGCGCTGGCTTCGGTCGGCATGGATACGATCTCCGGCAACCTGCGCCTGACCTTCGATATTCCCGAACTGATCAAGGGCGTTTCCTTCCTGATTGCCGTCATGGGTCTGTTTGGTATCGGCGAACTGCTTTTGACCACCGAAGAGGGCCTGCGTTTCGAAGGCATCAAGGCGCGCGTAAAACTATCGGAGATCGGCCGCACGCTGATGGAAATGCCACGCTACTGGTTCACCATCGTGCGCTCCACCATCATCGGCATCTGGATGGGCATCACGCCCGCCGGTCCGACAGCCGCCTCGTTCATGAGCTACGGCGTTGCCCGCCGCTCGGCCCGCGACAAGTCGATGTTCGGCAAGGGCGACCCGCGCGGTATCGTTGCACCGGAAACCGCCGACCATTCGGCCGGAACGTCCGCCCTGCTGCCGATGCTGGCGCTTGGCGTTCCGGGTTCTGCTACGGCCGCCGTGATGATGGGTGGCCTGATGATCTGGGGCCTGACACCCGGGCCGACACTGTTCACCGATCGTCCGGATTTCGTCTGGGGTCTGATCGCCTCGATGTATCTCGGCAATATCGTCGCCGTTATCCTGGTGCTTGCCACCGTGCCGCTCTACGCGTCTATCCTGCGCGTGCCCTTCGCCATTATCGGCCCGATCATTGTTGCCGTCATCTTCTCCGGCGCCTATCAGGTGGCGAACTCGGTGATGGATATCTGGCTGGTCATCGCCTTCGGTCTGCTCGGCTACATCTTCAAGAAGCTCGACTATCCGCTGGCGCCGTTGGTGCTGGCCATGGTTCTCGGCGACAAGGCAGAAGATGCCTTCCGCCAGTCGATGCTGATGTCGAACGGCGATCTCTCGATCTTCTGGTCGAACGGTCTTGTCTCCGGTCTGATGGCATTGGGTCTCGCACTTCTGCTCTCGCCGCTCGTGTTCTGGCTGATCGGTCTTGTCCGCGGTTCCAACAAGGATACCCCGGCATCGGCCAATGATGGAAAAACGGCGGCCTGACCGGCCGCCGCATGTCCCGAAAATTTCAAGGATGAAACCATGACCGCCAAACCGCGCCAATGGAACAGAGACACCTGGCCGATCGCAGCCGCGATGATCCAGTATCCGAACATCTTGTCCGATGGTCGCTCCGTTCAGGACCAGTCCGTCGAGGAATGGGCAGAGACCCTAGCCGATGTCGTCGATGCCGGGTTCACCGAACTTGATCCGACCGATAGCTGGATCCGGCTTGCCGACCTTTCGCCCGCACGGCTCGACGCTTTCGTGGCGCTGACCCAGTCACTGGCATTGACGATGCCGGCGATTTCGACGGCGCGCCGCAGCGTTATCGATGAAAAGCACGGCGACGATTATCTGGCCTATGGCCACCGGGTCATCGATACCGCCAAGGCGATCGGTGCCGGCTCGGTATCCTTCGGCCTGTTCGAGGCACTGACCGAGGCGCAGAAGAAGGCGCTGTGGTTCTGGACCGTCGATGGCGCAAAAAATCCCGATGATGCGGCAATTTGGGACAAGGCCGTCGCCCGCCTTCGAGAGCTGGGCCGCCATGCCGAAGAACTTGGCATCGAGCTGGCACTGGAAATGTACGAGGATACCTATCTCGGAACGGCGGAAAGCTCGGTCCGCTTCGTCGAGGATATCGGTCTTGCCAATGTCGGCATCAACGCCGATCTCGGCAACCTTATCCGCCTGCACCGGCCCGTTGAGCACTGGCAGGAAATGATGGCCAAGGTCGCGCCTTACGCGAAATACTGGCATGTGAAGAACTACACCCGCACGGAAGATCCGGCGTCAGGCGTCATCGTCACCCATCCGGCGCCGCTGGAAACCGGCATCATCAATTATCGCGCCGCCATTCGCATGGCGCTCGCGCATGGCTTTTCCAGCCCGTTTCTTTGTGAACATTATGGCGGCGACGGGCTTTCCGTCAGTGCAGCCAATCGCGATTATCTGAGGCGTATCCTGCCTCGCGACCAAGGACAGACGTCATGACCACCATTTTCGATGAGCCCGAGGAATTCGCAACGACCGCGCTTGCAGGCTTTGCGGCGATCTACAGCCGTTATGTCCGCCACGTGAAGGGCGGCGTCGTGCGCTCGACCAAGGTGCCAAAGGGCAAAGTCTCGGTGGTGATCGGCGGCGGATCCGGACACTATCCGGCCTTCGCCGGTTATGTCGGCCCCGGCCTTGCCGATGCGGCCGTCGCCGGTGATGTGTTCGCCTCCCCTTCCACGGCTGCCGTGGCGCGTGTTTGCCGCCATGCGGATCAAGGCGGCGGCATCCTGCTCGGTTTCGGCAACTATGCCGGTGACGTTCTGAATTTTGGTGTCGCGGCGGAACGCCTGCGCGCTGAAGGCATCGATGTGCGCATCGTGCCGGTCACCGACGACGTGGCCAGCGCGCCGATGGCCGAGGCTGCCAAGCGCCGTGGCATCGCCGGCGACCTCGTCGTCTTCAAGATTGCCGGTGCCGCCGCCGAAGCCGGCATGAACCTCGACGAAGTCGAGCGTGTGACCCGTCTTGCCAATGACCGCACCGTCTCATTCGGCGTTGCCTTCAAGGGCTGCACCCTGCCGGGCGCTGCTGGCCCGCTGTTCACCGTGCCGCGTGGCCAGATGGCGCTGGGCCTCGGGATCCATGGTGAGCCGGGCATCAAGGACGAAGCGATCCTTCCCGCGAAGGATTTGGCAAAGCTCCTGACCGAAAAGCTGCTGGCCGAGCGTCCTGCCGGGACGACGAAAGTCGGTGTTATCCTCAACGGGTTGGGTGCGACGAAATATGAAGAGCTGTTCGTGCTCTGGACGACGGTCTCGATGCTCCTGAAGGATGCCGGACTGGATGTTGTCGCGCCGGAAGCTGGCGAATTCGTCACCAGCCTCGACATGCAGGGCTGCTCGTTGACGCTGCTCTGGCTCGACGACGAACTGGAAACGCTGTGGTCGGCCGCCTGCGATACGCCGGTGCTGCGCCGCGGCGCGACGTTTGCGACGGAACCGGCAACGGATACGTTCGATGACACTGAAGGGCAGATGGTGTTTGCGCCTGCGTCTGATGCATCGAAAAATGCCGGCAAATGCGTCGCCGGCCTGCTGTCAGGCATCGCTGCGGCGTTGAAGGATGCGGAAGAGGAACTCGGCCTGATCGACGCGCATGCGGGTGATGGTGATCATGGCCAGGGCATGCGCCGTGGTTCGGCAGCGGCACTCGATGCCGCCAACGCGGCTGTCGCAGCGGGCGCGGGAGCCGCAAGCGTCCTGGCTGTTGCCGGTGATGCCTGGGCTGACCGGGCTGGCGGAACCTCGGGCGCGATCTGGGGCCTGTTGCTGCGCGCCTGGAGCGGTGCGCTGAGCGACAGCACGGCAATTGACAAGAATGCGGCCGTCGCCGGCGCCCGGTTGGCGCTCGATGGCGTCACCCGGCTTGGCCGCGCGCGGCTTGGCGACAAGACACTGGTTGATGCGCTGATCCCGTTTGTCGAAACGCTGGAGAGCGAGTCCGCTTCCGGAAAATCGCTGACGGAAGCCTGGTCGCTGGCAGCGGACGCTGCAAAGTCGGCGGCCGACGCGACCTCGGCTCTCACCCCAAAACTCGGCCGCGCCCGGCCGCTCGCCGAAAAAAGCATCGGCCATCGCGATGCGGGCGCAGTCTCTCTGGCGCTCGTTGCACGGGTCGCGGCGGACTACATCGCCAAGTCCGGCGCGAAGTAGAGCGCACCGTATCTCTTTCGACCGGCCATGATTGAATGCGTGACCGGTCGTTGCAGTTCAGCTTCAGGCGCGTTGCGCCAGTTCCTTGTCGATTGCTGAAACGAGGCGGCCGTCCTCTGCGGTGACATCGGGTGCAAAGCGTGCGGCGACCTTGCCGTCGCGGCCGATCAGGAATTTTTCGAAATTCCAGAGCACATCGGCCTTGTTCTCCGGCTCGATGCCGTATCCCTTCAACCGGTCGCGCATCGGGCCTTCGCCGATGGCGTCAGGTACAATTGCCGTCAGGCTGCGATAGAGCGGATGGGCCGCCTGTCCCTTGACGGAAATCTTCGAGAAAATGGGAAACTGCACATCGTAGGTGCTGGTGCAGAATTCGACGATCTCGGCCTCGGTTCCGGGCTCCTGCTCCATGAAGTCATTGGCCGGGAAGGCAAGGATGACAAACCCTGCATCGCGCTTGGCTTCATACAGTTTTTCAAGGCCTTCATATTGCACGGTCAGGCCGCATTTCGACGCGACGTTGACGACCAGCATGACGCGGCCGCGAAATTCGGCAAGTGTCGTCTGACGTCCGTCGGCTGTCTTGACCGGGATATCTAAGGGGGAAGATGTCACGTTGTCCACTCCGCTCCCGATGGCTAAACCGGAAAGCCGGGGGGAGCCTTGCGTCCCGGTCAGTCCTTGTCGTTGAATATCTGGTAGAGAATGCCAAGTCCACGCTGGCCGTCACGATTGCCGATGGCAGCCAGTGCCTCAAAGACCCGCCGCGCGTCGGCGTAGCGCTTCAGCCTCAGATAGGCATAACCCCGGAGCGACAGAAGATCAGTTCTTTCAGGACCGATCTGCCTCAACTGATCGAGGACGAGCAGCGCTTCCCGCGAGCGGCCGGCGTCGAAAGCGGCGACAGCCTTGTCGGCGAGGATCGCCTGTTGCAGTTCGAAAGCGCGTTGGCGGCTTTGTGGCGCCTTGATCGCGGAGACCGCAGCCTTGCTCGATAGACCGGCACGCAGATAGGCAAGGCTTTGGCCATAGGCTGCATCCTCGCGGGTTTTTGCCGAGGTGCCGAGCATGCCGACCTCGAAAGCAGCGGCTGCTTCCATCGGTCTGTTCCGCTCCATCAGGCACCAGCCGCGCGTCAATGCGGCTTCAGGCGCCAGCGTTTGCGGGTTGATCGTGGACTTGCAGCCCCGATCGACCGCGGCAGTTCTGCGTGGACGCGTGGCTGTGACCTGCTCGGGCCGAGCGTAATCCGGTTCTTGTGAGGCCGCGATTGTCCGCTCCTGTTGCCTGACGACGACTGTTTTGTTGACAACCGGCACCTGCCGCCTCGCCGTATCCGGCTCTTCGACCTCGCCAACCTTGGCAATGCGTTCCGACCGACCGGCCCAGAGGCGCTGGATTTCGGAGAGGCCCTTCAGGTCGTCCAGTTGCTGATAGGTGACCGCCAGCCCGTAAGCGGAGGGCTCATCATCGAGTTTCCAGCCGAGGGCGGTCCGGAACCATTGCAGGGCCGTTTGCGGCTGGTTCAGCGCGCGGGCATACCAGCCAAATTGCTGGGCCGTCGATGCGTCACGCGATTTGATTACCTCGGCAGCGATCCGCTTTAGGACATCGGCGGGGATAGCAACCGGCGGCTCAAGCGCCAGCAGATTGGCCGTGGCGGCAAGGTAGACAGCCTTTGCATCCTTGGAATCATCGCGCCAGCGATACATCGTGTCTTCTGCTGCAAGCTGATCGTTACGGTCGATCAGGGTCAGTGCCAGGCCTTGCGAGGCAGATGCCGTATCTTCCTTGTCACGCGCCTTGCGGAACCATTTTTCCGCGGCTTCCATGTCGGCACGCGGCAGGTAATACCAGCCGAGCAACAGCGCATCGGAGGCAAGGCCACCGGTCTCTGCAAGGCGCTCAACCCGCGACAGATATTGCGGTGGGACGACGAGCTTTCCGTCAGCATTGGCTTCGGCGACAAACCGGCGCGCGAGGTCGTCGCGGATACTGTCGAATTCCATCGTGCCGTCCGGCGCGGTCTTTTCCTTGGCGAGAAGATCCTCGACGCTCTTGGCGGGAAGAAGTGCGGCGGCCTTCTGCACGGTGGCAAGGCGCTCGGCGGCATTCTGGCAATTGTTGAGGATATAGGCATAGGCGTCGGTCGCGCGTTGCGCCTTGTCGGTATTGAAGAATGCCTCGGCGACGCGCCACAGGACATCGACCTCGCTGCAGGTGAGCAGGCTCGGCGTTTCCGAGCCAATCCGCACGACGGTTTCATACTGTTTCAAATCCGAGGCATTGACCAGCCGTGCCCGGGCTTCGGCAACGGTGAGCCGGTCGAGCAGATCCGCCGGCGGTTTCCATGCGGGTTCCGCGACCTGGCGTTCGGCTATGGCCTTGCGGACTTCGGCATAACGGGCTTGTGCGTAGAGATCCCACATTGTCTCCAGCTGCTTGTCCTCATTTTGAGGAACTGCCAGTGGATCCTTCGGTGGTACCCAATCCGGGTAGAGCGCCTTCAGGCGGGAGATTTCCGCCTGCAGCCTTGCCGTATCGCCACGGCTGGCAAAATAGCGCAGCGCGCTTTCATCGACCGTCGCCGCCGTTGCTGCAGTCACCACAGTATCGAGAACCGGCCGGGCAGAACGCTTGATTTCCCGGAACACCGGCGCATTAGCGCTCCTGTCCGGCTGCTGGGCGAGGCGCGGCGACAGCGTAACAGGTTCTTCCGCATCCATCAGCGAAAGCGAACGCATCGCATTCTTGATATAGTCGGGCTTGTTCATCCCGACGACACCGATGGCGATGACCGCTGCTGACAATGCGATGAAGGTCGACTTCATGAGCACTCCCGCTGCTGAGCAGCTATAAATGATAACCCCAGCAAATGGAGCGTCGAAGGATAATAGCGGGTCGGCGCGAATTGCTTCAAATCTTCCGGCACGGCTGTCGTGTTCAACACACAGGCCAGAATATGGTTAATTATTTGATAACCCGGATCGGCAAGGTTGTCCTTGGGTTGGCTGGAATCTATATCTATGGTTGCGTATGTTCCGTTTGCACCGGATGGTCCCCGCATCAACCTCGTCAACAGGTCCCGGTCCGTTACCCCTGCCCGAGCGAGATAGAGCGGGATGCGCAGGGCGTTGTATCCGAACTCGGCAGGAAATCCAGTTGCCGGTCTGGGAGCTGATTTCAGGGATACCCAATCTGGGGGAAGTTGTTTCGGACCAAACCGCAACTCACCAAGAAGCGCGATGCCGTCGGCCCGCAGCTTGGCCCAAACCGGCGACGGTGCCAGCTGATCCAGCACCGGAAAGGCTTCGAAAACCCAGTAGGAGGGGTTGATGACGGGGCCGTCGTCGCGGTCTTTGGCGGAAAATCCGTTGGCGGCCGGTAAGAGCAGCGTCCGCCCCGAATTTTGAATAACTGTTTTCTCAAGGATGGCGCGGGCGATGCTGGCGCCATTCTTGATGTAGTCCGGCCGGTTCCACTGTTTTCCGGCCAGGCCGAGTGCATAGGCAATCAGGATGTCGCCATCCGTCGCATTGTTGATGTCGGTGACATGCGGTTTGCTGGCGGGGTTCCATTTCCAGGCGGCGAGGCCATCGCTGCGCAACAGCAGTTCGGTGCGCGTAAAAGACCAGATCAGTTCGAAATCCGCAGGGCTGTTTGCAAGCACGGACAGCAGCAGTCCATAGCCTTGACCTTCGCTATGGCTGATACTGCCGTTGGCGTCATCAATGATACGGCCGCCAGGATCGAGAAATTTCGCCTTGTAGGCTTGCCAGGCCTCGGCGGCGATCAAGGGTTGCTGTGCGGTCGCCGGAGTGCTGGCCAGACAGAAGCTGAACAGTCCTGCAAGGAAAGCCGCCAGCAGTTTTTCCCTCATTGCCGCCGTCCGAGATTGCCAAGCAATGTCGCGGTCGCCAATCCCAGTATCACGGCAAGAACGGCGAGCAGCACCGCATAGGACAGAATGTTCGTCGATAACCAGTTGGCGGCGATCAGGCGGTAATTGGAGAATGATCCGGCCTGCGTCGGTATGAACTGGAAGCTGTTCACCGGAACGGTCTGCACCGTCCGGGTGCCGGCCTCGTAGGTCGAGATACGACCAGAAAGCTGTGCCCAGTTGGTGTGACCGCTGAGTGCCTGCATGCTGTCGCGCAGTTCCTTTCCGGTTGGCGCCGCCAGGACAGTCCACGTTCCCGTTCCGTCGGGACTGGATGACTGCGCCATCAGCAACGACGCCGCGCTCGATGGCATGAAGCTGCTTTCAGATCTCGGTGCAAACCGTAGGGATGAGAGCGTGATATCAAAATTCTGCTTCAGCCACCCCTCAAGAGTGCTGATCGGGCCGCTGAACAACCCACCCTTCAATTTGTCTCGCCATTCGTTGTAGGCGGCTTGTGTATCGACGCCCGCCGCTTGAGCGCCCGTATCCGGCCCCCATGTATTGCGGCTTGCCTCAGAGATGTTCATCTGAGTGAAAACCATCGGCGGCATCTGGGACAGGGAGCCGATGAACAGTGCGCTTCTGTTGCCGATCAATGCCGGGGACGCGATTGTTTCGACCGCAAGCGGATGGCCGGCGCCGGTGGCGAGCCTTCCGAGGAATGTTGCCGCCGCCGAAAGGGTATTGGCATCGACGCGGTCCAGAAACAGCGGAACAGGATCAACGCTCCTGTTGTAAGGCGCTCCTGTTCCTGCCGTCGCCGCGAGGTTGGGCAGTTGGCCGACGCGGGCAAAGTCCGGCATGTGGAATTCCGACGTATCGAACAGTGCAAAGCGCGGGGTATCCGCGCCGGTTGTTCCAGGTGCGCAGACCTTGTCGCCTTCGGTTTGCAAAATGGCTTCGATTGCAATCGTATTCACGCCCGGACGAAAGTGGCGCATGGTGACGTTGATCGGCAAATGACGAAGCAGGCCACCGCCCGACGAAGTGATCGGAACCGTGGAGGCGATGCTGTCATTGACGTAGACGTCGATATGGCTGCCCGGCAGGACGGCCGCCGAATAGGCTGCGTCCAGCAGGATCACGGCCTCGCCATAAGCGGAGGCATAAAAGTCTGACGGAACACCGATGGTGAAATCCGTGCGGAATCGCCTGCCGGAGAATTCCTCGGTCTTCAGTCCCAGTTGCGAAAACTGAAGCCGGGTATCGGCAAACAGGAACGGCGCATCCGGAGAGCGCCAGCGCTGCGTGGTAATCACGTCGCGGCGAACCGGGACGGCAACGTCGGTCGGCGCAACGATGCTTTCGATCGCACTGCGGATCGCTTCCCATGTCGGCCCGGTGATCACCAGGACTGGCAGTCCGGTTCTCGGGTCCTGGACAAAGCCGGCAACCGGCGCGGACGCAGCCCCGTCCGGCAAGGCCGGAAACAGCGGCGAAAGCTCGGCGGGTGTGCCGACGAGGACAGTCATTTCGCCAGGGCCGGATGGCATCACCTGGTTGGTCTCGAACGAGAAAGACTGGTTCGGCATGTCGGCGAGAACTGCCAGGCCCTGTGCAAGGCGCATCAAGGGAACAGTCGAGCCGGGCTGTTCAAGTCCGGGCACGACGAAGTTGAACCGGGTAAGACCGCTTTCATCGACACCGATTGCCTTGATGTCATCGAGACTCTGCATGGAAAGCGGCGCGTTGCCGGCAAAGCTGAGAAAGGTCTTTTCTGCGTCGATGTTCGACCAGAGTTCGTAGGTCGACTGAATGGAGCAGTCGGTACGGTGACGTTGGTTGGAGCGCAGGCGGATCAGGTTGGAGCCCGGCTTCAGCAGGTCCTTGGGAAGATTGAGACCGAGTTCCGAGATTGTTTCGGAGGAGCGGATGGGTTCCTCGGCAATCTTGGTATTGTTCACCTCGACCGTCAGGTGCGACGTTTCCGGTGCCACGAAAATCGAATTCTGATAACCAAGATTAAGTTTTGCGCCGGCAGCGGCTTGCTGAGGGGTGAGATAGACAGACCAGAGGCGATCTTCGAACTCGCCGGTCAATCCAAGACTGCCTTCCGGCAAGATGTATCGCTGGAAGGGCACTGTTTCGACCGCGTCGGGAACAGGTGCAACGGTCACCGGCTGGGAGCCCTGCGGATTTTCACCCTGATCTACCGGCGGTGTCGTGACCACCGGGCCGTCCGAGGCGGGACGCTCGGGCGTCATGTCGAAGGGGAGCGCCTGGGCGTGGAGGGAGCCAGCCGGCAAAGCGAGCAGTGTGAGAGCGAGAATTACGGCCTTGGTCATTTTTTCGCTCCCGCAGCAACCCGGGGCTTGCCGTCTGCCCCGCGATTGCTGAAGAAATAAGCGAGTCCCCGGCTGGTCTGATAGAAGGCCAGCCCGAAGAACCAGAGCGTACCCCGGAAGAGACCCGGATTGCCGCGACGCGACAACTGGAATTCTGTCCATTGCTGCGAATTTGCAAAAATCAGATCGGCGACGAGACTGTGATCGCGCGCCGCTTCCGGCAGGTATTGGCAACCCATCGTGACGATATCGCCATCGACCTGCGTGTTGCGAACGGCAACCGGGAGGATTTCTGCTGTGTCGCGGCCATGGGGCGTGAAACGGATCAGGCCACGCGTATCGACGGCGGGCGAACCGATCGTCTTTGCGTAGACATTGATGCGAGCGCCATAGACCGAAACGTCATCGATCGTGGCCGGATACCATTGCTCGCCAAGGCCGAACTCACATCGGCGCGTGACCTTGACACGCCGGGTTGCCGACAGCTCGCCGCGCTCGGACACGACGCCGAGCGCACATCCCGCCAGAACGAGGTTGAGCAGGTTCCAGCCACCAACGACCAGCGTGACATCCGCCTTGTAGGGTTCGGTGTAGACACGGTAGATGGTGACCAGCAGGGCAAGCAGCAGCACCGCGAAGATGATGAAAAACGGCCGGCTGATTTCCGACAGGCGGCTGACCAGAACGGACTCGTCCTTTGCCGTCACCTTGAAGCTGGGCTTTCTCGGGTTGACGATCGCCGAGACAACGGCCGGCAGGAGATGGACCGTCTGGACATATTCATAGAGTTCCGAGATCCAGGGCCAGCGGAATGAGCCATACAGATAGTTCTGCATCATCAGGTTCACGAGCATGTAGGCAAGCGTATAGCCGAGGAATTCGCCGCCGGATGCGGTGAAGATTTCCAGATCGAAGAACAGGTAACAGAGCGGCGCGAACAGGAAGATCGTCCGTGGAAACGGAAACAGCCAGAACAATGTCGACGACATGTAGCAGAGTCGTTGCGGGATCGACAGGCCGCGCTTCAGCGGCGGAAACTTGAAGCGCAGGATCTGCATCATGCCCTGCGCCCAGCGGCTGCGCTGGCCGATGAAGCTGGCAAAGGTCGCAGGCTGCAGCCCGGCGATCAGCGGCCGGTCGACATAGACGCTGTTCCAGCCGCTGGCATGGAGATCAATCGCGGTTTCGCAATCTTCCGTAATGCTGACGCCGCTGAAGCCACCGGTCTGGTCCAAGGCCTGACGGCGCAACACCGCAGCCGAGCCACAGAAGAACGAGGCATTCCACTTGTCGAGGCCGCGCTGGATGATGCCGTAGAACATCTCGTTCTCGCTCGGCATCTTTTCGAAGGTCCGCAGGTTGCGCTCGACGGGGTCGGGATTGAGAAAGAAGTGCGGGGTCTGAACGAGGAAGAGCTTTGGGTCGTCCTCGAAATAGCCGACCGTCTCTAAGAGGAAATCCCGAGCAGGCGCATGGTCGGCGTCGAAGACGGCAATAAGCTCGCCCTGAGAATGCTGCATGCCGTTGTTCAGATTGCCGGCCTTGGCATGCTCGTTGCGGTCGCGTGACAGATACTTGACGTCCAGATCGGTGCACAGGGTCTGCAATTCCTGATGCCGGGACTGGGCCGTCTGGCTCTCGAGAAGGTTTGCCGAGCTTCGCTTCTGCAGGGTACCGCCATCGTCGAGTAGCCAGACCGTCAGCTTGTCGGCGGGGTAGTCCATGGCTTTGGCGGCGGCCAGCGTATTGGCAAGAAGATGCGAATCTTCATTGTAAGTTGGCACGTAGACATCGACGCTTGGATATTTTCCCGCCGTCGCCGCCCGCGAGGGGCGCGATGGCAGCGGCATGGCAACAACGAACAAGCTGAGCGCCAGCATCATCACGCTGTACATTTCAGCCAGGTAGAGCAGGAAGGCTGGAACGAAGTTTTCAAGCTGGTTGACTGGCGGCAGCGTGCTGGTCGTGCGCCAGTAGACATAGCGCATCACGATCGCCGTGCCGAAGGCAAGCGCGGTGAGCCGCCAGGTTCCTTCCGCCTTGAGGATCTTCAGGACGGCCATGAAGGTGACGACAGCAATGCTGGCGATCAACTGGGTCTGCAGATTGATCGGCAGGGTGACCAGCGCAATGACGCAGAGGGAGGCAATGCCCCAGAAAAGAATGATACTCGTCTTGCGCATGGTTGGTGCCCTTCAGAAGGCACCCGGTGACATGCAGATGCCGCCGGAAGCCTTTAAAACGCCATGGTCAACTCAAACTGCTATCGGCAATTCGGATCATGCCGATGTTACTTGCATTGTCCGGCACCCGCTGACTGGTTCACGCAATCGGGGGAAGGAACAACGATCCCCTTCATATCCCCTGTTGTTGGTAAAGGAATGGTTTCTACCGGTGCCGGTTGTTTGATCGGCTGGACTTTTTCGGTTGCCACAACGACTGGCCGCGGCCGCACGGCAGGGCGCACCGTATCGACTTCTGCTTCCGGCATCATATTGTCGCGCACATCATTTCTATTGGGATAGATGGGATTTCCAGTTCGGCCCAATGTCGGGTCAACGCCGGGAGGCTCGCCGTAGGGGTTCCAGCCTGCGGCGTTAAACGCACCGCGGATCGTATAGCCGTACATGGTGCTCAGCAATTTTTCTTCGCTTGCATTCTCTTCGCAGAGCCGCAGGCGAACCTGGATCGTGCCACGGTTCTGGAAAGCCGTTCTGGCATCCTCGGGCGAACGGATCTGCTGCCAGCCATAAAGGCAGGCATCACTGCCGCGGCCATGGCCATAGGCATAGCTGAAGGGGCCGTAATTGTTCTGCAGGTAGATCGGTGATTGCCTCAGCGCGATGCCGGGAAGCTCGCGGCGCATTTCCCTGGCGATCTCGCTTGCCTTCACGGAGGAATAACCAAGCGCCCGCGTGCCTTCGAATTTCGATCCGACCGGCCCGTACAATTGTACGCGCATGACATTCTGACCCGGCGTCGACGCGGATGTAAACAGGAAGATATCCTGTTGGGTCGCATTTCTGAACGTGCGCTCGACGATGTTGACGATGGCCGGTCCGCCAGGGCCTGGCAGGGCAAATGCGGTCTCATTGGGCACTGTGGTTACAGTATCGGACAACCTCACGCCTTCACGGGCACCACAGCCAGCAAGACCGAGCGTCACGACGATGCCGGCAAGCGTATATCGAATGGCTGGGGTTCGTGGAAAGGGCAATATGCCTCCGTCAATTTCTCCGCAGATGGCATCCGGCCGGGCGCGGTTTCGAATCAGATCGGATCGAATCATCGCTTACTGATAAATCATGAGGCCAGATTCGGGAATCCCCATTCCTGACAGGGGACAATACGGGGTTGCCGGTTGCTCTGCAGCTGCGGTGGAATAGGGATGATTCTAGTTGAGAAAAACCCGCACGCTCGCGGCACGGCCTGCCGCGTCGATAACGGTCAGCGTGGAATAACCTGCACCGTCGGGTATCCACTGATTGACCCGGCGCCGTGATGTCTCCGGTAGGGGCTTGCCATTGGCAAGCCAGCGGAAAGGCGCCCTGCCCCCGTGCAGTTTGAGAACCAGCGGCATGGGCGTTCCGGCGGTATCGACGCCGAGTTCAACCCGTGCACCTTCTGGGGGATAGACGATCTGCGGCGCTGCCTCGCGGACAGCCGCCGAGACAAGACCGTTGGCGCTTAACGAAAACCGCCGCTGACTGATCGGCAATTCAGCCTGGGCAATGCGCACTGCACCGGCCGGAGCACGCGGCAGCGGCGTCATGGCGACGCCTGATTTGGCAAAGCCCTCGAACAGGATCGGCGCTGCAGTTCCATAGCCGGTGAGGCCGGGGACTGCGCCATTGTCCGGCCTGCCCACCCAGACGCCGAGAACGTAGCGGCCATCGAAACCGACCGACCAGGCGTCGCGGTAGCCGTAGCTCGTTCCTGTCTTGTAAGCGATGCCGCGCTGGACGGCGCCGGCCGGTGGCAGCACGCCGGACAGGATGTCGGCGATCTGCCAAGTCGCAACGGAATCGAGAAGCGGCTCGTTTTCGATGGTGCCCGGTTGTTCGCGGATGCCGTCGCCGAGCCGAACCGGCTTGCCGCGATTGGCAAGGGAAGCGTAGAGCTGCACAAGATCCTTCAGATTGATCCCCAATCCACCAAGGCCGATGGCCAGACCGGGAGCCTCGTTCGGCGGCAGGATGGGCCGGACCTCGGCGCGCCGGAAGCGCACCATCAGCCGCGTCGGCCCGACGGAATCGAGCAGCCGCACGGCCGGAACGTTGAGAGACAGTTGCAGCGCCTGACGGATGCTGACATCGCCCTGATAGGTCATGTCGAAATTGCGTGGCCGGTAGCCGAAGAAATCGGCTGGCCTATCCTCGATAATGGTTTCCTGGGAAACCAGTCCTTCCTCGAAGGCGAGGCCATAGATGAACGGCTTCAGCGTCGAGCCCGGCGAGCGCGAGATGCGCGTCATGTCGATCCAGCCGGAGCGGCTGGCGTCGAAGTAATCAGCCGAACCAAGTTCGCCGACGATGTCGCCGGTACGCGCATCCGCCATGACCATGGCGATCGAGACTTTCGGGCCAAGCCGGGCAGCGGCTTCCTTGGCGACTGTTTCCAAACCCTTCTGGATCGTCCGGCGCAGCGTCGTTTGGTGCTGAACGACCTTCGGTTCCTTGCGCAATGCTGCCTCGGCAACATGGGCGGCAAAGGACGGCAGTTGCAGGCGCCGGCTCGGGACCGCAACAGATGCGGCGCGCTCCGCCTCCCCTTCACCGATCACTGCGGACACGGCCAAACGTTCCAGCACCCGCTGGCGCGCCAATTCCGCCGCTTTCAGGTATCGATCCGGCCGCCGTTTTTCGGGCAGCTGCGGAAGGGCAACCAAGAGGGCCGCTTCGGAGACACTGAGACGTCGAGGCCCCTTGCCGAAATAGGCAAGACTGGCGGCGCGGATACCCTCGAGATTGCCGCCATAGGGCGCATGGGTGAGATAGAGGTCGAGGATTTCGGCCTTGCTCAGGCGCCGCTCGATCTGAACAGCGCGGGCGAGCTGGCGGAATTTTGCTGCAAAGGAACGGCCTTCGCGTGGCTCGATCAATCGCGCTACCTGCATCGACAGCGTCGAGGCGCCCGAGACGATCCGCCCATGGGTGGCGAACTGCCAAGCGGCGCGCATCATGGCCCATGGGTCGACACCCTTGTGCTCCCAGAAACGCTGGTCTTCATAGGCGATCAGCATGCGGACGAATTGCGGATCGACGTCTTTCGCCGTCGTTTGCAGCCGCCAACGGCCTTCCGGCGAAGCAAAGGCACGTAACAGCTGTCCATCCGCATCGAGCACTTCGGCCGATACCGTGCGGGCTGCTTCAAGCGGCGGCGGGTAGGCGCGATCCGCCACGCCCAGGCCAAACATGATGGCGACGCACACAAGTGCGGAGCCCAGCAGTGCGGCGCAGGTTTTCCACAGGAGCGACATTATTCGACCGCCTGAACCTCCATGCGCCCCATCGCGGAGCGCGCGGAGAATTGCGGCCGGTACATGTCTTCGATGCTGGCCGCCGGATGATCGTAGGTGCCGGGTGTGACGGCGCGAACGACATAGGCGACGGTGATCGTGCGATTGTCGCCGGCCGTGCGATCAAAGGCTGCGACGAAACGGTCGCTGCGGAACTCCGTATGAGCGGCCTCGACTTCGCCGATCCATTCGAAGTTCGACAGTTTGGCGCTATCGACCAGTGTCGGATTGTCGATCTCGAAACCGGCGGGCAACAGGTCGGTGATCAGCACGCGCGACGGCCAGGTGTTGCTTTCCGTGGCGTTGATGACGACGACATAACGTTCGTTCTGCCGGGCCTGCGTGACATTGGCCTCCTCGCCGTCAAGCGTGTAATAGGTGCGTTCGATGGTAAAGCCGTTGCCGCCTGCAGGCAGGGGGAACGCGGGCGCGGCGACCGTTGTCACGACGGCAGCGACTGGCTCGCTCGACCGGTTGGTGATTGTCACCGGCTGATCGAGGACTTCGTCACCGGTCAGCCGTGCGGCATAACCACCGGTGCGCGGCGTGCCGTTGATGTCGAGATTGAGGTCGCTGTCGCCACCCTGAATGGCGCGGGCCGCCATCAGTGTCCACATCTGCTCCTGCGTGCTCGTATAGGATTTCTGCTCCCATTCGCCGGCAACGATCTTGGCGAGTTGCGGGATAATCGTCGGCACGGGTCGCGCTTCCGCGGCCAATGTCAGGACGGCGGCGTCGTCACGCAGAGCCGAGCCGTAATCAGAGCGATCAAGGCTGGCATTGCTTGCCGTCACCGACATCTGCAGCGCATCTTCAAAAATGCTCTGCGAGCGCTGCGCGTCGCCATAAAGGGCGAGAGCAGCGGCGAGGTGCCCCTTCGACAGCGGGGTCGGGAATTCGGTGAGCTTGGTGTCGGCGTAATACCGCAGATCGCTGATCGCAGCCTTGCGGTTACGGGCAAGCACATAAAGGGAATAGGCAATCTCGTTGCCCTGGCTCTTCATGTCGACATCGTAGCTCATCGCGTTCTGCAGGTTGTCGAGTGCCTGCACCATGGCCTGATCCGGCACCTGGTATTTCTGTTCACGCGCCCGCGTCAGGAAGTCGGTGACATAGGCATCGAGCCAGAGATCGCCGGAACCGGGGCCCCATAGACCGAAGCTGCCGGTCGAGGATTGGTAGGACAGCACCCGATAGATCGCTTCCTGGACGCGCTTCTGGACATCGCCATCCTCCGGCAGGCCGGATTGTTTGGCGAGTTCGCTCAGATAGAGCAAAGGCAGCGCCCGGCTGGTCGTCTGCTCGGCGCAGCCATAGGGGTAGCGGTCGAGCGATGTCAGCAGGGCTGGAATATCGAAGGCAGCGGACCGGGTGACGCTGATGCTGACGGCCGATCCCTGCAGCATGCTTTCGGCTAACAGATCGCCGTCGACCTTGAGGCTGGCGTTCGGCTCTATTGTCAGCGGATGCCGGGTCGTCAACGGCAGGGCGGCAGGCCGCACCGGAACGGAAACCGATTGTTGCAGCGACAGGCCGTCGGCGCTGGTCAGTTCGATCGAGATCGCACCATCGCCCGGATGAACACCGGAAAGCGGCAATGTCAGGTCGAACTTGCTGCCAGGCTTGACGCTGAATGTCTGCTGCGCTTGCGCAGCATCGATCACAACGGAGGAACTGCTTGTCACATTGAGTTTCAGGTCGCCGGCAGGGCCGTCGGTATTGGCGATGTCGAGCCGAAGCTCCGCCTTGTCGCCGGGGGCCAGGAATTGCGGCATGCTCGCCGTGACCACGACGGGATCGCGGATGACGACATCGGTCGAAGCGTGGCCGACGCCGGCCTTCGACCAGGCGACGGCCATGACACGAGCCGCGCCGTTGAACTGCGGGATATCGAAGCTGATGATTGCCTTGCCGTCAGCATCGAGCTGGACGGGGCCGGAGAAGAACGCCACCAGTTTCTCGGTTGGCGGTTTGCCCTGTAGCGCCATCTGGCCGCCGTCGCCGCCGGTGCGCAGGCGTCCGGTCGCTCCGAGCGAGCCATCGATCAGCCGTCCATAGAGGTCGCGGATTTCAAGGCCGAGCTGGCGCTGGCCGAAATACCATCCGGCCGGATCCGGCGCCTCGTAGCGGGTCAGGTTGAGAATGCCGACATCGACGGCGGCAACCGTAACATAGGCGTCGTCACCTACCCCTGCTCCGGTGACCTCGACCGGGATATTCAATGTCTGCCGCGGCAGCGTCTTTTCCGGCAGATCGAGTTTGACCGACAGCTTGCGCTCGGCCGGATCGACGGCGAGCCACTTGATGCCGATGGAGCGCATCGGCATGCGGCTTTCCTGCGCATCGCCCGGACGGTAAAGCGTTGCGGTGACATAGGCGCCGGCACCGAAATCCTCGGTAATCGGAATATCGACTTCGCCGCCCTCGGCGGGAATGGTTGCGGTTTGCGTGGCGATCAGCTTTTCCGAACCAATGGTGACTAGAACTTCGCCGGCAAAGCGCGGCGAGACGCGCAGCTTGGCGGTTTCGCCGATGGCGTAGTTTTGCTTGTCGAGCGCGATTTCCAGGCCATCCGGCGTTTCTGTCGAGCTGGCGGTGACGTACCAGCCGGAATCGAACTCGACGCTCGATGTCGGGCCATCGATATCGGCTGTCTCGACTTCGAGCCGGTAGCGCCCCCATCCCGCCGAGACGGCAATCTCGCCGCCATCCGTGGTGACATCAAGCTTGCCGGTCGAAACCTGCTTGGTCGAGGTGACGGGTTCATATTTCCAGGCGGTGCCATCGCGGTACCATTGATAGTCCTGCTCAACGCGCAACAGCTTCCACGAAAGCCCGGTCTTTGCCTGTTTCGCGCCGCTCTGGTCGATGGCGATGATGTGGAATTTGCCGACGGCGTTTTCCGCGAGATCGCCGGAGAATTCCGGCTTGATGCCGATCATCGCGCCGGCCGGTTTGACCGGCAGTGTCAGGGACCGCTCGACCGCCCGGCCACCGGCTTCCTGAACGCGAACAGTGATGTTGGCGTTGAGCAGTTGCGTCGTTGAGGGAACGTCCGTCAAACTGACGTCGAAGGTCGCTTTGCCATCTTCGTCCAACGGCTCCAGCCCTTCGAGCGTCGTGCGGCTGTCTTCAGTTGCTTCCTCATCGGCAAGGCCGAAGAAGTATCCCCTGAAATCGGCGCTTTCGCGGGTCGGCTTCAGGCCGACTTCACCCTCGAGTTCCAGTCCGGCGGCCGGTGCGCCATAGAGGAAGCGGCCGTCGATGGTGATTGGCGCCGGGGTGTCGATCTCGATCTGCTTGACGGTGCTTGCCATGTCGAACTCGACCCGGTCGGGGACGAAGTCATCGACCTGGAATTGCTTCTCGCTGATCGCCGTACCCTTCGGGTCGGTGAAGATCTGCACGGTCCACGTGCCACGCATCGCATTCGGCTGCAGGGGGAGATCCAGCGCATAACCGCCCGCCAGTCCGCCATCGCTGACGACGCGGCGATCCTCGACGCCATCCGGACGCATGAAGATGAAGGTCAGCGGCAGCTTTTCGATCGCCACCGAGGCGCTGTCGCGGGCGAGCGCCGAGACATGCACGGTTTCACCGGCGCGGTAGATGCCGCGTTCGGTCCAGGTCAGCACATCGATGGCGCCGGGAGCGGCACGTCCAGTGACGCCGCGATCCGACAGATCAAATCCGGCCCGGGTAAAGTCGAGGAAAACGAAATCGTCGTCGCCGCTCTTTGCGGTGATAACGGTCGGTGTCATGGCAGCGGTGCCGCGCAGCAGGCCGGCGTCAAAGGTCGCGCGGCCATCGGCGTCGGTTGTCGCGGTGCCGAGGATTTCATTGTTCTTGGCAAGCAGCGTCAGTTCGATGCCGGCAATCTGCTTTGCCGATGCCAGCGACCGGGCAAACACCGAAAGTCCGTCGGTGCCGGAATAGGTGGACAGGCCGATGTCCGAAATGACGAACCATTGTGTCGCTTGGCTGTCCCATTCGTTGGAAGCGCCCGTCGCCGAGACGGCCGTCAGGACATAAACCCCGGGCTTGCGCTGCGGCAGCGCTTCATCGACCGGGAAACTGGTGACGACTTCCTTGTTGAGATCGGTGGCGATATCGATCGCCCCCTGCCAAACCATTTCGCCGTTTTCATCCTGAATGCGCTGGGCGCTGTAACCATCGAGCTGGGTCAGGAATTGCGAGGCGGTCAGCAGCGAGGCGATGTTGCGGTCGCCGATGCGGTAAAGCTTCAGGTTGGCGCTGGCAGTGTTGACCGAAACGATCGGAATGCCACGGCGGGCGGTTCCCGGCAGCACGAAGCTGTCGCCGGTAAAGCGGACCATTGCGGTGCGGTCGGGAATATAAACGTCGAGATTGACGTTGGCTTCCAGTGGCTCATCGACGGAAGACGGCAGGCCGGAGCGGAAGGCAACCTTGTATCGCTGGCCGTGGCTCAAGCCCTCGACGCAGATTTCGCTGCCCTTGGCTTCGACTGCCTTGGGCGTTGCACCGTCCAAGAGGACGAAAGGCGTGTAATCGACTCCCGCCTTGACCAGCGGTTCCGAAAACTGGACGCAGACCCGTGGCGTGGCACTGTCGGAATCGATCGTGTGTTCAGTGACGCGGAAACCCTGGCGGGTGCGCAGGTCCGTATAGTCAGCACGCACGGACTTGGCTTCGATCAGTTCGAGGCTGGCCTTGTAGGCACTGAGCGCGGCCCGGAAATTCTCGGCGTTTTTCAGTGCGGTGGCGAGAACGGCCAGTGCCTCTGCCCGCGCTTGCGTGGTGCGCGACAGTTGATAGGCGTTAAGAGCTGCAAGCGATGCCTGCGTGGCGAAATCGGAATTGCCGAAAACGCGGTTGGCCGCCCGCGCGGCTTCGATCCACAGCGCGCCATCGTCAGGCGTAATGGACAGCGCGCCCTGAAAGGCCTTCAGCGCGGGGGCGACGTTACCGGCTGCGAGTTCGCGGTAAGCTTCCGTTTTCCGGCCATTCAAGCCGAGGGCATCCTGGTCCGCCAGCACCGAGAGATTTTCCTTAGTGGCGCGGGCGTCGGTCAGAAGCTGTTCCGTGACGAATGGCAGGGCCGGCGGCGCGCCGATATCCGGTTCGGCGGCAGTGGCATCGACGACCTTGCCGGCGACGGCGCCGGCAAACGTGTTCAGTGTGTTATAGTCGGATTTGAGAAAACACCATTTCACCTTGGGATTATAGGTGAAGGCGCGGCAGGAAGAGTCCGCGACGCAGACCTTCTCGCAATCGGCAAGCGAGACGTTCTGTTCCGTGCGCAGGTCGAAGCCGAAATAATCGCCGTCCTGTGTGGTGACGATATGCCTGCCCGTTTCCGCCGCCTGAGCCAGGGGTGAAAACGCAAGAACGCTGAGAGCAATCGCTGAAAACCGGATAAACGCGCGCATAGACAAAAGTCCTCCCCAACGCTGCCGTTTTGACCGGTTTACTCTTTAGGCTCGCCTTGAGCTTGTCAACCGGACACGGACAGCGGCTGTTCCATAGCCACTGCCCTGGTTAACGGTTGAACGTTACGATTTAATCGCGGCGTCACGAATAAAAATGCCAATCCGGGCTTTGTCTTATCAGGACTGCGACACCTTGAGCGGTGGACGGTGGTCGCCGGCGATCGTCTCACCGAAGGGACCGGTATTGGCGCTGGCCTTGTGGGTCTTGACCGGATGATTGAGCGGCAGGTTGGGAAGCACGAGTTCGCCGAACCGGTAGGCCTCTTCCAGATGCGGATAACCGGAGAAGATGAAGGTATCGATTCCGATCTGGCGGTATTCGTCGATCCGTGCCTTGACCTGATCGGGATCGCCGACCAGCGCGGTCCCTGCCCCGCCGCGCACGAGGCCGACACCGGCCCACAGGTTCGGGGCAATCTCCAGCTTGTCCTTGCGGCCGCCATGCAGCTTGCTCATCCGGCTCTGGCCGACGGAATCCATCCGCTCGAAAACCTTCTGGGCTGCGGCGATCGTATCGTCATCGACATATTTGATCAGCTCGTCGGCCGCGGTCCAGGCTTCCTTGGCCGTCTCGCGGACGATGACATGAAGGCGAATACCGAAGGTTACCTCCCTGCCCTCTGCAGCGGCTAGCGCCCGCACTTCCGCCACCTTCTTCTCGACATCCTCGGGTGGCTCGCCCCAGGTCAGGTATTTGTCGATCGTGCGGGCCGCAACCTGTTGGCCGACCCCGGATGAGCCGCCGAAATAGAGCGGCGGATGCGGCTCCTGGACGGGCTTGAACAGAAGTTTGGCATCCTCGATGTCGAAATGCTTGGTCTTTGTGGTGACATCCTCGCCGCGCAGTACGGCCTTGTAGATGTTGATGAACTCTTCGGTGACCTCGTAGCGTTCCTCATGCGAATAGTGGATGCCGTCGCCCTTGTTTTCGATCGGGTCGCCACCGGTGACGACGTTGATCAAGAGGCGGCCATTGGAGATCCGGTCAAGTGTTGCGGTCATGCGCGCGGCCAGCGTCGGGCTGAGCAGGCCCGGGCGCACCGCAACGAGATATCGCAGCTTTTCCGTCAGCGGCGCCAAAGCCGAGGCGACGATCCAGCTATCCTCGCAGCTGCGGCCGGTCGGGATCAGCACACCGAAATAGCCGAGTGTGTCGGCCGCCTGTGCGACCTGTTTCAGATAGTTGAGATCGACATTGCGGCCGCCGATGGACGTGCCGAGATAGCGGCTGTCGCCATGGGTCGGCAGAAACCAGAGAACGTCGATCTTTTCCGGAACAGGGCTCATATGAAATTGTCTCCAGCGTATGCGGAATGGGTCTTCCCCTAGTTTTTCCGGGAACGCCGGCGATCGCAAAATTATAATATCTATAAATTTTATCGTGTATGGAAAATCCGTTCGCGTTTGCAGCCTTCTTGAGGCGTTACGCCCCGCGATAGGGCTGCTTGCAGCTCAAGGGCGGAAAAAGGATGAAGCGCAGCTACGGCCGCCAACGCAATTCGACGGGATGACGGAGCAATTACCGGGCCTATCAGCTCGCCTGCAATTGTGGCAGTGACCGTGCGCCGATCAGGGTTGCTGCGGCATAGGTCTGGGTGACGATCTCCGGAACCAGATCGATATCAGGAAGTGAGCCGAGACCGAGGGGACCGACGGCGAAAAGGCCCGCCGGTCGGCCCTTCGGCGTTACGAGTTCTCCCGCAGGATTGACGGCGAGGCCGAGGTCGAGCTCGTCTGTCGCTGCAAGGCCCGCCTCCAGGAGGTCGGTGACAACAGGATCCTTGAGGTCTGGAGACAGGCAACGGCAGTCAATAACCTCATCGGCGGCGAAATAGGTTTCAGCCGACTGGCCGGCCCAGCGGACCAGAAGGCCATCCGCAGTGCGTTTCAGGGTAGTTCCGCGCCTCAATTCGGTCAGGCCGTTGGCGAATTCACGTTCCAGCCTGGCATGCACATCGGCCGGAAGCCGGTTGCGATGACTGTCGTAGATGGCGCGCAGATGCCGGTTGAATTGCCGCTTCTCGCTGGGTGGCAGCGATGCCCAAAGCGTGCGGGCGCGTTTGCGCAAGCCGTTCATGGCTGCCTGCCAGCTCCAGCCGTTTTCTTCGGCCTCAGCGCAGGCCTCGCGCACAAAACGCACGATGTTGCGCAGTTGCGAGGGCATGGGCTGGGTCGGGAACACTGCATCGGCCGGCATCCGGGTGTGCGGTTGCGGCAGGAACCCGCGGCGCGACAGGATGGTGATGTGACCGGTAAAGCCGCCGTCACGCAATTGCAGAACCTGATCGACGGCACGCAGGCCATTGCCCATGACGACCACGTGCCGGCTCGGCGCTGGGCGTTCAGCCAGGAGGGCGTCCATATCCTGTTCAGTCGTTTCCAGCGGCGGCTTCAAACCATAGCCGGTTGCCAGGACAACGGTGCCATAGGTTGCCTCGCCGCCATCGGCGAGGCTGAGCGTGAACAGGCCGTCGTCGTTGCGGCGAATATGGGTGATGCCCTCGTTGGACATCTGCACGGTGACATCCGTCCTTTGCGCCAGCGCTTCGGAGAACCGCTGATAGACGTAGTCGCTGAACGTCGCCTTCGGTACGAATATCTGACCGAAGCCTGGGATCGCCGCTGACACGGCTTCGCGGAACGGCGCATTCGCTTGTAGCCAGCGAGTGAAATCCTTCGGCTCGCCGGTCGAAACGGAAAGATCACGAGCGCGGCTGTTCAGAATTTCGGTGGATCGCGCGGTCGCCAGCGCCTGTCCGCCGCTGATGACCGGACGAGGATCGAACATCCGTAGCCGGAACGGCTGGTTGACCGTCTTCAACAGGGCGATGGCCATCATCAGGCCGGAAAAGCCGCGGCCGACGATGGCGATTTGCAGTGGTTGATCGCTTCGCAGACTGAAGGACGACGAAAGGCCATGAACCGTCATATCACTTCCTCCCCGCATCATGCGGCTGGATGGTTGAACCTCGGCACCCCTACTCAAACGCCAGTTCATCAATATGCGGCATACTCTATGTAATTTGTCATTTTAAACACGGAGAAGCCGCCCTATCAAGCCGTTTTCACAACCTGTTAAAACGCGATACGTTTCCGTTACTTAACCTTCGGACGTGTGAAACTTCCTCCTTCCGGCAGCACCGGAGGCAGCTTCACAAGGAAAAAAGTCATGGATCGGTACGACCGGAACGCAGCTTCTCAAAACGGCGAATGAAGGCGCCGACATCACTGCCACTGCGCTGCAGCTGTCTCTTGCGAACCATGACGCACATGACCCGGGCCGCCGTCGAAAACGTCATCTCGTCCAGCGAGCTGGCGCCGCTCCAGGGCTTTGTCAGCCTTTCGGTAATGGCACTGACCATGTTGTTCGGCAGGATATCGGTGCAATCGCGCATATGAACGAAAACCGTCCCGATCGGCATCGGCTCGCCCAGATGGTAAACCACGGGAACGTCCGTTTCATCGGCCCAGTCGTCATACGCTTCAAGCGCATCGCGAAACAGCAGATGCAGCGTGATCGGGGCATGGCCTTCATGCAACTCGGGTAAACGGTTGTTCATCTGCACATCCTCATCGTTGCGAACGGTGGTTGGTGCCGACAGAAATCGACCTGACGCAGAAATGCGTGAGGAAACGAATTGTTCCCCCGGTTTCAAATAAATTCGCAAGGAGCGTGCAGGATCTCAGCCATCGGCCAGATGCCGTGACGGAGTTCTTTGCTTTTTGTTAGTTCAGTCCGCCGACGCCAAGCAAGCGTTCGACCGTATCATGATCTGCCGCCAGTGCCTGCGGCGTGCCACTCCATGCCACCCTGCCTCGTTCGAGCACGATCACCTGATCGGCAAAATCAAGAGCGCTCTGGATGCGCTGCTCGACAAGCACGATGGTCATGTTGCCGGTGCTGGCAAGTTCGGAAAACGCCTTCATCAGCTCTTCGCAAATGACCGGTGCCAAGCCTTCGAGCGGTTCATCGAGCAGCAGCACCGAAGGGCGGCCAAGAATGGTCCGGGCGGTGGACAGCATCTGTTGCTCGCCACCGGACAGCTGGGAACCGAGATTGCCCTTGCGCTCGAAAAGGCGGGGAAACATTGCATAGGCGTCCTGGAGATCGCTCTTCGGCCGATCTTTGAGGCCGACGAACAGGTTCTCCTCGACGGTCAGCGTCGGAAAGATGCAGCGCGTCTGCGGGACGTAGCCGAGCCCGGTGCGGGCGCGCAGCGCGCTTGAAATACCGGTAACGTCGGCTTCGCCGATACGGATGCGTCCGTCATAGCGCTTCGTCTGCCCGGCCAATGTGGCAAGCAGCGTCGTCTTGCCCATGCCGTTGCGGCCGAGCACCGCCAGGCGCTGTCCGGCGGGAGCAGAAAACGAGACGTTTTCCAGAACCCTTGTCGGGCCGTAACCGGCCGACAGGTTTTCGACCTCAAGCGGCGTGGCTGGCATTAGCATAGCTCCCGAGATAGGCCTCGCGCACGGCGGCGTCCTTGGTAACGTCGGCGGGCGAACCGTCGAAGATGATGGTGCCGGCGGCCAGCACGATGACCCGTTTGGCGAAGCGGAAGACCAGATCCATGTCATGCTCGATCATCAGCACGGCAAGATCGGCCGGCAGATCGGCAAGGGCCTGTTCGATACGGCCGGTATCGCTCTGCGGCACCCCCGCGGCCGGCTCGTCGAGCAACAGGACCTTCGGCTTCAGTGCGAGCGCCATGGCAATCTCCAGCAGGCGTTGCTGGCCATAGGCGATCTCGCTGACCTTGCGGTGCATGAGGTCGCGCAGTCCGAGCGTGGCCAGCAAAACGCTCGCCTCGTCCATCACATCAGGCATGGACAAAAAATTACCGAACATTTTTCCGGCGCGCCCGTCCCGCTGCAGGATGGCAAGCGCAACATGTTCTGCGGGTGTCATCTCCTGAAATAGCCGCGTCACCTGAAAGGAGCGAACCAGCCCGCGCCGGACGCGGCCGATGGCGTCGAATTTCGTGACGGTTTCGCCGTTGAGACGGACCTCGCCGGAATCCGGTCGCAGATTGCCGGTGACAAGATTGACGAAGGTCGTTTTTCCCGCACCATTCGGGCCGATCAAGGCCACCCGGTCTCCCGGCGCCATCGACAGGGAAACGTCGTTGGTGACCGTCAGGCCGCTGAACGCCTTTTTCAGATTGAGAACGTCGAAGACCGCGCTCATATGCGTTTCTCCAGGCGGCGGGCGATGAAACCGGCGGCCGTGCCGTAAAGCCCTTTCGGCGCGAACAGGACGACAGCAATCAGCAGAACACCAACCATGGTCAGCCAGTGGAAGGGATTGGCGGCCGAGACGTAGTCCTCGAACAGCATGAAGACGACCGTACCCATCAGCGCGCCGAACAGCGAGCCGGTGCCGCCGAGAACCAGCATGACCAGCGCTTCGGCTGATTGCGTAAAGGAGAGACTGTCGAGACCGACGACCTGCGTCGAGATCGCATTCAACGCACCCCCGACGCCCGCGACCGCGCCGGAAATGACGTACATCTTGATCAGCGCGATCTTCGGCGAGGCGCCCATGGCCATGATGCGCAACGGGTCTTCCTTGATACCCCGGCAAAGCATGCCGAATGGCGAGCGGACCAGGAAACGCAGCAGGACGAAGACGGTGAGTAGCAGCACAACACCAAAGATGTAGGCCGTCTGGCCCCAGAGATCGAACTCGTAGACACCGAATAACAGATCGGGTGAAATTCCCGACAGACCGTCGCTGCCCCCTGTCCAGGAGGACGCCTTGTTGGCGAACTCATGGAAAAGATAGATCAACGAAATCGACAGGACGAGTTGCGGCAATCCATGCGCGCGGAGGATGATCACGCCACAGATGAGGCCGGCAATCGCGCCGCCAAGAATCCCGGCAATCGTCATCAACAAGGGATTGGTGATACCGTAATGCGCGGCAGCAATGCCAGCGGCATAGGCGCCGGAGCCGAACAGGGCGGCATGGCCAAGCGTTGCCACGCCGCAATAGCCGGTGACGAGATCCAGCGACAGGACCAGCAGCGCAATGGCGATGATACGAGTCAAAAGTGCGAGATTGTCCGGAAACAGCAGGTAACCGACCACTGCGGCAGCAATGATGGCGCCGATGCCGATCAGGTCGCGGCCGATCGTGCGGCTTTGCCGGGTGTTTGTCGCGACCGTTTCATTGTTCATGATGAGCGTCATCCTAGCGTGCCCGTCCGGCAAGGCCACGCGGGAAAACGCAGATGATGGCGATGACCGCGAGGTAGAAGAAGAACTCGCCGAATTCCGGCATGAGATAGCGGCCGGTGGTGTCGATGCCGCCGAGCACGAGGCAGGCGATAAGCGCTCCGGGGATGGACCCGGCGCCGCCGACGGAGACCACGACCAGGAAGGTCACCATATAGCGCAAGGCGTAATAGGGCTCGACCGGGAGAAGTTCCGCCCCGAGCACGCCGCCAAAGGCGGCAAGACCGACGGCGACCGCAAAACTCACCGCGTAGATGATTTCCGTGCGCACGCCGAGGGCGGCGGCCATGGAGGCATTGTCGACGGAGGCTCGCAGTTTGACGCCGAACGCCGTTTTTTCGATGGCGTACCAAAGTCCGCCGGCGACGGCGAGGCCGCAGACGATGGCAAACAGGCGGTGCACGGCAATTGAGCGGAAGCCAAGATCGGCCGAGCCTTGCAGAATGGGCGGCAATGGGATCGTCTTCAGTGTCGGGCCGAAGACATAGTTGGCGATGCCGATGATGCAGAAAGTGATGCCGATGGTCATCAAGACTTGCGTCAGTTCCGGTGCACCATAAATCCGCCGGTAGAGCAGCCGTTCGATCGGGATGGAAATGATGACGGTTCCGAAAACAGCGAGCAGGACTGCTGCCGCATAGCCGAGCCCCAGGTCTTGCGCCGCATAGGAGGCGATGTAGCCGCCGATCATGGCGAAGGCGCCATGGGCCAGATTGACGACACGCATCAGGCCCATGGTGACCGAAAGGCCGATCGAAATGACGAAGAGCACCATGCCATAGGCAAAAGCGTCAATGGCTATGCTGAAGACTGTCTGCATCGCGCAATTTCCATTCAAATATCTGCGGGAGATGAGAGAGCCCTCCCCTCCCCCGCATCCTAAAATCCAGCCAGAGTATCGGCGCGGGGTTCAACAGGGCCACGCAGCCGATACGAGTTGCCGTTGCGTCAGCTACTTGATGGCCGCAAGCCCAGGATCACCTTGCTTTTCGAACGTCTGGATTTCCTTGTTGTAATAGGAACCGTCATCGGCCTTGGTGACTTCGCGCAGATAGATGTTCTGCGTGATATGGCGCGATTCCGGATCGATGGAAACCGGGCCGCGCGGGCTGATCCAGGAGAGGCCCTTGACCGCATCGACGGCTTTCTGCGCATCCTGTTCTCCGCCGGTCGCCTCGATCATCTTGTAGATGACATTCATGCCATCAAAGGCACCGACCGAGGGGAAGGAAAGTTCCGCAGGATTGCCGATCGCCTTGGAGGCCGCTTCGACAAAGGCCTTGTTTTCCGGGGAATCGTGGGAAACCGCATAATGGAACGTGGTCTGGATACCGAGGGCCGCATCACCAAGAGCAGGCAGATCGGATTCCTGCGTCAGGTCGCCGGGCGCGAAGAACTTGATGCCTGCAGCCTTGAGACCGTTTTCATTGTAGGCCTTGACGAAACCGAGTGTCGTCGGACCTGACGGCAGAAAGGCGAAAACGCCCTGCGCCCCGGAATCCTTGATGCGCTGCATGATCGGGCTGAAATCATTGGTGGACAGCGGCATGCGGATCGCTTCGACAACCGCCCCGCCCTCTTTCTCAAAGCCGGCCTTGAATGCGTTTTCGGCGTCGATGCCCGGGCCGTAGTCACTGACAATGGAGATGACCTTGGCAACGCCGGCGTCATGGGCAACCTTGGCGATCGGCGTGGAGGTCTGCCAGGTGGTGAAGGAGGTGCGCACGACCAGCGGACTTTTGGTGACGATCGCCGACGTCGCGGCGTTCATGACGATCAACGGCACGTTTGCTTGCTTGAGGATCGGCGTTACGGCCATGGCATCAGGCGTGAAGTAGAAGCCGGCGAGGTACTGCGCCTTTTCCTTGACCACCAGTTCCTGCGCCAGCGCCTTGGATTGAGCAGGGTCGGCCGCCGGCAGGTCGCGGTAGATGATCTCGACCGTGTCGTCGCCGATCGTTGTCCCATGCATCGCCATATAGGCGTCGATACCGGCCTTGAAATTCTTGCCCTGCAACGCAAATGGCCCAGAGAATGGGCCGACAACGCCGATCTTGATCGTGTCGGCATAGGCACCGCTACCCATGATGATGGCCGCGAACGCGGCGATGATGGCCCGTTTCATAATTCTCCTCCCTGAATGACCGGCGTGCTCCCAAAGAGCCGGCACATGATGACTGACAGAACAGCTGATCTCAGTTTGTCACGCAGAATGGTAATGTAAAATGAAATATCAAGCGGGATTTCATATGCATATGATTATGGATTGCGAGGATTTTCGCATCTGCGATGCCTTTCCTGGCCGCCGATTCTCGGTGGGGTGGCAGGATCAACGATCGCCAGATTTTGGCATTCGTCGCTAGGATAAGGCACGACGACGCGGTGTTTTTGTGAAGAAGACGGTGTGAGTTGGAGTGAGTCGCGCCTGAGCCCCCGCCCCTCTCTTCGACTGGGTTACTGCCGCCTGCATAATTACACACATGAATCATTCAGCGAGTGGTTTTTCACTACTGGCGATCGCCAAGGTTGGGAACGCTTTGGATTCATGAATGAAATGCGTCACCGGAGGCTGCAGATTCATTTTCTCACCCGGTTGGCGTAACCGCCTGTTAACCAATAACTTCTTGCGCGAATCGTTCCTTTGCGTATCGTCACGGTTATCTCACCCATTGGGCCATTTTACCGTGACGAAAGTTTTTGAACGTGAGCAATGCCATTCGAGCGACCAAGATTGAGCGGAAGACCGTCGACGAGACGATCGGAGATCATGCGGCAATCATCAGCTCGCAGCTCCAGGCGATCAGCGAAGCGCTTTTCCCGCCGACAGCCAACAAGACATTGCGCCGGTTCACCTCCGGTGAAGCAGCCCGTTTGATGGGCGTTTCGGATTCGACGCTGCGCAAGATGACGCTCGCTGGCGAAGGACCGCAGCCGGATCTCACCAGCAATGGCCGCCGACTTTACACGTTGCGTCAGATCAATGAACTGCGCGAAAAGCTGGCGCAAACGGTGCGTGGCCGGGAGGCCTATAATTTCGTGCCGCGCCGTGGCCCCGAGGATCATCTGCAGGTGATCGCCGTGACCAACTTCAAGGGCGGATCGGGCAAGACGACCACCTCGGTTCATCTCGCTCAGTATCTCGCCCTGCAGGGCTATCGCGTCCTTGCTGTCGACCTCGACCCGCAGGCAAGCCTTTCGGCCATGCTTGGCGTGTTGCCGGAAACGGACGTGAAGTCGAACGAGACGCTCTATGCGGCGATCCGCTATGACGAAGAGAAGCGCCCCTTATCGGAGGTTATCCGCAACACCTATTTTGACGGGCTCGACCTGGTGCCGGGCAATCTCGAGCTGATGGAGTTCGAGCACACGACACCGCGCGCCCTGACGACAGGTGCCCGGGATGCCGATGGAATTTTCTTCACACGCGTTGCACGCGCCATCGATGAAGTCGCCGACAACTACGATGTCGTCGTTATCGATTGCCCGCCGCAATTGGGTTACCTGACATTGAGCGGGCTGTGCGCCGCCACCTCGATGGTAGTCACCGTTCATCCGCAGATGCTTGATGTCGCTTCGATGAGCCAGTTCCTTTTGATGACGCACGATCTGCTTGCTGTCGTTCGCGAGGCCGGCGGTGAACTGAAATACGATTTCATCCGGTACCTGCTGACGCGTTACGAGCCGCAGGATGCTCCGCAGACCAAAGTTGCCGCCCTCCTCCGCAATCTGTTCGACGACCATGTGATGACCAATCCGATGGTAAAATCGGCTGCCGTTTCCGATGCCGGTTTGACGAAGCAGACGCTTTATGAAATCGGCCGGGAAAACTTGACGCGTTCGACATACGACCGGGCGATGGAGGCGCTTGATTCCGTCAACGGAGAAGTCGAGTCCCTCGTCCGGCAGGCATGGGGGCGTTTACCAAAATGACGCCACTTCATCCACCCGCAGCAATTTGTTGGGAACTCCCAACGCCAGAGATCGGCCGTGTGGCCGCGATGCGGCGCTCGATTTTTTCTGACTGCCAACCATTGTTGGGAGCTCCCAATTGTTTCTCTTCGCGACTGAATGAAGGTGGCCCGCTGTGAGCAGAAAAGACACCGTCAACACGCTGTTCATGCGAAAGCCAGAGAGTGCAGCACCGATTGCTAGCGTCGAGAAAAATACTGACCGTGTCCGTAGCGGCGCTATCTCGGCTATGGGAGCGTCGCTTCAGGAAATGACCGAGGGAGCTCGCAGTGCTGCGAAGCTGCAGGAGCAACTGGCTTCTGGTTCGACTGTCATTGATCTCGACCCCGCATTGATTGACCATTCGTCCGTCAGCGATCGCATTTCCATAACGGTTGACCCCAACTTCGAGGCATTGGTCGACAGCATGCGGGAAAACGGCCAGCAGGTTCCTATTCTTGTGCGGCCGCAAACGGCTTCGTCCGGCCGGTTTCAGGTTGCCTATGGCCGCAGGCGGCTTCGTGCGGCGGCCTTGCTTGGCCGGACAGTCCGGGCAATCGTCCAAACGCTGACGGACAACGAGCTTGTCATCGCTCAGGGTAAGGAGAACCTCGACAGGCAGGATCTCTCCTATATCGAAAAGGCGCAGTTCGCCCGCCGTCTCGAAGATAGTGGTTATGACCGCACGACGATCATGGCGGCGCTTTCGACGGACAAGGGCGATCTCAGCCGTTACATCTCTATCGCGCGCAGCATTCCGGAATATCTCGTTCAGGCAATTGGACCGGCGCCAAAGGCTGGCCGGGCACGCTGGGCCGCATTGGTGGATCGCGCGGAGCGCAAACAGCATATGCTGGAAGCGCTGATCACTGACTCGGGTTTCCTTGCGGCAGACAGTGATGCACGTTTCAGCCGCGTCTTCGAAATGCTTGGAGCGGAACCTGCAAAACGCAAGCCGAAGGCGCAGGAATGGAGAAGTCCGCAAGGACGGAAGGCCGCGCGCATCGAACGTGACGATATCCAGACGCGAATCGTTTTTGATGAACGGCAGGTTCCGGAGTTCGGCGGTTACCTCGCCGATCGCCTGGACGATCTCTACGCGGAGTTTACGGCAAGCCTGAAGCAGGGCGGCCGACACTAGCTTAGGCCGGGTCTTTGTTGCGCAGAGGCCTTTAGATCAACCGCTATCGAAGGATAGGCACAAGGGAAAATTAGACAAAGAAAAAGGCCCCCGAAATCTATTCCGGAAGCCCTTCTCAACTGTTTGGCGACTGAGAGAATCACACTTCCTGGAATCGTAGTCAAGTCTCTTCATCGAGATAGACGTCATTTTGACGAGCCGGACAGCTTTGTTCTTGCGAAAGGCAGAGGCGATGGAAAGTGGAAGTGTGACGACGCCCTTTGGGCGGCGGCCGATGACGCTTGGCATGTTGGCAAACCAACTTGTTGCCAAGGATATCGAAGCCGGCAAAAGTATCGATAAGTGGAAACTCTATCGGGCGCTCTGTGAGGCGCGGCCGCTGATTGGCGTGACCGATCGCGCGCTGGCGGTGATGAGCGCGCTGCTCAGCTTTTATCCGAAGGATGAACTGTCCGAGACCAATGGGCTCGTCGTGTTCCCATCCAATGCGCAGCTTTCGTTGCGATCGCACGGCATGACTGAACAGACGATCAGGCGTCATCTGGCGATCCTGGTGCAGGCAGGGCTGATTGTCCGCAAGGACAGCCCTAACGGCAAGCGCTATGTCCGCAGGGGTAGCACAGGCGCGATCGACAATGCGTTCGGGTTCTCTCTTGCACCATTGCTTGCCCGCGCTGACGAATTGGAGCAACTGGCCGCTCAGGTGATCGCGGAACGTCTTGAGCTGCGGCGGTTGCGGGAACGGCTGACGCTCTGCCGGCGCGATGTTTCAAAGCTGATCGAAGCTGCGGTAGAGGAAGGCGCACACGGCAATTGGGAAATGGTCCTGACACATTTCCGAGCGCTGGTAACAGCAGTTCCACGCGCGCCAACCGCGGCAGAAGTCGCCGTAGCGCTGGGTGAAATGGAAATATTGCGCGACGAGATCATCAACCAGTTGGAAATACAGCTTAAATCAAAAGATATGAGCGGCAATCCCTTCCAAAATGATCGCCACATACAGAATTCAAATCCAGACTCTAATCCTGAATTTGAACCTGCCAATGAAAAAAGGCAGGGCGAAATTTCAGAGCGAACCCATATGGCCCGGCAGGCACACGTAGCTCCGCAAGGGCGCGATCTTCATTCCGGTCCGGCCAACGCCGTGCTTCGAACAGGTGAGGGGGGGCAAGGTGATCCTGCAGTCACCGGCAGGGTGAAGGCTTTTCCGCTGGCTTTGGTGCTTCAGGCATGCCCTGAAATCATTCCCTATGGTTCCGGCGGGGCGGTTTCGAACTGGCGTGACCTGATGGCCGCTGCTGTTGTTGTCCGGTCGATGCTTGGGGTCAGCCCGGATGCCTATCAGCAGGCATGCGAGATCCTTGGCCCTGAAAATGCAGCGACCGTAATCGCCTGCATTCTGGAGCGGGCAGGGCACATCAATTCCGCCGGCGGCTATCTGAGAGACCTGACCCGGCGGGCTGAAAAGGGCGAATTTGCCATCGGCCCGATGCTGATGTCGTTGGCGAGGGCGAATGGAAATTCTTTGAGAAAGGTCGGCTAGAAAGGGGTGATTAACCTTTATTTTCTATTGAAAAGGGGTGCCCCATTGCGCGTGAATTTTGAGTGAGCAGGTCCCTATGCGTCTTTCCCGAACCAATTTTGCAAACGGCTTCGATAACACCGGAGATCAGCCCGCAGATCCGGAAAATCAGCTGGGAAAATCAGAACCACAACGCCGGATCTATGGCGCACCCGCGGACGTGAAAACCGACGAAGGTCCTTATGAACCCGATACCGACGCAATGGCGGAGATCGAGGGGCGAGGGGAGGCACCCGTTTGGCAGAGCGCCTTTGTGCTTGGACCGAACGTGCGGTTTACCCGGACACCGGAGAGCGTCTATTCGAAGCGTCCGGCCGCCGATGCACGCAAGGAACCGGAAATCCGAAATATGGATGTGCAAGCGGTCGCCGAGGTCGCGGAAACAGCCGTCGTGACTGTAGAACTGCCGCCGGTCGTTGAGCCTGTACCCGAGGAAGTGCCGGTCGTGTCCGGTATTCAGCTGCTTTCGCTGCGCTTGAGGCAGGAGCTTGAAACGTCGTTGAATTTACCGGTCGTAGCAGAACATACGGACCTCGCCGACATTGACCTGGCGTGTTTCCCCGCCGAGCCGGAGACCGTAGCGGCAGAGATGCCATATCTGGCTCTCAAACAAGCCGGTTCCTTCCTGCACGTGTCCGACGAAGTGTTCTGGAACACCATGGATATGCAGGCCGATATCGATGCGCTGGCACCAACTGTGCGCTGGCAGCCACCGGAGGTTCGTTCGCCGGCCGGTTCGGTGACGGCGCTCTACCGCGAGATCGGGATCATGCCGACTGAGCGATATGTTGCGGCACCTGTCATCAACAGACCGGCCCCCATCAAGACCCCGCTGCCGATCGTGGAAGAAAGCCAACCGGTTGTTTCCGAGGTTGAAAACCCCGTTGAGCCTGCGCGGGTGGCAAAACCGCAGGTGACCATGTCCCGGCCGATCCGGGCCGTGCGGCCGGATACATTCGTGGCCATCCCCGAAATGACGGCGGATGCCGGTGAATATATCTTGCCCCCGGTGGATCTTCTGCAGGAGCCGTCCGTCCAGGAAACGGCCGTGATCACCCAGGAAGCGCTGGAGCAGAGCGCCGGCCTGCTCGAAAGTGTGCTTGAGGATTTTGGCGTCCGCGGCGAGATCATCGATGTTCGCCCGGGGCCGGTGGTCACGCTTTATGAATTCGAACCGGCCCCCGGCGTGAAGTCGTCACGCGTGATCGGCCTCGCCGATGATATCGCCCGGTCGATGTCGGCGCTATCGGCGCGTGTCGCCGTTGTGCCCGGCCGCAATGTCATCGGTATCGAGCTACCCAATCCGGTGCGGGAAACGGTGTATTTCCGCGAGCTGATCGAGTCGGAAAACTATCAGGAAACGCGCTTCAAGCTGGCGCTTTGCCTCGGCAAGACGATTGGCGGCGAACCTGTCATCGCCGAACTCGCCAAGATGCCGCACCTTCTGGTCGCCGGCACCACCGGTTCGGGTAAATCGGTGGCGATCAATACGATGATCCTGTCCTTGCTCTACCGGTTGAAGCCGGAAGAATGCCGCCTGATCATGGTCGATCCGAAGATGCTGGAACTGTCGGTCTATGACGGCATCCCGCATCTGCTGACCCCGGTTGTCACCGACCCGAAAAAGGCGGTGATGGCGCTGAAATGGGCCGTGCGCGAAATGGAAGACCGTTACCGCAAGATGTCACGGCTCGGTGTGCGCAATATCGATGGTTACAATGCACGGGCCGCGATGGCGCGTTCAAAGGGTGAAACCATCCTGTGCAGCGTGCAGACCGGGTTTGACCGCTCGACTGGCGAAGCGGTCTTCGAACAGGAGGAAATGGACCTCGCGCCAATGCCTTATATCGTCGTTATCGTCGATGAAATGGCCGACCTGATGATGGTGGCCGGCAAGGAGATCGAAGGTGCTATCCAGCGGCTTGCCCAGATGGCGCGTGCAGCCGGTATCCACCTGATCATGGCAACGCAGCGGCCGTCTGTCGATGTCATCACCGGCACGATCAAGGCCAACTTTCCGACCCGCATCTCGTTCCAGGTCACGTCGAAGATCGACAGCCGCACCATTCTCGGCGAACAAGGCGCCGAGCACCTGCTAGGGCAGGGGGATATGCTGCACATGGTGGGCGGCGGACGCATTGCCCGTGTCCATGGGCCGTTCGTTTCCGACGAGGAGGTCGAAAAGGTTGTCGCGCACTTGAAGACGCAGGGACGCCCGGAATATCTGGGCACGGTGACCGAAGATGCTGAGGAAATCGACGACGCGGCCGAAGAAGACAGCGCTGTCTTCGACAAGGGCGCAATGGCGGAAGAGGACGGCAACGATCTTTACGACAAAGCGGTCAAGATCGTGCTCCGCGACAAGAAATGCTCCACATCCTATATCCAGCGGCGCCTGCAGATCGGCTACAACAGGGCCGCATCCCTGGTGGAGCGGATGGAGCGGGAAGGGCTGGTCGGATCGGCAAATCATGTCGGCAAACGGACAATCCTGTCGGCCGGCCGCGAAACCGTGGAAATGCCCACCGGCGACGAGGAATAAACACAGCGCGGCGACGGCGGCAGGAGATACGGCATCTCTTGCCGCCGCTTTTCAAGCGGGACTGGGCTTCGTTTGTGGGGCTCCTGGATCCGCAGGCTTTACCTGCTTGTGTGGTGCGCGGGTGATCGATGCGGCGCTTTCCGGCAATGGGTGACCCGCAGCCGGGTCGCCGGATCGCTGAAGTCCATTGATCAAGCGCAAAACCAATCCGCGAAATCGATGACGAAAAACGCCGAAAATGAGTTGTCCGGCGGTCAAACGCGAGCGACAACCACCGCATATCACCGCAGCATCAGAACCATCGATAATGCAACATTATCAATCGTTATCTCGCTAAGACATGTCGTGCGGTTATGATGTCATCAATGGTCTAAAGCGCACCTTGTAAAATCATTGCAGCCAGGGATCGACGATGATCGCGCCGGTGCCCTCGAAGTCTCTGACGTTGTGCGTAACCACTCTCAGCCCATGAATGAGCGCTGTCGCAGCAATCAGCGCATCGACCTCATTGCGCCAATCGGGAATGTGCAGATGGGCGCAGCGTGTCGCGACGGCATCGCCGATGGCAATTATCCGGCGGGCAATTTCAGGGCGGACATGGTGGTGAGCCAGGTCCGCAATCCGGCGCCCTGGCCGGCATCGCGGCGCTGCACGCCTAGGATACCGCGTTCCAGTTCCTGGATGGTGATCGCTGGGTGCTGGGCTGTGCAAAAAGCGACCGCGAAAAGGATCGGCTGGTCTACGATCTCGATTGGGACGAGGGCGAGCGGCTTGAGCGATGGCGGCCCGTGCTGTTCAGCTCGACGGTTTTCCTCCTGTGCGTAGGCGATTGTCGTCCTCGATGCCTGGGAACAAGTTGTCGGTGCTGCAGCGCGCCCCTGGCCACCCACATTCATCGGATCCGCGCAATGGCGCAGTGGAAAGCCGTGACCGGCGCAACTGCCTGAGTTCACAGACAAACGCCTTGTCCGGGCGTTGATGAAACAACGTGATGTGGTGGAAGTCGCCCTCCGACGGCATCGAGTGTGCCAGAATAGGTTGTTGCCAAACCTTTTAAAGGGGCCACCCTCCATGGGAGAGATTACGACGATCGGGCTGGATATCACAAAGAATGTTTTCCAGCTTCACGGTGTTGGTGCAGATGGGCAGGTTGTCCTGCGCAAGTCGTTGCGACGCGGGCAGATGCAGCCATTCCATCCGACGACGTCGGCGTGATCTCCCACAAGCATCTTCGCCTCGCCGAGCGAACGGGAGGGGGCTAGATAACCGTGAAGAAGGTTACAACTATCAGTGACATCACCATGTGGTTGGCAGGGCAGGTCTAATCATGCCCGGGCCCACCCTCGATTGAAGATGGGATTTGTTGAGTTTGTAAGACCGCATCCGTCGCACTCTGGTCGCCGCACCATTTGTAGACGGCAATTCCCGCATGGCGGAAGCCAAAAATGTGCTGTTCGTTCTTGGATGAATCATCTCCACCTTCCCAATCGCCAGCAACGATATTTTCAACCCTGGTGCCAAGTTGAAAGCGATTGGATAGGAAAACCGCCAGATCGGAACAGTGGTCAATAGCTGGCTCAGTAGACGAGTATTGCACTTCCGAACTTAGAATGGCGCGGTGAATTGTTCTCAGCTTGTGGGATTCTACGAATTTTTGCTGGATGGAAGACATGACGTCCTCCTTTGTTGAGGCTAGGGCACGACAACCCTTAAGCGGCAGCGCCCGCATAATAGGCTGCCGAAGGTGCGACCTTGCGCCTGACGGTGATTATTAGCAAGAGAATAAAAACTTAACCGCAACCAATGGTTTTGACGCCGGGCGGTCAACTGACCAAGTGGAGAATCGGTCCGATTAGAGCCATCAGCGTGAAACCAATGGCGAGAAATACGATAGCTAGAGCGATGAGCTCGGTGCGGCGGTTGCGCAATTACGGCAAGCCGACCGTGCCGATCATTGCGGCAAGTTGATCGTGGTCGCGGACACCTTGTCGGTAAAGTTCGATTACCAGCGCTGCCAGATCACTTGCCTCGTCGGTTTCGGGATCAACACCCTGCTCTAGGCAAATTTGATCGAAGGTAGCCTTACAAAAATTCAAATCTTCCGGCGACAAGGGCTGGTCGTGCACACTGAAGATCTGCGTATTCATTGACTTGCGATGCTCCTCTCAACGCGATTTCCCAAGAAAAAAGTAGGATCAAATTTCTGGTTTTTCAAGAAGTCGGAAGACAGTCCAAAGGGCGGAAAATGACCAGATTCCTCGCCGCTCCGACAGCAGCAACGAGCACCACCCTCACGCAAATGCCGATCAACCATTAGGGGAACATTACCGACGCTGCAGGGTTCTCAGGCGAAGGAGACTGACATGCAAATTCCCCCCTTTATCGGTACGTAAGTTATCCTTCAACACTCGCTGATCGGATAGAAACGAAAGTTGCGGGTCGGATATGGGCGACGACGACGTGGGTTGCGTCCTTTTCCAAACGCTCAAGCCATGTGGCGAGGCGGTCCGCGAGATCGCGCCTGCTTTCGCCGCCGGGCATGGCGTAGGCCCAGGGATCGCTGGCATTGGCGGCGTGTTGTTCGGGCAGGTTCTGTTGAATTTCCGGAAGGGACAGGCCTTCCCATTCACCGTAGGCGCGCTCGACGAGGGCGGGTTCGGGAACGAAGCGGTCAAACGGCACATCCCAGGCATCCGACAGGATGGAGGCCGTCTGTCGCGCCCGGGGCAGCGGGCTGACCCAGAACCGCACGTCGCCGAGCGCATGGACCTTTTCGGCAAGCCGAAGGCCGACGGCCAGAACCTGGCGCAGGCCGTTGGCCGTCAATGGCGTATCCTGCCGTCCCTGCAGCCTTCCGGCGACATTCCATTGGGTTTCTCCATGCCGGATGGCGAGAAGCGAGGGATGGGAAGACTTCCAATGGACTGCAGGATCACCCGGCGCAGGAACAATGGGTTCCTGCGCCGGGGTTGAGCTTGTTATTCGGCGAGCCAGAGGGCCGACGAAGGCTGCAGGCCAAGCACCGTCGGCGAGCCGATCGGCAGAAGTCCGGCGCCTGAGTGGAAGGGCACGTCGATCATGACGGTCGCGGTGCCGACGGCGATGCCATAGCGTACCGTCGCGCCGAGGAACTCGCAGTGCATGACCGTTCCCGACAGCGACACCCAGCCCGGCTGGACATAACCGATCGTGGCATATTGCGGGCGGAAGACCAGCTTGGCGCCTGCGGGAACGTCGGTGCCCGGCGGGATCGGGATCGAGCCCGCACCGGTGACTTCGAAGGTGCGATTGGCGCCGCTGCCGATGACGCGGCCATCGAGAATATTGGCTGTTCCGAGGAAGTTGGCAACGAACAGATTGGCCGGTTTTTCATAGAGATCCATCGGCGTTCCGACCTGCTGGATGCGACCCTCGTTGAACACGGCGATGCGGTCGCAGACGGTGTTGGCCTCTTCTTGGTCATGGGTGACGAAGATCGTCGTCAGCTGCAGGCGCTGCTGCAGTTCGCGCAGCTCACGGCGCACTTCGACGCGCATCTTGGCGTCGAGGTTGGACAGTGGCTCGTCGAGCAGCAGAACCTTCGGCTCGATGGCGATGGTACGTGCCAGAGCCACGCGCTGCTGCTGGCCACCGGACAATTGCGACGGCCGGCGGTCGGCGAGCTTTTCGAGACCGACGAGCGCCAGCGCTGCCTGGACGCGGGCGTCGATTTCGGCGCGTGGCAGGCGGCGTTCCTCAAGTCCGAAGGCGACGTTGCGGGCAACCGTCATGTGCGGCCAGAGCGCATAGGACTGGAAGACCATGCCGACTTCGCGTTTCCATGACGGCATGTTGAGGACATCCTCGCCGCCGATAACGACCTTGCCGTTGCGGGCCGTATTGAACCCGGCGATCAGCCGCAGCAACGTGGTCTTGCCACAGCCGGACGGGCCGAGGAAGGCGAAGAATTCGCCCGGTTTGATCTCCAGGTTGATGTCCTTCAGGACATGCAGCGCGCCATAATAGAGGTTGACGTCGCTGATGCTGATGGCCTTGGCTGCGGTGGAAAGTGCCGGCTTGTTGATGCTGACATTCATTGTTTTCTCTCCCGATATTTATTTATTCATTCCGATCGCCCTCTGGCGGCGTTCGATGACGTAATGCGAAAGCAGGGTGCAGACCGCCACGAGAACCACGGCGATGACACCAAGGGCGGCACCCGGTCCGCGGCCGGCGGGCGATTGCATGAAGACGTAGAGCCCATAGGCGATCGGTGCGTCGGAATTGCTCTGGATCAGCATCAGCGTTGCCGACAGCTCGACAGCGGCGGTCGAGAAGCTGGTGACGAAGCCTGCGAGAAGGCCGCCCGTCATCAGCGGCAGGACGATGCGGCGGATGGTCCGCTGTTTCGTCGCGCCGAGATTTTCAGCGGCTTCTTCCAGCGATTCCGAGACCTGCTGGAGCGCTGCGTAACAGGCGCGCAGGGCATAGGGCAGGCGGCGGATGGCGAGCGCCAGCACGACCATCACCCAGAGGGTGGCGAGCGGCGTGCCGCCTGGCAGGGTGATGCCGTAGAAGGTCCGGAGATAGCCGATGCCGAGCACGACGCCGGGGATGGCGAGCGCTGCGGTGGCAGCCCAGTCCAACCAGCGGCGGCCGATGATCTTGGTGCGCAGCACGATATAGGCGATGGCACCGCCGATGACGACGTCGATCAGGCCGGCAAGGCTGGCGTAGATCAGCGTGTTCTTGATGTAGATCGAGCTTTCGCCGAAGACGCGGGCATAGTGCGCCATGGTGAAATCGTCTGGCATCGGGCTGAACGACCAGACTGTTGCGAAGGACAGCAGCAGAAGGCCGATATGCGGTGAGAGCACCAGGAGCAGGATGAGGGCGACGACGCCATAGGCGATGACGCTTTCACCCCGGCTGAGCTTGCGTTTGGCCAGACCGCCACCGCCGCGCTGGGTTGTCGAATAGTCCTTGCCGCGCATGGCGACGGCCGACAGCCACATAGCGAAGATCGAGACGACGATCAAGATCACCGAGATGACGTAGCCCATCGGGTCGGTCAGGCCGACCGAGGTGACGCGCAGATAGGCCTGCGGCGCCAGCATGTCCTTGACGTTGAGAAGCAGCGGCGTGGCAAGGTCATCGAAGACCTTGACGAAGACCAGCGAGGCCCCGGCAAGATAGCCCGGCATGGCGAGTGGGAAGACGATGCGGCGGAACAGGCGGATGCCGGAAGAGCCGAGGTTTTGGGCAGCCTCCTCCATCGACCGGTCAATGTTACGCAGGCTGGTGGACAGGTTGATCAGGATGAACGGAAAATAGTGCAGCGACTGCACGAAGATGACGCCGTTCAAGCCTTCCATGAAAGGAAGGCGGATGCCGAACCAGTCGTTGAGGATCAGGTTGACGGTGCCGTTGCGGCCAAACAGCAGCTGCATTGCCACTGCGCCGACAAAGGGTGGCATGATCAGCGGCACGAAGCCGAGCGTCTGGATGATGAGCGAACCGCGGAAATCGAAACGGGTGGTGAGCACGGCCAGCGGCAGCGCGATCACGGTTGCCCAGACGACGGACATTCCCGACACATAGATGGAATTGAAGAAGGAGCGGCGGAACAGGTCGGTGTTGAAGAAGTCGATGAAGTTGACGACGGTCAACGCACCGGTGCCCTTCTCGGTAAAGGCGGTGTAGATCACCGTGCCGGCGGGAATGATCAGGAAGACCAGCAGGAACAGGGCGATCACGGATACCGCGATGACCTGTCCGGGCTTGGCGGCGAACCGCCTTGTGGGCATGGAGGCAACGAAAGCCATGGGGCAGACTCCGAAATGAGATCGGCAAGCCCGGCGCGCGGACGCGCCAGAGTCATCGAAGGCATGAGCTGTGAAAAGTGGCCGCTTGCTTTCGGGCAAGCGGCCGGTTCATGTCGCCGCTATCAGTCGATGAGAGCCAGGGCTGCTTCAGCCTTGGTCTTGGCGGCAGCGTATTTCTCGGACGCAAAGGTGGCCCACTGCTGCTCGAGTTCGGCCTGGCGGGCGGTTTTCTGCTCGCCACCGGTGAAGGCATCGCGGATCTGCTGGCTGGCTGCTTCGTCGGCCGTCACCGGCATGGAAGCGATCAGCGCATGCGCTTCGGTCAGCAGTGCGCGAGCTTCCGGCTGGTCGTTGCTGGCCAGTGCCTTTTCAGCATCATGGATGGCCTTGGTGGCACGCTTCAGATTGTCGAGCTGGAACGAGATCAGCTGGTCGTACAGCGTATCAACCACGTCGGTGCGCTTCTTCGATACATCGGAATCGAAGGTGATCATCGACTGGAAGCGCGGATCCTTGAAGGGGTTGGGGAAGCCTTCAGGCGCCTTTTCGTAGAGGGCCGGATTGATCGGCAGGCGGCGGATGGCCGGTTCCAACAGAACGGCTTGGCCCTTTTCCGACAACAGGTAGTTGACGAAGGCTTCGGCGCCCGGCTGGTTCGGCGCATTGGCGATGATGCCGATATTGGCCGGAACGACCGTCGTTACCGACGGATAGGAGAAGCTGACCGGAAAGCCGCTGGCCTGGGCCGAGAAGGCAAAAAAGTCGATGACGATGCCGATGCCGGTCTGGCCGGAATTGACGGCATCCGGAACGCCGAAGGAACGTTCGGTGACCTGCTGCAGGTTGCCGCCGATGCCCTTCAGGGTGCCCCAACCCTTGTCCCAGCCTTCGCCCTGAAGAATGGTTTCGATGGTCAGGTGCGTGGTGCCGGAGCGCGACGGCGCAGCGATCGCGATGTGATCGTGATATTCCGCCTTGACGAGATCACCCCACTCAACGGGCTTCGGCAGGCTGTTGGCTTCCAGGTAGCGGTCGTTCGACATGATGCCGTAGCCGGAGGCCGCAAAGCCGAAATAGAAGCCATCGGGATCGTTGACCGGATAGGATCCGACCTTCTCCGGCAGGCCAGTGACGGAAGGCTTGAACTTGACCAGCAGGTTGCGGCCCTTGAGGTTGTCGAATGCGTCCGGTGCCGAAGCCCAGAACAGGTCGACCTGGTTGTTCGACTTGGTCTCGTCGACATATTTGACGCCGGAGCTGGTGCTCTTGTTCTGCACGTCGAGCGTGAAGCCCGGGTTGGCGGCTTCAAAGCCTGCCTTGAATGGATCGGTCACGTCCTTGGAGAACGAGGTGACGATGGTTACCTTTCCGCCATCCGCATAGGCGGTTCCAACTAAGGCAGCCGACATCAGCATTGCCGCGGCAATGGTCTTCAACATAGGTATCTCCTCCCAATAGAGCCGCCCTTTGTGCGGCGGCTGTTCTGGTTGGAGCAAGCGGCGTGCCAGTTACCAAAAGCCCGGAAAACAAGGGTTTTGATCAGGTGGAACGGGTCATGCGGGTAACATCGATGCTAACTGATGGGTAAAACGCGTAACATCATTCCTCGTCGCCCTTGGCGGCGATGCCGTGTTTTCGCATTTTCAAATAGAGCGTTTTCCGGGAAATGCCGAGGGCTTCCGCCGTGGCAGACACCCGGCCGTCCTGGCTGGCCAGACAGTCGAGAATGATCGAGCGCTCCAAGCGGTCCATCTGGCCCTCCAGTGTCAGCGGGCGGGCGGGAAGATCAGGCCCGGTGTTTTCCTCCAGTCCGAGGACGAAACGCTCCGCCACATTGCGCAGTTCCCGCACGTTGCCGGGCCATGGCCGGCGGTCGAGTTCGGACAGGATGGCGGCGTCGATCTTCGGCGGCGTGCGGCCCTGCCGTTTGGCGGCAAGATCGAGGAAGTGGTGGAACAGCAGGCTGATATCGCCCTTGCGGGCAGAGAGCGGCGGGATTTCGACGCGGGCGATATCGAGGCGATAGGCAAGATCCTCACGGAACTTGTCCTGGTCGGCAAGCCCATGCAGATCGGCCTTGGTTGCGGCCACGACGCAAATATCCACCGGCAGCTCGTCATTCGATCCCAGGCGTTCGATCACCCGTTCCTGCAGGACGCGCAAAAGCCGGACCTGGGCGATCAGCGGCATGGATTCGATTTCGTCGAGAAAGAGCGTGCCGCCATGCGCATGCTCGATCTTGCCGATCCGCCGTTCGCGTGCGCCGGTGAAGGAGCCGGCCTCATGGCCGAACAGCTCGGATTCCAGCATGGTTTCGGGAATGGCGCCGCAATTGACGGCGACGAAACGGCCCTTGCGGCCGCTGAAATCATGCAGGGCGCGGGCGGTCACTTCCTTGCCGGTGCCGGTCAGGCCGATGACCAGCACGTCGGTCGATGCGCCGGCGATCCGTTTCAGCTTTTCGCGGAAGGCGACCATCGGGGCGGAATGGCCGATCAGCCGCGTTTCCCAGCCATCGGTATCGGCAATCAGCCGGAGCCGGCGGTTTTCCAACAGGAGGCGGCGATGATCGCGGGCGCGGCGGACGGTCTCGATCAGGTGTAGCGGGTCGGCCGGTTTTTCGAGAAAGTCCCACGCACCGTCGCGCATGGCGCGCAGGGCCATCGGCACATCACCATGGCCGGACATCAGCACGATCGGGATCCCCGCGTCCACAGTGCGGACGGCGGCCAGAAGATCGAAACCATCGCCGCCGGGCATGCGCACGTCGGAGACGATGACGGCACCGGTATCGGCGCGCAGTTCGGCCATAGCCGAGGCCATGGAACCATGCGCAGAGACCTGAAAGCCTTCCAGTTCGAGAACCTCGCGGCAGGCATCCAGGACACTGTGGTCGTCATCGATCAGGATGATATCTGTGGCGGCGGTCATTCCAGTCCCTTCAGGGAAACGATAAAGCGGGTGCCGTTCGGTCCCGTTTCCAGCACGGAGATGCTGGCACCGAAATCCTTGACGATATTGTAGGAGATCGACAGGCCGAGACCAAGGCCGGAACCGGCAGGCTTGGTGGTGAAGAACGGATCGAATACGGCATGAAGGTCGCGGGGAGCAATGCCCCTGCCGGTATCGCCGACGATAAGAGACGCACCGTCAGCGGTTTGCCTGACATCGACGGTGACGGTCCGGGTTTCCAGTCCCTTGACCGCATCGAGCGCATTGCTGATCAGGTTGACCGCGACCTGCTCGAGGCGGATCGGTTCGGCCAGAACCTCCATCTTATCGCCTTGCTCAATCGTTAGCTTGAGTTTGACGCCCTCTTCCTCGAACCGATGTTCGAGAAGGCTGAGCGCTTCGCGCACCACCTCCGTGAGATCGACGGGGTGGGAATGGGATTGCGGGCGGCGGGCGAAGCGGCGGATATGGCTGATCTGGTCGGCCATCCGGCCGGTGAGGTCCCTGATCTTGCCGAGATTGACGAGCGCCTGCTCGCTCCTGTCGCGCTCGATCAGGGTCTTGGCACTGTGGATATGCGCCTTGATCGCGGCAAGAGGCTGATTAAGCTCGTGGCCGATACCGGCGGCCATCTGGCCAAGGGCCGCGAGCTTGGCGGATTGAACCAGTTCGTCACGGGCCTGGCGGAACAGCATCAGTGCATGGGCGAGATCGCCGAGTTCGTCCCGCCCCGCCGCCGGGATCTGCGTTGCCGGTTTGCCCTCGCTCATCGCCACGGCTGCGGCAGCCAGCAGCCGGATCCGGGTGAGCAGGTTGCGGTGAACATATAGATAGCCGATGGCGACGGCGAGGATGACCGAGAGCGCGGCTATGGCGGCGAGCAGGGCTCGTCCCGTTTCGATTGCGGCAGCAGCGCGGGCGGCAGCGGCGTCGGCGCTCTTTTCGATGGCGACCACCTCCGACTCGATCAGGCGGCCGAGATCGCTGACGAGGCGGTTGTTTTCGGCGGCAAGCGCTGCCAGTTCGCCGGCCTCTTGCATTTCCGAACGCTTGCGGTTGGGAATGCCCGTGGCCGGGTTCGATTGCTGGAGGATGCGGCCGGCGAGTTGGCGCACCGTAATGCTGTCAGGCCAGGTTTCCAGCGTCGCGAGCCGGCTTGCCAGTTCGTCGGCGCTGTCGCCGAGAAAGGCGTTGGCTTCCTGCAGTTCGTCGAGCGTGGCGGCGTTGACGAGGCGGGCGATCAGGCCAGTGGCGAGATTGGCCTGCGACAGCGCCGTCAGCAGCGCCTCGCTCTTGCGCTGTTCTGCAAGGGCCGCCGCGCCTGCGCCCTTGCGCGTTTCGGTTTCGATGTTGAAGCGGATATCATCGACGAGCGGGTCGGCTTCTTCCAGGAGATCGGCCTGGACCCAGCGCAGCTCATCGACATCGGAGCGCATTGCTTCCATCAGCGTGAACCGTTTTCCCGCAGCAAGATCGATCTGCCGAAGATTGTCGCGAATGGCGCTGGCGAGCGGCAGAAGGTCGGCCGAGGAGCCGGTTGGTGCGGCGCTGGTTTCCAACAGGCTTTCGAGCGCCTTTAGCCTTGCAGCATAAGTTCGGCGGATATCCTCGTATTCGGCACGGGTTTCCGCGCCGGTCAGGACGGCGGTGACCGAGCCGATGTCGGCCCCGGCCTTGGAGAGCCGGGAGGCAAAGGCAAGCTTCGGCATCTGATCTTCGACGATTCGGGAAAGCTCGCCGGACAGCCGCTCATAGGACAGCCAGCCGACCAGGCAGGCGCCGACGGCGAGGCCGACGATGGTGACGAAGGCGGCGACAAGACGGGCGCCGATGCCAAGCCGCCAATCGCGGGCTGCCGTATTGACGGGTAAACGGGCGTCCATCATCGCGGATACCTGTTGAGGCCGATATCGTCGCGTGGTGGCGAGGCGGTCAGCAGCAGGTTTTCGACCATCGCAAGATTGTGTTCGATCGTATTGCGTAGGTCGCGGGCGATCTGCATTTGCTCCGGCGAGCGCGCCATGCCGCGCGGCAAGGCTGCCTTCAGCGAGCGGTCGAGCGCTTCCGCCTCATTTGCCGAGAGAGGAGCTGTGCCGAGAAGACGGCGCGCGCGCGCCAGCGTACTCGCCCGGTCGGGCTGGCTGTCGAGGGCTTCCAATTGGGCGAGCCTTTTCCACAGGCGCACCAATGTCGCCCGGCGCCGGACAATATAGTCGTCGAAGATCAGGTTGATCAAGCCGTAGCGCTCGGCCGACAGGCGCGGATCGAAGGCCTTGGACTTGAACAGGCCTGCGCTTTCGCCGTCCGATCCCGCTGCCGCCGGCAAGTGCGCGGCGAGCGGAATGCGGCCGATGGCGGGGTCGAGAAGCAGCGCCTGGCCCTTTGGCGACAGGAGGAAATCGACGAAGCCTTCCGCCGCCTGTTTATTGCGGGCGCGCGATAGGATAGCGATGCTGGCCGGTACATAGACCGAATCCGGCGGCAGCACGAAAATGTTGTCGCCGCTGGCGAAATCGGGAGCCTTGGCGAGAAAGTCGATGGTGATGCCGATGCCGAAACGCCGCTGCGCCACGCCCGCGGCCACGCCGAAACTGCGCGCCGTCACGGTCGAGAGGTTGCCGCCCAGTTGCGACAGCATGGCCCAGCCCTTTTCCCAGCCATAGGTCTGCAGGAGGGCCTCGATGATCAGGTGGGTGGTGCCGGAGCGGGATGGCGAGGTAATGCCGATATGGCCGGAATAGACCGGTTTCAGTAGATCCTGCCAGTTTCCCGGAACGGGCAGCTTGTTCTGCGCCAGATAGGAGGCGTTGTAGACGATGCCGTATCCGGACAGGGCAAAGCCGAGATAATATCCTTCGGGATCATTGACCGGATAGCCGAACACTTTTTCCGGCGCGCCGGTGGGGCGGGCGGCGATCTTGCTGAGTTCGCCCTTCTGCTTCAACAGCTCGAAGGAGTCCGGCGACGAGGCCCAGAAAATATCGGCCGAGGTGCCGCGCTTTTCCAGGATGAAGCGGCTGGCGCTGGCGGTGTTGCGCTGGATGATCGTGGTGCGGATGCCAGGGTTTTCTACCTCGAAGGCCTTGCGAAACGGCTCGAAGAAGGAAGGTGGATAGGAGGTTACGACGGATAGCTCTTGCTGATCCTTGCCCTGGGCCGCACCCGGCAGCACAGCCGCGACCAGGGCACAAACGGCCAGAACTGCAGTCAGCATCACTCTGCCCACACGTTCCTCCCAACGTTCGGCGCCCCTCTTGGCCCGAGACCTAGTGGATAACGCCGGTCTTGTCACGGCGGGATTCTGGCGAGCTCGATGAGGCGGCGGTAATTTGATGGGGTAAAGTCCAACGGGTGAACGAAGCCGGTGTAAGGAGGGGTGTGGATTTCCGGTCGAGCTAACCCAGTTTACTATTTTGTGCTGATCCAGCATCGGCTTGAATAAGTTTGCTGTTTCAGTCCTCTACGGAAAGCAGGCGGGTTAACGCGAAATAAAAATACCTGTCAGCTCGAAGCAAAAATCAACATGACGGAGCTCGAACAGATTTTTGTCGCTAGCGTTGTTGGGGTCGGTTCCGGCTGGGGGCGGAATGACACTCTAAGCCGTTGCTTCCTTGGGCCAGAGATGTTCGCCGGTCAGCAATACGTGTGCCCAACCCAGCGGAGAGATATGCGCCAGAAGTTCAGGCGGCACATCAAGTCCTTCATTCCGGCGTTCTGCGACTGCATGGATCTGTGACGGAAGCGAGGGATGCATTTATCGCTGCCGCCATTGAAGTGCGTATCTTGGCATAAGGTCATAGCTCGCCCTCCGACGCTGTGGCCGTGAGGGCGCGGAAGGCTGCGTAGAATAACTTCGGCGCAT
>UCNE01000013.1 GCA_900473685.1 Hyphomicrobiales bacterium
AATATTCCACGCCGAAACACACCCCTGTATTAGGACATCGAAGATAGCGGCCTTGCTGGCTTCGTCTAGCTCGGTCGCCTTTACCTTCGCCCATGTCATCAGTTCGTCGTAGCCTGCGGCAGAAGCAACGGCCCGATCAATACGGCTGGGCAGGTCGATGATTACCGCCCCGTCAAGTCCCACCCATAAGTTGCGCACGCGCTGGGCCGGGTCCGCCACCGACATGAATAGGGCGGCGTTAAAGCCGATGACCTCAACCATTGGCGACCCCCGAAGTGCAATGAAGTGCCCATGCCTCCATGGCGACCGCCCGCCGTTTTAGATCTTTCGATCTATCGTAAGCCCGGCTAACTGAGGTGCCTACTTGGTGAGCGAGGATTTTCTCGCGGGTATCCCAGCTGATATCCATCTCCTCGGTGAGCCAGTCGCGCAGGGTGGAACGAAAGCCGTGAGGAACACAGGTAAGCCCCCGGCCCCGCATTACCTCCAAGGTAGCCATATCGCTGATGACGCCTTTCTTGGGGCTGGGGAACAGGTAGCCATCTTTAACCGGGGCCAACGTTGCGATGCGCTGGGCCTCTGTGCTGAGTGGCACCTCGAACGCTTGCCCGCCCTTCATGTCCTCAGCGGGTATCCACCACACGCCGTCAATGATGTTGGCGGCTTTGGCGTGGCGGATGGTGTAGGACCGGCAGCCGGTGAGGATAAGGAATTTAAGGGCCAGGTGAGACACATACCGGTCGTCTAAGCTGGCATAAAACTCGGGCACGTCCTGCCACTTCATTGCCTCCATCGGCACGGCCTTGTGCCCTTGCTTGCCCAGTAGGATTCGGGTCTTGGGCACTGTCTCCAAGCTGACATCCAAATCCATTGCCGCCGCGTGCTTAAACACTAGCCCGATTCGGTCGGCCGTCTTGGCAGCCGTCGCCGCCTTGGTGTTCCAGATGGGCCGCAGAGTGTTCACTATGTCATGCTGTGTCAGTTCCTCGATGGGGCGGCTGCCAAGCGTGGGAATGGCATGCAGGGTGAGCGGCGAATACCACCGCCCGTTTTTGCCGTCGCCCTTGAGCTCGCCCTTCTTGGCTTCAAAGGCCAGCTTGCAAACTTCCTCAAAGGTAACCTTGACTTGGTGGTTAGCGACAATGGTGGCCTTTTTGCCTTCACGGGAATCAATGCCGGTGGCAGCTAGCGCCCTCACCTCGTTGGCCTGCTCCCTTGCCTTTGCCAGCGTAAGGGCCGGGTAAGGGCCTAGCCCGACTTCCACCCGCTTGCCCTGCCCGAACGGGGCCTTGACGGTGACCTGCACCGCCCAGTACATGGAGCCACCGGCACGGACGTGAAGGCTTAGGCCGCCCCCGTCTATGAGCCGGTACCCGGTGGCAGGGGCTTCCTTTGCCGCTTCGTTGATTTGCTTCTGGTTGAGCTTTTGCAGCTTGGCCATTTGTGTACTCCGGTTTGAATGCACACAACCCGTACACAAATGGTCTGCGTTAGTAAAGGCGAGTTAGGGCGGGTTAGTGTAGTCAACCCCTTGAGGAATAAGGCTTTTGGGGTTTGGTAGGGTTAGTTAGTGTGAGTGTGGATAGCCCGTATGGTGCGCGTCGTCCGCACCACTCCCGAAACCGGATGCCTCGATCAACTGGAGCTTGAGCATGTCACTTCCTGAAAAAGCATTTCCCGTTTCCTGGGACCAGTTTCACCGCGACGCACGCGCGCTTGCCTGGCGTCTCGCCGACAATGGCGGCGAGTGGAAGGCGATCGTCTGCATCACCCGTGGCGGCCTCGTTCCGGCCGCCATCGTCTGTCGCGAGCTGAACATCCGGCTGATCGAAACAGTCTGCGTTGCCTCCTATCACGACTATGACGCACAGGGGCAGATGTACGTGCTCAAGGGCATTTCGGAGGAATTGAAGGCCGATGGCGGCGAAGGCGTTCTGATCATCGACGACCTCACCGACACGGGCAAGACAGCCGCTGTGGTTCGCGCCATGCTGCCCAAGGCGCATTTCGCCGCCGTCTACGCCAAGCCGAAGGGCCGTCCGCAGGTCGATACGTTTGTCACCGAAGTCAGCCAGGACACCTGGATCTATTTCCCATGGGATATGGGCTTTACCTACCAGGAGCCGATCGCCAAGGGATCGCGCGGCTAGGCCAGGATTTCGTGGAGCGGGCAGCAAGCGCCCGCTTCCATATGAGCCATGATGAATATTTCAGTTTAAACAATAGCCTGTTCTGCTAGATTGAACCACCTTGCGCAGCGGTATGCGGCGCAGGCAGGCGCCGGAACAAAATGTCCCCAGGCCTTTCTCGACGGATCGCATGGGGGGAACGGATGATCTTGCGCAGGATGCGCTTCGCTGCAGCAGCCGGAATGGTGCTCTGCCTGATGCCGGCCACGCCGTCACGGGCCGGCGACGTTCACGTCGAACCGGTCACTGCCTATATAGACGCCAACATCCGCGCGTGGGTCGAAGATCCGATCATCATCGGCGCGTTGAAAAACCAGAACGCAGTGCACGCCCACCTCACCCAGGCCGCAATCGACGCGCTTGACGCCACATGGCGCACTGAGTTTGCAGGCAACTCCCGGCCGCTGATCGATACGGTCGTTGGTAATCCGCTGTCAAAGTTTCTCAGGGATAAACAGGCCGCCTCGGGTGGCGTCATCATCGAAATTTTCGTCATCGACGCCAAGGGCCTGTCCGTGGGTGAAAGCGAGATGAGTTCCGACTATTGGCAGGGCGACGAACCGAAATGGCAAAAGACCTACATGACGGGCTCTTCGGCCCTCTTCGTCGATGCGGCGGAAAAGGATGAATCGACGCAGACGCTGCAATCCCAGGCGAGCCTGACCGTGTTCGATCCGCAGACCGGACAACGGCTTGGCGCCATCACTGTCGGCATCAATCTCGACGCACTTTAGACGAACCGCCAGACGATTCGAATCAGTTTTGCCCGGCGCCACATTTCCCCGGTCTTGGCTATGCCCTGGCAGCACCAGGGTAAATATAGTGTGGTTTCTCACCCGCAAAATTTCGCAAAATTGCCTGCCGCTGCGGACGGTGCTGGAGGGAAATCGGCAAAGTATCTGATTTTGCTTGATATGCCCACTGTCCCCGTTTTCCACAGGTCACACACACAACATCTGGTGTTCGCAATTACGACACAAACCAGCCCTTGACGGACTCGGGTCGAATACCGTTAATGGTTTCTACGTTGCGGCGGCGGCGGGACCGGAAAGTAACGAGGCCGGTTCATCTCAGAAGAAATCGTCTGTGTTTTCAAAACTGTCCGGTGGATGAGCCACTGGTCGTGACGGTTATTTTTTGTGATCTCCCCAGGCGCCAAACACGTCACAAAACGCTGGCGTAAAGAAGTTGTTGATACTATATTTAGTATTTGCAGCCAAAATCAGCACAAGATACAGGGTCTCCCGGAACGGGTTTCCCATCGGAACGGAAAACGGAACTGGCTGCGCAACTCCCGCGTGGCCGGACGGGAACAATTGTGCCCTGAGCCTGGACAGGTTCGGGCATGCGGCAAACATAAGGACTAGGGACAGATGCAGATCGAACGTCGTTTCACCAAGCCGGGCCAATCGGCCTATGCTGAAATTGAGTTCCGCAAGGCCATCAGCGAGATCAAGAACCCCGATGGCTCGATCGTGTTCCGTCTTGCGGATATCGACGTGCCCGCGCAGTTTTCGCAGGTCGCCGCCGACATTCTCGCCCAGAAATACTTCCGCAAGGCCGGCGTTCCCGCGCGCCTGAAGAAAGTTGAGGAAAATTCCGTTCCATCCTGGCTGTGGCGCTCGGAAGCAGACCTTGCCGCGATGAAGGATTTGCCGAAGGAAGAGCAGTACGGTTCCGAAACCGACGCCCGCCAGGTTTTCGATCGCCTGGCCGGTACCTGGACCTATTGGGGCTGGAAGGGCAATTACTTCGCCTCCGAAGCAGACGCCCTCGCCTTTCGCGATGAACTTGCCTACATGCTCGCCACCCAGCGCGTTGCGCCGAACAGCCCGCAATGGTTCAACACCGGCCTGCACTGGGCCTATGGCATCGACGGTCCCGGCCAGGGCCATTTCTATGTCGACCCCTTCACCGGTAAGCTGGTGAAGTCGAAGTCTTCCTATGAGCATCCGCAGCCGCATGCCTGCTTCATCCAGTCGGTCGGTGACGATCTCGTCAACGAAGGCGGCATCATGGACCTGTGGGTTCGCGAAGCCCGGCTGTTCAAATACGGCTCCGGCACCGGCTCCAACTTCTCCTATCTGCGCGGCGAAGGCGAGCGCCTGTCGGGTGGCGGCAAGTCGTCGGGCCTGATGTCATTCCTGAAGATCGGCGACCGCGCTGCTGGCGCCATCAAGTCGGGCGGTACCACCCGCCGCGCGGCCAAGATGGTCGTCGTCGATATCGATCACCCGGATATCGAGGCCTACATCAACTGGAAGGTCAAGGAAGAGCAGAAGGTCGCGGCCCTCGTCACCGGTTCGAAGATCGTTGCCAAGCATCTGACGGCGATCATGAAGGCCTGTGTCAATTGCTCGGCCGAAAACGACGCCTGCTATGATCCCAAGCAGAACCCTGCCCTCAAGCGCGAAATCAAGGCCGCCAAGCAGAGCCAGGTTCCGGAAAACTACGTCAAGCGCGTTATCCAGTTCGCCAAGCAGGGCTACAAGGATATCGAGTTCAAGACCTATGACACCGACTGGGATTCGGAAGCCTATCTCACGGTATCCGGCCAGAACTCCAACAACTCCGTCTCGCTGAAGGATGACTTCCTGCGCGCCGTCGAAGCCGATGGCACTTGGAATCTTACCGCCCGCAAGGACGGCAAGGTGATGAAGACGCTGAAGGCCCGCGACCTCTGGGAACAGATTTCCCACGCCGCCTGGGCATCGGCCGATCCGGGCCTGCATTTCAACACGACCATGAACGACTGGCACACCTCGCCGGCCGCAGGTTCGATCCGTGCATCCAACCCGTGCTCGGAATACATGTTCCTCGACGACACGGCCTGCAACCTTGCCTCGCTCAACCTCTTGCAGTTCAAGGACGCCGCCACCAAGAACATCAACATCGCCGACTACGAGCATGCTGTCCGCCTCTGGACGCTGGTTCTCGAAATCTCGGTGATGATGGCGCAGTTCCCGTCGAAGGAAATTGCCGAGCGCTCCTATGAATACCGCACGCTGGGTCTCGGCTACGCCAATATCGGCGGCTTCTTGATGTCCTCCGGTATCCCCTACGATTCCACCGAGGGCCGCGCCATTGCCGGCGCGCTAACCGCCATCATGACTGGCGTCTCCTATTCCACCTCGGCGGAAATCTCGGCCAAGCTCGGTCCGTTCCCCGGCTACAAGCCGAACCGCGAATCGATGCTGCGGGTCATCCGCAACCATCGCCGCGCCGCCCATGGCGAGACGCAGGGCTATGAAAGCCTGTCGGTCAATCCGGTCGCGCTGATCCACACGGAATGCCCGGATCAGGACCTGATCACCCATGCGACCGCCGCTTGGGATAAGGCGCTGGAACTCGGCGAAAAGCACGGCTACCGCAACGCCCAGGTCTCGGTCATTGCGCCGACCGGCACGATCGGCCTGGTCATGGATTGCGACACGACCGGCATCGAGCCTGATTTCGCTTTGGTGAAATTCAAGAAGCTCGCCGGTGGCGGTTACTTCAAGATCATCAACCGCGCTGTTCCGGAAGCCTTGCGTACACTTGGTTACACGGAAAGCCAGATCGCCGAGATCGAGGCCTATGCCGTCGGTCACGGCAACATCAATCAGGCGCCGGCCATCAACCCCGGCTCGCTGAAGGCCAAGGGTTTTTCCGACGACAAGATCGAGGCGATCAACGGCGCCACCAAGGCTGCCTTCGACATCAAGTTCGTCTTCAACCAGTGGACGCTCGGCGTCGACTTCCTGAAGGATACGCTGAAGGTTTCCGACGAGCAGCTCGCCGACATGAGCTTCAACTTGCTGGAGCATATCGGCTTCTCGAAAAAGGACATCGAAGCGGCCAACGTGCATGTCTGCGGCGCGATGACCCTGGAAGGCGCACCGTTCCTCAAGAACGAGCACCTGCCCGTCTTCGATTGCGCCAACCCGTGCGGCAAGATCGGCAAGCGTTACCTCTCGGTCGAAAGCCATATCCGCATGATGGCAGCGGCCCAGCCGTTCATCTCGGGTGCGATCTCCAAGACCATCAACATGCCAAACGAGGCGACGGTCGAAGATTGCAAGGCGGCTTACATGCTCTCCTGGAAGCTGGCACTGAAGGCCAACGCGCTCTATCGCGATGGTTCGAAACTGTCCCAGCCGCTCAACGCCTCGTTGATCGAGGACGATGAGGACGAGGATGCGATGGAAGATTTCCTGGCAGCCCCCGCCGCCACCCAGGCCGTCACCGTCACCGAAAAGATCATCGAACGCGTCATCGAGCGGGTCACCCGCGAGCGTGAAAAGCTGCCGAACCGCCGCCAGGGCTATACCCAGAAGGCGATCGTCGGCGGTCACAAGGTCTACCTGCGCACCGGCGAATTCGGCGACGGCCGCCTCGGCGAGATCTTCATCGACATGCACAAGGAAGGCGCTGCTTTCCGGGCGATGATGAACAATTTTGCCATCGCCATCTCGCTTGGCCTGCAATACGGCGTCCCGCTGGAAGAATATGTGGAGGCCTTCACCTTCACCAAGTTCGAACCGGCCGGCATGGTCCAGGGCAATGACGCGATCAAGAACGCCACGTCGATCCTCGACTACGTGTTCCGCGAACTCGCTGTCTCCTACCTGAACCGTCACGACCTTGCCCATGTCGATACGTCCGACTTCTCCAACACGGCACTCGGCAAGGGGATCCAGGAAGGCAAGACCAACCTCCTCTCCACCGGCTGGACCCGCGGCCACAAGCCGACGCTGATCCAGGGCGGCCAGATCGACCGCACCTCCGGCGAGCCGAAGGGATCGGCAACCGCGGCTCCGGCCAAGGCATCGTCGGGCGCAACGGTCACCGCGTTTTCCGGCAGCGCTGCCCGCAAGATCGAAACGGTCGCCGCTGTCGCAATCTCAACCTCCGAAATCGTCGCCTTCAAGCGCGATTACGAGGAACGCGCCGCTGAACTGGCCGAGGAGATCGCCGAGGAAAACACGGTCGACGCCGGACCCGACGTCACCGCCCTTTTCTCCGACAAGGCAGCAGCAGAAGCCGCCGCCGCCAAGTCGGACGCCAAGAAGATCGAAACCGAACGCCGCATCCGCTCGATCGCGCAAGGCTATACGGGCAACATGTGCTCGGAATGCCAGAACTTCACGATGGTGCGGAATGGTACGTGCGAAAAGTGCGATACTTGCGGTGCGACGAGCGGCTGCAGCTAAATATTATTGATTTCTAAAACACAAGCTTGCATCATCAGATTTCCGGGCGGCCTTGTCGCCCGGAAATTTCTGTTTTAGGGACAAGCAGTGCCGCGGCGCGATCAATGCGCTCTCTGACCGTTTTGAAAACACACAGAGGTGGCCGAGCATGAGGATTGGCATCACGTTCGATCTGCGTGAGGACTACGCGCTCCAGGGATATGACGAGGAGCAGACCGCGGAGTTTGATCACCTCGATACGATTGAGGCGATCGAGTCCGCCCTGCATTCGCTGGGTCACGTGACCGACCGGATCGGTCAGGTCCGCGCCCTTCTCAAGCGATTGACCGATGGCGACCGTTGGGAACTGGTTTTCAATATTGCCGAGGGAATGCATGGCTTTGGCCGCCAGGCCTTGGTGCCGGCCCTTCTCGATGCCTATCGGATCCCCTACACCTTCTGCGATCCGCTCGCTCTCGCCGTCACGCTGCATAAGGCGACCGCGAAGCGTGTCGTTCGCGATCTTGGTCTCCACACCGCCGATTTTGCAATGGTGGAGGTTCCTGCCGATGTCGACAAGGTCGCCCTACCCTTTCCGCTGTTCATAAAGCCCGTCGCCGAAGGCACCAGCAAGGGCATTTCTGCAGCGTCCAAAGTCCGCGACGCGACCGAACTGGCGCTGGGATGCGAGAGGCTGCTGGCGCGTTACAGCCAGCCCGTCCTGGTGGAGCGTTACCTGCCGGGCCGTGAATTCACCGTGGGTATCCTTGGCACAGGATCGGCCTCGAGGGTGCTCGGCATCATGGAACTGGAGGTGCGGGCGGGAGCGGAGCCCGGGATATACTCCTATGAAAACAAAAAACATTTTGGAGAACGGGTCGATGCTCGTTTGGTAACGGATACCGGCGGTGTTGCAGCCGCGGAACTGGCGCTTTCGGCCTGGAGAGGCCTCGGCTGTCGCGATGCCGGGCGCATCGACATACGATGCGACGCGGGCGGTAATGTGAATTTTCTCGAGGCCAACCCCCTGGCGGGGCTGCATCCCAAAGACTCCGATTTACCTCTACTTGCGCGATTGACGGGTCTTCCGTACCGGGCATTGATTGAGCAGATCATCACGTCCGCGATGCCTCGTGTCGCCAGGAACGCGCCCTGATTGCTCTTGTCCGCCCGGTAAAACCTTGTCTTGCCAAAACCCCCAATCGCGCTCAATGTATATTAGCTAATGCCTATATACACATTGGGGGCGGCTTGCACATGTTCCTGATCGCTCGGCGCACAATGGCCGAATGATCCCATCTTGCTTTCTGCAGAGCCGAACCGACGCCCGGATACGCATGTCTCGTCCGGGGCGAATGCCGCAACAGTGGCTGAAGTGGAAGGGGTAATGCAGCGCAGGCTAGTCACAATTCTGGCGACGGATGCGGTCGGCTATAGCCGCCTGGTCGCAAGGGATGAAGACGCTGCCCTTGCGCTCTTCAAGGAGCATGCTGCGATCATCGAACAGCTCATCCGGGTGCATGAAGGCCGCGTCTTCGGCGGCGCCGGCGACAGCCGCATCGCGGAATTTCCAAGCCCGGTTGAAGCGATGCGTTGCGCCGTCGAAATCCAGAACCAGCTGGCCCATCTGGACGAGAAGCTCGACGAGGATTGGCGCATGCGGTTCCGCGTCGGCCTCAATCTCGGGGATGCCGTTGTCGAGCAGGACAATCTCTATGGCGAGGCCGTCAATGTGGCTGCCCGCCTGGAAGGACTGTCCGAACCGGGTGGTATCTGCCTGTCCGGAACCCTCTATGAGCAGGTAAAACACCTGCCGAACATCGGATTTCACGATCTGGGTTCACGCAGGTTGAAGAATATCCCGACCCCGGTGCACGCCTATTCCGTGAAGGGAGCAAGCGCCGTCACTGCCCGCAAACGCTCTAAGCGGTGGTCCTTGGCCGCTGCGGTAACAGCGCTTCTGGCGATCGTCGCGATCCCTGTCGGCTGGATTTACATGCCGGACATGGCCGCTAGCAAAAAGTCATCATTGCAACTCTTGCCTCCGACACTGCCATCGATCGCAGTCCTGCCGCTCGACAATCTCAGCGATCCCGCACACGAATATTTTAGCGAAGGCCTGACCAACGATATCACCACCGATCTGTCCAAATTCTCCGGTCTCTTTGTCATCGCCTACAACTCCGCTTCGACATTCAAAGACAAGCCGACAAAAGTTCAGGACATTGGTACGGCCCTGGGTGTTCGTTATGTGCTGGAAGGAACGGTACAGAAAACCCCGGAGCGGCTGCGCATCAACGCGCAGCTCATCAATGCCGAAACCGGTTTTCACGTCTGGGCAGAGCGCTATGACCGGGTCCTGGGCGATACCTTTACCGTGCAGGAAGATATCACCAGGAGCATCGTGACAGCACTTGCCGTCCAGGTGACGGCGGCCGAAGAGAAGCGATCGGGCCGGAAACTGACAGGAAGCATGGACGCCTATGACTATTACCTGAAGGGCAAGGCAATCTGGTCGGATCCCGACAAGGTGACACCGGAAGGAAACGAAGAAGCGCGGCAACTGTTCGAGGCCGCAATCAAGCTGGATCCGTTCTATTCGTCCGCCTATGCGGAACTCTCCTATTATCATGTCCGGGCCTATCAGAACGGATGGAGCCCCGACGGCAAAGCCTCCCTGCGCGAGGCTAAGCAACTTGCCGAGAAGGCCCTGAGCCTTAACGACGATTTCGGTGGCCATTGGAATCTCGCCGTCGTCGCCTGGAACCAAGGGGAGTTTGACAAGAGCCTGCACGAGTATGAGACGGCGCGCCACATCAACCCCAACGACCCGGATCTTGCCGCGGATATGGGCGAAGCGTTGGTCTACGGCGGTGAGCCTGAACGGGCGATCGAGCAGATCAGGGGCGCAATGCTGCGCAATCGCTTTTATCCCTTCTGGTACACTTGGAATTTCGCGCGCGCATTGTACATGGCCGGCCGCTACCAGGAAGCGGTCGATGCCATCGCAACAATGACTGATCCGCCCAATGATGTCCGGCTAATCAGCGCAGCGAGCGAGGCTCAACTCGGGCGTATCGACAAAGCACGGGCGATTATGGCGGAGTTCAGCAAGATAGATCCGGATTGGTCGATCGAACAGTCGGCCGCCTATTACTATCGCAGGGATAGTGACCGTCAGCATTGGGTCGATGGACTGAGAAAGGCAGGATTGAAAGAAAAGTAGAACTGGTAAAAATGGCGTCATTCGCACGAATACAACTATAAATGTATATTACTATACATTTTGGCAGCTTTGGTTACGTTGACAACCATACGTTCAAGCGTAAATTAATTCCATTCGGATCAGGAATAACGGTCTAAATTGATTGAGGCCCTTTGCAGAACACGCGACGTTTCACCCCGAGTGGGTCCTTATAGACGTGAAACTCATCAAGCGTAGACAGGCTGTCAGAGATAATACCTGGCGACAATTCATAACTTCAAACTTGGCATGATTTCAGACTTGTACGCTGTATGAACGTGATACGCGCATACCGCCGTGAACGGCGGGCGCCGCGATCGCATTGACCAAAAGGGGGATAGCATGATGCAGACCGCCCGAGAATATTGCCACGAAGGAAGACACCAGCCTTTGACCCCGGAAGGGAATGAGAGGGCCAGGGAATGTTACGCGAAGGCGATCAGGGAAGACGGCAACTACCTGCCCGCCTATGCCGAAGGCTCCTATGTCGAGCTTCGCGCCTACCAGAATGTATGGACCCGTGATCGGGAAGCCTCCCTTGATGCGGCTGAGCGGCTGGCAGATCAAGCCGTGGCTCTGAGCAATGATGCACACAGCGGCTGGCTCAATGACTTCAGGGGCCGCTGGTACCGCGCGATGGTGTATTGGAACCGCGGTGATTTCAAGACAAGCTTTCAGGAGTTTGATGCTGCTCGCGTCCTCATCACAGATCCGAATCGGATCGACAAGGATACGGCCGACCTTGAGGCAGATATGGCAGAGGCGTACATATATTACGGTGATCCAGTACAGGCTCTCGCCCTGATCGACAGTGCAGCGGCGCGTGATCCCGATCATGCCTACTGGCACGACTGGAACCGCGCCCGTGCCTATTACATGGCAAAACGGTATGACGATGCGCTGACGACCATCCGGGGGATGAGCTCTCCGCCCAACGATGTCCGCCTCATTGAAGCTGCAAGCGAAGCGCAACTTGGACATCTCGACGATGCAAGACGAATCCTGGGGGAATTCAACAAGATCGAGCCCGGCTGGACGCTTCAGAAGTCGGCTGACTACCGGTACGGCGACGACGCTGCGCGCAACCATTGGCTGGACGGGCTGAGCAAGGCGGGGTTACAATAGAGTCCGCTCTCCTCATTGGCTAACTCTGTATGCGCGGCACCGAGCAGGACTGCCGCGCGCCCGTTTCAGGTTTTCCACGTTGCCGGTCCAGGCCATATTTGCCTGAACCTCACCCCCAGATTCCTGGCCGCGTATGATCATTGATCTCGATCCAGTACCCGTCCGGATCCTGCACATAAGCCTGCCGGAATCCGTCGCGGCGGGTGCCGGTCTGGCCGGTATTGCCGGGCCAGTCGTAAAACGTCACGCCCTTGGCGGAGATATCGGCGACGAAGGTATCGAGGTCGTCGATGCGCAGCGCGAAATGCGTGTCCTTGGTCAGATGCGTCGCGCCAAAATCACCCTCGATCAGGTGGATCGTGTCTAGGCCGCCGATGGTCAACCAGGCCACATTGGCGCTGCCGGTGCGCTCGATCGGTGTGAAGCCGAGGATATCGGTGTAGAACGCGACGCTGCGTTCGAGGTTGCTGACCAGAAGCGCAAAGTGGTCGAGGCTATAGGTGTGGCGCATCGCAAAATGTTCCTGTCATGTTGATATCATCGCGCGGCCGACCCTTCGGCCGTTGTGTAGCGCGCCTAACAAGCCAGACCTTGTCCGCTACCGAATGCCCTCAAGGCGTTTTACCAGGTGGGCGGCGATCTCGCTGTCCTCTTTGCGGATCGCATCTGTGAGCGCATGCAGTTTGGCGCGCAGGCCGTGAACCTGATCGACCAGCGCCATGATCACGTCGATCCCGTCCTGGTTGACTCCCATGCTTTCGGAGAGATCAATGATCAGCAGCCCACGCGCCAGATCGGCGTCATGAAACGCCTCCTCCGTCTCGGTCAGTTCCGGAATGATCCATTGCCGGTCGATCCATAGTGTCAGTGTGGAGGAAACGATGCTGAGACGCTCGCAATACTCCAGATGGTCCATGTCAATCTCCCCAGACTTTTCGAGGATTGTGGGCTTGGCCCGCCGCCCAACTGGTGGCGAAAGCCGTCAGTTCGGGATCGGCAGCCTCCGGCAGCATGATCTTGAGGGTGATGTACTGGTCGCCGTTGCCGCCGCCACGCTTGGCAACGCCTTTGCCTTTCAGCCGCAGCGTCCTGCCGGTGTTGGAGTGCGGCGGCAAAGTCAGCATGACACTGCCGGAGACGGTCGGAACATTGACCTTGCCGCCTACGATCGCCTCGCGCAGCGAGATAGGCATTTCGATGCGGATATCATCGCCGTCGCGGGTGAAGACCGGATGCGGCCTGACATGGATTTCGATCAGCGCATCGCCTGCCGGACCGCCGCCGGACCCGGGATCACCCTTGCCGCGCAGCCGTAACGTCTGGCCGTCCTGGGTGCCGGGCGGCACCTGCAGGTCGAGCACGGTTCCATCCGGCAGCGTGATCTTCTCCTTCGAACCGTTGACCGCATCGAGGAAATTCACCTCCATGGAGAACTGCAGATCCCTGCCCTTGGCGCGCATCGGCCCCCGCCTTGAAAAGAAGCTGGAGAAAATATCGTCGGTGTCAGTAAAGTCGGAAAATCCGCTGCTGTTCTGGTAGCGCGCATCGTTGCCCGGAGCGTTGGCATATTCGCGGTAATAATTTCGCGGCGCCTGCGCGGTTCCCGCACCATCGATCTCGCCCTTGTCGAACCGGGCCCGCTTGTCCTCATCGCCCAGCACCGAATAGGCCTCGGACACCGTCTTGAAACGATCTTCGGCGCTTTTGTCGCCGGGGTTGAGATCCGGGTGCAGCTTTTTGGCAAGCTTGCGATAGGCGCTCTGGATTTCTTTCTGCGTCGCGGTTTTCGCTACGCCGAGGGTTTTGTAGGGGTCGTTGGCCATGGGGCTCCCGCCGAAGCGTTGTCGTGACTGTGAAGATAGGCCATCTGCGTGCGAGGGCAAGCATCCGGAAGGCGCCGAACGCCAGTGAAGAATGGAATAGCATAAAGCAGCGGCGTTGCCCGGGCAAACCGCGTTGAAACCACAGGCGTCCATCCGCCAATTATGGATCGAAAATGCTATCGCCCGTCAAACGGGTCCGCCAGGGCAGCGTCGGGGCGGCTGATCGGGTATTTGGTGCCAGAAATGCTGGCCGCCAGTTTCTTCGCTCCCTGCGCCTTCAACAGCGCGCGAAAACTCGGATGCATGCCGCCATCGGAATAGGCGCTGAGGGTCGAGCTCGTGGGAATGGAGCCGGTGATCGCCGTATCGAGCTTGCGCTCCTCCGCCTCGATCCGGGCCATTGCCTGGGGTTCGAGCTGGTTGACGACCGGCGGGCAGGCTGCCAGAGGATCGGCCGGCTCGCCGCCTTCGAATTCCTTGTTGAAGACATAGCGGCGCTCGCAGACCGAAACCTTTGGCTGCCGGCGCGTCACTTCGAAGGCGTCATAGCCCTCCTTGATGGTGCGCCAGAACGGCATGTTCGGATCACCGCGATGGCTGGCCATGTTCTGCGCAGTCATGCGGAAGGGATAGGCCTGGACCTGGAATTTCTCCTGGCCGCCCGCCAGTGCCTTCTGGACGATCGCATAGATTTCGCCGACGCCCTGGTCGGTCATCGCATAACAGCCCGACGACGAGCAGGCGCCATGCACCATCAACGCTTCGCCGGTATAGCCCAGCGCCGATTCCAGCTTGTTGGGATAACCGAGATTGAAGGAAACATAGAATTGTGAATTCGGGTTCAGCATGCCCGTCGAGACATGATAAAACCCTTCCGGCGCACGGCGGTCGCCGACTTTCGTCTTCGGACCAAGCTCACCGGACCAGCGGCAGATCGGATAGGTTTTCAAGAGCGCATAGGCGCCCGTCTTGTTGACCTTCCAGACTTCCAGCTCGCTCTCCTGCTTGAAGATCCGCACCAGAACCGGGCTTTCCGGCTTCATGCCCTTCTTCGACATTTCCGCAATCATCTTGCCCGACAGTTTCGGCGGTGCTTCCGAGAGATCGTCGAGCGCCATGCAGCCTGACAGCGCCACGCCAAGCGCAAGCGCCGCCAATGTCCGCGACAGAACCGTGCGGGCAGAGCGGATGCGCATCGAGGCGCTGGAAAGGGCATGCAGAGGGTTCATGGATGCGTCTATCGCTGGAAATCGTGCCAAAGTTTTGTCGGACGTATCAAATCGAAACATCTATCCGCCCAACCATCGAAGAATCGGACATCGAGGTTAGCGCCGGGTTAATATTCGCCCCGCAGCTTGCGGGAGGCAGGCGCGGTTGCGCCCGCCTCTCAAATCTTACTGCCAGACGACGATCTTCGCCTTGGCAGGGACGCGTTTGTAAAGGTCAATGACGTCCTGGTTCATCAGCCGCACGCAGCCGGACGAAACGGCCTTGCCGATCGACTTCCATTCCGGATTGCCGTGCAGACGGTAAAGCGTGTCCTCGCCATTCTGGAAGATGTAGAGCGCCCGGGCGCCGAGCGGGTTTTTCAGGCCTGGCTCCATGCCGCCATTGGCGATCGAGTACTTGGCGAGGCTCGGCGTGCGCGCCACCATCTCGTTCGGCGGCTTCCAGCGCGGCCAGGGCTGGCGCCAGTGGATGACGCCGTCACCCTGCCAGGCAAACCCTTCACGGCCGATGCCGACGCCGTAGCGCATTGCAGTGCCGCCCGGCTCGATGACGTAGAGCAGCCGCGACGGCGTATCGACGACGACGGTGCCCGGCGCCTCGCCGGTGCGGTCGGCAACCCGCTGGCGATAGAATTGCGGGTCGATCTGCTGATAGGGAATAGCCGGGATCAGATAGCCACCGTCCTCGACGGCCCCGTACATCACCTGCAGTTCGGCGTCCGATGGCGGACCGATCGGCCGGGTCATTCGCGCCGGGGTCGGCGCAGAACGGCCGCCCGGCATCGAGGTGGTACAGCCCGCAAGCGTGCCGGCCGCGAGAACGCCGAGAAAACCGCGGCGGGAAAAACTGTGATCGGTCGTCATGTGCCCCATCAATTTGGCTATTCAGCAATGGTATCCGGGCCGTCTGGACGAGATGGACGGCATGCTCGCCAATCAAGCATCGCGCCACGCCGCTTCATCGCAAAGGAATCGGATCCAGTCCTTATGCCGTCAATCGCAGCCCTTTCCAACGGTGTCCTGCGGTTGCGGCATCAAGTTTCCCGTCTGGTCACCACATCGTGATGGGCCGTTACGTGAAAGACCCAGCCTCCAGCAGGCGTTGCAATGGATATCGCATCGAAATTCGCGGGCTGCCGTTGAGCGGTAACGGATCCAGCAATGGCTTACGCGTCGAGCAGCCCGACCGTATCGGCAATCATCAGCGTATCGACGAACTGGGTCATGTCGATGATCTTGCCATCTTTAAAGGTGAGGCGATCGACAAACTCGGTTTCGACCACCTTGCCATTCGGCGTGTAGCGGATCAGTCCAGCCCGATGCGCGAAAACCGTATCGCCGTCAATGTAAAGGCGGGTGGTCCTGACCTTGGACATATCCCAGTGCGCGACCAGCGTCTGCACTGCCGCATCGACGGATGCCGGTTCGCTGACCTGCTGGGTCATCGAAGCCAGTCTCCCGCTGCCGACAATCCGAAAGCTGAAACCTGGGCCGGCGAGCGCCATCATTGCGCCGACATCGTTGATCGCGCGTGCCGCATAGAGTGTGTTGACAATGCCTTCCAGTGTTTCCCTGTCCGTCATGCGCCTTCTCCCCCTGGTTGCGGGAAGTGTGTCTGTATTTAAGAATGTGCGCAAGTAAGGAAATTGCAAGACCGGTGGTCACACCGTTGGATTGTTCTCCTATGAAACCTTTATCTCTCAGCCATTGTCCCGGAATGGATTTCAAATGCGCCGCGGTCCTAGCATCCGGACATTCGAAACAGGTGCCCGCCGTAATGCCCATGCTCCACGTCCACCCGTCGCCTTTTTCCGCAGCGAAGATCACCCCGCGTATGCGCTCCCAAGCGGACAGACCGATGCGCTCCCGCAGGCAGCGCCGCGCCCGCGTCACCGCGGGATTGAATGCTGCGGCGATCGTCCTGGCGCTGGCCACCATCGGCCTTATCTGCGTCTTCGCCTGAGATCGTGCGATGCGGACGATACCTTCAATGCACCCGCCACGGCCAGCAATCATCGCCGTGCGCTCTTCGGAGCCTGCTGCAACTGCGCCAGCACTCTCCAGCCTGATTGCCCGGGTCTGCGCGGCGCGGGTCCTGCGCGAGCACCATATCTGGGAAGCCGTGCGCATTCTGCCGGAGATCGCCGGCCTGCCTGATGACATCAAACAATTGCCGGAGTTTCGCCGGCTGATGGAAAAGGAAGCGTTTACCGCTGCTCTCCGGCTGCTGGCGCAATCCTGCCAGCCGGCCCGCGATATCCGCGATCTCGACCCGCATGGTGATCACTGGGCCGCAACCCTGTCCGTCCGCAGCGTCCTTTCTCAGCCGCGGCGGCGCAAGCTGATACGTGGCGAGCATCGCGATCCACCGGCCGCCGTTTTGATCGCTCTTCTAAGCAGCGCCATCCGCAAGGCCCGGCCGCCAGTGCGCCGGAAGCGGACGAATGCAGCCGTGCAAAAGGAATTTAAAAATGAGTGACCGCATCCGGACCGACACCATGCCGCAAGGCGCAATCTGCGACCTCGTCACCCCCTTTCGCGACGATCAACTGGACGAAGCGGCTTTCGCTGAACTCGCCGAATGGCAGATCAACAGCGGCATCTCGGGCCTGCTCGTTGCCGGGCCGGCCGGAGAACCGTGGGCCTTGAGCGATGACGAGCGGATGCGATTGATCAGGCTTGCCGTCGCCGTCTCCGGTAACCGTGTCCCGGTTTTCGCAGGTACAGGCACGAACTGCACCGAAACTACAGTTGCCCGCACGGCAGAGGCGAAAAACCTGGGGGCCGATGCAGCCTATGTGGTGACGCCTTATTACAGCAAACCCGCGCAGGAAGGCCTGTTTCGCCACTTTCAGGCAATCGCCAGCCGCGTCGACCTGCTGCTGATTGTCGGCATCTCACCCCAGCGAACGGCGGCAGATCTTTCACCCCGGACACTGGAGCGGCTGGCAGCACTACGGGCTGTCGTGGCAATGGCCGATGAGACGGGAGATATCGCGCGCCTTGTGGCAATGCCCGCAGCGTTGCGTCAACGGTTCGCGCTCTATTCCGGCGACGATCTGACGGCCATGCCGTTTACGCTGATGGGCGGTCGCGGCGTCATCTCGTCTGCCGCCAATTTGGTGCCGCGCCTGACTGTCGCGCTGCACCAGGCGCTTGCAACCGGAAACCAGCAGTCGGCGTTGCGGCTGCAGGAGCGGCTCAGCCCGCTGTTCCAGGCCCTGGAACGCGAGCCCAGCCCGCCCGCGATCAAATATGGTCTCAGCCTGCTCAGAGGTATCCACGACGATGTCCGGCTGCCGTTGACCCCAGTCGTCGCGGAAACCACCGCCGCAATCCGCATGGCACTGGCACCTGTCCTGTGCAAACCGGAGCCGGCACGGCGGCAATTCCTATGAGATTTTAACAACAAAGCCGCTCCTCACGCATGGAACGGCAATCACAGAATACGTATTTTATTGTGGCAATCAGGGCTTTACCGGTTGCAAACCTTCCATCGGAAAGAGCAGTCATGCGGCAAGTTTCATCCAGTAGGCAGACACCGGGACTGATGGCACAAGACCGCAGCAGCCTGTCCGGTGCCGTCATCCGCCTGGCCGCAGTGTTTGCCTGCGCCGGCACTATTCAGCTTCTGGCAGGCTGGATTCTGCGCTGACGCGCAGAACCACAACACACCATCAACACCACTCCCTTAACAATACGAAGGTCTACAAGGATCATGGGCAGTCGACATCCTCTCTCAAACACGCATTCCGCAACGCCGCGTTTCACCGTTGGCTGCGACCATCATGGCTGGTGGGTCGTACACGACCGGCTGGGCCGGGTCGGCGGGCTGTTTGCCAGCGAAGCCGCGGCGCTGCATTTTGCCGATGAGGAAAGCAATCATGATGCGCGCGCCGTATGCCGCGCACCGCCCGGAAAATGCGTCGAATTTGACGGCATGCCGGCGACAGCAGCCGCACCGGCACGCAACACTCCCCTGCGGCGCTACGCCTGACCTTTGGGGCGCGCGCTTTCCCCGGCGGTCTGCGCCCCTTTTTTTCTTCGGATGATCGATAAGATTTGCCTCAAATACGGCAGTGCAATTTCACCACGGTGAAACGGCGGCGGGTTACAAACGATCGATTGTCATATCTGAAGGAGCGCCCGGCAGGGCAGATCGTCCATGACCCTGGTCGTTACCATGTCAGCCAACACGGCGGCTTACGCGGCGCAAGCCGTCAAGCCGTCCGCCCGCATCAGCGGTGATGGTCCGACCGACGAGGCGATCACCCTGCTCTCGGCCCGGCCGAAGGATGACGCGGCCAATACCCATGCCTCAGTCGCTGCGCTTCGCAGCCCGACATCATTGTCTCTCATGCTGATGAGCTCCAACAACAGCCGCCTGCCCCAAGGCACCCGCGGCGAAGCAGTCCGGCGCTACATGGAGTTCGGCCCGGACGATCCGGAGACCGATGAAAGCGACGAGGCATTAACCCCGGACGACGAAGCGGCCGGCCACTAAACCGCATCCGGTCAAACGATAACGGCGCAGTTTCCTGCGCCGTCATCTATCCGCTCAAAATACGCAGATCCTATTTGTGCTTATGCGCGCCACCGGCGGCGGTGCCAACCGAAAGCACGTAATCAACCTTGCCTGCCTTTTCGAAGGTCAGCGTTACCGGAATGCTGTCACCCTCTGCGAACGGCTTTTTCACATCCATGAACATCAGGTGGAGGCCGCCGGATTGAAGCGTGACGGTTTCGCCGGCCGGAACAGCGATGCCGCCGTCCAGCTTGCGCATCTTCATCACGTCGTTCTGCATGGTCATCTCGTGCAGCTCGACACGGCCTGCAGCCACGCTTTCGACCGATAGCAGCGTGTCGTCTTCAGCGCCGTCGTTCTTGATGATGAAGCCGCCACCGCCGACCTTGGCGCCGGGCAGCATCGCCTTGACCGCGCCGCCGGAAATCTCCAGCGAGCCGGCCTTGACCGGTGCGCCCTCGGGAGCACCCATGCCCGTCATCGCCGCCATGTCGTGATGATCATGGCCGCCAGCCTTGGCGGGCGCCACCGTCACGGCCGGCGCCGGATGCTCCAGCGCATGGGCGCTCTGGCCTTCTGCGGGAATCTCGTCCCAGACGACCTTGTCCGTGGCACCGCAAAGCTGGGTCACCGGAAAGGTGATCTGCGTTTCCGTGTCGAAGCCGGAGATTTTGCCGCTGATGACGAAGGTGTCGTAATAATCGTCTGACAGGTTGCCATTTTTCCAGCGGATTTCCAGCGGGCCTGACGTCACCGTCTTTCCGTGATTGTCATAGCTCTTCTGGTAGTCGCCCTTGATGATCTCAAGCTCCCAGCCGGCCTTGGGCTGTGGCTTGGCGAAGACGAAACCCTCCGGCAGCTTGACCTGCACTTCGGTGGTGGCCTTACCGTCGCAGCCGTGCGGGATTTGCAGCACGGCCTTGAAATTGCTTTCGGACGCCACTTCGTCGGTTTCGAACGAGGCGTGTGCTTGGGCCGAGGCGGCAGCGCCCAGCGAAAGTGCGAGTGCAAGAAGGGTTGTTCTGGTCTGTGTCATCGATCTGTCTCCGGACCGGAGCCGGCACGCATGGCAGGACGGTCAACGCCGCGTCAGGCGGCTGAATGCTCTGGGATATTCTTGAAAGTCGCCAAAGGCGGTGTGGTCAGAGCGAAATCGGAGGCGCGCGCGATTGTGGCAGCAGGCGCGGATGCGACACGAAGCGTGTTTTGAAATCATACTGGCCGGAAACAAGAAATGCCGAGCAGATGACGAGATAGCCCTCGCCCGCCGGTTCCGGCAAAAGCACGGAGCCCGAAAGCCGGCAATAGTCACAGACCGGTGCCAGTCCCTCATGCGAAGAACCGTGGCCCTTGCCGTCGACCCCATCAAGGCCGAAACAGATTGCGCCGATCGTGCCGTCCGGCAGCAGATAGTCGGCTGCGATCGATGGCGTGATCTGGCGGGCAAACGCAGGCTGATGGGCGAAGGACAGAAACAGCAGTGCGAGCGCTGAAAGCACCCGCACCGTCATCCGCATCTGTCGCCCGGCTTTCGCCATTGATGATCTCCGTCTCCGGAAAATGCGTTATCTGCTGGGCGGGAAAAATGCAAAGGCTGATTTTCTCCGTCAGCGCGGATGGCTGAAACAGCGACGACAAAAATCTGTTCGGGCGCGACATTTTGCGCTTGCCAAGCCGCTGGCATCGCCGTTATCTGACATCGATCTTGTTGGGAGAATCCGGGTAACACCGGTGCCGAAGGAGCAACCGCCCCGGAAACTCTCAGGCCAAAGGACCAGCAAGGTGCCGGTAGGACTCTGGAGAGAAGCGGTTTCGCTCGCCGAAGGGATAACAATCTCAGGCAAAGGGACAGAGGGGGCTCGAGGATACGTCGCACACAATGCGCCGTGGAGATGAGCCGGCGCGTCGCGCCAGACCTGGAGGCCGGACTTGAACGCAGATTCCCCTTTGAAACAGACGCCGCTGCATGCGTTGCACGTGTCGCTTAGCGCCCGCATGGTGCCGTTTGCCGGCTACGACATGCCGGTGCAATACCCCACCGGGGTAATGAAGGAGCACCTTCACACCCGCTCCGCCGTCGGCCTTTTCGATGTCTCGCATATGGGACAGGTCATTTTGCGCCCGAAATCCGGCCGGATCGAAGATGCCGCGCTGGCACTCGAAAAGCTGGTGCCGGTCGATGTGCTCGGTCTTGCCGAAGGCCGTCAGCGCTATGCGCTGTTTACCGATAATGACGGCCATATCCTCGACGACCTGATGGTCGCCAATCGCGGCGATCACCTCTTCCTCGTCGTCAATGCGTCCTGCAAGGAAGCCGATTTCGCCCATCTGCAAAAGCATCTCGGCGACACCTGCGAACTGACCCTTCTGGATGACCGCGCGCTGATCGCGTTGCAGGGGCCGCGCGCCGAATCCGTGCTCGCCGAACTCTGGGCCGACATCGCCACCATGCGCTTCATGGATGTGGCTGAAGCCGCCCTGCACGACGTTCCCTGCATCATTTCGCGCTCCGGCTATACCGGCGAGGACGGTTTTGAAATTTCGATCCCGGCTGCCTCTGCCGAAGACGTGACGCGCCGGATTCTCGAACATCCCGATGTCATGCCGATCGGCCTTGGCGCCCGCGATTCTCTGCGTCTCGAGGCGGGCCTTTGTCTCTACGGCAATGACATCGACACCACGACGACACCGGTCGAAGCTGGTCTTGAGTGGGCCATGCAGAAGGCGCGCCGCGCTGGCGGCGCCCGCGAAGGGGGTTTCCCCGGAGCCCACGCCATTCTTGGCCAGTTCGCCGAAGGTGCCGGCCGCCGCCGCGTTGGCCTGAAGCCGGAAGGCAAGGCGCCCGTTCGTGGCGGCGCGCCGCTGTTTGCCGATGCCGAAGGCAAGGTACCGGTTGGCACCGTTACATCAGGTGGCTTTGGCCCGAGTGCCGATCATCCCGTCGCCATGGGCTATGTCGACAAGGCCCATACTGCCAATGGCACAAAACTTTTCGCGGAGGTGCGGGGCAAATATCTGCCGATCACCGTGTCCGCCCTTCCCTTCGTCACCCCGACCTACAAACGCTGATCAGGAGCTGAACCCATGCTGAAATTTACCGATGAACACGAATGGCTGAAAATCGAGGGTGATATCGCAACCGTCGGCATCACCGCCCATGCTGCGGAGCAGCTCGGCGACCTCGTCTTCGTAGAACTGCCGGAATCCGGCACGGCGCTCGACAAGGGCGCAACCGCTGCCACCGTCGAATCCGTCAAGGCTGCCTCCGACGTCTATTGTCCACTTGATGGCGAGATCGTCGAAAGCAACCAGGCCATCGTCGATGATCCGGCGCTGGTCAACAGCGACCCGCAGGGCGCCGGCTGGTTCTTCAAGCTGAAACTCTCCGACCCGTCGTCCGTCAACGCCCTTCTGGACGAAGCGGCCTACAAGGAGCTTATCGCCTGATGAGCATGCCGAAGGATTTCACCTTTACCGACTACAAGCCGTATGACTTCGCCAACCGGCGGCATATCGGCCCCTCGCCCGATGAAATGACGGCGATGCTCAAGGTCGTTGGCTATCCCAGCCTCGACGCCATGATCGACGACACCGTGCCGCCGTCGATCCGCCAGAAGGCCCCGCTTGCCTGGGGTGCTGCCATGACCGAGCGCGAGGCGCTCGACAAGATGCGTGAAACGGCAAACCTCAACAAGAAACTCGTGTCGCTGATCGGCCAGGGCTATTACGGCACGATCACACCGCCGGTCATCCAGCGCAACATCCTGGAAAACCCCGCCTGGTACACGGCCTACACGCCCTACCAGCCGGAAATCAGCCAGGGCCGCCTTGAGGCTCTGCTCAACTACCAGACGATGGTCTGCGACCTGACCGGTCTCGATGTCGCCAACGCGTCGCTGCTCGATGAAGCAACCGCTGCCGCCGAAGCCATGGCCATGGCGGAACGCGTGGCAAAGTCCAAGGCGAAGGCCTTCTTCGTCGACGAGAACTGCCACCCGCAGACCATCGCCCTTTTGAAGACGCGCGCCCAGCCGCTCGGCTGGTCGATCGTCATCGGCAACCCGTTCACCGATCTCGATCCGGTCGATGTCTTTGGTGCGATCTTCCAGTATCCGGGCACCTATGGCCATGTTCACGACTTCACCGGCCTGATTGCACGACTGCACCAGACGGGTGCGATCGCCACGGTTGCTGCCGATCCGCTGGCACTGGCGCTTCTGAAATCCCCCGGCGAAATGGGCGCCGATATCGCCATCGGCTGTACCCAGCGTTTTGGCGTACCCGTTGGTTACGGTGGCCCGCATGCGGCTTACATGGCAGTCAAGGACGCCTACAAGCGCTCGATGCCCGGTCGCCTCGTCGGCGTTTCGCAGGATAGCCGTGGCAACCGTGCCTACCGCCTGTCGCTGCAGACCCGCGAACAACATATCCGCCGTGAAAAGGCCACATCGAACATCTGCACCGCACAGGTGCTGCTTGCCGTCATGGCCTCGATGTATGCCGTCTTCCATGGTCCCAAGGGCATCAAGGCGATCGCCCAAAGCGTCCACCAGAAGGCTGTTCTGCTGGCACTCGGCCTGGAAAAGCTTGGCTACACGGTCGAGCCGGATGTGTTCTTCGACACGGTGACTGTCGACGTCGGCAAGTTGCAGGGCATCATCCTGAAGACGGCCGTGGCCGAAGAAGTCAACCTGCGCCGCATTGGCACCACCAAGATCGGCATCAGCCTTGACGAGCGTTCGCGCCCGGTAACGCTGGAAGCCGTCTGGCGCGCATTTGGCGGTGATTTCAAGGTCGAGGATTTCGACGCCGGTTATCGCCTGCCCGAAACCCTGCTGCGTACCAGTGAATACCTGACGCATCCTATCTTCCACATGAACCGTGCGGAAAGCGAGATGACCCGCTATATCCGCCGGCTGTCGGACCGGGACCTGGCGCTCGACCGCTCGATGATCCCGCTCGGCTCCTGCACGATGAAGCTGAACGCAACAGCCGAGATGCTGCCGATCACTTGGCCCGAATTTTCCGAAATTCATCCCTTCGTGCCGGCCGACCAGGCCGAAGGGTATCGCCACATGATCACCGATCTGTCGCAGAAGCTCTGCCAGATCACCGGTTATGACGCGGTCTCTATGCAGCCGAATTCGGGTGCACAGGGCGAATATGCCGGACTTCTGACCATCCGTGCGTATCACCGCGCCAACGGCAACGATCATCGCGATGTCTGCCTGATCCCGACATCGGCGCATGGCACCAATCCGGCTTCGGCCCAAATGGTTGGCATGAAGGTCGTCGTCGTTAAGGTCAGCGACAACGGCGATATCGACATGGACGATTTCCGTGCGAAGGCCGACCAGCATGCCGCAAACCTCTCCTGCTGCATGATCACCTACCCGTCGACCCACGGCGTGTTCGAGGAAAATGTCCGCGAGATCTGCGACATCGTCCACAAGCATGGCGGTCAGGTCTATATCGACGGCGCCAACATGAACGCCATGGTCGGGCTTGCCCGTCCCGGTGATATCGGCGGCGATGTCAGCCACCTCAACCTGCACAAGACCTTCTGCATTCCGCATGGCGGCGGCGGTCCGGGCATGGGACCGATCGGCGTCAAGGCGCATCTCGCCCCTTACCTGCCCGGCCATCCGGAAACCGATGGCGGCGAAGGTGCGGTTTCGGCTGCTCCGTTCGGCTCGGCTTCCATCCTGCCGATCTCCTGGAGCTACTGCCTGATGATGGGCGGCGAAGGGCTCACGCAGGCGACCAAGGTGGCGATCCTCAACGCCAACTATATCGCGGCCCGGCTGAAGGGCGCCTATGATGTCCTCTACAAGTCAGCCAAGGGGCGCGTGGCGCATGAGTGCATCATCGATACCCGTCCGCTGGTCGACAGCGCCGGCGTCACCGTTGATGACGTGGCCAAGCGCCTGATCGACTGCGGCTTTCACGCCCCGACCATGAGCTGGCCGGTGGCCGGCACGCTGATGATCGAGCCGACGGAATCGGAAACCAAGGCCGAACTCGATCGCTTCTGCGAAGCCATGCTGGCCATTCGCGCCGAAGCGCAGGCGATCGAAGACGGCAAGATGGACCGGACCAACAACCCGCTGAAGAACGCACCGCACACGGTTGAGGATCTGGTCGGCGAATGGGATCGCCCCTATTCGCGCGAACAGGCCTGCTACCCGCCGGGCGCTTTCCGCGTTGACAAATACTGGTCGCCGGTCAACCGGGTCGACAATGTCTTTGGTGACCGCAACCTCGTCTGCACCTGCCCGCCACTGGAAGATTATGCCGAGGCAGCAGAATAACCGTAAACAGGAAGGGGCGCTCGATGCGCCCCTTTTTCATAATGCCGTCCTTGTGCACCGACGCTCGCCCGCATTCCACTTTCCCTGAGACTACATCATCTCCGGAAGCAGCAGGACGAAGCGCGCGCCTTGCGTGAATGTCGTATCAAGTTCGATCGATCCGCCGTGGCTCTCGGCAATTCGTTTCGCCAATGCCAGTCCGATGCCGGTTCCCTGGTAAATGGTCTCGTCCCGGTGCAGCCGCTGAAAGACGTCAAAGATTCTTTTGGCAAATTTGGGGTCGATACCGATACCGTTGTCCTCAAAACAGATGCGGACGCAGCCGTCCTGCCGCTCGGCGTAAATCCGGATGAACGGTTTCACATTGGGCCTGCGGTATTTGATGGCGTTCCCGATCAGATTTTGACACAGGCGCTTCAACAGTTCTGGATCGCCCTTCACCTGTGGCAATAGCGCAAATTCAAAACTGGCGCCGGCGTCGCGGATGAAACTGTCGAGATTGAGAATGGCATCGGACATGACCTCGGCCATCGGGACCACCTGCCATGTGCCGATCTCATCGGCAATCTGCGCATATTCCAGAAGGCTGTCGATCAACTGGTCCATCCGCCGCGCACTCTGGTGCAGATGACCGGCATAGACGGGCACGTCCTCGATATTGCCGCTGGCCACATCCTCGACGATCATTTCCGAAAACATCGACATGTGCCGCAGCGGCGCTTTCAGGTCATGCGATACCGTTCCGGTGAACTGGTTGAGGGCATCGTTCTTGCGTTGCAATTCCGCACTCTGCCGGGCGATGCGTTGCTGCTGCTGTTTCAGTTCGGTGATATCCCGCCCGACGGTGACGTATTCCGCCAGTTCGCCACCGTCAAAGACCGCGATATTCGACCAGAACAGCCACAGATCGCCACCATCAGCCAGTTTCCGGTGCTGTTCCCGCGCAGCGAGCGGCGCCTCGACGGACAGGCTTTTCAACGTGGTGACCACGCGCTCCCGGTCCCTGTCCGGGACGAAATCGAGAAGCGATTTCCCCGTCAGATCATCAGGCGGCAGACCGATGAAGCGCGCATATTGATCATTGACGAACGTGTATCTGAGGTCACGGGAAAGACGGCAGATGAAGTCGGGAATATTCTGGACCAAAGTGTAATATTCGAGCCTTTGCCGATCCAGCGCGATTTCAGCCCGCTTCAAGTCCGTGACATCGATGCGAAGTGCAACGGTATTGCCATCCGGCGTCTTCAAATCCTCGATGCGCAGCCAGCGTCCGTCGCCATATTCAAAGATCTGGTTGTCGCCGCCCGGATTGCGGAAGGCCTGCAGGCGGCTCTCCAGCCAGGCAGTCGCCTGGGGTGATCCGACAGGAGCATCGGGATAATATCCCACTTCATAGACGGCGGTCATGATCTCTTCGGCGGTCATGCCGATTTTCAGGCGCGGTCCCGCCGCGCCGCAGATCCGCTTATAGGCATCGTTGTAGACGATGATCCGTTCGTCCCTGTCAAAGATTGCAAACCCTTCCGGAATGGCCTGCAGCGCGGTGTCGAGGATTTCACCGGCTTTCCGGCGCTCGCGGTCAAGCGCCAGATAGTCGGAAATATCATGGACAATACCCGCATAGCCCTGCTGTACGCCATTTGCATCGACAACAGGCGTGACCCGCAGCCGGGCCTTGAACACCGTGCCGTTGCTGCGGCGGTAGCGGTAGATTCCTTCGGAAAATCGCGCTTGTCCCGGTCCTTCGGTGCTCTGGCAAAGGGCAGCTTCAAAGTCGTGATCGCTGGCATAGAGACGATGCACCGAACCGCCGATCAGTTCATCGGCCGCATAGCCAAACTGCTCGATGGTGGCATCGTTGACCGACACAATGATACGATCGGCATCGACGAAGATGACGGGAGAAGGAAAAACATCATAGATCGCTTGAACGAAATCTGTCTGCGCCGCCGTCATCGCTTATTCGGTCACGCTCCGCCCCATGCTTACATGAGCATAAAAACAGAAAAAGAGACTGGCGAAAACCAGTCTCTTCGTGAAATCTCGGATAGGGCGCCGTACACCCCACGCCGGAATGCTTAGCTGGCGCGAACCACCGCATCACCCTTTGCCGCCAGCGCAGCGAGATCGGCAGGTTTCAGCTCGACGGATTCGCCACAGCCGCAGGCCGATGTCTGGTTCGGGTTGTTGAACGTAAAGCCCGAGCGCAGCGTGGTGACTTCGAAGTCCATCCGGGTTCCGAGCAGATAAAGTACGGCTTCCGGGGCAACCCAGACCTTGGCGCCCTGATGTTCGACGAGATCGTCCTTCGGGTTCGGCGCGGTCACCATGTCGATGGCATATTCCATACCGGCGCAGCCGCCCTTCTTGATCCCGACGCGAATGCCCTGGGCGTCACCGCCGGCATTTTCGACGATCGCCTTGACGCGGCCTGCCGCCGCATCGCTCAAACTCATGACTGCAAAGCCCATGGGCCGTTCTCCTTGTAGCCATCAGGTTCAAGGCCTGATGCTTTCCGAGTCCAGAATGTAATGCGCAGCGGTTAAGGGATCAATACGCGATCAGTACCAACCGACCGCAACCTGCGCCTCTTCCGACATGCGGTCCGGCGTCCACGGCGGATCAAACGTCATCGAGACTTCGACGCCAGACACGCCTTCGACCGCACCAACGGCGTTTTCCACCCAGCCGGGCATTTCACCGGCCACCGGGCAGCCGGGTGCTGTCAGCGTCATGGCGATCTTGACCATGCGGTCGTCTTCGATGTCGATCTTGTAGATCAGACCGAGTTCGAAAATGTCGGCAGGAATTTCCGGATCATAGACCGTCTTCAGCGCGGAAATCACATCGTCGCTGAGGCGCGCCAGTTCATCCGCAGGAATGGCGGAGTGAACAATCCCTTCCCGGACGTCGATCTTGTCTTCAGTCGTATCAAGGCTCATCGGTATATGTCCTTACGCAAAGAATCTGCGAGCTTGCTCAAGCGCATCCACCAGCACATCGACTTCGGCCCGTGTATTGTAGAGGCCAAAGGATGCACGGCATGTGGAGGTCACGCCGAAGCGTTTCAAGAGCGGCTGGGCGCAATGCGTGCCTGCCCTCACAGCAACTCCTGCCCGGTCGATCACCATCGACACGTCGTGGGCATGGATACCTTCAAGCTCGAAGGAAAAGATACCACCTTTGCCCGGCGCCGTCCCGATCACTCGCAGCGAATTGACGGACGACAGGCGCTCCTGCGCATAGGCAGCAAGATCGGCCTCATGCGCAGCAATCGCCGCCCGGCCGACATTTTCCATATAATCCAGCGCATAACCGAGGCCGATTGCCTGGACGATCGGCGGCGTGCCTGCTTCGAAACGATGCGGCGGTTCGTTGTAGGTAACCGCGTCCTCGGTCACCTCGACGATCATCTCGCCACCGCCCATGAAAGGCTGCATCTGCTTCAGCCGGTCCATCTTGCCGTAGAGCACGCCAATGCCCGACGGACCGTAGAGCTTGTGGCCGGTCATCACGTACCAGTCGCAGTCGAGATCCTGCACATCGACCGGCATATGCACGGCCGCCTGGCTGCCATCGACCAGCACCGGAATGCCGCGCTCGCGGGCAATCTTGCAGATTTCCTTGATTGGAACGACCGTGCCGAGCGCATTCGACATATGGGTGATGGCGATCAGCTTGGTCTTATCGGTCAGGCATTTGACGAAATCGTCGATATGGAAAGCGCCCTGATCATCGACCGGCGCCCAGACCAGCTTGGCCCCCTGACGTTCGCGGATGAAATGCCACGGCACGATATTGGAATGATGCTCCATGATCGAGACGACGATCTCGTCGCCATCGCCGATCTTCGGCATGCCGTAGCCATAGGCAACCGTGTTGATCGCCTCGGTCGAGGATTTGGTGAAGATGATGTTGTCGACCGACGGCGCGTTCAGGAACCGGCGCACTTTTTCACGCGCGCCTTCATAGGCATCCGTCGCGGCATTCGACAGGAAATGTAGGCCGCGATGGACGTTGGCATATTCGTTGGCATAGGCATGGGCAACGGCATCGATGACCACCTGCGGCTTTTGGGCCGAGGCGCCGTTGTCGAGATAGACCAGCGGCTTGCCGTAAACGGTTCGCGACAGGATCGGAAAATCCCTGCGAATCGCTTCGACGTCATAGGCCGGCACCGGCACCACATGTTCCATGTCCATGATCCAATCAGGCGTGCTTTTCGAGCCAGGCGGCGATGATCGTTTCCAGCGTCTCGATCAGTCCCTCGTCTTCGAGTTCCTCGACAATCTCATCGACGAACGCGTTGACCAGCATGGCCCGGGCCTTGTTTTCCGGAATGCCGCGGGCACGCAGGTAATAGAGATGCGTCGGATTGATATCGATGACGGTGGCGCCATGGCCGCACTGAACGTCGTCGGCGAAGATTTCCAGCTCCGGCTTGGCCGAAAAATCGGCGTCATCGGAGAGAAGCAGCGTATTGCACGCCATCTTTGCGTCAGTCTTCTGCGCATCGGGAGCAACCCGGATCTGGCCCTGGAACACGCCCTTGGCGCGGTCGAACAGGACGTTGCGGAGAACTTCCGTCGATGTCGTGTTCGGCACGTCATGGCCGAGCGTGAAGGTCACGTCGGTATGCGTATCGCCACCCAGCAGGTTGATGCCCCGCAGCTTGAAATCCGCACCTTCGCCGGTCGTAACGCCATGGACTTCCTGGCGCACCAGCTTGCCACCGGCATTGATGACGAACAGCCGCAGCTTGGCATTGGTGCCGAGGTCGAAATTGACCTGGGCCAGATGGCTGTCGCTTGCGCCCTGCTGCTGCAGGATGATCCAGGTGATCTCGGCACCTTCATCGAGGATCAGGTCGCTGACGACCGTAACCAGGCTGGCGGCATCGCTGACCGAGAGATGGCGCTCGATGATCGTTGCCTTGGTATTGGCGCCGAACGTTACCGGAAAGCGGGAATGGCTCTGGCCAGCGCTCTGCACCAGCTGGAATTCGACCGGCTGTTCCAGTTCGGTACCCTCGGGCACTTCGATCTCGAAACCGTCGCGCACGAAGCTGCCATTGATCCGGCCGATCACGTCGTCCTGATCGCGCTCGATCAGATCGGCGGCAGCAACGCCATCGATCAGGCTTTCAGCGTAGGAACGCACGTTGATGCCGGCCGGCAGGTTCTTGGTGTCAGCCTTACCGTTCAGGACCGAAAGCACTGACGAGCCCGGAACCAGCGGGTCGACCTTCTCAGCAAACGCCGTCGGATCAAACGCCGGAACGGCACGCAAAAGTGCGCGCAGGTCCGTATAGTGCCAGGATTCGACCCGGCGTGTCGGCAGGCCCTGCTGCCTGAGGTTAGCCAGCAAGGTATCACGGGCTGACAGCACGGCGCCTTCGCCGGGCAGTTCGCCGATCTGGGCGGTATAGGCATCGACGAGAGCCGTCTCGGCGGCTGTCATCGTGATTGCCGTTTGCATGTTCATCGCCTCACTCCTCAAGCAGCCGCATCGATGATGTCGGCATAACCATTGGCTTCGAGATCGAGCGCCAGCGACTTGTCGCCGGACTTGATGATCTGGCCCTTGTAGAGAACGTGGACGCTATCTGGCACGATGTATTCGAGCAGGCGCTGGTAGTGGGTGATGACGATCACGGCACGGTCCGGCGAACGCAGCGCGTTGACGCCGTCCGAAACGATCTTCAGTGCATCGATGTCGAGCCCGCTGTCGGTTTCGTCGAGCACGCAGAGCTTTGGCTCCAGCAGCGCCATCTGCAGGATTTCAGCGCGCTTCTTCTCGCCACCGGAAAACCCGACGTTGAGCGGGCGCTTCAGCATGTCCGGGTTAATCTGCAGTTTTGCAGCCGCTTCCTTGACCCGGCGGATGAAGTCCGGTGTCGAAAGCTCGTCTTCGCCGCGATACTTGCGCTGCTCGTTGAGCGCGACCTTGAGGAACTGCATAGTCGCAACGCCGGGGATTTCGACCGGATACTGGAAGGCAAGGAAGATGCCCTTGGCGGCACGCTCTGAAGGATCAAGCTCGAGGATGCTCTCGCCGTTGTAAAGGATGTCGCCTTCGGTGACTTCGTAGTCCTCGCGGCCCGACAGGATGTAGGACAGCGTCGATTTGCCGGAACCGTTCGGACCCATGATGGCAGCGACTTCGCCGGCCTTCACGGTCAGGTTCAGACCACGAATGATCTCGGTGCCGTCTTCGGCGATGCGGGCATGGAGGTTTCTGATTTCAAGCATGTACGTCGTCCTCTTGGGAAACGAATAGATTTTCGGGCGCGATTGTCAGCGCACCAGTTCAAAATGGAGGCGGCGATTAACCGACCGAGCCTTCCAGCGAAATCCCGATCAGCTTCTGCGCTTCGACCGCAAACTCCATCGGCAGTTCCTGGATGACTTCCTTGACGAAGCCGTTGACGATCAGTGCGATCGCCGCTTCGGTCGGGATGCCGCGCTGCAAGCAGTAGAACAGCTGGTCTTCGGAAATTTTCGAGGTCGTCGCCTCATGCTCGAACTGGGCCGAGGAATTGCGCGCCTCGATATAGGGCACGGTATGCGCTCCGCACTTGTCACCGATCAGGAGTGAATCGCACTGGGTGAAGTTACGCGCGTTCTCCGCCTTGCGGTGGGTCGAGACCTGGCCGCGATAGGTATTCTGGCTGACGCCGGCGGCGATACCCTTGGAGACGATGCGGCTCGACGTGTTCTTGCCGAGATGGATCATCTTGGTGCCTGAGTCGATCTGCTGATGACCGTTGGAGACGGCGATCGAGTAAAACTCGCCACGCGAACCGTCGCCACGCAGGATGCAGGATGGATATTTCCAGGTGATCGCCGAGCCGGTTTCGACCTGCGTCCACGAAATCTTCGAGTTCTTGCCGCGGCAATCGCCACGCTTGGTGACGAAGTTGTAGATGCCGCCCTTACCTTCCTTGTCGCCCGGATACCAGTTCTGGACGGTGGAATACTTGATTTCGGCATCGTCAAGCGCAACAAGCTCGACGACCGCCGCATGCAGCTGGTTTTCGTCGCGCTGCGGCGCCGTGCAGCCTTCCAGGTAGGACACGTAAGCACTGTCTTCGGCGATGATCAAAGTGCGCTCGAACTGGCCCGTGCCCTTTTCGTTGATACGGAAATAGGTCGACAACTCCATCGGGCAGCGAACGCCCTTCGGCACGAACACGAAGGAACCATCGGTGAAGACGGCCGAATTCAACGTCGCATAATAGTTGTCGGTGGTCGGAACGACGGTACCGAGATATTTCTTCACCAGATCGGGATGCTCGCGGATGGCTTCCGAGATCGACATGAAGATCACGCCGGCCTTCTTCAGCTCTTCCTTGAACGTCGTCACGACCGAAACGGAATCGAACACGGCATCGACGGCGATGCGCGGCGTCTTCACGCCTGCCAGGATTTCCTGCTCGCGCAGGGGAATGCCGAGCTTTTCATAGACCCGCAGAAGCTCCGGATCGACATCATCGATCGAAGTCGGCCCGGGCGTGCTCTTCGGCGCGGCGTAAAAGTAGATCTCGTTGAAATCGATCTTCGGATAGTTGACGCGCGCCCAGGTCGGCTCTTCCAGCGTCAGCCAGCGCTGATACGCTTCCAGACGCCATTCGAGCATCCAGTCCGGTTCGTTCTTCTTTGCCGAAATGAAGCGGATGATGTCTTCGGACAGGCCCTTGGGCGCCTTGTCCATTTCGATCGTCGTTTCAAACCCGTATTTGTACTGGTCCACATCGATCAGGGCGACCTGATCAATTGTTTCCTGCACGGCAGCCATGTCGTTCTCCAATCTCGCCGGATACAAGGTCCGGCAGCTTGTCAGCACGATACAATGTTCGTTGTATCGCCTATGTAGTGGGCTAAAGGGCCATTTTCACCCCGTTTGCCAAGCGGAAAATTCAATTTCCGCAATTTAATACAGAGTCAAGCCGCAGCGCCCGAAAGCCTGCGCCGCGATGCGACCCTGGTAAAGACTTCCACGCACCGGTCGATCTCCATTTTCGTCGTCGATGGTCCGATCGAAATCCGCAGCGCACCATGGCGCGGGTCGTGTCCCATCGCCGACAGAACATAGCTCTGGCCGACCTTGCCTGACGAGCAGGCAGACCCCGCCGACAGCGCGACGCCCTCGAGGTCGAAGGCGATCTGCCCGGTTTCCGATTTGAGCCCCGGCAACGTAAAGAAGCAGGTATTGCCGATGCGTGCGCCATCACGGCCATGAATGATGACGTCGGGCGCTGCCGCGATCATCGCCGCTTCCAGCCGGTCGCGCAGGACAGAGACGCCGGCCATCCGGCCTTCCAGATTATCAGCCGCCAACCGTGCCGCCGCACCAAATCCGGCAATCGCGGCGGGATTTTCTGTTCCGGAACGATGACCCTTTTCCTGGCCGCCGCCACGGATCAGCGCCGAAGGCATCAGGATTTCGCCGCGCGCAACGAGAGCGCCGACGCCCTTCGGTCCGCCAATCTTGTGCGACGAGAGGATCAGGAAATCAGCCCCGAGCGCCTCAATCGACAAAGGTAGGCGCCCTGCCGCCTGCACCGCATCGACGACAAGAACGCCACCGGCGGCCTTGACCAGGCGGGAGACTTCCTCGATCGGCTGGACAATGCCTGTTTCGTTGTTGACCAGCATCACGGCAACCATCGGCAGGCCGGATTGGCGGTCGTGGGCGGTCAGGGCTGCCTCAAGTGCGGCCAGATCGATCGTTCCGGCCGGCGTCACCGCAATTTCGCTGACATCGGCCTTGCCGAAACGCCCGCCTTCGCGAACCGCCGGATGTTCGACTGCCGAGAAATAGAGGTGGCCGATGGTCAGTGGCGTCTTGCCCATGCGGAAATCTGGCGTCAGCACCCAATTGGCCGCTTCCGTAGCGCCACTGGTAAAGGTGACATTGGCCGCCGCCGTACCACAAAGGGCCGCCACATCACGGCGGGCATTTTCGATCAACGTGCGGATTTTACGGCCTTCACCATGCACGGACGACGGGTTGCCCAGAAGATCGAGCGCATCAAGACACGCCTCGCGCGCGGCCGGCAGCAGCGGCGCGGTGGCATTCCAGTCCATATAGATGCGCTCTTGTCCCATATTCCCTTGCCAAAGATGAACCGGCTGCCATCTAAAGGCATGCGGCCGGTGCATTTTCCTTGAATTTTTCGCTTCGCTTGCCGTAAGAGACAGCACTCGCCACGGAAAGTCCGTGTCAAAGTTTTGAATGGTTCTAAACTAAGTTCTAGAAAAGCTGACTGCTTTCGTCAAGACTGCATCAGCGCTGAACCGGTTTTTAATGCCAGAATCAAGCCCGGAGAGCCAATGCCCGAAATCATCTTCAACGGACCGGCCGGTCGCCTCGAAGGCCGTTACCAGCCGTCCAAGCAGAAGAACGCCCCGATCGCCATCGTCCTGCATCCGCACCCGCAGTTTGGCGGCACGATGAACAACCAGATCGTCTACCAGCTGTTCTACATGTTCCAGAAGCGCGGTTTCACGACGCTCCGGTTCAATTTCCGTTCGATCGGCCGCAGTCAGGGCGAATTCGACCATGGCGCCGGCGAACTGTCGGATGCTGCATCGGCCCTCGACTGGGTGCAGAGCATGCATCCCGATTCGAAGAGCTGCTGGGTCGCGGGCTATTCCTTCGGCGCCTGGATCGGTATGCAGCTCCTGATGCGCCGTCCGGAAATCGAAGGCTTCATGTCGATCGCACCGCAGCCGAACACCTATGACTTCTCGTTCCTGGCGCCCTGCCCGTCCTCCGGCCTGATCATCAACGGCGATCTCGACAAGGTCGCGCCTGAAAAGGACGTCAACAATCTCGTCGACAAGCTGAAGGCGCAGAAGGGCATCCTGATCACTCACAAGACCGTGCCGGGTGCAAACCACTTCTTCAACGGCCAGGTCGATACGCTGATGGGAGAATGCGAGGACTACCTCGACCGTCGCCTGAACGGCGAACTGACGCCGGAACCAGCAGCAAAGCGTATCCGCTAACGGCTTAAAGGGCTGGCCCCCCCGGCTCCAGGTTTTCCAAATGGCACTCTGCGTCATCAATAGTCGCCGGGTGCCATTTTTTATGGCGGTGGAGGTCCAGGCAACACCGCGCTTCCGTCTTGTTGCCATTTCCGACTCGCGATATTGATGGAGGTACAGGCTTGGCCCGCGCCTCCTCCCTCCAATCGGGGAAGTATCGTTCATACGGGGTATTTCCATCATCGAGCCATCTGTTCGAGCGCCGCATAAGGAGGGATTGCGTTTTCTGCTCGCAATGGAGGTTTTGTGATGAGGCTATCCGCCCCGGTCTATCAATTAAAACGCCGCGCCAAGCTCTTGGTCCGGGATGAAAAAATTCCCCTGCATGCCGCCCTGGATCGCATTGCAAACCAGGAGGGTTTTGTCGGATGGAGCTTGCTTGCTGCGCAAACTGCAGAGAGTTCCGGCGAAACGAACATCCTGTCCCGGCTTTGCGATGGCGATATCGTCCTGCTGGGAGCCCGGCCCGGACATGGCAAAACGCTACTGGGATTAAAGCTCCTGCTCGATGCGGTCGGTGATGGCCGCAAGGGCATCTTCTTTACCCTCGAATATACCGAGCATGAGACCCGGCAACGCATCCTGTCACTGCAAGGCGAAACACCCGGCCTTGGTGATCTCGTCGAGATCGTCACCGATGATGATATCTGCGCCGATTACATGATCCGTCATCTTGCCGATGCGCCCCGCGGAACGGTCGCGGTCATCGATTACCTGCAGATTCTCGATCAGCGCAGAACCAAGCCCGAGCTTTCGCAGCAACTCGCGGCACTTCAGGCTTTTGCAGAAAAGGCCGGGATCATTCTGGCCTTCATCTCGCAGATCGACCGTACGTATCGGCCTGACGAAAAGCCGCTGCCAGACATGCAAGACATCCGCCTGCCCAACCGGTTCGACACGGGAATTTTTTCAAAGGCGTGCTTCCTGCACGAGGGCAAGCTGCAGTTTCAAGCGATTGCGTGATGGTTTGGTCTGCCGGGGTGGTCACCCGGCAGACAGATCATCCCGCCTGTCCCGATAAGACGCTCAGGCCTGTGCCTGCCACTCCTGCGGGCTGTTGGTCATGGGCTGGCCTGCGCGGTTTACCCGGTTGCGTCCGCTCTTCTTGGCATCGTAGAGGGCCGCATCAGCACCCTTGATTGCATCGGCGATCGAATCACCGGGGGCTGCGAGCGTGCAAACGCCAAAACTGGCCGACAGGCGAACCGTCTCCGGCAACCCGCCGATCATAAGCGATGCAAACGTATTGCGCAGTCCCTGCGCAAACAGATAACCGGTGGCCGTGCTGGTGGACGGCAAAAAGATGGCAAATTCTTCGCCGCCAAAACGCGCACAAATCGCCTCCGTCGGAGCGTGACCGGCGAGCATACGGCCGAATGCCAGGATGACCTGATCACCGGCGGCATGTCCGTAGGTATCGTTCACCGACTTGAAGTGATCGAGATCACAAACGATCACGCAATGGGGATAGGCAGACATGGGGCGCGCAAGAATCTGGCTCACTCTTCCATCGAAACCGCGCCGGTTCAAAAGTCCTGACAGAGGATCGATTTCCGAGTTCGCCTTGGCATCGTCCATGATCTCAAGCACGATGACGGCCAGCAATGTCAGGCCAGTGGAGACGACCAGCACGGCACTGAGGCTCTGGGAAACCAGCGCATAGGTACTGCCGAGATAGGCCTGCGCCGTGCTTCCGCCGCTGAAGATCACGGCGAAATAGACCTTGCTTACAAAATTCCCAGCCGTAATCAGCAACAGTGCCATCAGGATCCGGTCGCTCGTCTCGCGCCGCCCCGACCGGTAGACCGCAACTGCGCACATCAACTCTGCAATCGCAAACGGTGCCTGGTAGCCAAGCGAATGCACGAACGTGCCCCGCGGCAGGTCGTAGATCATCAGATTGAGAGGAAGTGCAGCGCACAAAAGCGCCGTCATCGCCCAAATATTCGACGGAACGGCGTAGAGCCGGCCGATACCGATACGGATCATCAGGAGTGCGATCAATAGAGAACTGAAAGCGCCAAAACTGGCGATCCGGTCGAAATCGCCATAGCGGATGGCAACTTCAAAGAAGGCGGACAGCGATGCGACGGCAAAGGCGACCGCAAACCAGCGGCCGGCGGCGGGAATGCGGCTGCGTCTGGAGATGACGAGAAAAAACACGCAAAAAAGCTGCGCTATCAGGAAATTGACGGTCAGAAGGAAAAGCGCGCCGTTCATCTCTACGTCCGTTTCGAGTACGCACACGCCGCGCGTTCTCTTCCACCATGCCACAGGGCATCGCAGATTCGTGTGAATGGTACCGATGCCAGGCAAAAGAAACGTTAATCGGCAGCCGACGGCGGCGAGCCCAAGGCGGCGTTGAAGACCCCGCCGGTAACCGGCTCTGTTACGCCCGTCGTGCCGGGAAACGTCAGCGGCAATCCTTTGAGCGAGCGCACGGCAAGATAGGCCCATGCCTCCGCCTCCATGGCATCGCCATCAAGGCCTGCAGCTTCGGCGGAAACGACCGTTGCCTCCTCGCGCAACGCAAGTTCGGTGAGATCGCGCATGATGATCCGGTTCAGTCGTCCACCACCGCAGATGATGTAGGCGCCGGGCTGTTCCGGCAGGTGCTGTGCCGATTTGAGGACGGCGGCAGCCGTGACATAGGCAAGGGTGCGGGCGCCATCTTCAAGGCCCGCATCGGCACCAGCGGGAGGCGAAAAATCGTTGCGATCGAGCGAGCGGCGCTTGCTGGCGGAGAAGAACGGATTTTCCAGATAGCGTTCCGCCAGGCCAGCGATGACATGACCCTCGCTGGCAATCATGCCGCCCTGGTCATAGGGGATGCCCGCATGCGCTTCGACCCACTGGTCGATCAGCGTATTGCCGGGGCCACTGTCATAGGCAACGATCTGCCCGCCGGTGCCGACACATGTCAGGTTGGAAATGCCGCCGATATTGACGAACACCACCGGGCGCCCGGAGCGAAGTTCCGCAGGTAAGCCGGCGGCAAGAGCCGCATGGTAGGCCGGGATCAGCGGCGCGCCCTGCCCGCCATGCGCCATGTCATTGGCGCGCATGTCGTGAACAACGGCAATGCCGGTTTCGCGCGCCAGCAGCGCACCGTCGCCAAGCTGGACGGTCAGCGCCTGGTCCGGACGATGCAACACGGTCTGGCCATGAAACCCGATCACATCAACATCTGCGGACAGAATATTGTTTTTCTTCAGAAAATCCTGAACGGCGCTCGCATGACGCCTCGTCAGTTCGCGCTCGACATCGGCAAGGGTACCCGGCCGCTCCTCGCGCTGCCGGATCGCCTTGGCCTCTTCCAGAGCCTGTTTCAGGCGATCGCGAAACTTTGCGTCATAGGCTATTCCAAGGGCTGCGCCACGCTCGACCTTGCCGCGGCCATCGGTTCGAATGAGCGCGATGTCGATGCCGTCCATGCTGGTGCCGCTCATCAGTCCGATCGCCGTCTTCACCTGCGTCATCCCGCACACAACCCCAAAGAAAACATTCACAATGCAAACACGTGCACTTTTCAGCAAACAGTGCTAAACGCCGCGCAAATATCCAGCAAGTCCTCATTCTTCTCCAAGCAGCCCACCGAAAGAGACAGGTCATGTCCGAATTCAAGTCCGATTTCCTTCACACCCTCCATGAACGCGGCTTCATCCACCAGACATCCGACAATGCTGGACTGGATGCGCTGTTCAACAAGGAGACCGTGACGGCCTATATCGGCTACGATCCGACGGCTTCGAGCCTGCATGTCGGACACCTGACTCAGGTCATGCTGCTGCATTGGCTGCAGACGACCGGCCATCGTCCCATCTCCCTGATGGGGGGAGGTACCGGCATGGTCGGCGACCCTTCCTTCAAGGAAGAGGCACGAAAGCTTATGACGGTCGACATGATCGAGGAAAACATCACCTCGCTGAAGCACGTTTTCGCCAACTACCTGAATTACAATGATGGTCCGAGTGGTGCTCGGATGATCAACAATGCCGAATGGTTGCGGCCGCTCAACTACCTCGAATTCTTACGCGACGTTGGCCGCCACTTCTCGGTTAACCGCATGCTCGCCTTTGACAGCGTCAAGACACGGCTGGATCGCGAACAGTCGCTGTCCTTTCTCGAATTCAACTACATGATCTTGCAGGCCTACGATTTTGTCGAACTGGCCAAGCGATACGATTGCCGCTTGCAAATGGGTGGTTCCGACCAGTGGGGCAATATCATCAATGGTATCGATCTCGGCCATCGCATGGGCACCCCGCAACTCTACGCACTGACATCGCCGCTTTTGACCACCTCTTCCGGGGCCAAAATGGGTAAATCCGCCTCCGGCGCAGTCTGGCTCAATGCCGATCTCCTGTCCGTTTATGACTTTTGGCAGTACTGGCGTAACACTGAAGATGCCGATGTCAGCCGCTTCCTGAAGCTGTTTACGACGCTGCCGATGACGGAAATTGCCCGGCTGTCTGCAATAGGCGGAGCAGAGCTCAACGAAGTGAAAAAGATCCTCGCAACCGAAGTGACAGCGATTCTCCACGGACGTGCGGCGGCGGAAGAAGCGGCTGAAACCGCCCGCAAGACTTTCGAAGAAGGTGGCCTTGCGGCCAATTTGCCGTCCATCGATGTCCCCACTGCGGAGCTTGAAGCCGGCATTGGTGTCCTCGCGCTGTTCGTGCGCGCCGGTCTCGCCGAATCCAATGGCAAGGTGCGGCAGTTCCTCAAGGATGGCGCCGTTCGGCTCAATGATGCTGTTGTCAGCGACGACCGCCAGATGATCGGCACTGGTGACGTCACGGCAGATGGCGTGATCAAGCTGTCACTCGGCAAGAAGAAGCATATTCTCGTGCGGCCGGCCTAAAACGTTCACGACATCGAGCGAGACCCAAACCGGCGGTAATCCCGCCGGTTTTTTATTGGAATTCAAAGATGCTGCGGAACACGCCGGGCGCAATGATCGATAGCGGGTTGATCGTCAGGTTCGGCTTGGCAAACGGGCCGACCAGTTTGAAGGTGATCCCCAGCAAGCCCCGATCCCGGCCATTGCCGAGAAGGACGCCGATGATCGGAAGTTCGCCGAACAGGCGGTTGAGGCCGTAGGCCGGCATGAACGTGCCGGTCATGTCCATGTTGCCGTTCTTGTCGCGCACCGTTCCCTGGAACGTCGCACCAACATCGACCCCGCGTACCACCCCGCCGTCGATCACGATCGATCCGTTGTCGAGCGCCACGTTGGCGGAACCCCGCTCGAAGCGAGCCGAACTTACGTCGATATCCCTCTTCACTGCCTGGTTGAGGCTTCTTCCGTCCGCACCCGCCGGCGTCGATACGATCGATTGCAGCCGCGCTTCGTTGACCAGGGAGAACTTGCGGATATCGATATTGCCGCGCCAGGAACTGCCGCCGCGATCGCGCAGCTTGAGGTTCAAAAGGCCGCCGCGCATGTTGCTGTAGATATTCGCAAACCGGGCCAGCGACCCCGCATCGCCGCTGGTCAGTTCGAGCGTATTGTCGGCACCGTCCTTCGTCAGTTTGGCAACCACGGCCTGACCGCTATCGGTCACCGCCGAAAGATCGACCGCATCGATCTGCTTGCCTCTCGCCACATAGTTCAGATTGACGTTGGACAGCGCCTCCGAATGAAATCCGGTCACCTGCTGGAGGTTTGCATTGATGGCGATCCGCTTGCCGTCCCCCCCCCCGTCGCCTGACCCGTTGCGCAGGCTTTCGATGACCGGACGCATATCGGCGGATGAGCCATTGACGCTGACGGCAAAACCGCTTTTCTGGCGCTTGATATTGACGGCGTAATTGTCGCCCTTGGAGAGCTGGACCGAGGAAAACTCTCCGGAATTCAAACCAGACTTGTCGAGAACGAGGGAGCCTGCGGCGCCAAAACCGTCGCCGTTCAGCTTCAGATTACTGATCTGCGTGACGCCCTCGGTGGTGGTTGCCGAAAAGGTCGCCTTGGCGCTGATCCCCGCCCCCTTCGACCAGCCGATCCAGGGAAGCGAAAGCGAGGCATTGCCGAGATCGGCCGAAACCGTGTGCTGATCGTTGTCATTGACCAGGATATCCAGCCCGACAGGTCCGCTGACAATACCGGCAAGCCCGGGCGCCAGCTTGGCAAGGTCACCATCGTTGAGCGTCCCGGAAATCTCCCGCTTGCGCGCAACCGTGCTCGAGGCTCCGACCGGCTCGACGACGGAAATATTCATCTCCCCACCATCGATGTCCGCCTTGGCCTCCAGCACCGCCTGAACCGGATCGATCCGCATTGTTCCCTTGATGTTGGAGATATTGCGGCCGGCAAAGGGTTTGTTGACGGTCACACCATTCAGCGACATCTGCGCCTGCCATTGCGGCGGCGGCGGTTTTTGGGCCGTGACCAGACCGAAACGTGCACCGACCTGGGCCGTCATCTCGCCGGAAAAATCCTCCGGCTTGAAGGGGGTCCGCTGCAGCGCAAGGATCGGCCTGTAGCTGACAAGCTCGGCAATCGCATCGGCCTGCCCCGCCACATCGAGTTTCATTTCGGCGATCAGCGGCTTTTCATAGGTATTGGGGATGACGAAATCGCCGCCGTTCACCGTCGCCGAGCGCCCGGACGGGAAATAAGCCGTTCCGCGCTGGATCTTCACATCCATACGCTCGCCTTTCAGGTTGAAAGCGCCGGCAGCATCGCGCAAGGGCGGGATGTCGCCGGCCAGATTGACCCGCGCATCGGCAATATTGAATTGAACGCTCAGCTCTTCGGCGTTGAGATCGATCGGGCCAACGGTCCGTGTGATCCGTCCCATAGGCAAGAAGACTTCGATTTTGCCATCCGTAACCGTGCCGCCGAAGATATTGTTGATCACCCAGCGCCGCGCAGTCTTGCCGACCCACCAGGGCCAGAGCTGCTTGACGGCAGCAGACTGTATCTTGCTGGTCAATAGCGCAAAGCTGATCTGCGGCGAGGTTTCCCCGAACGTCATGGATAGCGACCCGGCAGCGGTGCCGAGCCCGCTGGCAACCGTCAGTTCATCGAACACCAGCTGATGGCTTTCCGGCAGGTAACGCCCCTGAGCCTTGGCATCGAATATCAGCGGCGCTTCGGTGACATCGATCGGCGACGAACTGGCAGCTTGCAGCAGAAGATCGACCGAGAAACCCTTCTTGCCGGCAAGCGCCGCCGGATCGAGATCGGCAATTGCGCCGGTAAAGGGAAAGGTCGACCGGCCGACGCGTACCATCGACGGCAATATCTCGATCCGGTCGCGGACAAAATCATAGCTGACATTCAGCTCGGAGGGCTTGAGTTCCGACGTAAACCCGCCCGCATCGAATGCGCCACCATTGGAGCGGCCGTTCAACTGCAGGGTCGGTGGCGTGTTTTCGGCCGCCCGGGTGGCCTTGATGGTCAGGTCGGCGCTGCTTTTGATCCCGAAGGCTAGCTCGGTCGCGGTATCATCGCGGTGCAGAAAGGCAGACAAGGGCAGCCCGATGGCGGAGCCGTCAAGTGCCGTGACACGCCCGCTCTGCCGGTCAGCGCGCAGATGAAGTTGCGAAGATTGTCCGTCAACGGAAAAGACGCCGTCAATCTGCATCGATCCATCGGCGGTACGTTTGAAATCCACGGTCTCGACCACGACCGGCACGACCCGCTGGCGAGGCCCGGAAAAAGACAATTGCAGATCGGCGATCCGCACGGTTTCGGTATCGCTGCGGCCGATCAGTTGCGAGATATTGTCGATTTGGCTGAAAACGACTTCCAGCCCATCGGCAACATCCGCGATGCGTATCGCCGCCAGATCGATCGGCTTGCCTTGAGGCAACAACGACGGATCGAGCATCGCCCCTTCCGCCTCGATCCGCGAAACGGCAATCCGGCCGGTTATCAAAGCCAGCGGATTGAGTTCGATAAAGACAGAGTTGGTGGTGACCAGGCGCTTGTTGGAGGCGTTCTCCACCAGCGTCACATTCTGCGCCTTCAGCGCCAGCGCACCGTTCGACGTCACCCGCAGGACGGTGCTTCCGACCTCGGCGTGATAATTGCTGCCAGTCGCCGTGTTGAGCGCCATCTGTGCCCGCGCATTCAACGGTTCATCCAGAAAACCGCCTTCGATGGCAGCCACCAGCAGGGCGCCAATCAGAAGGATAATCGAGGCGACGACAGCCGCGATAGTAAAGGCGAGGTGCATGATGCCGCGCTTGTTCGGCGCGTGAACGATACATGGATCATGAGCCTGCGCGGATGGCAGGGAATGCAGAGCGACAATGTCTTCCTTGCGAAACGATACCTTTTCGCCGCGGATTTCATTCATCAGCGCCGGCGGCCTCCGCAAGTGTGAAAAAGAATCATGCGGTATTTTCCAATCTCATGCGATTCCATCTCGCGGCATCAGCCGCATACATGCCGCCGATGCCCAACACACGACGTACGCGGTTGATTTATCTCATGTTATCGCCCGAAAGTACCAAGGACGCAGCGAAGCGTCTTTTGGCATTTGCAGAGGCTACACAGTAGTTAAAGAACGATCCCGGGGCAAACGATGTCTGCCATTCAATCGATCTTCCCTGTGCGTGAAAACACCCTCTGGTCCCTCCGGCGCTGGACGGGCCGGGTTCCGATTGGATATGCCTCATGCGACAACCTTTTGCGGCACATGCCCCAGAATAAAGGAATAACCATGGCAAACCTGACCGAAGGTGCGCTTGCACCGGACTTTACGCTACCCCGCGACGGTGGCGGAACCGTTTCCCTGTCGGATTTCAAGGGGAAGCCGGTGGTGCTTTTCTTCTACCCAAAGGACGACACCAGCAGCTGCACCACTGAATCCATTGCCTTCTCCGGGCTTCTGGGCGCATTTTCACAAGCTGGCGCGGTGGTCATCGGCATGTCGCCCGATTCGGTGAAAAAGCACGACAAGTTTGCCAAGAAATATGATCTCTCGGTTATTCTCGCCTCGGATGAAGATCTGGCTGTCTTGAACAGCTATGGCGTCTGGGTCGAAAAAAGCATGTACGGCCGCAAGTATATGGGGGTCGAGCGGACAACCCTGCTGATCGGCCCGGATGGCGTGATCCGCCGCGTCTGGCCGAAGGTGAAGGTCGCCGGCCATGCCGAAGAGGTCCTAGCCGCAACGCAAAACCTTGCGAACGGAACTGCGTGACGATGACAAGCCTTCCGGTCATCCGCAGTCTTCGCGACGGGGCCGTCTGCGCAATCCGCGCAGCCGATCTGGATATCAAGACGCTTTTGATCCAGGAAACGGCCCGCCGCTGGGGCGGGCGCACCTTGTCGCTGCGCTCGCCCCTCGATACGCCCGTGCCCGATCGCCCAGGCCGGCCGGAAAAACCGGAGCTGATACCGCCGCGCCATATGCCGAAGCGCACGCTGACCACCGACAAGGGCCGCATCGCGCTTCTGCATGCCATCGCCCATATCGAGCTCAACGCCGTCGATCTGGCGCTCGACATCGTCGCCCGGTTTGCAACGGAGCCTGTTCCAAATTCGTTCTTCGATGGCTGGATGAAAGTGGCGTTCGAGGAGGCCAAGCATTTCCGCATGGTGCGCGACCGCCTGCGCCAGCTGGGCGCCGATTATGGTGATTTGCCGGCTCATGACGGCCTGTGGCAGGCTGCCCATGATACGCGCAACGACCTGACCGCGCGGCTGGCAGTCGTGCCGCTGATTCTCGAGGCACGCGGCCTCGACGTGACGCCGGCCCTGCAGGCGAAAATGCGTGAGGCCGGCGACATGGAAAGCGCTGCCGTGCTCGATGTGATCTACGAGGACGAGAAGGGGCATGTGGCTGTCGGTGCGAAATGGTTCCGTTTCCTCTGTGCCCGGCAGAAGAAAGATCCGGCGGCAGCGTTCCAGGCCCTGGTCAGAGCCAATTTTCGCGGTCCTTTGAAGGCGCCCTTCAACGATATCGCTCGTGCCGAAGCAGGCCTGACGCCATCCTTCTACCGCTCGATGACGGCCTCCGTGAACACCTGACCGGCCCCCCTAAAAAGGCCCGCAGCAAGGCTTTATTAACCTTAACGGTGTCTAATTACCCCCATCAAAACGGGCAGAATCGCACGCGGTGGGGGTGAGTTGGTGTCTACGGAAAGCCAGGTTTTCGGCAAGCGCGCACAAAAGCACATCCTCATTCTGGCAAGCGGCGACAAGGTTCGCCACATGACTGTCCAGCCATGGATGACTGCACTATCCGTCTGTTTCATTTCAGTCTTTTCAATTGGCTATCTCGCAGCAACATCCTACCTGGTGCTGCGCGATGACCTGATTGGCGGCACCATGGCCCGTCAGGCGCGCATGCAGCACGAATATGAAGACCGGATCGCCGCCCTGCGGGCGCAGGTCGACCGTGTCACCAGCCGCCAGCTTCTCGATCAGCAGGTTGTCGAAGACAAGGTCGAAAAGCTGCTACAACAGCAGATGGCGCTATCGTCGCGGCACGGACGCCTCGGAACGCTGCTCGATCGTGCCGAAGAATCCGGTATCGCCGAAAAGGATGAACAGCCCATCATGACGGCGCCGCAGGCCTATCAAAAGCGTGCGGACGCCGGTGGCGGTCTCAAGGCTATCGAGCGGTTGATGGGCATCGGCGGCAAAGAGCCTCCGCAGAAGATGGCGCTCGCCTACGCGCCGCAAACCGCCCCGGGCAGGCAGGAAGCCATGTCCGACCGGGCCGACCGGCTGTTTTCGAAGGTGACCTTGTCTCTCAAGGATATCGAGCAGGAACAGAAGGACCGGATCGACAGCCTGACGGCAGGCGCGTCGGAAGCCACCGATGCGATCATGACCATCCTCGCGCGCACCGGCGTAAAGGTCGCCCGGAACGAAGCGACGGCAACGGAATCCGCAGCCGCTGCCGAAAGTGACGACGCTGTTGGCGGTCCGTTCGTCGAGCCGGAAACGACCGAGGCATTCGATAGTTCCCTGGTCGGGCTCGACACAGCCCTTGGCCGCCTCGAAAGCGTTCGCAGCCAGGCGCGGAAGCTGCCGTTCAACAATCCATCACCGGCCAGCGACATTACCAGCAGCTTCGGCAATCGCCCCGATCCATTTCTCGGCCGGCTGGCGCTGCATGCCGGCATCGATTTTCGCGCCCCGACCGGCACGCGCATCCTCGCGACGGCGCCGGGCACGGTGATCACTGCCGGCAAAAGCGGCGGTTACGGCAACATGGTCGAGATCGACCATGGCAACGGGATCACAACCCGCTACGCCCATCTGTCGACCATCTTGGTCAATGTAGGCGACAGGATCACCACCGGCGAAGCCATTGCGCGATCCGGCAGCACCGGCCGTTCAACAGGCCCCCATCTGCACTACGAAGTCCGCCTGAACGGCGAAGCCGTCGATCCCATGCGGTTCTTGACGGCAGGCATCAAGCTCAGCCACTACATCAATTGAACTTGCCGGCCTCATCCCGGCTCTTCACGTAACGGCAGGGCTTTTTCCGCTATCCTGTTGCTGTCAGTCCATTATTGACTCTTTCGCCGATCAAACCACCGGTTTTCTTGACTTTGCTTGGCTATCGGACTAAGAGCCGCTGCGACGGCAGTTAATGCATGCGCCGATTGACCAGTGTTCGACCGAACCGGAACGGAAACAGATTTCCCTTTGACCACTTTTTCAGACCTTGGCCTGAGCCAAAAAGTTCTCACCGCAGTCACAGATGCGGGCTACACCATCCCCACACCGATCCAGGCAGGCGCCATTCCGCCGGCTCTGCAGAGGCGTGATATTCTGGGCATTGCCCAGACGGGTACGGGTAAGACGGCATCCTTCGTGCTGCCGATGCTGACACTTCTGGAAAAGGGCCGCGCCCGGGCGCGCATGCCGCGCACGCTCATCCTTGAGCCGACGCGCGAACTGGCAGCCCAGGTCGCCGAGAACTTTGAAAAATACGGCAAGAACCACAAGCTGAATGTCGCCTTGCTGATCGGCGGCGTGTCCTTCGATGAGCAGGACCGCAAGCTCGAGCGTGGCGCCGATGTGCTGATCTGCACGCCCGGCCGCCTGCTTGATCATTGCGAGCGCGGCAAACTTCTGATGACCGGCGTCGAGATCCTCGTCATCGACGAAGCCGACCGCATGCTCGACATGGGCTTCATTCCCGATATCGAGCGCATCGCCAAGCTGATTCCGTTCACGCGCCAGACCCTGTTCTTCTCGGCCACCATGCCGCCGGAAATCCAGAAGCTTGCCGACCGGTTCCTGCAGAACCCGGAACGCATCGAGGTCGCCAAGCCGTCTTCGACCGCAACGACGGTCACGCAGCGGCTGGTTGCGACCCACAGCAAGGATTACGAAAAGCGCGCCATACTGCGCGATCTGATCCAGAAGCAGGAAGACCTGAAGAACGCTATCATCTTCTGCAACCGCAAGCTTGATGTCGCTGACCTGTTCCGTTCGCTTTCGCGTCACGGTTTCTCGGTGGGCGCTCTGCACGGCGACATGGACCAGAGCTCGCGCACGAAAATGCTTGCGGGTTTCAAGGACAATGCGATCACCCTGCTGGTTGCTTCGGACGTCGCCGCCCGCGGTCTCGACATTCCGGATGTCAGCCATGTGTTCAATTTCGACGTGCCGATCCATGCGGAAGACTATGTTCACCGCATCGGCCGCACCGGCCGTGCCGGCCGCTCGGGCGCCGCGTTCACGCTGGTTTCGAAGCGCGACACGAAATTCGTCGATGCCATCGAAAAGCTGATCGACAGGAAGATCGAATGGCTGAACGGTGACCTCTCTGCCCTGCCCGCTCCGATGGAAAGCCATGAGAGCAGCAAACCGGACCGCGGCGGCCGTGACGGCAAGCGCGGTGGACGCCGCAACGACAGGGATCGCGATCACGCTCCCCGGCCGGTGGCCAGTCACAAATCGGACATCAAATCAGACGATAGTCCGGCAGTCGTAGCAGCCCCCCTCGAACCGGTAGTAGCAAAGGCAGAACCTGTGAGATCAGAACGCAAGGCAGAAACGAAACCGCAGAATGCCGGCCGTAACAGCAACCGTCCTGCTCCCCAGCCGTATCCTGCCAATGATGACAACCGCGATCGCCGCAATCGCTATCGCCGTGACCAGGACGACGGCCCGACGCCGGTCGGCTTCGGCGACGACATCCCGGCTTTCATGCTGATCGCCGGCAAGGCTTGAGCCTTACAGCAGTCGCATGGCATATCCAGGCATAGATTTTCCCGGTGTGGGAGCAGGGCTTGCCGTCATCAATGACGGCAAGCTTTTGCTTTGCAGGCGCCTGAAGGCACCGGAGGCCGGGCACTGGGGCATTGTCGGTGGCAAGGTCGATCATATGGAGCCGGCAGCCGGCGCGGCCTGCCGCGAGGCGGAAGAAGAAAGCGGCCTGAAAATCCATTCGGCACGGTTTCTCTGCCACAGCGAGCAACGGATCGAGGCCGACCGGCAGCACTGGATTTCGCTGATCTATGTGACCGACGATTTCTCCGGGGAACCGCAGCTGACGGAACCGGACAAACTCTCCGACATCGGCTGGTATTCTCTCGATAACCTGCCGCAGCCTCTGTCGCTGTTTGCGCAGGACGCCGTAAAGGCGTTGCGGGCTTTGGCTATTTCTTAGCCCGCAAGGCGGCCTGATAGGCAAGCCGCACCCAACGAGCCATTTCGTCAGGGTCATCAAAAGCCTCTTCAGGAATGGACCAGTACGGCATCTTCACCAGTTTCCCCTTGCCGTCATAGCTCCATTGCGAACTGCCGGCCGCCTCGAATTCGCCGGCACTCTCGGTGTCCGCCTTGAGCAGGATATCGCCGCTCACCTCCAGCGCCAGAATCCGGCCTTCGAAATAGATACCCTTGCCGCCGAACATGCGTTTGACCGTTACCGGGCCGAGAGCCGAAAACATCTCTTCGATTGCCGCATTGTCCATTTTCTCAGCCTTTCAATATGCCACCGGCGGCGATGATCGCTTCCGGCGTGTCGAGATCAAGATGTGCCGCCGGTCCGATATCGATATCGACCACTGGTAATCCGCAGGTTTCAATAATATGGCGCGCGCCGACATCGCCCTGCAACTGCCGGATTGCATCGAATGCCGATCGCGGTAAAATCACCGGATTGCCGCGTTTTCCAGCGGACACGGCCCGAACGATAGCCTGGCCTTGCCCGGTCTTGAACGCCGAAACCAGTGCGGCAAGATTGTGCGCTGTGACCCAGGGCATATCCGCCAGCATCACCAGAATGCCATCGGCATCCGCGCCAACGATGCTCACCCCGGCAATCAGCGACGAGGCCATTCCGGTAGCATAATCGGAATTTTCGACGGCAACGACGTCAATTCCGGCCAGTGCTGCGCGAATCTCCGCCTGCCGATGACCAACGATCGCAAAGACATGATCAATGCCGGCCTCAAGGGCTGCCTGCGCACTGCGGCGCACCAGCGGTACGCCGTCGAATTCCGCCAACAGCTTGTACTGCCGTAATAAGCCCATGCGGGAAGCTGTGCCTGCAGCAAGCAGGACGGCGGCGACGGAAATCTCCTTCGGCCTGGAACCGGCAAAGGCACGTGGCAACGGCCGTGTCGGTATTTCCATCAAAAGACCACCGACGCCAAGACCTGTGATATCCTCGACCGTTGGCCATTCGCCGGCCAGAATCCTGTTCAAAACCCAGTCGAACCCGTTTTCCTTCGGGCTGCGGGCGCAACCGGGTGCTCCAATTACTGGAACATCCCCGATCCGTCCAAGGACGAGCAGATTGCCGGGATCGACCGGCATGCCGACATGATCAACGCGACCGCCCGCCAGCCGTATCGCCGCGGGGATCACGTCATCTGCATCGGCAACGGCAGAGGCACCAAAGACGATGACCATCTCGAAACGCTCCGCACCCTGCACCATCGCCGCCGCCACGGCGCCGGCCGTGTGCGGCACGCGCCGTTCCTGCACCAGGATGCTCGACGACAGCCGCAACCGTCCCTCCAGATTGAGGCGCGTCTTGTCCATCACGCTGGATTTTAGCGATGGCAGCGTGGTTGCGACCAGCAGCACGCGGCGCGCCAAAAAGGGTTTGACGCTGAAGGCATGTTCCGCCCGAAGGAGCGCCATGGCTTCATCGGCAAACTGGCCCGGAACGGCGAGCGGAATGATCTTGATGGTCGCCACCATATCGCCGGACCGCACCGGCACATGATCGGCAAGACAGGCGAGTGTGATGGCCGGGTCGATACGGTTGAGCCTGTCGATGACGGAGCGGCTTGCGACGAACAGGCCGTCGACGGCAGAGTGGATATTGATGCGGCCGGTCGCCGCCTGCGAAAACGTCAGGTGGTCGCGGTCGATCGCGGCGGCAATCCGCGATGCGGCCACGTCCTCGAGCAGATCGCCGCTCTCCAGGCGCGCCACCGTGATTTCGGAGACACCCGCCGCCTGCAGCGCCGTTATATCGGCGGCGGAAACAACATGTCCTTTTGCCAGCCGCCCATCGGGCAGTTTGGCGGCATGCGCAAGCACTGTACCTTCCGCATCTGCGACCGGAACCGGGCCAAACTTCATGCCGCCGCCCTTCGCCCAGCCGTCACATCGCGCGTCCGCAGCGTCTGGATGATCTCGGCAAGGATCGCGACAGCAATCTCGGCCGGGCTGGAGGCGTGGATATCAAGGCCAATCGGTGCATGAATACTGGCGATAGCGCTTTCATTCACGCCGAGTTTTGCCAGCCGTTCGACCCGGCCGGCATGGGTCTTGCGGCTTCCCAGCGCCCCGACATAAAAACAGCCCGCTTCAAGTGCTTTTGCCAAAGGGAAATCGTCGATTTTTGGATCGTGGGTCACCGCGACCAGCGCCGTATAGGCATCGAGCGGCGTATGCTGCAGTGCCTCTTCTGGCCATTCGGCAAGCAGTTTGGCCTTCCCGAATCGCTCCTCTGTCGCAAAGGCGCTGCGAGGATCGATGATCGACAGATCGAACCCGGCAGTCTCCGCCATGCCCGCAAGAGCCTGCGAGATATGTACCGCGCCGATGACGACGATCCGGGGCGGCGGCAGGTAGACATTGACGAAGGCCGCCTGCCCGCCGATCTCGACAATGCCGGATTTGCCCGTGCGCAGTGCCGACTCAATCGCTGGCGCGGCGGCTGGATCGTGGAGTTCGCCCTCCAGGAAAAGCCGGGCCTCGCCGATATCGAGCGGTGTGATGGTCACCGCCGCCAGCCGCGCGTCGCGCGCCGTGTTCAGCCTGTGCAGATGCTCCAGCAACATCGTCTATCCCAGCCTCTCGACATAAATGCGGATGCGGCCGCCACAGGACAGGCCGACCCGCCAGGCGGTCTCGTCGGCAACGCCGAATTCGAGAATCCGCGCTGCGCCAGAGGCGATCACGTCGGCGGCCTCGACGATCACGGCCCCCTCGACGCAGCCACCGGAAACGGAGCCGTGAAAATTCCCCTCCGAATCGATGACCAGATGGCTGCCGACCGGTCTCGGCGCCGAGCCCCAGGTTTCGATGACGGTGGCGATGGCAACGCCGCGTCCGTCAGCATGCCACTCGCCGGCAACCTGCAAGGGATCGGGGTAAAGAGGTTGGCCGAGCATCTGCTTTCCTCCTGTCGCCCTACCGCTGCCGCATGAAACGGCGGGGATCGACGTCGCGTGATTGTTTGCCGGAAAGAGCCTCGGCCAGATCGGACACGGCTTCAAGATTATGCACAGCGCGGAATTCGTCAACATGCGGCAGCATGGCCCGGACGCCCCGCGCCCGCGCCTCGAAACCATCGAAACGCAGCAGCGGATTGAGCCAGATCAGACGGCGGCAGGACCGGTGCAGCCGGTCCATCTCGGTCTCCAATTCGCCGATGTCGTCGCGCTCCAGCCCGTCGGTGATCAGAAGCACGATGGCGCCCTGCCCCAACACCCGGCGTGACCAGAGACGATTGAATTCATGCAGGGTCTCGCCGATCCGCGTACCGCCGGACCAGTCGCTGACAGCGCGGAGGCAATCGTCCATCGCCGCATCGGGATCGCGGTTCTTCATCTGCCGGGTGACATTGCTCAACCGGGTGCCGAACAGGAACGTGTGAACGCGGCGGCGCTTTTCGGTCAACACATGCAGAAAATGCAGGAAAATCCGGGTGTACTGGCTCATCGACCCGGAAATATCGGCCAGCACCACCAGCGGCGGGTGAAGAGTTTTCGGCTCACGGAACCGCGGCAAGATGAGATCGCCGCCGGTTTTCATCGCATCACGCATGGTGGCGCGAGGATCGATACGGCGCGGCCGGTGCGAGGCGCGAAAACGGCGTGTCCTCACCTCATCTATCGGCAGTATCAAAGCCGACAATGCTTTTTTCGCCTCGGCAATCTCGGCCGCCGACATCTGTGCAAAATCCGCCCGGCGCAGCAATTCCTGGCCGGACGCCGTAAATCGCGCATCGATCTCGATATCCGGTTCGTCGCGTACCGGCCGTTGGGCATCGCGATCGGCAAACAGGGCGTCGCTGACGCGAGCCTCTGCTGCACGGCGGGGGGCTTTCTCACGCGAATCAGGCGCTACCGGCGACATCATCGCGATCATCTTGCCGATCAGGTCGCGCGACCGCCAGAACAGCCGGAACGCTTCGTCGAACAGCGCCTGATCTTCGTGGCGTTTGACGAAGATCGATTGCAACGTCGCATGAAATTCCTCGCGGGATCCGATGCCGATCATCGCAACGGCTTCGAGCGCATCAGCCACCGCCCCCGGCCCGATTTTCAAACCCGCCTTACGCAGGGCACGGGCAAAGAAGACGATGTTGTCGGCAAACCGGCCATCGCCCTCAGACAGCGGTGGAAGAATGGCGCCGTCGCTTGTCCGGGCTGCCGTTTCCATGACATCACCCTGCCGCCAGAAGTTCGGCCTTGACGTCATCGAGGATCTTTCGGCCGTCGCCGCCTTCGATCCGGGCAATGTCATCCTGGTATTTCAGCAGCGTTCCCAGCGTATCCGAAATGGTTTCCGGATCGAGGGCCAGGCGGTCGAGTTCGGTCAGCGCCGTTGCCCAGTCGATGGTCTCGGCAACACCCGGGTTCTTGAACAGATCGATCGTTCGCAGCCGCTGGACATAACCGACGATTTCGCGCGACAGGCGCTCGTTGCAGCCCGGCACCTTGCGGCGGATGATCTCCAGCTCCTGCGCGGCCTTGGGATAATCGACCCAATGATAGAGACAGCGGCGCTTCAATGCGTCGTGTACTTCGCGGGTACGATTGGTGGTGATGATGACGATTGGCGGCTCCTGCGCCCGGATCGTCCCAAGTTCCGGAATGGTTACCTGGAAATCGGAGAGCACCTCGAGCAGAAACGCCTCGAACGCTTCGTCAGTCCGGTCAAGCTCGTCGATCAGGAACACCGGCGCCTTGCCGACCTCGGCCGAGATGGCCTGCAGAACCGGCCGCCTGATCAGGTATTTCTCAGAAAAGATATTGCTTTCGATTTTTTGCCGATCAGCCGTTCCGGACGCCTCCGACAGCCGGATTTCCAGCATCTGCGCCGGATAGTTCCACTCGTAGACGGCCGAGGAAATATCGAGGCCTTCATAACACTGAAGCCGGATCAATGGCCGGCCGAGCGCCTTTGCCAAGACCTTGGCGATCTCGGTCTTGCCGACCCCCGCTTCGCCCTCGAGAAACAAAGGGCGTTTCATTCGCAGCGACAGGAACAGCACGGTCGAAAGTGCGGTACCAGCGAGATAGTCGCCGGATTGCAGCATCTCCATCGTCTCGGCGATCGAGGCAGGCAATGCGCCATTCGCGTATGTCGTCATGTTTCCTCGCTCCCTTGGAGGAAATCTATAACGTGCGGTAGTCCCGGTCCAGATAGACGAGTGCCGGTTTCTGCTGGCCGAGCGTAACGGCAACGACCTGGCCGAACAGCACGATATGGGTCGCTACCGTCTTGATATCGATCAACCGGCAATCGAATGCAGCAACGGCTTCGCCAAGGATCGGTGCGCCGGTCTTCAGTTCACCCCAGGTGCCGTGGGAAAACCGCTCTGACGGATCGACATGATTCTTGCCGGAAAAGACGTGGGCGAGGTCCATCTGGTCCGCGCCGAGTAGATTAAGCCCAAAACTGCCGCTTTCGGCAAAGATGCCGTTGCGCGGATTGGCGCCGTTGAGGCAGACGAGCAACGTCGCCGGATCGTCGGAGACCGAGCACGCGGCCGTGATCGTCACCCCGCGCCGCACGCCGTCATGGGCGGCCGTGACGATATGCACGTGACCGGCCAGCCGGCTCATGGCATCACGGTAGGTCAGCGGGTCCAGTTGGGTCTTGTCCAACACGGCAGTCTCCAGATCGATGTACGTTTCTAACACATAGACATTGCAACGAAATATGAAACCCATCGTCGGGTTTTTCTTCGCCATTGACGGCAATTGCCATCCTCTGCGCGCAGGTTCCGATCTTTTCCTTTGACCCCTGCGGCCACATCTTTAAAACATGGGCATTCTCAACTGGATAAGCGCATGTTTCGTTCGATTTTTGCCAGCCTTGTGATTGCCGGATCGGTGCAGGCCGCCCCCGCTTTGGCTGCCGGTTTGAAGATCGCCGTCGTCGCTCCTTCGGATGGGCCGTTTGCGCTGCTGGGGCAGCAGATGCTGGATGGCGCCCGCTTCCAGGCAGAGGATCGTGGCTCGGAAATCGTCGCTATCCCGGAAACCTGCGAACCGAAGGATGCGGAAAGCCTGACGAAGGCACTGCTGGCCAGCGGCGCCGAGGCGGCCATCGGCTTCCTGTGTACGGAAAGCCTGGAAGCGGTGTTGCCGGCGCTGGCCGAAGCAGGCATTCCGGCACTGACCCTAAGCGTCCGCTCCGATATATTGATGGAAGACGCGCTGAAAAAGAAATGGCCGTTCTTCCGGCTGGTACCGAGCGCCAAGGCCGAGGCGGCCAAGGTGACGGAGATCATTCTGTCGCGCTGGAAGAATGAGCCGCTGGCACTGATCGAGGACGGAACGATCCACGGGCGCGAACTGGTGGAAAGCGTGCGCGGCGCCCTCGCCGAAATCGGCCTGACCCCAACCTTCTCGGACACCTACCGCCCCGCCCAGGAACAGCAGGTCAGCCTTGTCCGCCGGCTTGCCAAGAGTGGCGCGACGCACGTATTCACCGGCGGCGATCGCGCCGATACGGCCATTATCGCTCGCGATGCCGCTTCCGAACAGGTTGCGCTGACGCTGATGGGCGGCGAAACGCTGGACGCGGCAAACCTGCCGGTTCCGCTGGCAAATGGCGTTCTGGCCGTGGCCCTGCCCGATTATGCCTCCCTGCCGGACGCCAAAGTTACCGTCGATGCCATGACGGCTGCAAAACTGCTTCCCGAGGGCTATGTCCTTCCGGCATTTGCAGCCGTCGCGCTGCTGGAGCAGGCAAAGGACCAGGCAGGCAAGGATGGCGGCCCGGTGCTGGATGCACTGGCCAAAGGCCCCTATCAGACCGTTCTCGGTCCTATCCGCTTCAACGCCACCCACGAACTGGCTGAAAATCCCTACCGCCTGCTGGAATGGCAGAACAACCGGTTCATCGCCGCTCCGGCGGTTTCGGGAAGCCCGTGATGCGGACCGGCCCACGCAATGCGATCACCGATGTCGGCGGCCTCAAGGTCGGCAATGCCGAAGACCATCGGCTGAAATCCGGCGTCTCCGTCGTCGTCTGCGACCAGCCGGCCATTGCCGCAGTGCAGGTTCTGGGAGGTGCGCCGGGTACGCGGGAAACAGATCTGCTCGAACCGCACAATACGGTGCAGACCGTCGATGCCATCGTTCTGTCGGGTGGTTCGGCCTTCGGTCTTGACGCAGCCTCCGGCGCGCAGGCAGCGCTGCGCCAGATGGGCCGCGGCTTCCCGGTCGGCAACCTGCACATCCCGATCGTCCCTGCCGCGATCCTGTTTGACCTGATCAATGGCGGCGACAAGGATTGGGGGCTTTACCCGCCCTATCGCGAACTGGGCCATGCAGCAGTACTAGCGGCAGCACTGGAATTTTCCACAGGCACCGCAGGTGCCGGCACCGGTGCCTTAACCGCCACCTTCAAGGGCGGGCTCGGCACCGCCTCGATGATCCTCGACAACGGCATCACCGTCGGCGCACTGGTCGCCGTCAACGCACTGGGTTCTGCGACCATCGGAGGTACAAGACATTTCTGGGCGGCACCGTTCGAGGAGCACGCGGAATTCGGCGGCCTCGGCATGCCGCATCCGTTCCCCGAAGACGCCCGCGATCTTCGCATAAAATTCCGCGGCAAGCAGAGCGAAACCAAAAACACCACGATCGCCATCATCGCCACCGATGCGGTGCTGACCAAGGCCGAAGCCAAACGGCTGGCTATCGCTGCTCATGACGGTTTTTCCCGCGCGCTCTGGCCATCCCATACGCCGCTCGATGGCGATCTGGTATTTGCACTGGCGACCGGAACCAGTGGAAAAACCGTGTCCGTGCAGGATTTCATCGATCTTGGCGCGGCAGCAGCATCCACCATGGCCCGCGCGATTGCACGCGGCGTCCACGACGCCACGGCTGCGGAAAACGATCTGCTTCCCACATGGGGACAACAAGGATAGGCCTTTGCATGCCGGTGAAGCGGTAACATTGGTTGTTTGCCGCCAAAAGCGATGCTATTGCCCGCAAAACAGTTGGAGCCCATGACCATGCCCCTGCCTATCCGCATTGCCCCCTCCATCCTCGCAGCCGATTATGCCAATCTCGGACAGGAAGTGCGCGACGTCGTTGCCGCCGGTGCCGACTGGATCCATCTCGACATCATGGATGGCCATTTCGTCCCGAACATCTCGTTCGGCCCGGACGTAATCAAGTCGCTGCGGCCGCACACGAAAGCCTATTTCGACTGCCATCTGATGATCGCGCCGGCCGATCCCTATCTGGAAGCCTTTGCCAAGGCCGGCTGCGACAGCATCACCGTCCACGCAGAAGCCGGCCCACATCTCGACCGCTCTGTTCAGGCAATCAGGGCGCTCGGCAAGAAAGCCGGCGTCTCGATCAATCCGGCAACGCCGGAAAGCGTTCTCGACTACCTGCTCGACAAGATCGACCTCGTTCTGGTGATGACCGTCAATCCTGGCTTCGGTGGCCAAAAATTCATTCCTGCCATGGAAGAGAAGATCCGCCGTATCAAGACGATGATCGGCGACCGGCCGATCGACATCCAGGTCGATGGCGGCATCGCGCTGGATACGATAGCCCTTCCGGCCTCGGCCGGTGCCAATGTGTTCGTCGCCGGCTCAGCAATCTTCAGCAGCGGTCATGTTGACGCTTATCGCAAAACCATCGACACTCTGCGTAGCAACGCCGAGGGAGGCCGAAGGTGAGATTGTCAGGCGCGATCGCTGCATCACTGCTGGCTTCGGTGCTGTCTGCACTGGCCACGGTGCTATCAGCAACGGCCGCAAGCGCCGGCGATTTCGCCTCTTTCCAGCCGATCGGATTTTCGGCCGATGGCGGCGTCTTTGCCTTCGAGGAATACGGTGTTCAGGACGGCTCCGGCTTTCCCTATTCGAACATATTCTTCCTAGACACCCGCAAGGACACATTCCTTCCTGGCACGCCGATCCGGCTACGCATCGACGAAGACAATACCAGCCTTGCCAAGGTACGGGCACAAACGGCTGCAAAAGCCGCGCCGCTTGTCGAGAAATTCGATCTTGGCGCCAATCCCGGCTTGTTGGCGGCCTTCAATCCGATCACGGAAGTGGAAGGCGACGCCCATCGCCTGAGCTACCGGCAATATGCCGTCGATCCGCCGGTTGGCGGTGATTTCACATTGGCGCTGACGGAGATTCCCTTCGAACCATCCGCGCAGTGCAAGGATGTCACGCCGCAGTCGATCGGGTTTCGCCTCGCCTTTCAAGCGGAGGACGGCAAACCATCGGACCGCGTCCTGCATACCGACACGGCTATTCCCGACAGCCGTAAGTGCCCCACGGGTTACCGCATCGGCGGCGTGATGGTCTATAATCCGCAAGAAGGCGAACCGGTCCATGTGGCCCTTGTCCAGGTCTTGAGCTACGGTTTCGAAGGACGCGACGGCCGCTGGATCGCCGTTCCGGTTGCGCCGGCGCCATGATGTCACCGGACCCGGCAGAAACAGGTGGGACGGCCTGGCTGGCGCGGCGGATGCGCCATTCCCTGCCAGGCTTGCGTGAAACCCTGGCCGGTGCGCCGCTCTGGGGCCTCGTAATGGCGTTATCGGCCCTCTTGGCGCTCTACCTGCGCAACGGCGCCGAAACCTCGCATCTCAGCAGCATTCTGCTGCTGTTCTTTTCGGGCGGTCTGGTTGCTTGGCCATTCGCTCTGTTTCTTGGCCGTTTCGGCGCGATCGGCAGAGGCAGGGAAACCCGTTTTGCGGCATTCTTCCTGTGCCTGACGGTCTGCACCATCGCCGTCACGGCCATTCTCTTTGCCCTGGATTACCGGATTTTCTACGCCCGCTGGCATGCGCCGTTCGGCACGGGCACCTGGGCCTACCAATTCACCTTCACCTCGGCCAGCGCCATCTATCAGTTCGTCGTCATGGGGATCCGCCTTTATCTGCCGCTCGGCTTTGCAGCGCTTGGCCTCGCCAGCCTGTGGCTTGCGGCGCGGATGCCCGAACAGCAACGTTGAGATTACCGTCTATCTTTGCTAGAGGCTCAGCCAACTCCCATTCTGACGAAAGCTGAAAGCCCATGATCCCCCGTTACTCCCGGCCGGAAATGGTGGCCATCTGGTCGCCGGAAACCAAATTCCGCATCTGGTTCGAAATCGAGGCCTATGCCTGCGACGCACTGGCCGAACTCGGTGTCATTCCAAAAGAAGCCGCCAGGACGATCTGGGAAAAAGGTGGCGCTGCAACCTTCGACGTTGCACGCATCGATGAAATCGAAGCTGTCACCAAGCATGACGTCATCGCCTTCCTGACGCATCTGGCCGAATTCATCGGTCCCGACAGCCGCTTCGTCCACCAGGGCATGACCTCGTCCGACGTGCTCGACACGACGCTGAACATTCAGCTGGTACGCGCCGCCGACCTGCTGCTTGCCGATCTCGACCGGGTACTCAATGCACTGAAGACCCGCGCTTTCGAACACAAGGACACGGTCCGCATCGGCCGCAGCCACGGCATTCATGCCGAGCCGACCACGATGGGCCTGACCTTCGCCCGCTTCTATGCCGAGATGAAGCGCAACCGCGAGCGTCTGGTCGCTGCCCGCGCCGAAATCGCTACCGGCGCGATCTCCGGCGCCGTCGGTACATTTGCCAATATCGACCCGCATGTCGAAGAATATGTCTGCGAAAAGCTGGGCCTGGTTGCCGAGCCGATTTCCACGCAGGTCATCCCGCGCGACCGCCATGCCATGTTCTTCGCCACGCTCGGCGTCATCGCGTCGTCGATCGAAAACGTCGCCATCGAAATCCGCCACATGCAGCGCACCGAAGTTCTGGAAGCGGAAGAGTTTTTCTCGCCCGGCCAGAAGGGCTCGTCGGCAATGCCGCACAAGCGCAATCCGGTGCTGACCGAAAACCTGACCGGCCTTGCCCGTCTGGTGCGCATGTCGGTTGTTCCGGCCATGGAAAACGTTGCTCTCTGGCATGAGCGCGACATCAGCCATTCAAGCGTCGAGCGCGCCATTGGTCCGGATACGACGATCACCCTCGACTTTGCCCTCAACCGTCTGGCAGGCGTCGTCGAAAAGCTGGTGATCTACCCGGAAAACATGCTGAAGAACATGAACAAGTTCCGCGGCCTGGTGATGAGCCAGCGCGTGCTTCTGGCCCTGACCCAGGCTGGCGTATCGCGTGAAGACAGCTACCGCCTCGTCCAGCGCAATGCCATGAAGGTCTGGGAAAAGGGCGCTGATTTCCTTGAGGAACTTCTGGCCGACGCCGAGGTGCGCGCAGCGCTGCCGGAATCGGAAATCCGGGAAAAATTCGACCTCGGCTATCACACCAAGCATGTCGACACGATCTTCCGCCGCGTGTTCGGCTGATTGATCCCCGCGGAGAGCCACGGCTCTCCGCACTTTCCAGCTGAAATGCCCAATTTCGACCCAGTTCATTCAATTGCAGGTGAATTTCTCAAACCTTTTCTCAACCCTGCGTGGGAGACTGCGTGAGAATGAAGGCAGAGGAGATGGGTGGATCATGGCGTACCAGCAGACAATCGAACGTAACGCCGTGCGCACGGTGACGAAATTTACCGGTGAAGTCACCTGCAAGGGCGGATCGAGCCGGGGGATCGTCAAGGACCTGTCGGCCGCCGGCATCTGCTTTCAGCTCTATTTCGATATCAATGCCAAGACCGGCCAGCAAGTATCGATCAAAAGCGACGAGTTCGGTCATTTGACCGGTGTCGTGCAATGGTATCGTGGCGACAAGATTGGCATCCGGCTCGACATGTCCTCCAATACCGCGGCGCAGATTTCGTCCTATTTCAAATATTTCCGGTAGGTCCTGGGTATCGCGGCGAGTGACGCGCCGCCATGCAGGCGGCACGTCCGGAGATTGTCGACTCTCGCCGCGTTACTTGCCTTGCGGTACGGCAACCATCTTGCGGTAAAGATGCCACGTCGCATGCCCAAGGATCGGCATGATGACGGCAAGACCGACGAAAACCGGGATAGAGCCGATCACCAGACCGGCAGCAACGATAAGGCCCCAGACGGCCACCGGAACCGGATTGGTAAGCGTGGCACGCACTGACGTCTCGATGGCAGCAACGGCACCGACATCCCGCTCAAGCAGCAGCGGAAATGACACCACCACAGTCGACAGCACGATCACCGCAAAGACGAAACCAACCGCATTGCCGACCAGGATCAAGGTCCAGCCCTGCTCGGTTGCAAAAATCTGATGTGACAATTCCGAAAGCGACGCCGCCGGCACATCACCGAACAACTGCGTGTAAAGCGACTGCGCCACCAGCAGCCAGACGACAAACAGCACCAGTAGCATGAGGGCCACCCCAAGGATCGATGCTAGCGCCGGAGAGCGCCGCACGTCGAAGGCGTGCCGCCACGACGTGTCCATCCCGATCTCCCGGCGCCTGCTGATCTCGTAGAGGCCGATGGCCGCGACCGGGCCAAGCAGGGCAAAGCCCGAAGCCAGCGGATAGAGCAACGGCAGCATATTGACCCCGGAACTCCAGGTCGCAAGTACCACCCCCGCGATCGGATAGATCAGGCAGAGAAAGACATAGTGGGACGGCTTTGCGTTAAAATCTTGCCAACCGAGACGCAGCGCATCGAACACGTCGGCAACACCGATCCGGCGAATGCCCGGATGCGCAAGTCCGGTGCCGGATCCTGCCATTACATGAAAGACTGTCATGACCAATTCTCCTCCTGAAAACCGCGTGGTTACGTCATTCGAGAACAATCAATATTTTAAATTTCGAGGGGATTTTGGTATCCTTGACCGTAATCCGATGCTCTCGACACTGGCTCACTCGCTGCCACAGAGCGTCGTTACCGATCGCCCATGCAGCCATCATATACCAGATCTTCATTCCATACACTTGACTTCCGCTGTCACCGACCTCAAATCGCCGTTATCATGAAAGCATTAGAAGCAGATATCCTGATCATCCCCGGCTACACCAATTCCGGGCCGGACCATTGGCAAACCCGGTGGCAGAACAAGCTCGCCTCCGCCCGGCGCGTCGAGCAGGCCGAGTGGGCAAAACCGGTGCGCGAAGACTGGGTCAAACGCATGATCGACGATATCAACGCATCGACCAAACCCGTCGTGCTTGTTGCGCACTCGCTGGGCGTGGCCACCGCACTTCACGCCCTGCCGCATATCGAAAAGAAGATTGCCGGCGCCTTCCTCGTTGCCCCGCCCGAAGTGACCAATCCAAAGATCCGCCCGAAACATCTGATGACGTTCGGCCCCTACCCGCGTGATCCGTTGCCGTTCCCGAGCCTTGTCGTGGCAAGCCGCAACGACCCGTTCGGCACCTACGAACATGCCGGTGATATGGCCAACGCCTGGGGTTCACTGCTGGTGGACGCTGGCGAATCCGGGCATATCAACAGCGAATCCGGCCACGGCCCCTGGCCCGAGGGCACCATGGTCTTTGCCCAGTTCCTCAACCGGCTGCAGCCCTGATCCCGCAACCGCGATACTTAGCTTAGGTCTCCTGCATTAAAGGGGGCCTTCATTGTCGTCGTCCGCGACGAGCAATTGCTGCGCCTCTCTATAACCTCGCCCCCATCAGCGCCAATCAGCATGCCCATATCCCGCGTAATCTGGGCTGCGACACGTTGCAGGCCTTTGCCAAACCAAACCGATGACCAAAACAGACCTTGAGGCGTTCCTGCCCGCGGGCAACTGGCGTCCGCGTGCAATTACCGTGAAAACCCCGCGCAATCGAATCCCCTGCGATTTCCAGGCATAAAAAAACCGCCCGAAAATCCGGGCGGTTCAAAATTGCCGATAAGCAAATATCAGCCGTTCTGGATCTGTGTCACGGCTTCCGACAGAAGCTCGAGCATCTTCAGGCGAATTTCGTCGTCAGTGAGCGAAATGCCGGCCGCATCGAAATCTGCACGAACCTTGCGCACAACATCCTCATGGCCGACTTCTTCGAAATCGGCGGCAACGACTTCCTTCGCATAGGCCGCCGGGTCGCTCTTGCCCAACAGTTCGGCTGCCCAGAGACCAAGAAGCTTGTTGCGGCGCGCCTCTGCCTTGAACTTCAACTCTTCATCGAGAGCAAACTTCGATTCGAACGCCTTTTCGCGATCCTGCATATTGGTCATCCTTGATCTCCCAAAACCGTTTTGAGTTTAGCTTTTCGCCCATAAACCAAAAGGTCGCCGAAAGTGCAATGCGAAGTTTTCCGGCGCGGCGGCTTTCGTGCTACCCTGAAGCGGATCGGGCAGACGTAATTCAGGGGATCGGAACAGTCGCCGATTGTGAAATGGTTTCATTTCGGTTATGGACCGCCTTAGAAAATACCAAGTGCGCAGCCCAAGAGCGCCTTTAGAGATAGAGACACCATTCATGAACCGTCGCCGCCGTATCTACGAGGGCAAGGCCAAGATCCTTTACGAAGGTCCGGAGCCTGGCACTCTGATCCAGTTCTTCAAAGATGATGCTACGGCCTTCAACGCCAAGAAGCATGAGATCATCGACGGCAAGGGTGTGCTCAACAACCGGATTTCGGAATATATCTTTACCCATCTGAACCGTATCGGCATCCCCACGCACTTTATCCGCCGCCTCAACATGCGTGAGCAGCTGATCAAGGAAGTGGAAATCATTCCGCTCGAGATCGTTGTGCGCAACGTGGCTGCCGGCTCGCTGGCCAAGCGCCTCGGCATCGAGGAAGGCGTGGTCCTGCCGCGCTCGATCATTGAATTCTACTATAAGGCCGATGCCCTTGAAGACCCGATGGTCTCCGAAGAGCATATCACGGCATTCGGCTGGGCAAGCCCGCAGGAACTTGATGACATCATGGCGCTCGCCATCCGCATCAACGATTTCCTCACCGGCCTGTTTCTCGGCGTCGGCATCCAGCTGGTCGATTTCAAGATCGAATGCGGCCGTCTGTTCGAAGGCGACATGATGCGCATCATTCTGGCCGACGAGATTTCGCCGGACAGCTGCCGTCTGTGGGACGTCGAGACCAAGGAAAAGATGGACAAGGACCGGTTCCGCCGCGATATGGGCGGCCTCGTCGAGGCCTACCAGGAAGTGGCCCGCCGCCTTGGCATCATGAACGAAAACGAACCGCCCCGCGGCTCCGGCCCGGTTCTGGTAAAGTAAGCAGGAAAAGACGACAGTGATCAACGCACGCGTAACAGTGACGCTGAAGAACGGCGTTCTCGACCCTCAGGGCAAGGCAATCGAGGGCGCGCTCGGCGCGCTCGGCTTCGAGGGTCTTGGCCATGTCCGCCAGGGCAAGGTCTTCGATCTGCAGATCGACACCGCCGACAAGGCAAAGGCCGAAGCCGAAGTAAAGGCAATGTGCGAGAAACTCCTCGCCAACACGGTGATTGAGAACTACACTATTTCACTCGCCTGATGATTGAATGAGGTGGTCGGATGGCCGAAATCACGAATGAAATGCTGTACACGGAAGTAATGGCACTCGATCGTCGGCTTCAAGAGACCGCCCAGTCTCTGGATGAATTGGTGGCCTTTATGCGGGAAACCAACCGGGAATTGACAGAAGGCCGTGAGCGTACAGAGACTCTCAAGCGAACGTTGTTCGGAAACCGCCTGGAGAAGCTAGGCTAGTTTCATGGCTGATGTCACTCAGGAACTTATTCACGAGATTTTGCGGCGTATGCACGTTAGGGCCGACAAATCCGATAATGCGATCCGCGACCTTCGAAGCGAAATGGGCTCTATAAGACTGTCGTTACATGCCCACCAGAACGACATCAACACGCTCTATACAATGCTTCATCAGATAGATGAGCGTTTGGAGAGAATAGAAAACCGCCTCGAATTGCGCGAGCTTGCCGAGGCCCAATCTAGGTTTGAACCGCACCCATGAAATCCGCCGTCGTTCAGCTTCCAGGCCTTAACCGTGACCGCGACATGATCGCAGCGCTGACCAAGATTTCCGGCAAGGCGCCGGTCACGATCTGGCAGACAGAAACGGACATCCCGGATGTCGATCTGATCGTCATTCCCGGTGGCTTTTCCTACGGTGATTATCTGCGCTGCGGCGCGATCGCAGCCCGCATGCCCGTTATGCAGGCGATCAAGGCGAAGGCCGAGGCCGGCGTCAAGGTTCTGGGTGTCTGCAATGGCTTCCAGATCCTGGTCGAGGCAGGCCTCCTGCCGGGCGCCTTGATGCGCAATGCCTCTCTGAAGTTCGTCTGCAAGGAAATCAAGCTTGAGGTCGTCAACGCCAATACCGATTTCAGCCGCGCTTACGAACAGGGCCAGATCATCCGCTGCCCGGTTGCCCATCATGACGGCAATTATTTTGCTGACGCGGAAACGCTGAAAACGATCGAGGACAATGGTCAGGTCGTGTTCCGCTATGCCGCCGGCACCAATCCGAACGGTTCGGTCAATGACATCGCCGGGATCGTCAATGCCAAGGGCAATGTGCTTGGCATGATGCCGCATCCGGAAAACCTGATCGAATCAGCCCATGGCGGCTCGGACGGACGCGGATTGTTCGCTTCGGCTCTCGATGTAATCGCTGCTTAATAGTCGCTCTGCTAGAAGGCTCGCATCGAGACCGAATCACAAGGGCCAGCCGATGCGCGCCGCAGCTTTCCTCCGCTTCTTTGCTATCGCCGGCTCCGTTGCCGTGCTTCTTGCCGGCTGCCAGTCATCAAAACCTGCGGCCCCGGCGCAAAACACGGCAGCATTGCCAACCATGGAGCGCATTGCTCTGGGCGCCAATGCCTGCTGGTTCAAGTCTGGCGACGATGCCTTCAAGCCGTATCGTCTCGCTCCGGAATTGAATTCCTTCTCCGGCCGTCCGCGGATCCTGCTCGTCAAACGCAACTCGCCCGAATCGCGACCTCTTGCAGTGGTTCAGGCAGAGGGGCACCCTGCCCGGCTGCAAGCTTTCGGCCCACTCTTGAGCGAAACTGTTGGCTCAAGAATGACCACCGATATCAAGCGGTGGGCTGCCGGCGGCACGGGTTGCCGCTGAGGCGTACAGCAGGCAGGTCCCCGCGAACACCAATCCACATATTAGAGAAGCGAACCCGGCGCGGCCTCGACTGCAATAATGTCGGCCCATGCCGCCGTCGCCTGCCGTCAAGAAACCTTCCAAGCGACAGCGAGGCCGGTGGAACGATCGCGTATCGCTATTTCTCGCAGCTTTTCTTTCCTGTGCTTTTGCGTGACAGTCAACTTCAGGACTTATTCTCCCGATTCTACACAACCAAAGAACGTGTTTTTGCGCAACAAACCAGAGAATAGAACTTCTCCCACTGTCACGAAGCCGCAGTCATTCTCATGTTAGGCGCAGAACACATTCGCCAGGCCCCTTATCGCCGATCGCTCCCATCGGCCCCAAAGGCACACGCATGACCGTCATGATCTATCACAACAGTGCCTGCGGTACGTCCTGTTCGGTTCTCAAGCTTATCCGCGATGCAGGGACCGAGCCTGCCATTATCGACTATATGACAGCACCGCCAAGCCACGAGGAAATGCTGGCGCTTCTGCTCGCCCTGGACATGGCACCGCGCCAGTTGCTGCGGACAAAGGAGCATGCGTACCTGTCGCTCAATCTTGATGACGAAAACAAGACGGACCGGCAGATCATCGACGCCATGCTGGCCCATCCGGAGTTGATGCAACGGCCCATCGTCGTGACGGAAAGAGGCGTAAAACTCTGCCGTCCGACAACGACGGTTCTGGATCTCCTGTAACCTGCAAACACAACTGTCAGTTCCAAAAGGGCCGAGCCGCCTCCCGGCGCGCTTCCGCAGGCGAGACGCCGATATCGGCCAGTTGATCATCCGTCAATTCGGAGAGGGCAATACGGCTGAGCCGCTTCTCTTCGCGATCGACAATCCAGGCGACCACCAGCAAGCAGAGCCCCTTCAATCGTGACATCAAGCCTTGCGGTTGAATTGTGCCTATCGGCACGGAGCATACGGTGCGATCATCAGTACAAATTGTACCCATTGTCATCATCCTATCGATTGCAACGGTTTCATTTTGGTATTGCATTGTCATAATTGACATGAAAAGCGATGCAATGTAGAAATTGTCACCATGACAACATGGATGCCAGACCCCACACAAGGCCAAGGCCCGCTTTACGCACGCATCGCCGATCAGATCGAGCAGGCGATCGCCGGTGGTGTGTTGGCTGTGGGTACGAAATTACCGCCCCAGCGCAACCTTGCCTTCGACATCGGCGTGACAATCGGCACAATCGGCCGGGCCTATCATCTCGTGCGCGAGCGCGGGCTGGTCAGTGGCGAAGTGGGGCGCGGAACTTACGTGCTCGACAATGCCGAATTGCGCCCGGCCGAACAGCCTGATCCGATGAGCGTGGCACTGGCCGGCACGCGGCCGCTGAAGCCGCCGCCGGGAAAACTCCGCTTCGACAGCACGGCCGCCCCGGATATCGGCCAGGGCGCGTCGCTTGAGAAGGTGCTGATCGATATCAGCCGGGAACACCATGCCGATATTGCCAGCTATGCTCGCGATTTCCCGCCGCATTGGTTTACGGCGGGAAGCCAATGGCTTGCCAAGGGGAGTTTTCGGCCGCAACCCGACCGCATCGTGCCGACGCTTGGTGCTCATGCTGGCGCTGTCGCCGTCATCGCTGCCGTCACGGCGCCGGGCGACAAGATCGCCTTCGAGAACATCACCTATTCCCAGATCAGCCGCAGTGCCGGGCTGATCGGGCGCCGGACGATTCTCTTGCGCACCGACGATTACGGCCTGGATCCCGACGATTTCGAGCGGGTCTGCGCTCAGCAACATCCGAAGCTCGCCTTTCTGATGCCAACGGCGCAAAATCCGACCGTAGTGACATTGTCACTGGAGCGGCGCCAGGCGATCGCCGACATTGCCCGCCGTTACGGCGTCTGGCTGCTTGAAGATGATCTCTATGGCGCCATGACCGGCGACATGTTGCCTCTTCTGGCCGAGCTGGCGCCGGAGAGGACTTTTCTGGTCGGCGGCCTGTCGAAATCGGTGGCTGCCGGCGTGCGCGGCGGCTGGGTCGCCTGCCCTCCGCATTTCAGCCAGCGAATCCGCATCGCCCACAAGATGGTCAGCGGCGGCATGCCGTTTCTATTGGCAGAGCTCTGCGCCCGGCTGGTCTTGAGTGGCGAAGCGGCGGTTTTACGCTCCAGAAGCATCGACGAGATCAGGGCGCGGGAACAAATGGCGCGCGAAATCTTCGCCGGCATCGACTTCAACTCGCATCCGCACGTGCCATTTCTCTGGCTGAAACTTTCCGAACCCTGGTTTTCGGGCACGTTCAAGCATGCGGCCTTCGAGGAAGGCGTGCTGGTTGACGACGAGGACGAGTTCAAGGCCGGGCGGACGGAAAGCGTCTACCACCGGGTGCGGATCGGTTTCTCGTCGCCCGCCGACCGCAACGAAGTGCGGCGCGGATTTCTGACGCTGCGCCGGCTTCTGGATAGTGGCCGCACCGGCTATGACAGCTTTGCCTGAGCAAGCCATCGCATTATCGGCGAAAAGCACACGATCTCCTGTGCTTTTCCGGCATTTTCCTGTCGCATCCGGCGGCCGCTTCGGTTAAAGAACCCCCGACGTGATCTCTTTGTTTTGACGCATCCCATCAGGAGACGGAGCTTTGCCGTCCGGATGCTCTAACGGACCGAATGGACCCCGATGACCATTTCCAATACCCGCCCCATTACTTCCGAACTGATTGCCTCGCACGGCCTGAAGCCGGATGAGTATCAGCGCATCCTGGGCCTGATCGGCCGCGAACCGACTTTCACGGAACTCGGCATCTTTTCGGCAATGTGGAATGAGCATTGCTCCTACAAGTCTTCGAAGAAATGGCTGCGTACGCTGCCGACCACCGGTCCTCGCGTTATCCAGGGTCCGGGCGAAAATGCCGGTGTGGTCGATATCGATGACGGCGACGTCGTCGTCTTCAAGATGGAAAGCCACAACCACCCGTCCTATATCGAGCCCTATCAGGGCGCTGCGACCGGCGTTGGCGGCATCCTGCGCGACGTCTTCACCATGGGCGCACGTCCGATCGCCGCGATGAACGCGCTGCGCTTCGGCGCACCGGATCATCCAAAAACCCGTCACCTCGTCTCCGGCGTCGTTGCCGGCGTCGGCGGCTACGGCAATTCCTTCGGCGTGCCGACTGTCGGCGGCGAAGTCGAGTTCGATGCCCGCTACAATGGCAACATCCTCGTCAACGCTTTCGCGGCGGGCCTTGCCAAGTCCGATGCAATCTTCCTGTCGGAAGCCAAGGGCGTCGGCCTGCCCGTCGTCTATCTCGGTGCCAAGACTGGCCGTGACGGCGTCGGTGGCGCCACCATGGCATCGGCCGAATTCGACGAGTCGATCGAGGAGAAGCGTCCGACCGTCCAGGTCGGCGACCCCTTCACCGAAAAGTGCCTGCTCGAAGCCTGCCTCGAGCTGATGAAGACCGGCGCCGTCATCGCCATCCAGGACATGGGTGCTGCCGGCCTCACCTGCTCGGCCGTCGAAATGGGCGCCAAGGGCGGCCTCGGCATCGAGCTGCAACTGGATCAGGTTCCCGTGCGCGAAGAGCGCATGACTGCCTATGAAATGATGCTGTCGGAAAGCCAGGAGCGCATGCTCATGGTTCTCGAGCCCGCCAAGGAAGACGTCGCCAAGGCGATCTTCGTCAAGTGGGGTCTCGATTTCGCCATCGTCGGCAAGACTACTGATGACCTGCGGTTCCGCGTCATTCACCAGGGCGAGGAAGTCGCCAACCTGCCAATCAAGGAACTGGGCGACGAAGCACCGGAATACGACCGTCCGTGGACCCCGGCAAAGATTGCCGCTCCGCTGGCAGCCGGCGACATTCCGCAGGCTGATATCGCCGACGCAGTTTTGTCGCTGGTCGGTTCCGCCAACAATTCCTCGCGCCGCTGGGTATACGAACAGTACGACACGCTGATCCAGGGCAATTCGCTGCAACTACCCGGCGGTGACGCCGGTGTCGTGCGTGTCGAAGGCCATCCGACCAAGGCGCTGGCATTCTCCTCCGACGTAACACCGCGTTACGTCGAGGCGGATGCATTTGAAGGCGGCAAGCAGGCTGTGGCTGAATGCTGGCGCAACATCACGGCAACCGGCGCCCTGCCGCTGGCTGCCACCGACAATCTCAACTTCGGCAATCCGGAACGCCCGGAAATCATGAGCCAGCTCGTTCATGCCATCAAGGGCATCGGCGAAGCCTGCCGCGCACTCGATTTCCCGATCGTCTCCGGCAATGTGTCGCTCTATAACGAGACCAACGGCCAGGGCATCCTGCCGACCCCGACCATCGGCGGCGTCGGCCTGCTTGGCGACTGGTCGCAGATGGCGCGCATCCGCTTTGCCGCCGAAGGCGAAACCATCCTGCTCGTTGGCGCACCGGAAGGCCTGGGAACGCATCTTGGCCAGTCGGTTTACCTGCGCGACATCCATGGCCGCACCGACGGCCCTGCCCCGCATGTCGATCTCGCCCATGAGCGCAAGACCGGCGATTTCGTCCGCAGCCTGATCACCGACGGCCTGACGACGGCGGTGCATGACTGCTCGACCGGTGGACTGGCGCTCGCTGTTGCTGAAATGGCAATGGCATCCGGCATCGGCGCCAAGGTGTCGACTGTCGCCGGCCGCGATGCGATCGAAGTCTTCTTCGGCGAAGACCAGGGACGTTATGTCGTCACCGTCAAGCCGGAACACGCGGCCGTGGTTGCCGAGCGGGCAAAGGCAGCCGGCGTTGCAGCCCCCGTCATCGGCAGCACCGGTGGCACGGAAGTTGTGTTGGGTTCGGCCAAGCCACTTGCAATTCTGCAATTGCGCTCGGCCCATGAATCATGGTTCCCTGACTTCATGGACGGCGAAACGCAGATCGCTGCCGAGTAATTCAGGGAGTACAGACCATGCCGATGGCACCTGGCGATATTGAAGACATGATCAAGTCGGGCATTCCCGGCGCAAAGGTGACTATCCGGGATCTCGCCGGCGACGGCGACCATTACGCAGCCGAAGTTGTCGCGGAAGCTTTCCGCGGCAAGAGCCGGGTGCAGCAGCACCAGATGGTCTACAATGCACTGAAGGGCAATATGGGCGGCGTTTTGCACGCCCTCGCCCTGCAGACGTCCGCACCGGAATAAGCCTGCATGGCCAACCTGATGAATGAACTGGTCAGCGGCGTCGTTGAAAGCGTGCTGAAGGAAATTCTCAAGAAGGCCGGAGGTTCGACGGCGACGAAACGCCAGAAACGGCAGACCCGCTCGCCAACCACCGGCCGCTTCAAGAAGACCACAGCGGCCAAGGCAAAGCCGCCTAAAAGGCAGGTGAGCCGGCGCCGGACTGCAGCGTCCCGCAGCAAGACACGTTAGGACTGCACTGCTGACTGTTGCAGTCGTGCAAGCCATCAATTTTTGTTGTATTGAGGTGATGAAAATCACCCGCGTGCATGTTATCTAACAGACATCGACACACCCGGCCCTTGAAGCGGGATGAGGAAGGATTACGACATGAGCGGTATCAACGATTTCATCGCCAACGAAGTGAAGAGCAACGATGTCGTTCTTTTCATGAAGGGCACCCCCCAGTTCCCGCAGTGTGGGTTCTCCGGTCAGGTCGTGCAGATGCTCGATTATATCGGCGTCGACTACAAGGGCATCAACGTGCTCGCCGATGCGGATCTTCGCCAGGGTATCAAGGATTACTCCAGCTGGCCGACCATTCCGCAGCTCTATATCAAGGGCGAGTTCATCGGCGGCTGCGATATCGTGCGTGAAATGTTCCAGGCGGGCGAACTGCAGTCACATTTCGAAGAACAGGGCATTGCCGTCAAGGGTGCAGCCTAAAACCTGATTTAAGCCACAGTGACACCTGAAAAAGGCGGGTCACCGCCTTTTTTGATTCCGGACTGCCGTGACGATTGCCTAATGTTTGCGGCGATTTTTTAGCTGAAACCAATATGATCCGCTGTCACAAGCCGGTCGCGATGTTGGGAGTATGCACACGCGGTGCGGATGTCTGCGCCGTTGAACGAGGCCAGATCTGACCTCCCGTACATCGTCGTGATCGCTGGCTCGGTTTGCCGGCTCTGCCTTACGGCCGGTAAATCCGGTTGCCGTTTTGAAAGCGCTTCGGAGCCGCGCTTTTGGTTCGAACTTTTCTGCTGGCTCCAGCATTTTCATCTGCGCCGGAAACGTTTCCGTTTCCTGTTTCAGGCGCCAGGCACATCCGCCAGGAATATCCCATGACCGCACCATCCCAAGCGCCGGGTCTCCCGGCTTTGCCCAAACCACAGTTCATTGCGCTGATGGCCATGCTGATGGCGGTCAACGCAATTTCGATCGACATCATGTTGCCCGGCCTGCAGGAAATCGGCGCCAGTCTTGGCGTCGTCGATGAAAATACCCGCCAGTACGTCATCACCGCCTATCTTATCGGCATGGGTTGCGCCCAGCTCGTCTTCGGTCCGTTGTCGGATCGCTTCGGCCGCAAGCTGCCACTGCTCGGCGGCCTTGGTCTCTATGCTCTTTGCGCGCTCGCCATCGTCTTTGTTCCTTCCTTCACGGGATTGCTCGCGCTGCGCTTCATCCAGGGTATCGGCGCTGCGGCCACCCGCGTCATCACCGTCTCAATTGTCCGCGACGTCTATGGCGGCCGGATGATGGCGGAAGTCATGTCGCTGGTGCTGATGGTGTTCATGATCGTGCCGGTCATGGCGCCCAGCGCCGGTCAGTTGATCATGATCTTTGCCGAATGGCACATGATCTTCGTGGTCATCTGCCTGTTTGCGATCTCTGTTGCGACAGTAGTGATGCTGCGCCTGCCCGAAACGCTTTCTGCCGAGCACCGCCGGCCGTTCACGGTCACATCCATCCTGGCCGGTTTTCGCATCGTCCTGACCAACCGCGTCTCGCTCTGTTATTCGTTGGCTGCGGCCTTTCTGTTCGGTTCGCTGTTCGGTTTCATCAACTCGGCGCAACAGATTCTCGTCGGCATCTACGGGTTGGGTCACTGGTTTCCGCTGGTGTTCGCCGGCTTTGCCAGCATGATGGCGCTTGCCTCCTTCACCAATTCCCGGATGGTCAAGCGTTACGGCATGCGCCGCCTGTCGCATGGAGCGCTGATCGGTTTCGTGATTGTGAGCATCATCTGGGTCGCGGCGTCAGTTTCCGGCGCGCTTCCCTTCTGGTTGTTTGCCGTGCTCTATGCCTGCGCCATGTTCCAGTTCGGATTGATCGGTTCGAACTTCAATGCCATGGCGATGGAACCGCTCGGCCATGTCGCCGGCACCGCATCCTCGGTCCTGGGCTTTACCCAGACGATTGGTGGCGCCACCATCGGCGCATTGATCGGCCAGGCATTCGACGGCACGATCACGCCACTCGCCATCGGCTTCCTGACCGTTTCCCTCATCGGGCTCGCCTTTGTTCTGACTGCCGAAAAAGGCAAGCTGTTCAAGGCGCATAACCCTGCAATTTAAACGTCCCTGTCTCCTCCCAAGACATTCATAGGTTTCTTCATGTCCGCCACCACCACTGAACACGTCGAGAATCTCGGCTCGTCACGAATAGGCTTAGGCTTCTTCGAATTCGTCATCACCATCGCCCTCATGACCGCCAGCGTCGCAATGGCGATCGATATCATGCTGCCGGCGCTGCCAAACATCGGCCAGTCGCTCAGCGTCCAGAACGCCAATGATACCCAGTGGGTCATCGGCGTCTTCATGTTCGGATTCGGTTGCTCGCAGATCGTCTTCGGCAGCCTGTCGGACGCGTTCGGCCGCCGCCGGGTGCTGCTCTGCGGCCTCGCCTTCTATGCGGTCTGCATGTTTGCCGCAGCCCTTTCCGGCAGCTTCGAGATGCTGCTTGTCATGCGCTTCATCCAGGGCATTGGCGCAGCCGCCGTGCGCATCACGACGATGGCGATCGTGCGCGACTGCTTCGGCGGCCGTGAAATGGCGCGGGTGATGTCCTATGTGATGATCGTCTTCATGATCATCCCGATCGTCGCACCGTCCGTCGGTCAGGCGATCATCATCTACGCCAACTGGCACTGGATCTTCATCCTGCTCGGAATTGCCGGAACAGTGCTGTTCTTCTGGGCGCTGATCCGCATGCGCGAATCGCTGCCGGTTGCCGAGCGCCTGCCGCTGTCGGTCGCGACCGTCATCTCCGGCTTTGGTACGGTGCTGACCAATCGCGTCACCTGCGGCTACATGATCGGCATGACGCTGTTCACCGCCGTCATCTGCGCCTACATCATGAGCGTTCAGCAGATGTTCGGTGAAGTCTACGGCCTCGGCGACTGGCTGCCGATCGCCTTTGCTGCCACTGCCGGCGGTATCGCCGTTGCCAACTTCGCCAACGGCTACTTCGTCCGCCGCTTCGGCATGCGCCGGATCTCGCATACCTCGATGATCCTGTTCACGTTGCTGTCGATTCTGGGTCTTCTGGTCGCCCTTGCCGGTACGCCGAGCTTCCTGTTCAGCTATGTGCTGTTTTCGATCCTCCTGATGTTCTTCGCCGTCATCGCCACCAATTTCACGGCCATCAGCCTCGAGCCGATGGGGCATGTCGCCGGAACGGCAACCGCCATCACCGGCTTCGTCTCGACAACCGGCGGCGCGCTGCTCGGCGGTCTGGTCGGCCAGATGTTCAATGGCACCGTTCAGCCGCTGTTCGCCGGTTTCGCCGTCTTCGGCGTGGTGACGATCCTTGCCGTTCTCTGGGCCGAAAATGGCAAGCTCTTCACCCATCCGGGCGACGACCACGCCACGCTGGAAGGCGCTGGCGGCCATATGTAGCTGACAGAAACCGAACATGAAAAAGGCCCGCCCGGTAAATGACCGGGCGGGCCTTTTTCGTGCGGAATGGCTGACTTCAGACCGTAAACACTTCGCGGCGCAGCAGTTCCCAGCACTCCTTGTCGGAAGCCAGAAGCAGGCCGCCGTCGACATGATGCGGCAGGTAGGGCGAGCCATCGAACCGCGCGGCATAGGCGCCGGATTCCTGCGCAATCAGCGTACCGGCCAGATGATCCCATGGCATCAGCTTCTGGTACATCAGGAAGTGGAAATGACCGCCGGCAAAGCCGCGATATTCGTGCGCCGCGCAGCGATAACTGGTGGCAATGCGGACCTTGGCCATGTTGCCCATGACGATGCGGCGGTTTTCCGGGGAATAGAAACCGGTCGAGGCGCAGCCGACCAGGCTTTCCAACGGTACGGACGGAACCGTCGAAAGCTGCTCCTGCGATCCGTCAGCCTTGCACAGCCAGGCGCCAGAACCCTTCTCGGCAATCACCCAGTCATTGCCCATCGGATCGTAGATCAGGCCGGCAACCGTCTCGCCTTTGGAGACCACGGCGGCCATGACGCCGAACAGCGGCATGCCCGCCGCATAGTTGAACGTGCCGTCGATCGGATCGACGACGATGGCAAGGTCAGCTCCGGCCAAACTGCCGAGTAGTGCCGGATTGGCGGCAACCGATTCTTCGCCGACGAACAAGGCCTCCGGCGCGATTTCCGCCATCCTTGCCTTGATCAGCCGTTCAGCGGCTTCGTCCGCCTCGGTGACTAGATCGATCGCCTCCGACTTCATCCGCACGTCACCGTCACCGAGATTGCGGAATTTCGGCAGGATTTCCTTGAAGGCTGCCTCCTGCAGGACATTGGCGATGGCGGCGATATCGATGGCAGATGTCATGCTTTGGGCTCCGCGAAGAGAGATTGGAAATCAAACAGTTTCGGATCGAGCAGATGCGACGGATTGGCGTGACCGAGCGCCCTTAGCATCGTGTCCTTGCGGCCCGGCATGCGGCGCTCGATATCAGACAACATCGCCTTCATGGCATTGCGCTCAAGCCCGTCCTGCGTGCCACAGAGATCGCAAGGGATGATCGGAAACTCCATGGCTGCGGCAAATTTGGCAAGATCGTCTTCCGCTGCATAGGCCAGCGGCCTGAGCACCATCAGGTCGCCGTCGTCATTGAGAAGCTTGGCCGGCATCGTCGCCAGCCTGCCGCCATGGAAGAAGTTCATGAAGAAGGTTTCGAGAATGTCTTCGCGGTGGTGTCCCAGCACCAGCGCATCGCAGCCTTCTTCACGGGCGATCCGGTAGAGATTGCCGCGGCGCAGGCGCGAACAGAGCGCGCAATAGGTGCCACCTGCCGGTACCTTTTCCTTCACGATCGAATAGGTGTCGCGATATTCGATCCGGTGCTTGACGCCGATCGACGACAGATATTCCGGCAGGATATGCTTTGGAAAATTCGGCTGGCCCTGATCGAGATTGCAGGCGACCAGTTCGACCGGCAGCAGGCCGCGCCATTGCAGGTCGATCAGCAGCGCCAACAGGCTATAACTGTCCTTGCCGCCGGAAACACCGATCAGCCAGCGTTTTTGGCCGTTCAGCATGCCAAAGTCCTCGATCGCCTGACGGACCTGTCGCAGCAACCGCTTGCGCAGTTTGTTGAACGAGACGGAATTGGGCATTTTCGCAAAGATCGGGTGCATCGCCTCGTTGCCGGATTGATCCAGGCTGGACGAAAGATCTTCGAGGCCGGCGGCCGGCGGCTGAATGGCAATATCCATGACAAAGTCCCGGATGGAAGGCGCAGGCCATACAGGCGGCGCGCAAAAACAATGCCCTGCACTTGCCCGTCTAAAGCAGCAAGATCAAGGAAAATGCGCCGAGCGTGATGTGAAACTTCCGTAACGCCGGTTCAGGCGCCGAATACGGACCACCCGGTGCGGCTGGCGAGCATTTCCAAGGCCAGCGAACCGAGCAGCGAATTGCCGTTGTGATTGAGCCCGGGCGACCAGACCGCAACCGCAGCCTTGCCGGGCGCGACACAGAGGATACCGCCGCCAACGCCGCTCTTGCCGGGCAGGCCGACGCGATAGGCAAAATCCCCCGAGCCATCATAATGGCCGCAGGTGAGCATCAGCGCATTGATACGCCGCGCCCGCTGCTTGGAAACGACGGAATGCTTGGTCAGCGGATTGGTGCCGGACGCAGCTAGAAACAGGCCGGCCTTGGCCAGTTGAACGCAGCTCATCGCCAGCGCGCATTGATGAAAATAGACACCAAGCACATGCTCGACGGGATGATCGAGCTTGCCGAAGGAACGCATGAAATTGGCGAGCGCAAAGTTGCGGTAACCGGTCGCCGATTCCGATTTGGCCACGTCCTGATCGATCAGAATGTCCTCCTCGTCCGACAGGTAACGGACGAAACGAACGATCTCGCCGATCGCCTCCCTGGGCGTATGGCCAGCAAGGACCAGATCCGTGATCGCGATGGCCCCGGCATTGATAAACGGGTTGCGCGGAATGCCGTGTTCATGTTCGAGCTGGACGATCGAATTGAAGGCGGAACCTGAGGGTTCACGGCCGACGCGCTTCCAGATGTTTTCACCATGCTTGCCGAGCGCCAAAGTCAGCGTGAAAACCTTTGAAATACTCTGGATCGAGAATGGCACTTGCGCATCGCCAACCATGTGCACATCGCCATCGACGGTGACGATGGCCATGCCAAAGCTCTTGGGATCGACGCGGGCGAGCTGTGGGATATAGTCGGCCACCTTGCCCTCGCCCAGCCGCGGGGTTAGCTCGCGATGGATGTCATCGACTACCGACTGCAGGTCCAAGGGGCCGGGCATTCGTCATTCTCCGCATGTGTGCAGCGCAACAAAAAAGCCACCCATTTCTGAGTGGCTTTTTCGAATTTCACAAGGCCGGAGCCCGAAGAAATTATCGCGAATAGAATTCGACGACGAGGTTCGGTTCCATGATGACCGGGTACGGAACGTCGGTCAGGGCCGGAACGCGAGCGAAGGTCGCAACCATCTTGTTGTGGTCGACTTCGATGTAATCCGGAACGTCGCGTTCAGCGAGCGAAACGGCTTCGAGGACCGAAACGAGCTGCTTGGACTTTTCGCGAACTTCGATAACGTCGCCAGCCTTGCAGCGGTACGAACCGATGTTGACGCGAACGCCGTTGACCTTGACGTGGCCATGGTTGACGAACTGACGGGCAGCAAAGACCGTCGGAACGAACTTGGCGCGGTACACGATCGCGTCGAGGCGCGATTCGAGCAGGCCGATCAGGTTTTCAGACGTGTCACCCTTGCGGCGGTCAGCTTCGGCGAAGATCGCACGGAACTGCTTTTCGCGGATGTCGCCGTAGTAGCCCTTGAGCTTCTGCTTGGCGCGCAGCTGCACACCGAAGTCGGAAAGCTTGGACTTGCGGCGCTGGCCGTGCTGGCCAGGACCGTATTCGCGGCGGTTTACCGGGGACTTCGGACGGCCCCAGATGTTCTCGCCCATACGGCGGTCAATTTTGTACTTGGACGATTCGCGCTTGCTCATCGCATTTCCTTTCAGAATGTTGCACCGGTTTGTTTCCAAGCCGGATGAAGGAAACACGCCCTCCTCTGAACCCGATTTTGCGAGCTCTGACAGGTTTCTCACATTAAGCTAACGGAGAAGCCACGGGACATGTCAAATAAAACACCGGGCATTTCGGCCCGGCGTTGAGGCGGCTTTAGTCACTTCACCCGGTATTGTCAAACGAATTTGCGTCTTTTCGCCCCGGATTTAACTCTTATCGCCTTCGGCCCGCTGTTCCAGCGAGCCCAGCAACTTGCGCAATAGGATCGCAAGATGTGTCCGCTCCTCGACGCTCAGATCCGTCAGGTAGGATGCTTCGCTGGCCATATCGGCGCGAAACGCAGCCTCGGCGAGCCGTATCCCCTCGTCCGTCAGGCCAACAGTCATGCTGCGGCCATCGGCCTGCGAACGCTCACGCAGAATCAGTCCGGATTTCTGCAGCCTGTCCAGCCGATGCGTCAGCCCGCCGGACGAAATCATCAGCGACGTGTAAAGCTCCGTCGGCGTCAGCCTGTACGGCGGCCCGGACCGCCGCAAGGTCGATATGACATCGAACTCGCCGCGATCGATTGCAAACGACGCGAACGTCGCCTCGATCGACGGACGCACCAGATTGGCCAGCCGGTAGGCGCGGCCGAGTATGGCCATCGGTTCGGTATTGAGATCCGGCAATTCCCTTTCCCATTGGCCGCGCAGCCGGTCCACGTGATCAGCATTGTCGATGTCTTGCGCCACAACACGTCCCTCACAGATCAGACTATCTTGACAAGAAGATAGTTTTGCATAATTATCTTCACAGGAAGATATATCGTCTTTTGCTCCTATTCACCAGACTGTAAACGGAGGCCAGCATGTTTCATGTCATTCCCCGCACTGAGCAGGATCAGCGGTCAAACAGGACCGTCCTGTTCGAGGGAGCGCAGTACGACACGCCGATTTCAATCTTCCTGGTCGACAACGAACCCGGTCAGGGACCGGCGCTGCACACGCATCCCTATAGCGAAACCTGGATCGTCCGGTCCGGCCACGCGCAATTCACCGTTGGGCTCGAAACGCTCGACGCGGCTGTGGGTGATATCATCGTGGTCACGGCCGAAACACCGCACCGCTTTGTCAACACAGGACCTGACAGGCTCGAACTCACCTGCATCCACGCGTCAGAACGCGTCATCCAGACCTGGGTCTGACACTCCGGGGGAGCGTTGCCTGCGTCTATTCCGCAGCGCTGCGGTTTCCCGCGTCATCATAAACAGCATCGGCAGCACCGGGTGCCGTCTCCACCTGCAGGTCCGGAAACGCCACGATCCGCTTGCCGGCAAGATCACTGTGAACCACGATCAGGCCCTGCTCCTCGAAGTAGCCGAGTAGCCGGCGGGCGCGGCGGGCCGAGTGCGTGCCATAGGCGCGCGCGATCATTGCATCCGAAGGGCACGGCAGATTGCGAACGGCGGACTGCGCCACCAGCAGGAACACGCCCTGCAGATCGTCGGTGACATTGCGCGACAGGTTGAGGGCCGACGCCCAGATTTCGGTCGCGGCCGTCTCGGCATCGACACCGGAGCGGGCCACTGCCATCTTGCGGCGGAAGGCGCTGAGCGACAGCGGAGCGCCGGGCACGCGCCGGATACGGCAGCGCACGAGAAAATCCTGAAACAATTCGGCATCGGCGCGGAACGCTGCCTCGGGATGCTCCAGTATCTCTGCAAGCATACCGTCGAGCAGCGCTTCGCGCTCCTGAACCGGCATTTCCGGCACCGGCGCTTTCGGCTCGGCAAGGCCGATTGGCTCGGGGCGTGGCCGCGAGAGCTCGGCAAGGATATCGGTGGCAGGACGCGGCTGGGCGCTGGGGCGGCGCATGAGCGGGCGGATCAGCTCTTCCGGATCCGGCGTGAAGATCAGGTCCTCGACATCAGCGACGGCTTCCGGCAGCGGCGTCAGCTTGGGGCTGGTCGAGCGGGCCGAGGTTTCGACATGACCGATGGTCACCGGCAGCGGACGGCGCGACAGGGCCGGGCCGAGTGCTACGAACGAACCGCGCTTCAGGTCGCGGAACATTTCCGCCGTGCGGCGATCCATACCGAGCAAATCGGCGGCGCGCGCCATATCGATATCGAGAAACGTGCGGCCCATCAGGAAGTTGGACGCTTCGGCCGCAACGTTCTTGGCAAGCTTTGCCAGCCGCTGCGTGGCGATGACGCCCGCCAGTCCACGTTTACGGCCACGGCACATCAGGTTGGTCATCGCACCCAATGAGACTTTTCGCGCCTCTTCGGAGACGTCACCGGCGACCGACGGCGCAAACATCTGCGCTTCATCGACAACGACCAGCACCGGATACCAGTAATCACGATCGGCATCGAACATTGCATTGAGAAAGATACCGGCGCTGCGCATCTGCTGCTCGATATCCAGCCCCTCCAGCGACAGCACGCAGGAGACGCGATGCTGGCGGATACGGCTGGCGATGCCGATCAACTCGGCTTCCGTGCGCTCGCCTTCGATGACCACATGGCCGAACTTGTCGGCCAGCGTGACGAAATCGCCTTCGGGATCAATGATGCACTGCTGCACCCACGGGGCGGACTGTTCCAGCAGACGGCGCAACAGATGCGACTTTCCGGAGCCGGAATTACCCTGCACCAGAAGACGCGTCGCCAGAAGCTCTTCGATATCGAGCGGAACGGATGCGCCGTCCGACGCCGTCCCCATATCGATGCCGACTTTCATATCCACCTCGTTTAAATTGCCATGCCGGACTCGCCGCCACGAACCCGCAAGCGTTGACCCGTATCATTAAAGCCCATGTTTTGCGCGGCAATCGCAGCAAAACCCACAGCTAAGACGGCCACATCTTCAGAAATAAAGCCTGTGCGTGACTGTGCTGTTTTCCAGAACCGGTGAAAACCCGAGACGCTCGTAGAATGCGAACGCTTGCGACGGCGCCCTTGTGTTCAAAAACCGGAAGAAATCGGCTGCATCACGGACAACGAAGCGAACCAGCTTGCTGCCGATATCCCTGCCCCGATGATCCGGCGCCACATAGAGATGCCGAACGCGGCCAGCGGTGGCATTATTCGCGAACGGATCGATGTTGCGGCCGCAAACCCCGGCAAGCGCGCCATCCACAATGGCGCCGACAAGGATTTCACCTGGACGCTCAAACCGGTTCACGCCGGAAACCCAGTTCTCCTGCAACCGGACAAGCATTCGCTGCCCCTCGGCAACGCTTGCGTCCCGCAAAGCGTCGAAACCATCGAACGCAGGCGTAATCGGTACGATTTCCATCCCGTCAGCCGGCCTGCGACACCGTCAGCCCAAACCCCTGCAGCAGGCGGCGCGTGGTAAAATCCGGGTGTCCGGAGGTGAAGATCGCGGGGTCGATGCCGTTCAGCGGCTCAAAACCATCCGGCAGCGGCACAAGACTGCGCGCCCGCCGGGCAATCGCCTCGGCCGGGTCGAGCCAGTCCACCGGCCAGGGGGCCAGGCGGCGAAAGACATTGGCCATGAATGGATAATGCGTGCAGGCCAGCACGACGATATCGGTCTTTTTGCCGTCTTTCTCGACAAAACACTGCTCGATTTCGGACAGAACCGCAGCGTCATCGATTGCCTCGCCACGAATATAGGCCTCCGCCATGCGGGCCAGATTTTCCGAGCCGACAAGCCGGACATGGCATTGCGTAGCGAAGGACTGGATGAGATCGCGGGTATAGGCACGCTTGACGGTTCCGGGCGTCGCCAGCACCGAAACGAGGCCGGAGCGCGTCCGTTCTGCTGCAGGCTTGATCGCGGGCACCGTTCCGACGAAGCGCATCTGAGGAAACGCCGCCCTCAGATCGGCGCCGACCAGCGTGAAGGCGGTGTTGCAGGCGATGACGCAGATTTCGGGATCATGCTCGGCCAGCAGTCTGCCAAACAGCGAAATCACCCGCTCCTTCAGCGCCTCCTCTTCCCAGCCGCCGTAGGGAAAGCCGGCATCATCGGCAATATAGATGAAATGCCGCTCCGGCATCAGCACGCGCGCTTCGCGCAGCACGGTCAGCCCGCCGATACCGCTGTCGAAAACGAGGATGGGCTTCAGCTCAGCTGTCGTCACCGGCATCGTCAACCTTCTTGGCACGCGAGTTTTCCGGCGCTCCGGCACCACGCGGCGCCGCGCGGGTGAAACGATCGAGCGATGAGATGATGCCGCGCACCAGCCGGATTTCGGATTCGGTAAAGCCGGGGCGGGTCAGCACTGCGCGCAAGTTGTCGATCAATTTCGGCTTTTTGGCGACGGGCCGGAAGTAGCCGCGCGCCTCTAGCGCTTCCTCGACATGATCGAACATGCCCTGCAACTGTTCCTTCGTTGCCGGGTTCTGCGATAGCGCCTGGAAGGAGGTTTCCTCCCTCGATTCCATCGATGTCTTCAGCCATTCATAGGACATCAGGAGCACGGCCTGCGCCAGGTTGAGCGAGGCAAAGGCCGGATTGACCGGGAACGTGACGATCTCGTCGGCGAGTGCCACTTCTTCATTGGTAAGACCGGTACGTTCGCGCCCGAACAGAATGCCGGTCGCCTCCCCCATGTTGAAACGGTTGCGCAACGTCTCGGCGGCGATCAGCGGCGAACGCACCGGCTTGTAGCCGTACCGGTCACGCGCGGTCGTCGCATAGACGAAGTTGAGGTCGGCAATTGCTTCCGGCAGCGTGTCGTAGACCTTGGCTGCATCGATGACGTGATCGGCGCGGCTTGCGGCAGAGCGAGCCTTTTCGCTCGGCCAGCCATCGCGCGGACTGACCAGCCGCAGTTCCGAAAGCCCGAAATTGGCCATGGCGCGCGCCACCATGCCGATGTTCTCGCCAAGCTGCGGATGCACCAGAATGATTGCTGGTCCTTCGGTCAGAAGCACGCGCTCGCTGTTCGTTCCTGCCATTCCGGTACTTTCGTCTCTGTTTTGCGTCTGGATTTCAGCGCTTCCTTGCACAGATGCGCGGATTTTGAAAGCCGCAGCCCACAACGGTCTATTCCGGCGTGCTGGCGCCCTGGCTGGCAATCGCCTGCAACTCGCTCTTGAGCGAGCCCGTTTCACCGGCGCGGACGATATCGTCGATGACGGCCTTGCCACCCTCCTCAATGACCATGAAATGCAGTTCGCTCGGTTTCCAGTCGGCCGCGCGCTCACCAAAACAATGGGTATTGTCGAAGGTGACCGTGATATCGCTCTTGCCGTCCGTCTCCGGGCCGGCAACGACCGACAGGTCCTTGATCGCGCAACTGTCCTGGCCGCTGACTATCACATCATAATCAAACGGCGAATCGCCTTCGTCATAGGCCGGGAATTTCGCTGCCTCGCGATAGGCCTTGACGAAATCCTGGCTGTAGATGCGGCCAAGACGCGCATCGGAAAAATAATCCTCGCCCGGTTGCGCCTCCTCCGCCCAGCCCTTGACGGCTTCCTGCATGATTTCATTGACCGGCGCTGCGGGGTCGCCTGCGTGCGCAGCCGAAAAGGCGCAGCAAGCCAGAAGAACAAGTACGAAGCGTTTCATCCATCATCTCCTGATCTCAGATGCACGACATTTCAGATGCGCGACCGGCGCTCTGGCGCCAGAGAATTTGCGTCTGCTCATAATCAAATTCGCTTCGACACGCGAGGCCGCAATGATGCGGTGTACCAATCATCTTCAGGGGTTGGTCAATGTAGTAACCGGCTAATACCTCGCCAGAGACCGGCCGTGGCATCCTAATATCGTCAGCAACCCGATGGAGGATACGATGGGCGGCAAGAAAATTCTAATGATCTGCGGCGATTTTACCGAGGACTACGAAACGATGGTGCCATTCCAGGCGCTGCTCGCCGTCGGCCATACGGTGCATGCCGTTTGCCCGGGCAAGACGGCGGGCCAGCAGATCGCCACGGCCATCCATGACTTCGAGGGTGACCAGACCTATTCGGAAAAGCGCGGTCACAATTTCACCCTGAACGCGACCTTTGCCGAGACCAGGGTGGAGAGCTACGACGCGCTGGTCATTCCCGGTGGCCGGGCGCCGGAATATCTGCGTCTCGATGCGAACGTCATCGCCATGGTGTGCCATTTCTTCGACGCAGGCAAACCGGTGGCTGCCATCTGCCACGGCGCGCAGCTTCTGTCGGCCGCCGGCGTCCTCAAGGGCCGGACATGCTCCGCCTACCCCGCCTGCCGTTTCGACGTCGAGCTTGCCGGCGGCCACTATGCCGAAATCCCGGTCGATCAGGCTGTTACCGACGGCAATCTGGTCTCGGCACCCGCCTGGCCCGCCCATCCGGCCTGGATCGGTCAATTCCTGACTGTTCTGGGAACCGAGATTCGCCACAATGCGCCATTGACGCGCTCCGCTGCCTGACATCGGCCTTGCCAAACCGCACCGAAGGGTGAACATTTCAGGCTGGAGTTCTGGGAGGAACGGATGTGCAGACTATTCATCGGCGCCGACCCGGCGCTCTGGCAGAGTGTCACCCGCTCGGTGCGGATCGACGGCGTGGCGACAAGCATCCGGCTTGAGAGCTTTTTCTGGTCTATCCTCGATGATATCGGCGACCGCGACGGCATGTCGGTTGGCAGGCTGATCGGGCGGCTCTACATCGAATCGCTCGGCGAAGGCCATCCGCCGGAAAACTTCACATCGTTCCTGCGCGTCTGCTGCGGCCGTTATCTCGCCTTGCAACTCGACGGCCTGGTGCCAACCGATCACCACACCCCGATTGCCGCGCTCGATGCGGAAAGTATCCTTGTTCGCGAGGAAAGACGTTATGCAAAGCCGCGCGCCGCGGATTTCCCGCGCACTGTCCGGGGCCATTGAACACAGGTTTTGCAATCGGAAGGAAACGCACGCGGAATCACGCGTGTATGTCTTTGCCTGTGGTGAACTGGATGCTATAGGGGCGCCAACCCGTTTCCATCCAACCCCATGCAGAGGTTTGCAACATGACAAAGATCAAGGTCGCCAATCCAGTCGTCGAGCTCGACGGCGATGAAATGACCCGCATCATCTGGCAGTTCATCAAGGAAAAGCTGATCCATCCCTACCTGGATATCGATCTGGAATATTACGACCTTGGCATGGAAAACCGTGATGCGACCAACGATCAGGTGACGATCGATAGCGCCAACGCCATCAAGAAGCACGGCGTCGGCGTCAAGTGCGCGACGATCACCCCGGACGAGCAGCGCGTCGAGGAATTCGGCCTGAAGAAGATGTGGAAGTCACCGAACGGCACGATCCGCAACATTCTGGGCGGCGTCATCTTCCGCGAGCCGATCATCTGCAAGAACGTGCCGCGCCTCGTTCCGGGCTGGACCAAGCCGATCATCGTCGGCCGTCATGCTTTCGGCGACCAGTACCGCGCCACCGATTTCAAGTTCCCTGGCAAGGGCAAGCTGACGATGAAGTTCGTTGGCGACGACGGCACGGAAATCGAACACGAAGTCTATGACGCACCGGCCGCCGGCGTTGCCATGGGCATGTACAACCTTGACGAATCGATCACCGATTTCGCCCGCGCATCGCTGAACTACGGCTTGCAGCGCGGCGTTCCGGTCTATCTGTCGACCAAGAACACCATCCTCAAGGTCTATGACGGCCGCTTCAAGGATATCTTCCAGGCTGTCTTCGACGCCGAATTCGCGGAAAAATTCAAGGAAGCCAAGATCTGGTACGAACACCGCCTGATCGACGACATGGTCGCTTCGGCGCTCAAGTGGTCCGGCGGCTACGTCTGGGCCTGCAAGAACTACGACGGCGACGTCCAGTCCGACATCGTCGCCCAGGGTTTTGGCTCGCTCGGCCTGATGACCTCGGTTCTGATGACGCCGGATGGCCAGACGGTCGAAGCCGAAGCCGCGCACGGCACGGTGACACGTCACTACCGCCAGCACCAGAAGGGCGAGGAAACCTCGACCAACTCGATCGCTTCGATCTTCGCCTGGACGCGTGGCCTTGCCCACCGCGCCAAGCTGGACAACAACGCCGAGCTGGCCAAGTTCGCCGACACGCTGGAAAAGGTCTGCGTCGACACGGTCGAGAGCGGCTTCATGACCAAGGACCTGGCGCTGCTGATCGGCCCGGATCAGCCTTGGCTGTCGACCACCGGTTTCCTCGACAAGATCGACGAGAACCTGAAGAAGGCCATGGCTGCCTGAGCAGCCGCATCGTGATGAACCGAGAAACCCGGCCCTGTGCCGGGTTTTTTATTGGAACTTTTTCTGCGCCGAACCGTTCGCGAAGTGAGCCCTTCCGCATGCTGCACTGCACGCACCCTCCTTCCAAAAGATTGTGACCGCAGATCGATGAACAGTTCCACCGACAAGAACCTCAGCCACCTTCCCCGCATCGCCCTGGTATCGACCCACGGCTATGTTGCCGCCGAGCCGCCGCTTGGCGCTGCCGATACCGGCGGCCAGGTGGTCTATGTGATCGAACTTGCCCGCAAATTGGCGCTGCTCGGCCATGAGGTCGATATCTATACACGCCGGTTCGAGGATCAGCCGGAATTCGACGAAGTTGACGAGCGCGTCCGCGTCATCCGCATTCCCTGCGGCGGCAATGAGTTCATTCCGAAAGAATATCTTTACAGGCACCTGATGGAATGGTGCGAAAACGCCGTGCGTTTCGTTCGCAAGAACAATTTCACCTATACGCTGATCAACAGCCACTACTGGGACGCCGGTATCGCCGGCCAGCGCATGTCCGAAGCGCTCGGTGTCACCCATATCCACACGCCGCACTCGCTTGGCCTATGGAAGAAGCGCCAGATGGAGACGGATTATCCCGACAAGGCGGCGGAGTTCGACAAGGAGTTCAATTTTTCCGAACGCATCAAGCATGAACTGATCGTCTATCGCTCCTGCAGCATGGTGATCGCGACGACGCCGATCCAGGTCGAAATGCTGGTCAACGACTACAATCTGCCGCGCGACCGCGTGCACATGATCCCGCCCGGCTATGACGACAACCGCTTCTTTCCCGTTTCCAGGGCAACGCGCGAAATGGCTCGGCAGCGCTTCGGTTTTGAAGGCAAGGTGGTGATGGCCATGGGCCGTCTTGCCACCAACAAGGGTTACGACCTTTTGATCGACGGTTTTTCCGTGCTGGCCGAACGCGAGCCCGAGGCGCGGCTGCACCTGGCCGTCGGCGGCGAAAACATGGACCCGCACGAGGCGGGCATTCTCGACGAATTGAAACAGCGTGTCGCAGCACTCGGGCTGAACGACAAGGTGGTGTTTTCCGGCTTCGTGGCCGACGACGATCTGCCCGATTTCTACCGCGCTGCCGATATCTTCGTGCTGTCGAGCCGCTACGAGCCCTTCGGCATGACGGCGATCGAGGCGATGGCCAGCGGCACCCCGACCATTATCACCATTCATGGCGGATTGTTCCGCGCCGTCAGCTACGGCCGCCATGCGCTGTTTGCCGATCCGTTCGATAAATACGACCTCGGCATCACCATGATGAAACCATTGAAGCACGAGCGGCTCTACGGCCGCCTGTCGCGCATGGGCGCACACAAGGCACGCAGCCTGTTCACCTGGACCGGCATAGCCCAGCAGCTGATCGGCGTCGTCGAGGGGCGGCCGATGCCACAGGCGATGGATGACAACGAATGGGCGGAACCATGGACGGACGGAGATTGAGGCGCATCCGGCTGTTCTGCAGCGATATCGATGGCACGCTGGCGGGAAACAGGGACGCGGAAGCGCGGTTTCGCGATGCCTGGCTTGGTCTTGCGCCAGACAAGCGGCCGTTGCTGGTGCTCAACAGCGGCCGGTTGATCGAGGACCAGAAGGTGTTCGTCGCCACCACCGCGCTGCCAAAACCGGATATCTATATCGGCGGCGTCGGCACGATGATCGACCACGCGAAGGAACCCAGCCACGCCCTGCTTTACTCCAACTCCGTCGGTGCCGGTTTCGATCATGATCAGATAACTGGGGCATTGTCGGAGATGCCGGGGATCACCATTCAGCCGGATGCCTATCAGCACGCGCAAAAGTCCAGCTGGTATCTGCACGATGCCGATGCGGCGACCCTGGCTATAATCGAGGAAAGGCTGGCAAGTGCAGGCGTCGCCGCCCGGCTCGTCTATTCCAGCAATCGCGACCTCGACATCCTGCCTGATGGCGTCGACAAGGGGTCTGCCCTTTCCTGGCTGTGCCGCCAGCTTGGCTTGTCGCACGATGATGTTGTGGTGGCCGGTGATACCAACAATGACCGCAGCATGTTCAACCTGCCTGGCACACGCGGCATCGTGGTGGGCAACGCCCTTACAGAGTTGAAAGCTATCGCCGGAGACCGGGCCGATACCTATTGCAGCACAGGGGATATGGCCGACGGTGTGCTGGAAGGACTGCGGCACTGGGGGCTTTTCAGCATTCAGGAGTAGCGGATTTCGAATTTTTACAATCCATTACTTAGCCGACTCATAAATAAACGATACCCGGCAGCCATTTTCCGCCGGGTATCGCGAGTAATCATTTCAATGGCAGATAGATATCGGTCAACAGTTCAGTCGGCGCAGCATCCCGCGGATTGTTGACATATTCCTCGAACATCACCGTATCGCGAACCTCCCGGCCCGATGACGGCAGCCATTCGCCATAAAGCCACTGATACGCCTTGTGCATATCGGCATACGGCCCCTTGTGCCGCAGGACGGCGTACTCGCCGCCATCCAGATGTTTGCGCACCAGCGGCTCATTCTCTGGCACATGTTCGGCCTCTGTCACACAGGCAAACGAGCGCAGCTTGTCCTCCGCCACCAGATCCGGGTCATCGAGATAAAGGCCAACCATCTTCATGCCTGGCCTGTAGAGCTGGCGCGCCTGCAGCGTGCCGCCAAGCGTTTCGAAAGCACGGCCGATACCCATATAGGAACCAGTATGGCTGACCCCGGCCAGTTCACGCGGGGCAATCGTTTTCATCGTTACATTGTACATTTCGCCAATTCCTTTGCCGTTTGCCGATTGAAAGACAGTATGGCTGCCCTCTCTCCGGTACCGGGCCGGTGGCATGCCGAACACCGATTTGAAAATCCGGGTGAAGGATTGGAGATTGGGGTAGCCGGTCCGTCTTGCGATTTCCTCGACAGAAAGGTTGGTGCTCACCAGATCACCCGCCGCCCGGTGCAGCCGCAGCCGCTTGACGGTCGCCGCCAGCGTCTCGCCGTGCACGGCCCGGTAGACCCGGTGCCAGTGATGCGGCGACAGGCAAGCGATATCGGAGAGCCGATTGAGATCAAGCTCTTCGTCCAGGTGATCATGAATATAGGCCGATACGCGCCGCAGACGCTGCTCGTAAACCGCCCAGATGCTGTCTTCCCTCATGCCGATCCTCATACAAGCCGAACAACCAGACAGAACCACATCTGGATTTGACAAATCCTGCGGAGTTGGCAGCGCCGATTTCAACACGGGAAACAGCGATTGGCCAAAGAAAAACCGGGCCTTTCAGCCCGGTTTTCAAACATCTGCAATGAAACGGAAGCCGGATTATCCGGCGAGTGCAGCACTCACCGCCTCGATCGCTTCCGCTGCCTTGCTACCATCCGGACCGCCGGCCTGCGCCATGTCGGCACGACCGCCACCGCCCTTGCCACCAAGAGCTACGGAAGCGATACGAACGAGATCAACGGCACTGAAGCGCGACGTCAGATCGTCGGTCACGGCAACCACGGCGCTGGCCTTGCCGTCTGCGGAGACGCCGACAAACGTGACGACGCCGGAGCCGAGGCTTGTCTTGCCATCGTCGGCAAGGCTCTTCAGGTCCTTCGGCTCCACGCCGGTTACAACCTTGCCAAGGAATTTGACCCCGCCGATATCCTGCACCTGATCGGCGGAGCCACCGGCCTCGCCACCGCCGAGCGCCAGCTTCTTCTTGGCCTCGTTCAGTTCGCGCTCGAGCTTGCGGCGCTCATCCATCAACACTTCCACGCGGGTCAGAACGTCTGCGGGCTGGACCTTCAGCGTAGTTGCCAGGGTTTTTACCCGCTCATCCTGCTCGTTGAGGTAAGCCAGCGCCGACACACCAGTCAGGGCTTCAAGACGGCGAACACCGGAACCAACGGCGCTTTCGCCGACGATCCGCACCAGGCCGATCTCACCGGTAGCACCGACATGGGTGCCGCCGCAGAGTTCGACGGAGTAAGGACGGTTGGCCTTGGCGCCATGAATGCCCTGCCCCATCGAGACGACGCGCACTTCATCACCGTATTTTTCACCGAACAACGCCATCGCGCCTTCGGCAATCGCATCATCGACGCTCATCAACCGCGTCGTCACCGGCGCGTTCTGCACGATGATCTCGTTGGCCATGTCCTCAACGATCTTCAGCTCCTCGGCCGTCATCGGCTTCGGATGCGAGACGTCGAAACGCAGGCGCTCCGGCGCAACCAGCGAGCCCTTCTGCGCCACATGGGTGCCGAGCACTTCGCGCAGCGCCTCATGCAGAAGATGGGTCGCAGAATGGTTGGCGCGCAAGCGCGAGCGGCGGGCGTGATCGACATTCAGCGCAGCCGCATCGCCAACCTTGACGGTGCCGTCGTCAACGACGCAGGAATGCACGAACAGGCCCTCGCCGCGCTTCTGCACGTCGGTGACCGTCAGCTTGGCGTGATCGGTCGAGATCACGCCGGTATCGCCCATCTGGCCGCCGGATTCGCCATAGAACGGCGTCTGGTTCAGCACCAGCTGCACCGTGTCGCCTTTCGAGGCCGTGTCGATCGCCTTGCCATCACGCACGATCGCCTGAACGACGCCTTCGGCCGTTTCAGTGTCGTAGCCGAGGAATTCGGTGGCACCGAGCTTTTCCTTCAGCTCGTACCAGATCGTTTCCGTCGCCTTGTCGCCGGAGCCGGACCAGGACGCGCGAGCCTCGGCCTTCTGGCGCTGCATTGCTGCGGTAAACGCATCGGTATCGACGCCGATGCCGCGGGCGCGGAGCGCGTCCTGCGTCAGGTCGAGCGGAAAACCGAACGTGTCATAGAGCTTGAAGGCCGTCTCGCCATTCAGCTGGTCGCCCTCGGCAAGATCCGTCGTTGCGTCGGACAGCAGGCCAAGGCCGCGCTCCAGCGTCTTGCGGAACCGAGTCTCTTCCAGCTTCAAGGTTTCCGAAATCAGAGATTCTGCACGGATCAGTTCCGGATAGGCGCGGCCCATCTGTCCGATCAGCGCCGGCAACAGCCTCCACATCAACGGATCACGGGCACCGAGCAGCTGCGCATGGCGCATGGCGCGGCGCATGATACGGCGAAGCACATAGCCACGGCCTTCGTTCGACGGCAGCACACCATCGGCGATCAGGAAGGCGGACGCCCGCAGATGGTCTGCAATGACGCGGTGGCTGGCGCGGCGGTCGCCCTCAGCCTTGACGCCGGTCGCCTCTTCCGACGCAGCAATCAGGGCGCGGAACAGGTCGATATCATAGTTGTCATGCTTGCCCTGCAGCAAGGCAGCAACGCGCTCCAGACCCATGCCGGTGTCGATCGATGGGCGCGGCAGGTCAACGCGTTCTTCCTTCGTCACCTGCTCATACTGCATGAAGACGAGGTTCCAGATCTCAATGAACCGGTCGCCGTCCTCATCCTTGGAGCCGGGAGGCCCGCCCCAGATATGATCGCCGTGATCGTAAAAGATTTCGGAGCACGGGCCGCACGGGCCGGTATCGCCCATCGCCCAGAAATTGTCGCTGGTTGGAATACGGATGATCCGGTCGTCGGTCAGGCCGGCAATCTTCTTCCACAGGCCAAAAGCCTCGTCGTCGGTATGATAGACGGTGACCAGAAGCCGCTTGGCATCGATGCCGAAATCCTTGGTGATCAGGTTCCAGGCAAGCTCGATCGCCCGCTCCTTGAAATAATCGCCGAAGGAGAAATTGCCGAGCATCTCGAAGAATGTGTGGTGGCGTGCGGTATAGCCGACATTGTCGAGGTCGTTGTGCTTGCCGCCGGCCCGCACGCATTTCTGCGCCGTCGCGGCCGTCGAGTAGGGACGCTGCTCAAGGCCTGTAAAGACGTTCTTGAACTGAACCATGCCGGCATTGGTGAACATCAGGGTCGGATCGTTGCGGGGAACCAGCGGGCTCGACGCTACGACCTCGTGGCCGTTCTTCTTGTAGTAGTCGAGGAACGTCGACCGGATTTCATTCACGCCGCTCATATTGCGCCCTTACCTCTTGCATCGGACCGTCCGCGACCTGCCTGGCCGAACCGCGAACCGGAAAACTTTTGAAAATCGCGGATCACCGGACATCCGCCGATCCTCTCCCGCCCCATTGGAACACAGGCTTTTATCGTCCGGGCCAATCCCTGTCCAGACGGCAAAAGAAAACCGGCCGCTCAGGAGGGAGCGGCCGGCAAACATGAGGTCAAAAATCAGACGGCCTTATGCCAGAGCGGCATCGTCATCATCGTCACCGGCTTCCGGGCCGCCATTTTCCAGGAATTTTTCGGCAATCAGGCCGGCATTCTGGCGCAGCGAGAGCTCGATTTCCTTGGCCGTGTCTGGATTGTCACGCAGAAACATCTTGGCATTCTCGCGGCCCTGGCCAAGGCGCTGGCTGTTATAGGAGAACCATGCACCCGACTTCTCGACGATGCCAGCCTTGACGCCGAGATCGACCAGTTCGCCAGTCTTGGAAACACCTTCGCCATACATGATGTCGAATTCGACCTGCTTGAAGGGCGGTGCCATCTTGTTCTTGACGACCTTCACCCTGGTCTGGTTGCCGATCACCTCTTCACGATCCTTGACCGCGCCGATACGGCGGATATCGAGACGGACCGAGGCGTAGAATTTCAGAGCATTGCCGCCCGTCGTCGTTTCCGGCGAACCGAACATGACGCCGATCTTCATGCGGATCTGGTTGATGAAGATGACCATGCAGTTCGACTTGGAGATCGACGCGGTCAGCTTGCGCAGCGCCTGGCTCATCAGGCGGGCCTGCAGACCCGGCAGGCTGTCGCCCATTTCGCCTTCGATTTCAGCGCGCGGCACAAGTGCAGCAACCGAATCGACGACGAGAACGTCGATGGCGCCCGAACGCACCAGCGTATCGGTGATTTCCAGAGCCTGCTCGCCGGTATCCGGCTGTGAAATCAGAAGGTTTTCCAGATCGACGCCGAGCTTGCGGGCATAGACCGGATCGAGCGCATGTTCCGCATCGACAAAGGCGCAGATACCGCCTTTCTTCTGGGCTTCGGCAATGGTCTGCAATGCCAGCGTCGTCTTGCCCGAGCTTTCTGGTCCATAGATTTCGATGACGCGGCCCTTGGGCAGGCCACCGATGCCGAGCGCGATATCCAGGCTCAACGATCCCGTCGAAACGGTTTCGATTTCGACAATGCTGTCTTTTCCACCGAGCTTCATGATCGATCCCTTGCCGAACGAACGTTCGATCTGGGAGAGTGCCGCTTCAAGTGCCTTGCTTTTATCCACCGATTTGTCCTCTACAAGCCGCAAAGAGTTTTGTGCCATGTGATCCACCTTTAGGTTATGGAGCCTGCCGAGGCAATGAAGCTGCCGATGAAAGCTATGTACACTTTTTGTTCTCTTTTCGCAAGAGCCATCTATCGACTTGAATTATCGACATAAACGGATGCGTGTTCTTTTCTTGTTCCGAGAATTTCACGTTCTGCGGAAATAACTGAAACTAAAGACATATCACCGTCGCAGCGCAACGAATCGCCCAGCACCGGCACACAGGAAAACGCATGACAGGCAGACAAGTTTCCATCTTTGGCGGCGCGCATATCGACCGCCGGGCCCGTATTTTCGGCACCACCGTGCCGGGATCGAGCAATCCCGGCAGCTGGTTCGAAGAGGCCGGCGGCGGTGGGTTCAATGCGGCGCGCAACCTGGCGCGGCTTGGACTTGACGTTCGCATGATCAGCCCGCGCGGTGGCGATGCCGCAGGCGAGATGGTTGCCCAGGCTGCGAGCGAAGCCGGTGTCATCGATTGCCCCTTCATCTTCCTCGACCGCAAGACGCCAAGTTACACGGCCATTCTGGAGAACGACGGTAATCTGGTGATCGCGCTGGCCGACATGGAACTCTACAAGCTGTTTTCTCCAAGACGCCTGCAACAGAAGGCCATGCGCGAGCGCGTCTCATCCAGCGACCTGATTGTCACGGATGCGAACCTGCCCGAGGAAACGCTGACCGCTCTGGTTGCCCATGCAAATGCCGAATCAAGGCCGATCGCCGCCATCGCCATTTCACCCGCGAAAGTCACACGGCTGGTCAAATGCCTGTCCGGGCTCGACTTTCTCTTCCTGAACGAGGCGGAAGCACGCGCATTGACAGGCCGCGACAGCACTGCTGCGGCGGAATGGCCCGTTCTGCTGCAGGCAGTTGGACTGACCGGCGGCGTCGTTACGCGCGGCGGCAGGCCAGCCGTTGCATTTCAGCACGGGCAAACCGTTACGGTCGCACCGCCACAGCTGGATGCGCTTGCGGATGTTACGGGTGCGGGCGATTCGCTTGCTGCCGGTTTCCTGTCGGCATTTATCGAGGGAAAACCGCTCGGCATGTGCCTTCGCTCCGGTGTAGCAGCGGCCAGCATTACCGTGCGCTCACCGCTCGCCGTCTCGGAAAAAATGTCGCGGGCGATGCTCGACGATGCAATTCGGCTTGTGCCGCCAGCCGAAATCCTGTCATGAACGCGCCTTAAAACGCCAAAAAGGATCCGCGATGACCAAGCCCTTCTCCCCACTCCTGCCGATGGAATATTCCAGCGAAGTCGCCGCCGCCAAGGCTCGCGGCGCGGCGATCGTTGCGCTGGAATCGACCATCATCACCCATGGCATGCCCTTCCCCGGCAATCTCAACATGGCCCGCAGCGTCGAGGCGATCATCCGCGAGGAAGGCGCCGTACCGGCCACCATCGCCGTCATCGATGGCATCCTGCATATCGGCCTGGAAGACGCGCAGCTTGAAGCGCTGGCACAGACGGAAGGCGCGATGAAACTGTCGCGCGCCGATCTCGCCTTTGCGATCGCCGAGCGCCGCACCGGCGCCACCACGGTTGCCGCAACGATGATCGCCGCCGCCCGCGCCGGCATCCGCGTATTTGCTACCGGCGGCATCGGCGGCGTGCATCGCAAGGCCGAAGAGAGCTTTGACATCTCCGCCGATCTCGACGAACTGGCCCGCACCGGCGTCATCGTCGTTTCCGCCGGCGCAAAAGCCATTCTCGACATTCCAAAAACATTGGAAGTCCTGGAAACGCACGGTGTTCCGGTCGTCACCTATGACAGCGAAATCTTCCCGGCCTTCTGGTCGCGTGACAGCGGACTGAAGAGCCCGCTGATGCTCAACAGCCCGGCCGCGATTGCCAATTTCCAGAAGATGCGCGACCTGCTCGGCGTTGATGGCGGCATGCTGATTGCCAACCCGGTACCGGAGGCCAGCGAAATCCCGCGCGACGAGATGGAAATCTACATCACCCGGGCACTCGACAATGCCGAACGCGACGAGATTTCCGGCAAGAAGGTCACGCCTTATCTGCTCGACAGCATTTTCGGCCTGACCGACGGCCGCAGCCTAGAGACCAATATCGCGCTGGTCGAAAACAATGCTCGGCTCGCGGCCGAGATTGCCGTCGCACTGGTCTGAATTCAACCAACCATTGGAAAAAACCGGGGGCTGGCTGCCAGCCCCCGGTGCGTCACCCCTGCCGCTTAGCCCGCGAAAGTCCATGTTCGATCAGCCGGTCGATGATCTCGGCATAGGCAATTCCGCTTGCAGCCAAAGCCTTGGCATACATGCTGATATCGGTGAAACCCGGGATGGTGTTGACCTCGTTGACCACTGCGCTCATGTCTGGCCGTACGAAAAAGTCGATACGGGCCATGCCGTCGCAGCCAAGGGCCCTGAAAGCTGCCTGCGCCATTGATCTCAGCTTTTGCGCGATTTCGTCCGGCAGCTGCGCCGGAATACTTAAGATGGCGCCATCCGGATCGATATATTTGGCATCATAGCTGTAAAAACCGTGGCCGCCGGCAGGGATGATTTCTCCTGGCAGCGAGGCGATCAGCGAGCCGTCAACTTGTTCAAGAACACTGAACTCGATCTCCCGCCCCTGGATGAACTCCTCGACGAGGATTTTCTGGTCGTGGCGGAAGCCTTCCGCGAGCGCTGTCCGGAAATCGTCGTGCGTTCGAGCCTTGCTGACACCGACGGATGAGCCCTGCCGGGCAGGTTTGACGAAAACAGTCGATCCCAGCACTGCGGTCACATCATCGAACGAGGGAGCGTCACCCTGGCGGAACGTCAGTGAACGCGCCACCGGCAATCCGGCTTCGTTCAGCAGGCGCTTGGCCACATCCTTGTCGATCGCCGTCGCCGACCCCAGAATTCCGCATCCGGCAAACGGCACCATCGCCACCTCGCAAAGCCCCTGCACAGAACCATCCTCGCCATGCGGCCCGTGCAGAACCGGAAACAGAATATCGACCGATGGCAATTCCTGGATAGGTCCGCCTTCAGCAACACGGAAAAGCCGGCCACGGCCGCCGGGCAAAAGGCAGACTTGCGTAGTCACCAACGGCAAAGGGTCCGGCAAGGCTCTGCCGGCAAGTTCCTGCAGCAGCCATTTGCCCTGCCGGTCGATCAGAATGGGCACCACATCATATTTTTCCGGATCGAGCGCCTTGAACACATTGCGCGCCGAAAGAACCGAAACATCATGTTCGGCGGAACGGCCACCAAAGAGAACTGCAACCCGTAGCTTTGAATTCATTCGTGCGCTCGCAATATCCTGGGAGGGGTCGCTGCGCCTCGGCTAAAGGGCGGAAACCCTTCAGACGAGCGGTGCAGCGCGTGACAACCGTAGATGCAATCGCGAAACAGGCCTTTTTACGACAACGGGAAGTCGGCCAAGAATATCCTGGCGAATGGTAAACATCAGGGTCTTGGCCGGTTGACGGCCGACAGCACAGATCAGCTGTCGAGCATTTCCCTGACGGCAACAGCGAGTTGCTTCAGCGAAAAAGGCTTGGGCAGGAAGCCGAATTTGGCGTCGGCCGGCAGGTTTCGGGCAAAGGCATCCTCGGCATAGCCGGAGACGAAAATGAACTTCAGGTCGGGATAGGACTTGCGGATTTCCTTGAGCAGGGTCGGCCCGTCCATTTCCGGCATGACGACGTCGGACACGACGATATCGACAGCGCCATCCAGCTCTGCCATGACTTCAAGCGCCTCGACGCCGGACCCGGCCTCATGCACCGTATAGCCGCGGGTTTCCAGCATGCGTTTGCCGCCGCGGCGCACCGCCTCTTCGTCTTCCACCAGAAGAACGACAGCCGAGTTGCCGGTGAGATCCGTCGGCTCCGGCTTGACCGGTGCTTTGGCGGCAAGTGCTGCCGCGGCCTGCGCCTCGCCGGCTTCGCCCGGCAACGGCGCTTCTTCGATGTAACGCGGCAGGAGAATACGGAACGTCGTGCCCTTGCCGACTTCGGATTCGGGATAGATGTAGCCACCGGACTGCTTGATGATGCCATAGACCATCGACAGCCCAAGCCCTGTGCCCTTGCCGACTTCCTTGGTGGTGAAGAACGGCTCGAAAATCTTGTCGAGGATTTCCGGCGGTATGCCGGTCCCCTGGTCCGCCACTTCGACCATCACATAGTCATCGACCGGAAGCTCGCGCAGATTAAGTGCGGCGACTTCGGCTGCGGGTAGATTGCGGGTGCGCAGCGTGATGACGCCGCCATCGGGCATCGCATCGCGCGCGTTGACCGCCAGGTTGAGCACAACCTGCTCGAACTGGCCGAGATCGGTGCGCACCGGCCAGAGATCGCGGCCATAATCAACCTCGAGCTTGACGTTGGTTCCGGTCATCCGATCGACCAGCATGCGCAGGTCGCCAACCACATCGGTCATCGACAGCACGGTCGGCCGCATCGTCTGCTTGCGCGAGAAGGCGAGCAACTGGCGCACAAGCACGGCCGCACGGTTGGCGTTGCGCTTGATTTCCATCAGGTCAGCAAAGCTTGCATCCGCCGGCCTTGCCGACAAAAGCAGATGGTCGGACGACAAAAGGATCGCCGTCAGCACGTTGTTGAAGTCATGCGCGATCCCGCCCGCGAGCGTTCCGACAGCATTCATCTTCTGCGTCTGCGCCATCTGCGTTTCGAGCGCCTTCTGCTCGGTAATCTCGACCGCATAGACGATCGCCGCCTCTTCCGGCGCCTGGTCGCTCTGGTCGATCACGGCGTTCACATAGAAGCGGAAATGCCGCGCATCGTCTGTCGGGTGAAGCGAATCGATCGGCGCGATATCCCCCTGCCGGTCCTTGGCGGCATCCAGCGCATCGCGCAGCCGGGTCCGGTCGGTATCGTGGACAAAGGCCTCCAGCAGCGCGCCGTGCTCCATGTCGTCCTGCGAGACGACGGCGGAGAACAGCTTGAGGAACGGCGCGTTGGTGCGCAGAATCCGGCCGTCGCCATCGACGGACGCGATCGCCATCGGCGTATTGTTGAAGAAGCGGGTAAAGCGCATCGCGGCGATCGAGGCCGACTGGTCGCTTTCGTCGTCGTTCGAGCGGGCCAGAACGATGGTGCGGCTTTCGCCAGGCGCGCCGTCGCGGGCCGAGGAAACCCGGTGCACCATGCGCACGGCAAAACTCTGGCCATTGGCCTTGCGCAGATCGAGATCGAGCGTCTTGGTTTTTTTCAGGCCCGGTTCGGCCTGCACCGACTGGACCAGCGCCAGCCCCTCGCCTGCAACGAGATCGGCGATCGTCATCGATCCCGGCTGGAACTTGGTCAGATCCAATCCAAGCCAGTCGGCAAGCGTGGCGTTGACGTAGAAAATCTCGCCCTTCTTGCCGGCCGAGAAGAAGCCAGCCGGAGCGTGATCGAGATAGTCGATCGCGTTCTGCAATTCCTTGAAAAAGCGCTCCTGATCGTCGCGCTCGGAGGTGATGTCTGAAATCTGCCAGATATAGAACGGGTTACGCTCGCCGTCTTCGAGCGGCAGGACCCGCGCCTTCAGGCGAAACCAGTGCGCGCCGGACCCGGCCGAACCACCAGCGGATCGCAACGGCTTCAAAAGCCGGAATTCTTCATGGCCGGCCTTGCCCTCGTGCAGACCGTTGGTCAGCCGGTAGATCGCCTCCGTTGCTTCGCGATTGCGCGAGAGGATCGTTTCGAGCGACTGGATTTCCGTCGCCTTGGTCGCGCCTGTCAGTGCGCCATAGGCGGCATTGGCATAAATGATCCGGCCCTTGCGGTCGGTCACCAGAGTGCCGTCCTGATGACCGTCGAGGAATGCGCGGGCCAACTCATCCGGGCGCGACTGCGGCATCACCTCGATGAAGCCGATGACCGAGGACACCAGGAAGAAAATGCCGACCATGGCCAGCACGCCGAGAATGCCGAGAACGATCTGGTTTTCCAGTTGGTTCTTGAAGATGACGAAGGCGACGGCCGATCCGGTCAGCACGATGGCAAGCAGAATGATCCGCAGCACGGTGCCGGGCCGGGTTCCACGGTCTACAATCGGCATGTGATAGTCACCTGCCTGCCGCAATTTCGTCATAAGGCCCTCGTTTTTCAACCGTGCCATGCACGTCCGGAATGAACGTGCGGGTTCGGCCGCAATGCTCGGCTCAACGGCAGCCGGGGCGAATCTGCAACCCGCGCCGGCGGACCGCGAAACACCAAGCAAGAATCATCTTTACCAGCCGCAGGGAAGAGCAGAAAGCATCTCTGTGAAAGGCATTGCGGTCAATTCACAGGGAATGTCCCGCAAAACCTCGCCGAAGCTGGAAACAGCGCTACATTGGCGCTAGGACAATGACCGGCACTGTTTATTGCGACCTGAAAAAGCCGTCAAACCGGCCTATGCCGCAGTTCATGAAGGAGTAGACCATATGATCGAAGATATCGTTGGTAACAACGGTACCCGTTTCATCATTGCGGCGGGCGCTGTCGCTCTTGGCCTGCTTTGCCTGGTCGCCGTGCTCCGGTTCATGCGCAACAGGCCGTCCTCGCCCTTCATCCGTGGCGGCAAAAACCGCCAGCCGCGGCTTGCCGTGCTGGATGCGGCAGCAATTGATACGCGCCGGCGCCTCGTGCTGGTGCGGCGCGACGATGTCGAACATCTGATCATGATCGGCGGACCGACCGACGTGGTTATCGAGAGCCGGATCGCATCGCAAAGCATGCCCATGCAGCAAGCGGCTGTTACAGCCGCCGTGGCGGAGCCGGTGGCCGCGCGCCCGGCAGTCGAACGCCGTCCCGCCCCCCAGCCGGAAACCAAGGCAGCGCCCGTTTCAAACATGGGGGTTTCCGGCATGGGACAGGTTCTCTACGGCGAAAGCGCCGATGCCGCAACGCCGCCAACACGCGCTGCTCAGGTGAGACCCCAGCCGGAGAGCGCAGCGGCCGTGCGCCAGGTGGTTCCCGAACGCCAGGTTCCCGCTCAGCCTCGCCCTCAGCCGGCGGCAACTGCCACAACGCCGCCAGTGTCGATCGAAACGGCCGGATCGCCCGAAGACATTCTCGATGCCGCACGATCGCGCGTTCTCGCCGCCAACCAGCCCGCTGCACTACCTCGGCCTGTGCAGGCAGCGCCGGTCACTGCAGCCGTGCAGGCGCCGGTCATCGCCAGCCAGAAAGATACGTCCGCACTGGAATTCGAGCGCATTCTCGATGCCGAGATCACCGGTGACCTTGGCAAATTGACGATCGATGACGTTCGCATCGAAGCCGACAAGCGGACCAATACCGTCTCGCCGGCACCTGCCGCACGGCAGGAACCACGGCTCGGTGCTCAAGGCAACCGCACGGAGCCAACGCTGGAAGACGAGATGAACCGCATGCTGAACGAGATTGCCGTTACCCGGAAGACCTGAGCGGCCAGCGCCGGACAAGCAAACCGCAAACAAACAAAAACGGCGCGATCATCTCGCGCCGTTTTTGTGTTCATGACTGAAAAGATTACTCGTCGCGGTAGACTTTTTCCCGCCGCTCGTGACGCTCCTGCGCCTCGATCGACAAGGTGGCGATTGGTCTGGCGTCGAGACGCTTGAGCCCGATCGGTTCACCGGTTTCTTCACAGTAGCCGTATGTGCCCTCGTCAATTCTCTGAAGGGCCGCATCGATCTTGGAGATCAGCTTACGTTGCCGGTCGCGTGCCCGAAGCTCGATGGCCCGGTCAGTTTCCGACGATGCTCTGTCTGCAAGATCAGGGTGGTTTGCACTTTCCTCAGCCAGATGCCCGAGCGTTTCCCGGGCCTCGCGGAGGATGTCATTTTTCCAGGCGTTCAGCTTTGCTCTAAAATATGCCCGCTGGTTGGTATTCATGAATTCCTCGGTCTCAGACAAGACAAAGGAACTAAGATCGATCTTCTCACTCAACGCGATTCTCCTGAAGAACATCTCATGTGCGGCGGTGTATAGACCCATGCACGCGCCGTTTCAAGTCTTTGAAAAACAGCCCACCGTTTTTTAAGCCTTGCTTACTTGAAAGGCTAACAGGCTAATATTTCATCAAAATTACAGATTTTGATTTTTTCACGAAATTGTCTTGCTGGCGGCATCCGGCCTCCATCATCAAAGCTGCAGTTTTACGACAGCAAATGGTCGCGCGCGGCTTTCTCCAAGTTTCGAGCAGCACAAGAAACAGGCAGATCCTTTTTTCATGTCGTTCGCTACAAAGGCAAAAGTGCGCTCATACCTTGCTTCATCGCCCCAAAACGATCGGTCACTTCCGGCGCACCGTTTCGAAAAACAGACCCTCACGGCTTGATCTTTCACCGGTCCCGGCGGACAAAGCCGTTACCGAACTGAACAATCGACGCCACTGCCCGGATTGAAGTCGCTTCGGGCGGCAATGCCATTTCCAGGATGTCCCCATGCCCGCTGCGTCTGCTCCGGTTTTTCGCCTTTATCTCCTCCGGCATGCCAAGGCCGCCTGGACATTGCCGGGACAGAGGGATTTCGACCGGACACTGGATGACATCGGCTTTGCCGATGCCGAGATCGTTGCTGGCATGGCGGCAGACCAGGGCCTGCGGCCGGATCTCGTTCTCTGCTCGACCGCCGTTCGCTGCCGGCAGACGGCGGATGCTTTCCGGCGCGCCATGACGGAAGATATGGATATCCGCTATGTCGATGAACTCTATGCCGGTGGAGTAAGCATCTATCGCGACATCATCGGCAGTCAGGACCCTGCCCTTTTGACGCTCATGGTGGTCGGTCACAATCCAGTGATTGAGGAAATCCTGCGCGAAATTCTCGGCGATGAGGCCGCAGCCGAGGCCGCACCAGCGGGTTATCCTCCTGGCGCGCTTGCCGTGATCGACTTCGATACGCACCCTTCCGATGGCGTCCTTCCGCTTGGGACTTTGACGGCATGGCTCGATCCGGACCGTCACAACGGGTGACTGCTGTTTACCAACCGCATGCCGTAACCTTTATTCGACCACCCCGGCGCACTATATCGCAAACCAGATATATGGCCGCAAAGCCGTACCCCACGCATATCCGAGGCCCGAAATCTTGCCGCCATTCATGACCCGCTTCACTGATGACGCAAAACTTGCGCTCGACACGCTAACCGACCGCGCATCGGGTTTCGTCAATCCAACCTTGCGCCTGGGCGTCACCGGCCTTTCCCGGGCGGGCAAGACCGTGTTCATCTCGTCGCTGGTCCACAATCTGCTGAACGGCGGCCGCCTGCCGGTCTTCGAGGCCGTCCGATCTGGGCGGGTGTCGAAAATCCGGCTGGAGCCGCAACCGGATGATGCGGTGCCGCGCTTCCAATATGAGGACCATATTACAGCGCTTGTGCGCGACCGGCTCTGGCCGGATTCGACCCGGGCGATCTCGCAATTGCGCATCACACTCGATTATGAGAGCGCCAGCGGCTGGAACCGGGTCTTTTCGCCCGGCAGGCTGTCGATCGACATCGTCGACTATCCGGGCGAATGGCTGCTCGATCTCCCCTTGCTTACCCAGGATTTTCGCACCTTCAGCCGACACACGGCAGATCGTGCCCAAACCGGTATTCGCGCGGAACTGTCGGCAGACTGGCTGACGCTGGCCTCGTCGCTGGATGTGACCGCGCCCGCCTCCGAGACAGATGCACGCGCACTCGCAGAGGTCTTCACCCGTTATCTGCGGGCCTGCAAATCCGACGAACGTTCGCTGTCGACACTGCCGCCCGGCCGGTTCCTGATGCCTGGCGACCTCGAAGGTTCACCGGCCCTGACCTTCTCGCCACTACCGAACCTTCCAGAAGGCCGTGCGCCAAAAGGCTCGCTCTGGGCGATGATGGAGCGGCGTTACGAGGCCTACAAGACCCATGTGGTCAAACCGTTCTTCCGCGAGCACTTCGCGAGGCTCGACCGGCAGATCGTGCTGATCGACGCGCTGCAGGCGATCAACCGGGGGCCGGAATCGCTGCTCGATCTGGAAAGCGCGCTGGCCGATGTCCTGGCGAGCTTCCAGCCCGGAACCAATTCCTTCCTGTCGTCCTTTCTCACGAAACGGATCGACAAGGTGCTGATCGCCGCCACCAAGGCCGACCATCTGCACCACGAGAGCCACGACCGGCTTGAGCGGATCACCGAACGCCTTGTCCGCCGCGCCGTCGAGCGCATCGGCATGAGCGGCGCTGGCCTTGAGGTCATGGCCATAGCGTCCGTCAGGGCAACACGTGAGGCAACCGTCGAGCACGATGGCCACACGCTTCCGGTTATCGTCGGCACACCGATCGCGGGTGAAACCATCAATGGCGAAACGTTCGATGGCGAACGGAAAACAGCGATATTTACCGGTGACTTACCGAAGAATCCGGATTCACTTTTTCAAGACCTGGAATCAAAGCCGGAAGAAAGCCTGGTGCCGGATCTCAGCTTCGTCCGCTTCCGCCCACCCCATATCGAGGAGACCGGTGGCGGCCTGAAATTGTCCGTCCCGCATATCCGGCTCGACCGGGCCATGCAGTTCCTGTTCGGAGACCGGCTGGCATGAGCGACACGCCAAAAATTCCGCAACGGAAACCCGCCGTGTTCACGATCGGCAACGATCCATCCACGTCCACCGAAAAGCCGGCCCCGGCAAAACGTTCACCGGCCAGTTTCGACGACAGGATCGTCATGACGGCCGATGCCGATGATCCGTTTGCGGCAACCACCAGCGCCCTGCCCGGCATGCTGGAAGCAGAGCCGCGCAAGCGGCGATTCTCGTTCGCCAAGCTTGCAGCCGGTGCATTGAGCATCCTCGTATCGCTGGCTGTCGGCCAGTGGATCGACAGCCTCGTGCGTGATCTTTTCACCCGGGCAGACTGGCTCGGCTATCTCGCCCTCGCGACCGTCGCGGTCGGCCTGATCGCTTTCCTCATCATCATCGCCCGCGAATTGTCGGGGCTGATGCGGTTGAATGCCGTGCAGGCGCTCAAACAGGAGGCGATCGATGCCAGCCTGTCACAGACGGCAAAACCGGCGCGGCAGGTGATGGCACACCTCGTCCATCTGCTGGCCACCAAGCCACAGACAGCGCGCGGGCGGCTACGGCTGAAGGAAACCGAAACCGAGATCATCGACGGCCCACACCTGCTCGACCTGACTGAGCGCGAGTTACTGACGCCGCTCGATCGCGAAGCCAGAGGTTTGATCCTCAACGCGTCCAAGCGCGTTTCGATCGTGACGGCCGTCAGCCCGCGCGCGCTCGTCGATCTCGGTTATGTCATTTACGAATCGGCGCGGCTGATTCGGGCGATGGCTGATCTTTACGGCGGCCGGCCGGGCACATTGGGATTGCTGCGGCTGATGCGCGACGTCATTGCTCACCTCGCGGTCACCGGATCGATTGCGGCCGGTGATAGCTTGATCCAGCAGGTGCTGGGCCATGGCCTGGCCTCGAAACTGTCGGCAAGGCTTGGCGAAGGCGTCATCAACGGCCTGATGACGGCGCGCATCGGCATCGCCGCCATGGATCTGTGCCGGCCGATGCCGTTCCGGGCACTCAAACGCCCCGGCATCGGTGATTTCATCGGCGACCTGACGCCCGGATCATCAAGGACGAGGACACCGGAAGGCGACGGCTAGATGCCGCCATACCAGTCGTAGCCGAGGTCTTCCCAGAATCCGCCCTTGCCGCCACCAAACGGTGCCAGCGACGATACGAGCTCGATGCCCTTGATGTATTTCGCCATCTTGTAGCCGAGTTGCCGTTCGACACGCACCCTCAGCGGCGCCCCGTTGGCGATCGCCAGCGGCTTGTCGTTATTGCCATAAGCAAGAATCGTCTGCGGATGGCGCGCGTCGATCAGGTCGATCGATTCGTAATAAGATGCGGCTCCCTGCAGCCCGAGGTCCATCGTATCGTAGCAATGAAATACGACGAAACGCGCGCCCGATTTCACCTGGACCTCATCGAGAATCTGGTGCAACGGCACGCCAGTCCATTTGGAGATGCAGCTCCAGCCCTCGACGCAGTCATGGCGGGTGATCTGCGTGCGCGCCGGCATGTTGCGCAGTTCATCCAGGCTGAAGCTCACCGGTTTTTCCACCAGCCCGCCAACCGTCAGCCGGTAGTTCGAAAAAGCCGTGTCCTTCAGCGCAAGATAGTCTGTATCAGTCGGATCGGTAGAGCCGTTCGGCCGCTGGCCCTGGCGGATTTCGCTGGAAGCAAACTCCGGCACCAGCGTATCGGTGCCGATCAGCGCGCGGTGCGCCCGGTAGGTCAGCCCGTTTGCAGAGGCGAGAAAATCGCGCAGCGGGCTCTGGCCCGACAGCAGGCTGTCGAAGGCGTCGCAACCCGAGAGCGGAATGGCGGAGGCTGCAACACCGGCGATGGTCAGGAATTTCCGGCGATTGATGATGAACCGGGTCATACTTGGCGCTCCTCATTGTTCTTTTTATCCGTCCGATACCAGCCGGTGATGATCGAGCGCATTTCATTGAGCGGCCCCGCCGCCAAAACCATGAAAATGTGGATCAGAAAGAACACAACCAACGCCGCCATGCAGAGAAAGTGAATGGTGCGCGCCGTCTGCCTGCCACCGAAAATATCGAGCAGCCATGGCCAGGCTGCGTTCATGCCCGGCGACATGGTGAGACCGGTGGCGATGATCAGCGGAAAGATCACCAGCAGCACACCGGCATAGGCCAGCTTCTGCAGGCCGTTGTAACGGCCGTCATGGTGGAACCGGAAACGCAGATGATCGGCTATGCTGGCCGGCAAAGCCTTGATGTCGGCAATGGAGGGAAGAATATCACGCTTCAGATGCCCGCTGATCAGGCTGCTGACAAACCAGACGAGAAAGGCGGCAACGAAGAACCAGGCAAAGAAGAAATGTATGACGCGGCCTGTCGACAGGTCCTGGTAGGATGGCAGCGTCGCCCAGGCAGGAAAGCCGCGATAGGACGGATTATCCGCCGGACCACTCACGCCAAGGACGCCAGTCGTGTTGAAACTGTGGCCCAAAACCGTGGTGTAGCCACCCACCGTTCCGTCGGCTGCCTGCAGAGCACGCATGGCCAAGACGCTGTTTTCAAATTCGAACCCGGATTGTTTGCCGATGTAGAGTTCCGGATGGGCATTGAAGATCTGCAATCCACTCAACAGCAGAAAGAACAGCGCAATCGCCCATGTCCAATGGGTGACGCGCGTGGCGATCCGATGCCGGTAGATCACCGCATCATCGTCGCCGGTTTCCGGTGCGGAGCGCGATTCGATATCATCCAGGATGGTCATCTTGAGCCTCCTTTTATATGAGCAACTACGTAACAAACGGCCACGCAGTTTCAAACGCACATCCGGTCACTAACGCGCACGTCCTGGTGATGCGACCGTGAAAACTGCTGATTTTCAAGGGTTTCAGCGCCGGTAAAAGACAGCGAAGAAACATTTCGTGAGCATCCTTCACCCTCATTCGGCAGGTCAGCGAAACGCTCCATTAACCATTTAAGTGCAAATGTAGCCTCACATTCCAGACATCGACCATCAAGGATCGTTCATGTTCTCGCGCCCTTCTTTGATCGCTCGCGGCGTTGCCGCAGCCTCACTCGCAGCCCTGACCTGCGCAGCTTCGCCGGCTTTCTCCGGCGACGACAAGGCGTTTTTCGAACAGGTCTCCGGTCAGTGGAAAGGCCCGGGCGAAATCGTCGCCGGAAAATACAAGGGCACGAAATTCACCTGTGACCTGACCGGGGAACCGGCAGAAGGCGCATCGGCAGGCATCAAGCTCGACGGCACCTGCCGCGTCGGTGTTTTCAAGCAGCCGATGTCGGCCCTGATCACGCAGAAGGGCAAGACCTATATCGGCAAGTTCCTCGATGGCGCCAATGGCAAGGGCCTGGATATCGTCTCGGGCAACGTCGCCAAGGACAAGGTCGTTGTCGGCATCAATCGCAAGAAGCTGAACGGCGCGATGATCGCCCGCCTTCAGGATCCATCGACGCTGAACATCACCATTTCGGTCAAGGTCGAAGAGACCATGGTTCCGGTCATCGGCGTCAGCCTCAGCCGTCAGGTCGACAACATGGCCGTCGGCTCGATCGAGTAAAAATCGCCGTCAGAATACGTCAGAGAGAGCCGGCTTGTCCGGCTCTTTTGCGTTCAAGGAACCGTCTTGCCGGCAAGCTGCCGCCACCAGTCACTGCGCGCGTCGGCAACCTCGATACCCGCCACATCGGCGTCCTCCAGCCAGTCCGCAACCGTGCGGCCGGCAATGGTGAGATCCGGCGCGAAATCTGCCAGCGGCTTCAGGACAAAACCGCGCTCGGTCATCCGCGGATGCGGTATTTCCAGCGTCTGCGACTGCTGCGTCCAGTCGCCATAGGTCAGGACGTCGATATCGATCGTCCGCGGCCCCCAGCGCTCCAGCCGCTCCCGCTTCATCTGGCGCTCGATCGACAGGCAGGCATCGAGCAGATCGTCTGGAGACAGCGTGGTTTTCACCGCAGCGCAGGCATTGAAGAACCAGTCCTGATCGATCTTTCCCCAGGGCGGCGTTCGATAGAGTTTGGATACATGCGTCACCGCGCAATCGGATCGCGTGTCCAGAAGGACCAGCGCGCGCGCCATCGACGCCGCCGGATCGCCGATATTGCCGCCAAGGCCAAGCGTCGCCAGATGCCCGTCCATATCAGGCAAAATGCTCGACCGTCACTTCGACATAGTCGAGAACGCCGGGAACCGGCGCATTCGGCTTGCGGATCGATATTTTTGCCCGGCGGATTTGCGGGAAAACCGAACAGAGCGTCGTTGCCACCTCCAGCGCCAAAGCCTCGATCAGGTAACGGCGGCGTCCAGTAATGATCTTCTCGATCTCGGTGAAGGCAATGCCGTAATGCACTGTATCATTGATCGAATCGTCAACCAGCGCCGTTCCCTGCTCGACATCCAGCTCCGCATCGACAAAGAACCGCTGCCCGAGGAATTCCTCCTCGTCGTGGACGCCGTGGCGGGCAAAGAAGGCGCAGTTCTTCAGGGTGATCGTATAGATCGCTTTCATGGTCGATTTTCCTTCCCAGGCCGTCCCGGCATGTTTCTTTTTGTGGCCAGCATAGCATCCGCCACCAGAAGCGCATCCCTGTTGATTGCGACATCGTGTACCCGGAAAACCGCAGCACCCGCCATTCTAAGCAGCGCCGTCGTTGCAGCCGTGGCGGCATCCCGCTCCGGCGCCTCGCGGCCGGTAATGGCGCCGAGAAAGCGTTTTCGCGACGTTCCGGCCAGAACCGGCAATCCGAAACCGGACAATTCATCAAACCGGGCCATCAACGCGACGTTTTCGCCGGTATCCTTGGCAAAGCCGAAACCCGGATCAAGCACGATCCGCCGCCGCTCGACACCGGCTGCTGCTGCGATTTCCAGCGACCGTTCGAGGAAATAATATTGATCGTCGACGACATCGGCGCGTTTCTCGCGGTCGCGGCCCGTGTGCATGATGCACAACCCTGCTCCGGTCGCAGCCGCGACACCGGCAAGATCAGGCTCGCGCTGCAGTCCGTGCACGTCGTTGATGATGTGCGCGCCCGCAGCGATCGCGAGCCTTGCCGTTTCGGCGCGGTAGGTATCCACAGAAATGATCGCATCGGCCCGGCTGGCGAGTGCCGAGATCACCGGCAGCACGCGGTCCTGCTCCTCGGCGGCCGTCACTGTCGCAGCCCCCGGGCGGGTCGATTCACCGCCGATATCGAGGATCGCAGCGCCGTCTTCGAGGCATTTCAGCGCCTGCGCGACCGCAGCTTCCGTTCCATCGTAGCGGCCACCGTCTGAAAACGAATCCGGGGTGACGTTGATGATTGCCATCAACCGCCCATCAGGACCAAGCGTCAATGTCCGGCCATGCGCCAGCGCCCATTCGAACGGCTGGAAAGGATCGGTCATCATGGTCTCACTCCCTTTCTTGGCACTCGGCAGGTCAGTCGGCCATCATCGCACGCCACCAGCGGCACAAACACAATTCTCTCACCGCAAATACCCGGAATACATTGGCTTTTCCGGTTTGCCTGGGGCTGTTGCCTATTTGCTGTTGCGCTCCGGCTGGCTATGCCCCAAGCTCTAGGGAAGTTCAACTGCCGAGACCTGTAAACATATGCCGACTGGCCGCATTTCATTCGCCGCGCTTCTGATAGCAAGCATCATGGCAAGCTCCTCTTCGATAGCCTATGCGGAAACCGTGGTGAACAAGAGCATCACTTATTTCTCGATCGGCGGCCGCACGGCCGAGGACCTGGACAAGGCACTGTCGGAAAGCGGGCCGATGATGAAAAGCAGCGGCTCGCGCCACCCCGGCGCCACCAAGATCAAGTTCGGCGGCACGGTCACCTATGTGAAACACGGCAACCGTTGTGCCGTCGGCAGCGCCAAGGTCACGCTCAGCACAAGGCTGATCCTGCCCCGCTGGAAAAACCGCCACAAGGCGAGCCGCGACCTCGGCCTGGTCTGGGATACCCTGTCGAGCGACATCAAGCGCCACGAGGAGCGGCATGCTGAAATCGCGCGCAACCATGCGCGCAAGCTGGAGAAGGATTTCCTGGCTCTGAGGCCCGAGGCCGATTGCGAGCGCATGCAGGCCCGCGTTGCCCGGCTGAGCGAGACGGCCATTCAGGACCATGATCGTGATCAGGCCCGTTTTGACCGGATGGAAGCCGCCAATTTCGACCGCCGGATGATCCGGCTGCTGCAGTACCGGCTCGACACGATGACCAAGCGCTAAGCGCCATCGCTGCCGCGTAAACACAACCCGGTCAACCGCGGCGGAGAATCACGCAGCTTGCACGAATCCTGCGCGTCAACAGTATCTCATTGGTGATTTTTAGCGATACAACCGCACCACGAGATGAGGTACAGTGTAAGCATAGAGTGAAGGGCCGGAAACAAACCGGCCTCATTCTCACCCGGATTACTGACTGTGCGCCTCTATCGGCAGCACCAGACTGGAAGTATTGTTTCGTGCTTGACTGTCCTGTTCCGGATTGAAGCTCGACCGGCCGGAACCTTCATGCAGATTGTGTTCTCCTGGCGTATCCTGATGCAGCAGATGTTCCCTCCCTCATCTGTATGCGATGCGCCCTCCTGGCCCCGCATGTCGGTCGCGACGCGCGGGGCTTTTTTTGGCGACTGCATTGAGGGCAGCCCAGAACTCAGGCCTGACGCTCGGGAACGTGAACAACCAGCCCGTCCAGGCCGTCGCTCATCTTGATCTGACAGGACAGCCGCGAGGTCGGTTTCACGTCGTAGGCGAAATCGAGCATATCCTCTTCCATCGCCTCCGGGGCACCCACCCGCGCCGACCATTCGTCATCGACATAGACATGACAGGTGGCACAGGCACAGGCGCCGCCGCATTCCGCCTCGATACCGGGCACCGAGTTGCGGACGGCATTTTCCATCACGGTCGAGCCGGCTTGAACCTCAAGATCGTGGCGCGTCCCGTCAAAGGCGATGATACTCAGTTTTGGCATTGTTTCTTCCGGATGCTGGGCGTTGTTTCGGCTTGCCGCAGGAACAAACACGCCGCCCCGAATAGAGGCGGCGGCGGAACGCGGCAAAATTCATCCGATTTCTTCCAACAAATCCCTTCGCCAGTCAACTCGAAGGGGTTTTGGCAAGGCACGGCTCGCCGTGACCCTTTGTCGCGAAGGTGTTTTACCGGTGAATATGGCGGTGAAAATTACCGGCAGAGCTTCAGGATAAACAGCTCGGCCTCAAGCACGGCCGCGCCGAGGGCGGCAAGGTTGCCAGCGTCCAGCGGCGAAGCCTCGACGGCAGCCGCAGTGTCGGCCACACCAAAGGCGCCAACGGCCAGAGCCGCGCCGCGCAGCCGGTGAGCCGTCGCCAGCCGGGCATCGGCACTCTCGGCTGCCAGTTCCTTCATCAACTGCCGGGTCTGGCGGGCAAACATCTGCAACACTTCGATTTCGAGAAGTTTATCACCCATTGTCTGCGTAGCCAGATGCACGAGATCGATAGGCCGCGACGCCGAAGGGTTAGCACCGCCAAAATTGTCGGGTGCTTCGAATGCGATCTTGAGAGCCGCCATGTGCCAATGTCCTTGTTGTGTTTTTTTCTGACGCACCGGCTCGCAACCGGCCGTCCCGTTTTTACCCGGTACGCTCTGCCATGACGCCCGGGCTATCCCCGGATTTGTCTGGAAGTGCCTGCCCCGTCTACCTATTATATGGCCTCAAGATGGCGCGGACCGTTTGATCCCGCGCCCTACAAAGCCGCTGTTTCCATCGTCTCCGGCGCTGATTAAGCCGCAGCGGCGCTGCTATCTGATTAAAACGCGGCGCAATGAGGGCAGCTTTCGCTTGGCATGGTTAACGGCTTTTAAACCGCCTGATTACAAGGGTTTTTGGCCAAAACGCCTCTAATTCTCATTAAGAACTTGTTAGGATTTTAACGAATGCCGGAGGGGCTTAATTGTAAGAAACCGGTGAATGTGTCACTACGGTACGTTGAGGGATATGTTTACGTCTTCGGGTGTAAACGGGTCCTGGCGGAAAGCTGTATTGAATGAAGTACCTACGGGTCTCAATGCGTTGTCCGCCGGTGCGTGTTTGAAATGGGTGCATGTCAGGGTTCTGCGTAAATGTAATGCGCGTATCCTCATGTCACCGTCCGAGTTTCGGAGGTGTTCCCAATGCAGGCGGTGTTGCGGCGGATCCTTCCGGAAGGACAGTTTGGTAACGAGGCGTATCCGCATGGCGACAAATAAAAGCAATGAGTCGATCGACGACAAGGCATTTCAGGCGTTGGAAGACGCTTTGAAAATCGATTTTGACGAGCTTAAGTCTGCCCTCAACGACAAGACCTCCCAGGATCATCCGGAGGAAAAAGCGTCTGAGCCGGCCAAAAAGGCACCTGCGCCCACCCAGGCGAAGAACGTCAACGCACAGCAGGAACAGGCAGCCAAGGCTGCCCGCGCCGCCGAAACCCAACGAAACCTGTCTCCCGAGCCCGCTCCCAAAGCCCCGGCGTTTGCCCCCGCAAACGACGACGGCCGCAAGACGCCGGCCGCTATCCTGCGATCGCTCGACATGCGTTCCAGCCGCTCGGCGATGCGCATTGCCGCTGCCGTCTCGGCTTTGTGGACCATCGGCGGCCTTGGGGTCGCCAATCTTCTCTATGGCCCGGAAATCTGGCAGATCCGCTCGCTTGCCGATCTATCGGCCATGCCGGGCGCCATTGGCGTGGCGATCTTCATCATCCTGCCGGTGATGCTGTTCTTCTCCTTTGCCATCATGATTTCGCGCGCCCAGGAATTGCGCAGCGCCGCCCGCTCCATGGCCGAGGTTGCCTTGCGCCTCGCCGAGCCGGAAACGGCCGCATCCGAGCGCATCATGACGGTCGGCCAGGCTGTTCGCCGCGAAGTCTCCGCCATGAACGAGGGCATCGAGCGGACAATCGCCCGTGCGACCGAACTCGAAACGCTGGTTCATTCCGAAGTCAACGCACTCGAGCGCAGCTATAGCGACAACGAATTGCGCGTGCGCACGCTGGTCCAGGAACTCGGTCTCGAGCGCGAATCCATCGTCGGCCATGCCGAACGCATCCGCTCGTCAATTTCCGGCGCCCATACCCAGCTCAAGGACGAACTGGCGATTGCCGGCGACGATATTTCCAACCGTATCGCCACGTCAGGCGAAGCGTTTGCCTCGATGATCGAAACCCGGGCTGCCGCCCTGATGGAGCGCTCCAACAGCGCCACCCAGACAATCGGCGCGATGCTGTCAACGCGCACCGACGCTTTGGTGTCGGGCCTGACGACCGCGGGCGTTTCGCTCAGCAACGAATTCGACACGCGCCTCGACAATCTGAGCCAGACGCTCGCCAAGCGTGGCCAGCAGCTGCTCGGCCAGTTCGAAACCCGCGCCTCCTCGCTTGACGCCAATACCGAAAAGCTGAACGCAGCACTCAACGAGCGCGCTCGCCAGCTGAACGAGACACTGATCGCCCGCACGCGCGATCTCAACGAGAGCCTGAACATCGGCCAGCAGGCCATCACCGGCGGCCTCGACGACATTCTCCACACGCTCAACGCGACGCTGGACGAAAAGGGCGCCAGCTTCCGCCAGAGCCTGAAGTCCAGCGCCGACGACATGATCATGGATATCGATCTGCGCACCGGCTTCTTCGACGAGAAGCTGCAGACGACGGTCGGGCATCTGGCAACGGCCTTCGACAGCCGCTTCCACGAATTTGCCAATGCCTTCGATAGACGTGCCGGCCTGCTTGATTCCAAGCTGATGGAAAGCCTCGCCCGCATCAACCAGTCGGTCAATGGCGGCGCCGATTCCATCGGCAGTGTTCTCGACGGCGGCATTGAGCGCTTCGAGTCCGCTTTGTCGGACCAGTCGTTGACGCTGGCAACGACGCTCGGCGCGACGCAGGATTTCATCGAGCAGACCATCAGTGGCAAGACCGCCGAGCTGAGCGATGCGATCGGCAACGCGCATGTCCTTATTGATGGTGTTCTGACGGAACGCTCGGGCACCCTGATGGGTGCGCTGACGGCAGCCCAGGACCGGCTCGAAACCGGCTTTACCCAGCGCGCCATCTCGCTCGAAAGCGCCCTCACCGAGAGCCAGCAGCGGCTTGCCGACACGCTTGATGCCCGCACCAGTGCAATCGCCGCAAGCAACCAGCAGCTCGCTCAAAACCTGGACACCCACACAACCGGCTTCATCGACGGTCTGCAGGCGATCCACGGCCGCATCGAGGAAACGCTGACCAACCGCGCCGACGAGATCACCACGTCGATCGCCGCCAGCCAGCTGCGCCTCGACAATACGCTATCGGAACGCACTGTCGAACTTTCCGGCCTGCTTGCCGCAAGCTCGGAATCCATCGACAGCGCCTTTGAAGGCACTGCGGAACGGATCGATACGATCCTGTCGCAGCGCACCGGCGCCCTTGCCAGCGTTCTGTCCTCATCGACCGCGGCGATCGACGGTGCCTTCGATGGCACCGCAGAACGTCTCGACACCATCCTGTCGCACCGCACCGGCGCCCTCGCCAACGTTCTGACCTCGTCAGCCGGCGCGATCGAACAGGCCATCGGCGGCACCACCGAGCGCCTGGATAGCCTCATGTCCGAGCGCAGCCGCACCCTCGGCGACACACTCGCCGCCCAGACGGCGACACTCGACACGCTTCTGTCCGAACGCTCTGCCGAAATCACCGGTACGATGTCGGCGCGCGCCGCCGAAATGACGGACACACTCAGCAGCCATACGGAAGAAATTGCCGACAGCCTGTCCTACCGTGCCAGCGCCATTGCCGAAACGATGGCCGACCGGGTTGGCGATATCGAAAAGCAGCTTTCCGGCCGCGTCGCCGAGATCGCCGACAATCTCTCCGGCCGCGTCAGCGATATCGCTGGTACGATGACCAGCACATCGGCGGAGATTGCCAGCGCCTTGTCCGGCCACGCCTCCAAGCTGGCGCTCGCCATGACCGGCAGGGCTGCCGATATCGAGCAGACCCTGTCTGGCCGCGCCGACCAGCTTGCAACATCGCTTGCATCGACGCATGACCAGATCCGCACAACGCTCGACGACCGGATCAACGCCATCAATGTCGCCGTCGCTCAAGGGACCGACCAGCTTTCCGAGGTTCTCTCCGAACAATCGATGTCGATTGCCACGACACTTGCCACCAGCGCCAGCATGCTGGAAATGGCTCTGGACGAACGCCAGGCGGAACTCGGCGGCACCATCGACAAGAGCGCCGCTGCCCTTGAACAGCGCATGCTTGCCAGCACCAGCCACGTTGCCACCCAGCTTGGCGAGACGGCGGACCAGATCAGCCGCGCCGCCGATACGCTGACGCACCGGATGGATACGTCGCTCACCAATATCAACAGCAGCGTCGACGAGACCGGCGCCCGCATCGAAAGCAGCCTCGGCGTGCTGGAAGGCCGCATTCGCGACAGCGTCGGCGGTGTCAGCGAATTCGTCGATAATGCCGGCCAGAGGATTGCCGACACGCTGTCTGCCAAGGTCTCCGAACTGGATGAAGTCAGCGATCGGGCAGCTGCGCGCATCGCCGGCAGCCTTGCTGGCCGCACCGATGAAATCGACCGTATCGGCGGCGTTGCCGCGGCACGGATTGCCGAAACGCTGTCGGCCCACACGGCTGAATTCGATCAGATCAGCACGGCTGCCGCCGCGATGATCTCCGACAGTCTGGCCGGGCGGACGGAAGAAATCGACCGCGTCGGCAATGCCGCCGCCGCACGCATCGCCTCGACCCTGTCTGACCACACGACTGAGCTCGATCGCGTCAGTGCGCTGGCCGCCGACCGGATCGCCGGCAGCCTGGCTGGCCGGACCGACGAGATTGACCGGATCAGTGGCGAAGCGGCAAACCGCATCACCGAAACGCTGACCACCCACACAGCCGAACTCGACCGCGTCACGGCAGCTGCCGCCACACGGATCGAGGCCAGCATCGAAGGCGGCACGGGCCGCATCGAAGAGCGCCTCGGCACGATGGACCGCGCCCTTTCGATCGGCCTCGACAATGTCAGCCGCACGATCGAAGGCAAGGCCGCAGGTCTTGTCACCAACCTGCGCGGCGCCGTTGGCGAAGCAGCCCAGGGTATCGATGCGGAAGCATTGCGCTCTGCCGAACTTCTGGCCAAGGCCGGCGACGACTTTGCCCAGGCGATGGCCGCACGGCAGGCTGATTTCCAGTCGGCTGTAGAGCAGACCGCAGCAACCGCAGCCATGCGCAGTGCGGAGCTTGCCCGTTCCGTCGGCGAAGCATCTGATGGCGCAGCCGCCCGGATTGCCCAGACCCAGTCGCGCGTCGCCGAACAGGCATCCTCGCTCAGCCAGAGCCTCACGGATGTAGAAAAGGCCCTGGAGGCCCGCGGCAACACGATCCGCACCACGCTCGATGACAGCACCCGCGAGCTCAACTCGATGCTGGCCGGCCGCTCTGCCGAACTGTCCCGCATCATCGACGAGCAGGCTCGCCCGGTCATCGAGCAGTATGCCGCAACCGGCAAGGAAGCAGCCGACCGCATCAGCGAAGTGGCACAGCAGAGCGCTGACCGCCTGCGCGCCGAAAATGCCACGCTGCTCGACAGCCTGACCGCACGCACCGGCGAGACGCTGAATGCGATTTCGACCCGCGCCGAAGAAACGGCCAAGGCGATGAAGATGGTCGAGAACCGTCTGCAGTCGACGGCCATGGGCCTGATCGACCAGCTGTCGGCAAGCAACAGCTCGATTGCCGGCGTCATCGAGCAGGCCAGCGCCAATCTCGGCGCCATGGACGAGCAGCTGGAATCGACAACTGCACGCTTCTCGGAATCCGCCAACCGCGCCTCCGATATGCTGTCGACCTCGACCCGCCTTCTCGAAGGCAAGGTCGACAAGCTGGCCGATATCTCCGGTTCGACCCTGTCGCAGATCGGCGGCATCGTCGGCCGCTTCGAGGACCATTCCAAGGTGCTTGGGCAAGCCTCCGATCTTCTCGCAGCCGCCCAGTCCAATCTGGTCAGCACGCTGGAAGAGCGCCAGGATGCCCTGCGCACGCTCTCCATCGGTCTCGTCAGCCGCTCGGAAGAAATCGAAAAGACCATGCATGCCCTTGAAGGCTTCGTCGATGGCGCCTTCCAGCGCGCCGAAGACCGCTCGGCCCAGGTGGCAGGAAATCTGCGCTCTGGCATCCAGTCGTCCTTCAGCGATGTCGGCCGCATTCTGAGCGAAGCCGAACAGCGTGCCGCATCGGCAGCCGAAGCCATGCGCAATGCCGTCGTCAAGGCCGGCGACGAAGCCAGCATGTCGGTCGAATCGGTATTCGTGCGGGCAGAAGAGCGCTCCAACGAGATCGCCAGCAACCTGCGCGCCGGTGTCCAGTCGTCCTTCGCCAATGTCAGCAAGACGCTGTCGGAAGCCGAAGCCCGCGCCGCGTCGGCCAGCGAAGCCATGCGCGCCGCCGTCACCAAGGCCGGTGAAGATGCCAGCCTCTCCGTCGAAGGCGCCTTCGTCCGCGCCGAGGAACGCTCGAAGGAAGTCGCTTCCCGCCTGCGTGGCAGCGTTGGCGCCTCGCTGTCGGACATCGATCGCCTGATGACCGAAACCAGCAAGAAATCGGACGGTGCTGCCGAACACATGGGCTCGGCCATCCGCCAGGCTGTGGAAGACGCGGTCAGCCGCTTCAGCGGCGCCACCGACGAAATCCGCCGCTCGGCTCACGAGATCCGCAAGGAACTCGACATGACCCGCGAAGAACTGAAGCGCGGTGCCTTCGATCTGCCGGAAGAAGCCAAGGAAAACGCCTCGGTGATGCGCCGCGCGGTCGCCGAACAGATCAAGGCCTTGCAGGAACTGTCGGATATCATCGGCAAGTCATCCGGCCAGCTTGAAATCTCCCAGCCGGTCACCCGACAGCAGACGGCAGCGCAGCAGGCCGTCCAGCAGGCCGTAGCGCCCGCTCCGGTCCGCGCTGTTGCCCATCAGCCTGCCCAGCAGCCGGCCGCTGAGCAACGCCGCCCGGAGCAGGAGCCTGCCCTTCGCGGTAGCCTCGGCATCGAGCAGCCGCGTCCCCTCGCCCAACAGCCTGCCGCCCGCCAGCCTGAGCCGCAGGCAGCAACCCGCCAGCGGCCCGAGGAAGGCAGCGGCTGGATGCGTGACCTGCTGCGTGGTGCCTCGCGTGAAGAAGAGCCTGCAGCCGCGGCACCAGTCCAGCAGCGTGCCGCAGAACCGCAGCCTGCTGCTGCAACCCGCGCCGGTGACACCCGCAATCCACGCCATGTGATGGAATCGCTGAACTCGCTGTCGGTCGATATCGCCCGCGCCATCGACCACGATGCCTCGGTCGACCTGTGGCGCCGCTACCAGCGCGGCGAGCGCGACGTGTTCACCCGCCGCCTCTACACGCTCAAGGGCCAGCAGACCTTCGACGAGATCAAGCGCAAGTACGATCGCGAGCCGGAATTCCGCACCGCCGTCGACCGCTACATCGCCGACTTCGAAAAGCTGCTCGGCGACGTCGCCCGCAACGACCGTGACAAGGTGATGACCCAGACCTACCTGACGTCGGACACCGGCAAGGTCTACACGATGCTGGCACACGCGGCCGGACGGTTCAGCTGAATGCGTTGACGATAATCTGAGACATCAAGCCCTGCAGGAAACTGCAGGGCTTTTTTTGTGCCACGGCAACCAGATTTTCAGCAAGATTCAGAAGCGCCAGTCAGGTCGAAACTGACGAAAGGTCATGACAAACGCCCCTGACCAAAGCGCGAACACCGGCGTCGGAATACCGTTCCACCGCCAATGATGCACCGGCGGTGGCTTTCTATCCGATGAAAAACAATCTCCGGCGCTGACCGGTGTCGATAAAAACTCTCGTCAATATTCATCTCTAGTATGACTACGCGGATCATCGACCTGCTTCTCGCGATAGATATCCCCTTGCCTCGCCTTGACGCGCCAGGGCCGGCCTTTCTCCAACGGGATGTCATAGGTGGGATCGGTCCGGTCCAAGTCGGCCACGGTCAGACCCGGCTCCGGTTCTTGTGCACATCGTGCCATCCACTCGCCATCCGGGCCAACGATGCCAGCGGGTCCCTTTCCGGCTTTCTGGGCCGGGGTCGCCGCACCGATCCAGAGACAGTTCAATCCTGCATGGGCGCGCAATGCGACCTGAAAGTAAGGTGCCAGTCCATAGGACGAAAAAATCACGCCATCGACGCCCATCCTCTCATAATCACTGAATATCTCGAAAAATTGCGACTCGATGCAGATTGCGCAGCCAAAACGAAAACTGTCTACCTCGACGATAATTGGCATGGCTCCGGGCGTATACCAGCCGCCAAGTTCGCTGTTGGACAGAAATCGCTTGTCATACCGCGTCAGCAAGGATCCGGAATCGGAAAGAATATAGAGGCTATTGTGCGGCGGATGGCCATCCGGTAGCCGGTGCGCCCCGCCAACCACGGCGAAAATACTAAGCTCGCCGCAAAGGGCAGCGATGGAGCGAAGCTCCGTTTCCTGTGCCGCCCAGTCAAACCCCGCCCATTCGGCCGGACTGCCGATCTGGAATTTCGAATAGCCGGAGAGAGCGCCCTCGCAAAACCCGACGAGCCTTGCACCTTGCGCCGCAGCATCGACGATCATGGCGCGGATAGCAGCCCCGTTGGCGGCAATATCGGTCGAAACAACAGTCTGTGCCATCGCCAGTTTCATGAGAGCCCTCTTGGTGTGCGAATCAGATCATCTCGCCGATCAGTGGTCCGGGCAACCGCGGGCACAAAAAAGGCGGCCACATGGGCCGCCTCTTGTCGTTTGAAAGCCTGAAAGGCTCAATGTTCCTTGTTGGCGTAGACCGACTTCTTCGTCAGGTAGATCAGGCCGGTGAAGATCAGAAGGAAGATCATCACCATGAAGCCGGTACGCTTGCGGGCTTCCAGATGCGGTTCTGCGGCCCACATCAGGAACGCGGAGATGTCGTGCGAATACTGCTCGACCGTCTGCGGCGAACCGTCGTCATAGGTGACCTGACCGTCAGAGATCGGCTTTGCCATGGCAAGCGCTGCGGCATTGGCGAAGTACGGGTTGTAATGCGTGCCTTCAGAAATCTCGACACCCTTCGGTGCGTCCTGGTAGCCGGTCAGCAGCGCGTGGATATAATCCGGGCCGCCTTCCTGGTACTGGGTGAACATGTCGAAGATGAATGTCGGGAAGCCACGCTCGATGCCGCGAGCCTTGGCGATCAGCGAGAAGTCCGGCGGTGCGGCACCATTGTTGGCGGCCGCAGCAGCCTCGGCGTTCGGGAACGGCGACGGGAAATGATCCGAAGGCACGGCCTTGCGGGTATACATCTCGCCTTCGGCGTTCGGGCCGTCCTGAACTTCATAATTGGCGGCAAAGGTCTTTACCTGAGCCGGCGAGTAGCCGAGGCCTTCCAGCGTGCGGAAGGACACAAGGTTCATCGAGTGGCAGGCGGAACAGACTTCGGTGTAGATCTTCAGGCCGCGCTGCAGCTGGCCCTTGTCATAGTGACCGAACGGTCCGGCAAAGGACCACTTTTCCTGTTCCGGCTTGTGGATCGGGTAATGCGGCGTACCGCCACCGTGTTCTTCCCCGGCAGGCTTGGCTTCACCGGTTTCAGCAGCGAATACCATGCCTGCACCAAGTCCGGCGACGACTGCGAGCGAAAGAATGCCTGTAACAAGCTTTTTCATTGTTTTGGGTTCCTTGATCTTCGCAGACATCACGCGGCAACGGGCTTTTTCTTCGCAGCCTGTTTTTCCAGAACCGCCTCGGTAATGGAATTCGGGATGCGCTTCGGTGTCTCGACCAAACCGAGGATCGGCATGATGACGAGGAAGAAACCGAAGTAGTAGAGAGTGCCGAGCTGCGAATAGCCGACGTAGTTGCCCTTCAAGTCGCCGGAGAAAATCAGCCCCAGCAAACCGGAGCCTTCAGCAGGACGCGAACCCAGCCAGCCGAGCAGGATGGCGTTGACCACGAAAAGCCAGAAGAACAGCTTGTACCAGGGACGGTAGACGGCGGAACGAACCTTCGACGTATCGAGCCAGGGCAGGAAGAACAGAATGATGATCGCACCGAACATCACCAGAACGCCGCCAAGCTTCGAGTCGATCGGGCCGACATTGAAGGTGATGGCGCGCAGCATCGCGTAGAACGGCAGGTAGTACCATTCCGGAACGATATGAGCCGGGGTTTTCAAGGCGTTGGCCGGAATGTAGTTGTCCGGGTGGCCGAGGAAGTTCGGCATGTAGAACACAAACCATGCGTAGAACAAGAGGAAGACCGATACACCGAGCGCGTCCTTGAGGGTCGCATAAGGCGTGAAGGCAACCGTATCCGTCTTGGTCTTGACTTCGACGCCGGTCGGGTTGGTCTGACCAACGACATGCAGCGCCCAGATATGCAGGACGACAACACCCGCGATCATGAAGGGCAGCAGGTAATGCAGCGCAAAGAACCGGTTGAGCGTCGGATTATCGACGGCGAAACCACCGAGCAGGAACTGCTGGATCCACTCGCCAATCCCCGGGAAAGCGGTAAAGAAGCCGGTGATAACCGTGGCACCCCAGAAGGACATCTGACCCCAGGGCAGAACGTAGCCCATGAAGCCGGCAGCCATCATCAGAAGGTAAATGACAACGCCGAGGATCCAGAGGATTTCGCGCGGAGCCTTGTAGGAACCGTAGTAGAGACCGCGGCCGATATGCAGGTAGACGGCGATGAAGAAGAACGACGCACCGTTGGAATGCATGTAGCGCAAGAGCCAACCCTGGTTGACGTCGCGCATGATCTTTTCGACGGAATTGAAGGCAACCGTCGTTTCTGCGGCATAGTGCATGGCGAGAACCACGCCGGTCAGGATCTGGATGATCAGCATGACCGAAAGCATGGCGCCGAATGTGTAGGCGTAGTTCAGATTACGCGGAACCGGATAGGAAACGAAGCTGTCATGCACGAGCCGCGGCAGCGGCAGGCGCGAATCCACCCATTTCTCGATACCGGACGTCGGCGTATAGGTTGAATGATCACCACTCATAATCAGTATTCCCCTCAACCGATCTTGATGACTGTGTCGGTAGCGAACGCAAAGGTCGGTACGGCGAGGTTCTGCGGTGCCGGGCCCTTACGGATACGGCCGGCCGTATCGTAGTGAGAGCCATGGCAAGGACAGAACCAGCCGCCAAAATCGCCAGCCTGGCCGAGCGGAACGCAACCGAGATGCGTGCAGGAGCCGATCATGACGATCCAGTTTTCTTTTTCCTTGCCGGCGGAGCGATCAAGGTCTGTCGCAGTCGCATCGGCCGGAAGGTTGGCGTTGCGCGCAACCGGGTCTTTCAGGTCGGCCAGCGCAACAGCATTGGCTTCCTCGACTTCCTTGTCGGTACGGTTACGGATGAACACCGGCTTGCCGCGCCATTTCACCGTCAGCGACATCCCCGGCTGAAGGCTGGCAACATCCACTTCGATCGAGGCGAGCGCCAAGGTCGAGGCGTCAGGGCGCATCTGGTCGATGAACGGCCATGCAACGGCAGCCGCACCGACCGCACCGGCCATCCCGGTCGTCAAATACAGGAAATCGCGGCGAGTGGGCTCGCCCGAGGTTTCGCTTGATATCTCGTGTTCGCTCACGGCTAAACCATCCTCTCACGCAATGTTTTGCGGAAACCGCACTGTCCCCGGCGTCGATCCGCGCCCCGTGCTGACACTTGAGCGAAAGAACAGCGCCAAATCAATAAGCCTCTATGCACGATTCGAAGAAAACTTTCGCCCTCTCCGCTCATGCACCAAAACCGGGCAAACCTCGCCCATCCCAAAAAACGGCAGATTCCCCCGGCATTCCGGCGCGTTCTATGCTTGATCGTTGGGGATGTCTAGCCTTGAGCGCAAGAGGTGAGCCACATTGTCGCGGGAAAACCGAAGCCAATGTTCGCAAACCGCTTTTCGCCGCCCGGCATGATCAAAACACGGCATTACAAGGCCGTCTGGCGGCACGCAGGTGCGCTATTCGGCCGCAGCCTCGCGCGCCAGAAATCCGCCGGATTGACGCAGCCAGAGATCGGCATAGAGACCACCGGCAGCAATCAACTGGTCGTGGGTTCCATCCTCGACGATGCGGCCCCCGTCCATGACGATCAGACGGTCCAGTGCCGCGATAGTGGAAAGCCGGTGGGCGATGGCAAGCACGGTCTTGCCGTGCATCAGCCGGTCGAGATTGGACTGGATGGCCGCTTCGACTTCCGAATCGAGTGCCGAGGTCGCCTCGTCGAGCACCAGGATCGGCGCATCCTTCAGCATCACCCGCGCAATCGCCACGCGCTGGCGCTGTCCGCCGGAGAGCTTGACGCCGCGCTCGCCGACATGGGCATCAAAGCCGCGGCGGCCGCGTTGGTCCTGCAGGTTCTCGATGAAATCCAGCGCTTCGGCCTTTTCGGCCGCCTCGCGCAGTCCGTGTTCATCGGCATCCGGGCGGCCGAACAGGATATTGTCGCGGATCGACCGGTGCAGCAGCGATGTATCCTGGCTGACGACGCCGATCTGCATGCGAAGCGTTTCCTGCCGCACCGTCGAAATGTCCTGCCCATCGATCAGAATGCGGCCGGCTTCCAGATCGTAAAAGCGTAGAAGCAGATTAACGAGTGTCGTCTTGCCAGCCCCTGAGCGGCCGACAATACCGATTTTTTCACCCGGCTTGACGGTCAGCGACAGGTTATCGATGACGCCCTGCCCCTTGCCGTAATGGAACCGGATATTGTCAAAACGGATCGCCGGGCTGTTAACGACGAGGCTCGGCGCATCCGGCTGGTCGATAAGCTGCACCGGCTGAGAAATCATTTCGGCGGCGTTCTGGATCGTGCCGATATTGCGCATGATGCCGTTGAACTGCACCATCATCCGGCTCAACAGAAAATTCAGCCGCAGGATCAGCGCCATGGTAAAGGCGACCGCACCCGAGCTGATCGCCCCGGACAGCCAGAGGTCGATGCTCATTGCGGCCATGGTGACAATCATGATGCCTGACAGAAGCGCCATCGAGGCACGCACGCCGGTAATGAACCGGGTGAAGCGGATGATCGTATCCTGGAAGATATCGAAGCCCTGCCGCATGTAGCGGTCGTTTTCCTCGTCGCGGGCAAACAGTTTGAGTGTCTGCATATTGCTGTAGGCATCGACCATGCGGCCGCTGAGCATCGACGACGCCTCGGCCGTCGCCTTGGAGTGCTGACGGATACGCGGCACGAAATAACGGGCGAGGAAGCCAAAGCCGACCAGCCAGAAGAACACGACAACCGCGAGCGACAGGTCGAGCTGGCCGACCAGCACCAATGTCGAGACTGAATAGATGCCGACGAACCAGACGCTTTCCATCAATGACGTGACGACATCGCCGACCGCCTGCCCGCCCGACCACACCTTGGTGACGATACGGCCGGAAAAGTCGTTCTGGAAGAAAGACAACGATTGCCGCGAAACGTGCAGGTAGGACTGCCAGCGAACCAGATTGTAAAAGCCGGGCGTGATCACCTGCTGATCGACCAACGACATCAGCAGCGATACGATGAAGCGGACGATGCCGATCAGAATGAGCATGCCGAACAGTTCGGCACCGTGCGCCTCAAGAAGCCCGCTCCAGCCGTCGCTGGGCTTGATGGTTGCAAGAATATCGACGACGCGGCCGACGAACCAGAACAATGTCGCCTCGATCGCCGCCGTCATGCCGCCCAGAACAAGCATTGCAATGAACGGTGTCTTGGCCTGCCTGATATAGAACCAGATATACGGGATCAGCCGTTCAGGCGGCTGCAGGCTGTCGCGCGCTGCGAAAGGCTGTATCCAATTTTCGAAAGTGGCAAACAGGGCGCGCAAGAACATATGTCCGATATAGGCGGTTTCGCACTTACGGCAATCGTTAATCGGCCGCAGGTGCCGGTCATTTCGATTACAAATCCGTCATGTTCCCAGGGTGGGACTGAGGTTTGGTTTTCCGTCGCCGTCGTCGATTGAAGGATAAAGACAAAATTCGACTTCATAACCAAGCGCCGAAACCAGCGCCATGGTCGAGGGTTTGAGGCCAAGGCGCAAGGGCGGCACCGTCGTACTGTCAAAATAGACAGCGATGCGAATAGCGTGGCCATGTCCGAGAGCCCGCAGTGCCGAAAGCTGAGCCGCATAGGCATCGGTATGCAGTGCTAAGTAGGCACTCGCACACGGCTCGCCAGTGGCCAGTTGCGGCGGTTCGGCGAGGAAGCCGCCATTCTTTCCATAGCGGCATCCCCAGTCAGGATTGGTCGCGATGAAGGCATCGAATGCTTCCGTTCGCTCACCCTTGATCAGGATGTCGAATTCAAAACCGATATCGCTCACACCGATCGTTCCGGGAGATACCATGTGAAAGTTCGAAGGCGGCCTATTCGGCCGCCTCCTCCTTCTGGTTTGCAGCATCGGCATCATCGGCCAGGAACCCGCCGGACTGCCGCGACCAGAGATCGGCATAAAGACCGCTATGGCTGACCAGTTCGGCATGGCTGCCGGTTTCAATGATCTTGCCGGCTTCGAGAATGACCAGCCGGTCCATCTCCGTCAGCGTCGACAGGCGATGGGCAATCGCGATCACCGTCTTGCCCGTCATCAGGGCAAACAGGTTTTCCTGGATTGCGGCCTCCACTTCCGAATCGAGCGCCGAGGTCGCCTCGTCAAGGATCAGGATCGGTGCGTCCTTCAGGAAGACGCGGGCAATCGCGATCCGCTGGCGCTGGCCGCCCGAGAGCTTGACGCCCCGTTCGCCGACCTGCGCATCAAGCCCCATGCGGCCCTGGTTATCCTCGAGCATCTCGATGAAGTCCCAGGCATTGGCCCGCTTGGCGGCAGCGATAATATCGGCATCGTCGGCTTCCGGATGACCATAGGCGATGTTGTCACGGATGGACCGGTGCAGCAGCGACGTATCTTGCGTCACCACGCCGATCTGCGCGCGCAGGCTGTCCTGCGTTGCCGCAGAAATATCCTGCCCGTCGATCCGGATCGTGCCCGATTCGAGATCGTAGAAGCGCAGCAGCACGTTCATCAACGTCGTCTTGCCGGCGCCTGAGCGTCCGACCAGACCGATCTTCTCCCCTGGCTTGATATCGAGCGAGAGGTTTTCGATCACGCCCTTGTTCTTGCCGTAGTGGAAGCCGATGTTTTCGAACGCAATGGCCCCCTGCGGCGCCTTCAGCACCTTGGCATCGTCATTATCGACGATGTCATGCGCCTTGGTCATCATGCTCATTCCGTCATAGACGGTGCCGATGTTTTCAAACAGCGCCGAAACTTCCCACATGATCCACTGCGACATGCCGTTGATGCGCATGGCAAGCGACACCGCAATGGCGATCGAACCGACCGACATGCCGCTGGTCATCCAGAAATAGATGCCCAGTGCCGAGATTGCGAAAAGCGCAATGCAGTTGTTCGTATAAACGAGCACATGGAACAGCGTCACCTTGCGCATCTGCCGGTGCACGGTCTGCAGGAACGCATCCATGCTTTCCTTGGCATACACCTCCTCGCGGCCGGCATGTGAAAACAGCTTGACGGTGGCGATATTGGTATAGCTGTCGACGACGCGGCCAGTCATCATCGAGCGCGCATCCGCCTGATCCTTGGAGATCTTGCGCAGGCGCGGCACGAAGTACGTGACGATGCAGACGTAGATGATGATCCAGATGACCAGAGGCGCAAGCAGCCGCCAGTCAGCCGCCGCCACGACAACGAGCATCGAGATGAAATAGGCAACGACATAAACAAAGACGTCGAGGATCTTCATTACCGTTTCGCGCACGGCAAGCGACGTCTGCATCACCTTGGTGGCGACACGGCCGGCAAACTCGTTGGCGAAAAAGGTCATGCCCTGCCGCAACAGATAACGATGCATCTGCCAGCGCGCGATCATCGGATAATTGCCGAGCAGAATCTGGTGCATGATGACGGAATCGATGGCGACGACTGTCGGCAGGCCGATCAGAATGAGCGCGCCCATCCAGATCAATTTGGTGCCTTCGCTTTGCAGGAACGTGTCCTGCTTGGCCGAGGACAGCCAGTCGACGACATTGCCGAGGAACTGGAACAGCGCCACTTCGCCGATAGCGATCAGCATGGTGCAGACCGACATGGTCAACAGCCAGGGGGCCGCCGGCTTGGTATAGTGCCAGCAGAATGCAAACAGACCCTGCGGCGGAACCGTGGGTTCCTCGACGGGATAGGGATTGAGGCGGGATTCAAACCAGCCGAACATTATAAGCTCCTTCAGGAAACCAGTGAAGGAAGGCGGGACTTCCCGCATTCATCGATGAGAAATTAAAAACCGGAAAACAGCTCTATCTTGCACACGAGACGTGTTCGTCCGGAAAGCGGGCGGTCGTGCGCAATGATGCCGTAAAAGAAAAGCGCGAAACCGGTCAGCCCAAGCGGACTGGAGGCACAGCCTGGAGGCTAGTGATCATTCGAATATCCATGTAAGCCTCCTGTGGTTCGCGTTGCAGATGCAGCAAGACATAGAGTGATTTGCGCCGGTACGCCAGATTGTCGCTGGCGTTTTTTTCATCATTTCTGTCTCAACCAGGATTCTGTTGCCTTTACGGCACAGATTGATTACGGCGATTGATGAAGCCCATAAGACTTGTTGATATGTCGCCAAAATCCCTCCGCATCGCCCTCTACCAGCCCGACATTCCTGGCAATACCGGGACGATCCTTCGCCTTGCCGCGTGCCTCGGCCTTGCCGTCGATATCATCGAGCCCGCAGGCTTCGACCTGTCGGACAAGAACCTCAAGCGCGCCGGTATGGATTATATCGCCGCAGTCACACTGACGCGCCACGTCAACTGGGAGCGGTTCGAAGAAGCAAGGCTCGCGCAGGGCCGCAGATTGGTGCTCGCCTCGACCAACGCTGCCGAACCCTACACGCGCTTCCAGTTTCAACCGAACGATACCCTGCTTTTCGGCCGCGAAAGCGCCGGCGTGCCGGATCACGTCCACGACAAGGCCGACGGGCGCATCATCGTGCCCATGGTCGAAGGCCAGCGCTCGCTGAACGTTGCGATGTCGGTGGCGATGATCGCCGGCGAGGCGATCCGGCAGGTCAACGGCTGAACCCCGCCAGTAAGCCTCATGCGGCAATCCCGCTATAGGCGTGTTCGGCCCGGGCAGTCTTCAGCGCCCTCGCCCACCATTTTAGCCGCCGCAGCATAACCATTAGCCCTGCCTTGGCTTCCGCCGCTTTGAAGGGATTGCCGGCGGCATCGAACTGCGCCCAGACATTGGAAAAACTGACAGTGTCGCGAATCGTCACGGTATGGAGTTCGGAAAATACCTGGCGCAATTGCTCGACGGCCCGCAGCCCGCCCGAGACGCCACCATAGGAAATGAAGCCAACCGGCTTTGCGTGCCAGGGCTCATAGCAACTATCGATCATCTCCTTGAGCGGGGCCGGATAGCCGTGATTGTATTCCGGCGTGACAATGATGAAGGCGTCGGCCTCGGCAATCTTTGCTTCAAGTGCTTCGGCGTTCAACACCGCATCCCCAGCCGTTCCTTTGAGCTCAAGAGGATCGATGAGAGTAATGCGAACACCGCTTTCGGCCCACAATTCCGTCAAGGCCCAGTTGACGACCGTGTCGCAGAAGCGGCCTTGCCGTGCACTGCCATAGACGACGGCGATGGTCATTTTCTCGTTCATGTCTGCGAAGGCTCCGTTGTAGATCCGATGGAGCTCATGGTATAAAACCTCAACTAAAGTTGAGGTCAATAGACATGCCGGAAAAAAATCGTACCGATCTGCCGCGCCGTGAACTGACGGTCGGAGAGGTCGCCACGCGCAGCGGCGTCGCCGTTTCGACGCTGCATTTCTATGAGGCCAAGGGTTTGATCCAGAGCATGCGCAGCCGCGGCAACCAGCGCCGCTATCCCCGCAGCGTCTTGCGCCGTATCGCCGTCATCAAGATCGCCCAGCGTACTGGCATCCCACTCGCTGACATTCAAAAAGAGCTTTCAGCCCTGCCGAATGACCGGCAATTGCTGGCAAGTGACTGGGAGCATCTGTCGGCGCATTGGGAGGCCGATCTGAACGAGCGCATCGCCAAACTCACCGCGTTACGCGACCAGCTGACCTCCTGCATCGGTTGCGGCTGCCTGTCGATGCGAGACTGTCCGCTACGCAACCCCTATGACGAACTATCGGAAAAAGGCACCGGCGCCTATCTGATCGAGCATGCAGGCGAGGAGCAGGACGAAGCAACAGGCTGCAACGAGGGATCAGCAGAGTGAGACGTCAATCGGCGCTCGGCAGACGCCGCATGGTAAATTCGATCTGGCCACCATCGAGCTGCCGCCAGCTCTCCACTTCGGTCCAATAGGCGGCCTTCGGCCAGGCATCGAACCATTCCTGCGCCTTCTGGCGCGCATCGGTTCGATCCAGCCGGAATGTCTCGCGGACGAACAGCCCGTCATTTCCGCGCGGATTGCCGCTGCGGTGCCGGTCGATCTGACGTTTCAGGCCGTCAAGCGGCGGCCCTGCCGGAATCCTTGCCATGAGCTCACCTTTCACCAGTCGAGCCTCTATGATGAAGATAGGGAGATATTCCTGCTTTTGCGAGTCGGAATCGCAGCATGGCCATCTGCGGCAGACTGCCCCGTTGATGTCTGCGCCGTTGCAGCCGTGGCAAAAATATGAACTGTCGGCCAATATACGAATCGGCGCGCTCTTTGCCGCTTCAGGCTCCGCCAAACAGGATTACTTTCATGGAACGACCCAACCTGCCGCAGGGATTGCCCGCGGATATCGAAGACAAGAAAGCCAGAGCCACAGCCTGGTTCCAATCCTTGCGCGATACCATCTGCACCGCGTTCGAGACCATCGAGGACGAGCTGACCGGCCCGCTCTCCGATCGCGAGCCGGGCCGTTTTATCGGCAAGGACTGGCTACGCGACCAGGGTGCTGGCGGCGGCGGCCGCATGTCGATGATGGAAGGCCGGGTCTTCGAAAAGGTCGGCGTCCATACGTCGACAGTCTACGGCGAATTCTCGCCGGAATTCCGCAGCCAGATTCCCGGCGCCGAACAGGACCCCACCTTCTGGGCGTCCGGCATCTCGCTGATCGCTCACCCGGTCAATCCGAACGTTCCGGCCGTGCATATGAACACGCGTATGGTCGTCACCACCAGCCACTGGTTCGGCGGCGGCGCAGATCTCACGCCCGTGCTCGATAGCCGCCGGACCCAGACGGATCCGGACACGCTGCTGTTCCACAAGGGCATGGAGATCGCCTGCAAGCGGCACCCGGTTGCCGACCACGCCCGCTTCAAACAGTGGTGCGACGATTATTTCTTCCTGAAGCACCGCAACGAACCACGCGGCACCGGCGGTATCTTTTACGACTGGCTGCATTCTGATGAGGAAAAGGGCGGCTGGGAGGCCGACTTGGCCTTCACCCAGGACGTCGGCAAGGCTTTTAGCCTGATTTATCCAAAGATCGTGCGGGCCAATTTCAACAAGCCCTGGACCGAGGAAGATCGTGATGAACAGCTGGTCCGCCGCGGCCGCTATGTCGAATTCAACCTGCTCTACGATCGCGGCACGATCTTTGGCCTGAAAACCGGCGGAAACGTCGATTCGATCCTGTCGTCGCTGCCGCCCGTGGTCCGCTGGCCCTGAGAGCAATATCCCTGCACAAACAAAAATCCGGCCGCGTAAACGGCCGGATTTTTTGTGTCTGCTGCGTGGGTGTCAGTCGCAGATCTTGATGCGGCGGATATGCAGGTTGCCCCACTTGTCCCAGCGCTTCACCTTCTTGATGTAGCAGGACGGTTCGTAATAACCGCCGCCATAATAGCCGTCCCCATAGTAGCCGGTGTTGTAGAAGCCGATGGAAAAACCGCCGTGATGATGGCCGTGATGGCCGCCGGCCTGCGACGGTGCGGCAAACGAGACGGCGGCGAGGGCTGCGACGGCGGCGGAAATGATGAGCTTGCGCATGATGGTCTCTCCTCTGTTGGTTCCTGATGAGTTCGTCTCATCCAGTGACCCAACATTCTCACGCGCCGCTTATCTGCGCTGTTTCGAATGGAACAGGCCTGAACAAAAGCGTTTCCGCCGCGTTGTGGGCACAGACGAACAGGAGAACGCAGTCATGGTCTTCAAGGAGCGCACATTCTACGGACAGCCACCCGAAGGGCTTGCCGGTCCGAATCAGGCGGACCTCGAAACGCGGGTCGCCAATTGCCTGGCCATGGTCGACGGGCTGGATGCCTCGGATGTTATGGTGGTCTCGAAAGGAAATACGATCGTGCTCAGCGGCGCTGTCGCCAGCATCGAAGAGGCCGAGCGGGCGGAAGAAGCAGCACGAACGGTCGAAGGCGTGGCCGAAATCGTCAACCGGATCGCGGTTGCCTGATCAGATCGCCTTCAGCGTCCAGCCGACGATTTCGCCGGCAACCTGGGCAAACGCGCCATCGAGGGCAGCGACAAATGCTGGCGCTCCGCTACCGCGAACGGGAACAGTCGCGCGGAACGCCTTCTGCGCGCCGACGGTGCCGTTGCGGTCGTTGAGGATTTTGGCGAAAATTTCGACAACGGCGGTATCGGCACCTGCGGTCGATATTTCAAACGACCGGATTTCGGTGATCACCTGGTAGTCGATGGCAAGCCCCTCGCCCGGCTTGCCGACGCCACCGATCTTGCCGGTGTTCTCGAAAGCTTGGACAAGCTTTGCCTGTACCATCTTCGGCAGGCGGTCACTCCACTGCGATTTGGCGAGATACTGGATTTCCGAACCCGACAGCCGGATCACCACCTGATCGCTGTCCAGCGCCTTCAACGCAGTAGGCTCAGGAACGAGGATCTGCTTGCGGCTCGAAGACGGGCCTTCAATAACGGGCGAAGAGGACAGGCTATAGGTGTCGTTGTTGGCCTTGCCGGCGCAGGCGGACAGCGCGGCGACGAGAAGGAATGCAGAACAGGCCCGGATCAAACCTGCCTTTCGACCAAACGACACACCGGGAAAATTCATTTCAAACACTATCCTTCGCCAATCAGCAGCAACGTAGAGGCTGACCCGGTCAAAACAAGCCAAAAAAGCAGTCATGCCAGCGCAGACACGGCAAAAAACCGCCAAGGCTTGCAGCCTTGCCACGCAAACATCACGCTTGGGGAAGCAATACCCGATTCGTCAGTATCAGCAGCGGCAAATCCAGCCCCGGATAACCGTACGGCACACTTTGGTTCAGCGGCGCGTGCGCCCGTCATACTGCTTCACCGTCTCACCGCCGAACAACAGCCGCTGCGGATCCTTGTCGAAGGTCGAGATCGTCGTGTCGAGGGTGTTGACCGTCCGGCGCGTATCGCTGACCAAAGCCTCGATATCGCGCAAGCCCGAGCCGGAGAAGCGCTTGAGGTTTTCGGCGATCGGGCCGATCTGGGCATTCAGATTATCGGCGACCTTGCGGAAGGATTCGAGTGTCGCGCGGGCATCTGCCGACAGGGACGGCGCATCGGCATCGCCGAGGAAACCGTCGAGCTTGACGAGAATTCCATCGACGCGGCTGGACGCAGCATTCAGCTTGCTGGCCATCTGGGTGACATCCGTGATGGTCTGATCGATATCATTCTGGCGACCCTTGATCCGCTCGGCGAAATCAGCAACCGAGGCGACCGCCTTGCGGGCATCGGCGCTGGCAGCCGAAACGTCATTGACGACGCCGGTCACCTTCTGCGGGTCGATGGAGGCGATCAACGTATCGACGCGATCCAGCGAAGCCGTAGCCTTTTCACCAAAGCGTTCATAGGTTTCGGCCGTCTTCTTGAACGAGGCGATGGTATCGGCCACGCCCGTGGAGGCGGCACTCAGATCATTGCTCATCTTTTCGACATTGCTGACGATGTGGTCGATCTTCTTCGGATCGACCGATTTCACCAGAATGTCCGCGGCAGACAGCGTCGAATCGAGTTTTCCGGCCGCAGCCGTGATCGAGGTCGATAGCGCGCTGACGCTTTTCAGGAACTGATCGATCCCTTCTGAATTGTCGGCCAGCGACTTGGTGAAGCGGTCGGCGTTGGAAATCGTATTGGTCAAGGGGCCGCGCACGTCCTTGACGAACCCCTGGATGTCGCCGATCGCGTTGTTGGCGCGGTCGAGGATCTTGTCGGCGGTGGCCAGAAGGCTGGTAACGCTGGATTGGTCGGCGGTCAGCTGCGCCGATGTTCCGGTGTCCAGTGCCTTGCGCAGGATATTCTCTTCACCCTTGTTGCCGCCGCTGAGTTCGATATAGGCGGCGCCGGTCAACCCCTGGATTTCCAGGGTTGCCGTCGTCGATTTCAACACCGGCGCATCAGCAGACACTTCGGTTACAGCAACGGAATAGCGCGGATCGTTGGAATTGATCGCGAGGCTACGCACCGAACCGACGGGAATGCCGTTGAAGCGTACCGGAGACCCGACGCTCAAGCCGTTGGCTGACCCCGGAATGCTGATCACCAGCTCCGCCATTTCGCCGCTGCGGCCATATTGGGACATCCAGTAGACAAAGCCGAAGGCCGCGAAAATGACGGCGACCGTGAAAAACCCGACGATGGCGTAATTGGCTTTTGTTTCCATTGCTACCGGTACCCTTGGGGGACGCCGCCAACGCGGCTCCTTGCTTCAATTAATCAGTCGGCTTCCGTCCATCGTGCAACGTCTTAATCATGCAGCGGTGTCAGGAAACCTTCTTGTCGTCCTCGCGCACGATTGACCGCGCGCGCTTGCCCTGGAAATAGGACGTCACCCACTCGTCGTCGCAGGCCAGCATGTCCTCGATCGTGCCTTCGACCAGAACCTTCTTCTTGCCAAGCACCGCAATCCGGTCGCAGACCGAAAACAGGCTGTCGAGGTCGTGAGTCACCATATACACGGTCAACCCAAGGGTGTCGCGCAGTTTGGCGATCAGGTTATCGAACTCGGCCGCCCCGATCGGATCGAGCCCGGAGGTCGGCTCGTCAAGAAAGACAAGGTCCGGATCGAGCGCCAGCGCGCGTGCCAGGGCCGCGCGCTTGATCATGCCGCCGGACAATTCGGAAGGGAACTTGTCAGCCGCTTCCGGCGCCAGCCCCACCATGTCGATCTTCAGCCGCGCCAGCTCATCCATCAGCTCCTGCGGCAGGTTCAGATATTCCCGCATCGGCACCTGGATGTTTTCCTTGACCGTCAGCGCCGAAAACAGCGCGCCGTGCTGGAACAGGACGCCGAGGCGCATGTCCAGCGCCATGCGCTCCTCTTCGCTTACAGCATCATATTCGACGCCAAGGATCTCGATCGTTCCAGACCGGCGCGGCAACAGCCGCAACACGGTCCGCATCAGCACGGATTTTCCAGTGCCCGACGCGCCGACGAAACCGAGAATTTCGCCGCGGTAGATATCGAGATTGAGTTTGTCGAGGACGATGTTGGAACCGAAACCGACCGTGAGGTCCTTCACCGACAGGATGACTTCCGTGCCGTTTTCGCCGCCCACCTTGGCCGCGTCCTCTGTCATGTCTTCCCTCGGCTCCACCGGCAAAACCTCTTCCATCAGAAATTGATCGCCGCGTAGAAGATCGCAAACAGGCCGTCGACGAGAATCACCACGAAGATCGATTTCACCACCGACTGCGTCACGTGCTTGCCGAGCGATTCGGCGCTACCGCCGACCTTCAGGCCTTCGACGGCGGCAACGACACCGATGATCAGCGCCATGAACGGCGCCTTGATCATGCCGGCAAGAACGGACGAAAAATCCACCGCCTCCTGAAGACGCGCCAGGAACGTGGCAAAGGTGATGCCGGAATAGCTCCACGTCACCACGGCTGCCCCGGTCAGGGCGGCGAAATTGGCGATGATGGTCAGAAGCGGCAATGCCACGGTCAGCGCCACCAGCCTTGGAAACACCAGCACGCCGATCGGGCTCAGCCCCATCACCTTCAGCGCATCGATCTCCTCGCGCATCTTCATCGAGCCGATCTCGGCCGTGATCGCACTGCCGGAGCGCCCGGCAATCATGATCGCGGTCAAGAGCACGCCGATTTCACGCAGCTGCAGGATGCCGACGAGATCGACGACAAACAGTTCGGCGCCGAAATAGCGCAGCTGGAACGCGCCCTGCTGGGCAATGATCGCGCCGATAAGGAACGACATCAACAGAATGATCGGCACCGCCTGGACGCCCATGCGATCAATCTGGCTGACGATCGCCGCGGGCGACACGCCGCTATGGCGGCCAAGCTTCAACTGCGCGCCGCGCACGGCAGACCCGAGAATGAACATCGCCGCAACCGTGTCTTCCCAGGCGGAGACCACCGAATTGCCGATGGGCGTAAAAATGCGAATGAAAAGCGAGCCGGATTTCTTGCCTTCAGCCGCTGGTTCCGGCAGCTTTTCCGGCAAGGCGTTCATCAGTTCGAGATAGCGCGGCTTGTCGCTCGTCAGTTTCACATCGCCGACCTGCGTCATGAAACGCCGGATAACCCAGGCGCCCGCCGTGTCCATGGCGGTGACCTCGCTCAGATCGACCTCGCCCGCTTCGCCGCCCTTGGCTGCGAACGCATTCAGCTTCGGCGTCGCCAGATGAATGGACACGCTGCGCCAATCGCCGCTGAACCGATAAGCCCGGGTGCTGCCGTCATCAGCTTCTGCGAGCTGCACGTCGGTTTCGGTTTTCACTTGGGAACGCGTCACGTCTGTTGGGTCTTCCGGAGATGGCTGCATTTGATAAAACGTCAGCGACTCATAGCCGCTGGAGCCCGGTCTGTCACCGATTGAAACGTTTCCGGATCAAACGGTTGGCTGCTGAGATATGGAAGCCACAGGAGAATGCCATGACCCGCACGATGAAAACCACCGTCGAACATTTCCCGATCGCCGGCAGCTTTACGATTTCGCGCGGCAGCAAGACCACCGCCTCCGTGGTCACCTGCCAAATTTCGGACGGTGTCTTCTCCGGCATGGGCGAATGTGTCCCCTATGGACGCTATGGCGAGACCATCGACAGCGTACTCGCCGAGATCGAGACCATCCGGCCGCTGATCGAGGCGGACATCGACCGTGAAAAACTGCGGCAGACCATGAAGGCCGGCGCAGCGCGCAACGCCGTCGATTGTGCGCTCTGGGATCTGGATGCGAAGAAATCCGGTAGCCGCGCCTTTGCGCTGGCCGGGCTTGGCGAACCGGCACCGCTCACCACCGCCTACACGATTTCGCTCGGCGAACCGGAAGCCATGGCCGCGCAGACCGCGCAATATGCCCATCGGGCGTTGCTGAAGGTCAAGGTCGGAACGGCCGACGACGCCTCGCGCATTCGTGCGGTGCGGGCAGCCGCCCCGAACAGCGCCATCATTCTGGATGCCAATGAAGGCTGGAGCGAAGCCAATCTGGCCTATCACTTTGATGTCTGCGCCGAATCGGGTGTCGCCTTGATCGAACAGCCCCTGCCCGCCGGACGGGATGCCCAGCTCGCCTCCGTTCACCGGCCGGTTCCTGTCTGCGCCGATGAAAGCGTCCACAAGACCGAAGACCTGCCAAAGCTTGCGGGGCTCTACGACGCAGTCAACATCAAGCTCGACAAGACCGGCGGCCTGACCGAAGCTCTGCGCATGCGCGACGCGGCCCGGGCGCTGAACCTCAAGATCATGGTCGGCTGCATGGTCGGCACCTCGCTTGGCATGGCACCGGCGGTGCTTTTGGCGCAGGGCGCCGATTTCGTCGATCTCGACGGCCCGCTGTTGCTGGCGCGCGACCGCGAGCCCGGCCTGCGCTACGCCGATTCGCTGGTCTTTCCGCCTCTGCCCGCCCTCTGGGGCTGAAGGTACCAGGCGGCGAAGGCGGAACAGCAGCCGATGAAGGCAACGACGGACATAGAATAGAAGCCGTGGACGCCGAACCAGGTGTAGAAATAGCCGGATGTGAAGGTGAAGATCGCCGAGAACACGCCGGTGTAGAAGAAATACAGCCCCTGCGCCGAGGATTCCTGCTCTTCCGGAACCCGCTGCACCAGAATGTTCTGCATGCCCGTATGCATGATGGCGTAGGTGAAGGCGTGGAAACACTGCAGGGCGAAATAGCCGCCGAAACCGAGATCCATCGGAAAGATGATCCAGCGCACGACCGCAAGGATGCAGCCCGAAAAGATCATTGTCCACAGGCTGAACCGCCGGATGATCATCCTGGCACAGAAGAACATGGCCACCTCGGCCGCAACACCGGCGCTCCAGAGAAGACCGATCTCCGTGCCGGTAAACCCGATATGCTGCCAGTAGATTGCCGAGAAGGCGAACAGCATCGCGTGGCTGCCATTGACCAGCGTCACGCCGATCAAAAGCAGTTGCAGATCGAGTTTGCGCAGCGCCTTTGGCGGCGGCTCGGTCAGCGTCGTCAGCGTCGAGGGCCGGCGCGGCTTGCCGACGCGCGGCGCGATGAAGGTCATAGCAATCATCAGCAGGAAGCCGCCGGCCATCGCCGGCAGCACCATCGAGCCACCAAAGAGGCCGATCATCACGCCGCCCAGCATCGTCGCCCCGATAAAGGCGACAGAACCCCAGACCCGCATGGTAGCATAGTCGTAGCCCCAACGGCGCACGCCGGTCAGCGCGATCGCCTCGACGATCGGCACATAGGGCGCATAGACGCCGCCCTGGATGGCATAGATGATCAGCACGAACCAGAAACTGTGCGAGACGAACAGCGCCAGCGCCGTCAGCAAGGACAGCACCGCCGACCAGATCAGCACTTCCGCCCGCTCGCCGATTCTGTCCGCCAGCAACCCGACCAGCGGTGCCGTGATGACGCGCACGAACATTGGCACGGCAAGGATGATGCCGATTTCAAAATCGCTCAGCGACAGGGTGCTCAGCCAGACTGGAAAATACGGCATGGCGAAACCGTTGACGACAAGCGGTGCACAGAAGAGCAAGGCGATGCGCGGCACGAAATAGCGCGGCGCTTCCTCGCGAAAGGGAGGCGGAGACGAGGGAATCATGGAAGGACCTGACAGTTGCGCCCATGATTTATCACGCGGCACAAGAGCAGCGCCAGCCGCTAGTTTCCCCTACAGCCCTCGCCCCCTGCGGTTTTATGCCGCCTGTTGCGAAAGAGCCCGTGCCATCATCACTTCGACTTCGGTCGTGTCTTCCCGAACAACAGGTACGTTGCTCAGCTCCCGCCAGGTGATCAGTTCCATCGTGCCGTCATCATGCTCGGCAATCGCGGTGCAGCTTTCCACCCAGTCGCCGGTATTGATATAGCGGATACCGCCGATATCTTCGATCACGGCGTGATGGATATGGCCGCAGATGACGCCGTCGGCCTTTTCCCGCCGCGCCTCGTCGGCAACCACGCGCTGGAATTCGCTGATGAAGTTGACCGCGTGCTTGACCTGCTGTTTGGCCCAGGCCGAAAACGACCAGTAGGGCATTCCGAGACGGCGGCGGATGGCGGCCAGCCCGATATTGATGACGATCGCCGTGTCATAGGCCCAGTCGCCGAGATAGGCGAGCAGGCGGGCATTGCGCACCACGACATCGAATTCGTCACCATGCAGAACCAGATATTTGCGGCCATCGGCAGCCTCGTGCATATGGCGCTGGGCAACCTCGATGCCACCGAAATGCACGCCTGGAAAATCGCGCATGAACTCGTCGTGGTTTCCCGGAATGTAGATGATCCGGCTGCCCTTGCGGGCCTTGCGCAACAGTTTCTGGACAACGTCGTTACACGGCTGCGGCCAGTACCAGCTGCGCTTCAGTCGCCATCCGTCAATTATATCGCCGACAAGGATGATCGTCTCCGCATCCGTCACCCGCAGGAAGTCGAGCAGATAATCGGTCTTGGCCGCCTTCGATCCCAGATGAACGTCGGAAATGAACAGGGTCCTGAAACGCCGGGTTTCTTGCTCTCTCTCGGTCATGCTGCCTCGCAACGGTCTATGGCCTCTTTCTGAGGCTCTCAAAAACAGACTCTTGTTTCAGGAGAATGACAGCCTGTGGAACCACCCGGCACGCCGGAGAAACACCTGTTCCCGAAAACCGGAGATAAACGCCCGTTTCGAAACTGTACGGAGCCATCGTTTCATGCAAAAAGAGCCGCGACGAATAAGTAGGGATTTACGAATATGAGCACCGGCGACAAAGCCAAGACCCCAGCGGTTCCAGCAAGCGGCGACCTTGATGAACAGGCGCTGTTCTTCCACCGTTATCCACGCCCCGGCAAGCTCGAGATCCAGCCGACCAAGCCGCTCGGTAATCAGCGCGACCTGGCGCTCGCCTATTCTCCCGGCGTTGCCGCCCCCTGCCTTGCCATCCGTGACGATCCGTCGACCGCCGCCGACTACACGGCGCGCGCCAATCTGGTCGCGGTCGTCTCGAACGGCACGGCGGTCCTGGGTCTCGGCAATATTGGGCCGCTCGCATCCAAGCCGGTGATGGAGGGCAAGGCCGTCCTGTTCAAGAAATTTGCCGGCATCGATGTCTTCGACATCGAGATCGACGCGCCGGAAATCGACCAGATGGTCAATGTCATCGCGGCCCTGGAGCCGACCTTCGGTGGCATCAATCTGGAAGACATCAAGGCGCCGGAATGTTTCGAGGTCGAACGCCGGTTGCGCGAGAAGATGGATATTCCGGTCTTCCATGACGATCAGCACGGTACAGCGATCATCGTTGCCGCCGCCATCCTCAACGGCCTGGAACTGGCCGGCAAGGACATTGCCAAGGCCAAAATCGTTACATCCGGCGCCGGTGCTGCGGCGCTCGCCTGCCTCAATCTGCTGGTGACGCTGGGCGCCCAGCGCGAAAACATCTGGGTCCACGATCTCGAAGGCCTCGTTTATCTCGGCCGCGAAGTGCTGATGGACGAGTGGAAGTCCGTTTATGCGCAGGACAGCGTCAACCGCGTCCTCGCCGACAGCATTGCCGGTGCCGATGTCTTCCTTGGCCTTTCGGCCGCAGGCGTATTGAAGCCGGAACTGCTGGTGCAGATGGCAGAAAAGCCGCTGATCATGGCGCTCGCCAACCCCAATCCCGAGATCATGCCGGAAGTGGCGCGCGCCGCCCGCCCGGATGCAATGATCTGCACCGGCCGGTCGGATTTCCCCAATCAGGTCAACAACGTCCTGTGTTTCCCCTACATCTTCCGCGGCGCGCTCGATTGCGGCGCCCGCACGATCAACGAGGAAATGAAGATGGCGGCGGTGCGCGCCATCGCAGCGCTTGCCCGCGAAGAGCCGTCAGACGTTGCCGCCCGCGCCTACTCGGGAGAAACCCCGGTGTTCGGCCCCGACTACCTGATCCCCTCGCCGTTCGACCAGCGGCTGATCCTGCGTATCGCACCGGCCGTCGCCAAGGCCGCCGCCGATAGCGGTGTTGCCAACCGGCCGATCGCCGATTTCGATGCCTATCTCGACCAGCTCAACCGCTTCGTCTTCCGCTCCGGCTTCATCATGAAGCCGATCTTCGCCGCCGCCAAGAACGCCCAGAAGAACCGGGTAATCTTTGCTGAAGGCGAAGACGAACGCGTGCTGCGCGCCGCCCAGGTGCTGCTTGAAGACGGCACGGCCCGCCCGATCCTGATTGGCCGCCCGCAGATCATCGAGACCCGGCTGAAGCGTTACGGCCTGCGCATTCGCCCGGACGTCGATTTCGAAGTGGTCAACCCGGAAGGCGATCCGCGTTTCCGCGATTATGTCGATGACTATTTTGCGCTGGTCGGCCGCCTCGGTGTCATTCCGGAAGCGGCCCGCACCATCGTCCGCACCAATCAGACCGTCATCGGTGCGCTGGCCCTGCGGCGCGGCGAGGCTGATGCGCTGATCTGCGGTGTCGAAGGCCGCTACAGCGCCCATCTGCGCGCCGTTTCCCAGATCATCGGCAAACGCGAGGGTGTCTTGGATTTCTCGGCTCTCAGCCTGCTGATCTCGCAGCGCGGCGCAACCTTCCTGACCGACACCTATGTGACGTTCGATCCGACGGCCGAGGAAATCGCCCAGAAGACGGTGATGGCCGCCCAGGAAATCCGCCGCTTCGGTATCACGCCACGCGCCGCCCTTGTCTCGCATTCGAATTTCGGTTCACGCGATTCAGAAAGCGCCTTCAAGATGCGCAAGGCGATGCAGATCGTTCGCGAACTGGAACCCGATCTCGAGGCAGACGGCGAAATGCACGGTGATTCCGCCATTTCGGAAATTCTGCGTAAGCGCGTCATGCCCGACAGCACGCTGACCGGCGAAGCCAATCTGCTGGTCTTCCCGAACCTCGATGCCGCCAACATCACGCTCGGCGTCGTCAAGACGATGACCGACAGCCTGCATGTCGGCCCGATCCTGCTGGGAACAGCCATGCCCGCGCATATCCTGTCGCCATCGGTGACATCGCGCGGCGTGGTCAACATGGCCGCCCTTGCCGTCGTGGAAGCGTCATACCCAGCGTAGTAAAACATTGATTGAGCCGGTTTGAACCGGCTCAATCAAAATATAAAATCGACACAAACTACAATCTATAGTTTAGTGTATCAAAAATACACAGTTAACCAAAGATTGCACTGGACAAAGACTTCGACGATTATCATGCTGAAACCCACAGAATAACAGGGTATCGTAGCATGGCTGACCAACAGGCATTCTTTGACCTGCTGGACATTATGGAAAACGAGAAACTCGTCGAACCAAAGCGGTTTTTCGACCTGATGCGCGGCACGTTCAGCATCGCAAACCTTCTCTATCTCGATGTCGACATTCTGACAGCGGGATTTGTGATTCACCGGCTTCATCATACCTTCAACGCTCGCAGTCTGCGAACTTATATCGACCAGCGCTACCAGCGGATCGATCCAATGCTGCGCATGACATTGGGCAGCATCAGGCCGGTGGATTGGGCAACGGCCCGCAAGCTGCACCCCGATAGCGAACCGCTGTTTTCCGCAGCAGCGCAATTGGGACTTAGCCTGGAGGGCGTGACGCTGCCGCTCGCCACGCCGACGCGGCGTCTTGCCTTTCTGGCAATTCAGGCCGGCGTCCCGCCTGACGAATGGCCCGCCTACCGGCGCTGCCACCTGCGCGATTTCCAGCTGCTGGCCAACCTCTTCCATGCCTCGCTGCTGGAAAGCGACGATGAGATCCACCTCCCCAAGGAATGCGCCAAGGCGTTGACGCATCGGGAAACGGAAGTGCTCGGTTGGGCAGCGGCTGGCAAGAGCTACTGGGAAATCGGCACGATCCTCGGCATCTCCGAACGCACGGTCCGCTTTTTCATGACCAATGCCCGGCGCAAACTCAACGTTGTCTCCAATACGCAGGCAGTTGCCCAAGCCGTGCGGCGCGACCTTATTACCGCCTTCTGACCGTTTTCACCGCCGCTCCTTTCTTTCATGAATGCGATGAACTGCCGGCGTCCGGAAGGACGCCGGCAGTTCATCGCATACCGGCGTGCATCGGCAACCTGTCGCTACCGACAGTTATGCTGCCCTGCGATACCTGACAGCATTTGCTCCTCGCATTCGATCACAGGAGCAAAGCGATGATCAAGATTTTCAACCGCAACACGGGCAAGCAGAATCCGGCTGACCTCGACGCCATGTTCCAGCTGCGCAAACGCGTCTTTCACGACCTTTTGAAATGGGATGTCTCGGTTCGCGGCGATTGGGAGATCGACAATTATGACGACGCCAACCCGCTTTATGTCCTGTCCTATTCGGACGAGACCGGCCGGTTGCGCGGGTCACTCCGTCTTTTGCCGACGCTCGGCCCGAACATGCTCGACGATACGTTCCCGATCCTGCTTGGTGACAACCCGCAGGTGCGCAGCGCCTCCGTCTGGGAATCCAGCCGCTTCTGCATCGATCCGGCCATCTCGCAGGATCGCGGCTCCAACCAGGTGACGATCGCTGCCGCCGAACTGATGTGCGGCGTCGGGGAACTCGGGCTGTCATCCGGCCTCAGCCACATCGTCACCGTCACCGATGTCTTCCTCGAGCGCATGTTCCGGCGGATGGGATGCCCGGGCGAACGCATCGGCGAGCCGCAACGGATCGGTTCGGTCTATGCCGTTGCTGTCGCCTGGGAGGTCACACCCGATCTTCTGGAGCGGATGAAGGCCATTGCGGAGATCGGCGGACCGGTGCTGGAACGGCCGATGTCGCTGGAAACCGCCCGGGCGGCATAACCTGCCTGCCTCTCGGGAGAGCCAGCGATTGTGGCTCTCCCGCCTCGCCCCGGAATAATCTCCCGCCCGCCGTTAACGCTGCTATGCGGACTGCGTTGCAGCACTGTGGAATGACGGTATGATAAGGCAAAGTCAGAGTGCGCAGGATGTTCCTTCGCACCGGGCACACTGCCGGTATGCTCAGGCGAGAGAAACACGTGACCTTCCGTTCGCTATCCTTTGGGGCCCTGATTGCCCCGCTTCTTCTGGTCATGACGACCACGGCCGATGCCTCGGCTGTGTGCGAACAATTGAATGCGCGCCTTGCCAGCCTGCCGAAGATCGTCGCCTCCAATGCCAATCTGCGGGACTATACCGGGGCGATCTCGCGCCAGAATCTCGACCTGCGTCAGGCACGCAGTGATCTGAGGCGCATGGGATGCAGCCAGGGCAGCGTCATCATCGTCGGCGGGCCGAATGAAGAGGCCTGCAGCAGCCTGGAAGCGGAAATCTCGCAGATGGAAACGGATCTGGAAACGCTGAAAATGCGCAGACAGAGCCTCTTGGACGGCAGTGCCAGCGACATCAGCCGTCGGCGCATCAATGCAGCGCTTGGAGCCAATCGCTGTTTCGAAGAACAGGATGACGTCATCAACGCAGCCGTCGAGGAACCGGAAACCCATCGCAATATCCTGAGAGATTTGCCGCCGATCGGTGAAGATTATCGGGACTTTCGCGGCGATGGCGAATTTATCACGCAAGACCAAGGTTTTGGCCCAAGCGCCGATTATCCCGGCAGCCTGCGGACAATGTGCGTGCGTACCTGTGACGGAGCATTCTTCCCGATCTCCTCGAATGCCTCCCCCGCCGATTTCCAGCGCGATGCTGAAACCTGCCAGCGGCGGTGCCCGGGTGCCGAGACGGCACTCTACTATCATGCGCTGGCGACGGAAGAGACGGACCAGATGGTCTCCGCCGCCACCGGTGAACCCTATGCCGACCTGCCGTCGGCTTTCGCCTACAAGACCCGCGATCTCAGCCAGCCCGGCCAATGCGGCTGTTCGCTTGCCGGGCGCACGGCGATACAACAAAGCACACCGGACAACGGCAAGGGCGTCATCGAGGTCCGCACCCGCAAAAAGGCTGACCCGGCCGAGGTGAAGAGCGCGATCGCCGACCGGCCCTACGATCCGCAGGACAACAAGGTGCGCGTCGTCGGTCCAAGCTTCCTGCCCTCGCAGGAAACCTCGATCGACCTCAGACATCCGGCAGGCCCCGGTTATCAGCAGCAGCAGACCAACTGATCAGCCGTTTGGCCTGACACCCCAGGCATCCGCAAATACCAAATCTTCAAGTGGCAACCGCTGGCGCCAGCCTTTGACGGCCAGTTCCGGCTCGCTGTAGAGCGTATCGACATAGCCAAGGCACAGCCAGGCGATGATCTCGACATGACCGGGAATGCCGAGCACATCCTTGATGTCGCGCTCATGAAAAATGCTGACCCAACCGACGCCGACGCCTTCGGCACGCGCGGCAAGCCACAGGTTCTGCACGGCGCAGACGGTCGAAAACGCATCCATGCGCGGATTGTGCGTCCGGCCGAGGACGACCTTGCCGGCGCGGGTTGGATCGCAGGTGACGCAGATGCTGACCGGCGCCTTGCGGATACCCTCCAGCTTCAGCGACCGGTATTTGTCCTGTGCTTCGCCCTCAAACATCAGCGCGGCCTCTTCATTGGCCCGCTGAAAAGCCTCAAAGACACGCGCGCGCCTCTCCTCGTCGCGAACGACGATGAAATTCCACGGCTGCATGAAACCGACAGAGGGCGCGCTATGGGCGGCGGCAAGAAGCCGCGTGATGACGCCATCCGGCAAAGGGTCCGGCAGGAACTGGTCGCGCACATCGCGGCGGGTTTCGATGGCGCGGTAGACGGCAGCGCGCTCGTCCGGTGAAAATGCGTCCGCCTTCACAAGGCGGTCTTGCGGTTCAGCTTGCATCGTTTGATCCCCAACAATGCGAAACCTCCCGCCGTCCGCGCGGGGCTGGTCTATCTCGTCAGGCCGGTCTTCTGACTGCGGATCATCCGGCTTTGCGGCCTTCCCGGATCACATGAAGATCCAGTGGCAGAATTCTGAATTGTTTCAGAAATTCATCAGTGCAAAACCGTCCCCGTCACAGCGTTGGGCACGTCCCGGACTTTCACCGGATTCCCGATTCTCCCGTTTTCACAGGCACCTGAACAACACCGATATGGGCATGACGGGCCGCCAAATGCAAGACGGCCCCCCCAATCCCGTCACATCGCAGCGACCGGATGCGGCGAACCGTCATAGGCACCCCAGATCGACTGATCGAAGCAGATCACCGAACCGGTCATGAGGCCGGACTCCGCCGACGACAGATAGGCGCAAGCACGCGCCACTTCGGCCGGATCAACCAGGCGGCCAAAGGGCTGGCTTGCCGCTGCCTTTTCCAGCCAGTCGCTGGCCGCGCCATGAAATTCGCGCTGGATGCGATCCTCGCCTTCCGAGGCCATCCAGCCGATGTTCAGGCCGTTGACCCGGATCCGGTTGCGCAAAAGCGCATAGGCGGTGTTTTTCGTCAGCGTCTCCAATGCTCCCTTGGAAGCGCAATAGGCGGCGATGAACGGCTGGCCAGCCTTGGCCGACATCGAGCCGATGTTGACGATGGTTCCCTCGATCTTTTCGCGGCGCATGACGTTGATTGCCTCCTGCATCAGGAAGAACGGTGCGCGCACATTGATGGCAAACATCCGGTCGAACAGTTCCGGGCTGGTATCGAGGATGGTGCCACGATCGGTAATCGCCGCAGCATTGACCAGCGCATCGACACGGCCAAAGGCGCTGTCGCAGGCAGCCACCACCTTGCGCGCATCCCCCACCTGTTCGAGGTCCGCCTGTACGTAGACGACCTTGGTACCAGTCGCCTTGCCGATCTCGGCGGCCTTGGCTTCACCCTTGGCGGCATTGCGGCCGCAGATGACGATGCCGGCAGCGCCGCGCTCGGCAAACAGCGTCGCGATCGTTGCCCCCAGCCCTTGCGTACCGCCGGTGACGATCGCAATCTTGCCGTCCAGACGGCCATACTCGTTGCTCATTGTCTTTCCTCCATTTTCGATATCGCCGATGTACAAAAACTCCCGCCCGGCATTCGGGCAGGAGTTTGAATTGGGTGATGGTATTGTATCAGCTGAGTTTCTTCTCCGATTGCGCCGCCAGCGCCGCAGCAAATGCGGCATCCTCCCAGCCTCCGGCGAGCGCCTCGTGCATCAATTGCGCCTGCGTCTTCGGGGCAAGTCCACCAACCGGCGGATCCCGGTCGAGATTGGTCGGAAACGAATACCCTTCGGCACAGGATGCGATGGCGCAAGCGGCTTCAATGCCAGACAGCTGCCCCTCGGCCAGCATCGCCTTCAACGCCGGATAAAGCACAGCACTCATGCGCTCCCGGTTGACCGTTTCCATGGCCCGGCCGAAAGCCGAGGAAACCTGCAGAAGGTTGGCAACGCGCTTGATCCCCTCGGACCGGTTGGTTCCGGCGGCGTGGAAGAGTGCCGGGTTGAAAAACACCAGATCGCCCTTCGACAGGGGCAACTGCACGTGATGGCGATCGAAATAATCGCGAAACTCCTGGCGTTTCAGCGCCAGATAACCGGGAACATAGGTCTGGCTGTACGGCAGGAACAGTGTCGGGCCGCTTTCGAGCGGCATGTCGCAATGGGCCACCGCCCCCTGCAGTGTCAAGACCGGCGACAGCCGGTGCACATGCGCCGGAAACTGCTCGATCACCGATGAGGCCTGAAAGCCGAGATGGTAGTCCCGGTGCGCCGATTGTGCCGCCCCGCCCGGATTGACCCGGTTGACCTGCGCCGTCATCTGATAGCTCGGCCCGAGCCACGCTTCGCTGACCAGCGCGATGAGTGCGTTGCCATAGTAGGCGGCAAAATTCTGCGGATCACGCAGGCAGTGTTTTTCCAGCGAGTTCCATATCCGGTCGTTGGCGCCGGGCTTGGCAAAATGATCACCGCCGCCGGTATGCGTCCGCTGCTGTTCGTTGATGATATCGTCGAAAATGCCACTCGCCATATCGATGACCGCCGTATCCTCGAAAGCCCGTTTCAGTACGACCACGCCCGGTCCCGTCGCAAAGGCTTCGCAGATTTCAGCCAGGACCGCCCGGCGTCCTTCGCTGGTCTGAGCCGCCTTCAGCACACTGGCGCTATCATAAATCAGAACATTCTTCTCGACGGCTGCCGCATGCGGATAGTCGGCAAGTGATGTCGTACGCTCCACTTCGGCGCGAAAATCCTCCAGATCGCAGGCAGCCTCCGTCAGCCAGACCCGGTCCGCACGCTTCAGAATATTGTCGGTCTTCATCCTATTTCCTCCCGCCGGATGTCCTTCGATGACCGTACTATACGCGGAGGAAAAAGCTGATATAGAGCAAGAACCCATCAAAAACCCATCAGAACGGAGCTGTGATGGCGCACGAATTTCTGGTCAAGGACATCGCGTTTCAGGCGGGCCTCAGCATTGCCACGGTTGATCGCGTCCTGAACAACCGTCCCGGTGTCCGCAGGCAGACGGAACTGCGCGTCCGCGCCGCCATCGGCGAGTTGGAAAAGCAGCAGGCCGGGGTCGAGATCCAGGGCCGAAAGTTCGGCATCGACATCATCATGGAGGCGCCCGACCGCTTTACCGATACGGTGCGCGACGCGTTCGAAAGCGAGAGCCTGACATTCCTGCCGACGATCTTCCGGCCGCGCTTCCATGTCGCCGAATCGATACGGCCTCAGGAGATCGTCCAGATGCTTGATCGCGTGCGCCTTCGCGGCACCGACGGCGTCGTCCTGAAAGCGCCGGATGTTACCGAGATCAGCGCTGCCGTCGCACGGCTGGAACAATCCGGCATTCCCGTCGTGACGCTGGTGACCGACCTGCCGAACGCGCCGCGCACCGCCTATGCCGGAGCCGACAACAGGGCGGCAGGCGAAACGGCAGCCTATCTGATCGGCGAGCGCTTTGCCGGCCAGCCGGCGATGGTGCTTGCCACCCTATCGAGCAACCGGTTCCGGGGTGAGGAAGAGCGGGAGATCGGCTTTCGGCGTACATTGCGCGACCGCTATCCGTCGATCGGCATCGTTGAAATCAGCGAGGGGCTTGGCCGGGACGATGCAACGGGTGCGCTGGCGACGGCTGCATTGTCAGGCAATCCGGGTATCAACGCCGTCTATTCAATCGGCGGCGGCAACCGGGCATTGCTTGCGGCCTTTGCTGCTGCCGGCCGCGCCTGCACCGTCTTCGTCGCCCATGACCTTGATGCGGGAAATCTCGAATTCCTGCGCAATGGGCAGATCCATTTCATCCTGCACCACGACTTGAAAGCCGATGTGCGGACGGCCTTCCGGGCGATCCTGGGACGAAGGGGTGCGTTGACCGGCGCGGGGCCGTCGCGCCTGTCGGCCGTGGAGGTCATCACGCCCTATAACATTCCGGCAACCGTGCGCTGATCACGCCGCCTGCCCGGTCTGCGGTAGGTGGGCGGAGGGCGCCAGATCATCGGCCGTCTGAACACGGTTGCGGCCACGATTCTTGGCAAGATAAAGCGCCTGGTCGGCGAGCGGCACGATTTCACGGGCAATTGTCCCGTGATCCGGCGCAAACGCCACGCCGATACTGCTGCCGACGCGCAGCAACTGCCCCTCGAACAGCACCGGCACCTGCGCATCGACGATCAGGGCGCTCGCAAGCCCCATCACGTCCGCGCGCAAAACCGTGTGATTTACAATGATGACGAACTCGTCGCCGCCGAGCCGCGCAACGACGCCACGATCTGCGACCCGATCGGCAAAGCGCACGGCAAGCGCCTTCAGCACCGCGTCACCGGCCGGATGGCCATAGGTGTCGTTGACTGCCTTGAACCTGTCGAGATCGAGGCAAAGCAGCGAGAACGGCCGCTCCGCGACCTTGGCAAGCGAGGCATGCAGCACATCGTCAAACCCGCTGCGGTTCAACAGACCGGTCAAGCGATCATGCTTGGCGAGATGGCGGTTTTCCGCCTCGCTGGTCTGGAGTGCCGAAAACACCGATCCGAAGCGGGCAGCGATAAAGGCCATGATCAACGCTGCCAGCATGGCAATGACAATCACACTCGGCAACGTCTCGGAGCGGACAAAGCTGCCCGGCGCACGCGGCGTCCAGGCGGCGACCATGCAGGACGGCTGCGAGCAATCGCTGACCTCGACTTGAATGGCCCCCTTCGGCATCGTGCGCAGCGGGATGAATCCAAGGTTTGCAATGCCGAGCCTGTCTTCCATCTCGCGGATCATGCGTCCGCTGAAAGGTTTGACGGTGATCATGAACACCGGCTTGCGGCGGCCGGCCGGAATCTCGACGGTTTTGGGAACGACGGCCTGCACCACGACGATGCTCATCTTGCCATCGATCATCCGCATGTCGACAGCGTGGATATTGGGCAACGGCGCGAGCAAAGCGTCCTTGTCAGCCTTGGCCGGTTGCAGGGCCCAGCCGCCGCCCTTGGCAATGAGCGCCTCCTCGTAGAGCCCGTTCGCCTTCTCGATAAGATCCTCGACCCATTTCACCGTTCGCCCGCCGATTTCCGCATCGACTTTGCGGCCATTCTCCACCGCCACCAATGTCCGGCCGGAGGCGTCGGCAAAGATCATCCAGGAAAAACCGAAATCCCGCCAGAGCCAGTCGGTCAGCTCCTGCTTGACGAAGGCATCGGTAAAGGTCCCCTCGGCGAGCGCAAAACTCCTGTCCCAATAGGACAATTGCGCCTGATATTGCACGACCGCATCGACCTGATGCCGCATCTCGCTCTCGACCAGTCTTCGCTCCGCAGTCAGGCCGAACCGGTCTGCCTCGGTGACGGAACGGTTGAGCACGAAGGCGAGGCTGGCAACGACAAGGAAGGCGACCAGCGTGCAAGCCGCGTGAATACCCAAGACTGCCTTGCCCGACTTGCGCTTTGCCGCTCCTGCTGCCATGCCCGCCTCACCGGTCCCTTTCACCAAACCTGCCCCCAGGTTTCATGCGTTGATCGGGACGGAGCCTAACAAGGAAAGCGGAAATTTCATTTAAACAAGCTGGTTGGAAATCCGTTAATTGCCGTCGAGCGATAGGGCGGGCTGTCGGAGAACTGCGATCTTCGGCTTAAGACGAACACACGTTTCCCCATTTCGAACCAGCACCTCCAATGTCGGCTCCTTGCGAAGGATCGCACTCAGCGTGCCTGTTCCGTATGTTTTCCGGTCAAATGTGGGCTGAAGTCGCCGGAGGACCTGCCCAAGTTGTTGAACGGCAAGCCACCCATGCCCCCCCGTACTAGAGGTCTTGATCGCCGACCCTACGAGCGTCAGAAGGCTCACCGGTTTGGGAATGACCTTTGCGGCGGCAGACTTGGCGTCAGCAGCTGCTATCCCGGCTGTTTGTGGGTTCGGCGCATCGTCTAAAACGATGAAAGTGTCGCAGCTTTGACGGAATGAGGCAGATGCGGTTTTACTTCCAACGCCGACAACACGCTTTCCGGCTCCGCGGATATGTCTCGCCAGCGGCGTAAAATCACCGTCACTTGAGCACAGACAGAAGATATCGGTTCTATCGTCTGCGAGCAATTCGATGGCATCGATCGTCAAACGGATGTCGCTGGAGTTTTTTCCTTTTGCGGGATTACAGACCTGAACCGTATTGATCGCATGCAGCGATGCTGCGGCCAGCCAGGTCGTTCCCATTCCCTTGGCAAAGTCCGCGTAGGCGCGCCGGGTGGAAATGGTTCCATACTTGCCCAACGCACAAAATAACTGTGCCGCATGGGTGGCTGGTACATTCTCGGCATCAATCAGGATTGCCACCCGTGTCATTGCCATCGCTTCCTCCCCGCTTGTCCAATGACGGGGACGGAACCGATTGCGCACAAGAACGAGAATACAACCGTCAGGAGATATCATTAACGCGAGTTTAGTCGAAAAGATTGAGTCTTAAATCTCCGGCTGATAGCGCACGAAGGCAAACTCCCGGCCATCCGGCGACCAGTTGGGCACGTTGATCGTGCCCTGCCCGCCGAACAGCTCGAACAGCACGCGTGCGTTGCTGCCGTCCGGATCCATCAGCCGTAGCCGGACATCAAGGTCGCGTGGATGATCGAAGACGTCGCCGTCATAGGAAATCACCAGCAGGTGCTTGCCGTCGGGCGACGGATGCGGGAACCAGTCGCCATAGTCGCTGTCGGTAACGCGCGTGACATCCGAACCATCCGGGCGGACACGCCAGATCTGCATCCGGCCGGTGCGGCTGGAATTGAAATAGATCCATTCGCCGTCCGGGCTGTAGTCCGGCCCGTCATTGCGTCCCTCGCCAAAGGTCAACCGGGTCTCTTCGCCTCCTTCGACGGCGATCGTGTAGATATCGAAGACCTGATTGCGGATGCCGCAATAGGCGAGCGTCTTTCCATCCGGCGACCAGCCATGCCAGTAGGACGGCCGGTTCTGCGTCACCAGCGTCGGCAGACCGCCAGCGACCGGAAGCGTGTAGATCGTAGACGCACCGAATTCGGTCTTGTCGCTGATGACGATGGTCTTGCCGTCAGGCGAAATGCCGTGATCATTGTTGCAGGTGCGCGCAAAACCCGTATCGATCAATAAAGGCTCGCCGCCGGAAAGCGGCAAGCGATAAAGCAATCCGTCGCCATTGATGACCAGCGACTGGCCGTCCGGCGACCAGTTCGGTGCCTCGACCAGCTGTTCCGTCTGCCAGACCACGCGGGTTTGGCCGGTGGCAAGCGTGTAGATTTCGACCGAACTGCGCATCAAGGTATCTCCAAAGACAGATTTATCGGTCGCGGAACCGGTTGGTGATCGGATAACGGCGGTCGCGGCCAAAATTCTTCTTGGTGATCTTCACGCCCGGCGCCGATTGGCGGCGCTTGTATTCGGCGATGTAGAGCAGATGCTCGATCCGGTGCACCGTCGCCTCGTCATGGCCGCGCGCAACAATCTCTTCCGTGCCCATTTCCTTCTCGACCAGGCACTCGAGGATATCGTCGAGCACCGGATACGGCGGCAGCGAATCCTGGTCGGTCTGGTTCGGACGAAGCTCCGCCGAAGGCGCCTTGTCGATGATGTTCTTCGGGATGACTTCACCGGAGGGACCAAGCGCGCCGGGCGGTACTGTCGTATTACGCCAGCGCGACAGGCTATAGACCTGCATCTTGTAGAGGTCCTTGATCGGATTGAAGCCGCCGTTCATGTCGCCGTAGAGCGTCGCGTAGCCCACGGACATTTCCGATTTGTTGCCGGTGGTTACCACCATCGAGCCGAACTTGTTGGACAGCGCCATCAAGATCGTGCCGCGCGTGCGGCTCTGCAGGTTTTCCTCGGTAATGCCGGATTCCGTGCCCTCGAACATATCGGAAAGAGCGCTGAGGAACCCTTGCACCGGTTCCTCGATCGGCACGATGTCGTAGCGGCAACCGAGCGCCTTGGCACAGTCCTCGGCATCCTTGAACGAATCCGACGACGTGTAGCGATAGGGAAGCATCACCGTGCGCACACGTTCTTCGCCCAGCGCATCGACGGCAAGCGCTGCGCAGATCGCCGAATCGATACCGCCGGAAAGGCCGAGCACAACGTTCTTGAACCCATTCTTGTTGACGTAATCGCGAAAGCCCAACATGCAGGCGCGGTAGTCGGCTTCTTCCTGCTGCGGCAGGCGCGACATCATGCCTTGCTGACAAACCCAGCCCTCGCCGTTCTTGCGCCACTCGGAGATGGAAATGCTCTCTTCAAATTGGCTCATCTGGAAAGCCAGCTGCTTGTCGGCATTGAAGGCGAAGCTGGCACCGTCGAACACCAGTTCGTCCTGACCGCCGAGCTGGTTGGCGAAAACGATCGGCAGGCCGGTCTCGATCACCTGGCGAAGCACGACCTGGTGGCGCACATCGATCTTGCCGCGATAATAGGGCGAACCGTTGGGCACCAGCAGGATCTCGGCGCCGCTCTCCGCCAGCGTCTCGCAAACGCCCATGTCGTTCCAGATTTCCTCGCAGATCGGAATACCGAGCCGCACACCGCGAAAATTGACCGGGCCGGGCATCGCGCCTTCGGTGAAGACACGTTTTTCGTCGAACTCGCCGTAGTTCGGCAGGTCGAGCTTGTCGCGGACGACCAGAACCGTGCCACCATCCAGAACGGCAACGGAGTTATGGCGCCCCGCCTCGCCCTGCCGCGGATAGCCGACGACCACGCCCGGTCCACCATCGGCGGTATCGGCGGCCAGCGCATCGACAGCCTTCTGGCAGGCTTTCAAAAATGCCGGTTTCAGGACCAGATCCTCCGGCGGATAGCCGGAAATGAACAATTCGGTCAGAAGAAGAAGGTCGGCACCGCTGCGGGCCGCGTCGGCACGCGCTTCGCGGGCCTTGGCAAGGTTGCCTGCAACATCGCCAACCGTCGGGTTCAGCTGGGCAACGGCAATACGGAATGTCGTGGAAATGGTCTTTTGCGCGGTCATGAACAGGCCTGTGCTTGATCTTGCTATCGCGGATGCCGGGGCATCCGGGGAGTTGTTTATCGCATTCCGGGCCAACATACCGCGTGCTTGCGATCAAACCAGAAAAAAATCCGCTCTACCCGCGAGATAGGCTTCCGCCTGTGGCACACAACCCCACCGTTCAGGCCATGTCCGATCGGCAACAGGTGCCGAAAAAGTCGGTGGAGAACGCCCCTTGAATTATTCATCCTCCGTTCAAGATGACGTCTGTATGACAAAGACACGACAGTTTTATGAAATCGGAGACGGCCTTGGCCATTTTTGAATCGGCAGCAATCGCGGCCACCGCTTCCAGGACCTACGGTCCGCAAATCGGTTTCGGCGCTCGCCATGCCAAGGTGCTTTCGATTGCAAGGCACCTCTCCCTGTCGTTGCTTCTGGCTATCGCCTTGATTTTCTGCGTCGAATGGATTGCCCGTAATTCCGTAACGGAATCGGCTTTGTTCTTCCTGGATCCGGCCCGTCCGGCCTGGACCACGGCCGGTGTTTTCTTCCTTCTCTTTCTGGCACTCGACGCCGCCTTCGCGCGCGAAAATTTCGGCGTCATCCTGATTGCGCCGCTGGCACTCATTCCCGCGCTGGTCAGCCGTCAGAAGCAGATCTTCCTGTCCGACCCGCTTTACCCGACGGATTTCCTGTTCGGGCGCCAGATCATGGAGCTGATGCCGGTGCTAGTGCGCGATCGTCCGTGGACAGCCGTTGGTATTGTCGTCGGCCTGGTTGTCGCGATTGTTGCGCTTGCCTGGCTTGTCCGTTTCGCCTGGCGCCGCTTTCCCGTGATGACCCGGCGCCAGCGTCTGGCGCGTTTCGCACTGGCTTTGCCGTTGCTCGGCGCGTTCTACCAGATGATGGACTACAACAATTTCTCCTGGGCGCGTGACCGCCTGCAGGTAATCCCGATCATGTGGGACCAGACGGAAAACTACCGTCACAACGGCTTCACCATGGCGTTTGCGCTCAACCTGCCGATGGCCAACGTCACGGCGCCGGCCGGCTACATGTCCGATGCCATCGACAAGATTCCGACCAAGCCGATGCCTGCGGGCACATCCCATCGCAGCAAGCCTGACGTCATCGTGCTGATGAGTGAATCCTTCTGGGATCCGACCCGTTTGCCCAACGTCAAGCTGTCGCCCGATCCGATGCCGACGATCCGCGAAATGCAGTCCGGCAACGTCTTCTCGCCCGAGTTCGGCGGCATGACGGCCAATGTCGAATTCGAGGCCCTGACCGGCTTCTCGAATGCCTTCCTGCCCTATGGCAGCATTCCGTATCAGCAGTATATCCGTAACCCGATCCCCTCGCTCGCCACCTTCTTCCGTGGCGAAGGCTATGTTTCGCGCGCCGTGCACCCGTTCCAAAAGTGGTTCTGGAACCGCAGCGCCGTCTACAAGGCTTTCGGCTTCGAGCAGTTCAAGTCGGAAGAGAACATGCCGGTGATGCAGAAGCGCGGCATCTTCGCCTCGGACGAATCGCTCACCAAGGAAATCATCCGCCAGGCCGACCAGCTGCGCGATCCGTTCTTCTTCTTCACGGTTACCTTGCAGGGCCATGGCCCCTATGAAGCCAACCGCTATGCCAAGAACACCATCAAGGTCGAAGGCAATCTTCCCGCAGCCGACAAGCAGGTTCTCGAAACCTATGCCCAGGGCATCAAGGAAGCAGACGACAGCCTGAAGATGCTGATGGACTGGGCCAAGGAGCGCGACCGCGAAACCATCATCGTGCTGTTTGGCGATCACCTGCCGCCGCTGAACACGGTCTATCCGAACACCGGCTTCATGAACGAGATCACGGCAGCACGCAAAGGCTCGCTCGAACAGATGAAGGCGCAGCACGAAACGCCGCTTGTCGTCTGGTCGAACAAGACCGGCCCGGTCAAGGATATCGGCACGATCAGCCCGGCCTTCCTGTCCTACCAGATCCTCAAGCAGGGCGGTTTCGAGCATCCCTACTATACCGGCTTCCTCGGCAATATCTTCGACAAGTACCGCGTCATCGACCGTTACATGCTCGTCGACACCGCCGGCAAGGAGACGGCCGCCTGGAGCCGCCAGAAGACGATCGCGCCGATGATCCGCGACTATCGTTTCCTGCAGCACGACATGATGTTCGGCCAGCGCTTTGGCACCGAACGGTTCTTCGAAAGCCACGCCGATCTCTTTGCCGGCGCCATGTAAAAAGAAGCGGGAATGCCGGGCTCCGGCGTTTCCGCAAATCGCCGGCTTAGGCTAGAACAGGGCAACGTTTTTTCTGACGGAGCCCGCCTATGTCGCACCTTGATGAAATCTCCCACGTTCTTTTCGGCAAACCCAGCAGCGAACTCGGCGCTGTCGAGCGACGAGTTCTTCATCGCGCCAAAGAGCGCAAGATCGTCTCTCAAGATACCAATGCCGCCTTCGTTGCCGGACAGGGTTTTGGTGACCGGATGGCCGACAGCATTGCCCGCGTCGGCGGCTCCTGGGGTTTTATCATTGCCTTCCTGATCTTCCTCGGCGTCTGGGCCGTCGCCAATACCGTGCTGCTGACGCGCGACGCGTTCGATCCCTACCCCTTCATCTTCCTCAATCTTCTTCTGTCGATGATCGCCGCCATCCAGGCGCCGATCATCATGATGTCGCAGAACCGGCAAGCCATGAAGGATCGCTTCGATGCCTCCAAGGACTACGAGGTCAATCTGAAATCGGAGGTGGAACTGATTTCGCTGCACAACAAGATCGACACTGTTCTGTTGCGCGAAATCGCCGAACTGCGGGCCGATGTCAGCCGGCTGCAGGGACAACTCGCGCAATACAAAGATGCCGGGAACCCGCAAGCCTGAGTGAATTTGTACCATTCCCGGGCACATGGCACATCCGCTAATTCAACCGACCAAAAATGGCACAACTTAAAATGGCCAAAATACGGCTTTTAAACGCGAAAATCTAAAAATCGCTTTATTAGCGTAGAGAAAAATTAAGGAATGAAGCACACGATATAGGTGTAACAGGATCGATATATCGGCCAGATACAAACCTGGGAGTGTGTTAGATGTCTCTCATATCGCGGTTGCGCGGTAACACTGACGGTGCGGCGGCATTGGAATTTGCGATCATTGCGCCCCTGTTTTTCCTGACGATTTTCACCATGATCGGCTACGGCATCTATCTGAGCGCCACCCATGCGATCCAGCAGATTGCCGCCGACGCGGCGCGTACCGCTGTTGCCGGACTGTCCTCGGCCGAACGGAAAAGTCTCGCCAGCTCGTTCATCCAGTCATCGACACTGGATTATGCCTTCATCAACAAGGCAAAGCTTTCGGTCGACGTCCAGGACGACGTCAAGAACCTCAATCAATTCACCGTCACCATTGTCTACGATTCGAGCGATTTGCCGATCTGGAAGCTGTTTTCCTTCGCGCTGCCCGATGAAGAGATCAAACGTTACGCAACCATCAGGCTGGGAGGTATTTGATATGATCCGCGAAGCGCTGAAACGCCGCAATTTTCTGACCAATACCTCGGGCAATATCGGCCTGTCCGCAGCCCTTGTCCTGCCCCTCGTCGTCATGTCAGTCGGGTTGGGCGTCGATTACGGCTATCTGACGCTGCAGAAGCAGGAATTGCAGGGCGTCGCCGACCTGACGGCCATCGTCGCAGCCTCCGACCTGCCCAATGCCGAAAGCAGCGCGCGCGATCACTTCAAGACCAACGGTCTTACTCTCGCTGTCGCGACAAAAGATGGATTGATGACCCCCGACGGAAAGATCATTCCGAAGGATATCGTCGCCATCAAGAACGGCATCGCCACGATCGTCAAGGGGCGCTATGTCCCTGACCCGGCGCTCCCGACCGGTCAGCGCTTCATCCCCAATGCCACGCCGGCGGATGCAGCCCAGGTTTCGATCGAGAAGGAAGGCACGCTCCATCTCGCTGCCATATTCAGTGCCCCGCCGACGATGAGCGCGGTCGGCACCGCCGCCAGCACCAAGCTCGCGTCCTTCTCGGTCGGCTCACGGCTGGCAAGCCTCAATGACGGCATTCTCAATCAGCTGCTGGGCAAGATGCTTGGCACGACGATTTCCCTGAAGCTGATGGATTACCAGGCGCTTGTGGCTGCTGATGTCAACGTCCAGCCCTTCCTCAAGAGCGTCTCCACCCGTCTGAACCTGACCGCGGCAAGCTACGAAGACGTGCTGAAGGCCAACCTGACCATGCCGCAGCTGCTTGCCTCCATGCAGGCCGTTCAAGGCATCTCCGCCACGGCAAATACTGCGCTCAAGGCGCTCGAAACCGCGACCAAGCTCAACAAGAAAACCTTCACTCTGTCGCAGATCCTCAACATCGATCCGAAAAAGGGATTGAGTGTCGATGCCGGATCGAACTGGGCCATGAAGATCAGCGCCCTCGACATCGTTTCGGCAGCAGCCGCGTTGGCCAATGGCGCCAACCAGATATCGCTGGCTGCCGTGGCCGGCCTGCCCGGCATTGCGTCGGCCAGCGTCACCCTCGCCATTGGCGAGCCGCCGGTCAGCACGCCCGCGCACCGGCTCGGTGCTCCCGGTTCGGCCGTACGCACGGCACAAACGCGGCTTGCCATCGAGGTCAACATCGATGGCCTGTCTTTGCTGGCCGGCTTGAAGATCAAGCTGCCGATCTATGTCGAAGTTGCCTACGCCGAAGCCAAGCTTGCCGATATCCGCTGCTATGGTGGTTCAAACACCAATGCCAGCGTCTCGATCGATACCGTTCCGGGCGTCGCGGAAGTTGCGATCGGCACGGTGAACCCGGCTGTCCTGTCAGATTTCAGCAGCGATGCCAGGGTCGAAAAAGCCAGAATCCTCGATTCGCTGCTGGTCAGGATCGACGGCATTGCCCATGTCGAAGCCAAGAACCTGACACCGCAGCGACTGACATTCAGCCCGTCCGAGGTCGCGGCAAACTCCATCAAGACCGTTTCGACCAAGGACATCCTGACTTCGGCAACCCAGACGCTGCTCAACAACCTGGATGTCGATATCCAGGTTCTGTTCCTGACGCTTGGCAGCCCCAAGCTCGTTCAGGCGGCACTGGCCCAGACATTGGGCGCGGTTACCCCGGCGGTCGACACACTGATCTACAATCTGCTTCTGGCGGTTGGTGTCCGGGTCGGTGAAGCCGATGTTCGCGTCACTGGCGTCAACTGCCTGCAGCCGGTCCTCGTTCAATAAACCTTATAATCTTCTTTTTCCTCCTTGGACCGGACGGCAATAATTGCCATCCGGTCTTTTTTTTCGAATAGACTGCCGCCCGGAACCGTCCTGTTATTTGCACGCTTTGGTGAAACAATTGATGGACTTAAACTGTTTTGCAAGTGACATGCCTTAACAATGGGACCACAGCCGATTCCCGGCTCGATATCGTACCCGTATGGACTCTCGCCAAAAACATGACCGGCACACAGTCATCAGCGATGGACAGCACTGAAGTCAGCGTCTCAACCGAGGTTGACCGGCTTGCGGCGGACCCTGCTCTCTTGCCGATCCTGCAGAAGAGCGCACAGCATATGATCGAACTCTACGATCACTTTCCGCGCATTGCCCGCCTGGTTGCCGCCCAGCAGAAATGGCTGCTCACCCAGGCGGCCTACGCGCTGCACCTGCAGCGCGACCCGGCCGATCCGCTCTCCGGCATAACGGCGGCAAGACTTCTCGAGGTCATCGCCCCGACAAGCCTTGCAAGCCGCAACACTGCGACCGCATTTCTGGCGGAGTTGCGGGCCTACAAGCTCGTCCGCGACGTCGCGGGATCGCCGAGCAAGCGCAGCCGTCCGCTGGAGCCGACCGAAACCAGCCACGAGGCCATGGCGCTGTGGTTCCGGGGCCAGATGCGCAGTCTTGACCTCATCGACAAGAGCGACCGGGTTCAACGGCTGGAGGAAAATCCGGATATCTTCCACCGTGCCCAGCCGCTCGCCGCCAAACGGCTGATCGACGACAAGGCATGGCGCGAACCGCCCGTCAGCATCTCCTGCTTCGTCTGGACCGAATATGGCGGGCTGATCCTCGATGATTTCATCTCGCGGGTAGCCAATGCCAAGCCGGAGGATGGCCTTCACTGGGTTGAAGACCTGCGCTTTTCAGAACTCTCAACCCACTACTCGCTGTCGCGCACGCATGTCCGCCGTCTCTTTGCGCGGGCCGAAGAACAGGGCTGGCTGGGCTGGCACGATCGCAACGGTAGCCGCAACCGGATCTGGGTGACGGCGGCGTTTGTCGACGACTACAAACGCTGGCAGTCCGTCAAGCTTTGCGCGCTCCGGTGGGCCTATGACGAAGCTGCGCGGTCGTTCGGAACGGGCTCCTTGTAAGGAGGTAGCCCGCTCCCCGGAACCATCAGCCGCTTGACTGTGCAAATTGCGGCAGACCATCATTGATCTCGTAGAAATCGCCCTTGTCGGCGCAGAAGATGTGGACGCCGAAGGACAGGCCGGTCGGGGCATCGAAAACCCCGGCCATGATCGATGTATAATCGAGACCATCCATCTTCCAAAACAGCGCTGAACCACAGGTCCTGCAGAACCCGCGGCGCGCCTGCGGACTTGACCGGTACCAGGTGACATTGTCCGCCCCTTCAACATCAAGCTCGCTGTCGAGAACATTGGTCGCGGCATAATAGAGCCCGGTCTGCTTGCGGCATTGGGAGCAATGGCAGGCGATCACCTCGCGCAGCCGCCCGCGTGTCCGGAAGCGGATCGCGCCGCAATTGCACGATCCATTATTTTCGAGCGCCATGTTCGTCCCCCTGAATTGAAAATCCTGTCCATGATGCAGACAGCAAAAAGCCGGGCCAGCTTCGTCAGCTGGCCCGGCCCTGTCAAATTCAATGCGTTCAAGGTTTTGATCAGCAGCGCTGATCAGCCGTTCACGACCATCCGCTTTTCGTCGCGGCCACCCTTCATGCGCTCGGCAAGAAGGAAGGCCAGTTCCAGCGCCTGGTCGGCGTTAAGACGCGGGTCGCAATGGGTGTGGTAGCGATCGGCGAGATCGGCGCCCGACAGTGCACGCGCACCACCGGTGCATTCGGTCACGTCATTACCGGTCATCTCGATATGGATGCCGCCCGGATGCGTTCCCTCGGCGCGGTGGATCTGGAAGAAGCTTTCGACTTCCGACAGGATCCGCTCGAACGGACGGGTCTTGTAGTTGTTGAGCGTGATCGTGTTGCCGTGCATCGGATCGCAGGACCAGACGACCTTGCGGCCTTCCTTCTCGACCGCACGGATGAGGCGCGGCAGATTTTCGGCAACCTTGTCATGGCCGAAGCGGCAGATCAGCGTCAGGCGGCCGGCTTCATTCTGCGGGTTGAGCAGGTCGATCAGTTCGATCAGGCCGTCAGCCGTCAGCGACGGACCACACTTGAGACCAAGCGGGTTCTTGATGCCACGGCAATATTCGATATGCGCATGGTCGGCCTGGCGTGTGCGGTCGCCGATCCAGATCATGTGGCCGGACGTGGCATACCAGTCGCCCGACGTCGAATCGACGCGGGTCAGCGCCTGTTCGTAGCCGAGCAGCAGTGCCTCGTGGCTGGTGAAGAAATCGGTTTCGCGCAGGTTCGGATTGGTTTCCGGCGTGATGCCGATCGCCTTCATGAAATCCATGGTTTCGGAAATCCGGTCGGCGAGCTTGCGGTAACGCTCGGCCTGCGGGCTTTCCTTGATGAAACCGAGCATCCACTGGTGCACGTTATCGAGGTTGGCATAGCCGCCCATCGCGAAAGCGCGCAGGAGGTTCAGCGTCGCAGCCGACTGGCGGTACGCCATGATCTGGCGTTCCGGGTCCGGAATGCGGGCCTTCTCGGTGAATTCGATACCGTTGATGATGTCGCCGCGATAGCTCGGCAGCTCGATGTCACCCTGCTTCTCGATGTTGGAGGAGCGCGGCTTGGCGAACTGGCCGGCAATACGGCCGACCTTGACGACCGGCTGCTGGGCACCGAACGTCAGGACAACGGCCATCTGCAGGAACGCGCGGAAGAAGTCGCGGATGGTGTCCGCGCCATGTTCGGCAAAGCTCTCGGCACAATCGCCACCCTGCAAGAGGAAACCCTTGCCTTCCGAAACATTGGCAAGCTGGCTCTTCAGACGGCGAGCCTCACCTGCAAAAACCAGCGGCGGATAGGTCGCGAGCTGCGCTTCGGCGGCCGCGAGCGCTGCCATATCCGGAAAATCCGGCACCTGCTGGATGGGCTTCTGCCGCCAGCTGTTCGGGGTCCAATTCTGTACCATGTCGATCACCTGTTCTCTTGCGCAAGGTCCGCCGCAGCAGCAGTCGCATCACCGGATCACATCCGGACGATGCCGCCTGAAACCGGTTTTGAACCGTGTATCAACGGCACAATTCCTGCACCGCAGCCTTCCCTCTCGGGAAAACGGCGATTTCGCGGATGCGGGCTTATAAACGTTAACATGGGGATTGCAAAGCCATTGTGCCAGCAAAGTGCGCCCAGCGTAGACGCACCCTACCCTTTGCCACCGTGCCTGCGGCCCAATAGCCTGTGCGCTTATCCGATCCGCTCGCCGTTTTTGATGCGGTAGCTCGGATTGTACATCGTCACCAGCTCTTCCGACGCCGTCGGATGCACCGCCATCGTCCGGTCGAAATCATCCTTGGTACAGCCGGATTTCAGCGTAATACCAAGCAATTGCGCCATTTCGCCGGCCTCGTGACCGAGGATATGAGCGCCCAGCACCTTGCGGTCGCTGGCATTGACGATCAGCTTCATGATCGTCTTTTCGGCCCGCCCCGAAAGCGTTGCCTTCATGGGGCGGAATTCGGCCCGGTAGATTTCCAGATCATCGAACTTTTTGGCGGCTTCCTCTTCCGACAGCCCAACCGTGCCGATTTCCGGCTGGGAAAAGACCGCCGTGGCGATCAGGTCGTGATCCGGGGATGTAGGGTTGCCCTTGTATTCCGTCTCGATGAAGCACATCGCCTCGTGGATGGCGACGGGCGTCAGTTGCACCCGGTCGGTCACATCACCGAGCGCATAGACGCCCGCAGCACTGGTGCGCGAAAAAGCGTCGATGATGATCGCTCCACGCTCGTTGACCGCCACACCGGCCGCCTCCAGGCCAAGCCCGTTGGTGTTCGGCACGCGGCCGAGCGCCAGCATCACCTGATCGGCGGTCAGGGCGCCATGTTTCTTCGTTTCCACCGCCAGCCTGCCATCGGCATTTTTGCTGACGGACTGGATCAGGTCCTCGCACAGGATGCGGATACCCTTCTGCTCCATCGCGGCATGCAGCCCGCGGCGCATGTCCTGGTCGAAGCGCGACAGGATTTCCTTGCCGCGATAGATCAGCGTCGTCTCGACGCCCAGACCATGGAAGATATTGGCAAATTCAACCGCGATATAGCCGCCGCCGGCAATCACGATCGATTTCGGCAGTTCCGGCAGATCGAAGGCTTCGTTCGAGCTGATGCAAAGCTCATGGCCCGGCAGCGCATCATGCGGCGTCGGATGGCCACCGACGGCGATGACGATCCGCTCGGCCGTGACGGTCCTGCCGCTGGTCTTCAGCTTGATCGTGTTTGGCCCGGTCAGCTCGGCGCGTTCATGCAGGATTTCCGCGCCGGCATTGGCCAGGCCCTTCTGATAGAGCCCCTCCAGCCGGGTGATTTCCCTGTCCTTGGCCGCGACCAGCTTCTTCCAGTCGAACGTGCTTTCGCCGACGCTCCATCCAAATCCGGCCGCATCCTCGAAATGCTCGGCAAACTGCGACGCATATACGTAGAGCTTCTTGGGAACGCAGCCGCGGATCACGCAGGTGCCGCCGTAGCGGAATTCTTCGGCAATCGCCACCTTCTTGCCCATGGCCGCGGCCAGCCGGCCGCTGCGCACGCCGCCGGAACCGCCGCCAATAACGAAGAGGTCATAATCGAAAGAAGCCATGATGAAATACTCCCGGCAGGGTCATATGCGAAAGAAGGCAGGGCCGGGGCAAGGCTGCCGTCGCGAAGGACAAAACGCGCCTCACCGGCGATTCCGCCGTGTGATGGTGATATAGGGTGGCAGGATACAAAATGAAAAGCCCGGAATGATCCGGGCTTAAGCAATTCGGTGTGAAGGTGCTGCCAGGAACCGGCAGCCGCTGCTTATGGGGTGGGCGTTACCGGCGCCGCACCATCGATCGGCTGCTGGCCGGCGGTCAGCGTTGCGCTCAGCTCCTTGGTCGCAGCCGCATTCAGGTCGCGGGAAATACCGGCGCCCCAGATGTCGGCAGCCTTGATCATCTCGCGCGAAGCGATCGGGCCGTCGTTCAAAAGCTTCTTGCCGGCGTCGGACGTATAGAAGGTCGCAATCGCGTTCAGCTGTTCGACGGTAAAGGTCTTGGCATAGATCGTTGCCGCTTCACGCTCGAGGTCGGCGCGTCGTGCAGCCAGCTCAAGAGCCTTGGCGTCAACCGTCTTGGAAATCAGGTCTTCATAGTTCGGCGAGGACTGGATGAGCGTCGTCTTCAGGCGTTCGGCCAGGTTCGGCAGGATGTTGTCAAAACCGTTGGTGGCATTGATCGCGGCAATGGCGGCGCGCGCAGCCTTGATTTGTTCGTCCGTGACATCCTGTGCCCGCAAGGCCGGAACCATGACGGCGGAAAGGATGATGGCCGTTGCAGCCACTGTACGGCCGAGACCTGCGAAATTGATCATGTCTGTAACGCTCCTGTCAGTTGACGCCGGGTTGCGCGCGCGTCTTGCACCTGCGAACCCCTGCATAATCCAATTTTAAAGCTGTCGCCACTGCATCGGGCAATCCCGACCGGCGGCGGCGCCATAACAATCCGGCGCGACCCCTTCGGCCGCAACCGGTCAAGCCGTCATCACCCTCGCCCCCGCCGGACCGGCGATGATGGCAAGCGATGCGATGCCGATGAATAGTCCATGTTCGACCACGCCGGGAATGGCGTTCAGTTCGCGTGCAAGCGCATCTGCATCAGGAATGCGGCCAAAAGATGCATCCAGAATCAGATGTCCACCGTCCGTCATGAACGGCCCGTCGCCCGAAGCGCGGACCGAGATTTCTCCGGAAAGCCCATGCCGTTCTGCAAGCTTTTCAATGGCAATGCGGGTGGACGCCAGCCCGAAGACGTTCACTTCGATCGGCAGTTTGAAAGCGCCGAGCGTCTCGACCACCTTGGTTTCGTCGGCAATGACGATCATCCGCGCCGACGCGCAGGCAACGATCTTTTCGCGCAGCAGTGCACCGCCGCCGCCCTTGATCAGCCGCAGCATCGGATCCACTTCATCCGCGCCATCGATGGTCAGGTCGAGTTCCGGCAGTTCCTCAAGCGACTTCAGCGGCACGCCAAGTTCAAGGCAAAGCCTTGCCGTGCGCTCCGATGTCGGTACACCCTCGACCCGAAAGCCCGTTGCCACTTTTTCGGCCAGCAGACGGACGAATTCCTCCGCCGTCGAACCGGTACCGATCCCAAGTCTCATGCCGTCTTCGACATAGTCGAGCGCTGCCGCTGCAGCCTTGATCTTCATTTGACGGGCGTCCATGCGCCACATTCTCCTCAAAACGCGCCGATGGGCGGCAGTAAAAACCTCGCGCCCCTTCGTTCCGTTGAGACGTTTACACGGCTGCAACGGCAAACAAAAGCCCCAATAGCGCAGCCATGCAATTGCATGGCGGGCACGATCGCGGAAAGTTGCAATTGCTTTTTCCTGCGGCTTCCCCTACCCGGATGGCAACATTCCCACAGGTTTCAAGAGGTTCCAGTGTCCGCATCCGTTGTCGTCTTTGATCTTGATGGAACCCTCGTCGATACAGCACCCGACCTGGTCGCAAGCCTCAACCATGCGGTCACGCAGGCAGGGCTCGCACCGGTGACCTATGACGACCTGACGCATCTTGTCGGCCACGGCGCCAAGGCGATGATCGAGCGCACCTTCACACTGCGCGGCAAGGCGCTCTCCAGCACGGACCTCGATTGGCAGATGAAGGAATTCATCGACTTCTATCATGGCTCGATGCCGGGCGATTCGTTCCCCTATCCCGGCGTCGTCACCGCCATGGACCGCCTGTCTGCCGCCGGTTACACGCTGGCCGTCTGCACCAACAAGCTGGAAATGCTGGCCAGGAGCCTGTTGGAGGGTCTCGGCCTGACCTCCCGCTTTGCGGCCATTACCGGCGGCGACACCTTTGCTGTGCGCAAGCCGGATGCCGAACATCTTCTGTCGACCATCCGCCTGGCCGGTGGATCGCCGGAGAAATCGGTGATGATCGGCGATAGCCTCAACGACATCCTCGTCGCGAAAAACGCCTCCGTTCGCTCGATCGGCGTGCCCTTCGGCTATTCCGACGTGCCCGTTGAAAGCCTTCAGCCCGATATCATCGTCCGCCATTTCGACGAACTGACCCCCGACCTGATCGAGCGCCTGATCGCCCGGGCATAAAGCTCACTTGGACATGAAAAAGGCGGCTCGAAGCCGCCTTTTTTGTCGATCGTCCGGCGAGCGTCCTCAGCCTTCGGCGCGGCGTGCCACGCGTGTCGCTTCGAGTGCGCGCTCCATGTACATGTCGCGATCGTAGACGTCGTGGAAATATTCGACCGTACCGTCCTTGTTCGGCCATGCGGTGAAATAGGCGACATAGACCGGAATCTTCTGCGGCACGGACACGCCTTTGTTGCGGCCACCAGCGATCTGCTTGCCGATATCGTCAACCGACGTGCCGAGCACGGCCGCCGCCATCCGGCGCGGATCGGCCAGACGCACGCAACCATGGCTGAGCGCCCGGTCGTCCTTCTTGAAGAAGCTCTTCGACGGAGTATCGTGCATATAGATGGCATGCGTATTCGGGAACAGGATCTTCAGTTCGCCCAGCGCATTGTCGCTGCTTGGCGGCTGGCGCACGGCGACACCGGCCGTCGAGCCGTTCCAGTTGACATCATAGGACGACACCGGCCGCCCCTTCAGTTCCACTTGGTAGCCGAGACGATCGAGATAGCCCGGGTCGTTGCGCAGCTTGGGCAGCATCTCGTTGATGATGATAGACTGCGGCACGCCCCAGTATGGATTGAATTCGACGGTCTGGATCTCATCCTGGAAGAAGAATGTCTGGTGCGCCTTGGAACCGACGACAACCCGCATCGAGAACTGTTCGGCGCCCTGATCGTGATAATAGACCATGTAGGCAGGTTGGTTGATAAAGACATAGCGGCTGCCGAGATCAGCGGGCAGCCAGCGCGCCTGCTCCATGGCGATCCGCACTTTCGCGGCCTTGCTTTCGGTGGTGTCGCCACCCGTCAGGATGCGGATCGACGCCTTGCCGACGACGCCGTCCGGCGTCAGCCCGTGTTCCTTCTGGAAGCTTTCGACCAGCGCCACCAGTTCCGGCGTATAATCCGGCGTCCCCTGGTATGCTGACAGCGTCAGCGCATGTTCCACCTTCAGCGCATCGGAACCCTTGACGCGAATTGCAGCGACCACATTGGCCAATTCCGGATTGCTGATACCCGGTTTCAGAAGCGTGCCCGGTGCAATCGTGATCCGCGGCGCATCGCCGGTCTGCGCCTGCAGTGCCGCCAGTTCCCGCTTCAACGCCAGGAATTCAACGCCGGAAGGAGTCTGGGAGTTCAGATAGGCCGCAACATCGTGGCTTCTGGCGATATTGCCCAGCTTACCGGCCAGATTGACATCCTTGCGCTTGAAATCGTGATAACCGGAAATCTTGTTCGGATCGATGCGGCCGCGCACGGTGTCGGCGATATAGGTCAGCGTTGCGGCCGACAGCTGGATCTCGAACTCGACGAGGGATTTTTCACGCGCAGCCATGTCGTTGCGGTCGAACGTATCGGACGGAACGGTGACGGCATAGTCCTGCGGATCAAGACCGACGCTCGCCGCCTGCCCCAGGACCGTCAGGGCGGCCTTGGCGGCTGCGTTCGGGGCATCGCCATCAATCCAGACGAACCCATCGCGGCCGGTATAGAAAGTCTCGATCGCCTTGGCGACATCGGCCGGCGCATAGGCCGTGACGTCGGGGAGAAACTGACGGGCATCGGTGAGCGCAGCGGCTGGAGCCGGCGGCAGGACGTCGCTGCGAACGGACCCGGTTACCACCGGATCGACGAGCTTTGCCGTGGCGATCCGGCGCAGCGGCTCAGCCTTGTACGTATAATACTGCGGCGAAGTCACCTTCGGCAGCGGGCGAGCGGCCTGCTTCTGCACAGGCTGGGTCTGCTCAACACCCGGCAGGGGCTGAACCTCTTCGACAACCGGCTTTTTCTTCCGGAAAAGATCCAGAAGATTCAGCGCCTCAGCGCGCTGCACACCGAGAGAGGCGAACGCACACCCGGTCATCAGTGTCACGATCGCAGCAGTCTTCATCAACTTCATTGGCTCACTCGTCCCCGTATCGCATTGCCGCCATCAGCGGTTCGCGCCTGATGCTCCGTCATGTCACCAGGCTTTCGTACTTATAAGAAAGGATGGTGAATGAAAAGGAAACGCGCACGCCGGAAGGCCTCCGCAGACCGTCACAAATGTGTGAAAGCACCTGCATGAAGAAGACGGATGACGGTGCCCAAAAATTTGAATTCCTTGCGTTATTTTTTGACGGCGGGAAAATCCGGCGGTCTTTGAGGAAATTGCCGTGGAAACGGCCAAAACTATCCGCCCCGCTTGTGTCTGAAAAGGCACAGCATCAGCGCCGCTTTCCAGCCTGACCGGTCCGCGCTGCGGACGATCGCAGGAAACGCCGGCTGGATGATATTTTAAACGATTGTAGCATGGCGCACGCCGCCGCAACCTCTTTACAAGCACCGGCCACCTGGGCCAGAGAGAACCGCATCACAGCTTCGGACCGCCGTACCCGGCGGCCAGACCCACCTTCCGGTGTTGCGCCGCCCGGCCTTGAAACCGCCACGGCCTTGCACCGCATGACGAAAGCAGGGATTACGATGACATCAACGCGCACAGAAACAGATACGTTCGGCCCGATCGAAGTCGCCAGCGACCGCTATTGGGGCGCACAGGCACAACGCTCGCTTGGCAATTTCAAGATCGGCTGGGAAAAGCAGCCGCTGTCGATCGTGCGTGCTCTGGGCATCGTCAAGCAGGCCGCCGCCCGCGCCAACATGGAACTGCAGGGCCTTGACCCGACAGTCGGCAACGCCATCATCGCGGCCGCCCAGGAAGTCATCGACGGCAAGCTCGACGAGCATTTTCCGCTCGTCGTCTGGCAGACCGGCTCCGGCACGCAGTCGAACATGAACGCCAACGAAGTGATCTCCAACCGGGCGATCGAAATGCTCGGCGGCGTCATGGGCTCGAAGAAGCCGGTCCACCCCAACGACCATGTCAACATGAGCCAGTCGTCGAACGACACCTATCCGACGGCCATGCACATCGCTTGCGCCGAGCGCGTCGTCCACGATCTCCTGCCGGCATTGAAGCACCTGCATGCAGCCCTCGTCGCCAAGGTGAAGGCCTTCGATCACATCATCAAGATCGGCCGCACGCACACGCAGGACGCCACGCCGCTGACGCTCGGCCAGGAGTTTTCCGGCTATGCCGCCCAGGTCGCCTCCTCGATCAAGCGCATCGAAATGACCCTACCGGGCTTGTGCGAACTCGCCCAGGGCGGCACGGCCGTCGGAACCGGCCTCAACGCGCCGATCGGCTTTGCCGAAAAGGTTGCGGACGAGATTGCCAAGATCACCGGCATCGCGTTTGTCACGGCACCCAACAAATTCGAGGCGCTGGCCGCCCATGATTCCATGGTCTTCAGCCATGGCGCCATCAATTCGGCAGCCGCTGCCCTGTTCAAGATCGCCAACGATATCCGCTTCCTCGGCTCAGGCCCGCGTTCGGGCCTTGGCGAATTGTCGCTGCCGGAAAACGAACCGGGTTCGTCGATCATGCCGGGCAAGGTCAACCCGACCCAGTGCGAAGCGCTGACCCAGGTCTGCGTCCAGGTGTTCGGCAACAACGCTGCCCTCACCTTTGCCGGCAGCCAGGGCCATTTCGAACTCAACGTCTACAATCCGTTGATGGCCTATAACTTCCTGCAATCGGTCCAGCTCCTGTCGGACGCCGTGGTCTCCTTCACCGACAATTGCGTTGTCGGCATCGAGGCCCGCGAAGACAATATCAAGGCGGCGCTCGACCGCTCCTTGATGCTGGTCACCGCCCTTGCCCCGAAGATCGGCTACGACAACGCCGCCAAGATCGCCAAGACCGCGCACAAGAACGGCACAACCCTGCGTGAAGAAGCTGTTGGCGGCGGTTACGTCACCGACGCGGAGTTCGATGCGGCGGTTCGGCCCGAAACGATGATCAGCCCTTCCTGATATATCGACACACAATCTCCGGTAGATCATTCGGGCAGCCATCACGGCTGCCCGTTTTCGTTTGGCAACCCGGCAGGCTTTATTTACGCGCAATCTAATTGACCAAATTTGCCAAACGTTAAGCCTTCCAAAATCTTTGATCCCTAAAACTAACAGCCGAGACAACAAAACAGGAGCTTGCCATGCAAGCGGCTTCGAACAAGACACAAATCCCGGATATCGCAGCGCAGGTAACCTATGCGATGCGCATCATGGGTATCGCGCCGCTGCCACGCAACTATGAGCTTTATTATGAAGCCTATATCGGCTCCAATCCGAAGTTGACCAAGGAGCTGGCAGCGCTCGGCAGCCGTGCAAGCCAGGAAGAACTGGACGAGATCGGCGCCCGCTATTTCAGCCATGTCCACCATGCCGCCGGCATCGATCGGGCGCACAACCATCTGACCAGCGAACTCGCCGAACTCTTGAAGCTCCTCAAGGATGAACAGTTCGCGCTGGAGAACTACAACAAGCTGCTGGACGAGACCTATCAGAACATCACCGGCAAGAGCAGCTCCAGTGCCGAAATCCTGCGCCAATGCGTCAGCCTCTTGACCGAGGCGACAGCGGACACGATGAACCAGGGCAAGGAGCGGGCGGAAAACGTTTCGCTGAAATCCTTCGAGATGGAAGTCATCCGCCAGGAACTCGATGAGTACAAGCGCATCGCCAATACGGATTCGCTGACCCGCCTCGCCAACCGCCGGGCTTTCGACGAGAAACTCGCCTCGATCTACAATTCCGAGCAGCAGCGCACCTTTACCGGCCTGCTAATCGCCGACATCGACCATTTCAAGAAGGTCAATGACAGCTACGGCCATCCGGTCGGTGACAAGATTTTGGCCACCGTCGGCACGGTCATCCGCGCCAACCTGCGCCGCGACGCCTTTGTCGCACGCACCGGCGGCGAGGAATTCGCCATCATTCTCAGCGACAACAGTCTTGACGAAAGCCTGCAGGTGGCCGAGCGCATCCGCAATGCACTGGCAACCACGCCCTTCAAGAATTCCAAGACCGGCGTCAACTACGGCCCGATCACGCTGTCCGTCGGCGTCTGCCAGGCATCGCATGCCGATGACCCGACCGACCTCTACAACAAGGCCGACATCGCGCTCTATTGCGCCAAGAACGCCGGCCGCAACAGGACAATCCTGTTTGAAGACGGCATGAAGAAGGATTCTGGCAAGAACTGGCTGATCTACCGCAAATAGGCGGAAATCCTGCTGTCGACCCAGGGCGCCCAAGTGGCGCCCTTTGCCGTTTCAGTTATCGCTGCCGGGTGCAGCCATGTTAGCGGCAGGCTGAAACACCAGCCGCCTTGCCAATGGCGATCAGTTCGGGACGGTATTCAAAATGCATGGTGTCGTAATGATACCAGCGCCCGCCCCAGATAAAACCGTGGCGCTCGAAAGCATCGACAATCTTCATCGGATACTTGTTCCTGTACTGCGCCACCCTGCCCGGCTTGCCGCCCGACCAGACCCAGTAATCCGCATATTTGGTGTTGATATCGATCGCCGCGCCAAAACTGTGAACCGAGATATTTGACGCACCGGACACCTTGCGCCAGTTGAAAGTACCGGCCGATGGCGACAGAAACGCCTTCAACTCCGGAATCGCCTGCAATTCCGCATGCACTTTCTCAAGCGCTGCCGCCGCTCCTTGCCGCCCGGTGACGCGCAGGGTCTTGCCGAACCATTGAACCGGCACCAGCGATGCCTCGACGTCCCCGGCCGATTTGCCATAGAGCCGCATCATCAGCGCATCGCTGCGAATGCGGCCCGGATCGAAATTGACATCCGGTTTGCTCTCGCACGGGCCTGCCGGATATAGCTGAGACAGACTGTCCTCGATATCGCCATTGGCCAGTTTCTCCGCATGGTCCTTCGCCTTGCCGTCATCAACCGGCATCGAATCGCCATCGCGAAAGCGAATACGCCCGCCTTCGGCCTTCGCCAGCGAACCGGGATAGGCAGCGGCCAGCAGGTCAAGCTTCTGCGCAAGCGTCAGCTCGGCCGCGCCGGCAGGAAACGCAACGGCCAGGCTGACTGCAATCGTCAGGTTGGCAAGCGCCCGCTCAATCGACCGTGACATTGATATAGTCGCCGTCTGGCCCCCGGAATATCTGGACATTGATGACGGAACCGCCGCGCAACAGCGCCCGGGCCGCACGGTTCTCGATCGTGCCATACTCGATCATGCGCTCGGCCTTTTCGCGGTTGTTGGCGGAGGCAAAGAAGCTGTCGCCCTCGTCACCGGGCTGGCTGATGCCATAGCGATGATAATTCGCCCGGTCCTGCCGGATGACCTGCCAAGGCTCAGTCAGCGCCTCACCATTGGAATTATAGAGGTCTTCCTCGCCGATATAGGCATTGTATTCCTCGACCAGCCTGTCGGCCCGGGCAATACCGGCCGAAAGGCCGAAGGCCAGTACGGTTGTCAGAAATGCGGCCCTATATTTCATTTTCCATCCCCCAACAGACACAATCCGCGCTCCACCCCCATTTGGCGGACCGTGATTTCCTTTGCAGGAAAACGGTTCATCGCCAGGTTTTATTCGGCAGGTTTCTTGCCGCTACCACATCGTCTTTGCGGCGCGCTCCGCCCATTCGCGGTCATAGGTGTCCTTGTCGAAATCCGCCTTGGCGGCCTTCAGCAGCGTGCCGGGCGTCGGCAGCGACTGCGGATCAACAAAACGCTCAGGGTTCCAGATCTGCGAACGGATCAGCGCCCGGGCGCACTGGAAATAGACTTCGCCGATGGTGACGACGATGACGCTGCGCGGATGTTTGCCATCGACCTCGAACGAACCGGTCAACTGCGGGTCGACGCTGACCACGGCGGTGCCGTTGATCCGCATCGTGGTATTCGAGCCGGGGACCAGAAACATCAACGCCACGCGCGGATCGCGGACGATATTGGCAAGCGAATCGACCCGGTTGTTGCCGCGCCAGTCCGGCATCAGCACCGTCTTGTCATCGGCGATCCTGACCACACAGGCATCGTCACCGCGCGGCGAACAATCCAGCCCCTCCGGCCCGACGGTCGCAAGGGCTGCAAACGGGGCCGCTTCGATCATGCGGGCATACTCCGCCGTCAGCTTGCTGGTCACCTTGACCAGCGATGCCTCGCTGCTGCCGCCATAAAGCGCCGTCAGCTCTTCCACTGTCCGAATAATCGTCATGCCGTTTCTCCGTCGGTCCCGTCTCAAGCAGCCCTCTCCACCGGGCCGTTGGCGATCCTTTCGACCGATAGCATGACGCCTTCGTGACGGCATCTTAGAAAACCGCTCAGGCAGCCTTTCGCCGGGCCTGCGTGTCCTCGTGAATAAACGCGTTGATCCGGGCGATCACCGGGGCCGCAGAGACGATCCGGCGATGGCCAAGACCATTTGCCCATTCGAGCTGGATATGCCCGCCTGCCGCCGCATAGCGGCGCGCATGATCGGCGGAAACCTCCTTGTCGTCCTCGGCATGAACAACCAGCACCGGCGACGGCAGCGTGCCGGCAATGCGGGCTGCATCGAACGCTTCAAGCCGCCGCCCGGATAACTGGACGACCATGTCTTCAAGCGCCGCCTGGGCCTTCGCGGAGAGCCTGAGATATTTTCCAAACCCCTTGAAGAGCCAGGTCATCTCGCTGGGGGCGCCGATCAGCACCATTTTCCCGGCCACATGTGATGGCACATCGTCAACGACACCACCCGCAGCACATGCCAGGCTCGCGCCGCCGAACGAATGGCCGACCGCGACATCGAAGCCCCCGAACTGCCGCCACACCGCATCAATGGCGCGCACGGCAGACGGCATGGTCAAAGTCCGCCCCGGCGAGGCCCCATGACCCGGCCAGTCCAGGGTCACCACGTCGGCGCCGCCAGCCGTCAGTCCGTCGATCATCGCTGCCAGATAGTCGCTGCGCGATCCCCAGCCGTGAACCAGGAGAACACGCCGCACCGCGCCGCCATCAGTCTGCGCCTCAAAATGCTTCGCCATCACCCAGCCGCCGGCAAAGGACAAGGTAACCGACCGTGCCCTTGCCATGACGGGCGCGGCTGCCGCCAGCACCGCCTTTTCCTTGCCAGTCTTCGGCTTGCGCGAGGGAGTGATGCTGAACAGGCGAAATGCCAATCGTCCGGCCTTCTCCGGCGAGAACGCAGAAACGCATTTAAGCGCAAGGCGGGTGACCTTGATCGCAAAGGATGCCATAATGGGATTCCCTAAAAATGTTCAATGATGAACATTATTGTACAGCAATGAACAAAAAGCAAGAACCGATCGAACATAATCATTCTCTCTGGGATCATCCGCGTTTCCGAAGCTGGATCGCCGTCGCCCGGGCCTGCCAGCTGGCGCAGCAGGCGCTGACGCGCAGGCTCGCCAAGCTCGACATCAAGCCGCCGCATCTGGATATCCTGATCAACCTCTATCGTTTTGACGGCATTTCGCAGCAGGAACTGGCGCGAAAGCTGCTGGTCGGCCGCTCCAACATGAGCATGCTTCTGCCGCTTCTGGAAAAGCGCGGGCTGATCGAACGGCGCGGCGATGAAAAGGACAAGCGCGTGCTGCGGCTGTCGCTGACGGCAAGCGGCCGCCAGCTGACCGAGCAGGCGATGGAAATCCAGACGGCGCTGATCGACAAATCGCTGGCGAGCGAACCGATCGAGGAGTGCCTGATTGTCGCCCGGTCGATGGAACGGCTGATCCAGCAGCTGTTGAAAGAGGAAGACGACGCGGATTAGAGGGTGAAGGCTGCCTTCAGCGCGGCTTTTCCGCCTTGTCCCGCGTCATGCCTTTTTCCGCCAGGTCCTGTTCATAGGCTGCAAACCGCGTCTCGCCCTCAGCGCCCAGTTCGCACAAATAGTTCCAGGTGAAAATCCCGGTCTCGTGACCATCGTCAAAGCCGATGCGCACGGCGTAATTGCCGGTCGGCGTCATGGCGATGATCGAGACATTGCGCTTGCCGGGCACGGTCAATCCCTGCCCCGGTCCATGCCCCTGAACCTCGGCCGAAGGCGAGAGAACCCGCAGCATCTCCGCCGAAAGATCGAAGGACGTACCATCGTTGAAGGCCACCGTCAGCCGGTGGCGGTCTTTTGACACGCGCAGTTCGGTCGGCCAGATATCGCTCATGTCCTGCAGTCTCCATTGGTGCGCGGCAGCATTAGCGCAGTTTCCGTCCGGATGGAATTGTTTGCCCGCCCGCCCTGACCTATCCCGATCATAAACCCGTACTTCCCTTGATCATAAGCCCACACTTCCCCTGATCATAAGAAAGTGTTTCGCGCCTGTTTTCTCATGCGATCGACCGCTTTCGCCTTGACGCGGGCCGTTTTGGTCACGACATTGAAGCGACAGGGAGAATTGTGTTGAATACCGTCACCATCGACAGGATCGGCGCCCACGGGCTGGTAGACGCCAAAACACCGATGATCGACCCGTTCGGGCGGGCCGTGACCTATCTCAGGGTCTCGGTGACGGATCGCTGCGACTTCCGCTGCACCTATTGCATGGCTGAAAACATGACTTTCCTGCCGAAGAAGGACCTTTTGACGCTTGAGGAGCTGAACCGGCTCTGTTCCGCCTTCATCGCCAAGGGTGTCCGCAAGCTCAGGCTGACCGGCGGCGAACCCTTGGTACGCAAGAACGTCATGTTCCTGGTGCGCGAACTCGGCAAGCATGTGCATGCAGGGACGCTCGACGAGCTGACACTGACCACCAACGGCTCGCAGCTTTCGAAATTCGCAGCCGAGCTTGCCGATTGCGGTGTGCGCCGCGTCAACGTCTCGCTCGACACGCTCGATCCGGAAAAATTCAAGCAGATCACCCGCTGGGGCGAATTCTCCAAGGTCATGGAAGGCATCGATGCCGCGCAGGCGGCGGGGATCCACGTCAAGATCAACGCGGTGGCGCTGAAGGGCTTCAACGACACGGAAATCCCCGCCATGATGCGCTGGGCGCATGGCCGTGGCATGGACCTGACGCTGATCGAAACCATGCCGATGGGCGAGATCGACGAAGACCGTACCGATCACTACATGCCGTTGTCGGAGCTGCGTGATACGCTTGCCGAACAATTCACGTTCTCGGACATCCCCTACAAGACCGGCGGCCCGGCGCGTTATCTGCAGGTCGCGGAAACCGGTGGACGACTCGGCCTGATCACCCCGATGACCCATAATTTCTGCGAGAGCTGCAACCGCGTCCGCCTCACCTGCACCGGCACGCTTTATATGTGCCTCGGCCAGAACGACGCCGCCGACCTGCGCACGGCGCTCCGCGCCTCCGATGACGACGCCTATCTGTCGAGCGTCATCGACGAAGCCATTACCCGCAAGCCCAAGGGCCACGACTTCATCATCGACCGCACCCGCAACAAGCCCGCCGTCGCCCGCCATATGAGCGTCACCGGCGGGTAAAGCACGGCGTTGCGAACAATCCCGGGATCTCGATGCCAGCCATACAGATGCACGCGGACGAGCTTGAGATCAGCAAGCCGCTGGCAAAGCGCCTGATCGCTGAACAGTTTCCGGACTGGGCCGGCCTGCCGCTGGAGCCGGTCCTTTCGGCCGGAACCGACAACACCATCTACCGCCTGGGAAACAGCATGGCCATGCGCCTGCCGCGTCGCACCGGCGCAGCCCAGCAGGTGGAAAAGGAGAGTTTTTGGCTACCGCGCCTTGCTCCACATTTGCCACTTGCCGTTCCCCTTCCCTTGGCGCTCGGCATCCCGGCTTCCGGTTATCCCTTTCATTGGTCGGTCTGCCGCTGGCTGTCGGGCCAGGATGCCTTTGCTGACCCCATCGCCGATCAGCATGACGCTGCGATCATTCTTTCGCAATTCATCTCCGCCTTGCAAAAACTGGACGCTACGGGTGGCCCGCCGCCCGGCGAGCACAATTTCTTCCGGGGCGCCTCGCTGCAAAGCCGCGACATACAGACTCGGGCTGCCATCGAGAGTCTGGACGGTATTGTTGAAACGGCCCCGCTGACGCGCGCCTGGAATGCTGCTTTGGCAATCGCGCCATGGGACAAACTGCCCGTCTGGCTGCACGGCGATATTCATGCCGGCAACCTGCTGACCGAACACGGCCGTCTCAGCGCCATCATCGATTTCGGCGGCCTCGGCGCCGGTGATCCTGCCTGCGACCTGATGGTTAGCTGGAACCTGCTCTCGGCCGAGGCCCGTGCCACGTTCCGCCTGGGGCTAACCGTTGACGACGCAACATGGGCGAGAGCCAGAGGCTGGGCACTGTCCGTCGCCGTCGTCGCCCTGCCTTACTACCTCCACACCAACCCGGTCCTCGTGGCGATATCGCGCCACGCCATCGAACAGGTTCTTGCCGAAACGAAATGAAGGCCATCCCTGCCAACAAAAAAGCCGCCCGATTTTCTGTCGGACGGCCCTGAACTCACGCGTTCTATTCGCCTCACGCCGCGTAGCTTCTGCCATACCCCTGCACCCGGCCACCCGAGACCGAGCGGCTGGTACCGGTCTTGAAGCGTTCGATCTTCTCGTTGAGAATATCGACCTGATGGCGCAGGCCGTGGATTTCGGCGGTGTTTTCCTCGACCATGGCGGCATTCTGCTGGGTGATCAACTCGACCTCGCGCACCGCCTCGTTGACCTCGTTGAGTCCGCGATACTGGTCGGCGGCGGCCGATTCGATATTGCTGACCAACTGGTGGATGGTCGAGATATGGTCGTTGATGACGGTCAGCGCGTTGCCCGTTTCCTGCACCAGTTCCACACCACCGCGAACCTGCACGGAGCTTTCAGAAATCAGCCCCTTGATCTCGCGAGCTGCCCCCGCGCAGCGCTGCGCCAGTTCGCGCACTTCCTGCGCGACAACAGCAAAACCACGGCCAGCATCACCGGCACGGGCCGCCTCGACACCGGCGTTCAGCGCCAGAAGATTGGTCTGGAAGGCAATCTCGTCAATGACGCCGATGATCGTTGAAATCTTGTCGGACGACTTGTTGATCGCCGCCATCGCATCGATCGCCTTGGCAACCACTTCGCCGGAATGCTTGGCATAGCTGTGGGTCTGATCGACTGAAACGGTGGTCTTGCGTGCGCTTTCAGCCGTCGAGCGGACGATTTCCGTCAACTGGCCAAGGGCGCGCGAGCTTTCCTCGAGGGCAGCAGCCTGCTGTTCGGTCCGGCGGGCAAGATCGTCGGCCGAGGTCGAGAGATTGCCGGTGCCGCTGGTGATTTCATCGGTTACGGAGCGAACGTCGATCAGTGTGGCGCGCAGCGCCTCGACGGCGTTGTTATAGGTGCGGGCCATGACGATGTAATCTTCAGACAGGTCTTCAGCCATGCCCTCTTCCAGATTGCCGTCGGCAAGCTTGGCAAGCACATCAGACAATGCCGACAGCGCTTCCATCTGCTCGGCTTCGATGCGGGCGCGCTCCTTCCGGCGGCGGGCCTCTTCCGCGGCAGACGACGTGCGCGCGGCTTCGGCCTCCTGTCCCAACCGGACGTTCTCGACGGCATTGTCACGGAAGACGGCAACCGAGCGTACCATGTCGCCGATCTCGTCACCGCGGTTGCGGCCCTCGATGGAGACGTCGAGATCGCCATTGGCGAGCCGTGTCATCGTCTCGGTGACGCGCTTCAACGGGCCGCGCAGGGTCTCGATCAGCATCAGGCCGCCGACGATGGCCAAAAGCGTACCGGCAACCATGGCGATGATCGATACATCTGCGGACCGCTGGCTGTCCTTCTTGCCGGCCTCCTGGGCGCTGCTGACGAAGTTTTCCAGCGTCTGGCTGGCATCGGCCACCAGGGCTGCGGCTTCGGTCTTGGCCGTCTGCCAGCGTGCGCCGACATCGATCAGCTGGGCCGTACCGGTATCGATCTGCTCGAGTGACGGTGCGAGCTTGCCGGCGAGATCACGAAGGGCGGCGTTCTTGCTGCCCAGCGCCGAAAGTTTCGTCACGCTCTCGCGCACCGCTGCGATATCGGCCATGACATGGTCGCGGCTCGCCGTATCCAGCTTGCGGTGCAGTTCGCTGATGTGCAGGCGCGTATCATCCAGCCCCTTGAAAGTTTCGTTCATCAGCCCGATCAGCGTCTTCAGGGTGGAAATTTCGCTGTCCATCCCGACGAAACGCTTGGCTGCCGTATCCGAGTTGGCCACGGCTTCCTTGGCGAAATCCGCCTCGTATTTCGAAAACTTGATCATCGCCGAACCGAGCTGCGTCTTCTTGACGTCATTGGTATCGCCGCTGGCGAGAATCTCCTGGATGACCATGGTATCAGCCTTCACCTCGGCGATCCGCTTCAAGACCTTGTCGGACGCGATCTTTTCGGCGTCGGCAATCTGCTTGCGCAGGTGCGGCATCAGCGTGGCTGCCTGTTGCACTTTCGCATCCGGCGCCATTGCCATGGTGACAGGCAGGCGGAATTTCTTGATGCGCTCGGCAAGGCCCTGATAGGCGGCGGCATCAAACAGCAGCGCCTTGGCAAAGGATTCCTTTTCGCCGGATTCCTTGCGCAGGATATCGATCTGCTTGAAGGCGGTGTTTCCCTGCGCCGTCATATCGGCAAGCGCCGCATCCAGCGATGCCGTGACACTGTCGCGCTCGGTCTTGATCGACCAGAGCTTGTCCTGCTGGCCGCGCATGGCTTGCCCGAGCGACACGACAGAAGCGATCTTGGCCTTGTCTTCATTGGCAGCAAGCAGGCCATCAAGCGTCCGGATGCCGCTTTCCTGTTCGTCGATCCGGCCAGCCAGCGCCGAACGCGCCTCTTCGGTGGGGTTATCGGCAAAACTCTGCAACCCGCTGCGCAGCGACTGGAAATCGGAGAGATTGTTGATCGTTTCGCGCGTCACGGTCATATGCCCGTTCAGCGTGCTTGCGGTGAAATAGCCGACAAGACCGATGCCGGCAATCAGCGCCACCAGCGGCACGACGAACAGCAAAACCTTGGTGACAATGCGCAGACGCTGCAAAGAACGATCGATCAGGGACATTCCGAACTCCAGATGTTGAGCAAACCGGACATTCCCGCCAGACTGCTCTCACAGAAGAGAACGGACGTACCGGTGTGCAACCACGGCACATATCCGGAATGTCATCCGGTTGACCTGAACGGAAATACTTGCCGTTACGTCAACCTTATTCGCATCATGCGAAGGGCAGCGGAATTCCGGCACGATAGGCAGCGAAACTTAATATTTCGCCAAACATTTTCGAGGCTATTCTTTCGCTTAAAAATTCAGCACGGCCATATTTCACGGTTCGATAACAGTGACGGAAATGTCTATTCTTGCATTTCTGCCATGAATTCAAACAGACTAAGGATGGCAGTTGCACAATAGAAATGCCGATGCTTTAGAGATAGGCATGACCAGCAGCGCAGACTTTCCGCCCGCCGCATCGCTGATTTTTAAAACCCGGGCAGCGATGAGAACGGACCGAAAAAATAATGCAACCCACCGCCAATTTCCGCGGCGCCATCTTCATGTGTCTGGCCATGGCAGGCTTCACCTGCAACGACGCATTGATCAAATCCGTCACCGGAGTGATGAACGCCGGCCAGATCATGCTGGTGCGCGGCTTTTTCACGTCGGTGCTGGTTCTGCTGCTTGCCCGCCATTTCGGAGCCTTGCGCTCGTTCCGGCTGGTTCGCTCGCCGGTCATCGCGCTCAGGATCGCCGCCGAAGTGGGAGCTTCGATCTCCTATATCTATGCGCTTGGCCAGATCCCGCTCGCCAATGCCTCGGCGATACTCCAGGCGCTGCCGCTTGCGGTGACGCTCGGCGCAGCCCTGTTCCTCGGCGAGCCGGTCGGCTGGCGGCGCTGGCTGGCAATCCTGATTGGCTTTGCCGGCGTGCTGATCGTTCTCAGGCCCGGAGCCGACGGCTTCACCGGTGCAGCCCTCAGTGTCGTCGCATCCGTCGTCTTTGCGGCGATCCGCGACCTGTGCACCCGGCGGATCGACCCGGCCATCCCGTCCCTCTTTATCTCGGTCATTACCGCGACCGTGATCACGTTGACGGGGGCAGTCCTGATCGTACCGCTCGGCGGCTGGCAACCGATGTCGATGACCTCGATCGGCATTCTGGCCGGCGCCAGCCTGCTGCTGCTCGTCGGCTACCAGTGCATCGTGCTGGCCATGCGCAACGGCGAGATCGCCATCGTCGCGCCCTTCCGCTATACCAGCCTCATGTGGTCGATCAGCATCGGCATCCTGTTCTTTTCCGAAGAGCCGGATGCCTGGATGGTCACGGGCGTGGCGATCATCATCGCGTCGGGACTTTATACATTCGCCCGTGAAAGCAAGCGGCGGATGGCCCTGGCGCAAAAATCGGAACCGGGATCGCCGAAATGACAGGATGGAAAGACAGGTCACTGCAATGAGCGTAGCGGCAAGACCACCGGCCAACCTCCCCCGCGGCGTCGTCCTTGCCGGCGGCCTGTCGTCGCGCATGGGCGAGGACAAGGCCACCGTGATGCTCGGTGGCAAACCGCTGGTTCACCGGGTGATCGAGCGCCTCGCCCCACAGACGGCCGGGCTCAGCGTCAACAGCAACATGAGCACCGGCTTGAACCTTGCTCCCGCGATCGCCGTCATCGGCGATACCGTTCCGGGATATGTGGGACCAATGGCGGGCGTTCTCTCGGGCATGCGCCACGCGGCACGGCACCTGCCGGTGGCCAGTCACATCGCCACCGTTCCGACCGACACGCCGTTCTTTCCACTCGACCTCGTGGCGCACCTGCAGACAGCACTCACGGAACCCGGCCAGATCGCCGTCGCCTATTCGGCCGGTGTCATGCACCCCGTCTTCGCCCTCTGGCCGGTGGCGCTCGCCGATGAACTCGAACAGTGGCTGCTGACTGACGGCAAGCGCCGGGTGCGCGGTTTCATCGAACGTCATCCCGTCGCAAGGGTCGAATTTCCCATGCTCGAAACCGTAGAGGGTCCGATCGATCCGTTCTTCAACATCAATACGCCGGCCGACCTCGAAACCGCCGAACGCTGGTTGCCACTTGTCGAGGGAATTGCAAGATGACATCGCCAGAAACCCTTGGCCCGAAAGTCTTCGGGATTGCCGGCTGGAAGAATTCCGGCAAGACCGGCCTTGCCGTCCGCCTCGTCACCGAACTGACCCGGCGCGGCTACCGCGTCTCGACGGTCAAGCACGCCCATCATGATTTCGATATCGACAAGGTTGGCGCCGACAGCTTTCGCCACCGCGAGGCGGGCGCCCATGAAGTCACCATCGTCTCGGGCACCCGTTACGCCATCATGCACGAATTGCGCGGCGCTCCTGAGCCGAGTTTTCCCGAAATCCTGGCGCGCCTGGCGCCGTGCGACCTCGTGCTGATCGAAGGTTACAAACGCGAACCGATCCCGAAGATCGAGGCCCGGCGGCTCGAATCAAGCAACCGCGAGCCACTCGCTCCCACCGATCCGCACATCATCGCGATTGCCGCCGATCATCCGGTCGACGACAGCGGGCTCGTCGTCTTTGATCTCGATGATACCCTAGCCATCGCCGACTTTATCGAACGAACCACCGGATTGAGACGGCCGGACTAAGGAACAGGTCAGTTGGTGGTTTCGTCGCTGCCGTCTTCGATGGCATCATTCAGGCGCACGAAGGTGTAGCCCTTGGCCTTCAGGGCCATGATTCCCTTCGCGACACCGGAACCGGCCGCATGGGTCGGCTGGTTGATATGGGCGATGATCACGTCGCCGTCCCTGGCGGACGAAAACCGCTTTTCGGCAGCCGTTGCCCCAAGCAGCGAACCGCCATCGCCATTTACCGAATAACCGGCAATGCGAAATCCCATCTGCCGGATCTGACCGATCGACGACAGGGTGTATTTTGCGGTAGCGCCCCGAAACCAATGCGGCTGTAATCCCTGCGCCACGATTGCCGCTGCGCCGCTCGCGACCTCTGTTTCGACGGCCTGCGGACTGCCGGCAGCCGCAATCCCGTAGATCGACGCGGGGTGATCGACGGCGGGAACATGCATCGCCCCGTGATTCTCGATCTCGAACAGGTCCGGATGGGCCTTGAACACAGCCATCGCTGCTGCATTGCGCTTTACCCACCGGGCGGTCACGAAAATGGTTGCGGGGATACGGTTGTCGACCAGCATCGACAAAATACGATCGTCCGTCTTGCCGCTGCAGGCATCGAAGGTCAGCGCGACACGCGGCGGCGCGCTCTTCTCCTGACGCTCAAGCCGCAGCTGCGGCTCCACCAGCCGAGTTGCGGCGAAAGCGGCATTGCCGGCCGGAACGGCGATCAAAAGGGCGGTGAGAAGGATTTTCATCGGACACTCGCAAGACAATCCGGCAGTTGTACCGGAGAAAACGTAAAGACCATGCAAAACGGCCCGGCGCTTGCGCACCGGGCCGCCTCGACGGCATCTCATCTGAGAGACCGGACTATGGCTATTTCTGGGCCACCGGACGGACCAGCGGCGTCACGCGACGGATTGTCACGCGGCGGTTCTCCTGTTCCGCACCCTGCGTACGGACTTTGAGGAAGCGCTCGCCATAGCCCTGCGTCACCAGGTTTTCGGCCGGGATGTCGTAGACCTCGCTCAGCAGTGAAGCGACCGATTCAGCGCGCTCGTCGGAAAGCACCAGATTGGACTCGTCGCTGCCGACCGCGTCGGTATGGCCTTCGATGAAGAACGTTTCGCCCGGATCCTTCTCGATTACTTCCAGCATGGCATCGGCCACCTTGCGCAGGGTTTTGGCCTGCGACATCGGCACTTCGGCGCTGCCGGTCGCAAAGGTGATGGTATCGAGATCGATACGGCGCACCTTGTCGCGGATACGGGCCGAGTTCTTCACCTCGTCGATCGTGTAGGTCCGCTCGACCCGCTCCACCGGCGGTTCGGCGAGGAAATCGTAGTAGTCACGATCCGGCTCGCTCGAGGTATCGATAATGTAATCACGAACCGGCACGCGCAGGCGCATCGGCGGCAGATCCTCGCCAACATCGTAGGCCGGCGGGCGCGGACCCTCGTCGGCTTCCGGCGCATAGATCATCAGATATTCACGCCCGTCCTGATCGATCCGCGACCGTTGCAGGATGTCGCCATAGCGATTGTAGATCGTCACGATGCGTACGCCGTTCGGCCGCTCGATCGTCTCGCGGGACCGGCCACGCGACAATTCTTCATAATAGGTCTCCTGGGCATTGCGGCGCAGGCGCGGACGGTCGTCGCTACGAACGATGATCTGGTCGCCGAAATCGAGAACCGTGCGGTTGTCGCGGGTTTCGTCGACACGCGGGCGCCGGCCGTTGTTACCGGTGAACGCATCGATCAGGTCGTTGACACCGAACTCCGGCACACGCTCGACGCGGCGGCCTTCCTCGCGCAGATTGGCCCCCAGCTCCTCGCGGCTCGGACGGCGGTCCCTGCGGCTCGACTGCGCTTCCGCGTCACTCTTTGGAACCTCGACATTCTCGTCTTCGGCGCGGGCGCGTTCACGCTGCTTGCGGCGATTTTCGCGCGCATTGCCGTCGGCATTGTCGGCATCCTTGTCGCTGTCGAGAACGGCAGCGCCGTTGTCAACCGGGAGCACCACCGTTTCGTCGCTCTTGGACGGATCGCGGGCGATCTCCTGCTTTTCTTCCTGGCTGCGCGTATCGACCACGTCCGGAATAGGTTTGCGGCGATCGGGACGCTTGCGCTCCCCGGCCTGCTCGCCATCACCATCGATCGCCGGCCGCAACCCGTCCTCGGCAACCGGCTGCTGGCCGTCGTCCTGCTGACCAGCTTGTGCCCGGGCCTTCTGCTCCGCACGGATACGGCGGCGTTCCTCGGCAGCCTTCTGCGCGGCTTCGTCGTCGCCGGGCGGCTGAGCCTGCTCCTCTTGCTGCTGCTGTTCGGCCTGCTGCTTCTTGCGCTCGGCGCGCGCTCTGGCCTTTTCTTCGGCAGCCTTTGCAGCCTCGTCGTCACCGGACGGCTGAGCCTGTTCCTGCTGCTGCTGTTCGGCCTGCTGCTTCTTGCGCTCGGCCCGCGCCCTGGCCTTTTCTTCGGCAGCCTTTGCAGCCTCGTCGTCACCGGACGGCTGGGCCTGCTCCTGCTGCTGTTCGGCCTGCTGCTTCTTGCGCTCGGCGCGCGCTCTGGCCTTTTCTTCGGCAGCCTTTGCGGCTTCATCGTCACCGGACGGCTGGGCCTGCTCCTGCTGTTGCTGTTCGGCCTGCTGCTTCCTGCGCTCGGCGCGCGCTCTGGCCTTTTCTTCAGCAGCCTTTGCCGCCTCGTCGTCACCGGACGGCTGGGCCTGCTCCTGCTGCTGCTGCTGTTCAGCCTGCTGCTTCTTGCGCTCGGCCCGCGCCCTGGCCTTTTCTTCGGCAGCCCTTGCCGCCTCGTCGTCACCAGACGGCTGAGCCTGTTCCTGCTGTTGCTGTTCAGCCCGCTGCTTCCTGCGCTCGGCGCGGCTCGGCTGCTCTTCCTGCGCGGGTTGCTCCTCCTGTGCTGGCTGAGCCTCCTGCTGCTCCCCGGACTGCTCGGCGCGCGGCCGGCGCTTCTTGATTACCTCTTCCGGAGCCTGTTCACCGCCGTCCGCCTGCGCGGCGCCATCTTCCTGCGCCACATCGAACGGCGTCATCAGGCTGTCGGCCAAGGCCGGCTGGATGGCAATCGAGATCGACAGCATGGGAAACGCCACGGTCGCAAAGAGTTTGGATCGGATGCTCATAAAATGTCTCCTCCTTCAGAGGTCCGTTTTCGTTGTCGTGAGCCGGAGGAACATCCCTGCCCTTCAGTTCTTCCCGCTCTTTGGACAGGCCAAGCGGTGAAAAAAAGGCGAACCGGTTCAAAATCAGACAAGAACGATTACCGAACCCCGCATTAACTAAGCATGAATGTTGCGTTCATCTTCGCCGGAGATAGGCCCGCATCCGGACACAACCAGTGTAAAGGCATGAGCATGTGCAGACTTTTCATCAAACCCCACTGCTTTCCTGTTGATTTTTCCATTTAAAGCGTAGGAATATCCGCGCAGCCCGGCCACAACGATGGCCGGTACAGGGGTGGCCGTGAAGAACAAGAAACCGGCCGCCAGCCAACAGAGAGGATCATTATGCGTATTTCCAGACGTCTCGCCATGGCCGCTTCGGCTGCCGTTTTCGCGCTGATGGCAGGCACTGCCATGGCCGATGGCGAAAAAATCGTCATCGGTACGGAAGGCGCCTACCCGCCCTTCAACAATCTCGAAGCAGACGGCACGCTGACCGGCTTCGACGTCGATATTGCCAAGGCGCTCTGCGTCGAGATGAAGGCAGACTGCACCTTCGTCACCCAGGATTGGGACGGCATGATTCCGGCCCTGGCCGCCAAGAAGTTCGACGCCATCATCGCATCGATGTCGATCACGCCGGAGCGGCTCGAAAAGGTCGATTTCACCAACAAATATTACAACACGGGTCCGGCCATCGTCGTGCCGAAGGATTCGCCGATCACCGAAGCGACCGAAGCAGGCCTCGCCGGCAAGTCGCTCGGCGCGCAGTCCTCGACGACTCACTCCAACTATGCCGAAGCCTTCTTCAAGGAGTCGGAACTGAAGCTCTATCCGACCCCGGACGAGTACAAGCTTGACGTTGCCAACGGCCGCGTTGATGCCGTCATCGACGACGTCGTCGTTCTGACATCGTGGCTGAAGACAGCTGACGGCGCTTGCTGCAAGCTTCTGAAGGCCCTCAAGCCAGATCCGGAAATCAACGGCATCGGCGCAGGCATTGCTGTGCGCAAGGGCGATACCGCCTTGAAGGAAAAGTTCAACACGGCCATCGCGGCAATCCGCGCCAACGGCAAATACAAGGAAGTCGCCGACAAGTATTTTGACTTCGACGTCTACGGCGATTAATTTTTACCTGTTGCTGAAATACGATGGCGGAAGGCTAGTCCTTCCGCCATTCTTGCCTGACACAGCACAATAACAATAAGCGCGCCAAGACGCCGTACAGGGGAAATCAGGCTTATGCAGGCTGCTTTTGCTGCCCTCTCTTCCATTGTCTCGTGGTTTGCCAGCATGATCGACCCAATGTGCGGTCCGATCGGCATCTTCCGGCTTTTCGCTCAAGATACGCTTTTGGCCTGCGGCGACACCGGCTGGGGCGACGAGATCGCCTATGGTTTCATGATCACTGCCAGCCTGGCGATCTGCACTTTGCCGATCGGACTGTTTTTTGGGTTCTTCATCGCCCTGGCAAAGCAGTCTGAGGAGAAATCGCTGCGGCTTGCGACCAATATCTATACGACGATCTTTCGCGGCCTCCCCGAGCTTTTGACGCTGTTCATCGTCTATTACGGCCTGCAGATCGTTGCCCAGCAGGTGATGGCCGCCATCGGCTATGAAGGACAGGTCGAGATCAACGCCTTCATTGCCGGGATGATTGCGCTCGGCGTCGTCTTCTCGGCCTATTGTTCGGAAGTTCTTCTGTCCGCCTTCAAGGCCATTTCACGCGGCCAGTACGAGGCCGGCGACGCGCTGGGCCTGCACCGCGGCAAGACCATGCGGCTGATCATCCTGCCGCAACTGGTGCGCATCGCGCTGCCGGGCCTTGGCAATCTCTGGATGGCACTTTTGAAGGATACGGCGCTCGTCTCGGTCATCGGCCTGCCGGATATCCTGCGCCAGACCGGCATTGCCGCCCGTGTCACGAAAAACGCCTTCGAGTTCTTCTCGATCGCCTGCCTGCTGTTTCTCATTCTGGCAATGCTCTCCTCACTGGTGTTCTCTGCACTTGAGCGCTGGACCAAACGTTCGGAGACCGTCCGATGAGCCACGCTGAAACCATGCTCCCGGCACTTCCGCCACCGCCCGAAGCGCTGAAACGCTACACGTTTTCCCGCCTGCTTGGCCGCGCCCTGCTCGGCGTTTGGCTCGCTGCTTCCGTCGGTATCTTCCTGTTTGCGGCGGATTCCTGGAGCCCGGAAAAATTCGCCAAATACGGTCCAAGCTTCCTGTCCGGTCTCCGCGTCACGCTGACGCTGGTCGCCATCTCGATTGTGCTGGGCGGCATTCTTTCCCTGCCGATCGCCTACGGCCGGATGACCAAGAACAAGGTGCTCTCCTGGATCGCCTACGGCTACGTCTACTTCTTCCGTGGCACGCCGCTGATCACCCAGCTTTTCCTCGTCTATTACGGCCTCGGCAGCTTCCGGCCCTATCTGGAAGCCGTCGGCCTATGGTCGCTATTCAAGGATGCCTGGTTCTGCGCGCTCTTCACCTTCACGCTCAACACCGCCGCCTATCAGGCTGAAATCCTGCGCGGTGCCATTGAGAGTGTGCCGCGAGGCCAGCATGAAGGGGCGGCCGCCCTTGGCCTGCCCAAGCGCGTCGCCTTCTTCAAGATCATCCTGCCACAGGCGATGATCGTGGCACTTCGGCCCTATGGCAACGAAATCATCCTGATGATCAAGGGGTCGGCCATCGTCGCCATCGTCACGGTGTTCGATCTGATGGGCGAAACCCGCCGCGCCTTTTCGCGTACCTATGATTTCCAGATGTATCTCTGGGCAGCCGTGCTCTACCTGATCATGGTCGAGATCCTGCGCAACCTCTGGGCCTGGATCGAAACGCGCCTGACCCGTCATCTGAAGCGGTGATTACACGCCCATTTGGCAGCACTCGTCATAGCGTGCTGCCAAACCCTTGCTTCCTAACGAAATTTTGCATGCCGGTGAAACATTGTTAATGCCGGATTAAGCAACTTTGTGCTTCAATTGCAAGGACCATCATTGAACAGAATGAGGTCCGGCATGACAAACGAAATGGAACTGCAGCTCAAGGGGTACGGCCTGACCACGGCCCAGATCCTCTACCGGATGCCCGATCATCCGGCTTTCCTGCAGACCTATATCTGGCAGCATTACGATCTGGCCCCGGAATTTCCGGAAATGAAGAGTTTTCTCAAATTCTGGCAGGAAACGCTGGAAGGCCCGCTGCATTCGGTACGCTATGTCCACCGCCGACTGATCTCGGCGACAGACTGGCGGGCACTCAAGGGCGAGTTCATCATCAACTGATGCCTCGCCCATTGACCGAAGGAAATCAGACCGACCGGGTAATGCCACCGTCGATGCGGATATTCTGGCCGGTAATGTAACCGCCGCGGTCGGTCGCCAGAAGCGCCACCAGCTCGGCCACCTCCTCGGATGTGCCATAGCGGCCCATTGGAATGCGCAGGCGCCTCTCCTCGGTCTCCGGCAGGCTGTCGATGAAGCCCGGCAGGACGTTGTTCATGCGAATATTGTCGGCGGCATACTTGTCCGCAAACAGCTTGGTGAAGGCTGCCAGCCCCGAACGGAAAACGCCCGATGTCGGAAACAGCGGGTCGGGCTCGAAGGTGGCATAGGTGGAAATGTTGACGATACTGCCGGACTTCTGCTCCAGCATGATCGGTGTCACCAGCCGGGTCGGGCGCACGACATTGAGGAAATAGACGTCCATTCCCTTGTGCCAGTCATCGTCGCTCAGATCGAGAACGGCAGCACGCGGCCCGTGTCCGGCGGAATTGACCAGCGCATCGACCCGGCCCCATTTGCCGTAAGCCGTATCCACCAGCCGCTTCAGGTCGTCATTCGACTGGTTCGATCCTGTGACACCGATCCCGCCGAGTTCCTGCGCCAAAGCCTCTCCCTTGCCGGACGAAGACAGGATCGCGACGCGATATCCCTCCGCCGCCAGCCGCCGCGCCGAAACGGCACCCATGCCGGACCCGCCCGCCGTGATGATTGCAACCTTCTGATCCGTCATTACCGTCTCCCTCATGTCAATGAAGGCGCGATAAGACCAGTAGCAGGCGAAGATCACAATCAAGAAATCCTGCATCTGCCATCAGCGCACCTGTTTCACCGCTCACACATGAACTTCGCCATGGGCGAGTTCCCCCTCACTCGGTTCTTTGTGAAGCGCGGCATAGACCATCAGGAGGTAAGACGCGGCGATAAGACCAATGACCAGCCAACCGGAGACGGGACCGAGTGCAGCATTCCCGGCGATTTCAGCAAGCGACGCCACCTCGCGTGCCGCACCGCCATCAGCCTGCAGCAGCGGCGAGGATATCTTCAGCCCCCAGGCCAAAAGCAGAATGAGGTACATCCAGCAATAGTTGCGCCGCAATCTCCGGCAAACCGCCGCGCGGTAGCTCATCAGAAAAGCCGGACGGCGCAGGCTGTCAGCAATGGGGGCTGCCCAATTCGGCTTGAAGGGGGCCTGCGGAGCCAGCATCTGAGCAAAGTAACCGCGCTCGATCCGGCGAACACGGGCGCGATAGACATCGAAGAACCGGTACCGCCGCGCCTCTATGAACAATAGCAACGTGATCAGCAGCATGGCGAAGAGCAGCACGCCGTGATGCGAAGCCGGGCTCGACAGCGAAACAGAAAGCAGAGCAGCCACCACCGTGATCGCCCAGTTCGACGTGCGGTCGATACGGTCCCGCCAACCCGCCATGCGGCCCATCTCACCGCGATAATAGTGAACGAGCGCGGTGATCGTCTCCGAGGGTGTTGCCGGCAAAGGTGGGCTCTTGGCTTCGTTCTCGTCCTTGAGCAAGGCAATCGGGCTGAATTCCGCAGCCATGATCATTTCCTCCGGATTTTTGTTGTTTTGTCCATCATGCGCTCAATTTTGGCGGCAACCAATGACTTTCCCGGCCCAAAGGCCCGCAAATGCGGGTTTCCGCATTGCCAAATGGCCGCCCGCGCCGTAAAGACGCCGCCATGCAGAAGATCGATGAAGAAGCCCTCGCCGAAGCCTATAACCGCGCGCTTGCCCTGGAAAAATCCGGCGACGTCGAGGCGGCTGTCAAAGCCTATCAGGAAGTTCTGGCGATCGATCCCGACGATCACGGCGGCGCTGCCGTCCGCATCGCCTCGATGGGCCGTGGCGAAACGCCTGACAAGGCGCCGGACGCCTATGTCGCCACGCTGTTCGATCAGCATGCCGACGTGTTCGAGGATGTGCTCGTCGAACAGCTCGACTATCACGTGCCGATGCTGGTGCGTCAGCGCCTGCAGGCGCTCAAGCTCGGTCCCTTTGCACGGGTGCTCGATCTCGGCTGCGGCACAGGCCTGACCGGCGGCGCGCTGCGCGATATGGCCGACGACATCACCGGCATCGACCTGTCGGAAAACATGGTCGAGATCGCCCATGAAAAAGACGTCTATGAGACACTCTACGTCGCCGAAGTCGTCGATTTCCTCGAAGACAATGACGACGAGCCCTTCGATCTCGTTACTGCCACCGATGTACTGCCCTATCTCGGCGCGCTCGAAGCCCTGTTTTTCGGTGCCGCCGAAAACATGACTGCCGGCGGCCTGTTCATCTTCTCGAGCGAGACCCTGCCCGCAGAAACCTTTGCCGGCCGTCCGTTCATGGTTGGTCCCAACCAGCGTTTCGCACATGCCGAAACCTATGTCCGCGAGCGCCTCGATGCCATCGGTTTCGATGTTGTCGAATTGACGGATATCACGGTGCGCAAGGAAGAGGGCGCACCGATCGCCGGTCATCTGGTGATTGCAAAGCTGCGAGGATAATGGCGCTCAGGCGCCGTGAACCGCAGGCAACTCGTACCAGTCGCCCTTGAACTCCGTCAGGATGTTCTTGACGATCCGTTTGCCTGTATCGCCATCGATGACACCGGCCGAGACTATCAGCAGGTCGGTGCCGATACGGCACAAGCTCCGGGCTTCAAGCACCATGGACGCTCCCCTCATCGCCAAAATAACAGGTGCGGCTAATTTATTCCGCAAAACTACAATCAATGGTTGATTTAACAACCTATTGATGCAGGCGATTTATGGACGCAGGCGGATTGCCACCCTTACGCTACAAGCACAACTTAAGGGGGAATATTCATGGAGATCTTTTTCACCTGGCTGAACGGCGCGGGCGGCATCTTCGGTCTTCTGATCACCGCGATAGAGAATATCCTCGGTCTTCATCCATTGGCTTTGCTGTTTGCGCTCCTGACCCCATGCCTGCTGCTCTATGGCCGGCACGAAGTCAGGCTCCGGCGGCTGCGCTCGATCAAGGATTTCCTGATCTCCTTTGGCACCCCTCTCGAACGAAGCCAGGGCATCGAAAACGTGCCGATAAATGCCAACCCAGTTCCGCCTGCCAACGGTGATACGCCCGGTCCAAACGTCCGCTTGACCAGCAATCCCTCCTTCGAATTCGTCAAATCCAAATATATCTCGGATCTGCAGGTTCCAGATCCCACCGACGGCAGAACGTTCAACGGCATGACCGATATCGATCAAATCGACTGGATCATCAAAAGCATCGGCAATTTCGGCTCGCGCAGCGACTGGAGGATTTTCCTGTCCTCAATCGGTTTCGTTCTTCTGTGTTACTTCGGCTTCTCCGCTCTGTTCACCACCCTTTCCTGTGGCCTGGGCGCAGCCGCGTGCTCCGCGGCAACGGCCGGCTCGGCCGGAACGGTCGGCAGCCATGGAAATTGGCAGCAACTGACGGTGATCGGCTCGCTCGCCTTTGCCGGCGCCTTTGTGGCGGCGATCCGCAATTTTGTCCGCTCGATCGCCGTCTTCGACCTCTCTCCCTATACGTTCCTGCGGCATACGGCGGAGATCGTTGCATCGGTGATTTTCACCATCATCCTGTTCGCTGTCTTCCGCGACCCGATCAGCGGCATCACCGGCCTCGTGGCCAACGTTCTGCCCGCAGCCGAACAGCCGGCTGCGCCAGCGTTTGCCGCGGGAACCGGCAGTCACATCCAGCCCATCTGGTTCGGCCTTGCGCCGCTGCTCGGCCTATTGCCGCAAAGTGCGACCAAATTCCTGCTGGTCAAGTTCCAGAACCTGATCAACTGGATCAAGACCACCGACGACCGGTTCGTCAACGTCACCAAGATCGTCTCGCTCGATATCATCGACGGCATCGATTACGAGACGCGGTTCCGCCTGGAGGAATGCGGCATATACGACGTACAGAACCTCGCCACCTACAATCCGATCATGCTGCATATCGAATCGCCCTACGGCATCTATCAGGTCATCGATTGGGTCGGCCAGGCGCAGCTCTGCCATATCCTCGGTCCGGAAAAATTCCTGATCTTCCGCGAGTTGAACATCCGTACCATCTTCGACCTCGAGCGGGCGATCAGCAGCAAATACTCGGTCAAGGCCTTCGACGAAATCTGCGCCGGCGTGCTCATGTCCTCGACAAGCAGCCTGAGAGAAACGGTAAAGATCAGCGCAACCAAGCCCATCACCATGGATGCGGATAAAGCGGAAGCCGTCGATGCTGACGCCTTTTGCATCTGGGCGCGCAAGAGGATGCTGCGAGACGACGATTTCAAGTCGACCGAACACGTCATGCGGTGGATTGCCGACGACCTGCATGTCCGCCGCCTGCGCCGCCTCTGGCTCGATATTTCCGAAAGCCTCGGGCGGCAGGCGGAGTGCCTGCCGGATGGCGTCGACCTTCCGCCTGTACCGGCGGTTCCGTGATAACCCGAAAGATAGCGGCGCGCTCCGGCGCCGCTCTCATTGCCCACAAATGCGTCAGCTCGCCCGCCCTTTCCAGACGATATCGCTGACGGTCAATTGTTTCGGGATCATCTGCAGCTGGAAGAACTCGTCGGCCAGCGCCTGCTGGTAGGCGATTGCCTCCGGGCCGAGCGTCGAAATATCAGCCAGGCTGAAATCCTTGCGCGTCAGCACGACCCGCTGGATCTCCTCCGGTACGCCGGTAATCTTCGACAGCGCCGCCACCGTGCCATCGAGATCGCTTTGTGCCGCAGCCCCGACCTTTGCCAGTTCGTCAAGGATATCGCCCAGAATGTCGCCATGCGCGGCGGTAAAGTCGCCGTTGCTGAGGAAGTAGCTCCAGGAATCGACGATACCTTCGGCCGTTGTCAGCACGCGGGTGTTGGGGTCTTTTTCGGCCACGGCGAAATACGGGTCCCAGATCGACCAGGCATCGATCTGGTTGCTGGCAAAAGCGGCGGCGGCATCCGATGGCGACAGGTCGGCCGCCTCGATGTCGGTGATGCCAAGACCGGCCTTGCGCAATGCCTTGACGGTAAAATTATGGGCGCTTGATCCGCGCTTGAACGCAACGCGCTTGCCCTTCAGGTCGGCGATCGTCTGGAACGGAGAATCCTTGCGCACCAGAATGGCCGAGCCTGCCGCAGAGCCCCTGTAGGTGCCGGCATAGAGCAGGTTGCCGCCGGCGGCCTGGGCAAACAGCGGCGGCACGTCACCGGTCGGACCGAAATCGATGGCACCGGCGCCGAGTGCCTCAAGCAGCGGCGGGCCGGACGAGAACTCCGCCCAGGTGATCGAAATGCCGCGATCGGCAAACCGTTTCTCCAGCCCACCGGTGCCCTTGGCAAGCGCCAGGACGCCGTTCTTCTGCCAGCCGAGGCGCAATTCCTTGAGCGGTTCGGAGGCCGAGGCGCTGCGTGCCGCGGGCAGGATCGCAACCGCTGCGGCCGCGCCCAAAAGCGACAATGTCTGTCTGCGGGTCAACATGGACTTCACCTCTCCTGTCATGCCTGCCCGGCTATCCGGCAGGGCTTCCGCAAACAAGGATGCATAAATACATAAAATCTATCGACATTATAATTATTGAAAACGAAGCGATTACAGCAAAATTTGCTGCGCCGGGACCGGCTTTGCCGGAAAACGCTTTCGAAACCGGATTTGGCGGGCTTGACCCATCACGGGCCTTCCCCGCCCCATCCGCATCGGCTAAGTCTCGATAAAATGGAATTTTGGGAGTTTTCGAATGGCAAAAGTCGCGTTCATTGGTCTGGGCGTCATGGGATATCCGATGGCCGGTCACCTGAAGATCAAGGGTGGTCACGATCTGACGGTCTATAACCGCACGGCCGCGAAAGCCGCAAAATGGGCTGAGCAGTTTGGCGGACGCGCGGCAGCAACACCGGCGCAGGCCGCCGATGGTGCCGACTTCGTCTTCTGCTGTGTCGGCAATGACGATGATCTGCGCTCGGTGACAACCGGCAAGGATGGCGCCTTCGAAACCCTGAAAGCAGGCGCTATTTTCATCGACAACACCACCGCCTCGGCCGAGGTCGCCCGTGAACTTGATGTGGCAGCGTCCGCACGCGGCGCCCACTTTATCGATGCGCCGGTCTCCGGCGGTCAGGCCGGTGCTGAAAACGGCGTGCTGACGGTAATGTGCGGTGGCGATCCGGATGTGTTCGAGCGCGCCCGGCCAATCATCGACGCCTATGCCCGCATGGTTGGACTGATGGGTCCCGCCGGCTCAGGCCAGTTGACCAAGATGGTCAACCAGATCTGCATCGCCGGCCTCGTCCAGGGCCTCGCCGAAGGCATCCATTTCGGCAAGAAGGCCGGTCTCGATATCGAGAAGGTCATCGAGGTGATTTCCAAGGGGGCCGCCGGTTCCTGGCAGATGGAAAACCGCCACAAGACCATGAATGCAGGCAAGTACGATTTCGGCTTCGCCATCGACTGGATGCGCAAGGATCTCGACATTGTCCTGACCGAAGCCCGCAGCAACGGCGCCAAGCTACCGGTGACCGCGCTGGTCGATCAGTTCTATGCCGACGTACAGGAGATGGGCGGCAACCGCTGGGACACGTCGTCGCTTCTGGCACGGCTCGAAAAATAATGCTGTCGCCCGCCTCGCCCGCAGATGCCGTGATCGACCATCTGAAATCTCTGCGGGCGGAAAAGGCCCTGGCGGGCATGGCGCGGTTCCGCATTGAAACGGCGACTGCGCTCGGCATTTCCAATCCGGATCTTGATCGCATTGCCCGGCTGATCAAGCGCGACCACGGCCGTGCCCTCACCCTGTGGGAGAGCAACATTCGCGAAGTCCGGTTGCTGGCCGCGCTGACCGCCGAGCCGCAAAAGCTGACGCTCGAAACAGCCAGACAGTGGGCCGGTGACTTCAATTCCTGGGAAATCGTCGATAACGTCGCCGACCTGTTCATCAAAGCCCGGCTGGAAGCGGTACTAATCCCGGAATTTGCCGCCGATGAACGGGAGTTTGTCCGGCGGGCAGCCTTCAGCATGATCGCCGTTTGCGCCGTTCACCTGAAAAAGGAACCAGACGAAACCATCCTCGCCTGGCTGCCGCTGATCGAAGCTCATGCCGGCGATGACCGCAATTTCGTCAAGAAGGCGGTGAACTGGGCATTGCGCCAGACCGGCAAGCGCAGCCCCCGCTGCCATGGCCCAGCGCTGTCCCTGGCGCAGACCTTGGCTGCGCGGCAGGACCGCACAGCCAGGTGGATCGGCAAGGACGCTGTCCGTGAACTTACGAGCAGCGCCGTTTTGGCAAGGCTAGGCCTGCAGCCATTAGCCGGGTAATCAGTCCTCGCTGGACTTCGCCTGGTCGATCACCATGTAGTCGAGCGGCAGTTGCGTCGTATACTTGATCTGCTCCATCGCAAAGACCGAGGACACGTCGCGGATTTCGATCTTGGTGATCAACCGCTTGTAGAAGGCGTCGTAGGCGGCGATATCGGGGACGACGACGCGCAGCAGATAATCGACATCGCCGCTCATGCGGTAGAACTCGACCACTTCCGGAAACTCGCCGACCACCTCGGAAAAGCGCTTCAGCCATTCGATCGAATGGGTGTTGGTGCGGATCGACACGAACACCGTCACCTTGGTGTTGACCTTCGCCGGGTCCAAGAGCGCCACGCGGCCGCGGATCACACCGTCCTCTTCCATCTTCTGGATACGGCGCCAGCAAGGCGTGGTGGACAGGCCGACTTTTTTGGCCAGATCAGCAACGGCAAGCGTGGAATCTTCCTGCAACAGGCGCAGGATTTTGCGGTCAAGACGGTCCATGAAGAGTCCTTTTCGAATATTATTCTATCTATAGCGTGAAATTTGCCAAATGAAAGAAAATTGTTTCAGGCAATCAATTTTGATACGCGCTCCCTCAGAACCGGCAGAACATCCTCGGTAAACCATGGATTTTTCTTCAGCCAGCCGGTATTGCGCCAGCTCGGGTGTGGCAGCGCCAGCACCGACGGCCCAATATTGGACCCCAGATGCGCGCGCCAGTTGCGCACCGTTTCCGTCATCGTCGACGAGCGCCGGCTACCGAGATGCCAGGATTGGGCATATTGACCGATCGCCAGCACAAGCTCGACCTGCGGCATCGCATCGATCACCTGCTGCCGCCAACGTGGCGCGCATTCCCGGCGTGGCGGCAGGTCGCTGCCATGGGCATCGTAACCGGGGAAACAAAAGCCCATCGGCACGATGGCAAAGAGATTGGGATCGTAAAACTGTTCGCGCGTCACGCCGAGCCACTGACGCAGCCGGTCGCCGGAGGCATCGTTGAACGGCAGGCCGCTCTCATGGACACGAAGCCCGGGCGCCTGACCGGAAATCAGGATCCGCGCCGAAGATGACATCACCACGACCGGGCGCGGCTCGTGCGGCAACCGGTCGTCCGGACCGCGCGCCGGCGCATCCCGGCAGATCCGGCAGGCCGCGATCGCCGCGCGCAAATTCTCCAGCCCGTCCGCCTGCCCGTCAGTCATTCCATACCTTGGATTTAGCATTATCAACCCAGCCACCGATGCGCGATATCGCAGCGTCCAGCCATCCCTCTGGTATATGGGGCATTTCGTCCATTCCGCCATGGCTCTGCCGCCATTGACGGGGCACATCGAACGTACCGGCCCAAAGGCCCGTCCGCTTTTGCCTAGCAACGGCCTCCTCGATCTCATAATCTCCGAACGCTATGGCATAGCCGCCATCGACCATCGCCGCGTTCAGGTCGCGATTTCCAATGGTGCAGACAGCGAGAAGCCGCCCATATTTATCGCTTCCATCCGCTTCGCACGTCGTTATGGCATCACCGATCAAGCCGGACAGATAGCGTTTTGCCTCGGTGCCGCAGGGCCAGCCCTGCCCGTCGCGCTCACAGATCTGCCGCAACTCCGGCGCATCGATGCCAGCAAGGCGGACACGCTTGCCGTCCAGCATCAGCGTATCGCCATCGACAATCCGCGCGCGCCCGGACATCGCCTCCTGCGGCTTTTCGAGACGCACCGCCACAAGCCCTACAAACAGCAGGATCAGTGCCGTCAGCAGCAGGTCGCGAACGATCCGGAACATGCGTTTCATGGTTGCCCTTGTGATCTCTACCCACCGGTTCACGCTACGGGATACGGCGCGCAAAAAACAGGAAATCGCAGCAACTTCTTAAGGATTCTCCCTTAAAGTTCAACGGATTCCGTTAACGCGTATGAGATCATGAGCAAGGGCGTCAGCACCTCGACCGACAAGAATATCGTCGACAAATCGCGCAGCCATCGCAATACGGCTGTGTCGAAGGCCGTGCGCACGACCCGTGAACGCCTGCAGGCCGGCCCTTCGAATGCGTCCGGCTTCGATAGGGAGATGCTCGGCCTTCATGTCGATACGATGCTGCAGGGCGCCATCGCCATGCCGCTCTTCATCATTCTGGTCACCGCCGTCGGCGTATACCTGTCGGAAAAGCTGGATCTCGTCGCCTGGGGCGTGACGACCCTCTGCGTCAACGCCATCGGCATTCTTCTGGCGCGCAGGGCAAAAGCCAAGGATATCCCCGCCGACAAGGTGAATTACTGGCGCGGCCGTTTCCTCCTCGTCCAGATCGTCCTCGGCTTTTGCTGGGCCGCCTTCGTTCTCCAGGATTGCAAAACCTGCGGCGAAATCGACTTCGGTTTCTACAAGGCCGCCGTGCTGCTGGTCGCACTTGCCGCCACCGCGATGGGCACGTTCCTGTTGCGCAACGCCCTGCTCTTCACCTTTGTCCCGGTGGTCTTTGCGCTGAGCGCCCTGACGATCCGAACCGGCAATCCCGGTTACCTCGCCCTGACCGTCGTCCTCTCGACGACCCTGATTTTCCTCGTCTTCATGACCAGCCGCATGCACCGCGGCAATGTCCATATCCTCTCGGTTCAGGCGGAGAAGGACGATCTGATCGCCGAACTCGAAGTGGCGAAATCGATGTCGGATGAAGCGCGCCGCCGCGCCGAGGAAGCCAACATGGCCAAATCGCGTTTCCTCGCCTCGATGTCGCACGAATTGCGCACGCCGCTGAACGCCATCCTTGGCTTCTCCGAAGTCATGTCGACGGAAGTGCTCGGCCCGCTCAACAATCCGATCTACAAGGAATATACCGGCGACATCCATCGCTCCGGCCAGCATTTGCTCGATCTGATCAACGAGATCCTCGACCTTTCGCGCATCGAGGCCGGCAAGTACGATCTGAATGAAGAAGCCATCCATCTGGTCGAGATCACCGAGGATTGCATCGGCATGGTGCAGCTGCGCGCCCGCACCAAGAATATCAGCATTTCCGAACAGTTCGAATACGGCATGCCATCGGTATGGGTCGACGAAAAGGCGATGCGCCAGGTCATCCTGAACCTGTTGTCGAACGCGGTGAAATTCACCCCGTCCGGCGGCGAGGTTTCTGTCAAGGTCGGCTGGACGGCAGGCGGCGGCCAGTACCTGTCGATCAAGGACAACGGCCCGGGCATTCCCGAAGAGGAAATTCCGGTGGTTCTTTCCGCCTTCGGTCAGGGCTCGATCGCCATCAAGAGCGCCGAACAGGGAACCGGGCTCGGCCTGCCGATCGTTCAGGCAATCCTCGCCAAGCACAATGGCGACTTCATCCTGCGCTCGAAACTGCGCGAAGGCACCGAAGCCATCGCCATCCTGCCGTCAAAGCGCGTGCTGCAAAGCGTTCCCGCTATCGAGGACGCCCCGGCAGTGGAACGCCGCCGGAAGAGTTTCGCCTAACCCTGCATCATTCGGGCAGCACATGCGCGGTGCCGTGGACGCTGATCCCCACCAGATCGCCAGGCTCCGGGATATCGGCGCCGACGCATTTGATCGACAGGAAATCCGGCATGGCCCGGTCGCTGCGATCGATCCTGACCAGAACCATGCAGTTGCCGCCACCGAACTCGACATCATCGACACGCCCGAACGGGCCTTCGATCGTGGTTCCCGCAGCAGCGGTCTTCAACCGTATCTGTTCGGGACGCAGCATGACGGTCGCCTTGCCTGCCTTCAGCCCCGTTTCGACCACCAATGACCCCAATGCGCATTGCGCCCGCCCGGACGCGATATCGGCATCGAGCAGGATGGCCTCGCCCAGGAAAGTCGCGGTCTCGCGGTCCCGCGGTTTTCCGTAGAGCGTGCGCGGTGAGCCGAACTGCACCAGCCGGCCCTGCCTGAGCACCGCCACCTGATCGGCAAACGACAAGGCTTCCGCCTGATCATGTGTCACCAGGATTGCCGTGGTTCCCGAGGCGCGCAGCACGCGCGCCACGGTCCGCCGCAGCGTATCGCGCAGACCGGTATCCAGCGCCGAAAACGGCTCGTCCAGCAGCATCAGCCGCGGCTTGAGCGCCAGAGCACGCGCAAGGGCAACGCGCTGCTGCTGGCCGCCGGAAAGCTGGTGCGGGCGCCGCGTGGCCATGACATCGTCGAGCTCGACCATCTCCATCAGTGCGGCAATCCGCTGGCTGCGGTCTGCCGCATTCTTGGTCAGGCCGAAACCGATATTGTCGGCAACGGTCAGATGCGGAAACAGCGCGCCATCCTGGGAAACGATGCCGATGCCGCGCCGGTGCGCCGGGACAAACGCGTCCTTGCCCGCCAGCGTCTTGCCATCCAGTACCAGCGAACCGCAGTCCGGCGTCTCGAAACCGGCGATGATGCGCAACAGCGTCGTCTTTCCGGACCCGGAAGGCCCGACGATCGCCGTTCGCCCGCCCGCCTCGATGCGCATATCGATCGCGTCAAGCGCCACCGTCGGGCCGTAGGATTTGCTAATGGCATCGAGTGTCAGAAACGTCATTGTCCGGTTGCCCGTCTGGATTGCACGTAAAGAAGGAAGGTCAGCGGTAACGACAACAGCACCATCATCACCGCATAAGGGGCCGCTGCGACATAATCGATCTCGCTGGTCAGCGACCAGAATTTCGTCGCCAGCGTTTCGACGCCGGTCGGCGACAGCATCAGGGTCGCCGTCAGCTCGTTGGTAATGCCGAGCGCCACCAACGCGGTACTGGCCGCAATGCCGGGTGCTGCAAGCCGCATCGTCGTCTGGCGCACCGCCTGGAATGGTGTGCGTCCCAAAGCCATGGCGGCGCGCTCAAGCTCGACAGGTGCCTGCGCGATGCTGGTCCGCAGCCCGACCATGGCGCGTGGCAGAAACAGCATGATGTAGGCAAGGAACAGCGTGGCAAAGGTCTGGTAGAGCGGCAGAACCAGCCGGACCGTGATGGTCACCAGCGCCAACGCCACCACGACCCCGGGCAGCGAGCCGACATAATAATGACAGGCCTCGAGGATCCGCTGCAACCGCCCGGGCGCCCGCACCGACAGCCACGCCATCGGCGCGGCCGCAATCGTCGCCAGAACACCGCCGGCGATGGCAAGCACGACAGTCTGGCCGAAAGCACCGCCGACAAGATCGATCCGCCAGATTTCCGCGCCGCCGATATAGAGCCAGCGTGTCAGGGTGACGAAAGGCACCCCAATCGCCAGCGCCGCCGTTGCGGCATTCAGCACCAACGCCGGAACCAGCATCCGCCCAAGCCTGCGCCGATCAGCCGGGCGGGCAGCACCGGAGCCGACACGCGCATAACGCTCGCCACCCCGCAGGACTGCCTCGATAACCAGAAGCAGCAGGCAGCACGACACCAGAACCCCGGCCAGCATGTTGGCCGCCGGTCCGTTGAAGGCCGACTGGAACTGATCGACGATTGCCGTCGAGAACGTATCGAACCGGATCATCACGTAGAGCCCGTATTCGGCGAGCAGATGCAGGCCGACCAGCAGCGAGCCGCCACAGATCGCCAGCCGCAGTTGCGGCAGGACAGCGCGAAAAAACACCTGCCAGGGATTGAGCCCAAGCGAGGCGGCCGCGTCTTCGATCGCCGGATCTAGGCGGCGCAACTGGGCCGCCACCGGCAGATAGAGAAAGGGGAAATAGGCCAGCACCGACACCAGCACGCCGCCGGTCAAGCCGTGCAGCCCGGGAACCAGGCTGATCCAGGCGTAGCTGTGCACAAACGCTGGAACGGCAAGCGGCGCGACAGCCAGCATTGACCACAGCCGCGCGCCGGGCAGGTCGGTGCGTTCGGTCAACCATGCCAGCGCCACGGAAAGCGCGATTGTGAGCGGCAATGTGCAGAGTTCCAGCAGAGCTGTATTGATCAGCAGTTCGCCGACACGGCCGCGAAAAATCAGCTTTGACGCGGTTTCCCAGCCGGTCTGCACCGAAACCCAGGCAATGAAGCCGAGCGGCATCAGGCTGACGAGCGAAACGAAGGCAGCCGCGATCGTGACCCAGAAATAGGGGACCCTGGACTTCCCCCTGACGGCGACCAGCAGCCGGCGCAGGGCAGAGGTGGGCTCGGCAGGAAACGCGGTGGCGCTCAAAGTCTCTTGCTTTCAAACCAAAATGACAGCCGCAACCAGCCTTTTGAGGGGCTGCGGCTGTTTCCGGCAGTCCGGAATGACGATACCTAACCGGAGCGTTCCGATCAGGTTTAGGCTCTGCCTATCACAGCAGACCGGCGTCCGTCATCAGGTCTGTGACTTTTGCGCTGTTGAGTGTGGCCGGATCGACCTTGGGGTACTGCAGGTCCGAAAGCGCCGGCAGGGCCTTGTTCGATGCTTCGCCGTTGCCGACGGCATATTCGAACGAGGTACCGTCACGCAGGATGCCCTGCCCGCCCTTGCCTGTTACCCAGGCGAGGAATTTTTGGGCATTTTCCTTGTGCTGGCTGGAGGCAAGAACGCCACCGCCGGAAATGCTGACGAAGGCGCCCGGATCCTGGTTCTTGAAGAAGTGCAGCGCAACGTTCTTCGAGTTCTCGCCGGTCTTCGCCTGATCGCCGAAATAGTAGTAGTGATAGATCACCGCACCTTCGACTTCACCGGCATTGACGGCCTTCATCGCCGTCGAGTTGCCCTTGTAGGCGGTAAAGTTTTCCTTCATTGCCTTCAGCCACGAGGCCGTCGCCTCTTCGCCCTTCAGCGACAAGAGCGCGCTGACGATCGCCTGGAAATCGGCGCCCGATGGGGACGCGGCCCAGCGGCCCTTCCAGCTTGGATCGGCCAGATCGAGCATCGACTTCGGCAGCTTGTCTTCGGTCAGCTTGGTCTTGTCATAGGCAAAAACGGTCGAGCGCGCGGCAACGCCGATCCAGTGACCGTTCGACGGCCGGAAGTTCTCAGGCACCTGCGCCAGCGTCTCAGTGGCGACCGGTTCGAACAGCCCGGCCCCATCGACCAGCGACATCGCCGGCGAGTTTTCGGTCAGGAACACGTCGGCTGGCGATGCGGCGCCTTCCTGGACGATCTGGTTGGCGAATTCCATGTCGCTGCCCTTGCGCAGCGTCACCTTGATACCGGTTTCCTTGGTGAAGGCTTCGGCCCAGGCAACGCCGAGGCTTTCGTGCTGGGCATTGTAGACGACGATGCCGATATCTTCCTGGGCAAGGGCGACGGTTGCACCGGTGCTGGCGAAAAGAGCCGCGAACGCCAGCGCGCTCATCGAGCCTGAGAAGGAAATTGTCATGGAAACCTCTCCGAGTTTTCTGCGGGCCATCTTGTCCGGCGGCCCCGGTATATAATCATGATATTTCGCGTCAAGTTTGATTAGCGTCAGAACAGAAAGAAATCGCTCATTTAAATTTGACTGTTGAAAAGGGAATAAAATCGCGGCCTGCCGATTCAAGCCTCAAATGCCGAACAGATGCGAGAAAACCACGACATAGGCGACATAACCACCGTTGGCGAGGATGATGCACAGGCAGGCGAGCGAACCCAGATCCTTGGCATTCTTGCCCATATCGGAAATTTCCGGCGAAACACGATCGACGATTTCCTCGATTGCCGTATTCAGCGCCTCAAAGGCGATCATCAACAAAAACAGCACGCCGGCCGCAACATATTGGAAAAAGGTCGCACCGGTGATGGCGAACAGGATCATCGCGACGGCAAACGCGCCAAGCTCATGGCGGAAAGCTGCCTCGCCAAGAAGGCGCTTGGCGCCGCCGAAGGAATAGGTCGCGGCCGCAAAGAAATGCCGGATTCCCGTCAGCTTTTTTACCGGCTTCTCATTGGCCATTCGACGATAGTCCTCGTTCAGATACATGCTCGCTCCGTTCCTTGTTAAAAGCCGCAAGGAACACGCGATACTGACATCAGCCTGAATGCGCCGTGAATACGGGTCACTCACACCACAATCGTCCAGATGGATCGCCGCTCTCGAATAGGTGAGAAGCCGTGGGCTATCAAGCCCCGGTCTGACAGCCGGAGCCCGCAAAGACTTGCAATTTACAGTATAGGCAGCAAACCGTCCCTGGCATCACCCTGAGCGATGCTGCTCAGCGCAGCATTCGCCGGACCATACCTGCCCTAAAAGACCGCCGTCAGCTCTTGTTGCTGACGCCGGCCTGCGCAAACGTCGCCATGCCGGAATGACAGGCAGCCGCGGCCTTGACGATACCGGCGGCGAGCGCGGCGCCCGTACCTTCACCAAGCCGCATGCCAAGGGCGAGAAGCGGCGTCTTGCCAAGCATCTCGATCGCCTTCATATGGCCGGGCTCTGCCGAAACATGGCCGATCAGGCAGTGATCGAGCGCAGCCGGATTGGCGGCCTTCAGGATCGCCGCCGCAGAGGTTGCGACATAGCCGTCGATGATGACAGGGATTTTCTGCATGCGGGCCGCCAGGATGGCGCCAGCCATCGCGGCGATCTCGCGGCCGCCGAGGCGCCGCAGCACTTCGAGAGGATCGGAGAGGTGATCGCCATGCAGCGTCACCGCCTTTTCGACGGCAGCGATCTTGCGAGCCAGCACTTCGCCCTGCGCTCCCGTGCCGGGGCCGACCCATTCCTCAGCGGTGCCACCATAGAGCGCCAGATTGATCGCCGCTGCGATCGTGGTATTGCCGATCCCCATTTCACCGATGCACAGAAGATCGGTACCACCGGCAACCGCTTCCATGCCAAACGCCATGGTGGCGGCGCAATCGCGCTCGGACAGAGCCGCTTCTTCGGTAATATCGCCCGTCGGATATTCCAGCGCCAGATCGAACACCTTCAGGCCGAGATCGTGGCTGACGCAAATCTGGTTGATGGCAGCGCCACCGGCCGCGAAATTCTCGACCATCTGTGCCGTCACCGACGGCGGAAACGGCGTAACGCCCTGCCGGGTGACGCCGTGATTGCCAGCAAAGATCGCCACCAGCGGCCGGTTGACCGCAGGCGCCCTGCCCGTCCAGGCGGCAAGCCAGAAAGCGATCTCTTCGAGACGGCCAAGCGCGCCCGGCGGCTTCGTCAGCTGTGCATCGCGGTCGCGCGCCGCCACCAGAGCTGCGCTGTCCGGACCCGGCAGGTTACGCAGCAATTCACGGAAATCGTCGAACGGCAGGCCGCTGGCACTCATGAAGAAAATCCTTGTCTCGTCTTGTCGTCGGCGAAGCGCGGCTTCGCAAAAGGTGCTTCCTCATAAAGCGCTGCAACAAATCCGGCAACGGCATTTGCGCCCGTTCGTGTCGCCGTCGCATGATCGGCTTGAAAACACCGATTCGCTGGGGGCGGATCGGCTTGGGGGAATGATTTCATGTTCGATATCCGCGATTTCATCGACGACGTGGCCCGCTCGGTGGCATTCCTCAGCCGCATTCACATGCCGCAACGCCATTTCGTCAACTTTGACGGCCGGCTCAGCCGCGCGGTGCGCGCCTTTCCGATGGCCGGACTGCTGATCGTGCTGCCGGCTGCGGCCATCGTCTCGGTCTTCGCCGCCCTCCAGGTCTCGCCACTGTTCACCGCTTTCGTCGCAGTCGCAGTCCAGGCCCTGATCACTGGCGCCCTGCACGAAGACGGTCTCAGTGACACGGCGGATGGCCTTGGCGGCGGCGGCACTCGCGAGAAGGCACTTGTCATCATGAAGGACAGCCGCATCGGCTCCTATGGCGCCGTTGCCCTCATCCTGTCGTTTGGGCTCAGGGTCTCGGCGCTGGCTGCCGTCCTGCCTCTGGTATCGCCAACAGGCGCCGGCTTGCTGGTGCTGGCCGCAGCCGCCCTCAGCCGTGCCGCCATGGTCTGGCACTGGTCGAAACTGCCGCCTGCCCGCCAGGACGGCGTTGCGGCATCCGCCGGTGAACCGCAGGCCTCGGCCGTCACCTTTGCCCTGATTTTCGGGGTCGTGGCGGCGGCTATCCTGCTGCTGTTATCCGGCGCGCCGCTGCTGGCCGCCGTGCTCTCGATCGCCGCCTTTGCCGTCACGGTTCCCGTCTTCAGCGAAATCGTCAACGGCAAGATCGGCGGCCATACGGGCGACACAATCGGTGCCACACAACAGTTGACCGAGATCGCCGTTTTTGCCGCCCTTGCACTGGCGATTTGAAACGACGATATAGATTTGAACCACCGCTTTTCCGGATTGTCGCGCCTTCATGGAAACACCCTGTATTCTCGTCTGTTCGATCGACATGAAAACCGGCTTTTGCTTCGGTTGCGGCCGCACGCGCGATGAGATCGGCGCGTGGTCGCTCTACACATCAGAAGAGCGCCGCCGCCTCATGGAAATCCTGCCTTCCCGGCTTGAAACCGTCGAGCGCAAGCCACGCCGCGAGACGCGCCGCACCCGCATGGCCCGCGAAAGGGTAAGCGGCGAATGACCAGACTGACCATCCTTCTGGGTATCCTTGCTGTCGGCCTGCTGTTTCTGATCCTCAACCATGACAGCGGCCGTACCTTCGGCATCATGAATGACGATTTCGGCCGCCTCGTCACGCTGGGCGCCATCGCCGCGATGTTTGCCACCGGCATCGTCCAAAGCCGCCGCCATATTGGCCAGAGCCTGCGCCAGTTCGGCATCTGGGTGCTGATCATCCTGGTTCTCGTCTCGGGCTATCTCTATCGCACCGACCTGCAGTCCTTCGGCGGCCGCCTTGCCGCCGGTCTCATTCCCGGACGCGCCGCCGTCTTCACAGACAGTGAAGGTGTTCAGGAAGTCGTGCTGCACAAGGTGCTGAACGGTCATTTCGAAACGCCCGTGACCATCAATGGCGCCACCGTCCAGATGCTGGTCGATACCGGCGCCAGCCGCGTGGCACTGTCCTACGAGGACGCCGAAACGCTCGGCCTCAACCCGGCGGGCCTCGCCTATACGCAAACCATCCTGACCGCCAACGGCGAAGCGCGCGCCGCTCCCGTCACGCTTGCCGAAGTCGCCATCGGCCCGATCGTCCGCAACGACGTCAAGGCAATGGTCACCCAGAAAGGCATGCTCGACCAGAGCCTGCTCGGCATGAGTTTTCTGTCGACGCTCGACTTCCTGCAGATGCAGACGGATGAGTTGAGATTGAGGGATTAGAAAACGAAATAAGTTCGGAAGCGAGTATTCAATATGGTATCCGGTCGAAAAATAAGAGAATTTATCCTCGATGAAACGACCATCAGCAGAAATTCGCTGGTGATACTGGATACAGAATTACAATATTTCGACAGTCTTATGGAGCTTATTCTTGATTTTTTAAACCGGCAAGATGAGCTTCGCGAAGGTGAAACAAAATATTATATGCTTTGCTCGCTTTGCAAAACACAGATTATAAAAGCGTGCATCAATATATCAAGACAGCACATCGGAGATGCCTTTACCGCGTCAAGGTTGGCAGCAGACGCTGCGCTCTATTCTCTTTTGATGTCTCTTGGACGACTATCCGAGAGCGAATATATGGACAGCCGTACAGCTCGCGACAATGCAATAAAAACGTTGAGCCATGATGTCCGCAAGGGGGTAAAATTTCCGGACGTATTACTGGCTGTTCGACAGGTACGCACGAATCACAGCCCACACGCACATGCTGATCCGATTTCGTTGGCCAACAGAATTGTTAAAACTCCCGACGGAAAATTAAAGTACAGTACATTTCAAGACTTAGATGACCCCTTAGATTTTCGATATTTTTTTATGGGAATGCTCTGGGTTGGTGGGATGTGTCTTCGCTCATTCCTTTACATTCAAGAGACCGAATTTAAGGAAGATGTTAGGGTGTTCTCTAATCGGCTGGATGTTTGGAAGCGTTCGCTCCAATCACACAGGCGGGCAATTGGTGTTTTTCCCAACGACGACAATGAAGCAGGATTCTAACCTATCGCAACCCTCCAACTAATTCGCGAACAGCCTAGTTCCGCAGCCGGTACCCCGTCTTGAAGATCCACGTCAGCAGGCCCATCAGCACCGCCAGAAAACCGATAATGATGACGAGGCTGATCACCGGATTGACGTCGGCGATCTCGAAGAAACTCCAGCGGAAACCGCTGATCAGATAAAGCACCGGATTGAAATGGCTCACCGCCTGCCAGAAGGGCGGCAGCATGTTGACCGAGTAGAAGCTGCCGCCGAGGAAGACGAGCGGCGGGATGACCAGCATCGGGATGAGGTTGAGCTGCTCGAAATCCTTGGCCCAGATGCCGATGATGAAGCCGAACAGGCTGAAGGTGACGGCCGTCAGCACGAAGAACAGCAGCATCACGAAGGGATGGGCGATCGACAGATCGACGAACAGCGAGGCCGTCCCCAATATGATGATGCCGATCATCATGCCCTTGGTGGCCGCTGCCCCGACATAGCCGAGCACGATCTCCGTCATCGACACCGGAGACGACAGAAGCTCATAGATCGTGCCGGTGAATTTCGGAAAATAGATGCCGAAGGAGCCGTTGCCGATGCACTGGGTGAGCAGCGTCAGCATGATCAGGCCCGGCGTGATGAAGGCGCCGTAGGAAACCCCGTCGATCTCCTGGATGCGCGAGCCGACGGCAGCACCGAAGACGATGAAATAGAGCGAGGTGGAGATGACCGGCGAGACGACGCTTTGCAAAAGCGTGCGGCGTGTGCGTGCCATCTCGAAGAAATAGATCGACTTGACCGCTTCGAAATTCATGCCCGTGCTCCCACCAGTTCGACGAAAATGTCCTCGAGCGAACTCTGTTGCGTCGAGATGTCCTTGAGCCTGATTCCGGCTTCGGCCAATGCGGTCAAAAGCGTGGTGATGCCGGTGCGTTCGCCGGATGTGTCATAGTCATAGATCAGGCTGTCGCCCCCGTCCCCGATCGTCAGATCGTAGGAGCCAAGCGCCTCCGGGATATCTCGCAGCGGCTCCTGCAGCTCGACCCTGAGCTGCTTGCGGCCGAGCTTCTTCATCAGCTCCGTCTTCTGTTCGATCAGAAGAATCTTGCCGCCATTGATGACGCCGACCCGGTCGGCGATCTCTTCGGCCTCTTCGATATAATGCGTCGTCAAAATGATCGTCACGCCGGTTTCGCGCAGCTTTTCGACCACCTTCCACATGTCCTTGCGCAGGTTGACGTCGACCCCCGCCGTCGGCTCATCAAGAAAGAGCACACGCGGCTCGTGGCTCAACGCCTTGGCGATCAGCACCCGCCGCTTCATGCCGCCGGAAAGCTCGCGCAGCATGTTGTCCTTCTTGTCGAACAGCGACAGGTCCTTCAGCACTTTTTCGATATGGGCGGGGTCCGGCTTCTTGCCGTGCAGCCCACGCGAAAAGGACACCGTGTTCCAGACCGTCTCGAACTGATCGGTCGTCAGTTCCTGCGGCACCAGCCCGATGATCGAGCGGGTCGCGCGAAAATCGGTGACGACGTCGTGGCCGCCGACCAGCACCGTGCCACTGGTCGGATTGACGATGCCGCAGATGATCGAGATCAACGTCGTCTTGCCGGCGCCATTCGGCCCCAGCAGAGCAAGAATTTCGCCTTCCTCGATATCGAGACTGACATCTTTCAGCGCCTGAAAGCCGGACGCATAGGTTTTCACCAGATTGGAAACGGAAACGATGGGCGCCATGAAATATGTTCCGGGAGGGACGAATATGGAAAGAGATGCTTTATATGGGTGTTCCGCCGGAAATTTCAGCTGGAAAATCGAGAAAAATTGAAAACGGGTTGTCACGCGTGTCGGCCGTTCGGGATTGGCAGCCGCGGCTGCCCCTTTGCGCTACCGCCGAAGGTATTCTATTCTTTCTGCGGGGTTACGCAGCGCTCGGGGGATCGAATGCCGGCAATGTCTTTCTCAAAAGCATCCGCGCTGTTTAACGTGCTCTTGGCGATGACCGGTCTTGCGGCCGTCGCCGCACTCACGACGCCAACCGTGCCGGAACACGTCCGCTTCGCACTCGAGATGCTGCTGGCCGGAATCTGGACGATCTATGGCCTGCAATTGCTCGCAGCTCTCATGCTGAGGCAGGTAACCGGCGTCCGCGACGCGATACCGGCAATCACGATCGATATTCTCGCTGTCGTGCTGCCGCTTTTGGCGTTCCTGTTCGTTGGCCGCCGCGACCAGAGCCTCTATTGCACCATCTGGCTGCTGAAGCCCCTGCGCCAGTCGACGTTTTTCCGAATGATGGGCAGAGTGATCTCCAACGAGGCGCGAAACCTGATCGGGGTGACCTCGGTTTTCGGCATCCTGCTGTTTGCCGCATCGCTGGCAGCCTACCTGCTCGAGCGTGACGTCCAGCCGGACAGATTCGGCAGCATACCGCAGGCAATGTGGTGGGCTGTGGCGACACTATCCACCACTGGCTATGGCGACGAAATCCCGCAAAGCCTTGCCGGACGTATCCTGGGCGGACTGGTGATGATGAGCGGCATCGGCATTTTCGCGCTTTGGGCAGGCATCCTCGCCACCGGCTTTTATGAAGAAGTCCGCCGCCAGGATTTCGTCCGCAATTGGCAGCTGGTGGCCGCAGTACCCTTGTTCCAAAAACTTGGGCCTGCCGCTCTGGTCGAGGTCGTGCGCGCGCTGCGCCCGCGGATCATTCCCGCCGGCGCCGTCATCTGCCGCAAGGGCGACAGGGGCGACCAGATGTATTTCATTGTCGAGGGAAGCGTCGCCGTCGCCACACCGAACCCGGTGGAGATCGGTGCGGGCAGCTTCTTTGGCGAGATGGCGCTGATCACCGGCGAACCGCGCTCGGCCACGGTCACCGCGGCAACCGAAGTCTCGCTGCTGTCGCTGTATTCGGTGGATTTCCAGATGCTGTCGAGCAGCAGTCCGGAGATCGCCGAGATCATCCGCCGCACAGCCCTCGAACGGCGCAGCGCAGTCCATGGCGGCTGAAACAACGCTGCAGCGGCGGCCGGGAACATTTCTGCCTCTGTCATGAAACGGTGACGGACTCACGCCATGTTCGCGCCGTGGGACACAGTTTCTCCAGTGATTTGCAAGAACCTCCGGCAGTCCCCTCTTCGGTAAGGTTCATTTTAGGCCGGTTTCGACCGGCCCTTTTTTTGGCCATGGCCAAGTCACGAGCCGGGCGTTGTCCGGGCTCGACGGCGTCACTTCACGGCGATAACCACCTTGCCCTTCGCACGACCCGTTTCGACATAGGCCATCGCATCGTTGGTCTTTTCGAACGGGAAGACCCGGTCCATCACCGGGCGGATAACCCCTGCCTCGATCAGGGCGGTGATCTTTGCGAGCTGTCCGCCATTGGCGGTCATGAAGAGAAAGGAATAGTGGATGCCCCCGCGTTTCGCATTTTTCCGGATGCTGGAGCTCAGCAGGCGCATGACCTGTCGCAGCAGCCAGCCGGAACCGTTCTCCCTGGCGAAATCGGCATCGGGCGGACCGGAAATCGAGATCAGTTTCCCGCCCGGTTTCAGCACGGCAAGGGATTTCTCCAGCGTGTCCTTGCCCAGACTGTTGAGCACGACGTCATAGCCCTGCAACACCTTCTCGAAATCATCCTTCTTGTAATCGACCACAATGTCTGCGCCGAGACTTTTGACCAGATCAATATTGGCTGTGCTGGTGGTTGTCGCCACATGTGCGCCGAGATGTTTGGCAAGCTGGATCGCAATCGTGCCCACACCGCCCGAACCGGCATGGATCAGCACCTTCTGCCCCTTTTTCACATTGGCCCGTTCGACAAGCACCTGCCATGCCGTCAGCGCGACAAGCGGAATGGACGCGGCCTCTTCCATTGTCAGGTTGGCAGGCTTCAGCGCCACGCCGGCCGCGTCGACAGCGATATATTCGGCAAATGTCCCAATGCGATCCTGGGCCGGACGCGCATAGACCGCGTCACCCGGCTTGAATTGCGTAACCTTGGCCCCGACCTGGACAACGATACCAGCGACATCGTTGCCTAATATCAGCGGAAGGCGGTAGGGCAGGATGAGCTTGAACTCGCCGTCCCTGATCTTGGCATCCAGAACATTCACACTGGCGGCATGGATTTCCACCATCACATCATTCTCCCGCAGTTCAGGCTGCGGGCTTTCCGTGAAATGCAGGGCGCCGCCTTTGACATAACGATCGATCAGAAATGATTTCATTGGATTGACTTTCGTTTCCATGGTGAGCCGTCAGACCGGCAAGCGGAGTTGCTTGCGCAAGCTCTTGTCGAATATCTCAGCCGGGGCAAACCGGCGCAGTATGCTGATCTGCCGCGCTGTCTTGCCAGCGGTATAGCGCCGTCGCGGACGGGCATCGGTCGCAGCCTTGACGATAACACCGGCCACCACATCCGGCAGATCGGCTTTGGGCATGACATCACGAAGGAGCGCGTCAAAATCAGCTCGAGCGCGATCATACTCGTTCAAGAGGGAATCCGGCTTGATCCCATTCTGGTCGAAGACAGTACGGACAAACGCCGGCTCGATCACCGAGACGCGAATATTGAAGGCACGGACCTCGTGATCCAGTGATTCCGAATAGCCCTCGATTGCGTGTTTCACCGCCGAATAATGCGCTGCATACGGCGCAGGTATCAGGCCCAGTATCGAGCCGATGTTGATAATACGCCCTTTGCCGTGCCGCCGCATTGATGGCAACACCGCATTGGTGACGCGTATGACGCCGAACAGATTGACGTCGAACAGGGCTTGTACCTGCGCGACCGAGGATTCCTCGGCGCCCCCAAACAGGCCGAGGCCAGCATTGTTGACGAGAAGATCGATCCGCCCTGCGCGGCCGAGGACCTCGTCGATGACACTCTGCACAGATGCGTCATCGACGACGTCGCAGATCAGCATCGTGATGCCATCCGCCGTGTCCGGCATGGGCTTTCGGCTCGTGCCGAAGACACGGTAGCCTTCGCGCCGCAGCGCCTGTGCCGTTGCCAGTCCAATCCCGGAGGAAGCGCCCGTCACCAGGGCGATACCGCATTCTGCCTTGTTCATTGCCTTCAACTTTCATTTTGCGCTGGAATATCGATGAACAATCAGTTACTACTAAATCAGTATCAAGTCACTATCAAAAAGATACCATCATGAAAAATCTTTCAAACCAGCCATGCCTGATCGCCCGCAGCCTCGCTCTCGTGGGGGATGCGTGGAGCATGCTGATCCTGCGCGATGCCCATGCAGGGCTGACCCGCTTCGATGAATTCCGCAAGGGTCTTGGTATCGCGCCAACGATGCTCACGGCGCGGCTTTCAGCTCTGACCGACGAAGGGCTGCTGGAGAAACGCCGCTATTCCGAACGTCCGCCACGGGACGAATATGTCCTGACGCAAGCCGGCCGCGACTTTTTGCCGGTGCTGTTTGCGATCGGCGCCTGGGGACGCAAGCATCGCGGCGGCGGCGCGGTGACCCGGTTCTTCGACGCCGAGACCGGAACGGAGATCGATGCCGTGACCATCGACCGCGTCACCGGTGCTCCGGTCGGAACACGTCCCATTCGTATCGCCGTACCGGAATAAGCCGCCGGCATGGCAGATCAATGTCGGGCGGTTTGCGCGGGGCCGTTGCTGCCAAGGGCCGGCGCCAGATCAACATGCGTGACACCGCCCGGCGCGCGTTCGGTTACTCCGCCGCCAGGGATTTTCCACCAACTTGGGTGCACATCCTCGAAAGAATGCGAGAGCGGGCGCAGGTCCTCAACGTCCTGCGCGTCAAAGCTGCCGGTGACCAGCGCAATCACCGGCTCATCATCGACGGCCCCCAGCGTGCTGCCGCATTTCGGGCAAAAGGAGCGGCTAGAATAATCGGACGAGCGGTAGACGGCAGGCATGCCACCCTCGCCGGTCCACGCGACATTTTCACGCGGAAACTCTACCCAGCAGAGCGTCTGCGCGCCGGAATGCCGCTGGCAGTTTTCACACGAGCAGGTATGCGGATTGCCGGGCGTGCCGGTTGCCTTGAAACGGATATTTCCACACAGACAGCCGCCGAGATAGGCTCTGGTTTCCATTGCGAATCCCCGTTTTCTTCCACGCGAAACCGCAATAATCGTTTTCAACCCAGCACAGCAAGAAGCTTACGGTAAGCCGGGTGCGTTGACGAGCACACGCCGTCTGATCAATCGCAATGCCGGTAGCCGGATTTGCGCTCTCTCAGATCAAAATGGAAATGATCCTTGTGCTGTGGATCGCTGCCGGGGCCAAGCACGGTGTTGAAATATTTGCAGCTGTCGCTGCGCACCGCCTTCAACAGGCCCTTTTCGCGGAAGGCGAAGAAGCCGGGCTTGCGCACGTCGATTTCCTTGCCGGAATTCAGAACGAACTTGCCGACATCGATGGCGTTGCCATGCGCATGTTCCGACATCGGATTGCCGCGCTTGGAATTCATCGTCCGGCAGGAATAGCCGCCGAGCGGCTTGATCGTCTTGATGCCGGAGAGATAACGGTAGCGGGCCGAGGGCGCCAACTCGTTCTTCACCCATTTGGCAAAGGCTTCCGTCACCTCGCAGTTGAGCTTGACGGCCGGCTTGATGTCGATACCGCCTGAAAGGCCGGTCAGTTCGATCGGATAGTCGATGCCGCAGGCCCGGCCGTTGGAAATGCGCGGAATGTCGGTGAATTCGACCCTGAGCTTCTTCAGCCGCTGGCGGCAGGCGACTTCCGAGGCCGGCATCCGGCCGGTGAAATCAGGTTCGGATTCAGACAGTGGATTGCCGGCACGCGGCAGGAACGCCACCTGCTGCTCTTCCTGGGTCTGCTGCCTGCGCAGCATCACGCGCTGCTGCTGATCGAGAAACTGTGCCTTGCGCGCCTCCTCGGCAGCCTGCTTTTCGGCGCTGAGCGGTGGCAGGTCGGGGTCGTAGCCCGGGTCGGCAGATGCCACCTGCATGGCCTGCGGCCCGCCAAGCTGCTGCACGCTGTCGCCACCGATACCCCCAACCACCGGCTGGCTGGCATTGCCCTCGGCGATCTCATTGCCTTTGGCGATCTCATTGCCTTTGGCGATCTCATTGCCTCTGGCGATCTCGTTGCCCCGGCCATAATCGCGGTTCTGCTCCTCGGCGAGGCCGACAACCGGTGTCGAGCCGGTCTCGACGCCCATCATCGCATCCATATTGACGCCCTCGGCAGGCACCGTCATCGGCTGCGCACTGGCAACGGCAAGCGGCTGCACCGGTTCGCTGTCGATCATCGGCAGGCGTTGACCTTGCGAGCGCGGGTCCGCGGGTACGGCATCGTCCGAATTTTCAGAAAAGGTGGTGACTGGCGTATTGGCAGCGGGATAGGGATTTTCCCGCGATCCGCGCGCATGGCCGTTCACGGGTTTGATTGCACTGACCCGCGCGGAAGAATCGATCCGGCCCGGCGGCGTGAGATCATCCGTCGAACAGGCGGTCAGCGACACAGACAGCAGAAAAACTGCCGCCGGCCGCCGGAAAAGGGAAACATACGCCATACTCAATTGCCGCCTCTACCGATGACGATGCCTCGAAACGCACCATCGCACCCGCCCGGTCCCTGCGAAAAACCTGCGGGCCGCCTGTGTCGAAAGGCAGGCGCAGGATGAGAAAGACCGGAAATGAAGAGGATTTTATGCAAACAGGGTAAACGAAGGCTTTCGAAGGCATCCCCGGTTATGGGCGTTGCCGCCGGCATTACGGATTAGCCATGCCTCTTAGAGATGCCGGACAGTCAGCTTGCCGCCCCATTTGCCGTCGAGATAGTCGCAGACGAGTTGCCGGTGGCAGTGATGCGGCTGCGCCTCCGAACAGAGCAGGCAGCTGCCGTCAAACGAGGAAGGGCTAAGCTGAGCCTCGATCTGCCGCTCGGCCATCAGGTCCATGAACCGGTGGCGCAGCGTGTTCCAGTCGCCCTTCTCCTTCTTGAAGGATGTCAGGATGTCTTCCGTCGGAGCCAGCAGCGGCTGATGCACGTAGTCAGCGCCGCAAAGCTCCTTCAGGAAATACGGCAGGTCGGCCGCCTTGGCGAAACCGGCAAGCTGCGAGGTATTGTGAAGCCGGATATCGATCACCTTCTTCACGCCGGCCTGCCGGATACGGCCAAAGAAGTCCGCCGCAGTGCTTTGCGTAAACCCGATCGTGGTTACATCGATAGGCATCTGCAGCAGCTCCCTCGCACCGTTAACTGCCAGCTCAGGCGGCGCTCATGTCCATCCACATCAGTTCGAACACATGGCCATCGGGGTCTTCGACGGCACGGTTATACATGAATCCGCTGTCCTGGGGCGGCCGAATATCGGCCTTGCCTCCGGCAGCCGCACCCGCTTCGATCAGTCTGTCGACCTCTTTGCGGCTGTCGATCGACAAGGCCAAAAGCATCTCGGTCGTCTGATGCGCGTCGGCCAGCGGCTTTGGCGTATAGGTCGCGAGATATGCCGGCGTTGCCAGCTGGAACGTGATCGTCTCAGACCAGACCATGCTGGCCGACGTTTGGTCGCTGAACTGTTCGTTCTTCTCGCATCCGATCGCCTGATAGAAGCGGGTGGCTTTGGCCAGGTCGGCAACCGGCAGATTAACGAAAATCATCTTGGGCATTCAGGCTCTCCTTGAGGGTCCATTTGTTGCGCAGGCTCATGCCCACACCTCCACGACGAACGGCCCCGGCGGGAATCGACACACGGTGCGAAAAAAATGAACCGGCCGGATATTTTTTTAACATGCCGTTGAACGGCTCCCCTTGAGCAAGGCGCGGCCCTATCGCATCTCCAGCATCAGGGCGCGATGATCGGACACTTCCGGCTCGGCAACCGCATCGAAGTGCATCACCTCGATATCCGGCGTCACCAGCATGTAGTCGGCAAAACGCCCCGGCTTTTCATAGTAGGAGGTGCGTGTATCGGTATGACCGCGCGATGTGATCAGGTCCGTCAGGCCAAGTTCCGCCAAAGTGCCGAACATCCGGCTGTCCGGCAAGACATTGAAATCGCCGCAGACCACCAGCCGCTCGCCACCGTGCCAGATCCCGCCGATCAGCGCGATCAAGGCTGCCGACTGCGCATCTCGCGCCGGCGTATCGCCCTTGCCGGCGATGTCACGCAGGCCATGCATCTGCGCGATGGTCATTGAAAACCCGTCCTCATGGTTGAAAAGACGCAGGCAGTGGGCGTTGCGGGCGCGTGGATGCGGTCCCCAGCCATTAGGTGAAAACGCCCCATGCACAAAATCCTGCGCCTGGGCGATCACCGTCAGCGACGAGCGTACGAAAGTCGCGAGACCAAATTCCGAAGGCACGGCTCTGTCGCCATAAAACAGGTCTCCCCGCGCGGTTGGCGCGAAAAAGCCGTCATGGCCCGGCAGGGCTGCCCGGATTTCATCGAACAGATTGGCCCGTTGTGGCAGTTCGACGCCGTGGTCGCGATAGACCAGCCAGTCGGATGGAGCCTTTGGCGTGCGCGCCACCTCCTGCAGGCAGACCACGTCGGCATCGACATCGGTGAGATAGCGCATCAGCGGCGCATGCAGCCGCCCACCCCAGGCGTTCAAGGAAACGATCCGCAGCACGGTCAACTCCAGTTATCGTCAACACAAAACGAACCGCGCCAACCGGAGCGGTTCGTTGTTTTCCCGCTTTACGCTCAGATCAGCGGCACTCACCGTTACCGATAACCCGGAACCCCTGCGCCTGCGCCGTGCAGCCATTCGGGAACGTCTGCTCCCGCCTGCCTTGACGCGCGCACACCGGTGCGTATTCGTTCGTGCACATCTGCGGCCCGCGCGGTGGGCGCATGCCGGAATCATCGACAGGCCGGTCGTTTCCGCGCGAGCATTCGCCACGGCCGATGACGCGAAACCCTTGAGCCTCGGCCATGCAGCCATTCGAAAATGTCTGCTCGCGCCGTCCCTGCCGGGCGCAGACCGGTGCATATTCGCGGGTGCAGACCTGCGGCCGGTCGCCGCCGAATCCGGGACGCTCAGGCCGGCATTCGCCACGCCCCGTGATCCGGAATCCTTCCGCCCGCGCCTGGCAGGCATTTCCAAACGTCCGGCGATTGTTGCCGCGCTCGCCGCAGACCGGATTATACTCCATCGTGCACATTTGCGGCCTCGATGGTTCCGGGCGAGGATAGGGCCGCCCGCCGGGCTCATCGACGACGACGGTGCATGCCGTCAGCAGTCCCAGCGTCATGAGTGCTACAAAACGGATTGCAACACGTTGAAAAACGGTCATTGGCAGTCCCCCCTTTGGAACACGGCGTACCGTTCCTGAACCGAACGGGCACCGTAACACCTTGAAACACTACATCATTCTCATGGGAAACCGGTAAGGGTCAAGCGTCTCCCCTCAAACAAACTTCCCAACGGCAGGAAACCTAGGGATAGCAACCCAACATGACCACAACCTTGCAACAAAAAAGAAAAAGCCCGCGTCCTTTCGAACGCGGGCAATCGCCATTTCCGTCTTTTTGAACGGGATCAGGCAGCGCGGCTGAAGCTGCCCTGTCTGTTGTCGGTCGAAAGGCGAAAAGTCTGCAGCAGGCTCTTCAGCTCGCGGCTCTCCTGCGCCAGCGTCTGGCTCGCTGCCGTCGTCTCCTCGACCATGGCGGCATTCTGCTGGGTCATCTGGTCCATGCTGTTGACGGCCGTATTGACCTCGGCAAGACCGGTCGCCTGTTCGCGGGCAGCGGTGGCGATCGAGGCGACATGCTCGTTCACCCGGTTGACCAGGCTTTCGATTTCCGTCAGCGCCTCGCCGGTTGAGCGCACCAGCGTCACGCCGGTCTCGACTTCGGTGGCGGAGTTGCGGATCAGTTCCTTGATCTCCTTGGCCGCACCGGCCGAACGCTGCGCCAGTTCACGCACCTCCTGCGCGACCACGGCAAAACCGCGGCCAGCCTCGCCTGCCCGCGCCGCCTCGACACCGGCATTCAACGCCAGGAGGTTGGTCTGGAAGGCGATCTCATCGATAACGCCGATGATCTGGCTGATCTTGCTCGAAGAGCCCTCGATACGCGTCATCGCGGCAATCGCATTGCGGACGATATCACCGGATTTCGCAGCACTCCCCTTGGTCTCGTTGACCATTTCGCGAGCTTCGGCGGCACGGTCGGATGCGCTTTTCACCGTCGAGGTAATCTCGTCCAGCGCCGCTGCGGTCTCTTCAAGGGCAGCCGCCTGCTGCTCGGTGCGGCGCGACAGATTGTTGGCAGCTTCGGAAATGTCACCGGCGCTGCCATAAACCACCTCGGTCGACTGGGCGATCGACTGGATGACGCCGCGAAGCGCGGTGACAGCCGTGTTGAAATCGTCGCGCAGCTTGGAATATTCCGGCGCAATCCGGGCAATTTCCGCCGTCAGGTCGCCGCTCGCCAGCTTTTCAAGCGCGCTGCCAATGGTGGTCATCGCATCGGCCTGGGCCTGGGCATTCGATTGCGCCCGCGTTTCGTTGCCGCGCCGCTCGTCGTCGATCTGGCTTTGCTGCTCGGCTTCGCGCTGCCGCAAGCCAATGCGCTCCTTGACGGAATCCCGCAGTTCGGCCAGCACCCCGGCCATCTGGCCGATCTCGTCCTTGCGGCCGGTTTCGGGAATGGCTGACGACACGTCCTCGTCGGCAATCGCCCGCATCGAAGTCTTCAGCCGCTCGATCGGGCCGACAACGCTTCGGACGATGGAGAAAGCGGCCGCCAGGATGATCAGTGCGGCCAGGCCGCAAATCATCGCCACGCGGATCAGACCGTCCTTGAACATGGCTGCGAGGTCGTCGGCATAGACGCCGGTGCCGACAATCCAGCCCCAGGGCGCAAATCCGGCCACATGCGAATATTTCAGCACTGGCTCTTCGGCACCGGGCTTCGGCCAGTAATAATCGACGAAACCCTTGCCTTCGGCCGCAACCTTCTTGGCAAACTCGACAAAGATATGCTTGCCCGTCGGATCCTTGTTGTCCGTCTGGTCGGTACCATCCAGCGCCGGCTTGATCGGATGCATGATCATCATGCTCTTCATGTCGGTGATGAAGAAATAGCCGTTGCCCTGGTAACGCATGGCCTTGATCGCCTCGATGGCGCGCGCCTGCGCATCGGCCTTCGAGAGCGTACCGGCCTGTTCCTGCTTGTAATAGCTGTCGAATACGGAAACCGCGTTCTCGTTCATCGCCTCCAGCATGGCCTTGCGCTGCACAACCAGCTTGTCCTGCTCCTGGAATAGCCCAAGCGTCATGACGGCCGCCATGGTCAAAAGCGCCAGCCCCACCAGCGCATACAATCGCACCGAAATACGGAAGTGTTTCATTAAGCCAAATCCCCTCAGATTTTTATAGGCGCACGATACCGACGGGAATTTTCGAACTTCCTAACAGGACGTCGCTAAAATTGATAAGCCGGAATTTACCGTTTGTTCACACCACCCGCGCCGCAGTGCCCTGCTGCAGGATATTTGCCCAAGGGGTCTTTTCCGATCGCGCCTCATCGGGTTACATCCAACCAAACGGAGAGCGATGACGATGGCCAAACCGAACGGCGACCTCACCCTGCGCACGCTGGCCATGCCAGCCGATGCCAATGCTGCCGGCGATATCTTTGGCGGCTGGGTGATGGCGCAGATGGACTTGTCCTGCGGTATCCGTGCCGCCGAGCGCGCCCGCGGCCGCGTCGTTACCGCCGCCGTCAAGGAAATGGCCTTCGAAATGCCGGTCAAGATCGGCGATACGCTCTGCATCTATACCGATGTCGTCAAGGTTGGCCGCACGTCGATGACGCTGAAGGTCGAGGCCTGGGCGCAACGTTATCTCTCCGACCGGATGGACAAGGTCACCGATGCGCTGTTCGTCATGGTGGCGCTCGACGAGACTGGTCACCCGAAACCGGTGCCGCCGGAAGCCTGATCCTGACACTCACAAAGGCCTGAACCATGGACCAGCCCGTCGATCCGCAGGTTTTCTCCCATATCCGCGTCGTCATGGGCATGGTCATCAGCCTGTCGATGGCCCGTCTGCTCACCGGGCTGGCGCTGTTCGTCCAGCATCCCGGCAAGACAAAAATCTACTGGCTGCACCTTGGCTGGGTGCTGTTCATGTTTCTGTTCCTGATTTATTTCTGGTGGTGGGAATACCGGCTGCATTCGGTGCCGGTGATCGATTTCAGCGTCTATCTCTTCGTCATCGCCTATTGCTGCATCTTCTTCTTCCTCTGCGTCCTGCTGTTTCCCACTTCGATGGAGGACTACAGCGGCTACGAACATTATTTCATGTCGCGCCGCGCCTGGTTCTTCAGCTTCCTGGCGCTCGCCTATACGCTCGATCTGATCGACACCGCCGTCAAGGGTAAGCAGTATTTCCTGTCCTATGGTCTCGAATATCCGCTGCGCAACGCCGCCTACATCCTGCTCTGCATCCTTGCCGCCATCACGCCCAACCGCCGTTTCCACGCAATCTTCCTGATTGCTGGCCTGACCTATCAAGTCGTCTGGATTTTCCGCGCCTTTGATCTGCTGGATTGAGCGGCGAAAAAAATCCGGCCGATTGCCCTTCCGCCGCGGAAAAGCATTTCTCCGCAGGCTCAATCTACAAAATAAATAAACTCTATAATCATAATAGATTTATCTAGCATGATCCCACATCAAGCGGAAAACGCCTCCGCCAACCATAAGAGGGATCCGATGCTCACATTGACAAGACGCCTGTTTGGCGCCGGCCTGCTGGCCACCGGCCTTTTCGCCGCCTCCGGCCTGCCTGTCACAGGATTGGCCGCCGCCGAACTGACCGAATTCAAGATCGGCTACCAGAAGACCGGCCTGCCGGTCATCGCCCGCCAGCAGCAGATCATCGAAAAGGCGCTGGCGCCCAAAGGTGTCACGGTCTCCTGGGTCGAGTTCACCGCAGGCCCGCCGCTGGTCGAGGCTCTGAATGTCGGCTCGATCAATGTCGGCTGGACCGGCGATGCACCGCCAATCTTCGGCCAGGCCGCAGGCTCCGCCATCACCTATGTCGCCGCCCTTCCCTCCAACGGCGCCGGTGAAGCCATCTTCGTCAAGCCGGACTCGCCCATCCAGTCGCTGGCTGACCTCAAGGGCAAGAAAGTCGGCGTCGGCAAGGGCACGTCCGCCCATAATCTTGTCGTTGCGGCGCTGGAAAAAGCCGGCATCGATTTCAAGGACATTACCCCGGTCTATCTGAGCCCCGCCGATGCCGCCGCCGCCTTTGCCAGCGACAAGATCGACGCCTGGGCCGTCTGGGACCCCTTTTTCGCCATCGCCGAAACCCGCTACAAGCCGCGCATTTTGACAACGTCGGCGCAGACGCTGAATGTCAAAACCTATTTCCTCGCCAATCGCGACTTCGCCAAGGAACACCCCGAAACGGTCACCACCACCATCGCCGCCTTGAAGGACGCCGCAGCCTGGGCCGATGCCAACCGCGGCAAGGTGGCGGAAGCCCTGCATGAGGTCACCGGCGTGCCGCTGGAAGCCCAGACGATCGCTGCCAACCGCACCGTCTTCGGCATCGAGCCGATCACGCCGGAGATCGTCGCCAGCCAACAGCAGACCGCCGACCGGTTCTTCAAGCTCGGCTTGATCCCCAAGCAGATCACCATCGCCGATGCCGTCTGGACGGCGCCGTCAAACTGATTTCCTCCCAGGAAATGCCGCAGCGTGCCGGTCGATCCGGACCGGCACGCGAGGGAGCACGAGAGAGCAAAGGGCAGATGATGAAATACACCGGTCAATCGCTCCTGCGCAGCGGCGCGACGATCCTGCGCAACGGCACCGGCTGGCTGCTGCCCGCTCTGATCGTGCTCGCCTGGGAAATTGCTGCCCGCACCGGCCTGATCTCGCCGAACGTCATGGCCGCCCCTTCGGCCGTTGCCGAAGCCTTCTGGCGCCTGCTGCTGTCAGGCGAACTCGTCCGCAATATCGGCGTCAGCACGGCGCGCGCTTTGTCCGGTTTCGTCATCGGCGGTTCGATCGGCCTTGTCTTCGGTCTTGCCAATGGCCTTTCCGGCCTGTCGCGCAATTTGACCGACACGACGCTGCAGATGGTCCGCAACATTCCGCATTTGGCATTGATCCCGCTGGTCATCCTCTGGTTCGGTATCGATGAGGAAGCAAAGCTGTTCCTTGTAGCGCTCGGCGTGTTCTTCCCGATCTATGTCAACACGCTGCTCGGCATCCAGAGCGTTGATCCGCAGCTGGTCGAGATGGGCCGCGTCTACGGCATGTCGCGCACCACCCTCTTCTTCCGTGTCATCCTGCCCGGCGCCCTTCCCGCCATTTTCGTCGGCCTGCGTTATGCGCTGGGGATCATGTGGCTGACGCTGATCGTCGCCGAAACCATCGCCGCCTCTTCCGGCCTTGGCTACATGGCCATGCAGGCCCGCGAGTTCCTGCTGATCGATGTCGTCGTGCTATCGATCCTGATCTACGCCCTGCTTGGCAAGCTCGCCGACAGTTTTGCCCGGCTGCTTGAGCGGCTGACATTGCAGTGGCATCCCGCCTTCCAGACTGCCTGATTTTTCGCGAAACGAAACACGGAGTACCGGAAATGTCCGTCATCGCCCTCGATCAACAGACCAAGCCAGCCCGTCCGGTCAAGGAAACGGCGGAGGCACGCGCCCTGCGCGAAACGCCGCCCGGCCAGTGGTTTCCCTACGCGGCGCCAAAACCGCGCGACCACGACAACCGCGACATCGCCTTTTCCTTCCGTGGCGTCAGCCGCAAGTTCGGCGACAAGACCGTTCTCGACAATATCGATCTCGATGTCCCCGCCGGCCAGTTCATCGCGGTCATCGGCAAGAGCGGCTGCGGCAAGAGCACGCTGCTGCGGCTGCTGACCGGTCTCGACAAGCCGACATCCGGCACGCTGACGGTCAACAAGGGCCTTGAAGGCGAAAACCGCACCCGCATCATGTTTCAGGAACCCCGCCTTCTGCCATGGGCAAGGATCGCCAGGAATGTCGAAGTCGGCCTGACCGGCATCGCCAAGGGCACGGAAGCGAGGGAAAAATCGCTGGCCATCCTGAGCGAAGTCGGTCTTGCCGACCGGGCCGAAGAATGGCCGTCCGTCCTGTCCGGTGGCCAGCGCCAGCGCGTCGCCCTTGCCCGTGCCCTTGTCGCCCACCCTTACATCCTGGCACTCGACGAGCCGCTCGGCGCACTCGATGCGCTGACCCGCATCGAGATGCAGCATCTGCTCGAAAGCATCTGGCAGCAGCAGACATTCACCGCGGTGCTCGTCACCCATGATGTCGCCGAAGCCGTGGCGCTGGCCGACCGCGTCATCGTCATCGACCACGGCCGGATCGCGCTTGATCTCGATATCCCGCTTGAGCGCCCCCGCCGCCACGGCTCGCCGGAACTGGCGCGGCTGGAAGGAAAGATTCTCGATACGCTGTTCGGCGAACACCACTAGCCGCCCGATGGCAGCGGGCCACGGGATGCCCGCCGCCATCGCAGATCACGCCGGCATTGCAATCAACAACAACCCTTAATTGATTAAACCAAGAACACAATATTAAGTTGCATTAACCATGTTTTTTGCTACCCTCATACCGCGTCGAGAACGCGCGGCTTGGGGGGAAAAACCATGAATTATACCGTCAAGAACCATAAGCTATCATCGGGCGGCAGCAATGTCGAATTCATCCGCTCTCCCAATATCGGCGGTGAAATCGCGCCGCAGTTCCTGATCATTCACTTTACCGCGTCGGGCCCCGGCAACAATATCGCCCGCTACTTCGCCAAGCCCAGTGCCGAGGTTTCGGCGCATCTGGTCATCGACCGCGCCGGCCATATCACCCAATGCGTGCCCTTCAACGTCAAGGGCTGGCACGCCGGCAAGAGCACGTGGACGGACAGGATCGGCAAGAAACACTCGGGGCTGAACAGCACGTCGATCGGCATCGAGCTGGAAAATTGGGGGCCATTGAGCAAGACGGGAACCGGCTGGCTGTCCTGGACGGGCGTTCCGGTCGATCCGGGTTTCGTCGTCCAGGCCCGTCACAAGTTCGGCGGCCCAGTCATCGGCTGGGAAACGTTTACACAGCCGCAGATCGACGCGTGCGTGGCTGCGTCCAAGGCCATCTGCTCGGCCTATGGGATCGGCGAGATCCTTGGCCACGACGATATCTCGCCCGGCCGCAAATCCGATCCAGGCCCGGCCTGGAGCATGGCGGATTTCCAGACCCGGGTGATCGGCGACGCCGACGAGGATGCTGCGATCTGGCGGGTCCGCTCGCCCACCGGCCTCAGCATCCGCTCCGGCCCAGGAGCCGAACACCCGAAAGTGCGGACGGACGCCCTGTCGGATGGAACGCCGGTGCTCGTCCATGAACAGGACGGCAACTGGCGCTACGTCTCGGTGCTCAACGACAACGGCGACCCGGATTTCTCCGGCTGGGTCCACGGCCTCTGGCTGCGCGCCGCCTGACCGGCGGCCCATCCACGCCAAGGCGCGGTAAAGGCTGGAGCCGATCCTGCAACAAGAACGTTACCGCGTCATGGCAACGACCTGCCTGCTCGCCCATTGAACGCAGACAGACACGACGGACGAGACCAGAAAGGCGATCTCGGCATTTTGCCTGGGCAGCATCCAGACCAGGCAAAGGCAAAAGGCCGCGAACGAAAAGCGTCCCAGCACCATGCCGCGCAGCAGACGCACAACGAAATCGGGACCATAGGCCCGCTGCGATGATACCGACAGGATCAGCCCGAGCAGCGGAAAAACCGTCAGAACGCCGCTCCATTGCGCGCCCAGCGAAGCCGACAGGACCGTCACCGCCAGCGTCAGAACAGCACCGGCAACCATGCGCATGATCAGGTCAAGCCGGGTGATCGTTATCACCTTGGCGGCGGTGTTGGTGCGTGGCAGAAATGTTTGCGCGCAGATGACGCCGAGCAGCGCCATACCGAGTGCAACGGCCGATGTTCCGGGCAGGCTCGTCAGGCCGATGGCCGCGATGAACCAAGCGGCAAGCCCCATCAGGGCGGCAATGCAATAGTGATACCAGCGGCAGGTCCAGGCATAGGCGAGGTTGAAGGCCTCGGACGCGAAGATCGCCGATAGGGCAGCCGCAGCTGCGCCCACCCCGAAAACCGGCCCCTGTTCCAGCACCAGCAGATAGAGGATCGGTCCTGCAACGATCGGCAAGCCTGCAAGCCAGCCCGCCACCGCCGGCCCCCAGCGCACGGCCGCCATCGAAACGGCAAGCAGAAAGAAGGGAACCAGAGTGAGTTTCAAAAACAGCATGCTGGTCCCGTTCATTCCTGTCTGCAGATGGCCGATGGCTCAACGCCCGGACACAAAACCTTGTTCGCCACTCCGCCGGTGAGATGGCAATCGGCGTGAAAGCCGATGCCGACATGGCGGGAAAATGTCAATCCGCGAAAAACCGCATTCCGAAAAGCCTGCGCGGCCCATTGCCGATGCCAGGCATGACACCCTATGAACCCAGATCACGGGGCTCGCTGAAAGAGGATTCGATGACCGCTGGTATTTCCGCACCCACGACACGGCCACCGCGCCTTTTCTGGCGGCGCGCTGTTGCGTTCGTTGTCGATCTGGCGGTTTTCTACAGCATTCTGATGGTGCTGGCCTTGCCACTGCAGGCCCTCACCGGCTGGAATCTCGGCTTTTACATCGGCCAATCGACAACCTGCGCGGTCACAGCCGACAGTCCGCTGATCCGCGAGGTCGAAACCGCATGGCCGCTGGCCGATGGCGAAACCCGGACAAACCAGGTCTGCGTCAATTCCAGCATCGGCATGCAGCAGCGCTTTTTCATATCGACGGTAACGAAAGCCACAGACACAACCGGCTCCAGCCGCTTCGTGTCGATCGGCATCGATCAGGACGGAAAAGCCATCCCGCTGGATATTTCCGGTACCAGCACGGCATCGAACATCCTTCTGCAGCTGTTCTTTCTGGCGCTGTTCGTTCTGGCAACCGCCAAGATGACGGCGGCGGGCCGCAGGACGCCCGGCAAGGCCATTCTGTTCCTGCGCATCGTCGCTGCCAGGCAAGCAATCCCCTCCTTCAGGCAATGCCTGACCAGAGAGTTCTGGAAGTTTCTGCCGTCATGCCTCCTCGGCATCGCCGTCACCGTTCACGCCGCCCAAAACCTGCCCGGCTTGTCGACGCTCGCCTCCGGCGCATTCGCCGATGTCGTCCAGGCCGCCCGCGACATGCAGGAACCCGACTTCAGCACGCTGTTCGCCGCCGGCGTTATCGCCTGGCTTATCGGCGCCCTCTGGTGGTTCGGCCCGTTCATCCTGTGGCGCGGTCAGACCATCTATGACCGCATCTCCGGCTGCTTCGTGGTCCGGTCCGACGCAACTGAAGACCAGTCCATTCCGACCCACCGGTAGACGCGGCAGGCCCTAACCTTTGAACACGAAGGCTGCGCCGCCGGCGATCATGCAGAAGCCGATGGCGTGGTTCCAGGTCAGCGATTCTTTCAGCCAGAACACCGAGAAAATGGCAAACACCACCAGTGTGATCACCTCCTGCATGGTCTTCAGCTGCGCCGCCGAATAGACCTCGTGGCCAATTCGGTTGGCCGGAACCGCCAGGCAATATTCAAAGAAGGCGATGCCCCAGCTGGCGATAATGGCCATGTACAACGGCGAGGAGGTGAATTTCAGATGACCGTACCAGGCGAAGGTCATGAAGATGTTCGAGAGGACAAGCAGCACGATCGGCAGCACGGCGGCCGTATTCAGCGAAAAAGGCATGTTCGAATCCCTGGGAAGATGGGTTGGCAAGATGCGCAACATGTACCGCCATTGCCGCGCCGTTCAAGCCGGGACCGCCTGTCGCCACACAGAAAACCGGCCGGACCGGATCGCTCGCGTAATCCTGTCAGAAATTGGCAGTAGCCCGCCTCCCCGTTGCCTTTTTGTACTCATCGCCCCCTTCACTTTTCACCGGACTCTCTCCATATTCCCCGCATGTCGAAAGCACCGAAGAAATCACCCCGTCCCGATCTTGGCGGCTTCGAAGAAGCTCCCCAGGCCTCGTTCGAAGGCTCGCCGCTGTCGTCGAATGTCGCCGACTGGGCCAACGAGCTGCAGCGCATGGCCGAGGCCGAGACGATCGAGACCCGCCACGACGTCGCCTCCAAGGCCGGCAAACACCGCAAGAAGGTGGAAATCGCTGCCCAGAAGGCGAAGCAGGAGAAGGCCACCAAGGACGGCGTCAGCGCCAGCCGCTCCTCTCGCGGCACGTCGATGGGCGGCACGTCGGATCCGAAGACCCGCGCCGCCGCCGGCCTCAATCCCGTCTCCGGCCTTGATGTCGCGCTTGAGGATGCCGAAAAATTCATGTCCGGCAGCGGCGTCACCGCCACGGTTGAAGCCCTGTCGGCGCTGATCGAGAGCGGCAACCCGCTGTTCAAGGACGGCAAGCTGTGGACGCCGCACCGGCCGCAGCGCCCGGAAAAGTCAGAGGGCGGCATCGAGATCGTCATGAAGGCCGATTTCGAGCCCGCCGGCGACCAGCCCACCGCCATCAAGGACCTGGTCGAGGGCCTGTCGAACGGCGACCGTTCCCAGGTCCTGCTCGGCGTCACCGGCTCCGGCAAGACCTTCACCATGGCCAAGGTGATCGAGGCCACCCAGCGCCCCGCCGTCATCCTGGCGCCGAACAAGACCCTGGCCGCGCAGCTCTATTCCGAGTTCAAGAACTTCTTCCCCGACAACGCGGTCGAATATTTCGTCTCCTACTACGATTATTACCAGCCGGAAGCCTATGTGCCGCGCTCCGATACCTTCATCGAGAAGGAGAGTTCGATCAACGAGCAGATCGACCGCATGCGCCACTCCGCCACCCGCTCGCTGATCGAGCGCGATGACGTCATCATCGTCGCCTCGGTGTCCTGCATCTACGGTATCGGCTCGGTCGAGACCTATACCGCCATGACCTTTCAGATGACGGTCGGCGACACGCTCGACCAGCGGCAATTGCTCGCCGATCTCGTCGCCCAGCAATACAAGCGCCGCGACATGGATTTTCAGCGCGGCTCCTTCCGGGTCCGTGGCGACACGATCGAAATCTTCCCGGCCCACCTTGAGGATGCCGCCTGGCGTATCTCGATGTTCGGCGACGAGATCGACAGCATCACCGAATTCGATCCGCTGACCGGCCAGAAGACCGACGACCTGAAGAGCGTCAAGATCTATGCCAATTCCCACTATGTGACGCCGCGCCCGACGCTCAACCAGGCGATCAAGTCGATCAAGGAGGAGCTGAAACTGCGCCTCGCCGAGCTGGAAAAAGGCGGCCGCCTCTTGGAAGCCCAGCGGCTGGAACAGCGCACCCGCTACGATATCGAGATGCTGGAAGCCACCGGCTCCTGCGCCGGCATCGAGAATTATTCGCGCTACCTCACCGGCCGCCAGCCCGGCGAGCCACCGCCGACCCTGTTCGAATATATCCCCGATAACGCCCTTTTGTTTATCGACGAGAGCCACGTCTCCGTCAGCCAGATCGGCGGCATGTACCGGGGCGACTTCCGCCGCAAGGCAACGCTGGCCGAATACGGTTTTCGCCTGCCGTCCTGCATGGACAACCGTCCCTTGCGCTTCGAGGAATGGGACGCCATGCGCCCGGATACGATCGCCGTCTCGGCGACGCCTGCGGCCTGGGAACTGGAACAGTCCGGCGGCGTCTTCGCCGAACAGGTCATTCGCCCCACGGGCCTGATCGACCCACCGGTCGAGGTGAGATCGGCCAAGACCCAGGTCGACGACGTCTTGGGCGAAATCCGCGAGACCGCCCAGGCCGGTTACCGCACGCTGGTCACCGTGCTCACCAAGCGCATGGCCGAAGACCTCACCGAATACCTGCACGAACAGGGGGTTCGCGTCCGCTACATGCACAGCGATATCGACACGCTGGAGCGCATCGAGATCATCCGCGATCTTCGTTTGGGTGCGTTCGACGTGCTGGTCGGCATCAACCTGCTGCGCGAAGGCCTCGACATTCCCGAATGCGGCTTCGTCGCCATTCTCGATGCCGACAAGGAAGGTTTTTTGCGCTCGGAAACCTCGCTGGTCCAGACCATCGGCCGCGCGGCGCGAAACGTCGACGGCAAGGTCATCCTCTATGCCGACCAGATCACCGGCTCGATGAAGCGCGCCATGGAGGAAACCTCCCGCCGCCGCGAAAAGCAGGTGGCCTATAACGAGGCCCACGGCATCACCCCGGAATCGGTCAAGGCGCGCATTTCCGACATCCTCGATTCGGTCTACGAGAAGGATCATGTCCGCGCCGATATCGGCATCAAGGGCGTCAAGGGCGGCATCACCGACCTGGTCGGCAACAATCTCGCCGCCCATCTCGAAGCGCTCGAAAAGCAGATGCGCAACGCCGCCGCCGACCTCGACTTCGAAACCGCCGCCCGCCTGCGCGACGAAATCAAACGCCTCAAAGCCGCCGAACTCGCCGTCATGGACGACCCGATGGCCCGCCAAGAGGCGCGGGCGATGGAAGGCGGAAGCAGCAAGAAGGGCAAGGCAAGCTCAGGCCCAATCTCCCCCCTTGTGGGGGAGATGTCAGCGAAGCTGACAGAGGGGGGCAAGCCCACCTCGACCTCCGAGCCCGCCGCCCCCTCTGACCCTTCGGGCCATCTTCCCGACACGGGGGGAGATCAACCCAGCCATTCCCTCTTCGCCAAACCCTCGCTCGACGACATGGGCCCGGGCACCGACATGACCCGCCCGGCCCGCAAACCGGCCGAGGGGCAATCCGGATTCCGCAAGCCGGACCTCGACGAGATGGGCCGCGACATCGCCACGCCCGCCCGCAAGGAGGCCGGCCTGTTCCGCAAGAACAGCAGCGCGGACGCCTTGTCCGGCGCAGACGGACAAGAAAGCGGGTCCGAGCCAAAAGAGACTCCAGGCTATTTTCGCAAGAATAGCCTGGACGAAATGACCGTCGGCCGCACCGAAAAGCCGCTCAACACCACGGGAAAACTGCCGGAAAAGCCGGTGACGGAACCCGGCAAACGCGTCTCGCCGCTGCTGGAAGGCCAGCCGGAAAAGGCGGGCGATCCAAAACCCTTCATCCGCGCCAAATCCGGCGCCGGTTCCTACGAGGACGCCGGCGACCTCAAGCGCCAGAAGAAAACCAAAGGCAAGACCGGCCGCCCCGGCCAATGACACCGTCCCACGAACACCCTCCCCTCGAGGGGGAGGGTCGGCGCTCCGCGCCGGGGTGGGGTGATCACCAAAACCACCGCCCCCATCTCCCTTTGTGGGGTAGATGCCAGCACAGCTGACAGGGAGTGTCCACCGCCCCTCAAACTCCGCCCGCTCCCTCTTCTCCCCACCGGGGAGAAGGTGGCGCAAAGCGCCGGATGAGGGGGCCGCAGGCACCTTTTCTGCCCCGCCGCCCCCTCATCGCCTCGCATCCGCTCGGCACTTCTCCCCGCTGGGGAGAAGAGGGACACACCAGCCATCCCCCCGAAAATGCCGCATGGCCAGACCACAACAAAACGTGATCCCCGTAGGGGGATAGGAAATTGAGAGAGGTTTCCGCCCGCTCCCGCTTCTCCCCATCGGGGAGAAGGTGGCGCAAAGCGCCGGATGAGGGGGCCGCAAGCACCCTTTCTGCCGTGCCGCCCCCTCATCGCCTCGCATCCGCTCGGCACTTCTCCCCGCTGGGGAGAAGAGGGACACACCAGCCACCTCCCCCAAAATGCCCCATGGCCAGACCACAACAAACCGTGATCCCCCCGCAGGGGGATGGGAAAGCCGAAGAAGTTTCCGCCCGCTCCCGCTTCTCCCCAGCGGGGAGAAGGTGGCGCAAAGCGCCGGATGAGGGGGCCGCAGGCACCTTTTCTGCCGTGCCGCCCTCTCATCGCCTCGCATCCGCTCGGCACTTCTCCCCGCTGGGGAGAAGACGGACACACCAGCCATCCCCCCAAAAATGCCCCATGGCCAGACCACCGCCCATCGGCTACTGCTCAAACACACCACAGCCGCCAAAGGACCTGCCATGCGCCTGCCCGCCCTCCTCGTCTCCGCCGTACTCGCCCTGTCAGCGCTTCCCGCCATGGCCGGAACCTACAAGACCCCGGAGGCCCTGCTTGAGGCGCTCTACAGCTACGACACCGCCAGAACCGCCGAAAATGCCCCCTCGCCCTATGCGCCGTTCTTCTCCGACCAGTTGAACGCCCGCTTCCAGGAAGATGCCGACGGCACAGCGGCCGGCGATGCCGGCACTATCGATTTTGACCCGGTGATCTCAGGCAATGACGGCCAGGCCACCGATGTCGAAATCGGCCAGCCGGCCGTCATCGACGACACCGCCGAAGTCGAAGTGACATTCCGGAATTCCGAACCGGTGACGCTGTTCTACACGCTGGTCAAGGAACACGGCGGCTGGAAAGTCGACGACATCGCCGACCAGCAGGGGGAATATCCGTGGAGTTTGAGCGCGTTGTTTGACGGGGCACGGTAAGGCAGCAATTAACGGAAAACAACTCGCCCCCCGCATGCCGCCCAACAGGGTGCGGAATCTTCAGCACAACGTTTGAAACATCCATCGAATCGACTGCTACCAACGCGTGATAAGATATGCAATTGTTAGCTGAGTGATTCTGACGTTAGGTACACCAATGAAAACAATAGTATTATTTAACAATAAAGGCGGCGTGGGAAAAACAACACTTACGGGAAACGTCGCAGCATACATTGCAAAAAAAATGCAAAAAAGAGTTTGCATCATAGATTGCGACCCGCAGTGTAATGTTACGCAGCTTTTGCTTGGAGATGACAAAACAATCGATTTATACTGGAATAGCGATATTTCCCTTGGGAAAAAGAAAATAAACACGCTCTTGGATATCATTAAGCCTATAATGGATGGAGACGCGGTTATCAACAAGGACGTTCATCCGGTTGAAGCCTCCAGCAATAGATTTGGGGTAGATTTTATACCTGGGCATCCACAATTTTCCGCGATCGAAGATGCTCTATCACGAGCTTGGGGTGATTTAACAGCACAGAAAATTGGTGGCTTCAGAATTACTAATTGGCTTACCGAATACCTCTCTCAGATTTCCCCCAATTATGACTACGTATTTGTTGATGTAGGACCAAGTCTTGGGTCCATCAATCGCTCAGTCCTATGCGCCGCTGACTTTTTTCTTACCCCTCTAGGAGCAGATGTGTTTAGTCTTTTGGGCATCAGAAACATAGCACAATGGAACAGAAACTGGATAGAAGAGTATAAATTTGCAATAAAATCGACAAAAAATAGAGATTCAAATGTACTTAAAAAATACAATATACCAAAAGATATAAAAATTGAGAATGGATACATTGGATACACATTGCAACAGTATATCACCAAATCAAAGCAGGGCGTGCGAAGAGCAACAGTTGCATTTGAAAAGATACTCACCAATGTACCAATAGAGGTCGAAGCGCACCTAGCTACCAACTTTGCTAGTGGCGTTGATATGGCAAATGCAAATCTTGGCGACGTACCAAATCTTTACAGCATAATTCCGCTTGCACAAAGCGTTAACGCTCCAATTATCGATCTTCAGACGGGGGACGGCCTCGTTGGGGCACAATACCAACAGGCAGTACGGTACTCTGAACTCATTGCGGCAGTATCCAGACAAATCGTCGAAAATTCCGGTAATTGATTATGATTTGGGATGAGAGCTTAATTCAGGAAGTAGCAGAGCGACGGGCCATCTTTGTTCTTGGCGCCGGCGCTTCAATGGCATGCAAAACAGCAGACGGCACTAGACCCCCATCATGGATAGACTTGCTTAAAAATTTGAATCAGTCTGTAACAGACGACGCAGAGCGTAAATACGCAGATGACTTGATAGACAGTGAGCGACTACTGGAGGCTGCAGAAGTCATCAGAATGAACATAAACCCTGCCGAATTCTCGCGAATAATCAAAGATAAGCTGAAAAAGCCGGACTACATACCGTCTGATATACACACGACCATAATGGAGATAGATCCGAAAATTGTCATAACAACAAACTACGATGAGATATATGAAAAGCTATTCCATAAAAACAGTATTAGCGATGGGTACTCCGTCGCTAAACCTGACGATAGAAAAAATATTATAGATAATATAAGATCAGGAGAAAGATGCGTTATAAAAATGCATGGGTGCGTAACGTCACCACTTGATATCGTTTTAAATAAAACATCATATTTTGCCGCAAGACGTAGCTATCCAAATTTTTTTAGGGCTATCGATGCCCTTTTTCTTGTAAACACGCTGATATTCGTTGGATCTAGCTTAGATGATCCAGATTTACAGTTGGTACTTGAAAATTCCTTGATCGCAGCACCCTCTATGCATCAGCATTTCGCGATACTTGAGCTACGGAAACACGAGTCCCAGAGAAAGATACTTGGAGAAAACTTTAATATCAAAACGATGGAATATCCGATTGGGGAGCATCAACATGTAGCAATGTTTTTGGAGGAAATGCGAGACAGGGTTATAGAGTGGCGCGAAAATCACGATTAGGATCGTGCATTTACTAGTACGACGCCAAGGTATTCGACTGTCAAAGTTATAGAGCAGTATTAAGTAGATGCTTTTATATTGTCCCGGCCTCGGGATACAAAAACTCTGATCCAAACAGTTCGTTTCACTTAGCCTGCTCTGGAAGTCCGCTGATCCCATACGCGCATTGCCGAGCCTTCTGATCGTTCCTCTGAAAAAGGAGGAGGTATTTTCCACCTCGAAAGCCGCTCACCAACGCCAGAGGTGTTTTATAACCATATAAAATCAAGATGTTAGAAAAATACTTAACGCTAGATTGAGTCTCTGAATTCTTCCCCCAGTTTCCCCCTAAATCCCCGCCTCCAAAACTCGTGCCATACTTCTCCCGTCCCGCCATGGATACACTGCCAGCCGTGGCAGCGAGGCGGGGCCGGCGCCGGGTTTGAGGAAAGGACGGACGTCCTCCTATCCGGGGTTCGCGGAAAATGCTCTCCCTCCGGCGACACGGGGAGAGGCAAGGGTTTTTCCTTGTCTCTTGAAGCCCGAAAGAGCGCGCCGGGCGTGCCTGTGCGGCACACAGGGTGGGTGAGCGGATGGTTTCGCCGGGTGTAACAATCCGGCGGCGGCCGGGTGGAGCGTTGCCGATAAATTGGTTCGGCCGGGATCCATCGGGTCAGACGAACACCGTCTGTCTCACCACCGCAGAGAGACCCAAGTCGCGGGCAAAAACCGCCGAACGGGGCGCTGAGAGGTGTCACTTTTTACCATCAAACGCGGCAGCTTTCAGCGCCCCGTCCTGCCTTCAAACCACGGCGGCATTTTTTCGCGCGTGAACGGGGACGCATGCCCAGGCAACAGAAACAAAGGAGAAGAGACATGCCCCTTCCCGTCCACACACGGCTGATGGCCCGCACCGCCGAGATGCTGGCCATGCCGCATCTGGCCTGCCGCCGCCGCGACTGCCGCCGCAAGAACACCTGCTTCTGGCATTTCAAAAACAGCGGCGAACCCTGCTGCCTGCACAATCTGACCGCAGCACAGCGCGAGGTTTTCGATGAATTCTACCGCCAGGCCCTGATCATCCTCGAACATGGCGGCCATCAGGGCCTGACATACACCTGGGGCAATCCCGGGCAGCGGGCCTTTCTGGACGCCTGCGTCGAACTCGCCCGCACCGCCGTCCCGCCCCACGACAAACGCCGCTTCGACGCCTTCCGCCGCGACCGCGAAACAATCCCCCCACGCACGCCGCCGGTGGCAAAATGAACAAGGACGGGAGCTATCCCACTCGACGTTGGGGCGTTCCGGGCGGGAGCGATTCCCCACTCTCCGTCATTCTCGCCCCTGTGGCGGGAATCCAGCCACGGCGCGTCCGCGCCGTGAAAGGACTCGTTCAACCGCGTCACCAGCAGAAGGGTCTTACGCGCCGCAGACGCGGCGCGCTGGATTCCTGTGACAAGCACAGGAATGACGGAAAATGGGGATGCACCGGAGAAACAACGAGCGACTGCATGACGAGCATCTCCCAACCCACCCTATTCCGCCGCTTTCACCTCTTCCAGAAATTCCAACTCGTAGGAATAGCCTTCGAGCAGTGTATAGGCCTGCTCGGTCGCCTCGATCTGGGCCTCGGCGCTGCGGATGGCCTCGGCGATCGATTGCGAGCGGGTGCGCAGCATCGAGCCGAGAATGTCGGCGGCCGGGCGGCGGCCGAGGCGGTCGAGATGCTGGCGCACGCGGGCGCGGTGGCGCTCCAACTCGAGAATATGGAAGCGGCTCTTGACGATATCGTCCGACAGCCTGCGGCGCATGGCGGCGACCGGGTCGAAACTGCCGGGCTCGCGCTCGTCGAGAATGAAGTCGCTGACCAGCGTTTCCAGCTTCAAGATGCCCTGCAGGTCGCGCGGATCGGCCAGCTGCGGATCATAGCCGGTATTGTCATAGACCTTGCGGCGCACCGGATCCTTCAACAGGTCGTAGCAGGCCTGCAGCCGCCCGAACGCCTCGGTATCGCCACCGCTGTCGGGATGGGCCGTCTTGACCACCTTGCGATAGGCCACCTTGATCGCCTGCTCGTCGGCATCGCGGGCAATTCCAAGCGTTTCATAGGGGTCGATCACGGCACCACCTCGCAGTCCAGCATTCGTCATTCCATCCCTGACCTAACCGTTCGCCCATCCCGCATCAACCCAAAAGCGGATGCGGCGCGGGCTCCCCTTAATCGGACATTGCCGGGACCAAATTGGGGCGAGATCGCGACGGTGCGCGGTTTTCCCCGGCCGGGAGCGTGGCGGCACGCAAAACCCGGCGGATGTGCCGTCGTGGTGCACCGCAAAGCCATTACCGACAGGCGGTTGAGTGCAAAGGATTAAACGCTTGCTATTTTCTTTTTTTGCTGCAAATATTTCCGCGTTCGGGCGTTAGCATCCCGGAGACTGGACTGGCTGTATGGTCCCGGAGAAATCCGGGCGTGCCGAAAGGCACTGTAGACGTTCTTTCCCCGTTATCGACTTCTCCGACTGGCTTTCCGGAATAAAGACAAAACCGGAAAGAAAAACGTCTCCACCCTGGCAGGGGTGAGGACACATCATTAAGGGAAAAAGGACTTCTCCCATGGCCACCAAGGGCACCGTAAAATTCTTCAACCAGGACAAGGGTTTTGGTTTCATCACGCCGGAAGGCGGCGCAAAGGACGTGTTCGTACACATCTCCGCGCTGCAGGCCGCTGGTCTCCAGACCCTGAAGGACGGCCAGCAGGTCACCTTCGACACCGAGCCGGATCGCATGGGCAAGGGCCCGAAGGCTGTCAACATCCAGGCTGACTAAGCCTCGATCCGACTGCTTGCGATGACTGATTTGAACGGCGTCCTTCGGGGCGCCGTTTTTTTTGCACAACGTGGTAGCGAATAGCGAAATCTGCACTACTCACTACTGACTATTCGCTAATTCCTACTCCGCCGCCTGCTTTGCCTCGGCAGCCGAAAAGATCGCGTCGAAGGCGGCAGCGATAACCTCGGGTCCGGCCCCTGCCCGCGTCGCATCGGCCGACAGGATCTGTCGGAACCGCCGCGCGCCCGGCCAGCCCTGGAACAGCCCGACCATATGGCGGGTGACATGGATGAGCCGGCCGCCGGACGCGATATGCCCGGCCGCATAGCCCATCATCGCATCGCGCACCCCGGCCCAGAACTCCAGAGACTGCCGGTGGCCATTGGCTGTGAAGGCCTCATCGCTGACATCAAGTGCCGCGGCCCCTGTCAGCGGATGTGGGAAATACCCGTCCACGGCGGTCAGCATGGCGCTATCATGATACGGCGCCCGTCCGAGCATGACCCCGTCCAGAACGGCAGCCTGATTCAATTCCTCAACCGCCTGATTCAGATTGCCAAGACCACCATTGATCCCAATGAAAAGACTGGGATTTTCCGCCTTGAGCCGATGCACCAGCGGATAATCCAGCGGCGGAATATCGCGGTTCTCCTTCGGCGACAGCCCCTGCAGCCAAGCCTTGCGCGCATGCACCCAGACCGCGTCCGTTCCGGCCTGCACGACCCGCGAGACCAGATCGCGCAACGCGATCTCCGGGTCCTGGTCATCGACACCGATCCGGCACTTGACCGTCACCGGGATAGACACCGCCGCCTTCATCGCCGCCACACAGTCGGCCACCACGGAAGGCTCACGCATCAGGCAGGCACCGAACGTCCCGGACTGGACGCGATCCGAGGGGCAGCCGACATTGATGTTGATCTCGGCATATCCGAACTGTTCACCGATCCGGGCGGCCTCCGCCATCTTGCGCGGATCATTGCCGCCAAGCTGCAACGCCACCGGCTGCTCGACAGCGTCAAACCCCAGCAGCCTCTCCCGGTCACCGCGCAGGATGGCTTCGGAGACGATCATCTCGGTGTAGAGCAACGCATGCCTGGAAAGCTGCCGGGCGAGGAAACGGTAGTGCCGATCCGTCCAATCGATCATCGGGGCAACGGCAAACACCGGCGCTGCGAAATATGTCGTAGCCGTGCCGCCCGATGCCGAAATCGCTGCCTTGCCCATCAAGAAAGTACTTTCATCCCCGCCCGTCTCGCCGGCGGTCTAGTGTCGTGGTGGAGAAACAGGCGCGCCAGCGGAGACGGATATCTCGCGGCTCAAACGGCCTGACCAATCGCGGCCTTATACAGCGGCGCGGTCTTGAAAGCGAGATGGAAGTTTGGGAGGGGCTCCGGCTGTTTGTCAGGAAATGACGTGGCAAGCCGGGAGCTTGAAAGATAGACCGGAAAGGGAAATGCAGCTGCGTCCTTGGGGGCAACGCCCCAGCGGTACCTTGGATGAGATTGCGGCAATAGCAGGGGCTACTGCGCCGATAGCGCAGTTGATGTCGATAACCTCTGCCCGAGCCTCAGTGCGCCTGCAGCTTGGCCTCTTGCGCGGCGGCAATAAACACCTCTCGCGCCTCTTCCGGCGACTTGCGGCCATCGATGGCGGCACGGCAGAAGCTTCTTGCAGCAACGTAGCGCGGACCACGAAGATCCGGCCAGGTGTCCATCAGGCAGATGAGGGCATCGAACGGTCCGAAAACGATCTTCGAACCCTTATGCTCGAACCCGACTTCCACGGGGTTGGACCATTTGGCATTTGGCATGAGCGTCTCCTCCGAATGTCTTGCCAGACCATAACGGCAGGATAACCGATTTGGTTCCCGTTGGGCAGAGTGCAAAACGAAAAAAGCCTGCCGCGGGAGGAGGTGCGGCAGGCTTCTGAAAATGACCCACGGCCGGGAGGAGGTGGCCGCTGATCGATCGCAGCTCTTCGGGAGGAGGTGAATCACTGCGATAGACACACAATAATGCTGCAGCGCATCAAAATCAAATTAAATCTGACGCAATGCAATATCTACCAGTAACGTCTTCGTGTTGCCGCCTCGCCCGAGGCGCTTCCGATCAAATATCCGGCCACGAAAGCGGCGGCGCCAAAAATCAGCAATGCGGTACTGGTCGCGGAGGGATGGTCCTGCGCACTCTGTGCCACGGCATTGGCTTCATCGCTGATATAGCTGGCGGCCCGTTTCGCCTTGGCTGTGACGCCGCCGGTTTCATCGAGTTCGCCGGTAAAGCCGGTCCGCAAATTCTTGATATTCGCCATCTCGCGCTCCTTCTCGGTTCGGTGGGAAAACACCCGAACCGCAGGATTGTTCCAGTGCGCCAAAGACGGATTCGCCCCCCCTTGCGAACGCATCGCTTCTGACGGCATCCAGCCTCGCCAGGCAGCAGTGTCCCATTCCGGCACGAAATAAAGCATTCCCTAAAAAACCACTGTCGCGATTTCTTCATGTGTGGCATGCTAATAGATGAGGTGCCTCATAAAAACCAATTTCGGAGTAGCTACTGCAGCCCAGAATCAAAAAATAAAGAGACGGGAGAAACCACATGGTAGAGGAAAATCTGTATCGCATCGTTGAAGTCAGCCTGAAGCGTGGCAGCGACCGCCGCGACGTCGGCATCATGACCGTACGGCAGGCGCTGGAACTTCCTGATGTCCCCAGCCTGGAATACACCCATCCGGAACTCAATTCCCGGGCCGACAGCCGGTTCCTGACCCGCGATCAGCTTCAGGCCTACGTCTGCAGCTGAACCACTTTCCCCGCCCCGCAATGGGGTGCTATCGTCCGGCATTCGCAATTGGATGTCTGGATATCGATGACAACTGTAATCCCCCTTCCCGCGCCGGTGCTTTTGCCGGTGATGAATTCAGAGCAAACCTTTCCGGTCCGCCGCGTCTATTGTGTCGGGCGCAATTATGCCGCCCACGCCATCGAGATGGGCCATGATCCGGACCGGGAACCACCTTTCTTCTTCCAGAAAAATCCCGACAATCTTGTCCATGGCGCCGAATTCCCCTACCCGCCGCTTTCAACCGACGTTCACCATGAGGTCGAACTGGTTGTCGCGCTGAAGCACGGCGGCGACACCATTGATCCCGCGGATGCACTTGACTGCGTCTACGGCTATGCCGTCGGTATCGATTTCACCCGGCGCGACCTGCAGGCACAGGCGAAGGCCGCCGGCAAACCCTGGGCAGCAGCAAAGGCCTTCGAGCATTCGGCGCCCCTGTCAGCGCTCGTTCCGGCCGAAATTATCGGCCATCCCACCGACGGCACCATCTCGCTCAAGATCAACGGCGAGACCAGACAGCAGGGCGATCTCAACCAGATGATCTGGAAAACCCCGGAAATCATCGCCGAACTGTCAAAGCTGTTCACGCTCGCCGCGGGAGACATCATCATGACCGGTACACCGTCCGGCGTCGGACCTGTGGCGCGTGGCGACGTGGTATCCTGCGACATCGATGGCGTCGCAACGCTGACCGTCACGGTCGTTTGAGGGGGAAACCATGCCGCTCTACGCTCTTGGTCCCGCCCGGCCCGCAGTGCCCTCTGAAGGCCGCTACTGGGTAGCCCCCGGCGCGCATGTCATTGGAACGGTCGAACTCGGCGAGGATGTCGGTATCTGGTTCGGCGCGGTGCTGCGCGGCGACAACGAACCGATCCGTATCGGCGCCCGCACCAACATCCAGGAAGGCGTGGTCATTCACGTCGACCCCGGACTGCCCGTGACTATCGGCGAAGGCTGCACCATCGGTCACCGCGCCATCGTGCATGGCTGCACCATCGGCGACAACTCACTCATTGGCATGGGAGCAACGGTGCTGAACGGCGCCGTTATCGGCAACAATTGCCTCGTGGGCGCCAACGCGCTGGTGACGGAAGGCAAGGTCTTTCCGGACAATTCATTGATCGTCGGAGCGCCGGCAAAGGCTATCCGTTTGCTCGATGAGGCTGCGATTGCCGGCTTGAGGAAATCGGCTGACAGCTACGTCAAGAAATGGCAGCTGTTCGCCAGCAGCCTTACCGTTGTCGGATAGACAAAGCCGCCCGGCAGTTCGGGATGCCTTCGCCTACTCGGCGGTGCAGTTCTGGCAGTGGCCGCGGATCTCGATCGTGGTCTTCTCGGTCTTGAAATGCTGCTTGCTAGCCAAAAGCGACAGCCGCTCTTCCATGGCCTCATCGTGCATCTCTGTCACCTGGCCGCAATCCTCACAGATGGCAAAGGCGGTGACGCCGTGATCATGGTGATGGTGATGATCCGGATGGGCGCAGGCGACGAAGGAATTCATGCTTTCGAGCCGGTGGATCATGCCGAATTCCAAAAGCTTGTCGAGCGCGCGGTAGACCTGCAGCGGCGCACGAAACCCGTGATCGCGCAGCTTGTCGAGGATCGTGTAGGCGCTGAGCGGGCCATCGGCGTGATGGAGTGTGTCGAGGACCAGCGACTGGTTCTTGGTAAGCTGTTGTGCCGCCATCAGTGATGTCCTCCATGCGTCGAATGAATAGCCGTTTCTGCCTGCCGGTTACGGCCGAACGGCAAGAGACTGAGCACGAAAAGCCCCATCGCCGCAACCACGATCGACGGGCCGGACGGCGTGTCGAAATGCAGCGAACCGAACAGGCCGCCGGTGACAGCCAGAGCACCGATAACCGAGGCGAGCACCGCCATGATTTCGGGCGACGTGGCAAAGCGCCGGGCGGTTGCCGCCGGAATGATCAGCAGTGACGTGATCAGCAGAATGCCGACAATCTTCATGGCAATTGCGATCACCAGCGCCATCAGCAGCATGAAATAGAGCCGCGCCCGCTCCGGCTGCAGGCCCTCGGCCTCCGCCAACTCCGGATTGACGGTCGAGGCAAGCAAGGGCCGCCAGAGATAGACGATTGCGGCCAACACCAGAATACCACCACCCCAGACGAGATCGATATCGGCTTCCGAGACAGCAAGAATATCGCCGAACAGAAACCCGACCAGATCGATCCGCACCCAGGTCATGAAAGCGACCATGACGAGGCCAATCGACAGCGACGAATGCGAGAGAATGCCGAGCAGCGCATCGGTCGACAGCGCACCGCGCTTCTGCAGCAACAGGAGAAGCAGCGACACGGCAGCGGCAACGATGAAGACGCTGAGCATCAGGTTGAGATCAAGCAGCAGCGACAGCGCCACGCCGAGCAGTGCCGAATGGGCCATCGTATCGCCGAAATAGGCCATGCGCCGCCAGATGACGAAGCAGCCGAGCGGGCCGACGGTGATTGCAAGCCCGATGCCAGCAACGAGCGCGCGGGTGAAGAAATCATCAAACACGGCCGCTCTCCTTCGTATCGTAGCCCTGCAGGCGGCTCTTGTGGCCACAGCCGCAATCGGGTCCATGCACGTGCTCATGCGTACCATCACCATGCGCATGGTCATCATGATGGTGGCCATCATCGGGATGGCAATGCTCGGTAATGCTGCCATCCGTGTGCAGCACGCGGCCATCCGGCAGATGGGTATGATCGTGATCATGGCTATAGACAGCCAGCGACTTCGCGGCACGGCTGCCGAACAATTTCAAATATTCCGGGCTTTGGCTGACCACCTGCGGCGTGCCGCGGCAGCAGACATGGCCGTTGAGGCAGATCACCGTGTCGGTCTCGGCCATCACCACATGCAGATCGTGGGAGATCAGCAGGATACCGCAACCGGTCCTGTTGCGAATGGATTTGATCAGGTCGTAAAGCGCGATCTCGCCCGAAAAATCGACACCCTGCACCGGTTCGTCCAGTACCAGAAGATCCGGCTTGCGGGCAATGGCGCGGGCAAGCAAGGCGCGCTGGAATTCGCCGCCCGACAGGTGCTGCACCTCGGCGCGGGCAAGATGGGCGATGCCGGTCGACTGCAACGCCTCCTCGACCTCGCGGCCCTTCAGCGGCCCTGTCAGCGTCATCAGCCGCTCGACGGTCAATGGCAGCGTCCAGTCGATGGCCAGCTTCTGCGGCACATACCCGACCTTCAGGCCCGGCATTTTCTCGACCCAGCCCTCGTCCGGCTTCAAAACGCCAATCGCGGCTTTCGCCGTCGTCGATTTGCCGGAGCCATTCGGGCCGATCAGCGTGACGATCTCGCCGCGGCTGATCGAGAACTCGACACCGCGCACCAGCCAGCGGCCGTTGCGGCGGATGCCAGCATTGTTGAGCGAGACGAGTGGTGCCTGATCGGACTTGTGAAAATTCAGCATCAAAAAAATCCGGATGGGGTGTTGCCAGCCGCTATGCCACACGTTATAGCATAACGCAATTGATGTAATAACATTACATTGATTTACAAGACAGGAGTTCCCGCATGAGCCTGAAAAATTCCCTCCTTTTGACATCCTCGCTGCTTTTCGCCCCCACGCTGCTGCTGTCAGCCGGCACCGCGCATGCTGAAGTCCCCAATGTCGTCGTCTCGATCAAGCCGATCCACTCCCTGGTCGCCTCGATCATGCAGGGCGTTGGCGAACCGGCGTTGATCGTCGAAGGGGCCGCTTCGCCGCATACCTACAGCATGAAGCCCTCCAACGCTGCGGCGCTGGAGAAGGCCAACATCGTCTTCTGGGTTGGCCATGGGCTGGAAGCCTTTCTCGAAAAGCCGCTGGAATCGCTCGGAAGCAAGGCCAAGATCGTTGAACTCGACGACGCGCCCGGCCTTGAAAAGCTGAAATTCCGGGAAGGTGGTGCCTTTGAAGCGCATGACGACGGCGATGAACATGAAGCAGGTGCCGAGGGGCATGCCCATGGTGAAGCCGGCCATCATCATGACGAGGGTGAGTTCGACCTGCATCTCTGGCTCGACCCTGCCAATGCCAAGGCGATGGCCGCCGAGATCGAAAAGACGCTGGCTGCTGCAGACCCGGACAACGCCGCCGCCTACAAGGCCAATCTCGATGCGCTGAACACCCGCCTCGCCGCGCTCGACAAGTCGCTGGCCGAGACCGTCACACCGATCAAGGACAAGCCGTTCGTCGTCTTCCATGACGCCTACCAGTATTTCGAGCATCGCTATCAGGTGAAGGTGGCAGGATCGATCACGGTCAGCCCGGAAACCCTGCCCGGCGCCGCGCGGCTGAAGCAGATCCATGAAAAGATCGTTGAACTCGGCGCAACCTGCGTCTTTGCCGAACCGCAGTTCGAGCCAAAACTGGTCAATGTCGTGCTCGAAGGCACATCTGCGAAATCCGGCACGCTGGATCCGGAAGCGGCGACGCTTGAAGCCGGTCCCGACCTGTATTTCCAGTTGATGGATGGCATCGGTACATCGCTGAAGACCTGCCTTTCCAACGGCAGCTAGTACGTTCCTCCCGAGCGACTGAACGAGGCGGGCCAATGGTCCGCCTTTTTCAGGCAATCGATTGTAATAATATAACATTTAGGATGAACCATGTCTGACAAACTACCGGTCACTGTATTGTCCGGCTTCCTCGGCGCCGGGAAGACCACGGTGCTCAACCACATCCTCAACAATCGAGACGGGCTGCGGGTCGCGGTCATCGTCAACGATATGAGCGAGGTCAATATCGATGCAGCCCTGGTGCGCGAGGGCGGCGCCAACCTGTCGCGCACCGAGGAGCAGCTGGTCGAGATGACCAATGGCTGCATCTGCTGCACCCTGCGCGACGATCTGCTCAACGAAGTGCGAAAGCTCGCGGAACAGGACCGGTTCGACTATCTGCTGATCGAATCGACCGGGATCGCCGAACCCCTGCCGGTTGCCACCACCTTCGAATTCCGCGACGAAGACGGCAACAGCCTTGCTGATGTCGCGCGACTCGACACCATGGTCACCGTCGTCGACGCCGTCAGCCTGCTGGGCGATTATTCATCCGCTGACTTCCTTGCCGACCGCGGCGATACCGCCGGAGACAATGACAACCGCACGCTGGTCGACCTATTGGTCGAGCAGATCGAATTTGCCGATGTCGTCATTCTCAACAAGGCGGGCAGCGCAACACCAAAACAGCGCGATGCCGCACGAAAAATCATTGCCGGGTTGAATGCCGATGCGCGGCTGATCGAGACCGATTTCGGCAAGGTGGCGTTGCGCGACGTTCTCGGCACCGGCCTGTTCGATATGCTGAAAGCCGAGCAGCATCCGCTCTGGTACAAGGAGTTGCACGGTTTCAAGGATCACATCCCCGAAACCGAGGAATACGGTATCCGCTCCTTCGTCTACCGGGCGAAAAAACCGTTCGATCCGGCGCGGTTTCACGCTTTCGTCCATCGGCCATGGCCGGGCGTTGTACGGGCGAAGGGTTTCTTTTGGCTGGCGACGCGCCCGCATCACGCCGGTGAACTCAGCCAGGCCGGACCGATGGTGCGCACCTCGAAAATGGGGCTGTGGTGGTCGGCGGTTCCGAAAACCCAATGGCCGGATGATCCGGGTTTCCTGGCGATGATGAAACCCTATCTCGATCCGGTCTGGGGCGACCGCCGCCAGGAGATCGTCTTCATCGGCGCCGATCCGATGGATCAGGCAACGTTGGAAGCGGAACTCGACGAATGTCTGGTCGATGCCAAGGCGTTCACACCGGACCGCTGGCGGGCCTTGCCGGACCCGTTTACGGAGTGGAGCCAGCGGACTGCCTGACGATCCCACCGTGGCAAACCGGCGTGACACCCTGCTTCGCACAAGCAAAGCAGGGCACATTCCCGCTGGAATCTCTAAACGGTACAGCCCGGAGCAGGCATCAGTATGAGTGGACAAGGAATTGCCGCGGCGGCGGCAGCATTCGAACAGAACCAGCATATCGAAGCGCTGACGATCCTCAACGGGATGCTTGGCGAGAGCCAAGAAACGGCTGCGGTAACGCTGCTACTCGCGAAAGTGCTGGAGAAGCTCGACTTCACCGCAGAGGCAGCGGAAGCGTTTGAACAGGCAGCGCAGCATGCCGGCTCTGACGCGCCCCTTCTTCTGCGTCGCGCCTGCGGCCTTTATTTCGCGACCGGCGACGATGATCGCACCCAGCTCCTCGGCATCAAACTTCTGAAATCGCTGCCCAACGATCCTGAGCTTGCCTATATCCTCGCCCGCTCCCTGCTGCGCACCGGCGATAACGCGCTCGTCGACCTCGTCAAAAATACACTGGCGGAAAGCGACGATCCGGATCACCTCAATCTTGCAGGCGACATTTTCGCGTCCGACGATCGCAATCCGGCCAGCTTGACGGTGTTCCGCAAGATCGCGGCGCTGCATCCGGACGACCCCTATGCGCAGCTCAAATATCTGTCCGTCGCACGGGATTTTTGCGATTACGCAGCGATCGGCCGGATCGAGCGCTGGCTTGATACCGAGATCGCCGCCGGCAGACTGGACACTCTCGCCGGCGAAACCGGCTATTCGAGCCTGTTGCACTGTGGCGTCGAACGGCTGAACCGGCTGGCGACCAACAATCCAGGTGTTTCCCAACTCCCCTCGCCCACAGCAAGCCGGCAAAGAAAGTCACGCTCGCATGTGTGGAGCGACAGGCTCCGGATCGGCTACCTCTCCAGCGATCTGTGGGACGACCACGCCACCATGCGCTTGTTCCAAAGCGTTCTGGAGGCACATGACAGGGACCGGTTCGACGTAACACTCTACTGCTACACGCCGGAGAGATTTATCGGTTTCGATGGTGGAAACCGCGCCAAATGGGGAAAGATCGTCCAAATTGAAGCGCTTTCCGACGCTGAGGCCGCTGGCGCGATCATCGCCCGGCAGACGGACATCCTTGTCGACCTCAAAGGCCACACGGCAGGATCACGCTCGAAGATCCTGAACCATATGGTCGCGCCGGTTCAGGTGGCCTGGCTCGGCTTCCCCGGCAGTACAGTCAACATCGAATGCGATTATGTGATCGGCGACGCCATCGTTCTGCCGAACAGTTCGAAACCGCATTATCACGAGAAATTCTGCCGGCTGCCCGAATCCTACCAGCCGAACGACCCCGTCTACCGCGCCCGTCCGCCGGCGCGCAGCCGCGCAGATCTGGGATTGCCTGACGATCGCTTCATCCTGGCGGCGTTCAATGCCGCCCGCAAGATTTCGCTACCGACGCTCGATTGCTGGGCAGAGATCCTGCGCGGCGCCGGCAATACAGTTCTCTGGGTGATGATCGACGGAGACGTTGCCCGCGGTAATTTCCTGTCCGCCATGAAAAGCCGCGGCGTGGAAGCGGATCGCGTCATCTTTGCGCCCAAGACCAGTTACGAGGCGCATATCGCCCGCCTGCAGGCCGCCGATCTCGGTCTCGACACGTTTCCCTACAACGGCCACACGACAACATCCGACCAACTCTGGGCCGGTCTGCCGGTGTTGACGGTCAAAGGAAGCAATTTTGCATCGCGCGTATCGGAAAGCCTGCTGACGGCGATCGGTCTTCGTGAACTTGCAGCACCGGATCTCGACACGTTCGTGGCGCAAGCCATTGCACTATCGAACGATCCGGCCCGAGTTGCACGCCTAAAGCAGACGATCGAGGCAAACCGCTATGCGGCGCCGCTGTTTGACGCGGAACGTTTCTGCCGCCATCTGGAAACGGCCTATGGGATGATGGCCGACCGCGCCAGACAAAAGCTGGCGCCGGAGCATTTCGATGTGCCCGCGCTCCCCGCGCGCACATCGCCCTTCCGGTAAGGCGGCACCAACGGCCGCCCCACCCCATTTTCTTTCTTCTCAGCGCGTCGCCATATTGACGATGACGCCGGTGGCGACACTGATCAAAAGGAAATTGTTGTCGACACGGACCCATTGCTGGCCACGCGGCGGCGCGCGCAGCTTGTAGCGGCGGTAGTCGTTGACATGGGCAATGCGGCGGCGTTCGGCTGGAGACAGGCGCTGCCCCCGCGCCCAGCGCTTCTTCACGATCACATTCTTTTCGACGATCTTGGTATTGCCGTGCCGGTAAACACGTTTCTCGACATGACGCTCCTTCGTCTGAGCGACTTCGTAGGGCTTGGCCGGCTGGGCAAAAGCCGTCTGCGCCATCAGGGGCGCCGTCAGGAAGGAGCTTGCGACCAGCGCAATCAAAAGACGTTTCATCGGGGTGTCCTTTCGTTTTTGACACCCCGAAAATAGAACCGCAAAGATGAACGGAAACTGAAACAGCAAATTACAAAATTGTAATGATATCAGTTAATTATAAGAATTAACTGATACACGGAACAAGCCTGCAACTCAAGATTACAGCGCTTCGTAGGCAAACCGGCCGAAATCCGCCACCTGCGCCCGGCCCGACGTATCGAAGGCGAAGACACCGGCAAAGGCTCCGGTAAAGGACCCGTGTTCGCCGCGCCCGCCTTCGTCGGAAACGACGCCGGCATCAAGCAAAGGCCCGAGCTTGCGCCAGTCGTGATGTCCATCCGGACGCCAGAAGAACTGCAGGTCGTTGTCTCGGATTTCCATGGCCAGATGCACCCGGCCGGACGGCACGGCAACGCCGCTTTCGACCGGAAATGTCATGCGGCTATGCGGAAAATCGCCATTGCAGGAAAAGATCGTCACCACCCGGCCGAGTTGTTCGTGCAGCGTGACGGCGAGCGCATGAAACTTGTGGCGATTGTAATAGTGCGTCAGTCCAGCAGCCTGCTGATAGGTATCAGGCTCGAATTCGACGACGGTCTCCACTCGAAAAGAGTGATGCTCCTGACGCCGCGCCACCAGCGCCTGTTCGAACCAGCTGCCAATGCTTTCGCGGCCGAACAGCCGAAGATGGCCCGGCCTTTCCGACAGCGAAAAAATCCGCTCCGGCACCGGCGTGCGCAGCCATTGGAAATCCCTGGGCAGCTGCGGACCATCGAATTCGGTTTCGACACGGGCCGGCTTCTCAATGACGGCCGCTTCGCCCGGCGCCGGCACATCGACATCCGGCACAACGCCGCCCTGCGCCAGGTACAGCCACCCGTCTTCACCCCAGACGCATTTCTGCAGCGCCGTCTCGCGGCCGAGCGTGCAACGCCGTTGCGGCGCCAAAGGGCGGCCGGTCAGGTGGGTATGATAGGCCTGGCCATCCGGGGTTTCGACATATTGCCCATGCCCTGCCCTTTGCAGCGTAGCGCCAGGATGATCCTTAGAGGTGATCAGATGCGTCTGCGGATGCATTTCATAGGAACCTTCGATCGTTCGCGAACGCGCCATGGTCACCACATGATCGTAGCCGGTGCCGCCTTCGGCAGTCGTCAGATAATACCAGCCATTGCGCTTGAACAGATGCGGCCCTTCCACCAGCCCCTGCGCGCTGCCGGGGAAGATGTTGCGGATCGGACCGGTCAGCTTTTTCGCTACCGGGTCCCACTCCTGTAGCAGGATGCCGTCAAAGGCCGGTGATTTTGGCGCACCGCCAAAGCTCTCCGTGCGGTGGTTCCACTGCATATTGAGAAACCATTTGCGGCCATCATCATCATGAAACAGCGACGGATCGAAGCCCGAGGAATTGACATAGGCCGGATCCGACCATTCGCCTTCGATCGCTGACGAAGTGACGATGTAATTATGGGCGTCCTTGAAGTTGCCATCGAAGCGCTTGACGTCGGTATAGACCAGATAGAACAGACCATCCGCATGCGACAGGCACGGTGCCCAGACGCCGCAACTGTCGGGATTTCCGCGCATATCGAGTTGGCTTGCCCGCTCCAGCGGCCGGCGAACCATTGTCCAGTTCACCAGATCGCGGGAATGATGGATCTGCACGCCCGGGTACCATTCGAAGGTCGAGGTAGCGATATAATAGTCCTCGCCCACCCGGCAAATGGATGGGTCTGGATTAAAGCCTGGAAGGATCGGGTTGCGGATTATCGCGGTCATGATGAACGTACCTCATGGATTCTCGGAACGCCATACGGCCTGAAACCGTGCGCAGTTTCAAGCCCTGTCCGGCCTCAAGAAGCGACATTCCGCATATTCCCACCGACTCACGGTTTTGTCTTTGTGCCGGCATCATCCCGCCGCCATGCTACCGCTGTTGCTGGGTGGGTTTCCCACAGTTCCTGCCTAAGCTTTAAGCAAAGACGGAAAGTCCATATGCGACTTTGGTATGACGTTGCCGGACTATGCCGGAAAATCCGGACGCGGACTTGAAACGCCACTTGAAATCGGCACTGTGGCTATGCTTGGCAAAAAAAGATCGAAAATCAGCTTAGCGGGGAGGAATACACAATGACCGCACTGCTCGGTATCAGCAGGCTCATCGACCGCATTACGGAAATCATCGGAAAATCAGTCTCATGGCTGATCCTGGTGGCCGTTCTGGTCAGCGCCGGCAATGCCATTATCCGAAAAATCTTCAACATGTCGTCGAATGCCTGGCTCGAAGCGCAATGGTACCTGTTTGGCGCCGCCTTCATGCTGGCAGCGGCCTACACACTCAGCCAGAACGAACATATCCGCATCGACGTTGTTTACGGCAAGTTTTCGCGCCGGACGCAGCACTGGATCGACCTGTTCGGCCACGTTTTCTTCCTGATGCCGTTCGTCCTTCTGATGACCTATTACCTCGTCCCCTATGTGCTGATGTCGGTCCGCTCGCAGGAAGGCTCTTCCAGCGCCGGCGGCCTCATCGTCTGGCCAGCCAAGGCCATCCTGCTGTTCGGCTTCGTGCTGCTTGTGCTGCAGGGCATCTCCGAGATCGTCAAGAAAGTGGCGATCATGACCGGCAACATGGACGACCCAACGCCATACGTGCCCACCCACGCGCCGCTTGACGATGTCACTGCTCCGGAGGCACGCCCATGATGGAATTCATCGCCGTCAATCTCGCGCCGATCATGTTCATATCCTTGATCGTCTTTCTGCTTCTCGGATATCCCGTCGCCTTTTCGCTCGCCGCCAATGGCCTGCTGTTCTTCATCGTCGGCGTCGAGCTGGCCCCCTTGTCGGGCGGCTCCATCAATCTCTCCTGGCCGCTGCTCAATGCGTTGCCCGACCGGTTCTGGGGGGTGATGTCGAACGACACTTTGCTCGCCATCCCCTTCTTTACCTTCATGGGCATCGTGCTCGAACGGTCCGGTATGGCCGAAGACCTGCTCGACACGATCGGCCAGTTGTTCGGCCCGGTCCGCGGCGGCCTTGCATACGCGGTCATCTTTGTCGGCGCGCTGCTTGCGGCAACCACCGGCGTGGTTGCTGCCTCGGTCATCGCCATGGGCCTGATCTCGCTGCCGATCATGCTGCGCTACGGTTATGACCGGCGCGTCGCCTCCGGCGTTATCGCAGCGTCCGGCACGCTCGCACAGATCATCCCGCCGTCGCTCGTTCTGATCGTCCTTGCCGACCAGCTCGGCCGCTCCGTCGGCGACATGTATGCTGGCGCGCTCATTCCAGGCCTGGTTCTGACCGGGCTGTACATGGGTTACATCCTGATCATGACCTTTGTCCGGCGCGATTCCATGCCGGCGCTGCCGCTTGAAGCCCGCACGTTGGGTTCAGGCGTAACTTCATTGATCATTGCACTGATCGTGGCGGCTGGCTTTGCCTATGCAGCCCATATCTACCTCTACCCAACCCATGGCGAAAATGCCGACATTCTGGGCGCGACCGTCGGCGTCGGTTTCATCTATATCGTCGCCCTTCTCGACAAGACCTTGAAGGTCAACGCGATGTCCAGACTTGCCCAGCAGGTCATCATCGTGCTGATCCCGCCACTGGCACTGATCTTTCTGGTGCTCGGTACGATCTTCCTTGGCATTGCCACGCCGACGGAGGGTGGCGCCATGGGTGCCGTCGGCGCGCTGGTGATGGCAGCGGCCAAGGGCCGGCTGACCATGGACGTGATACGCTCGGCACTGACCGCAACGACGCGGCTGTCAGCCTTCGTGCTGTTCATCCTGATCGGCGCCCGCGTGTTCTCGCTGACCTTCTATGGGGTCAACGGTCATATCTGGGTCGAGCATCTGCTGGTTGCCATGCCCGGCGGCGAGACCGGATTCCTGATCGCCGTCAACCTGCTGGTCTTCTTCCTGGCGTTCTTCCTGGATTTCTTCGAGCTTGCCTTCATCATCGTGCCGCTGCTCGCACCGGCGGCCGACAAGCTGGGCATCGACCTGATCTGGTTCGGCGTGCTGCTCGGCATCAACATGCAGACCAGCTTCATGCACCCGCCTTTCGGCTTTGCGCTGTTCTACCTGAGATCGGTGGCAGCCAAGGTCCCCTATCTCGACAGGGTGACCGGCAAGATCACGCAGCCGGTGACAACAGGACAGATCTATTGGGGTGCGGTGCCCTTCGTCGGCATCCAGGTTCTCATGGTCGGCCTGACGATCATGTTCCCGCAGATGGTCATGCACTACAAGGGCGACGCCGCCGTAGTCGATCCGAACACGATCAAGATCGAGGTTCCCGGATTTGGCACCGGTGGCGGCGGACTGACGCTGCCCGACAATGGCGGCGGTCTCGGTTTGCCCGGAGGCTTGCAGTTGCCGGGTGGCAATCCACTCGACGGCAGCCAGAAACCGGCAGACCAGAAGCCGGCCAACGACCTCAGCGCGCCGCCGTCCTTCAACTGACAACCCAATGGGCCGGTTCGAGAACCGGCCCATTTCCTTTTGCAAGACGAGAAACGAAAAACCCCGGAGCCGTTGGCTCCGGGGTTTTTCGTTTTGGTAATGTTATCCGAGCTGGGCTTAGAGTTTGCCGCCGCGCTGCTGGATCATCATGAACGTGTCGTAGTTGTATTCGGCGATCTGCGCATTGAGGTAGTACTCACCGCGGAAGGCCTTGATCGAGTCCCAGATCTTCTTGAAGGTCGGGTTGGTCGCTTCCATTTCGGCGTAGACTTCATTGGCCTTGTCGAAGCAGGCCGACAGGATTTCCGGGCTGAAGGGGCTGAGCTTGGCGCCGGCTGCGACCAGCCGCTTGATGGCAGCCGGGTTCAGATAGTCATACTTCTGCAGCATGTTGGCATCGGTCGCCTGGCAGGCCGTGCGCAGCAGAGACTGATAGTTCTTCGGCAGGCCATCGAAGGCTGCCTTGTTGAACATGGCGTGAACTGTCGGGCCACCTTCCCACCAGCCGGGATAGTAGTAATACGGTGCCACCTTGTAGAAGCCGAGCTTCTCGTCATCATAAGGGCCGACCCATTCGGCCGCATCGATCGTGCCCTTTTCGAGCGACGGATAGATGTCACCGCCGGCGATCTGCTGCGGCACGACGCCGAGCTTCTCGACGACCTTGCCGGCGAAACCGCCGATGCGCATCTTCAGGCCCTGCATGTCGGCAACGGTCTTGATTTCCTTGCGGAACCAGCCACCCATCTGCACGCCGGTATTACCACCGGGATAGCCAACCAGGCCCTGGGTCGCCAGGAACTCGTTGAACATGTCAATGCCGCCGCCATGATAGTGCCAGGCGTTCATGCCGCGCGCGTTGAGCGCGAAGGGAACCGCGGCGCCCAGCGCCCAGACCGGGTCCTTGCCCCAGTAATAGTAGGAAACCGTGTGGCAGGCTTCGACCGTGCCGGCAGCGGCGGCGTCTGCAGCCTGCAGGCCCGGAACGAGTTCACCGGCGGCAAAGACCTGAATGTTGAAATTGCCGTCCGTTGCATCGGACAGGTATTTCGACAGCACTTCGGCGCCGCCATAGATCGTGTCGAGCGATTTTGGAAACGATGACGCCAGGCGCCAGTTGATCTTCGGGTTGCTCTGGGCGATGGCGGGCGCTGCAAGCGACGTGGCAGCGGCGGCACCAACACCGCCGAGAGCCGCGCGCTTGATGAATAGACGGCGATCCATGTTCTCTCCTCTGTTGTCGCGGACAGCCGGCAATGCCGGACCTGCTCCTCCCCGCGGGCGCAAACCGCACCGGCTGATATCGGCCGGTTCAAACGGACATGCGCAATCTCAAATCCATTTCATAGGACACGCGATTTCGAGGGAACCCGCATGCCTTCACCCGGCAGATTACACGCTCCCCCCCTCATGTCCAGTCGCGCAGGAAAGCAGCGATCTTCGACTTTTGTCTAACAACAACATCAAACGTTTGCAGCGGCTTACGCAAGGTTGACCAACGCGGCTACCAAGCGGCGGACCTCGTGAAGATAAAGCACCAACTCATTGAAAGCGCTAATATACAGGATACCGCCCACTCCCGCCTATTTTGCCCTGCCGAAGGCACGCGTTTCGCCATTGGCCATATTACGGCAATATTTTTCCAATGCCGTTGAAACATTCATAGAAGGGTTCCTCGGCACAGTGGTACCCGCCCCCTATGCTCCGGCCGAAATCACATCTCGGGGAGTTTTTCATGAAACGTCTACTGCTCATCGGCGTCGCACTGGCGGCCTTGACCGTTCCCGCCGCCGCTGCCGACAAGCTGCTCAACGCGTCCTACGACATCTCCCGCGAACTGTTCGAGCAGGTCAACGAAGCCTTCGTTGCGGCCCATCCCGGCGTCACTGTTGACCAGTCGCATGGCGGCTCGTCGAAGCAGGCCCGCGCCATCCTCGAAGGTCTGGAAGCCGACGTGGTCACCTTCAACCAGGTGACGGATGTCGACGCGCTGGTGAAGGGCGGCTTCGTTTCGGACGACTGGAAGAGCGATTTCGCCAACAATGCGTCGCCGTTCTATTCCTTTCCGTCCTTCCTGGTGCGCGCAGGCAATCCGAAGGGGATCAAGGACTGGAACGATCTGGTCCGCGACGACGTGAAGGTGATCTTCCCGAACCCGAAGACCTCGGGCAACGCCCGCTATACCTATCTCGCAGCCACGGCCTATGCGAAGGAAAAATTCGCCAACGACCCGGCCAAGGTCGAAGAGTTCGTCAAGAAGATCTTTGACAATGTTCCGGTGTTCGACACCGGTGGCCGCGCCGCGACGACGACATTCGTCGAACGCGAAACCGGTGACGTGCTGATCACCTTCGAAGCCGAAACCAAGGGCATTGCCAAGGAATTCGGCGAAGACAAGTTCGACATCGTCACGCCGTCCGTCAGCCTGCTCGCAGAATTCCCGGTCGCCATCGTTGACAAGGTCGTCGACAAGAACGGCACCCGCGATCTGGCCAAGTCCTATCTCGACTTCCTCTACACGCCGGAAGGCCAGAAAATCCTGGCCGAGAACGGCAATCGCGTCAACGACGCCGCGGTCGCTGCCGAGTTCAAGGACCAGTTCCCCGAAATTCGCCTGCTGAAGGTGGAAGACGTTTTTGGCGGCTGGGGCAAGATCAAGGAAGAGCAATTCGCCGAAGGCGCCGCACTGGATAAAATCTACGGCAATCGTTGATCCCGAACCGATTGTGTGAAAAACGCAGGCCGCGCCGGACAATCATCCGCCGCGGCCTCACCGTTGTTTTCAAACTCGATTTTCATTTTAAACCCGATTCTCAAGGGGTACGTTTTTGGCACGGCGCATTCTTCCAGGCTTGCCCCTGACACTCGGCATTACCCTCGTCTATGTCGCAATCATCGTGGTGCTGCCGCTCGGCGCACTGATCTTCAAGGCGGCAAGCCTTGGACCGGAAGACTATTGGCGGATCGTCTCGTCGGAGCGTGCCATGGCCAGCTACCGGGTCACCCTTCTCTGCGCGCTGGCAGCGACCGCATTCAACTTGGTCTTCGGCCTGGCGCTCGCCTGGGTCATCGTCCGTTACCGGTTTCCCGGACGCCGCTTCATCGATGCCCTGGTCGACCTGCCCTTCGCCTTGCCGACCGCCGTTGCCGGTATTGCGCTGACGACGCTGTTTGCCTCGAACGGCTGGTTCGGAGCGCCGCTTGCCTCAATCGGCATCAAGGTCGCCTATACGCCGCTCGGCATCATCATCGCCATGGCCTTTACCAGCCTGCCCTTCATCGTGCGCACGGTGCAACCGGTGCTGGAGGAGCTTGACCCGGCGCTCGAGGAAGCCGGTCAGACGCTCGGAGCCAGCGATCTCGAAATCTTCCTGCGGGTGATCCTGCCGCAACTGGCGCCAGCGCTGCTCGCCGGGCTGTCGCTGTCGTTTGCCCGCAGCCTCGGTGAGTTCGGGGCGATCATCTTCATCGCCGGCAATCAGCCGTTCGAAACGGAAATCACCGCGCTTCTCGCCTTCATCCGGTTGGAAGAATACGACTATCCGGCATCGGCCGCGATCGCCTCGGTGATGCTCATCGCCGCCTTCACGATGCTGGCGGTCACCAACCTCCTGCAGGCGCGTGCCCTGCGCTACACGGTAAAGGGTTGATCATGGCCAAAACCAGACGCCCCCCGCGGATCGGCGATGCACCGGTCTTCCGCAACACGATGATCGCCGTTGTGCTGGCGCTTGTGGCGCTGATCATTGTCGCGCCGCTGGCCGTCATCGGTTACGAGGCCTTTTCCAGAGGCATCGCCTATTTCGGCAAGACCATTGCCAATTCCGACACGCGCCATGCGATTTTGATGACGGCGATGACGGCGTTGATCGCTGTGCCCATCAACACCGCCTTCGGCGTGGCCGCCGCCTGGGCGATCACCAAGTTCGATTTTCCCGGACGCCGCCTGTTGCTGATCGTAATCGAGATCCCCTTCTCGGTATCGCCGATCGTCGCCGGTGTCGCCTATCTGTTCGTCTACGGCCTGCAGGGCCTGTTCGGCGAGGCGCTGCAATCGGCCGATGTCAAAATCCTCTTCGCCCTGCCCGGCATAGTGCTTGCCAGCATGTTCGTCACGGCGCCTTTCGTTGCCCGCGAACTGATACCGCTGATGCAGGCACAGGGCCGCGACTTGGAAGAAGCCGCCACCTCGCTCGGCGCCAGCGGCTGGCGGACATTCTTCTTCGTGACGCTGCCCAATATCAAATGGGCGCTGCTCTACGGCGTCATTCTCTGCAATTCGCGGGTCATGGGCGAGTTCGGCGCAGTTTCTGTGGTTTCGGGCAATATTCGCGGCCAGACCAATACGCTGCCACTGCACATCGAACTGCTCTATCACGACTATAACGCCGTCGGCGCCTTTGCCGCTGCCTCCATCCTTGCGGCGCTCGCCGTCGTTACCCTGATTGCCAAGGTGGCGCTCGAGCGCCGGGGCGCCGGCCGTGTCCGCCGCCCGTCGCTTGCCGGCACCGCACCATCCATTTCGGAGACCACACCGTGAAAATCCGCCTCGATACCGTCGTCAAGACATTCGACACGTTCCGCGCCGTGCACGGCGTCTCGCTGGATATCGAAAGCGGCGAACTGGTGGCCCTGCTCGGCCCCTCCGGTTCCGGCAAGACGACGATCCTGCGCATGGTCGCAGGCCTCGAATTTCCCGATGGCGGCGCGATCTATTTCGGCGACGAGAACGCCACCGATATTGAGGTCCGCCATCGCGGCGTCGGCTTCGTCTTCCAGCACTATGCGCTCTTCCCGCATATGACGGTTGGCGAGAACATCGCCTTCGGCATGAAGGTCTCGAAGACCAGGCGCTCGGCCACGGAAATTTCCGGCCGGGTCGAACACCTGCTCCGCCTTGTGCAACTCGAAGGCCTGCAGGACCGGTTCCCGGCACAGATTTCCGGCGGTCAGCGGCAACGCGTGGCGCTTGCCCGCGCACTCGCCGTCGATCCGAAAGTGCTTTTGCTCGACGAGCCGTTTGGCGCGCTCGATGCCAATGTGCGGCGTGACCTGCGCCGCTGGCTGCGCAAGATCCACGACGAACTCGGCATCACCACGCTGTTCGTCACCCATGACCAGGCTGAGGCCCTCGATCTCGCCGATCGAGTCGTCATTCTCGACAAGGGCAAGATCGTCCAGACCGGTACACCAGAAGAGGTCTGCCGCGCACCGGCTAGTGCCTTCGTGATGAATTTTCTCGGCGATGCCAATCGCCTGAAGGTGACGGTGTCGGGGGAAAAGGCGCAGATCCAGAACGTCACCTTCGACGCGCCCGATATCGCTGACGGTCCAGCCGAGCTTTATTTCCGCCCGGCCGATGTCACCTGGCGCGAAGGCGGCCACGGCATTCAGGCCACTATCGCCCGCGTCATCGACCGGCCGGATTCCAGGCGCGTGCTCGCCCTGACGGTCGATGGCCAGTCCATCGAATTCGACGCCGCTCCGGAATTTCCGTTCCGGGCTGGAGCACATGGCTACGTCGATATTCGCCGTCCGCGAGTTTATCCGGTGTGAATAGGTTCCGAGTGGAAAACGCGCCAGTGCGCCATTATCCGCTGCGTTAGATGAATCTCCGATCACTGTCAGGTTTTATGGGAGTGACGCGGCGGCAAGAAACTCCGTCATCCCTGTCCTCGGGCTTGACCCGAAGAATGTCACGGGATCCAGCCAGCCCAAGTCTTTGGGCTGAAAGGTCTTTCGACCCGACAGACGTCGGGTCACTGGATCCCCGCCACAAGGGCGAGGATGACGGGAAATGGGTAAGCCGCGCCGGCAGACAGCCAATGACGGTACTTGCCAAAAACCACGAAAGGCACCGGATCTTGCGATCCGGTGCCTTTTTCTATCGTGCTCGAGCACAAAAAGCAGAAGCTCAATCCCGCTCGGCCGACGAAGCCCACAGGTTGATATCGGCTTCCTTGGCATAGACGTCGATCGCGGCCAGTTCTTCCGCCGTGAACGTATCGTTCTTCAAGGCTGCGACGCAATCAACGATCTGCGACGAGCGGCTGGCGCCGATCAGGGCCGAGGTGATGCGGCCGTTGCGCAGCACCCAGGCGATGGCCATCTGCGCCAGAGTTTGGCCGCGCTTCTCGGCGATTTCGTTGAGTTTTTTGATATTCTCGATGATCGACGGGCGGATGAAATCCTTCTTCAGGAAGTGGTTCTGCGCCGCGCGGCTGTCGGCCGGGATACCGCCGAGATATTTGGTCGTCAGCATGCCCTGCGCCAAAGGCGAAAACACGATCGAGCCGACCCCCAGATCTTCCAGCGTATCGACCAGACCATCGTCCTCGACCCAGCGGTTGAGCATCGAATAGCTCGGCTGGTGGATGATCAGCGGCGTGCCGAGATCTTTCAGGATCGCGGCGGCCTCACGGGTGCGCTGCGAATTGTAGGAGGAGATACCGACATAGAGCGCCCTGCCCGAGCGGACGATATGATCGAGCGCGCCGCACGTCTCTTCCAGCGGCGTTTCGGGATCGAAACGGTGCGAATAGAAGATATCGACGTAATCGAGGCCCATCCGCGCGAGGCTCTGGTCGCAGGAGGCGATCATGTACTTGCGGCTGCCCCATTCGCCATAGGGACCCGGCCACATGTCGTAGCCGGCCTTGGAGGAGATGATCAGCTCGTCGCGCAGACCGGCAAAATCGATGCGCAGAATTTCGCCGAATGCGGTTTCAGCAGCCCCCGGAGGCGGGCCGTAATTGTTGGCGAGGTCGAAATGAGTGATGCCGAGGTCGAACGCCGTGCGGCACATGTCGAGCTTGCGCTCATGCGGCGTCTCATGGCCGAAATTGTGCCACAGGCCGAGCGAGATCGCCGGCAGTTTCAGCCCGGTCTTGCCGCAGCGATTGTACTTCATCGTCTCGTAGCGATTGTCCGCCGGTTGCCAGCTCATCGTTTGGTCCTGCCCTGTTTTAGAAAATGGAATTCCCGGAGCAGCGATGCTCCGGGAACGACTGGGATAGATACGCTATATTTTATTGCGATCACGGTGCAAAGCGATACCGCCTTCAGCCCCCAGATTTGGCCTCTGTTTTCACGCAATTCCGAACGCAAAACCGCTGCACACTTTTTTGGGAATTGCTTTAGCGCAACAGCGCCTTCGCCTCCTCGATCCCGAGCGCCTTCGGCTGGGTGCAGGTCGTCGTCAGCTCGATGAAGCGGCCCTCTTCGCCGGATTTCAGGATCGAGACCATGACATCGACGCCGTGCAGCGCGCGTTCCAGCGAGCAACGCGCGTCCCGGCCTTCAAGGATGGCGATCGCCATGTCGGCCAGGCCCGCTGTGCGGTAGTTGGCCATCATGCCCTGCTTGTGTTCCTGATTGGGAACGCCGAAGGGATGATCCCACATCTCGACCGGCTGGATATCCTTGTCGGGACCGCTGGCCAAAACCGTGCCACCGAAGAAATTCGGGTCCGGCACGAACAGCGAGCCTTCGGTGCCGTAAAGCTCCATATTGGCGTGATTGTGCGACCAGACATCCCAGCTCGCCGACAGCGTGATCGTTGCGCCGTTCTGGAATTCAAGCAGCGCATGGATGTTGGTCGGGGTCTTGACGGGAATGACCTCACCCTTGCGCGGTTCGCTGGTGATCGTACGGGTGGGATTGGCCATCGAGGTCAAGGCCGCCACGCGCTTCACCGGGCCGATCAGGTTGATCAGGTTGGCGATGTAATAGGGGCCGAGATCAAGGATCGGGCCGCCACCGGGAAGGAAGAAGAAATCCGGGTTCGGATGCCACATCTCCATGCCCGGGCTCAGCACATGGCAGGTACCGGAGGTCACGCGGCCGATCTTGCCCTGGTCGATATAGTCACGCGCCAACTGGTGGGCACCACCCAGGAACGTATCCGGGGCGCAGCCGACCTTGAGGTTGTTGGCGGTGGCAATGCCGCGCAGCTGCTCGCCCTGCTCCAGCGAAAGGACCAGCGGTTTTTCCGAATAAACGTGTTTTCCGGCTTCCAGGATCATCTTCGAAACCGGGAAATGGGCGTCCGGGATCGTCAGGTTGACGACGATGTCGACCTCCGGATTGGCCAGCAGCTGCTCGATGGTCTGCGCCTTGACACCATATTCAGCCGCACGTGTTTCGGCGGCAGCCGGGTTGATATCGGCGCAGGCAATGACCTTGATGCCCTTGAAGAGCGGCGAGAGCGTGAAATATGTGGTTGAGATGTTGCCGCATCCAATGATGCCGACGCCAAGTTCTCGTGTCATGATGCTGTCTTTCTCTCAGTAGGTCTTGATCGACGCGATCGAACGCTCGGCCGTCGCCTTGTAGTCCTTGGGATTGTCGTGCTCGACGATGTAGTATTTGGCAGGCGTCGCAGACAGCGCCTTGAACAGTCTGGCCCATTCGACGGTGCCGTGGCCGACATCGGCCCAGCCGTCCTGATCGGCATTTTCGCCGGCCTTTGCGATATCCTTGACGTGAACGGCGGTGATGCGATGGCCGTATTTCTCGATCCAGGCGAAGGGATCGGCACCGCCGCGGATGACCCAGGCGATATCGGCCTCCCAGGAGAGGTTCGGTCCGCCGGCAAAGATGCGGTCCTGCGGGATCGATCCGTCGGGAAGCGCCACGAATTCGAAATCATGGTTGTGCCAGCCGAAATCGAGACCGGCATCACGAAACGGCTTGCCTGCCTTTTCCAGGCGTGCGCCAAAGGCTTTCCAGCCGTTCGCGTCTGCCGGGCGCTGTTCGACGGTGATGTGTGGGCAATAGATCGACTTGATGCCGAGCGTCTTGGCGATGTGCAGCGCACGCGCCGGATCGGTCTCAAGCAGATCAAGGCTGAAATGCGCAGACGGCATCGTCACGCCACTCTTGTCCATGTCGGCTTTCAGCGCGGCAAGGGCGGCATCGTCGAGTGCGGCGTAGAGCGCGCCATAGCCCTCGACCTGTTTATAGCCGGCAGCGCCGACTGTTTTCAGGACATCGGCGAGCGGCGGGAAATTGCGGGCGCTGTAAAGCTGGAAGCTGACGGTCTGCATGGAAATTCCTCCTTGGGATCGATTATGGGAGCCAGGTGTCATAGTCCGACACCAAGAGATGGCTGGGTTTGGTGTCTTCCTGGATGGTGGAAAAGCGGCCGACGGGCTCGCGGAAATAATTGTCGGTCAAATCGTCATTGACGGTGGAAACCTCCCCCATCAAAACATCCGCGCCCTCCGCCCAAAAGGCGTGCCAGTTGCCGGGCAGAAGCGTAACGCTTTCACCGGGTGATAGTTTCAGCAAGGCCCCTGCCTTGAGCGTGCGCAGGCGGGCGTCAGTGGCAACCACGACGTCGCTGATTTCATCGACATCGCCATCCGGCAGAGAATTGTACATCTGCAGCACCAGCGTGCCGCCACCGCGATTGATGATGTCCTCGGTCTTCACCGCATGCCGGTGTAGCGGATTGACCTGATCTTTCGCTGTGATCATCAGCTTTTCGGCATAAAGCATGCCGCGGCCATGGGCGAGCGCTGCGGCCGAACCGTTACGCAGGGTGAAGAGCACGAGACCGAATTCGCTGAACCGGCCCTTGCCGTAATCGGTGATGTCCCATCCGAGCCTCGTATCGCGGATCGAGGGCGTATCCGATCCGACCCGGGCGGTCAGTTCCTCAGGCGACCAGTAGGCAAACGGCGGCAGGGCGAAACCATGCCGGCGCATGAAGGCGTCGCTTTTCTCGATGATGGCATTGACTTCGCTTCGCAGCATAGAGGCCTCCTATCCGTTGCCCTGGCAGGACTGCAGATCGTAGCCGGTGAAGACCGGTGCAGAGGTCAACGGCTTTCTTGGCGTGAAGCGGATGATGCGGCTCTCACCGGCCGTCAGGTCGAAGGCGTTGTCGGAATAGCGGCCTTCGACATCGGCCTCGATCATCACATGCAAGGCAAGGCCGGTCGCCGAAACGGTTACGCCATAAGAGCCATCGCCAGCCGGTATCGCCGAGATCGTCAGACCGGATGGTTCAAGATCGAGCGCCTTATAAGTGCTCTGCACATGATGGCCCTCGCCCCGCATGCCGTTCGAGGCCTCGAAGGACCAGAACAGCAAAGAGTCCTTTGGAATATCCGATGCCGCTATCGTCATCAGCGTATCGGCGCGATCGGGACTGCAGGTGCCGGCCGCCGCCATCAGCGGATGCTTTTCGCCCGAGAGCGAGACGACGAAGGTTTCAAGCTCGACGGTAACCGGCGCTGCGGTGTCGTTGACCATCGAGAAGCTGATGGTCTTGCCGTCATCGGACGGGATGGCAGCGACGGCCACCGGCTGGAAGAACCGGCGCGTCATGTAGTGCATGGCCTTCCAGTTGCCGCCGTAATCAAGGCTTGCCCAGGAGGCGACCGGCCAGGTATCGTTGAGCTGCCAGTAGAGCGTTCCCATGCAATGTGGCTTCAGCGACCGCCAGAAATCGACCGCCGTTCGGATCGCCAGTCCTTGCTGGATCTGGCTGAGATAGACGAAATTCGAAAAATCCTTCGGGAAGCGGAAATAGCGGAACATGGTGGCGGCGATGCGCTCGTTGCCACCGGCATTCTTCTGATGCGCTTCCATCACCGGAGACGCGACGTTCAGGTCCTTTTGCTTAGCGAATTGCCGCACGACCGGCATCGAGGTGTAGGACTGGAAGCCGAACTCCGAGCAAAAGCGCGGCCGCACGGTGCGGTAATTGTCGAACGACTTGTTTTCATGCCAGACCGACCAGTAGTGCATGTCGCCTGAACCATCGGCATGCCAGGCATCGCCGAAATTCAGCGGCCCGACCGACGGGCTCGACGGCCACCAGATCGCCTCGGGTGCCGCCGCCTTGATGCCGGTCTCGATGACGCGGTTCAGGCGGTCGTAAGACACCAGATAACGGTCACGATCCCTGCGGCTTTCCTCGAACCAGGTGAGTGCACCGACCAGTTCGTTGTCGCCGCACCACAGCACGATCGAGGGATGCGAGGACAGGCGCTTGACCTGATAGTCGACCTCGGCTGCGACATTCTCGAGGAAATCCGGCGTCGAGGGATAGAGGTTGCAGGCGAACATGAAATCCTGCCAGACCATGATGCCGAGCCGGTCGCACAGATCATAGAACCAGTCCGGCTCATAAAAACCGCCGCCCCAGATGCGGATCATGTTCATGTTGGCATCGACGGCTGACTGCAACAGGTCCTCGACGCCTTCCGGCGTGACGCGCGACACCAGCGCATCGGCGGGGATCCAGTTGGCACCCCTGCAGAAAATTTCGCGGCCGTTGATCCGGAAGGCAAACCGGCTGCCGGCCGCATCCTTGTCTGTCAACAGTTCGACGGTCCGAAAACCGATCTGGCGGGTGACGGTTTCACCCTGCACCCCCACCGTTAGCTGGGAAAGGGCCTGCTCGCCGCTTCCGGCCGGCCACCACAGCGCCGGGTTTTCAACGGTGAACACATGCGTGATCCGGGTTTCGCCCGCGTTGACAGCGCAGTCCAGATGCTCGTGTTGCCCATCAAGCTCAAAATCAATCCCGGCGACGCCGGGCTCTTGTGCAAAAAGCGTCACCGTGACCTGGAGGTCGATGGCACCGCCGACTTGCGGAACCTGCCGCGTCGTCACGTGCTCGATACGGGCAGTAACAAGTTTCTTCAGCGCGATCGTACCGTAGATACCGAGCGGTGCGATAGCGATGTTCCAGTCCCAGCCGAAATGGCATTGCGGCTTGCGCAGCATGTTGCCATTGGCAATCGGCGAATTGCCGGTCGAATACGGGATGTAGAATGGCTGGGCAGCCTGCCGCTCGGCGCCTGCGGCAATCGAGGAATAGAGGACAACGCGCAGCGTGTTTTCGCCCGCCTTCAAGGCCGGACCCGCATCTGGGCGGTAGCGCCGGAAGCAATTGTCGGCCTTCAGCACCAGCTGGTCGTTGATATAGACGTCGGCAACGGTATCGAGGCTTTCGATGTCGAGATACCAGTTACCGGCTATCTCAGCCTCATCGAGATGGAACTGCCTTTCCAGCACCCAATCCTTGTGGGCGACCCATTGCACGTCGTCCTCGTTGCGGCCCGCATAGGGATCGGCGATCACGCCAGCGGCCTGCAAGGCGCTGTGGACATCGCCGGGGACGGCGATCGTCAGCGCGTGGCTGTTGTCAGACGAGGCAAGCTGCCAGTCGCCGGAAAGATCGAGCGCGACGGGGGCTGAGAAGGCAAGAGCAGACATTGTGGTATTCCATTTGCAGCCAATCGCGAGAAAGGACCGGCATCAATCATTCGGACGTGACGGCCGCCTTTTTTGGCAGCCATCACACTGTTTCGGGCGATCAGATCCTGTTTTCCGTCGTGGCATCGAAGACCGAGGCCATCGACATGTCGAAGCTGAGTTTCACGGCCGTTCCCGGTGCATAGCGCCGCGCACCGGGAATGCGCACCGATATGGTCTGCCCGGCGAGCTTCAGCCACAACAGATTGTCGGCGCCCATCGGCTCTTCGATATCGACCACCGCGTCATGGATTTCCGCGCCCGGCTCATCGACCTTGACATGCTCCGGACGGACGCCGAGAACGACCTTGCGGCCGGCTTCCAGCGGTCCCCGGGCCGGATAAGCATCCATGGCAAAATCGACACCATTGATCTCGACAACCTTGCGGCCGCCTTTGTCCTTGATCTCGCCGCGGAAGAAATTCATCGACGGCGATCCGATGAAACCGGCAACGAACAGGTTTTCCGGCATGTTATAGATCGTCATGGGATCGGCCAGCTGCTGGATGACGCCGCTTTTCATGACGGCGATCCGGTCGGCCAGCGTCAGGGCCTCGATCTGGTCATGGGTGACATAGATCATCGTGTTCTTCAGCGACTGGTGCAGCCGCTTGATTTCGACACGGAGTTCGGAGCGCAGCTTGGCGTCAAGGTTGGACAGCGGTTCGTCGAACAGGAAGACATCGACATCACGGACAAGGGCACGGCCGATCGCCACGCGCTGCCGCTGGCCGCCGGACAGTTCCGATGGCTTGCGCTTCAGCAGCGGCTGGATCTGCAGGATTTCTGCGGCCCGCGCCACGCGCTTGTCGATCTCCGTCTGCGGCAGCTTGGCAACCTTCAGGCCAAAGGACAGGTTTCCCTCCACCGTCATCTGCGGATAGAGCGCATAGGACTGGAACACCATGCCGATGCCGCGGTCCTTCGGTTCCTCCCAGGTGACGTTCTTGTCCTTGATGAAAATCTGGCCCTCCGACACGTCGAGAAGTCCCGCGATGCAATTGAGAAGGGTCGATTTTCCGCAGCCGGACGAGCCGAGAAGCACCAGGAATTCGCCGTCCTTGACATCGAGGTTGAGGGTCTCAAGCACGGTAACCGCGCCAAAGCTCAACGACAGATCCCTGACCGATACGCTGTTGGTTTTCATGCAATTACCCTTTCACTGCGCCGGCGGCGATGCCACGGACGAAAAGCCGTCCGGAGACGAAGTAGACGATCAACGGCACGGCACCGGTCAGGATGGTTGCCGCCATGTTGACGTTGTATTCCTTCACGCCCTGGACCGAATTGACGATATTGTTGAGCTGGACGGTCATCGGATAATATTCCGGCCGGGTGAACACGACACCGAACAGGAAGTCGTTCCAGATACCGGTAACCTGCAGGATCATCGCCACCACGAAGATCGGCAGCGACATCGGCAGCATGATCTTGAAATAGATCGTCCAGAACCCTGCCCCATCGACACGCGCGGCCTTGAACAGCTCTTCCGGTAGCGAGGTAAAGTAGTTGCGGAACAACAGCGTCAGGATCGGCATGCCGAAGATCGTGTGGACGATGATCAGGCCGGTCAGCGAGCCGTAAAGGCCCATTTCGCGCAAGACGATGACGATCGGATAGATCATCACCTGATAGGGGATGAACGCCCCGACGATCAGGATCGTGAAGAACAGGTCAGCCCCCTTGAAGCGCCAGTTGGCCAGCGCATAGCCATTGATCGAGGCAATCGCGATTGAGACGATCGTCGAAGGAATGGTGATCCGTACCGAATTCCAGAAGCCGCGCGAAAGCCCGTCGCAATTGAGACCGGTGCAAGCGCTCGCCCAGGCCTTGGCCCAGGGCTCGAAGGTGATTTCGACCGGCGGCGAAAAGATGTTGCCCAGCCGGATTTCCGGCATGCCCTTCAGCGAGGTGACGACCATCACGTAAAGCGGCAGCAGATAGTAGGCCGCGGCAAACAGCAGTGCGCCATAAATCATGATGTTGCGCGGCGACAGCATCGGGCGCGGCTTCTTGCCCCGAGGCCCGGCGGCAAGCTTGGTGGCGGTACCAGCCGTTGCAGATCGAGTATTAAGAGTTACGACCTCAGCCACGCTTGCGTCCTCCGAATTCGAGATAGGCCCAGGGGACGATGATGATAGCGACGGTGATCAGCATCATGGTCGAGGCGGCGAAGCCCTGACCGAGGTTTTGGGCCTGGAACATGTAGTCGTAGACATATTTCGCCGGAACTTCAGACGAGATGCCGGGGCCGCCGCTGGTCTGCGCCACGACAAGATCGTAGACGCGCACGATACCACTGGCGATGATGACGAGCGTAGTGATGAACACGGCGCGCATCATCGGGATGATGATGAACAGATAGGTCTTCCACATCGGGATGCCATCGACACGCGCGGCCTTCCAGATGTCCTCATCGATGCCGCGCAGACCAGCGAGCATCAGGCACATGACCAACCCGGTGCCCTGCCAGAGCGCTGCGATCAGGATGCCGTAGATGACGATGCTGGGCGTATAGAGCGGGTCGAAGCTGAATGTTGTCCAGCCAAGCGAACGCACGACCGACTGGATGCCGAATTCAGGATTGAGGATCCACTGCCAGACAAGGCCGGTGACAATGAAGGACAAGGCGAAAGGATAGAGAAAAATCGTGCGAAACGTGTTTTCGAAACGGATCTTCTGATCCATCAGCGCTGCCAGCAGGAAGCCGATGACCAGACTGAAAATCAGCGAAAACACGCCGTAAATGGCAAGATTCTGGATGGAAATAAGCCAGCGGGGAGCCGCCCATAAGCGCTCGTACTGATCAAGCCCGACGAAGGAAAGCCGCGGCAGGAGCTTGGAATTGGTGAAGGAGTAAAACACCGTCCAGAGCGTGCCGCCGAGAAAGATGACGACGGCGGTGAGTATCATCGGAATTGAGGCAATCTTCGAATGCAGATTGCGCAGCAACTGGTTTGGCCGGCCGGTGTTCACTTGGCCCGTCATAGGTCAACCCTCCCCTGGATCGCGTTTTCTTGTGAGGATATGCGAAGTCCCGGCACTGCATCGGCCAGGACTTCAGACCGGTTCCAACAACGCAGAACCGGTCATCCGTTCAGACTGGCTGATCAGTCTGCCGAAGCGATGATCTCGGCAAAACGCTTCTGCGCGTCTTCCGGCGTCATCGAGGAAGCGAAGAACTCGGAGAAGAGGTCTTCCTTCTGCTTCTGGCTATCGGCAGACAGAAGCTGGTCAGTACCCTGGATCACATTGCCCTTGGCAAGGATTTCGAGCCCCTTCTTCATGCAATCGTTGGCAGCGGCAAGATCGACATCGCCACGCACCGGCAATGAGCCTTTCTTCAAGTTGAAGGCGACCTGTGTCTTCGGGTTGAGAAGCGTCGAGGCAAGAACTTCCTGAGCCTTGGACTTTTCCTCATCCTTCAAAAGCGGGAAATAGAAGGCATCGCCGCCGGTCGAGATGATTTCATTGACACCGAGACCCGGCAAGCAAGTGTAATCGGTACCGGCCTTCTGACCAGCCAGCTGGAACTCGCCCTGCGCCCAGTCACCCATGATCTGGCCGCCGGCCTTGCCGGTGATGACCAGATTGGTTGCCTGGTTCCAATCCTGGACATTGCTGCCCTTGGACATTTTACGGGCATCGTCAGCGGCCTTGAAGACCTTGGCGATTTCAGGCCCGGCAGCGACAGCCTCGTCCTTATCACCGAACACCTTGTTGAACGTGTCCTTGCCGGCGATTGCGACCATCAGCACGTCAAACGCACCGGCCGACTGCCAGGGCTGACCGCCGACGGCGAGCGGAACGATACCGGCCTTTTCAAGCGCCGGAGCGGAGGCGACAAATTCATCCCAGTTCTTCGGCACTTCGACGCCAGCCGTCTTGAACGCGGCATTCGAAAGCCACAGCCACTGCCAGGAGTGGATATTGACCGGCGCGCAATAGATCTTGCCGTCGATCGTGCAGCTATCGAGCAGGCTCGACGGCTTGATGATGTCTTTCCAGTGTTCCTTGGTCGCAACATCGGTCAAGTCGCGCATCAGGCCGGCCTGCACCAGCTCCTCAGCCTGACGGCCATGGTTGAACTGCGTGGCGCCCATCGGGTCGCCGCCGGTGATGCGGCTGACCATGATCGGGCGCGCCGTGCCGCCGGAACCGGCGATCGCACCGTCGACCCATTTATTGCCGGTGGCATCGAATGCCTTGGCCAGCTCCGCGACGGCCGCGGCTTCGCCACCGGACGTCCACCAATGCGTCACTTCCAGATCGGCCGCGTTAGCGATGCCCAATGGAAGCACTACAGTTGCCGCCAATGCAGCAGCCAACAAACGCAATTTCATGAGTTTTCCTCCCTCACTGTAACGTTACCGTAAAAACTTAGTTCAATCGATTAGCAGACGCAACCGCCACAACGCACAATTCACGATAAAAAACCAAAAGCAATCTACGGTGGATTTTTTTCGTGAAAGATAAAGTTGCACCCCTCGCTTTGCTGCAGTGCATTTACGAACAAAATCGCCAACAAATAGAGGTATATGGGCCAATATTTGGGATTTCCTTTCGAACCAGCGTGAAAACACGTCTCGCAAACGCTCGGAAAATATGCCGCAACGCAGGATTCAACCTAGCGGAGAAATGCAGAATGGAAACCAAAAAACCACTCGACAAGACAGCTGTATCGTTACAGATTTTGAACAAAGGGGAGAACTGGGGCCTGGGTGCCCCTATGTCATGAATCGTATATAAGGCTGGCGAGCCTCCGGGGGGCTGCAGCAGGCAGACGCTGTCCTTGCGGCATGGCTGCCTGAATTTGGAAAGCGATGGGCGGGGAATGGACGAAAAACACAAGAGCCGGCCGGCGACAATACCGCCCTCACCGAACGAACGCCCGACCTTGAAGACAATCGCCTTCATGACCGGGCTTGGCATTACCACGGTATCCCGGGCCTTAAAGGATGCGCCCGATATTGGCGCCGAGACCAAGGAGCGCGTCCGGCTGGTCGCAGCCCAGGTCGGATATCATCCCAACCGTGCCGGCGTGCGCCTGCGGACGGGAAAAACGAATGTCATCAGCCTGATCCTCAGCCTGGAAGAGGAATTCATCGGCCTGACAAGCCCGATGGTTGTCGGTATTTCTGAAATCCTCGCCGCCACCCAATATCATCTTGTCATCACCCCCTACAGCGCCCGCAGCGATCCGCTCGATCCCGTTCGTTACGTGCTGGATACCGGCGCGGCAGACGGCGTGATCATTTCGCGTACAGAACCGAAAGATCCACGCGTCGCGTTGATGATGGAGCGCAATTTTCCCTTCGGCACCCATGGCCGCACGGAAATGGGGCATATCCACCCCTTCCATGACTTCGACAACGAGCGTTTCGCCTATGATGCCGTGCGCATGCTGGTGGAGCGCGGCCGCCGCCGGATCATGCTGCTGCACCCGCCATCGTCGCTGACCTATCATATGCACATGCGCACCGGCTTTGAGCGCGGCCTGCGGGATTTCGGTGCAATATCCGTGCCGTTCAACACGGTCGATTTGGATAACAGCCTGGTGGATATCCGCGCCGCCTGCGAGGCGGCGATGCGCGCGCCCGGTGCACCCGACGGCGTGATCTCCGGTAGCGGCGGCGGTGCCGTGGCACTCGTTGCCGGGATCGAAGCGGCAGGACTGACACTCGCTCGGGACGTCGACATGGTCTCAAAGCAATCGAACGACTTCCTGCAATGGCTAAGACCGGAAGTCATCACGCTCAGGGAAGATTTCCGGCTTGCTGGGCGCGAACTGGCAAAGGCGGTGATCGCGCGCATTGAGGGTCAGCCCGCAGCCGAGTTGCAGACGCTGAGTTTCCCCGTCCTGCAAAACTGACCGATCAAAGGACATCGCCCAAAAAGCAGAACGGCCGCTGATCAACAGCGGCCGTTCCAGTTTTATCTCTCCGATCGACGGATCATCAGGCGTTGAGGCCGCTGCCCCATGGACCATGATGAGAATCGGCACCGTCGGTGCGATCGAAACCATGCGCGCCAAAAAAGTCGCGCTGCGCCTGGATGACGTTGGCCGTGCCGCGGCCGCGGCGGTAGCTGTCGAAATAGCCGAGTGCCGAGGCAAGCGCCGGAACAGGCAGACCGCCGAGAACGGCTGCGGAAACGACCCGGCGAAGGGCGCCGTCAGTTTCCTTGACCATGGCGGAGAAAGCCGGGGTGACGATCAGGTTGGCGACCTTCGGATCCTTGGTAAAGGCCGTGGTGATTTCGTCGAGGAACTGCGAGCGGATGATGCAACCAGCACGCCAGATCTTGGCGATCGTCGGCATCGGCAGGTTCCAGTTGAATTCACGCGAGGCTTCCGCCATGACCGCAAACCCCTGCGCATAGGCGCCGACCTTGGCGGCCAGCAGCGCGCTTTCGAGATCCTTGAGGAAGGCAACCTTGTCGGCAATCTTGAACTCGCCGACATTCGGCAGGCCAAGCACCTTTTCAGCCGCTTCGCGCTCGCCCTTGACCGACGAGATGCTGCGGGCGGCAACGGCAGCTTCAATAGCCGTCGCCGGAATACCCATGTTCTGCGCCTCGATCACCGACCATTTGCCGGTGCCCTTCTGGCCAGCCTTGTCGAGGATGAGATCGACGATCGGCTTGCCGGTGATCGGGTCGGCGGCCTTCAGGACCGTCTCGGTGATTTCGATCAAGTAGGAATTCAGGCGGCCCCTGTTCCATTCGCCAAAGACTTCGCCGATCTCGGTGGCGCTCATCTTCAGGCCGTCGCGCAGGATGCCGTAGATTTCGGCGATCATCTGCATGTCGGCATATTCGATGCCGTTATGGATGGTCTTGACGAAATGGCCAGCGCCGTTTTCGCCAAGCCAGGCAACGCACGGATCGTCATTGTATTTTGCCGCAATCGAGGTCAGCACCTTCTCGACGCGCTTCCAGGAGTCTTCCTTGCCCCCGACCATGATGGACGGGCCGTGGCGCGCGCCCTCCTCGCCACCGGAAACGCCCATGCCGATAAAGGTCAGGCCGCTGTCCTTGAGATTGTCGAAGCGCCGCATGGTGTCGCGGAAATTGGCGTTGCCGGCATCGATCATGATGTCGTTGTTCTCAAGATACGGCTTGAGCAGTTCCATCTGCTGATCGACCGGTTCGCCGGCCTTGATCATGATGATGATCGGCCGCGGCGGGCGGATGGCAGCGACGAACTCCTCGATGGTCTCGCACGGCACGATCTGGCTCTGCAAGCTACCTGCTTCGGCGTAAAACTTCCGCGTCGCCTCAACGGTGCGGTTGAAGACTGCGATCTTGTTGCCCTTTTCGGCAATGTTGAGCGCCAGATTCGATCCCATAACACCAAGACCGATAAGGCCGATTTCTGCCTGTGCCACGTATGTGCCTCCGTTGGACAGTGAAGCTGCCAGTGCCCGGCTGGGCGTGCGCACGGCTCCACCAGATTGAACTTGCAGGGCGATTTTGTTCGGCGATGGAGGCCTGAACACGCCCTGCGGATGCTGAGGGAGTTTTGGCATTCAAATCGATTAACGACAAGTGATTGTTGTGAAAAGTGATACTTTTCCGGCGCACTGGCGTAGGATTTAACCCGTGAGGGTAATCATCGGGAAGCCGCCTTTGCAGAGCCGGAACAAGGAGGACATGGGTGAAGACCGGGCAAGAAAAGATGGTACTGGCCGCATCTGCCGGGACGTACAGCGAACAGCCGCCACCGGCCGCCTTGGCAGCGCATTTCCGGTGCACCTGGTCCCACAGCCTGCCTGCCGATTTCGAAAAACGCGTTGCCGTCGTGCCGGATGGCTGCAGCGATATCCTCTGGTCCAGCCGGGGGCTGTTCGTCGCCGGTCCGGACAGAACAGCGGCCTTTCCACCGTTACAGGCAGGCGAAACCATTGTCGGCATCCGCTTTCAGCCAGGTGCCGCCGCAAGGTGGCTAAACCTGTCCATGGCCGAAATCACCAGCGAAACGGTTGCGCTCTCGGACCTTTGGGGAGCCGATGGCCGGGAGCTTCATGAACGCCTGTCGGAAACGGGGTCCACCGCGGAGGGGCTGGCATTGCTGCAGGATTTCCTCACACGGCGAACCGCCAAGGTCACAACGCCTTCAGACGATATGCGCCACGCCTTCGAACATCTTTCACGCAAGGGCAACGAACGCCCGCAGACGATCGAAACTCTTGCGCGGGCACTTGGCTATGGCGAACGGACGTTACGGCGGCGTTGCCTCGATCATTTCGGTTACGGCCCCAAGACACTCGGCCGGATCCTGCGCTTCCAACGGTTTCTGTCGCTCCTGAAGACGAACCAACCGCAGCCCATGGCCCTCCTGGCACTCGAAGCGGGCTACACGGATCAGGCACATATGTGCCGCGAGGTGCAGGGGCTGGCCGGTTTGCCGCCTGCCGAAATCAGGCAGCAGCTTGCGGCCTGATTGTCCGTTTTGTTCAATCTTTTTGCGCTCGGCGGCCGCATGGTCGCAAGCGGGAAAAAGGAGAAGGTGGTATGCCCGTGATGGAAGCAAGAATTGTTCATATCGGTATCGAGCGGGATTGGCGCGACGTGTATGCGTTCGCTGCCAAGCCTGAAAACATGCCGCGATGGGCGTCCGGGCTTGCCGCCGGACTGGAGCCGGATGGTGACGAGTGGGTGGCACACGGTGCACTCGGCAATGCCCGCGTCCGCTTCACGCCCCGCAATGACCTTGGCGTGCTCGACCATCTCGTCACGCTGGAAGCGGGCGTTCAGGTCCATAATGCCCTGCGTGTCGTGCCGAACGGCAGCGGCGCGGAGGTCATGTTCACGCTGCTCAGGCAACCCGGCATGAGCAAGGAACAATTCGACAGCGATGCCGAATGGGTCCAGAAGGACCTCAACACATTGAAAGCACAGCTGGAAGCATAAGGAATAACCATCATGGGACAGAAGGGCACCGACCGCCAGATCGACAATATCGAGTTCGCCGTGACGGATATTGCACGCGCGAAGGCATTTTATGGCGCAGCATTCGGCTGGTCGTTTACGGACTACGGCCCGCAATATTGCGAATTCACCGATGGCCGGCTGACCGGTGGCCTGACCACGGGAGCACCAAAACCCGGTGGCCCATTGATCATCCTCTATGCCGATGATCTCGCCGGAACACAGGCTCGGCTCGAAGCGCAGGGCGCCCGCATCGTTATGGAGATTTTTTCTTTCCCGGGTGGAAGGCGCTTCCATTTCCAGGATCCGGACGGTTACGAACTGGCCGTCTGGTCAGACAAGTAACGGTCAAAGCCCGGAGAGCGAAGGCAAACACCCTCGCCTTTTGCCCTCAGGCCGCGATCGAGCGGCGGCGGTCGGCAATTTCCTGCAGCACCAGAATGGCACCGATGACCTTGCCTGTGCCCGACATGCACGGCGTCATCCGGCAGCGCACCACGACGGTGCGGTTACCGACATCCTTGGCGAAGGTATAATCGACCAATTCACCGGAAAAACACTTGTCGAGATTGGGCTTTACCCGCTGCTCGAAGCGCTGGATACCGACGAACTCGACAATATGACGGCCGACAAGATCCATCGGCCGCTCTTCCAGCCGGGCCGCATTGACGGGGTTGGTATAGAGATAGCGGTAGTCCGGGGTGATCACCGCAACCCGGTCCGGCAGACAGTCGAGGATCGCCTCATTGAGAAAGCCTTCGTCGGCCCGGCCCTTGAGGGCCGCAATAGACGGCGGCGGCGGTAGCCTCGGCTCTCCGGAAATCTCGTTGCTGCCGGCAGCGAAATAGCGGTCGGCCAGCGTTTGCAGCACATCGCGCTGGCGCAGCACGCTCGACACGTCGTCGGCTTCCTTGCGCAGCAGATCGAGAACAAACCGGAACTGCAGGCGAGCATCGCTGACGTTCTCGGCCTTCTCCTCATAGATCGCAGTGAGAACCGGATCGATCTCGCGATCGAGAACACTGATCAGCAGAGCATCGTCGGATTTGACCGCATATTGCAGCTGAGAATATTTGAACCAGAAGAGCTCGATCAGTGCCTTCAATTTCCACCCCACTCCCCCAATTTTCCGACACGCCCTGAAAAAGCACAGGAAAATTGAACGCAATCAAAAAATAAATCGATTGAAATGCGCCGTCCCACGAACCCGAAGCGCTTGCAATCGCATTATAGTAATACGAGAAGTCTACACTCAAAAAGATAGTGTTCAACACCCGAAAAATCACCTGAAACGTTTCCGGTGAACTTAATTTAGGCAGTCAATATAAAACGATCCGAAATGCGGCGCTATTTCCTCCCACGGAGGCTATATTTGCGACCTGCGGCACCCTTAACACGATAAAATGACCGCAGGCGCGCACAAAAAAGTGAAGACCCTGACGTTTATCCCAGCCGCCAAAAGGAAGTGGCCGATCGCACCAGCAATCCGTCAGAGCGAGAATGATCAGTCTTTCAGATATCTCTTGATGTGCCAGCGGTCGTGGTACCAGAGCCATTGCCCGGGATATTCCCGCACCCAGCTCTCGACCTTGTCGTTCAACAGCTGTGCCGTCGCATTGACATCGACACCGCCGTCCGGCTTGCGCGGGATTTCAATCGCCGGCTCCAGCTCAAGGCGGAAACGTCCATCGGGCAACCGGATGGAGCGGGCCGGATAGACTTCGCAATTGAACTGCCGCACCAGCTTTGCCAGCAAAGGATTGGTGCGCACGTCGCGGCCGAAGAATTTGGTCATCAGCCCCTTGCGGAATTTCTGATCGACCAGAACACCGACAGCGCCACCCGCCTCCAGCTTGCGCGCCAGCGTGAACGACGATCCGGCATGCGAGGGAACCAGATTGCCCATGCGCTGCTTGCGGAAATCAAAAACCTTGTCAGCAACATACGGATTGTTCGGTGGCCGGAAAAGCACCGTCACATCCAGCCCGAAGGCAGCACTTGCGACCGGCAACAGCTCGAAATTGCCGGTATGAGCGGTAAAGACGATGAACGGCCGCGGATTGTCCCGCAGCTCGAGGAACAGCGGAATACCGGACACCTCGATACGGCCGGGCTTCGGATTTGCCGGGTCGAAATCGAACAGCTCGTCCAGGAAGACGTATTCCGCCGCAAGCCGGCCAATGCTGCTCCAGCTTTCCAGCGCGATCGCCTCGATCTCCGCCTCGCTCTTTTCGGGAAAAGCGTTGCGAAGATTGGTCATCGTCAGCTTGTGGCGGCGCTTCAGTTTCGGCCCAAGCCAGCCTGTGAAGCGCGCCGAGAACTCAATGGCGCCTCTGGCCGGAAACAGCTTGAGCGTCCCCAGCAGCAGAAAGACGAACTGGGCGATCGACCACTGGCGAAAACGCGCCGCCGAAAGAACCAGCCGTGTGATCAGCATGCGCACGGTGTTCAGTCCATCCGCAGGATGATTTTGCCGAAGACCTGGCGTGTTTCCATCCGCTCCAGCGCCTTGTCGATCTCATTGAAGCCGACTTCGGTATCGATCACCGGGTGAACGAGACCGCGCGCCATCTTCTGCATTGCGTCAGCCATGTTTTCCATGCGGCAACCGAAAGAGCCGAGCAGCTTCAGCTGCTGTTGGAAAAGCATCATCAGGTTCATTTCAGTCGAGACGCCGGAGGTCGAACCGCAGGTGACGAGACGGCCGCCACGCTTGAGGACGAACATTGAGGCAGCCCAGGTATCCTTGCCGACATGTTCGAAGACGACATCAACGCCCTTCTTCTTGGTCAGCTTGCGGGTGACGCCTTCAAAGCGGTCCTTGCGGTAGTTGATGACGTGATCGGCGCCAAGCGCCTTGGCCTTCTCGATCTTGTCGTCGGAACCGACGGTGGTTATGACAGTGCAGCCGATCTTCTTAGCCAGCTGGATCGCAGCCGAGCCAATGCCGGAACCGCCGGCATGAATGAGGATCGTTTCGCCCGGCTCAAGCTTGGCATTGTCGAACAGCATATGCTCGACGGTGCCGAAGGTGACGGGGGCAACGGCTGCGGCCACCGCATCGACGCCCGGAGGGGCCGGAACGAGCAGGCGCGCCGGCAGGTTGACCTTTTCCTGGGCAAAACCGTCGAGATGGAAACCATGCACGCCACCGACGTTCTCGCACAGATTGTCGCGGCCTTCGCGGCACGGACGGCAGAGGCCGCAGGTGCGGGCACCGTAGATCGACACCAGCTGCCCCGGCAGGACGTTGGAAACACCCGGGCCGATCTGGTCGACCACGCCGGATGCTTCAGCACCGATCACCAGCGGCATCTTGCGCTTGGCAAAGGCCATGCCGCGCCAACCCCAGACGTCGATATGGTTGAGCGCGACGGCCTTGACGCGAAGCGTGACTTCGCCCGGACCCGGAGCTTCCGGTTCGGGAAGGTCAGTGATTTCCAGCTTGCGGTCGTCGACCAGTTGCAAAGCGCGCATGATATAAGTCCTTAAGCCCGAGGCGTGCTTGCCCCGAAAAAACATGATGTCCGATTAGGCCGGTTCAGCAGCCATGACAAGGCTGGCGTTCTGGCCGCCGAAGCCGAAGGAGTTCGACAGGACAGCACTAACCTGCGCATCCCGCTTCACGTTCGGTACGACATCGAGAATGATCGACGGATCGGGGTTTTGATAGTTGATCGTCGGTGGAACCGTGCCGGTGAGGATCGTCTGCAGCGAGAACACGGCCTCGACAGCGCCAGCGGCGGTCAATGTGTGGCCGATCATCGACTTGTTCGATGACACCGGAATGGACGTTAGTGCTTCGCCAAACACCGACAGCATCGCGCCATATTCCATCTTGTCGTTTTCAGGCGTCGATGTGCCATGGGCGTTGATATAGCCGATGTCACCCTCGTTGAGGCCCGCATCGGCCAAGGCTGCGCGGATCGTCGCAATCGCCGGGCCGCCGTCCGGTGAGGACCGCGTGCGGTGGAACGAATCCGCCTTTTCACCACAGCCTTTCAGGATGCCGTAGATTTTTGCGCCGCGCGCGACCGCTGCTTCCAGCGATTCCAGCACCAGCGTTGCCGCCCCTTCGGCAATGACGAAACCGTCACGATCCTTGGAGAAGGGCTTCGAGGCCCGTTCCGGCGGGTCGTTCTGGGTCGAAAGCGCAGACAGAAGCGCAAAGCGGATCAGCGCTTCGGCGCTAACGGAACCATCGGTGGCGACGGTCAAGGCCCGGTCGGTGCGGCCCTGGCGGATCGCCTCAACTCCGAGCTGGATGGCTGTTGCACCCGATGCGCAGGCAGTCGACAGCGTTACCGGCAGTCCACGTGTTCCAAAACGGTCAGACAGGCGCTCGGAAATAGCGCCGAACAAGGCTGCCTCATGAAACACTGGATCGGCGCGGTCACGCATGGCGGCAAGGAAACGATCATAGGCATCGCCAGGCTTCTGCGACGGCCGCGACCGGTCGGCAAGCTCAAAGCGGGCACTCCATTCCGGCTCGATCGGTGGCGCTGCGAGAAAAAGCGGGCCATTAAAATCGCCGGAAATACCGGCCTGCGCCAGCGCCTCAGCCGTCGTTTCACGGGCGAAGGCATAGGACCGCTCAACGGCGTTTTCCGCAGGCAAATCAATGAAATCGACGGTTCCGCTGATCCGAGTCGAAAGCCCCTCGGTCGGGAAACGCGTGATCTTGTGAATACCGGAAACGCCTGATGTCAGCGCCTTCCAGTTGTCCTCGACGCCCTGGCCGAGCGAGGTGATGACGCCCATGCCGGTGACGGCGATCAGCGGGCGGCCGAGATGATCCTTGTAAGCGCTGGTCATATCTGCCGCTCCTTATTCTTCTGCCGAAAGCACGGCAATGCCTTCGCCGCGCGCATGGCCGATCGTCGTGACGATGGCGGTCGTTGCTGGCTTTTCCATGGGGCCTTCACCATCAGGGTCGAACGGCGGCACCTTGGCGCCTGCTCCGAGTGAGAGAGCCGCGAAAGCCAGGCCGAGCGGAAACTGTGATTCCAGCGCATGACCGACAAGCCCGCCATAGGCACGCACGGCGGCCTTGGGGAACTGCGCATCGAGAAACGACTTTTCACGCGCGGCAAGATCCGGAAAGCCGGTCGTGCCGGAAAAGACCACGGTACGAGACGGATCGGCATCTGCTGCCGAAGCCGTCAGATATTGCAGGCGCTGCTCGAGGCGATCCCCGTCGCGGCTGCCACGGTCTCCACCGACGGAATCGATCGTCGCATAGATGCGGGCGCCGCGCGCCTCCGCATGCTCGCGCGATTCCAACATCAGGAACGCACCGACCGAACCGGTGATCATCCCGCCGCCGTTTTCAGGCTTACGGGACCAGATCGGCTGATGGCCGCCGAGCGCATGGCCCTGAATCGCCTCAATCAACAGGATCATGTCGAGCCGTTCGGCCGAAAACGCGCCGCCAACCAGCGTATGGGTCGACTGTCCGGCCTTGATACGGGCGAAGGCGGTTTCGATCGCCGAAATGCCCGCACCCTCTTCACCCATGAAGGTGCGCGAGGAGCCTGTAACCTTGTGGACGATGGAGATATTGCCGGCCATCAGATTGGAAAGCTGAGCCAAAAACAGTGTCGGGCGCAGTTCGGTCGTCAGCTTCTCGTTGAGCAGCTGTTCGCGGTCATTGCGCTTCAGGGCCTCATCGACGATCAGCGAATCGACATTGATGTCGCGCTCGCCGCCGCCCGCTGCCACAATCATGTCCATGCTGCCGCAGGCGTCCGGGTCATCCTTGAAACCGGCATCATCAAGCGCCAGACCGGCGCTGAAAACACCGAGGCGCTGCCAGTTTTCCATCTGCCGCTGGTCACCGCGCTTGGAAATCTGCTGAGACCAGTCGATTTCCGGCAGCGGATGCACCGGATACGGCGCGAAGCGTTCCGTCTCGACACGGACGGCCGGAGTTTCTGTGGCCGTCAGAAGCGCGGTATGCACTTCGGTGCCCACACCCTGGCTGGTGACGATGCCGACACCGGTGATCACAACATCATTGGCGGATTTGCTCATCGTCATTCCCCCGTCGCGGCTGAAGCCGCTATTGCAGCCATCAAGCCCACTTCTTCGGCACGCTTCTTGACGATCGGGCCGAGCGGCACCTGATCGAACGGCATGGTGCGCAGTTTCAGCTGCGCGTCACAGACCTTCTTGCCCTGTGAGGTAATCTTAGCCTTCACCACAGCGAAGCCGGACCCGTCATGTTCGAGAAAGGCTTCGATGTCGAGCACAGCTTCGGGCTCGACAAAGGTGCGCATCTTGGCGCCATCGACCGACATCAGGAACGGCATGGCGGCGAAATCCGTGGCCGCGAGCACCAGAAAACCGCAGGCCTGCGCCATGGTCTCGATCAGAAGAACACCGGGGACCAGCGGATAACCCGGAAAATGGCCCTCGAAAACGGGGCTTTTGGCCGGAACCACAGAACGCGCCGTCAGCGTCTTGGCGTTAAGATCGACCGTTTCGACCCGATCGATCATCTGAAAATATTCAAGGAGCATCAGGAGCAAATCCAGCTTGGTCCGGAACACAGCGCTTGGGAAAAGCGCCTGAACATTCCGGATTTCAAATCCGCGCATGACCCCGCCCGAAACAGGCCCGGTGCCGCGATCATGCGACCGTCAAGTAAAAACGCAAATGCCGCCTGTCAAGCGCGGTCGACGCGACAGGCGGCATTGATATCAATCATGCACGTGTTTCCCGCGCGTCAAACGCAGGATCTCGTCATCAGCCCTTGGCGGCCTTCAGTTCGTCGATCTTGGCGCAAAGGTTCTTCAGGACGAAATATTCTTCCGTCGAAACCTTGCCTTCGTTGACTTCCTGCGTCCACTGCTCGAGCGGGATCTTGATGCCGAATTCCTTGTCGATCGCAAAAACGATATCGAGGAAGTCCAGGCTGTCGATGCCGAGATCGTCGATGGTGTGGCTTTCCGGCGTAATCGTCTCGCGATCGATTTCGCTCGTTTCCGCAATGATGTCGGCAACCTTGTCGAATGTAGCTGTCACGCGCATACCTCTTTAGAATACATGTTTTGGCGAACCTATAGGTAAATACGGCTGAAAAGCCAATGGCCTTGGGCGCAAGAGTTGCATTTATGGCGACGGTGTTGCCCAAACATCAAGCCAAGCTCAAAATACCGGCCCTCAAAGGCCTGTTGCTGCCGGGAGATCAGCGGCCAAGGCATCGATCGCCAGCCTGACGCGCAGCGGCAGATGCGGGGTCTGTGGCCAGACCGCATGGCAATCGAAGGACAATCGGCGCTCACCTGCAAACAGCCGGACAAGGCTGCCGTCGCGGAGCCTGTCCCGAACGAGCCAGCATGGCAGCCAGACGAGCCCGAGCCCGGAAACTCCGGCATCGGCAATCATCTCCAGATCATCGAAACGCATGCGCGAAGGCGGCAGGATTTCAGCATCCGGGCCACCATCGACCGGAAAGAGCCAGGAGCGGATATAGCCGGAGCGGGCATAGAGGATCGCATGGTGATCCCGCAACTCCTCCCGGGTTCCCGGCACACCGTGGACACGCAGATAATCCGGCGAAGCGCAGACCGTCATACGCTGATGCGCAAGCCGCCGCGCCATCAGCCCCGGCCACTCGCCGAGCGGGCCGTTGCGGATGGCAAGGTCGAATCCGTCCTCTAGGATATCGACCCGGCTGTCGGTGAAGTTCAGATCAAGCTCCAGCTTCGGATGCTCGCTGGCAAGTTTCAGCAGGATGGGCGCGACACAGCGGCGGCCGAACAGCACGGGCATGGAAACCCGCAATCGTCCCGCCACCTCCTTGCGGCCCGATTCGAGCATGGCCTCGCCTTCCCGCAACTCCTCAAGCGCCCGTAGACAGCGCTCGTAAAACGCCTGACCATCTTCCGTCACCGTCTGGCTGCGCGTGGTGCGATGGAACAGCCGGGCACCGAGCCGCTCTTCCAGCCGGGCAATCGTCTTGCCGACCGCCGAGCGCGACAGGTTGAGCCTCTGGGCGGCCGCGGAAAAGCTGGCAGCCTCCACCGCCTCGACGAAAACCGTCACACCGTTCAAACGATCGTTCATCCGCTTTGTAGCCTCCATGGAACCAATAGTGGGAAATCATATCGCCACTGGCGAACGAAAGGCAATGCTAGCGTCGCGTCATTGCTTGAACCAAGCCGAAGAGCAGGAGACGAACATGACGGATACAATGAGGCGCTGGTCGATGCCGGCGATCGGCCGCACCAATCTGAAACTGGAGACAGTGGCGATACCTGAACCCGGGCCGGGCGAGGTTCGCGTCAAGGTTTCGGCTACCTCACTCAACTACCGCGACAAGCTGGTCATCGAGACGGGCATGGGACTGTCCCTGCCGACACCATTCGTGCCCGCCTCCGACATGGCAGGCGTTGTCGACGCCATCGGATCCGGCGTGACCCGCTTCAGGCCTGGCGACAGGGTGACGTCCATGTTCAAGCCGGACTGGATCGATGGCCGCGATAACGGCACCGCCCGAACGCCGGCTTACAAGACGCTTGGCGGCGCCTATCAGGGCGTTCTGGCCGACTACGTCGTGTTTCCGGAAGGCTGGTTTACCGCGTCGCCACAGAGCCTTGATGATGCCGAGGCCAGCACCCTGCCCGTCGCCGGCTTGACCGCATGGTTTGCGCTGATCGAGCGCGGCAGGCTCAGAGCCGGTTCAACCGTGCTCGTCCAGGGCACCGGCGGCGTTGCCCTGTTCGGGCTGCAGATTGCCAAGGCGCATGGCGCCAATGTCATCATCACCTCTCGGAGCGACGAGAAACTTGAGCGAGCAAAGGCGCTCGGTGCCGATCACGGCATCAACAGCAGCAAGGAAGATTGGGTCGAAGCTGTCTACCGGATCACCGGCGACGAAGGTGCGCATCATATCCTCGAAATCGCCGGTGGCGCCAATCTCGGACACTCAATCCGCGCCGTTGCGGTGCAAGGGACCATCTCGGTCATCGGGGTTTTCGAGGGGTTCGAGGTCGCCGGGCCGGCAGGCCCACTGCTGTTGAAGTCGCCGGTCATCCAGGGGATCAGCGTTGGTCACCGGCAGTCGCTGGAGGATTTCGGCCGCGCCATCGATTCGACCGGGATCAAACCCGTCATCGACGCACGTTATCCGCTGGAAGACCTGCATGCGGCTCTCGACCACCTTGATCGCGGCGCATTCGGAAAGATCGTCATCGATCTGAACTAACGGCTTGAAACAGCTTTGGGGCTGGCGTTATCGCCAGCCCCAAAGCAAACCCATTGATCAGCGGGTAACGACGATCTGCGTGTTCTTCAGGCCATACTGGCTGGCAAGCGAGAAGAACTCGGCGGCATTATCGGGATGCAGACGGATACAGCCGTGCGAGGCCGGACGGCCGAGGCGTTTGAGATCGAAAGTCGCGTGAACGGCATAACCGCCGTTGAAGAACACCGCGTAAGGCATCGGCGCATCGTCATATTTGCGCGAGCGATGGTTTCTCGACAGCCACTTGGCACTCCAGCTACCCTGCGGCGTGACGTAGCCCTTGCGCGCGGTAGAAACCTTCCAACGATACCGCACGAAACCATTCTGCGACACGGTCATGGTTTGAGAAGAAAGGCTGATCCTGGCAATAAGATTGGCGGCAAAAGCGGAATTTGACTGAAACTGCATCAATAAGAGTGCCAACAAGGCAACGAAGAATCTACGCATGAAAAATCCTCTCCGAAGTACGCATCTTTTTACTGGTGTCCCAACACGACACAGACTTTACAGCCTTTGCAATGATAGACGTTTAAGACACTTGGAAAATTCGGCGTTAACGCGAGCGGATGATTTTTTCTCGATCCGGAGTAACGGCTTCAAACTATACTGGCAAGAACGGCTAGAAACGCCACCAAGACTACCAGTGTTGCGCAGGCGCCGTAGAAGATGGAAACACCGGTCTCGACATCGGCCACCGTTGCCACCGGACGGCCAGCGCCATTGATCATCGGCTCGTTGACCACGGCACCGGCATAAATTCTCGGACCGGCCAGTTGCACGTCAAGCGCGCCCGCCATCGCAGCCTCCGGCCAGCCGGAGTTGGGCGAACGATGCAGCCCATGGTCGCGCAACGCGATGCCGATCGCATTGCCGGCGGCGCGGCGCCCGGCCGTCAACACCGCACCGGCAGCGATCAGCAGGATAGACAGCCGCGCCGCCGGGAGGTTGGCGAGATCGTCGAGACGGGCCGAGGCCCAGCCGAAATGCAGGTATTTCGGGCTTTTGTGGCCGATCATCGAATCGGCGGTGTTGAGCATCTTGTAGGCCAGCAGCCCCTGCAGGCCGAGCAGCGCATACCAGAAAGCCGGAGCAACGACGCCATCGGAAAAATTCTCCGCGAGGCTTTCGATCGCCGCCCGGCACACGGCGGGTTCGTCCAGTGTCTCCGGATCACGCCCGACAATCATCGACACCGCCCGGCGGCCGCCCGCAAGCCCGCCGGTTCGAAGACCGGTCGCGACCCGCAACACATAGTCGGCGAGGCTTTTTTGCGCAAGGAAGACCGCAACGACGATTACCTCCAGCAGCCAGCCGAAAATCCCGGCCTGCATGAACAGCTTGTGCAGCAGCCAGCCGCAAAAGAGGCTCCACAGCAGCAGCCCGGCAATGACCAGAACACCGGTGATCCGCAAGGCTTCCTCACCCAGGCGCTTGCGGTTGAACGTCCGGTCGCACCAGCCGATCATCGCCCCGAAAAGGACGACCGGATGCGGCAGCCGGCGCCAGAGCCAGTCGGGATCACCGACTCTGCGGTCGAGCAAAAGGGCAGCGATCAGGACAAGCAGAATTCCGGTCGACATGGAGGGTCCGTTCAGGCGAGGTGCACACTGCTCAAGGCATCCGCCAAACGTGTATCGCCTGCCGCATCCGGCGCAAGTCCAATCCTCAGCCAGGACGGCGCATAGCCAAATTTTCGCGTCAAAATCCGCGCCCTGCAGAGATGGGCGTGCAGATCCGGCGCGCGTTCATGCTCCACCAGGGTGAAAAGCGGCGTGCCGCCGATGATCGTCAGCCCGGCTTGCCGCAGGACAGTGTCGAGGCCTTGCTTGCGCGCCAAAATCAGCGATTGAACCGGCTGCGTATCGCCGCCCATCAGGTCTGATGCCACCACCAGCGCCGGGCCGGACACAGCCCAGGGGCCGAGCCATTCCTGAAATGCCGACAGAACCGGCTCAGCGGCAATGACGAAACCAAGCCGCAGCCCCGCAAGGCCGAAGAATTTTCCAAAGGAACGGAAGACAACGAGATTGTCGTGGCTCACGGCCTGCGCGGCGACGCTTAGATGCGGTTCGGTATCGCCAAAAGCCTCATCGACAAGCAGCAGCCCGCCATGAGCTGTCATCTGCTGCGCCATCCCGGCGACATCAGCAGGCGGAACGGCGCGTCCGGTCGGGTTGTTGGGATTAACCAGCACCACCAGCCCATGATCCGGTGTCACCTGAGCGGGCGTCGAGATTTCATCGATGGCAAAACCGGCACTGACGAAAGCCCGCGCATACTCGCCATAGGTTGGCCCGAAAATGGCGATGCGCCTGCCTGGCGCGACAAGGCGCGGCAGTAGCTGGATAACCGATTGTGTGCCGGGAACAGCAAGCGGCAGAATATTGTTGCTGCGATAATAGCGGGCAGCCGCATTGCGCGCGCGGTCCACCAGGTGACGGTCCGGCAGCCTGTGCCAGGCGTGGATCGGGATATCGGGCAGCGGTACAGGATTGGGATTGATGCCGGTCGAAAGGTCCAGCCAGTCCTGCGGGCTGCCGCCGTATGCCGCCGCCGCCTCGGTAATACCACCGCCATGCAGGATCGGCGCTGTCATGCGGGGCGGGCCATGTCGATGAGATGCATGAAGGAGCCCGCGACCTGCCCTCGCTGCAGTCCGGCAGGTCCGAGCGGCGTACCTGCGGCATCGGCGGTATCAAACAGCCGGTCGGCAGCGCCCTCCGACAGGATCGTGGCATAGTGAAATTCATGCGCCATCAAGGGACCATCAAAAAAACTGGCATCGAGCGGACTGACCCGCCGGTATCCCAAATGCCGCTTGCGGGCGGCAAAGCTGGTGACAAGCGGTAGAAAACCTAGCATTTCGTAGCGCTTGCCATCGGCAGCGACAAGCCCCTCACCCAGCATCATGTAGCCGCCGCATTCGCCGAAAATCCGGGCGCCTCGATCTCGCGCCGCAGCCATACCGGATTTGAACTGCCCTGCATCGGATAATACCCCGGCATGAAGCTCGGGATACCCCCCCGGCAGATAGACGGCATCCGCATCGTCAGCGGGCGCCTCGTTGGCCAGCGGCGAGAAGAATGTCAGCTCGGCACCGGCATGCCGCCAACCGGACAGGAGATGTTCGTAAGAGAATGCAAAGGCGATATCGCGGGCGATAGCAATTTTCTGGCCGAGCGGCTTCAGCGGCGAAACTTGCGCAGCCCTCTGTCGCGGAGATTCCGACCTGGTCAATGACAGGATCGCGTCCAGATCACAGCCCTTTTCGATCTGCATTGCGGCATGTTCGATGAATACATCCAGTCCACCATGCTCCCCGGCCTGTACAAGGCCGAGATGACGTTCCGGCAGCTTGAGGGCATTATCCTGCCGCAAAACGCCGAGAACCGGCATGCCGATGGTATCCACCGCATTGCGCAGCATCATTTCATGACGATCGCTGCCGACCTTGTTGAGGATGACCCCGGCCACATGGACATCGTCGCGATGGGACGCATAGCCGCGCACCAGAGCGGCCACCGATTGCGACATGCGGGCGCAATCGACCACCAGAACAACCGGAAGACCAAGCAACGACGCCAGATCGGCGGGCGAACCAGTCCCGTCGACCGCCCCGTCGAACAGCCCCATCATTGCCTCGACGATCAGCACCTCATCACCGGAAGACTGCATAGCAGCATTGGCATGCAACAAATCCGGACGCATGGCCCAAGGATCGTAATTGAAGCAGGCTCTGCCGCTTGCGGCCGTATGGAAGGCCGGGTCGATGTAATCCGGCCCAGCCTTGCCCGGAGCCACAGCGATACCGCGATCACGCAATGCCCGCATCAGTCCGAGCGTCACTGTCGTCTTACCGGAGCCGGACGATGGCGCCGCAATCAACAAACCGCTCATGCCGGGTCCTTGAAAGCCCGGCTCGACAGCGGATCGGATGTCAGAACCCGGCCGCGCAATGCGCCCAGCCAGTCGAGCGACGCGCGCAGGCGCACCACTTCGCCGATGACGACGATGGCGGGAGGCTCAAGCCCGGAGGCGATGACATCTGCCTCCGCCCGCACCAGCGTCGTTTCCAGCACCGTCTGTTCAGGTGTTGCGGCATTACAGACGAAGGCAACCGGTTCATCCGGCGAGCGGCCGGCAGACATGAGATTGGCGGCGATCTGGCCGATATGTTTCATCGCCATGTACATGACGATCACAGGCGACCCCTTGGCGATGCCTTCCCAGTGAATGCGGTCGGGAACCAGCCCCGAGGAATCATGCCCGGTGAGGAACGTCACGGCGTGATTGACCTCGCGATGCGTCACCGGAATACCGGCATAGGCAAGCCCGCCGATACCGGCAGTGATGCCCGGCACGATACGGAACGGAATGCCGTGTTCGACCAGCGTCAAAGCCTCCTCGCCGCCACGCCCAAACACAAAAGGATCCCCGCCCTTCAACCGCAGCACGCGCTTGCCCTGACGCGCCAGTTCGACCAGCCGCAGGGAAATATCACGCTGTTTCGGCGACGGCTTGCCACCGCGCTTTCCGGCAAATTCGAGGACGGCACCGGGTTTTGCCAGGCTCAGGCAATCGGCATTCACCAGCGCATCATGGACGATAACATCGGCCTGGCGCAGCGCATTGGCGGCATGAAGGGTCAACAGACCGAGATCGCCTGGGCCGGCGCCGACCAGCCAGACAGAGCCCGGCGCCAGTTCGGGAAGGCCGGAAAACAGGGTATCGGTCATGGCGCCGCTCCTGTCGCCACGGACATAGGCGATGATTCGAAATGTGAAGGCGCGGAATCAGCGTGCCAGCGCCCGGCAACAACACTCTGATTCGGTTCGACAAACGAACCCAAGGCAAGAGCTGCCGTCGCATGGGCCGATTTGATCTTCGGAACGATCAGGTCGCTGGACACGCCTGCCGCAGCAAGAGCCGCCGCTTCCGCCACGCCGTGGCAGCCCGTCAGCGCAAAGACGATCTCCGACGGGTTTTGCAGCCGCGGCGACTGCGCTTCCAGCGTACCGGCATCGAAGACCAGGAAGGGAACGGAGAAATGCGCGGCAGCCGCGATCATCGCCGGCTCGGTTTTACGGCTATCCAGCGAGGCAATACCGGTGAGCATGAGACGGTCCAGACCGGCTGCAGCCAATGCTGTCTCGGCGAGCAATATCACCTCGCCGCTGGGCGTGCCGCGTTCGCAGCCAAGGCCCAGAACGAGCGGCCTGCGGCCTGGCTGATCGCCGATATCCAGATGCATCACAAAACGCGCCTCCCGAGCCGCACGAACACGATGCGCCGGGGCCTTCGACAGCCAAAGCTTCGAAGCGGTCTGGACAGCACCGGATGAAGCCCCCTGCCTGGGTCGGCCGCACCGGACGCTCTTTCAGCCCACCGTGATGGGCACCGTCGCACGTTCGTCCTGTTTACCGGAGGCCGCCTGCCCGGTCAAACCGGATTGCGTCATTCGAAGCGCCGGGAACGTCACGGTTGGGAATGCTTCGGCCCGTTTGAGGAGCAATCGTCAGGCGGTCTTTGCTTTTCCGGGCAAGCTCTGACAAACAGGGCTGAATTGCCCATCTCTCTCACGAGTCTCCCGTGCACGATCTTGCTCCCCAACTCCTCGTCCTCTTGTTCGCGGCTGCCTTTCTCGCCGGTTTTATCGATTCGATCGCCGGCGGCGGCGGCATGATCACGATCCCAGCCATGCTGATTGCCGGCATTCCGCCGCTCGAAACATTGGGGACCAATAAACTGCAGTCGCTGTTCGGTTCCGGCTCGGCGAGCCTTGCCTATGCCCGGCATGGGCATGTCAACCTGCGGGAACAACTGCCGATGGCGGCGATGGCGGCGCTCGGATCGGCGCTTGGGGCAATCCTTGCGACGGTCGTGCCGGGCGATGTGCTGAAGGCCGTCCTGCCTTTCCTGCTCGTCGCGATCGCGCTCTATTTCGCCATCAAGCCGAGCCTCGGCGATGCCGACAAGGCACAAAGGATGACGCCTTTCCTGTTTTCGCTGACGCTGGTTCCGGCGATCGGCTTTTACGACGGCGTGTTCGGACCAGGTACGGGTTCGTTCTTCATGCTTGCCTTCATTGCCCTTGCAGGCTTCGGCGTCCTGAAGGCGACCGCGCACACGAAGTTCCTCAACTTCGGCTCCAATATCGGCGCTTTCATCGTCTTCTGGCTATACGGCGTGATCCTGTGGAAGGTCGGCCTGCTGATGGGGGTGGGCCAGTTTGTTGGCGCGCAGGTCGGATCGCGTTTTGCCATGAAGAACGGCGCCAGGATCATCAAGCCGCTTCTGGTCGTCACCTGCATCGCGCTGGCGATCAAGCTTCTCGCCGATCCGGGCCATCCGGTCCGGATCTGGCTTGGCTGGTAGGATTCCAGCCGATCAGAACTCGACGCCGACCTGCGCTTTGATGCCGGAGCGGAACGGATGCTTGATCAGCTCCATCTCGGTGACGAGATCGGCCGCCTCGATCAGCTCTTCCTTGGCATTGCGGCCAGTCAAAACCACATGGGTCATGTGCGGCTTTTCTTCCTTCAGGAACCGCACGACTTCGGCGACGTCGATATAATCATAGCGCAGCGCGATGTTGATCTCATCGAGCAGCACCATGGAATTGCGCTCGTCGCGGATCAGCTCCTTGGCCTTTTCCCATGCCTTTTCGGCCATGGCGATGTCGCGCGAACGGTCCTGCGTTTCCCAGGTAAAACCTTCGCCCAGCGTATAGAACTGGCAGACGTCGCCAAAATGCTTCTCGATCAGGTCACGCTCGCCGGTTTCCCAGGCGCCTTTGATGAACTGAACCACAGCCGACGGCATGCCGTGGGCGATGTGGCGGAAGATCATCCCGAAACCGGCCGTCGACTTGCCCTTGCCCTTGCCGGTATTGACGATGATCAGGCCCTTCTGGTCAGTCTTCGTCGCCATGATTTTTTCGCGCGCCGTCTTCTTCTTGGCCATTTTCATGGCATGACGCGCCTCGTCATGAACGGGTGCCGCTTCGGTTGCCTGTACGTCGTCTTCACTCATGGTCTGTCCTCTCCGAATTCATTTGTTCTTTCATTGGCGAAACGCCGTTATTCCGCCGCCGCCGAAAGGCCTTGCAGTTCGAACCGGGCGGAGTTCGAGCGGGGCGACCAGAGGCCGCGATCGATCGCCTCCATCAGCTTGTCGGTCATTTCGCGCAGCGCATCCGGGTTCTTGTCCTCCATGAACTGGCGGACGCGCTCGTCCATCACGTAGGCCTGGTAGACGGCCTCGAAATGATGGCTGCGGACAGCACCTGTCGTTGCGGCAAAAGCAAACATGTAATCGACCGTCGCGGCGATCTCGAAAGCCCCCTTGTAGCCGTGGCGCATGACGCCCTCGATCCACTTCGGGTTAACGACGCGGCCGCGCACCACCCGGCCGATCTCTTCTTCCAGCGAGCGGATCACCGGCTTTTCCGGGCGGGAATGGTCGTTGTGATAGATCGTCGGCCGGGTTCCGGCCATCTGCTCGACCGCAAGGCTCATGCCGCCTTCAAACTGGTAATAATCGTCGCTGTCGAGCAGGTCGTGCTCGCGGTTATCCTGGTTCTGCACGACGGCCTCGACGGTCTTCAGCCGCGCTTCGAGAAGCCCGCGCTCGGCCTTGCCGTCCTCGCCGGCGCCATAGGCATAGCTTCCCCAGGTGAGATAAGCATCGGCAAGATCGGCGCGGTTGTCCCAGCCGCCTTCATCCATCAGCGCCTGCAATCCGGCGCCATAGGCGCCAGGCTTCGCGCCGAAGACACGGTAGGAAGCGCGCCGCGATGCGTCTTTCAAGGCAACACCCGCAGCCTCCAGCCGTTTGGTTTCCGCCCGCATGCGGGCAGCGATCATATTGTCGGCGTCGTCCTCCTCGAGCGCACCAACGGCGCGGATCGCCGTATCGAATAGTGCGATCTGCTCGGGAAAGGCATCACGGAAAAAGCCCGAAATCCGCAGGGTGACATCGACACGCGGGCGGCCCAACACCGCTAGCGGCACGATCTCGTAGCCGGTGACGCGGCGCGACATCATATCCCAGACCGGCTTGGTGCCGATCAGCGCCATCGCCTGGGCGATATCGTCGCCGCCGGTCCGCATGTTCGATGTGCCCCAGGCGGTAAGGCCAAAGGATGTCGGCCAGTCGCCATGATCCTGCAGATAACGGCGGATCAACAGCTCCGCCGATTTCTTGCCAAGCTCGAACGCCGCTGGCGTCGGCACGGCGCGGCTGTCGACCGAATAGAAATTGCGCCCGGTCGGCAACACGTCCGGACGCCCGCGCGTCGGCGCTCCGGAAGGGCCAGGCGCGACGAAACGGCCGTCGAGCCCGGTCATCAGGGCGACGATTTCGGCGGCGCCGGATTGGGCGATCGAAGGTTTGAGGCGGGTTTCGATTTCCTCCATGACGGCACGGGTGGCGGTCCAGTCGCCGGGGTAAACCAATTCGCCGGAGACGAATTTGGCGGCCAGCAACTCTATGCGCTCGACGGTATCGCCAGCGGTGCGCCACGGGGCGTCGGATACTTCAGCGAGGATCGCCGGTTTAGGGCCGCCCCAGGGATCGGAGAGGACGCAATCGAGCGGGTCAAAAAATCGCTCCGGGTTGATCTCCCCCCTTGTGGGGGAGATGTCGGCCCGGCCGACAGAGGGGGGTAGTCCGGGTGCAGAACTTGTGGAGGCTTTACCCCCCTCTGTCCTGTCGGACATCTCCCCCACAAGGGGGGAGATTGATGTGGACAACCCCAGTATCGCATCCGCCGCAATCGCCCGCTGCAGACTCTGGTCACCGCCCTCTCCCAACCCGCGTGGCACGCGCGCCAGAGCGACCGTCAAATCCGTTAGCAGCCGGCCTTCAGGAGCGACGCCAAAAACATGCAGGCCGTCGCGAATCTGCAGTTCCTTGAGGTCGCAGAGATAGGCATCGAGCTTTTCAAGCGCCTTGTCTTCGCCGTCCGCCCCGGCAATGCCGGCGTCCTGATCCAGGCCGATATCGCGGACAAGTTCGAGAATCTGCTTGCTGAGCAGCCGCAGACGCCGCGGATCGCCACCGGCCGCGTCGTAATATTCATCGACCAACGCTTCGAGGTCCTTCAACGGACCGTAGGATTCGGCCCGAGTCAGCGGCGGCGTCAGGTGATCGATGATGACGGCGCTGGTGCGGCGCTTGGCCTGCGTGCCCTCGCCCGGATCGTTGACGATGAACGGGTAGAGATGTGGCATCGGGCCGAACACTGCTTCCGGATAGCAGGTTTCCGAAAGCGCCAGCGATTTGCCGGGCAACCATTCGAGATTGCCATGCTTGCCCATATGCACGATGGCATGGGCGCCGTATTCGCGGCGCAGGTATGCGTAGAAGGCCAGATAACCATGCGGCGGCACGAGGTCCGGTGAGTGATAGGTATCCTTTGGATCGATATTGTAGCCGCGCGCTGGCTGGATACCGACCAGCGTTTCGCCGAAGCGCGTCAGCGGCAGGGCGAAGCGGCCATCGCGGAAGAACGGATCGTCCTGCGGGCTCCCCCACCGCTCAGTAACCTCATTTTGAATCTGGATGGGAAGAGACGCAAAGAAGGCGTTGTATTGACTCAAGGAAAGCGTTTCGCGAATTTCGCAATCCGCCCGCGCAGAATTGGTCGGCCCATCCATCAGATACCGGATCAAGGCATCACCGTCGGCGGGGATAGAATCGATCGCATAACCGGCAGCAGCCATTGCCCTCATGACTTCGATCGTCCCGGCAGGAGTATCGAGGCCGACACCGTTACCAAGCCGCCCGTCGCGGTTGGGGTAATTCGCCATGATGATCGCGATGCGGCGCTCAGCCGGTGCGGCCCGCCGCAGCCGCGCCCAGTTGGAAGCCAGTTTGGCGGCAAAGGCAATGCGATCGGCCAGCGGTTCGTGGCCGACGATATTGGCTTCGACATCGGTATCGTAGACGGCCGCAGCCTTGAAGGAGACGGCCCGCGACAGGATGCGGCCGTCCACTTCGGGCAACGCCACATTCATCGCCAAGTCCCGTGCCATCAGACCCTGTGGCGAGTTCTCCCAGGCAGCACGCGAGGAGCCGGAAAAGATCACCTGGAGAACCGGTGCATCGGAAAACTCCAGCACGGTTGGCTTGCGGTCGGCCCCGGGCGCGGAAACAGCAAAACCAGTGGCATTCATCACCACCGCCGGCGGCACCGCGCCAAAGATGGCCTGCAACGTGCCGATCGACACGGCATCCTTGAGGCTGGATACGAACACAGGCAAAACGGTCATGCCCTCGGCAGAAAGCGCCGCGATCAGGGCTTCGACGGGTTTGGTTTCGCCGCTTTGAACCAGTGCACGGTAAAAACAGAGGGCGACGGTCGAACCGGCTGGCGATTGAGAAGCGATATCCGGGACAAACCCGGCCGCCGCTTTCCAAGCCTCAACCCCGATCACACCCTGCCCCGGCCACCAGATGCCTGCCTTCATCAAGGGTGCGGCCGGTTCCGGCTTTTCCGAGCCATCGATCAGCGCTTCGGCATAGCTGAGCAGCCGTGCCATGTTGCCGGCACCACCTTCGGTGAAATAGGCCCACATCCGGCTGCGGTCTTCGGCAGAGACGGTGGAAAAGGGCTCCAGCCCCGGATCGGGCTTGTCGTCGCCAGGCAACACGGCAATCTGGAATTTATGCGTGACGGCAGCCGCATGCAGCGCCTCCAGCACATAGTGAAAATAGCTGGCACCGCCGAGCGGCCGCACGATGATCAGCCTGGCGTGACGCGCCGTGCGTTCGACATAAGTATCGACCGACATCGGATGCTTCAGCGTCAGAAGGCTCGCGACCCGCAGGCTCGACTTTGCCCCCCGTGTGCGATGTGCCCCGGCTATCGAGGAAAGTTCGGTATCGGCGGCCGACAGGAACAGGATATCGGCCGGCGACTGGCCGAGATCGATCGCTTCCTCGCCGTCGGTGATCGTGCCCTTCTGGGCTAGGAGGAGATGCATGGTACTCCCCGAGGGCAGTGATACCCCCCTCTGTCACTGCGTGACATCTCCCCCACAAGGGGGGAAATCGGGGCCGAGCGGCGCCGAAACGCTTGCACTAAGAGGTTTGAGCGCGAGGCAGCCACTGCTGATCTCCCCCCTTGTGGGGGAGATGTCCGGCAGGACAGAGGGGGGTATGCCGCGCTCACCATTGTCAAACCGCCGCAGCGATTGCAGCCCGCACGGCCGCTTCATCCATGTCGTGCAGGCCGATGACGACAAGGCGGGTGCGGCGCACTTCGCCTGTGGCCCAGGGGCGGTCGAAATACTGGTCGATACGGGCGCCGACGCCCTGGATCAGCAGGCGCATCGGCTTGCCGGGGATATCGGCAAAACCCTTGAGACGCAGCACGTCATGTTCCGCGATGATCGGCTTCAGCTTTTCGATGAACGCGGCCGGATCGGTGACGGCACCGAGTTCGACGACAAAACTGTCGAATTCGTCGTGGTCGTGCTCTTCACCGGCCTCATGCTCCATCTCGTGATGGGACTTGCGGTTGGCGATATCACTTTCCGTGCCGACACCGAGGCCGAGCAGGACAGCGGCCGAAACCTCGCCGTTCTTTGCCTCGATCATCGCCGGCTTGCGGCTGGTGCGCGACGAAACCTCATTGCGGACAAAGGCAAGGCCGGTCGAATCGAGCAGATCGGTCTTGTTGAGGATGATCAGGTCGGCCGCAGTCAGCTGATCCTCGAACAGTTCCTCGATCGGGCTTTCATGGTCGAGATTGTCGTCGTTGACGCGCAGCGCATCGACCTTGTCGTGGTCGTCGGCAAACCGTCCGGCAGCAACGGCAGCGCTATCGACCACGGTGATGACGCCATCGACGGTCACTTCGCTGCGGATATCCGGCCAGTTGAAAGCGGCGATCAACGGCTGCGGCAGCGCCAGGCCGGACGTCTCGATGACGATATGGTCCGGGCGGTTTTCACGCTCCAACAGCTTGGTCATGGTCGGGATGAAATCGTCGGCGACGGTGCAGCAGATGCAGCCATTGGTCAGCTCGATGATATCGTCCTCGCTGCAGGCTTCGGCACCGCAGCCCTTCAACACGTCGCCATCGACGCCGAGATCGCCGAACTCGTTGATGATCAGCGCAATGCGGCGTCCTTCCGCATTCTGAAGAATGTTGCGGATCATCGTCGTTTTGCCGGCGCCGAGGAAACCAGTGATGACAGTGGCAGGAATCTTGCCGTGGGCGGCTTTTTCAGTGGTCATGGATCAACCCTTCATTTTCAGCGGCAATCCAGCCGCGATAAAATAGACGTCAGCGGATATCTCCGCAATGATCTGGTGCAGCCGGCCAGCATGGTCGCGAAAATCGCGCGCCATGCGGTTTTCCGGCACGATGCCAAGCCCGACCTCGTTGGAAACGAAAACCAGCCGGGCCTTGGCGAGCGGCACATAGGCCGCAAGCCTTTCAAATTCAGCCGCGATGTCGCGGTGCTCCATCATCAGATTGGTCACCCAAAGCGTCAGGCAATCAATCAGAATGATGCGATCCGGCGCATCGATCGCCCTCAGGCAGGCGGCAAGCTCAAGCGGCTCTTCGTGGGTCTGCCACTCCGGCCCGCGGCGATCGCGATGCTCGTCAATCCTTGTCTGCATTTCGCCATCCCAGGCTCTTCCCGTCGCGACGTAATGCAGGCGCAGACCCGACGCCGTCACGAGTTTTTCAGCGAAGGTGGATTTACCGGAACGGGCGCCGCCCAGAACCAGCGTGCTACCTGACTGTATCGATGTCATGGAATGGTCCCGGCCTCAGCGCGCGCCGGGAAATATGCAGGCCAATGGAACGCGCGAGCGAAAAAGCGCGGCAATGCAAAACGGGCCGTTCGGGGAACGGGATAATAAAGCCATGACAACCTCCGTGCTGGCATCGGGAGTATCTCTCCCTGGATCGGGCGAGCCCCTTGGTAAGATGGGGCTCTTGAGGATGGCAGGTCTCCTGGCTCACGGCGCCACATCCCCAAAGGGACGAACGGGCCCACCTCGCCTTCCCGGAGTATTTGCGCCAGATTGCGTGACCGCTATCGACGGGCATTACGAAGAGGTGGACGATTCGTAGACTTAGAGGCGTCCGGCCCCGGCTGATCGTAATGCCACTCCAGTGGCTTTTCCGGTTGGGCCAATGCGTGCCGCTGCCGCGAATGCGGACAGTCCGGAAGCACCGGCTTTCCCGAATGGTGAACCCTGACCGTTCTACAGTCGCGGGGTCGGCTGCGATAAGGACGCCCGGCTTGGGTCCGGCCCGTCGCATTCCCATTTACTCCCGGCATGCAACGGCATATCGGGAACCATCCAATGGCTGATGATTAGGCGCTCACCTGGATCAAGTCAATTGCGGCACTATCTCCGCCACCACGGTTTAGCGTGATGTGATCAAGACTTCACTTGATCTCCAATGCCATGCCTTTTAGGACGGCACGGAGACTGGATGGCCTGGCAATGAAGCTGAAGATGATACCCAAATTCGACCTGCGCCGCCTCGGCTATCTCTCATTGTTGTTCGACCGTGGACGCTTGCGGGCCTTTGCGCGGCGCAGTGAACTCGGCCTGGTTGTCGCGGGCATCGTCGTCGGCATCACGTCAGGCCTCGCCGTGACCGCAATGAGCATCATATCCAGCCGCCTGCACAGCCTGATTTTTGGTATTGCCGACGAACAACGGTTGAGCGCCAGCAATCTGCAGGGCGAAATCTCGGTGCTGATCGCGCCGGTCGCCGGCGGGATCATTCTCGGCCTGGTGATGATTCTTCTGGCGTCGTGGCGCAAAAAACCGATGGTCGATCCGATCGAGGCAAACGCCCTGCATGGCGGACGGCTGTCTTTGACCGACAGCATCATCGTCGCAGTCCAGAATCTCATCTCCAACGGCTTTGGCGCCTCTGTCGGGCTTGAAGCGGGCTACACCCAGCTGGCGTCCGGCGTTGCCTCCAAGCTCGGCATCGCGTTGCAGCTTCGCCGCTCGGACCTGCGCACCCTGGTCGGATGCGGTGCGGCCGGTGCCATCGCCGCCGCGTTCAACGCGCCTCTGACAGGTGCCTTCTATGCCTTCGAGCTGATCATCGGCACCTATACGATCGTGTCGCTGACGCCCGTCGTCGTTTCCGCCCTGGTCGCCAATCTGGTTGCACGATGGCTCTATGCCGGTGATTTCACCATCGATGTCGGGCAGTTCGGTGCGGTCGTTCCGGCTGACTACCTACCGGCGCTGCTGCTCGGTTGCTTCTGTGCCGGCATGGGTATCCTGTTGATGAAAGGTGTCTCCCTGGTCGAGGGTCTCGCCCGCCGCAGTTCGATCCCGGCACCGATGCGCCCGGCACTCGGCGGTATCGTTGTCGGACTTCTGGCGCTGGTCTCGCCACAGGTGCTTTCCGCCGGTCACGGCGCTTTGCATCTCAATCTTGCCAGCTCGCCGGCGATCCCGATGCTGATCGGCCTGTTCCTGATGAAATCGCTAGCCTCTGCCGTCTCGATCGGTTCGGGGTTTCGCGGCGGCCTGTTCTTTGCCTCGCTGTTCATGGGGGCTTTGCTCGGCAAGCTGTTTGCCTTTTCCGCACCCTACATCTTTGCCCATGCAACGCTGACACCGGTCATTTATGCCGTTGTCGGCATGAGCTCGCTGGCGGTCGCTGTCATTGGCGGTCCCTTGACCATGACCTTCCTGGCGCTGGAAATCACCGGCGACTTTCCGATCACCGTCCTGGTCCTCGCAGCCGTTATCACCTCATCGCTGGTGGTGCGCACCACCTTCGGCTACTCGTTCGCCACATGGCGTTTTCACCTGCGCGGTGAAAGCATCCGCAGCGCCCATGATGTCGGCTGGATCCGCAACCTGACGGTCGGCCGCCTGATGCGTACCGATGTCCGCACGATCGACGCCGTGGCAACGTTGGAGGATTTCCGCCGCGATTTTCCGCTCGGATCGACCCAACGGGTCGTCGTCGTCGACGGCGCCAAATATGCCGGGGTCATCCAGGTTCCCGAAGTTTATGCCAGCCCCATCGAGGCCAGCGAGGAAAAGCGGGGGCTTTCGGGTTTCGTCCGGCTTCCCAACGATTTCCTGCAGCCGAACATGAACGCCAAGCAGGCGGCAGCCCTGTTCGACACGACGGAAAGCGATGCGCTGGCCGTGGTCAACAACCTCATCGAGCGGCGCGTCGTCGGCCTTTTGACGGAAAGCCATACGTTGCGCCGCTACAGCGAAGAGCTGGACCGTAGGCGCCGCGAGGCATCAGGAGAGATTTGAACTTCCGCCCGGATCAGGACATCAGCCCGTCCAGCCAACGCGGCTCCAACACCGCTTCCAGTTCTGCCGCGACGTCGTCGAGTGCGCGGTCGACCGATTGCCGGTAGTTTTCGCCGCCGCCCTCGATGCCGAAGCTTTTGAGCAGCGCGGCACGATAGGCGTCGCTGGTAAAGAGCCCGTGCAGGTAGGTGCCGCTGACCACGCCGTCCACTGAGACTGCCCCATCGGGGCGGCCATCGATGATCACGGCTGGGCGGGCGCAATCGGCGCCGATCGTGCGGCCAAGGTGGATTTCATAGCCTTCCAGCGCGACATCGTAGATTGCCGAGCGGGCACTGCTGTTGCGCACCGTCTTTTCCGGCGCCATCTCCGTTTCGACGGCCAGAAGGCCAAGCCCTGGGATTTCGCAAACATTGCCTTCGATACCATGCGGATCGGTGACCCGGTCTCCCAGCATCTGGTATCCGCCGCAAATGCCGATGACGCGGCCGCCACGCCGCACATGCGCCTGCAAATCGCGGTCCCAGCCTTGAGCCCGAAAATCCGCAAGATCGGCAATTGTTGCCTTCGATCCGGGGATGACGACAAGACCGGCGTCTGCGGGAAGGCGCTCGCCCGGCCGCACAAAGACCAGATCGACATCGGGCTCCGCAGAAAGCGGATCGAGATCATCGAAATTGGCGATGCGCGACAGAACCGGCACGGCGACCTTCAACGCCCTACCCGTCCCGCGCGCCAGCTTTTCGAGAACGACGGAATCTTCTGCCGGTAGGCGGGCGGCACTCTTCAGCCATGGCACGACGCCGAAGCACGGCCAGCCGGTGAAACCGCCGATCGCTGCAATGCCATCGTCAAACAGCGACACGTCGCCACGAAACTTGTTGATGATATAGCCGCTGATCATGGCGCGGTCTTCATCAGACAGAATGGTGTGGGTGCCGACCAGCGAGGCGATGACCCCACCGCGATCGATATCGCCGACCAGCACGACCGGAACATTGGCGCGGGTGGCAAATCCCATATTGGCGATATCGCCAGCCCGGAGGTTGATTTCGGCCGGAGAGCCCGCGCCTTCGACAACAACCAGATCGGCACCCGACCGCACCATCTCGAAGCTTTCCATGACGGCGCCCATCAGCTTCGGCTTCAGGGCCTGATAGTCGCGGCCTCTCGCCTGCCCGGCCACCTTGCCCTGCACGATGATCTGGCTGCCGGTTTCCGACTGGGGTTTGAGCAGGACCGGGTTCATGTGAACCGATGACGGGATGCGCGCCGCCATCGATTGCAGCCATTGTGCCCGGCCGATCTCGCCGCCATCGTCGGATACAGCCGCATTGTTGGACATGTTCTGCGGCTTGAACGGCGCGACCGTCAGGCCGCGATTGGCAGCGATACGGCAGAGCCCCGCCACGAGTACCGTTTTTCCGACATCCGAGCCGGTTCCCTGAAGCATGATCGTCTTTGTCATGACGTTTCGTCTAGCATTGCAGCCACCACAAGAAAAGCCATGTTCCGCCGCATTTCGGCCGTCTTCGACACAGGTTTTTCACGCGATATTTCAGGTTGCTGCGCGGCTTGTATGGCCCGGCCACAAAACCATTCTGAAAGCGACATGTCGCGACAAAAACACCCGTTGATTTCGGCCAAAACAGGCGTATATGAGCATCATCAAAGCACGGAGCGAAAGGCGCTCCACACCCAAGGTCACACCCCGATGTTGTTCATCTTCAGCAAGCCCAATTTCGTTCAGATCGCCTGGAACTCGAAGGTTCCCGACAGCCAGTCGCGCGTTCGCAACACGGTCATGTCCGCCCCCTTCGGCCCGCTCGGCTTCATCCGGACCCGCAGCGTCGGCTGACACTCTCTCCCAGACTGACAATTCGAACCGCGCCTTTTTCGAATGGCGCGGTTTTTTTGTGCCGGCACCTAGACAAAGGTCTCCCCGGAAATGCGAAAACCGCACCCGTTCCTTGCGGAACCGTGCGGTCTGCCAAAATCACACATGGCCACTCCGGCATACACCCGGAGATCGCTCCGGCCGGGACGCAAAACCTGATCCGGCCGGGCAGCCAAGGTATCCCCCGCTGCAGGAAAACAATTAGCCTGACAGTGTTACCGGATGGTTAGTGAGAGCTTAATCAAAGATGAATTCCGTCTTTTTTTCACTTTTTTTCGCGCCAAATGAAAAACAGCATGAAGGCGCATACGGAACACAATTTGTCTGCGATAAAACACGCTTCGCAGCGCTTGTGTGAAGGAGCGCTAATTTTACGCCAAAGAGCGGCGCATTTGCACAAAATATTGCCCGGCTCATTAAAATTCAACGGCTTGCACGGACCGTCTGACATCCCGAAAATGCCGAACGCACGGCTTGAAACGATTCCGGAGGTTGATTTCTCCTGTGGAATACTTACGCTGCCCCCAACGGTAAAAAGAGAGATGGCTGGCGACAGAGTTCCGCGGCCAGACAAGAAAACTCCAGCGCCGTCGCAGCGGGGATGAAAGATCGGCCTTGCCACAAGAGCCCCCCGGCCTGCTTCAACCTGAACGATCGGGTTTCCGGGAGATGCAGTATCCCGACGAGCCCCAAGATTTTGGCTGCATATAAGACTGGGAGGTCTTAAACATGAAGAAGCTCCTCGCTTCCACCATCATCGCTACCGGCATTTATGCGCTGGCAGGTTCCGCTCAAGCCGCCGAATGCGGTGAAGTCAGCATTGCCGAAATGAACTGGGCATCGGCCGGTGTGGCCGCCTGGGTCGACAAGTACATCCTCGAAAACGGTTACGGCTGCACGGTGACGCTGGTTACCGGCGACACCATGCCGACCTTCACTTCCATGAACGAGAAGGCCCAGCCGGACATGGCGCCGGAATTGTGGGTCAATGCCGTGCGCACGCCGCTGGATGCCGCCATCAAGGAAGGCCGCCTGATCGAGGCAGCCCCGCTCTTGAGCGAAGGCGGCGTCGAAGGCTGGTGGATTCCAAAATTCCTCGCCGACGCACACCCGGATATCAAGACCGTTCAGGACGCGCTGAAGCATCCGGAACTGTTCCCGGCTCCGGAAGATCCCTCAAAGGCTGCCATCATCAACTGCCCGTCGGGCTGGAATTGCCAGGTTTCAACGGCCAATCTCTACAAGGCACTGGGCGCCGAGAAGCTGGGCTTCGAATTGGTCGACACGGGCTCGGCCGCCGGCCTTGACGGCTCGATCTCCAACGCCTTTGAAAAGAAGTCGGGCTGGCTCGGCTACTATTGGGCTCCGACGGCCATTCTCGGCAAGTATCAAATGACGCGGCTGAGCTTCGGCGTCGAGCACAACAAGGCTGACTGGGACGCCTGCACGGCGGTTCCGGATTGCCCGGATCCTAAGGTCAACTCCTATCCGACCTCGGACGTCTACACCGTCGTCACCAAGGCGTTTTCCGAAAAGGCCGGCGTCGCCATGGACTACGTCAAGACCCGCAAGTGGGATAACGGCACCGTCAACCAGGTTCTCGCCTGGATGACCGATAACCAGGGCACCAACGAAGATGCCGCCAAGCACTTCCTGGAAACCTATCCGGACATGTGGACCAAGTGGGTCGCACCGGACGTCGCCGAAAAGGTCAAGGCGGCCCTCTAAGGGCTTGTCCTTCGGCAGCGGAGCAAATTTCGCTGCCGGCTTTCGGTCACCACCCCGGCACGCCGAATGGCGACGGCAAACAGCAAATTCCGATACCGGCGACATGAAATGCCGCCGGTATTTCCATCAGATGCGGATGTGAAAACGAAAATCGTCGCAAACGGCATAGTCGCTTGGGGTGAAAAGCTGTCACATGCACGACATGCCGGGGTTCGGAAAGAAACCACCCAAGTCTGCGCGCGGCCTGAAACAGGCATCGTCGACGCGGCCGGCACTATAAAACTTCCGGCAAAAAGGGGAACGACATGGCAATATGCAGTTACTTGCCAGATCTGCTTTGTAAATTTCCGGCGATCGATGAGACGACGATCCGAATGGCTCGAAAAAGCGTCGATGACGGCTTCAAGGCCCTCGTCCGCGAATATGTCAATATCATCGACGCTCTCGTCCAGCCACTTCAGTGGTTTCTGAACTATCTCGAAAGGCTGTTCGTCAACTCGCCGTGGATCATCATCCTGGCCTTGATGGTCGCGGTCGTCTATTATGGCAGCCGCGATATTCGCATCACCATCGGCACGATCGTCTCCATGCTGCTGATCGGCCTCGTCGGTCTCTGGAACGACACGATGGTGACGCTGGCCATGGTCACCGTCTGTACGTTCATCGCCATCATCGTCGGCCTTCCGATCGGCATCCTGATGGCCCGCTCGGAGCGCGCCCAGTCGATCATCAATCCGATCCTCGACGTGATGCAGACGATGCCGAGCTTCGTCTACCTGATCCCTGTCGTCATGATCTTCGGCATCGGCAAAGTTCCCGGCCTGATCGCCGTTGTCATCTATGCCGTGCCGCCAATGATCCGCCTGACCAATCTGGGGATACGGTTGGTCGACAAGGAAGTGCTGGAAGCAGCCGACGCGTTTGGCTCTTCGCCGTGGCAACGGTTGAAAAACGTCCAGATGCCGCTGGCTCTGCCGACGATCATGGCCGGTATCAACCAGACCATCATGATGTCTCTCGCCATGGTCGTGGTTGCATCGATGGTCGGCGTCGGCGGTCTTGGCCGCAACGTGTTGCAGGCGATCAACAACCAGTTCTTCACCGTCGGCTTCTTCAATGGTTTCGCGCTCGTGGCGATCGCCATCATTTTTGACCGCACCAGCCAGGCCTATGGCAAGCGACTGCAAAAGCACTCGGAGGTGATCCATGGCTAGTCACGCAATCGAGGTCAAGAACCTCTACAAGATCTTCGGACCCCGTGGCCGCGACTTCGTCGATCAGGTCAAGGCCGGGCTCGGCAAGACCGAACTCAACGAGAAACACGGCCATGTTCTCGGCCTGCAGGACATCAACATCTCCATGCCCGCCGGCGGCGTCATGGTGGTCATGGGCCTGTCTGGTTCCGGTAAATCGACACTGATCCGTCATATCAACCGCCTGATCGACCCGACCGCCGGCGAAGTGCTCTATGATGGTGTCGATGTCTGCAAGATGAGCGAAAACGATCTTCGGGAATTTCGCCGCCACAAGACGGCAATGGTGTTCCAGAAGTTTGCGCTGCTTCCGCATCGCACGATCATCGAAAACACCGTCTATGGTCTCGAAATCCAGGGTGTGCCCGAGGCGGAAAGCCGCAAGCGGGCGCAGGGCTGGATCGAACGCGTTGGCCTCAAGGGCTTCGAAAACCACTATCCCAACCAGCTTTCGGGCGGCATGCAACAGCGTGTCGGCCTTGCCCGGGCGCTGACCAACGATGCCGATATCCTGTTGATGGACGAAGCCTATTCAGCGCTCGATCCGCTGATCCGCGTCGACATGCAGACGGTTCTGCTCGACCTGCAGAAGGAGCTGAAGAAAACCGTGGTATTCATCACCCACGATCTCGACGAAGCGCTCAGGCTCGGCGACAAGATCGCCATCCTGCGCGACGGCAAGGTGATCCAGCAAGGCACCGGCCAGGAGATCGTGCTGAAGCCGGCCGACGAATACATCACCGCCTTCGTCAAGGAGGTGAACCGCGGCCGCGTCATCAATGTCGAAACGATCATGAAGCCACTCTCGGGCAATGCCGAAGGGATGCCCATCACGATCGGAACCGTCCTCGAGAGTGCGGCCCGGATGATGACCGTCGCCAGCCTGAATGTTGCGCATGTCGTCGATGCCAATGGCAAGCCGGTCGGCTCGCTCGATCTCGGCACGATCATTTCCGCCATGGTGACGCCGATCGGCCATCAGCTGCAAGCAGCCTGAAGAAGGCTTTTATCAGGGGGACAGGCCGGACAATCCGGCCTGTCCCTAACTCTTGCTGGATCCACAAATTGGATTGGTGGCGGCATCAGCAGCCCCCGGCGAAATGATCTTTACGCCGATTTAACCATGAGAGGGCACTGTGCGGTGAAGCCGCCAAACCCGTTTTCAGGCTGATGTCACGCGGCTGGACGCTGCAGGACATGGACGGGGCGACGGCCGCTGCAATCTTTACCGTCAGTCACGGACACTCCGCCTTGCGCAACGCAGACGCCAGAATAGCCATACCGCAAGCGGCGCCCGAAGGGGCCGCGGTGGTGATGCGGGCCGCAACGACGCTGCTGTCGGGCTTTGGCCTGTTCGTCATGATTTTCACCCTCAATCCCTTCATGGGCGATGTTGTCTCCGAGGGAGACCCTGGAAGCACGGCCAATGTCGTCAACCAGATCGGCTATCTCGGGTTGGGCGGGCTGTTCATCTTCTCCATGCTGGCCTCCGTCGCGCCACGCACGTTGCTGAAGCTGATCTCGCCCAGCTGGCTGATCATCTTTGCCATCGCCTATTTCTCCTGCATGCAGTCCTATGATCCCGCCGCTTCGGCGCGCGGCGTGACGCTCAGCCTCGTCGCCATGCTCATGGTCGCCGGCGTTTTGGTCCTGCCGCGCAGCGAGAAGGACTTTGTCGAGGCCTGCGCCAATGCGGTATTGCTGCTGCTCGTCATCAACTACGCCGCCCTCGTGCTCTTGCCCGAAAGGGCAATCCACCAGGCGTCCGCATTGGAATCGTGGCATGCTGGTTATTGGCGCGGCCATCTCTCGCACAAGAACGTAGCGGCCCCGGTGTTTTCCGTGCTTGCCATGTTCGGCATCTACAGCATCCGGTCAGGTGCCCGCATGCGCGGTTGGGCCATCACGCTGCTTGCGGTCATCTTCGTTCTTCACACCGGCTCGAAGACAACCATCGGGTTCCTGCCGATGGCGATCGGCATCGTGCTGTGCGGCGCCGCCATCCGCAGTTCGGGCGCAATCGTCATCGCACACCTGTGTCTCGCCGTCCTTGTCACCTGCCTCACCGTCGGGACGATCTATTCACCCAGCCTGCTGGCGATGACCGCAGCCGTGCTGGATGATCCGACATTCACCGGCCGTGATGCGATCTGGCAGTTTGCATCGGACAGCATCGCCGCGCATCCCTGGTTTGGCCATGGCTATGCCAGCTTCTGGCAATCGCCGGTCATTCGCGGCATGGAAGCCAATTTCGAAGCGGACTGGGACGTGCGCGGCATCGTGTCGGCGCACAATACCTATCTCGACGCATTGCTGACGTTCGGCATTCCCGGCGGGGCGGTGATCATCCTTCTTCTCTTCGTCAAGCCCTTGATCGATTATATGCGCGCAGAACGACGGACCGGCAGCCGGAACTTCGCCGAATTCTGCATGATGGTCGTCATCTTCATGACCTATAACGGCATGCTGGAATCCTTCATCCTCAATCGCGCCGACCCGATGTGGATGCTGCTGGCACTGGCCGTTTTCGGGCTGAACATGGCGGCGCGCTGCAACCTGCGCCACGATACGGATTGAGATCATCGGCGGCTGCGCGCTTGCAATCATATAAGGATATCTTTATATGATTGGGAAACCCGATCAGATCAGGATTCCCCATGACCGTGCACGCCAATCCGCTTTCCGAACTGCTCGCCGAAAAGGGCGTTCTTCTCGCCGATGGTGCGACCGGCACCTCGTTGTTTGCGATGGGGCTTGAAGCAGGCGAAGCACCGGAACTATGGAACGAAGCCAAGCCGGAAAACATCACCAAGCTGCATCAGGATTTCGTCGATGCCGGCGCCGATATCATCCTGACCAACTCGTTCGGCGGCACGCGGCATCGCCTGAAACTGCATCAGGCGCAGGATCGTGTACACGACCTCAACAAGCGCGCCGCTGAAATCGCCCGCGCCGTTGCCGACAAGGCACCGCGCAAGGTGATCACGGCCGGCTCTGTCGGCCCGACCGGCGAACTGCTGATCCCGCTCGGCGCCATGAGCTACGAGGATGCCGTCGAGGCATTCGTCGAGCAGATCGAGGGCCTGAAGGCCGGCGGCGCCGAAGTCGCCTGGATCGAAACAATGTCGGCCCCTGACGAAATCAGGGCAGCTGCCGAAGCCGCCGTCAAGGTCGGGCTTCCCTACGTCTACACCGGATCGTTCGACACGGCCGGCAAGACGATGATGGGCCTGCACCCGAAGGACATGTTCGCAGTCGCACAGGACATCGGTGAAGGCCCGGTCGCAACCGGTGCCAATTGCGGCGTCGGCGCCTCCGATATCCTGTCCTCGCTGCTCGACATGACCGACGCCAATCCGGCCGCCAACATCATCGTCAAGGGCAATTGCGGCATTCCGGAATTCCGCGGTTCGGAAATCTTCTATTCCGGCACGCCGCCGCTGATGGCCGATTATGCCCGCCTTGCCCGCGATGCGGGAGCCAAGATCATCGGCGGTTGCTGCGGTACATCCTGCGAGCATCTGGCCGCAATGCGCGTTGCACTCGACACCTATGTGCCAAGTGAACGGCCGACGGTCGAAACCATCGTCGAGCGCATTGGCCCGATGCGCAACAAGACCGCCAACGAAGGCCCCTCCGCCCCGGCACGCGAGCGCGGCAGCCGCCGCCGCGGCTGAGCAGACCAGCTTCACCAATTGAGAGGGCCTGACAATCGGAGGATTGTCCGGCCCTTGCCGTTTCTGGCTCTGCCCAATTCAGGCTGTGGCACCGGCCTGGAAAAACCGGATGTAGCCGTCCTTCAGCCCGGGCTTGATACAGTCGGTCATCAAAAGTGCCAGATGGAAGATCGAATCGATGTCCCGCTCCTGTTCGATCAGCTCAGCGAGATAGACCACCACCTCGTCATAATCTGCGGCATTGGTCCGCACGCTCTGCAAAAACTCCGCCATGGCGAGGCGGCCGTTCATCAACAGAACGTTGCCGCGTTCCTCTGGTGACAATTGCAGCGAAGGGCGAAGCGTGAAAACGTGCACGTCCAAGAAACGCAAAAGAGCGGCGTATTTTTCGCTGTCCGCCGGAAGCCCTGCTTTCAGATAGAGATTGCTGGAAGCAGCTGCGATGCCTTCCCCGGTCGCCCAGATGCCGAGGTCGTAGCGGTAGATCAGCGACGGATCGTGGATCATTCTGCCGGCAGTGATCAACGCAAAAGTCAGGCTCCAATCGCAATAACCGCCTTTGGTCGGGTGCGTTTGGGTGAAGAACCGAAACAGCGATGGAAACACGCTGGTGCGATAGATGCTGTAGAACATGCTGTTATTGCCCATCACCTTGCGGCTGAACTCCTGCAGCCGCTCAGCCGGCGATGGCGCATCGATCGTGTAGGTTTCCGTCTGGCAGACCCCGTTCTCTGCCGTCCAGATCTGCGTGTGCGGACGGACGCCGGCAATGTCATCGGGCAGTAACGAAAGATCGACGGGTGTGTTGCCTTCGTTGAAATGGATTTGGTCGTCGTCGCCCATCGGCAGCAGGAACGGCGTATCCGCCAGTGACAGGGCTTCCAGCCAGTTTCCGGACGCATCCTCGCTCGGCGAATAATGGTAAAGCAGACTGGCCGAACGGTTTTGAAGAGCCGAGCGTTTTTCGGGATCGCGGGAATTGTCGGACACGATCAGCCGCGCACCGGTTTTCTCCGCATAGACAAGCGCGCTCTCGATCGCATCGCGCGACGTCGTCCACGGCCGGTTGCTGGGCATGCAGATCGAAAGCTGGGCCATTCGGGTTACCGTTCGAAAAATATCCGGACGCCCGGTCAGCGGCATCAGCCACCCGTGGCATCGACTGTCTGTTCTTTAGCACCGGCAAGGCTGCGCCAGCCTTGCCGCCGCATGCGGCTGAATCCAGTTTTGCCCAAGTCTCGGCCGGTAGTGCTCTGCCCAATTGACCCGTCGCAAAATGAAGAAAGCCCAGAGATGAACGGTACATCTGCCCCGTTTCCCGCCCGTGATTCCGTTGCCGAAAAGCTGGCAGCACTCGGGGAAAGTGAGCAAGCCACCCTGCGGCTGTTGATGGAAAATGCCGCGCAGGATGAGAATCTGATTGAGGGCCTGTACCGCCAGCTCGACCTTGCTTCGACTGCAAAACTGCTGAATTCACTCAGGCTTGAAAGGCTTGGTGAATGGCTGGGCTCGAATGCCCCTGCCCGGCTGCAGATCCGCCTGATGGAAGCGGCCAGATCCAGCCAGCACGCCGCCTATCAGGCATTTCGAACCGGCCTCGTCCGTTCGGGGGGACTGGAAAAGGCCTACCCGAAGGCCTGAAAATCGATCGGCGCCCTCCGTTTTACCGGAAGGCGCCTTGGCCATATGTCAGCCCGGATATGTCATTCGCCACCGAGGCTTTTGGCAAGCCGAACCAGATTGAGAAACTCCGCCCGGTAACCATAGGCGTCCTCGCCCTTGGCGCCGGACGCTAAATCCAGGATCGAACCATAGGGATAAGCGGACACTGCATCCGTGCCCCTTAGCTTCTGGCCAAAAGCGGCCACGGCAACGGAGAACCGGACATCCTGTCCAGCCTGCTGAAGCGTCGTCACGGCATTGCCTTCCGTCACCGGGGTGGTGATCAATTTGCTCGTATCGCCATCCGGCTGCTTGTAGCGGATTTTCAGGAAAGCCAGTTCCCCGGACGGCTTGGCACCAGCCTCCACCTTTGAGCGTGCGCCATAGCGCAGATCATCATTGAGAACCGCCGGGCTTCCCTTCGGTGTGATCTCATAGATCGCAGTCACCCGGTGGCCGGAGCCGATATCGCCGGCGTCCACCTTGTCATTGTTGAAATCCTCGCGTTTCAGGGCGCGGGTCTCGTAGCCGATCAGACGATATTCGGCGATTTGTTGCGGATTGAACTCGACCTGGAACTTCACGTCTTTGGCAATCGGAAACAGCGATGATCCCGCCTCTTCGACCAGAGACTTCTGCGCTTCGGCCAGCGTGTCGATATAGGCAGCTGTGCCGTTGCCGTTCTGCGCCAGCGTCTGCATCAGTGCATCGTTATAGTTGCCACGGCCAAAGCCGAGCACCGATAGAAAAATGCCGCTCTTGCGCTTGGCCTCGATGGTCGCCTTCAGATCTTCGTCGCTCGACGGACCGACATTGAAATCGCCATCTGTCGCCAGCATGATCCGGTTGACACCGCCCTTGACGAAGGCCCGCTCTGCCAGCGCATAGGCGGCCTCCAGCCCCTGCGCACCCGCCGTCGAACCGCCCGGCTGCAACGTATCGATCGCTGACAGGATTTTCGCCTTGTCCTTGATGGCCGTCGGCTCCAGCACCGTACCGGCATTGCCGGCATAGGTGACGATCGACACGGTATCGTCGGGCTTCAATTTCTCGACCAGAAGCCGGAAAGCGCTTTTCAAAAGCGGCAGCTTGTCCGGCTCGTCCATGGAGCCGGAGACATCAATCAGGAATACCAGATTGGCCCGTGGCGCGACGTCCGGCGCCACGTCAAACCCCTTAATGCCCACATGCATCAGCCGAGTATTGGCATTCCACGGGGTTGGCAGCACGGTGACCGTTGCCTTGAACGGCGCGTCCTTGCTGTCCGGACCTGGCCAGTCATAGGGGAAATAATTGATCATTTCCTCGACGCGCACGCTGTCGCGGTCCGGCATCTGTCCAGCCATCAACGACTTGCGCACGAAGGAATAGGACGCCGTATCGACATCGGCGGAAAACGTCGAAACCGGATCGGTGGCGACGGATTTGACCGGGTTGATCTCGGCAGACGTGAACCGGTCGCGGTTTTCTTCCGGTTGCGCAAGCTTCGGCTCCGAATGGAGTTCCACCACTGGCGTCTCACCCGTAACGACCGGAGCAGGCATGACCTGCCCTTGAGCCTGCGACATCGGCCCGGCTTCAGCGCCAGCGACACTATCCTCGGCCCGATCAGCGGACGGGGTTGCTAAGGCGCGTCTTGCCGCCCCAGAAGACTTTTGATCCACACCCTGCTTATCCTGCTTGTTCAGGAGAGAAGCCACCTCGTCGGCAGAAAACGATGATTTTCTTTCTGCGGTTACACTACGGCTTGGTGACGGCTTGGAAAGAGCATCCGCAGAGCTTTGTCTAGCAGCCTCTTCACGAAGTCTGTGAACTTCGGCGGAACTTTTCAGTTGCCCTGGGGCTTTAATGTCTCCTTGTTCTTCCGTCCTTTCCCTCACCAAGCCACCCGATTCAACCGTATCCACAGGCAAACCACCCCGCGTCAGTTCCAGCGTGAGAAAAGCGGCAGCGGGTACCACCAAGAGTGTGGCGAGCGCCGAACCTGCGAGAAATTTCCTGTTCATGATGGGGCTCCATAGCCTGTTGAATATGGAGCTTTGACGCCGGGCACCGGCAGTTCCTTGGGGGGCTTTCGAATTATTTTCGCTTTCGTCGAAGGCTTGCATTGCCAGCGACAGTGCACGGGCGCGCGCATCCGCCGACGGTACCGGTGGGGTCATCTGGCCAAGACTATTCAGATCGTCGTTCATCACATCGTCTCCCTGCCGAGCAGGATTTTCAAACGCTTGCGGGCTTCATGCACATGCCAGGAGACGGTCGCCTCCGAGCAGCCCATGACATCGGCGGCGGCCGCGTGGCTCAGTCCTTCGCCATAGACAAGCAGAACGGCATCGCCCTGCTTGTCGGGCAGTTGCCGCACGGCATCCCAGAGCGCTTCGGCCTGGTCGTGGTTGTCATTGGCCGCGGTGCTGGTCGGGTCGGCGAGAAAGTTCGCCGCATTGCGCCGTTCGCGCATCTGGCTCCGCTGGTGATCGCGCGCGGCGTTCAAGGTCAACGTATAGAGCCAGGTGCGAAAACGGCTGGCGCCCCGAAACGCCCGGATCGCCTGACCGAGCTTCAGGCATACCGTCTGGGCGATATCCTCAGCGTCACCGATATTGCCGGACCAGCGCCAGGCAACCGCATGGACGAAATCATAATGCCGTTCGACGAGCAGGCCGAAGGCATTTCGGTCGCCTTTTTGTGCCCGTTCGATCAGATCCTCGTCCAAATCACCCGCCCGGATTTGTTGCAATTGATATTGAGACGTTTGGCCGTGCCCGATCCTTGGGCCAGCACCAAAATATTTTTACGATCCCGGAATTTTCCGGGTCACGGCGATGATCGGCCCCATCGGATGGGTATTGTCGTAACGCTGGAGAGACGGAGCCAACAGGCTGGAAATCGATCCATCGAGAAACAGCGCATTGGCACATCCAAGCTGGTCGCGAAACACGGTCGCGAAATCATGAAAGCGGACCGGCTCCAGCGCCACGGCAAAGACCGCCATGCCTTTCTCATCGATGCCGACACCGTTGCGGATCTGCAGGCTGTCGCTCTGCGGCAGGAACGCCGGGTGCAGTTGCCCGTCGATGACCAGCATCGGTCCGGATTGTGTCGCAAAATCCGGCTTGATCGCCGCATCGACATAGGCCTCGGTTTCCAGAACACCGGCGCGGCCACCCTGAAGGAAAAATACCCCATTGGGCTTCAGGTAAAAATTGCCCCAGCTATGCCCCCGGTCGATCGCCTTGCGCTCGACACTATCGGTCACCAGCAGGCCGACCGGCGACAGGTCGCGTTCGTACATGCCGCCATTCATGGCGAATTCGAGATATTCGCCCTCCTGGCGCAGATCACGCATGAGGGGTTCGAAACCGCCATAGGGCCTGCCATCGCGGCCGCGATGCAGGATACGGATATCGCTGACCGTCGGATCAAAACTACAGACCGCATAACTTTGCGTCAGGTGCATCACCGTACGGCAGGCAGCCGCGGCTTCATCAGCAGAGAGAATGGATGCAGTCATGGCCAACCCGATGCTTAAAGAACGAAACATGTTTCCCTCATTTCATGCGCGCCAGACCCTGTCGCGCGACAACAGCAAAATGGAGGCGGGAAAACTTATAAATTCAGGGCGGCCATATGAAAATACAGCTGCTCGGCCGGATAGCGATATTCCACTCCAACCGGACAGGCGTTGCGGGCAAGACATCCCCCGGTCATGCAGCCTGCCTGCCCTTCCCTTGTTTTCAAATGAGAGCGGCACGGCGTTATCTCAAACCCGGAAGACAGGACAGCCTGCGCCGGGCAAATGGAGAGACAGGGCTTTTCGGGACAGTGATCGCAGGGGTGCGGATCGATCTGGTTCGTGGCCTCAGGCAACGTCTGCGCAAAACCGAGCGCACCGCGATAGCCGTGCCAAAGCCCGTAGCGCGGATGGATGAGAATGCCGAGCGGCGAAGCCTTCAAGCCCTCCGCCCGCATCGCCCATTGCTGGAACGGCTGCCAGGGCGGATCGGAGGGGAAATAGGCGCTGGCGCCAAAAGCCTGTGCCACCGGTTCGATCACAACTTTCGACCAGTGATCGAGCGGGTTTTCGCCGCCGCGATCAGACAGGCCGTCTCGCCAGCGTTGAAAGGCCGGCCATAAAGAGCCGCCAATATTGCCAAGCAGGACAACACTTTTTGCCGCCTGTCCGTCCATCAACAAGGGTGCCGTTTCGCCATCGGAAAAATTGACGACACCGCGTAAAAAAACTCCGTGCGGCGCAAGCGCTGCACGGAGTTTTCTCAAAACATCGTTCGATGTCACGGGACCGGTCATTTCGGTTTCGGCCCCTGCCTGTCGTAATGTGGGCGCCAGACCTCATTCTGGATGAAATCTGCTACCTGCGCCGCTCCGCCTCTCTCCCTGGCTTGTTCGGGCTCTCTTCAAGTGAAGGCGTCAGGCATCGAATCCTTCTTCTTGGCGATGAAGTCGAGAAGAGCTGCGTCGATCGCGGCGTCGAGCGGCGGCCGTTCGTAATGTTCCAGCCAGCTGCGGGCGAGCGCATTGGCACGCTGCTCGACACGCTTTTCACCCTCGATTTCCCACTGTTCGAAGGAGTTGTTGTCGGCCAGCGCCGAGCGGTAGAACGCCGTCTGGAAATTGGCCTGCGTATGGGCGCAACCGAGATAATGGCTGCCCGGACCGACTTCGCGGATCGCATCGAGCGCCTGCGCGTTTTCCGAAAGGTCCACACCCTCGGCCATCTTCTGCATCATACCGAGCTGGTCCTGGTCGATCATGAACTTTTCATAGGACGATACGAGACCGCCTTCGAGCCATCCGGCCGCGTGCAGAACGAAGTTGGTGCCGGCAAGTAGCGTCATGTTCAGCGTATTGGCCGATTCGTGAGCTGCCTGGGCATCGGGAACCTTCGATCCACAGAGCGATCCGCCTGTGCGGAACGGCAAGCCGAGACGGCGGGCGAGCTGTGCCGCACCGTAGGACACCAGCGACGGTTCCGGCGTACCGAAGGTCGGCGCACCCGATTGCATCGAGATCGACGCCGCAAACGTGCCGAACAGCACCGGGGCGCCCTTGCGGATCAGCTGAGTGAATGCGGCACCGGCCAGCACTTCGGCGAGAATCTGCGTCAAGGTTCCGGCGACCGTCACTGGGCTCATGGCGCCCGACAGAATGAACGGCGAGATGACACAGGCCTGATTGTGCCGGGCGTAAACCTTAAGAGCACCGACCATGGTCTCGTCGAACACCATCGGCGAGTTGGCGTTGATCAAGTTCAGCGTCACGCAGTTGTTTTCGACGAAATCATCGCCGAACACCAGCTTTGCCATGGCAATTGTGTCTTCGGCCCGTTCCGGCGCCGTTACCGAGCCCATGAACGGCTTGTCGGAATATTTGATATGGCTGTAGACCATATCGAGATGGCGCTTGTTGACCGGTACATCAACCGGCTCGCAGACGGTACCGCCCGACGAATGCATCGACGGCGCCATATAGGCAAGTTTTACGAAATTACGGAAATCCTCGATCGTCGCATAGCGGCGCTCGCCTTCGAGATCGCGCACGAAGGGAGGTCCATAAACCGGCGCAAACACTGTCGCCTTGCCGCCGATGTGAACGTTGCGTTCGGGATTGCGGGCATGCCAGGTGAAGTTGGACGGCGCGGTTTTCAGGAGTTCGCGGCACAGACCTTTGGGGAAATGCACGCGCTGTCCGCGAACATCGGCTCCCGCCTCTCTCCAAAGCGCCAGCGCCTCTTCGTCGTCGCGGAATTCGATGCCGATTTCCTCAAGGATCAGGTCGGCATTGGCCTCGATCAACGCCAGGCCTTCCTCGTCGAGCACTTCGTACTCGCGAATCTTGCGGGTAATATACGGAAGCGATGGCGGCGCACCGCCGCCGGTACGCGAGGCACGGCGGGCGGCGGCACCCCGGCCCTCGCCGCGCGAGCGGCGGCCGCCGGTTTCTTCGGTTTGCTCGGTTACATCAGCCATGTCTTTGATCCTCTCCCGCGCCTCGTCTGCGCACTTGTCGAGCCTATGCTAGCAAGCCTCAGCATCCGAACGGTTCTCAATGCGCCAACGGATGGCGCAACTCGAACACGCCGGCCTGCGGAGATTGCGAATATCATATTTTCCGGTGATGGAAGTAGCCAATACACTGTTTTTGTTAAGCGCAGCCGGATAGGGTCGGCGGACTATCGCGGGCCGTCGTTTTTCATCGCATGCGACGTCGCTTTCGAAAAGAGCTTTTGGAAACAACAAAGCTAAGTATAGTGCCTGCGTCGGGGAGGTTTGAGCCTGACAGCGCCAGGAACCGAGGAAAACCATCATGGCAGACGACGAAATCATTCTCGAGGATCTTTCCGACGACGAACTCGTGCAGCAGATGCACGACGATCTCTACGACGGCCTGAAGGAAGAGATCGAGGATGGTACCAACATCCTCCTGAAGCGCGGCTGGGCTCCCTATGACGTCCTGACCCAGGCGCTGGTCGAAGGCATGCGCATCGTCGGCATCGACTTCCGCGACGGCATCCTGTTCGTGCCAGAAGTGCTTCTTTCCGCCAATGCCATGAAGGCCGGCATGTTCATCCTGCGGCCGCTGCTCGCCGCCACCGGCGCGCCGAAGCAGGGCAAAGTGGTCATCGGCACCGTCAAGGGCGATATCCACGACATCGGCAAGAACCTCGTCGGCATGATGATGGAAGGTGCGGGCTTCGACGTCGTCGATCTCGGCATCAACAACCCGGTCGAGAACTATCTCGACGCCATCGAGCGCGAAAAGCCTGATATCCTCGGCATGTCGGCGCTTTTGACGACGACAATGCCCTATATGAAGGTCGTGATCGACACGATGAAGGAAAAAGGCATGCGCGACGACTACGTCGTTCTCGTCGGCGGCGCGCCGCTCAACGAGGAATTCGGCAAGGCCGTTGGCGCCGATGCCTATTGCCGCGACGCGGCGGTTGCCGTGGAAACGGCCAAGGACTTCATGAAGCGCAAGCACAACCAGCTGTCCGGCGCCTGATCAAGCGAATTTGAGCATGCAAAAACCGGCCACGCGGATGAAAAGCGTGGCCGGTTTTCTTATCTTAAAGACCCAGCTTACTTCGCAGCATGCTCTACGCTACGGCCGGCGTCCTGGGTTGCGTCAACCGCGTTGGCGGTATCCCGGCCCATGCCGCGGATCGTGTTGCCGCACGACGCAAGCGTCGTGATGGAAAACAGGACGAGGCCAATGGTGGCGATTGTCTTTGCTGTCATGACGCGGGTTCCTTATGATGGCTGACAGGTTCAATTGACGTGGAAGAAAGATCTTCGGCTATGGAACGCGCGAAAGCGGAAAAAGTTCACGTCATTGCATGCGGCGCGATCGCCCGTGAAATCCTTGCCGTCTGTGAGGCCAACAAGCTCGATCATGTCGATCTCGCCTGTCTTCCCGCCATCTGGCACAATACCCCCGGCAAGATCACCCCCGGCATCAAGACTGCCATCGACAAGGCCCGTGCCGAGGGCTTTGAACGCATCTTCGTAGCCTATGCCGATTGCGGCACTGGTGGCCTTCTCGACAAGCTTTGCGAGGAGGAACAGGTGGAGCGCATCGCCGGACCCCACTGTTTTTCCTTCTTTGCCGGCAATGCCGCCTTCGAGGCCGGGTGGGACGACGATTTCACGTCATTTTTCCTCACCGATTTCCTCGCCCGCCAGTTCGAGGCTTTCGTTGTCGAGCCGCTTGGCCTCGACCGTCACCCGGAATTGCGCGACATGTATTTCGGCCATTACAAGAAACTCGTCTATCTCTCGCAGGTGGAGGACGACAAGCTGCAGGAAAAGGCGCGCAAAGCCGCCGAAACGCTGGGGCTGGCCTACGAGTACCGCTTTACCGGTTATGGCGACCTGACCCCGGCACTTCTGCACGCCTGATAGCCCGGAAACCATCTGTTAGCCTTGCTCCCAATTTTGCATCAAGCCCGGCATTTGATTTAAGTTCATCGTAACTGCCGCCCGCCAAAATCGCCCGAACAACCACAAAAAAGGTGACGGGGATGACGGACATTTTCGCAACAGACCTATCGTCGAGAGCGGTGGCACACAGCCATCATCCGCAGCAGCTGTCCCAGCTCCTGCGCAATCTCTCGCTCAATGCCGGACCGAAAATCACCCTGCGCGAACTTGCCGTTGCCATGGAAGACCGCTCCTTCGGTGCCTTCCTCGTCGTCTTTGCCCTTCCGAACCTCATTCCGCTGCCACCCGGCGCAACATTTATCCTCGGCCTGCCGCTGATTTTCATCGCCTGGCAGATGTTTGCTTCCCGCCGTCCGCGCATCTGGCTGCCCAAGCGCATGGGTGACTATGCCTTCGACAACGCCATGTTCTTCGTTTTCGTCAACCGCATCTCTCCCTGGCTGCAGCGCGCCGAAACCCTGATCAAACCGCGCGGCTGGTTTCTCGGCACCCGGTTTGCCGAACGGCTGATCGGCCTTCTGGCACTCATTCTGGCGGTGGTGATCTTCCTGCCCATTCCCTTCGGCAACTGGCTGCCTGCCTTCGCGCTTGCGGTCATCGGCTTTGCCCATATGGAACGGGATGGTCTTGGTCTTATTGCTGGCGCCCTGATCGGCATCGTCTCTCTTGCCGTTGCCGCAAGCGTCGTCCTTGCCGCCGGTGCCGTCCTGGCCTTCATCATCTAGAACGGACAGTGACCGCCAGCATGACCTCCGCAGCCAACCAACACATCGTCATCGTCACTGCTGGCGGGCGTAATCCGCAGATCCTGATCAATGCGCTTGAAAGCCGGTTTGGCAGCATCACGGTGCTGCTCGAACAGCCGGAATCAAAAACCGTCTTCCTCAAGCGTCGTATCCGCAAGCTGGGGCTGATGACCGCGGCCGGCCAGTTCGCAACGATGGTGGCCTCGAAATTCGGCAAACGGTTTACGGAAAAACGCACGGCGGAGATCCTGCGCCAATACGATGCTGACGATCGCGACAATTCTGCGATTCCTGCGGACGCCGTACATTCCATCAATACGCCGGAAGCAATCGAGCAGATTCGCATCTTGAACCCGGCTGTCGTCTTCCTTGTCAGCTGCCGCATGCTGTCCAAATCGACACTGGCGGCCATGCCATGCCCGGTCATCAATTTTCACGCCGGCATCAATCCGCAGTATCGCGGCCTGATGGGCGGATATTGGGCGCGGGTCGAAAACGACGAGGCGAATTTCGGCGCCACGGTGCACCTGGTCGACCCCGGGGTCGATACCGGTGACATTCTCTATCAGTCGCGCATGGCGCCGTCGAAAAGCGACACGATGCACACCTATCCGCTGCTGCAGACGGCGGCTTCCACCGGTATCGCGATCCGCGCTGTCGAGGATGCCTTGTCCGGCAATCTCAAGCCCCTGCCGTCAAACGGCAATTCGCGCCAGTGGTACCATCCACCGATCTGGACATGGCTCTGGAATGGCTTCTACCGCGGCATCTGGTAGTTATATCGCCGACACTGGGGACAAGTCGCTTTTGAGCATGACGCGCGTCGTGTCAAGGTGAGCCCAGACACGCCAAGATGCGCATTGTCGGGTAAGAGGAGAATTCGGGCATATGGCAGATCGCATTATCGTTTACTGGCGCGATATTCCGGCGCAGGTCATCATCAAGCAGGGCCGCAAGACCGCCAAGCGCGAGCTGACCCTGCGCTTTACCGAGGCAATCGACATGTGCGCCATGCGCACCGGGGCCGCCGATAGCGGCGACTATCTGGCGGAATGGCGCAAGGCCGACCCGGTGCCCGTCTCCGACGATCTCGAGGCAGAGGCCGACAAGGCTGCAGCGGAACTGGAAGCAACCTACGACAAGGAGCGGCTGGTCGCCCTGGTCAAATCCGGCGGCAAAGACAATGGCTGACGCAAAACCGGGCAATGCCGCTCCTGCCAAGAAGGCCGCCACCGGCGCCTATACACCGTCAGGCGTTTCGCCCAATCGCCGTTCGCGCCGCAGCTACACGATCCGTCTTTGGGCCGTTCGCCATTCGCGGTTCCTCGAATGGTTCTACCACCGCTTCGCCGATGTCTTCCTGCTGCTTCATCCGCTGTGGAAGGCAATCGGCTACAACCGTGTTGAAACGCCCATCACCTTCATCGAGCGCAATGTCAAAGGCCTTTTGTTCGACTGTCGCATGTGCGGCCAGTGCGCTCTGTCATCGACCGGCATGTCCTGCCCGATGAACTGCCCCAAGCAGCTGCGCAACGGCCCCTGCGGCGGCGTCCGCGCCAACGGCAATTGTGAAGTCGAGCCCGACATGCCCTGTGTCTGGGTCAAGGCGTGGGAAGGCTCGCGCAACATGGTCAAGGGGGATGCGATCCTGAACGTGCAGAAACCCGTCAATCAGTCGCTGCGCGAAACCTCGTCCTGGCTGCGCGTCACCGCGCAGGCTGCCGAAGCCCGCGAAACTGCTGCCGCCACGAAAGACGCCTGAGCCATGGCCCATATCGACGAAAATCCGCTCGGTCGCCACCTCCCCCTCGATCCCCTGCCCGGCCATTCCTCGCGCGGCCGCCTGGAGCGCGTTCTGCGCCGCGGCGAATTCGCCGTCACCGCCGAACTCAACCCGCCCGACAGCGCCAATCCGGAAGACGTCTATGAGCGCGCCGCGATCTTCGAAGGCTGGGTCGATGGCATCAACGCCGTCGATGCGTCCGGTGCCAACTGCCACATGTCGTCGGTCGGCATCTGCGCGCTTCTGACCCGCATGGGCTATGCGCCGATCATGCAGATCGCCTGCCGCGACAAGAACCGCATCGCCATCCAGGGCGACGTGCTGGGGGCCGCTGCGATGGGCGTTGCCAACATCATGTGCCTGACGGGCGACGGCGTCCAGGCGGGCGACCAGCCAGGCGCAAAACCGGTCTTCGACCTCGATTGCATGTCGCTGCTGGAAACGGTGCGCGTCATGCGTGACAATTCGAAGTTTCTCTCCGGCCGCAAGCTGACGACGCCACCGCAGGTCTTTCTCGGCGCGGCGATCAATCCCTTTGCACCACCCTACGATTTCCGTCCCTACCGGCTTGGCAAGAAGATCGAGGCCGGCGCCCAGTTCGTCCAGAGCCAGTATTGTTTCGATGTGCCGATGTTCCGCGATTACATGAGCAAGGTGCGCGATCTCGGGTTTGACGAAAAATGTTTCATTCTCGTCGGCGTCGGGCCGCTGGCTTCGGCAAAGACCGCCAACTGGATCCGCAACAACGTGCCGGGCATTCATATCCCCGATGCGATCATCAAGCGGCTGGAAGGCGCGCAGGACCAGAAGAAGGAAGGCAAGCAGCTCTGCATCGACATCATCAACGAGGTGAAGGAGATCAAGGGCGTGTCGGGCGTTCACGTCATGGCCTATCGGCAGGAAGAATATGTCGCCGAGATCGTCCACGAATCCGGTGTCCTCAAGGGCCGCACACCGTGGACACGCGAAGCCAATCCCGGTGACAGCCGCGTCGCCGAAAGGCTCGATGCGATCCGCGACGGCAAGCAGGAAAACCAAGAGGAAATGGCCGACGTCGCAGCGCACCGGCAACATTGAACAACAGGCAGCTATGGCGTGACCGCTACCGGCCACGTTTTTGACAAACCATCCCGGCGCCGATCAGACAGCGCTGACCGACCTTAAGGATCAGACATGACCCGCACCATCGTTGCCTCCGCCACCCGCGAAATCATCATCGGCTTCGACCAGCCCTTCTGCGTCATCGGTGAACGCATCAACCCGACCGGCCGCAAGAAGCTGGCCGCGGAAATGATCGTCGGCAATTTCGATACCGTCATCAAGGATGCGCTGGAACAGGTGGCTGCGGGTGCCACCATGCTGGACGTCAATGCCGGCGTCACCTCGGTCAACCCGAACGAGACGGAACCGGCCTTGCTCGTTCAGACGCTCGAGATCGTCCAGGGGCTGGTCGATGTACCGCTGTCGATCGACAGTTCGGTCACCGCGGCAATCGAAGCTGCCCTGAAGGTTGCCAAGGGCCGGCCTCTGGTCAATTCCGTCACCGGCGAAGAAGAAAAGCTCGAAGCCATCCTGCCGCTCTGCAAGAAATACGACGTTCCGGTAGTGGCCATCTCGAATGATGAAACCGGTATTTCGATGGATCCGGACGTTCGTTTCGCAGTTGCGAAGAAAATTGTCGAACGCGCCATGGACTATGGTATCAAGCCGCACGATATCGTGGTCGATCCGCTGGTCATGCCGATCGGTGCTCTCGGCGATGCGGGCCGCCAGGTCTTCGCGCTGCTGCACCGTTTGCGCAACGAATTGAAGGTCAACACCACCTGCGGCCTGTCGAACATCTCGTTCGGCCTGCCGCATCGCCATGGCATCAATGCCGGCTTCATCCCCATGGTCATCGGAGCGGGCATGACGTCGGCGATCATGAACCCGTGCCGTCCGCAGGAAATGGAAGCCGTTCGCGCTGCCAATGTCCTGAACGGCACCGACCCGAACTGCGGCAACTGGATCATGACCTATCGTGATCACAAGCCGGCTGAAGGCGGCGCCGTTGCCGCCGCAGCATCCCCGGCCGGTGCCGGCGGTGGCCGCCGCGGTGGCCGCGCCGGACGTGCCGGTGCAAGGGCGGAATAACCGCCAGAAAAGAGACGTGATGTTTTTCAGTGCCTATCTGCTCGATGAGGTCGCAAGCCTCTGGTTTCAGGCCCCGATGGTCATATCCTCGCGGATGCAGGATATCGCGCTGTCCGGTGGATCGCAGGGTGGCGCAGCTGAGGTCAGCCGGATGATCACTGAAAAACTCTCGGCGGCTACCGAAAGCGTCATGGCCGTCAACGCCGCGATGATGAAGGAAGGCATGATTGCCGTCTCGGCGCTGGCGACCGGAACCTGCGCTGGCCTTGCCGGTGCATCCGACCGGGTCGCTGTCGCGGCATTGAAACCTTACGGCAGCCGTGTCCGCGCCAATGCACGGCGGCTGATTGAATAGGCCGAAGCGAAAAGGCCAAGAAACAAATAGGAATGTACTGACCGTGTCCGCCCAGGAAAACAAAAGCGATCCCCTCGTCCTGTTCATGCCATCCGGCAAACGCGGCCGTTTCCCCGTCGGCACGCCCGTGCTGGATGCGGCCCGTTCGCTCGGTGTCTACGTGGAGAGCGTCTGCGGCGGCCGGGCGACCTGCGGACGCTGTCAGGTCTCGGTGCAGGAAGGCAATTTCGCCAAGCACAAGATCGTCTCCTCGCTCGACCACATCTCGGTCAAGGGACCGAAGGAAGAGCGCTACGAAAGCATTCGCGGCCTGCCGGACGGCCGCCGCTTGTCCTGCTCGTCGCAGATCCTCGGTGACCTCGTCATCGATGTGCCGCAGGATACCGTCATCAACGCGCAGGTGGTGCGCAAGGCCGCAACCGACCGTGTGATCGAACGCAATGCCGCAGTCCAACTCTGCTATGTCGAGGTCGATGAGCCCGACATGCACAAGCCGCTCGGCGATCTCGACCGGCTGAAGGTGATGCTGGAAAAGGATTGGGGCTGGAAGGACCTGCTGATCGCGCCGCACCTGATCCCGCAAATCCAGGGCATCCTGCGCAAGGGCAATTGGGGTGTCACCGCCGCCATCCACCGCGACATGGACAGTTCCCGCCCCTTCATCGTCGGCCTGTGGCCGGGCCTCAAGAACGAAGCTTATGGTGTCGCCTGCGATATCGGCTCGACCACCATTGCCATGCATCTGGTTTCTCTGCTCTCCGGCCGCATCGTCGCCTCCTCCGGCACGTCGAACCCGCAAATCCGCTTCGGTGAAGACCTGATGAGCCGCGTCTCCTACGTGATGATGAACCCGGATGGCCGCGAGGCCATGACCAAGGCGGTGCGCGAAGCCATCAACATGCTGATCGGCAAGGTTTGCGCCGAGGGCGAAGTCGATCGCCACGACATTCTCGACATGGTCTTTGTCGCCAATCCGATCATGCACCACCTGTTCCTAGGCATAGACCCGACCGAACTTGGCCAGGCGCCGTTCGCACTCGCCATCTCCGGCGCCCTGCAATACTGGGCACATGAGATCGATATCGACGTCAACCGCGGCGCCCGGGTCTATATGCTGCCATGTATCGCCGGTCACGTCGGCGCCGATGCTGCCGGCGCAACACTTGCAGAAGGTCCCTATCGCCAAGACCGCATGATGCTTCTGGTCGATGTCGGCACCAACGCCGAAATCGTGCTGGGCAACAAGGACCGCGTCGTCGCAGCCTCCTCGCCGACCGGCCCGGCCTTCGAGGGTGCCGAGATCTCTTCCGGCCAGCGGGCAGCACCGGGCGCCATCGAGCGCGTCCGCATCGATCCGGAAACGCTGGAGCCGAAATTCCGCGTCATCGGCGTCGACAAATGGTCGGATGAAGAGGGTTTTGCCGAGGAAGCCACGGCCGTCGGCGTGACCGGCATCTGCGGCTCGGCGATTATCGAGGTGGTCGCGGAAATGTATCTCTGCGGCATCATTTCCGAAGACGGTGTCGTCGATGGCGGCATGGCAGAAAAAAGCCCGCGCATCCTGCAGAACGGCCGTACCTTCTCCTATCTGCTGCACGATGGCGAGCAACGCATCACGGTGACCCAGAACGATGTCCGCGCCATCCAGCTTGCAAAAGCGGCGCTTTATGCCGGCATCAAGCTTCTGATGGAAAAGCTCGAGATCGAGCATGTCGATACGATCCGCTTTGCCGGTGCGTTCGGCTCCTTCATCGATCCGAAATACGCCATGGTCCTCGGCCTCATTCCTGACTGTGATCTCTCCGAGGTCAAGGCCGTCGGCAACGCTGCCGGCACCGGCGCGTTGATGGCGCTGCTCAACCGCGATCACCGCCGCGAGATCGAGCAAACCGTCAGCAAAATCGAGAAGATAGAGACGGCACTTGAATCAAAGTTTCAGGAGCATTTCGTCTACGCGATGGCACTTCCAAACAAGGTCGATACGTTCCCGAAGCTCTCCCAAGTGGTGACACTGCCCGAGCGCAAGGTCCTTGCCGATGATGGCGGAGACGGCGGTGGCAGGCGCAGGCGCCGAAGCCGCGAATAGCAGCCTCGAATTTGCTCACCGTCGCTGGAACCAAATGACCACGGTGGCGTTTTTGCGTCACTGTGGATCAGACATTCTCTCGCACCCGAAAAAACGACGAGGCGGAGGCCGCAAAGCCGCCGGAACTCGTCTACCTGTCCAATCTGGACGGCGGCATTATCCGCAAGCCGGGCAAACGCGCCTTTCTCTATTATGATTCCACCGGCAGACGCATCGAGGACCGCAACGAACTGGACCGGATCGCAGCGCTTGCCATTCCCCCCGCCTATACCGACGTGCTGATCTCGGCCGATCCGCATTCGCATCTGCAGGCGACCGGCCGGGATGCACGCGGGCGAAAACAATATCGTTATCATCCGGAATGGTCGGCCGAACGCGGCAAGACCAAGTTCGCGCAATTGCCGGAATTTGCCGCGCGGCTGCCAAAAATCCGCGAAAAGGTCGATCGTGATCTGCGTCTGCGTAAACCCGGTTTGGACAAGGCGCTGGCGACAATCGTCTGGTTGCTCGACAATCTCTATATCCGCGTCGGCAATGCCACCTATGCCGAGGAGAACGGCTCCTATGGCCTGACGACACTACGCAATCGCCATGTGAAGATCGAAGGCTCCAGCGTCCATTTCAACTTCAAGGGCAAATCCGGCAAGGAATGGCGGCTCAGCCACAGCGATCGCCGCATCACAAAGTCGATCCGCATGCTGCAGGAACTGCCCGGGCAGCATTTGTTTCAGTATCTTGACGAGGATGGCGAACGGCATGCGATCCGCTCACAGGACGTCAATGCCTATATCCGCGACGCCTCTGGCGCCGACTTCTCTTCACGGCAATTCCGCACCTGGGGCGCGACCCGCATGGCAGCAACCGCTCTCTGCGTGATCGAGCCGGGCCCCAGCCAGAGGCAAATCAAACGCCAGATCAATGATGTGGTCGATATGGTCGCAGCACGGCTCGTCAATACCCGCGCCGTCTGCCGCTCGTCCTATATCCATCCGAAGGTTTTTGACGATTTCAAGAGTGGCGCACTGGCTGAGCTTGCAAAGATGCGCGCAAGCCGCAGCGAAACGCTGACGCGCTGGATGGACGAAGACGAAATCCGCGTTCAGCGCTGGCTGAAAAGGGGCGACGTATAAGCGCCGCCCCTGCCTATCGTTTATTGCAATCCAACGAAAGCGGTCCGCACATGCTCGGCCACGGCCAGAACCGGTGGCGAGGCGTTGTCGACCACCTGCAGGCCGATATTGTAATGACCAAGCTCCGGCAGGCCTTCGGCTTCACCAAGCGCCACCAGATCGCCATGAACAAGGTAGCGCGGCAAAGGCGCAATCGCCAGGTCGGCCTGGATCGCGGCGCGCTGTCCAGTCGTATGGGCGCTCAAAAATGCCACGCGAAACTTGCGGCCGGACTGTGTCAGCTTCTCCACTGCGTCGGCGCGCCAGACGCACCCATCTTCCCACATCGAGATTGGCAGCGGTTCACGCGCGTGAGCCGTTCCGCATTTCGTCCCAGCCCAGACAAGCCTTTCGGAAACGAGGATTTCGCCGCCGCCGGTGTTTTCACCGGCCATGCTGTTGAAGATGGCGATGTCCATCCGGTGTTCATCGACCCGCTTGCGCATGACGGTGCTGGTGCCGATGGTGACGTCGACCGTGACGTTCGGATAGGATTCCGAAAACCGCTTCAATACTTCCGGCAGGATGCGCTCGCCGATATCTTCCGGCGCGCCGACCCGCACGACGCCGTTCATGTCAGGCAGAAGAAAACGCGATACCGCCTCGTTGTTGAGCGCCAGCATGCGGCGCGCAAACCCGAGCAGCACCTCACCCTTCGGCGTCAGCGAGACCGAGCGCGCATCGCGCAGGAAGAGAACGCAACCGAGCATCTCCTCCAGCTTCTTGATCTGCATCGAGACGGCCGATGGCGTCCGGTAGACCGTTTCGGCGGCCGTCGTAAAGTTTCCGGTCTCGGCGATAGCGACGAAGGTTTTCAGGATGTCCAGTTCGAGAAGCGGAAGGACATGACGCAGCATCATGTTCATGGCGGAACCTTTCGGATCAGATTTTTTGAATGACAACATCACTTCATTGCGTTTGATTGAACCTCAAAGGGGCGCGATAGTCAAGTTGCAAACATCGAAGACGTGATGAAAGGAGCTTCCCATGTCCCTGCAACACGACACGGTACCGGTTGACACGAACTCTGTCCGGCTGCACGCCGGCGGCTTCACATTCTCCATGCGCCAGATGTTTGCGCCGCTTGTCCAGCAATTGAGCGAAGGTTACCACGCCCACAAGGTCGCGGAGACACGCAGGGCAACCCGGCGCGAACTTTCCCACCTGCCGGCCAGTCTGCAGCAGGATCTGGCTTTTTCCGACGGTACGGTCATCGCACTGGAGCAGCGGTAAGCGCAAAGCGGCTGATAACGGCCCTTGGAAACTTAGGCGCAGGCCTCTAAACTCGCTGCCAGTGGCGCATAGCCGCTGGCCGGAAACGAGGGAGGAGCCTTTAATCCGTGAAAGTTCGCTTAGCTGTTGTCCTGTGCCTTGCGCCGCTTCTGCTTTTTGCCGTGATTTTTCAAGGCGGAGCATGGGCAACCCGCAGCTATATGGACGAGGCATCACTGCAGGCCAATTCAGCCTTGCGCCTGGCGGTCTCGGCGCTGAGCGGCCATCTCAGCCGCTATGAACCCTTGCCGGCCCTGATCGCCGATCACGACGATATCGAGGAACTGGTCACCCACCCGGATAACAAGGGCCTGCGCGACGCAGTGAATGTCTACCTCAAGGACATCAACAACCTGCTGGAATCGTCCGATGTCTACGTCATAACTCTTGACGGAAACACCATTGCCGCCAGCAACTACGATCTGAAGACAAGCTTTGTCGGTCAGAACTTCAGCTACCGCCCCTATTTCCAGGACGCCGCCAACGGCAAACAATCACGGTTTTACGCGCTCGGCACAACCTCGTTCAAGCGCGGCTATTATTTTGCCTCGCCCATCCGCGTCAAAGGCCAGATCAGCGGCGTCATCGTCTTCAAGGTGGATATCGATTCGATCGAAACATCCTGGCGCGGCGGCGAGTACAAGATCTTCGTCTCGGACCCTGAAGGCATTGTCTTCATGACCGGCAGTCCGGAATGGCTCTATTCCAGCATCCTGCCGCTCAACAGCGCCCGTCTCCAGCGGACGCAGGCGTCGCGGCGCTACGCCGAGGCGGAACTCAAGCCGTTGCCGATCACCCGCAGCACGCTCGATGATCATGAGCTGATGACGATGACCACAGCAGACCGTCGGGAATATCTGGTCCTGTCACATTATATGCCCGAGGCCGACTGGACCGTGAATGTGCTGATGGACACAGCCTCCATCCGCGCCCAGGCGCGTACGACCATCGTCGCCATCGTACTTTTCCTCTGCCTGACCGGCCTTGCACTCGCCATCATCCTGCAACGCCGCGCCCGTCTGGCGGAGCGCATGCGGATGCAGACGGAAGCGCGCAACGAACTGGAGCACCGGGTCGAGGAACGCACCGCCGATCTGGCCCTCGTCAACCAGCGCATCGAGGAAGAGATCACCGAACGGCGGCTGACCGAACGGGAATTGCGCAAGACGCAGGCCGACCTGATCCAGGCCGGCAAGCTTGCCGGATTGGGCCAGATGTCCGCCGCCCTCTCCCACGAACTCAACCAGCCGCTGGCCGCCGCCAAGACCTATGCCGACAGCGCCGCAATGCTGATCGACCTGGAACGTGTGCCGGAGGCCCGCGACAATATCAGGCGTATTTCCGGACTGGTCGACCGCATGGCCTCGATCAGCCGCCACCTGCGCAACTTTGCCCGCAAGCCGAACGAGAAGCTCGGATCCGTCGCCCTTGATGCCGTCATCGACGATACGCTGGAAATCGTTTCTGCCCGCCTGAAGACCGCAGATGCAGACCTGCTGGTCGAACTCGGCGAAGATGCCGCCATGGTGCATGCAGGTTTCGTCCGGCTGCAACAGGTCCTCGTCAACATCATCACCAATGCGGCCGATGCGGTCGAAGGTCTGGACGACCGGCGTATCCATGTCCTGGCGGCCCGCCAGGGCGACACGGTGATCCTGACGATCAGGGACCATGGCCCCGGGGTGCCTGCGGCAATCGCCGAGCGTATCTTCGATCCTTTCTACACAACCAAGGGCGTCGGCAAGGGGCTGGGTCTCGGTCTCTCGATCTCCTACAACATCGTCAAGGATTTTGGCGGCAGCCTCTCCGTCTCCAATCATCCTGAGGGCGGCGCCGTGTTCCGCATCGAGCTAGAGGCCGCGACCGCCGCCCGGGAGGCTGCCGAATGAGCGATGCGCGTGTGCTGCTGGTCGATGACGAAGAGGAAATGCGCCACTCCACTGCGCAGGCACTCGGCCTGTTCGGTCTGGATGTCGATACGTTCTCCAGCGCCGAAGATGTGCTGGAACTGACCGGCTACAGCTTTTCCGGCGTCGTCGTCAGCGATATCCGCATGCCCGGCATGGACGGCATGACGCTTCTGCAGCGCATCCGCGAGGTTGATGCCGAAATCCCGGTCATCCTCGTCACCGGCCACGGCGACGTGCAACTGGCCGTCAAGGCAATGCGCGAAGGTGTCTACGACTTCCTCGAAAAACCGTTTACCGCCCAGCATCTGGCGGCCATCGCCCGCCGTGCGCTCGACCGGCGCAATCTGGTGCTGGAAAACCGCCGCCTTCGCGCCGTTGCCGGCAAACGGGATGATATCGAGGCACGCCTGCCCGGCCGCACACAGGCAATGGTCGATCTGCGCTACCGGCTTCGCGCCATTGGCGCCACCGACGCCGATACGCTGATTATCGGCGAAACCGGCGCCGGCAAGGAGGTCGTTGCCCGGGCGCTTCACGACATCAGCGCCCGCGCCGACCGGCCGCTGATCGCTATCAACTGCGCCGCCCTACCGGAAAACCTGATCGAGAGCGAGTTGTTCGGCCATGAAGCCGGTGCCTTTCCGGGCGCGATCAGGCCACGCTACGGCAAATTCGAACACGCCCGCGGCGGCACCATCCTGCTGGACGAGATCGGTTCCCTGCCCTTCGACCTGCAAGCCAAGTTTCTCAGGGTCCTGCAGGAACGGGTGATTACCCGGCTCGGCTCCAACGAGATCGTACCGCTCGACGTGCGCTTCGTTGCCACCAGCAAGGTCAATCTGGAGGCGGAAGTGGCAGCAGGGCGTTTTCGCGCCGATCTTCTCTACCGGCTGAATGTCGCGACGCTGCATGTGCCCTCGCTGGCACAGCGCAAGGCGGATATCCCGCTCCTGTTCCTGCAGCTGGTCCGGGAGGCTGCCGCCCGCTATGTGCGCAGCGATATCGATGTGCCGCCGAGCCTGATTACAGAGATTGCCGAACGCTCCTGGCCTGGAAATGTCCGCGAGCTGCGCAATGCCGCCGACCGTCTCGTCCTTGGGCTCGACCTGAAGCCGGATGAAGGGCAAGCACATCCCGGAAAGCAACGGCTGGCAGACAAGGTTGCCGATTATGAACGCGGGATTATCGCCAGCGCGCTCAACGCCCATGGCGGCGCACTGCGGCCCGTCTACGAATTGCTGGGCATATCGCGAAAGACGCTTTACGAGAAAATGCAGAAATACGGGCTCGATAAAAAGCTGTCTATCGAGGACGACGACTACGCCCTCTGACCGAACAATGGGTGGAAATCCACCCGTTGTTTCCGGCGTATGTCCCCAAACTTACCCATGCTGCGCTGCACCGTTTGCAAAAAACCGCCGGAAGCCGTTGCGGAACAGTTGCTGCATGGCCGTCCACCTTCACAAATAGGGCATCCAGAATCGGCGCGGGAGGAACTTCGCCGGCTGGCAACATATTTCATCCGGGAGGACTTCGATGAAAACCCTGACAGCCATTTTTGGCATGACGGCTCTTGCTGCCGTTTCGCTCATTTCCATTTCCGCACGCGCGCAGTCCTATCCGGACCGTACCATCACCATGGTCGTTCCCTTCTCGGCCGGTGGCCCGACCGATACCGTCGCACGCCTGGTTGCCGAATCCATGTCGAAGGATCTCGGCCAGCAGATCGTCGTTGAAAACGTCGGCGGCGCCGGCGGTTCGCTCGGTGCAGGCCGCGTCGCACAGGCCGATCCGGATGGCTACACGGTCCTGCTCCATCATATCGGCATGGCCACCAGCGCCACGCTCTACCGCAAGCTTGCCTATGACACGCTGAACGCCTTCGAATATGTCGGCCTTGTCACCGACGTGCCGATGACGATCGTTGCCCGCAAGGATTTCGAGCCGAAGGACCTCAAGGGCCTCATCGACTATGTGAAGGCCAACAAGGATACAGTCACGGTCGCTAATGCCGGCATCGGCGCTGCCTCGCATCTGTGCGGGATGATGTTCATGAGCGCCATCGAAACGCCGCTCGTCACAGTACCTTACAAGGGCACCGGCCCGGCGATGACCGATCTGCTCGGTGGCCAGGTCGACATCATGTGCGACCAGACGACCAACACCACCAAACAGATCCTCGGCGGCACGATCAAGGCCTACGCCGTGACTTCTCCGGCCCGTCTGCCGGTCCTGCCGGACGTCCCGACAGCGGTCGAAGGCGGCCTGGCTGACTTCCAGGTCGGCATCTGGCACGGGGTCTACGCACCGAAGGGCACGCCTGCTGAAGCCACCGAACGCCTGTCGAAGGCGCTTCAGGTCGCCCTGAAGGACCCGAACGTCGTTGCCCGCTTTGCAGAACTGGGCACGGTTCCATCTTCGGAAGCCGAAGCGACCCCTGCAGCGCTGAAGACAAAGCTCGAAAGCGAAATCGCCCGCTGGAAGCCGGTGATCGAAGCTGCCGGCCAATACGCCGACTGATCACGCCCACGATAGTCCCGTGCCGTTCCGCCTCCCTCTTTCTTGAAAGGGGGAGGCGTCCGCCCAATGTCATTTCGACGGCCACGCAACGCGCTGGTGGGGACCGGAGGCCGGGCTGAAACAAAGGAGGCATCATGAAATCCTTATCCTTCGACACCACCAATGCGCTCTGCGGTGCGCTCTTCATCGGTCTTGGCGGCTTTTTTATCTTTCAAAGCCTCGGCCTTGACCTCGGCACAGCGTTCAAGATGGGTCCTGGCTACTTTCCGCTGTTCCTTGCCGCCATCCTGACGCTCCTCGGCATCATCATCATCGTTCAATCGACCCGTGTCGAAGGCGAACCGCTCGGGCCGATTGCCTGGCGCGGCATGCTGTTCATCCTGCCGGCCCCGGTCTTCTTCGGATTGACCGTGCGCGGCCTCGGTTTCGTGCCATCGCTGTTCTTCACCGCACTGATCGCCTGCTTCGCGTCGCAGCGCATGAAGCCGCTGACGGCGCTTGCGCTGTCCGCAGCCCTGACGATCTTTTCGGTCGCTGTGTTCAGCTATGCGCTCGGCCTGCCCTTCCAGCGCTTCGGCCCCTGGGTCAGATTGTAGGACATCACGATGGAACTTTTCAGCAATCTCGCTCTCGGCTTCACCACAGCCGGCTCACCCGAAAACCTCCTCTTCTGCCTGATCGGCGTGCTGCTCGGTACCTTGATCGGTGTTTTGCCCGGCATCGGCGCCACCGCCACCATCGCCATGCTTTTGCCGATCACCTTCCAGCTGGAGCCCGTCTCCTCGCTGATCATGCTCGCCGGCATCTATTACGGTGCGCAATACGGCGGATCGACCACCGCCATCCTGATCAATATGCCCGGCGAATCCTCGTCCGCCGTCACCGCCATCGACGGCTACCAGATGGCGCGCAAAGGCCGGGCCGGTGCTGCCCTCTCCATCGCGGCGCTCGGGTCGTTCTTCGCCGGAACGGTCTCTACCTTCCTGGTGGCGATCTTCGCCCTGCCATTGACGGCCATTGCCCTGCAGTTCGGCGCGGCGGAATATTTCTCGCTGATGATCGTCGGCCTCGTCTCCTCAATTGCCCTTGCACATGGATCCATCGTCAAGGCATTGGCGATGGTCGCGCTTGGCCTGCTGCTGGGTCTCGTCGGGACGGACATCTACACCGGCACACCACGCTTCACCCTGGGCATCCGTGAATATGCCGATGGACTGAACTTCGTTGCGGTCGCCGTCGGTGTCTTCGGCGTTGCCGAAATCCTGCGCAATCTCGAAGGTGAGAAAACCCGCACCGTGCTGATGGCCAAGGTCAGCGGCCTGTTGCCGACCCGCGACGATTTCAAGCAGATGCTTGCGCCGGTCGTGCGCGGCACGGTCATCGGCTCGGCGCTCGGCATCCTGCCTGGCGGTGGCGCAATCCTTGCGGCTTTCGCCTCCTACACTGTCGAGAAGCGCATATCGAAGACACCGGAGGAGTTCGGCCATGGCGCGATCGCCGGTGTCGCCGGCCCCGAATCAGCCAACAATGCCGGTGCCCAGACATCGTTCATCCCGCTTCTGACGCTTGGCATTCCGGCAAACCCGGTGATGGCGCTGATGGTTGGCGCGATGATCATCCAGGGCATCGTGCCCGGCCCGAACGTCGCGGTCGAGCAACCCGCCTTGTTCTGGGGGATCATCGCGTCGATGTGGATCGGCAACCTGATGCTGGTCGTACTGAACCTGCCGCTGATCGGCCTGTGGGTAAAGCTGCTGACGATCCCGTATTATGTGCTCTTCCCGATCATCATGGCCTTCTGCTCGATCGGGGTCTACAGCGTCAATTCCAACGTCTACGACCTCTATGCCGTCGCTTTCTTCGGCCTAGCGGGCTATGCGCTGGTCAAGCTGCGTTGCGAACCGGCGCCCCTGCTGCTCGGCTTCGTTCTCGGGCCGTTGCTGGAGGAAAACCTGCGCCGCGCCATGATCCTGTCGCGTGGCGATGCAACGACCTTCGTCACACGGCCGATCAGCGCCATTCTACTGTTAATCGCCCTTGCCGTGCTGGTCGTCGTCTTCCTGCCGGCCGTCAAGGCCAAGCGTGAGGCAGTGTTCCAGGAAGAGGATTGATCCAACTGCGCAGCACGGCATGGCGACATGCTGCAACCATCGCCGGCAGGAAACTGCCGGCGATCCGCTGAGCAGGCTGCTGCAAACGAACAAAGGCCAGTCTCTCGACCAGCCCTTCAAAAAGTCCCGATGGTTTCGACCATCGGCTATTGGTGTTTATGGCCACCTGCTCGTTATCGGTACCGACCAGCCTCAGGCAGCATCAACGCCAGTCTTGCCGTCTTCGTTCTTTCTGATGCTAACACCAGTCGAAGCCTCGATCATCGCCATATTGATGATGTAGCTCAACAGGGTGTTGCACTGGCTGTCCGCCATCAATTTAGCGGCATTGAGAAGATCGACGATATGAGACTGCGGTTTCATTATACGGCTCCAGCCTTGTCACAATTGACACTTCAACGTTGTCTATTTTAGCTCTTATTTTCAACTGCGGATAATCATCAATGAAAATTACCAGTTGAGGCAACAAAAACACCCTAAAATTTCAGGGTAAAAGCACACCGTTTGACAGCACGAAAAACATGAGCATACTTCTCTTCTATTCGATTCAGAGACCCCCAAATGACATCCGGCCCAATTTTCAGCGATGCACAGTTAAAACTCTGGCTGCGGCGCGTTAAGACAGAAATGTCGAAGGGAACACCGCCGGAAGCGGCTCTCGATCTGGTCAAGGCGGCCATGTCTGCGCAGACTGCGGGCCAAAGTGCGTTATTGCCGGCTGACGATCTGCCGCAAAAAACGATGAAAAAATCCTAGAAAAGTCACCGCAAGCGGGCGTTTCTTCCGGGATTTTCAACCACGCCGCACAGGCATTCCAGCGACCACCATACATCATGATATTTGATACAAGAGATCAATTATATTCGATTGAATGATGAGTGGCTATCCGGCATTACTCTTCCATGGTCGCGACCTTTTGATACCTCCCAGTCAAAAGGAACCAGAACAATGGCATTCTTCAGTTTAGAACATAGCTCAAAGCCAAGGCATTCGTCTTTTGCTTCGACCCTTTTTAGCCTGCCCGCACGTGCTGTCGCCTCGTGGAAGCGTTATCGTACCGAGCGGGTACTGGAAGGCCTGCCCTACGATACACTGAAGGACATCGGCTTCCCCTCCGCCGACAGGGCCAATGGCACTGCATCGAAGAAATGATGCCGGCGAAAACAGCTTGTAACGGTCAGCCGTGTCGAAATACCGTCAATCCTATGTAGCAAAGGGCATTTCGGCCAGAACGGCGGAATGCCCTTTTTGCTTGCTGAGAACATCAAAATTTGCATGGCCTATTTCCGACACCTCGCGCCGTCGCTGTCATGGGTCGCAAATCGTCGGCGATACAGCCGCAAATGCGTCACGCGACAAGGTTGCAACTCGGAGAAGCAAGGCGGGAATGCGACATTTCCGTCGTCGATAGCGAAGTTTTTGGCCGTTTTCTGACCATTTTGCCGCTTTCGGCGGCATATCGCCCAACAGGGCAATGATTTATTTCTTCCCAGTCGCGGGCGTCCATGTCAATGTCGCATTCAGGAAAGCTCGATGGCGCTTTTCCACGTGACAAATGCGACATCTGCGGCGCATGGGACCTTCGATGAACAAGCCACTGACCAAAAAGCGATCTCTCGTCTTCTTCCTGGTGCCCAACTTCTCGATGCTGCCGTTTTCCGCGGCGATCGAAACGCTGCGCATTGCCAACCGCATGCTGGGCTATGAGGCCTATACGTGGCGCCTTTCCTCGACGGATGGCACGCAGGTGTTGTCCTCGAGCGGTATCGGCCTTGAGGTCAACACGTCGCTCGCGGATGAGCGAAAATTCCTCGGCGGCGAAAACCGCCCTTCGATGGTTCTGGTCTGTTCCGGCATCTATGTCGAAGACTTCAACAACAAGTCCGTCAACGCCTGGCTGCGCGAGGTCTACAATCGCGGCGTCTCCGTCGGCAGCCTCTGTACGGGCGCCCATGTGCTCGCCACTGCCGGCCTCTTGACGGGCAAGCGCTGCGCCATTCACTGGGAAAACCTGCCGGGCTTCGCCGAAACCTTTCCGCAGGTCGATGTCTATGCCGATCTCTACGAGATCGACAGCAATATCTACACCTGCGCCGGCGGTACGGCCTCGCTGGATATGATGCTCAACCTGATCGATCAGGATTTTGGCGAGAACCTCGTCAACCGCGTCTGCGAACAGGCCCTGACGGACCGCGTGCGCGGACCACATGACCGCCAGCGTCTGCCGCTTCGCGCCCGCCTCGGCGTACAGAATGCCAAGGTCCTGTCGATCATCGAACTGATGGAGGGCAACCTCTCCGAACCCTTGTCGCTTCTGGAGATCGCCGATGGCGCCGGCCTGTCGCGCCGCCAGATCGAGCGCCTGTTCCGCCAGGAAATGGGCCGGTCCCCTGCCCGCTACTATCTGGAGATCCGCCTCGACCGCGCCCGGCACCTGCTGGTGCAGTCGGCCATGCCGGTTGTCGAAGTGGCGGTCGCCTGCGGCTTCGTCTCGGCCTCGCACTTCTCGAAGTGTTATCGCGAACTCTACAACCGGTCGCCCCAGCAGGAACGCGCCGAACGCAAGCTGACGCTGCAGGCCGCGCGGTAAAGATCAGATCGACAAGAGCGGCGGCGCGGCCACACTCGGCTGGCGCCGCCCTTACGATGCCATGGATTTGAGCAGGGTCAGTTCCGAGACGATTCGGTTACGGCCGTCATATTTCGCCATGTAGAGAAACTGGTCGGCGGCGTTCAGATAGTTGTCGAAGGTTTCGAGCCCCTCGATCGTCGCCAGACCGATCGACACCGTCACCGACAATTCCTCGTCATCAGCGGCAACCTTTGCCTGCGCCAGATCGAGACGCAACATCTCGCAGAAATCGCTGGCAGCCGCGACATCAAGCCCATTGAACAGCACCCCGAACTCTTCGCCGCCGAGACGGGCCAGCAGATGGTCCTCCCCGACAAGGTCGCGCAGGCGCTTGGCAACGGCCTTCAGCACCAGGTCGCCAACCTCGTGTCCGTAGGTATCGTTCAGGCGTTTGAAATGATCGATATCCAGGATGGCAATCGACGTCGTCTCGCCCCGGCGCAAACACTGCTCGACCAGCCGTGGACCATACTGGAAAAAGTAACGCCTGTTGTAGATATCGGTGAGATAGTCGCGTGCAGCGATACCATGCAGCGCCTGGATGCGCTTCTGGATGCTGGCGACCTGGAACACCCGGCTGTTGAACTCATCCAGCAAAAACGGCTTCTGGATGAATTCCGTCCCACCGCGCTGGAGGAACCGCGCGGCATGCTCGCGGTCGTCAGCAGCGGCAAGCGCGATGACGCTCAGCGTATCCTCACCATAGCGCTGACGGACTTCGCCAAGCAGCGTATAGGCGGACATATCGGACAGGGAAAAATCGGTGACAACCAGATCGAAAGTCTCGCTGGTATCGAGCAGATGCAACGCTTCGGTTCCACCGCTCGCCGGCGTCACGCAAAACTGCTGCTGCCGCAGATGGTTCAAAAGCTCGGCCCGCGATACAGGGTCGGAATCGACCAGCAGCACGTTCGTCTTGATATTGGTCAACGCCCGATCGACCACCGAGATCACATGGCTGATCGAATCCGGCTGGCTCTTGATGACACAATCGACAACCTTGCGGCAGAGAATGTCTTCGCGCGTGCTGCTGTTGAACGAGCCCGTGAAGACGATCGCCGCAATGTTCTGGGAGATCACATATTCGAGCGCCTCGCAGTTCGGCGCATCCGGCAGGTTGAGATCGAGGACGGCAACGGAATAGTCACCGTCGCCTGTTTCCACGGCCTGGCGAAGCGCGTCCAGGGAGCTGCAATGAGTGACGTCGACGCCGTGTGCAGTTTCCAGGCCATGCTTGAGAACCGTGGCGAACATACGCGAATCCTCGACCAGCAGCATTCGTTTACCCGAATGTTTCTGGACATGGTTTCCCCGCGCCGGCGCCTTGCGAAAGCTCACGTTTCCTCAATCCCATAATGAGCCGCGGGCGCTCCTGGCACCAAACGCTGGCTCTTAAAATATTTTCGTTATGCGGATAGTCGCCCCGTTCGAAGCAGAGCGAGACCCCTTGTCCCTCCACTGCATTCAACTGGCATGCACTTGCGATTTGGTTAAATCAATCGGTCGAATGGTCAAGTTTTGCCGCCGGAAACACAAAAATGTCACATTTCCGGAGATCTAAAATTCTAATTTAGCAATATACAGTTCCGTCAGGCCTTCTTGGCAATTTTCGCGCCCAAAGTCTGAATTTTGGTCAGCGTGTCGAGGTTCTGGTTCACGCGGCAATAAAACTCTTCATTGACGAACGGACGCAGCATGAAATCGTTGCCGCCTGCCTTCAGGAAGCGCGCCGACAGAAGCCGGTTTGCCGAGGACGACACACCGATGATACGCAACTGATGCGGACCGTAGGCACCGCGAATGCGGCGGGTCAGCTCGAAACCATCAATATCGGGCATGTTGTAATCGGTGATCACCAGCCCGATATCCGGGTGCTTCTTGAGCAGTTCAAGCGCCGCAGCGCCGCTTTCTGCTGAACTTGTCCGGAAATTGTAACGCTTCAGCTGTGTCGTCAAAAGCGCGCGCGCCGTCGGGCTGTCGTCGACGATCAGCACATGGTGCTTGTGATTGGTCAGGAAGCGGCAGACGGATTCCGCCAGCATATCGACGGCGAAAACGCTGTCCTTGATGACATAGTCGACGATATCCTTGGCAAGGATAGTCTCGCGGGTGGTTTCCTGGAACGTGCCGGTAAAGACGATCGTCGGAACGCTCATGTCGATCAGATAGGACAGAGCCTCGCCGTTTTCAGCGCCCGGCAGATTGATGTTGGAAATGGCGAGCGTCGCTGGAAAGGAAGCGTTCTCGATCGAAAACTGCAGGTCGTCATAGTCGCGGCAGACGATCACATCGATGTCGAGAAGTTCCTTCAGCCTCTTGGAGACCATGGCGGAGAAGAGATTGGAATCTTCGGCAAGCACGATGCGATGCTGCTGCAAGGATTCACCGGAATAGTACATTCCGGACACGCCAAAAAATGACATTGATTGCCTATCTGAAAAGATTGTCCCCGAGGCCAAGCTATCCAGAAAGGTTTTCGCAGTCGTTAATTGCCGGCTGAAACATCCGACCGCGCTCCTGCAAAAGCAAGGCAGACAAAAGCACGCCTTGCCGCGCCGAAAGGGCCGGTCACAGCAGCCGCAGAACCACACTGGGACAGGATTTATTTGACGACGGCCGAGCCGTTGTGGATCTCGATGGTTTCATCCCCCTGCAGGCCGATGCGGTCGCCGCTCGGTGTGGTGATGAAACAGCCGCTCGGGCAGATCGATTCCGTGCCGCCCGCGCTGATGGCGACCTCCATGCGGCTTTCGCCCTCGACGACGACAAGCACCGCAGCATCCGCATCCTTGTTGGTCACCGTCGCGGACCAAGCCGGAAGCGTCATCATGACAGTCAGAACCCATGCACTTACGAATGTTTTCATTGCCAATCAGCGCCTTGGCGCCGCCCCTTTTTGGGCATCCTGCAATTCCGGGCGATAGTCCCGGAAAAGACAAGACGCCTTTTCACCCCGCATCAGACTAACGCACACGAGTGAAATTGCATGATAAATATTGCGGGACGGCTGAATAGAGGCTGAATGGCCTGGATAACCAGCGTTCATCACAAGTCATACTGAGGACGCAACGCGAGCGCGCGGCACAACGCCGGCATAGAAATGGCGCACCCGCTCAAATAAGCCGATGCGCCATATCCTTTTGCCCACAGCCTGACGAAGATCAGCTCTTCGGCTTCAGGTTTTCCGGGTCGTAGAGCGGCTTGTAGCCGATGCTGACCACCTCGACCGGGTAGGTCTCGGCAAAATATTCGATGGTGAGCTTGCGGCCCTCCTGACAATAGGCGTGTGGCAAGTAGGCGAGCGCAATATTCTTGCCGATGGTCGGGCCAAAGGCGATCGAGGTCGTATAGGAGCGGCGGCCAAGCTCGTCGATCAAGACTTCGCCGGTTTCCGGATCCATGACCGGCAGGTTGCCGAGCGGATAACGCTTCACGCCGGATTTGTCGGTGTTTTCGGTCATCACCAGCGTGCAGAGCATGGCGGGCTGGTGACCGCGCGCCTTGTATTCCAGATGCTTGGCCTTGCCGCGGAAATCCGCTTCCTTGACCTTCGGACGGGCAAGGTCCGCCTCGATCAGGTTGTACTGGGTGAGCAGATCGGCGTTCTGCAGACGCAGGCTCTTTTCCATGCGGCGCGAGTTGGCATAGGTCTCGACACCGAAGGCCATGACGCCGGTGGCGCGCAGCGCATCCCAGACGGCCAGGCCGTCCTCATATTTCATGTGCAGTTCCCAGCCCTGCTCACCGACATAGGAGATGCGGAAGGCGGTCACGTTCTTGCCGCCGATCTCGATCTGCTTGATCGCGGCGAAGGCAAAGTTTTCCGGGTCGAGCCCGGCCGGATCGGTCACCACCTTCTTCAGCGTGTCGCGGGCATTCGGGCCCCAGATGCCGATGGTGATGAACTTTTCGGTCACATCGGTAATGGTGACATCAAGGCCACGATCTTCGGCGATACGCTTCATATAGTGGAAGTCGCGCGGCCCGGCGTCGGCACCGTTGATCAACCGGCCACGGTCGGCCATGCGGATGACGGTGAAGTCGGCACGCACCATGCCCTCATCGTCGAGGAAGTGGGTGTAGATGCCCTTGCCGATATTGCCGTCGCCGCCAATCTTCGCAGCACACAGCCATTCCAGCAGTTCGACATGGTCCGGCCCCTCGATGTCTACCATGTGGAAATGCGAGAGGTTGACGATGCCGCAATCTTCGCTCATCGCCAGATGCTCGGCATTGGAAACACGCCAGAAATGGCGGCTGTCCCACTCGTTTTCACGCACAGGAACCTTGTCGCCGTATTTTTCCAGGAGATGCTCATTGGCCTTGTAGCCATGAGCGCGCTCCCAGCCGCCGAGCTCCATGAAATAGCCCCCGAGTTCCTTTTCGCGCTCGTGGAAAGGCGAGCGCTTGACGCCGCGGCCTGACGCATAGGGTTCGCGGTTGTGCACGGCCGGGAAATAGATCTTCTGGGCGGCCTCGTAAGCACGGCCTTCGATGAACTCTTCCGTCAGCTGATGCGGGTAGAAGCGCGAATAGTCGATCGAGTTATGGTCGATCTCGGTGCGGCCGTCGGTCATCCAGTCGGCAATCAGCTTGCCGTAGCCGGGGCCGTCCTTGACCCAGATGGCGACGCAGTACCATAGGCCGCGCACCTTCTGGCTTTCGCCGCAGGACGGGCCACCGGCGGCGGAAACCTGCAAGAGGCCGTTGAAGGAATGGCCTTCGTTATAGCCGAGTTCGCCGAGGATCGGCGTCAGTTCCATAGCCTTTTCGAGCGGCTCGAGGATCTGCTCCATGTCGAGGTCGCGCTGCGACGGCGACAGGCGCGCCTGATGCTTTTCGAGAATGTCGCGCGGATGGCAGAGGCGCGGATTGGTCTGCTCGTAGTAACCCCACTCGATCTGGCCGCCTTCGGTGGTCTTCGGATCGCCGGTGTCGCGCATATAGGCGGAGTTGCCCTGGTCGCGCAAAAGCGGGAAGCCGATTTCCTTGCCGGTGCCTTCGAATTCATTATACGGGCCGAAGAAGGTCAGCGGGTGGTCGACCGGCATCACCGGAAGGTCCTCGCCGACCATTTCGGCGATCAGGCGGCCCCAGATGCCCGCACAGACGATGACGTGATCGGCCATGATCGTGCCACGATGGGTGACGACGCCCTTGATGCGGCCGCCTTCGACGATCAGCGACTGGGCCGGCGTGTTGCCGTAGATCTGCAGCTTGCCGGATTTTTCAGCGGCATCGACGAGCTTGCCGGCAACCGTCTGCGAGCGCGGCACGACGAGGCCGGCATCGGGATCGAACATGCCGCCCATGACCTGATCCTGCTCGATCAGCGGGAACATCTGTTTGATTTCGGCCGGCGAGACATAATGTGCCCGGGTGCCAAAAGCCTTGGCGGAGGAGAGCTTGCGCTTGATCTCTTCCATCCAGGTGTCGTCGCCGGTACGGGCGACTTCGAGGCCGCCGATGCGGGCGTAATGGCCCATCTTCTCGTAGAAATCGATCGAATACTGGGTGGTCCAGACCGACAGAAAATCGTGGCTCGTCGTGTAGCAGAAATCGGACGCATGCGCCGTCGAACCGATGTCGGTCGGGATACCCGACTTGTCGATGCCGACAATATCGTCCCAGCCCCGCTCAATAAGGTGATGAGCGATCGACGCGCCGACGATGCCCCCCAACCCGATGATAACGACCTTCGCCTTTTGCGGAAATTCTGCCATTGCCCACGACCCTGATTGAATATTGAAACCGGATGTTAGAGTTTGCGCCACTGAGACTAGAGCCTGTCTACGACATTATCATCGTGCTGCACGACCAGAAGCGTCACGCGCGCAAATCGGAGACATCCGCGAGCGGGCCGGGTTCACGACGGAGAACCCCACGTCACCGGTGTGGTCGCAATGGCTGACACCGGTCAACCATCGCTCTCGTTTCCCAACCGACGGGATTTCAATCCTTCTCGGCGGCCCCATCGACGGTAACGCGCCGGGGACGCCGTTGCGTCCCGCTGCGCTTGAAGGCTTCCACAGGCGATGATGTGATCTCCGCTGGGCCGGCTGCCTCGGCCTGCAAAGCCATGGCATCGGATTCCGGGCCTGGAGGCAGCGGTTCCGGCTCCAGCTCTTCCTTGGGAAACGGTGCGCCCAGACCTTCGTCCTTGAACCGCTCGTAGATTGCCAGACGCAGATCGTTGCGCACGCCGTTGCCGTTGACGATATCCGCCAGGTAGACCCGCAATTCGAAGGTCATGGTCGAATCGCCAAAGGCGGTAAAGACAGCCTGCGGTTCCGGATTCTTCAAAACCAGCGGATGGGTAGCAGCGATCTGCAGCAGCGTGTCCATCACCTGCCGCGGCGCACTACTATAGCTGACGGTCACTGGAATATCCGACCGGCCGAGCTTGTTCTTGTGCGTCCAGTTGCCAACGGAAGCATTGATGAACAGCGAGTTCGGCACCATGATCGTCTGGCGCTGGAAGGTCTCGATCTCGGTTGCGCGAACGGAGATGCGCTTGACGAAGCCTTCTGTCGTGCCCGTGACCACCCAATCCCCCACCTTGAACGGCCGCTCGACGAGAAGGATGAGGCCGGAGACAAAATTGGAGACGATGTTCTGCAGGCCGAAACCGACGCCGAGCGACAGGGCACCGGCCACAAGCGCAAGGTTTGAGAGATCAAACCCGGCTGCAGAAATGCCGATGAGCCCCGCAAGCCCAATGCCGAGATAGCCGATGCCGGTCTTGACGGAATTTCGCACACCCGTATCGACGCGACTGCGCGCCATGACATTGCCGTCAAGCCAGCGCTGGAACCAGCGTGTGACGACATATCCGCCAGCAAATAGCAGGATTCCGGCCAGGATGCCAACGATCGAGATCTTGATGCTGCCAATGTTTATGTCGGTGAAAATGCGGTACGCCCACGCCTCGATGTCGGCGATCTGGAAACCCCATTGCAACATGATCAGCGGTATGAAGAACAGGACCACCAGCATGTAGATGCCAAGGCCTGCCGCCAAACCGGTCTGGTCCAACGCCACCTGCTCCATCCCGAACCGCTTTTCGAGATAGCGTCCGACGACCGTGTCGGCGAGCGCGTTCTGCTTGGCAACGGCCTTGCCGGTCAGTATCCCAATATACATCGTCACCACGATGGCACCGGTGATGACAATCTGGGTGGCGATGAAGCGGGCGAGACCGACGTAGCCTGCCAGTGTCGCGATGATCAGCGTTACGCCCGTCAGAACGAACAGCAGCTTGACAGCCCTTGGCCATGGCCTGCCCTGACCATCCAGCGTTTCGCCTGCCGGAACGATCGGCTTGATCAGCGACATCGCCATCAGGATCAGGCCGATGATGATTGTGGCAATCAGGCTTTTGACCACGGTGAAGACGACGGGCGAGCCCATGACTTCGCTGATCGTCCCTGCCACATAGTCCAGCACATTGACGAGCGCCATGGCGAAGATCGACCATGCCAAGAGGCGCGCGCCATGGTCGGAAACCCGCACCAGCCGCCAGGTATTCTGCTTTGGCGCCAGAACAGCATTTGAAAGCGCCGAGACAAACACCAGCACGACGGAGACTGCCAATGTTGCCGAGATGATCGGCGCGATATCCGGCCGCAGCACCTTGAAGACTTGTAGGAAAAAGTAGCTGGTGGCGGCAAAGGCGCCCATTGCAAATGTTGGAATCATCGTCGACCAGAAAGCCACCGACAGCCGGGTGATATAGCCCGGCTCTTCGCTGAGAAGCTCACGATGGATCAACGGAAAAAACAGCTTCCGCATGCACCCAAGCAGGACAAGGGCTGCGCAAAGCGAAAGAAACAAGGCCGACAGCAACTGTAAACGTTTGAAATTCCAGGCGAACGTCAACCAGCTCCCAACTGTACGCGTAAAAGCTTGCCGCTCCAGGGTCAGGGAGGCGATGGCATCCATCACCATCGACCCATTGATGTCGGTATGCTTGAGAAGCGTGTTGCTGAACAGCGCCCGCCGCGTCGCGGTGATGCCGTTGGACAGCTTGGTTGCCTGGACCGACAGGTCTTCTGCCGTTCCCGTCAGCGCATTGATCTCACCCCGCTCGGCAAGCAGGCGCTTGCGTTCCTGCCCAACAACGTCCGCCTCGGGCGGTGCGCCCTCCGCCGGCGGCTCGCCAAGTTCGGTAAGACGCGCCTTGATTTCGTCGAGGCGCGGCCGGGTCGCGACCGATATGGAGATGATCTGCTTGGCCGCCGCATCGACCTCGACCTTCAATTCGGCAAGACGGCTATCGTCGTCATTGGCGTTTTTTGTCTGATCGGTCAGTCTTGCAAGGTTCTTGCGAGCGCCTTCCAACTGCTCGGCGGCCTGCGCCTGCGGGCTGGCCACCGCCGCAGCCGGTTGCGGCGCGGGCTTGACGGCCTGCTCCTGCGCCATGACGGCGGCCGATGCGCCAAACATCGACAAACACAGAAAGGCGGCAAAGAGTTTCGGCATCATCGGCAATCACATATTCCTTTTCCGGCAACCGGCGCTCCGGAACAGAATCGGGGCGCTGTGCGGGTAGTTTGGCGTTCCATAGGCCGGGCAGCTACCAGATGCAAAACCGGGTGTCCGGCGTCCCGCCATCCGTTCGTGCCAGCGCAGGTCAAAAACTTGAACCGGGCTGAGAGAGAAACGTGATCTCCGCCGGTGTCGAAACACGTCCCAGAATCGCATTGCGATGGGGGAACCGGCCAAACTGCCGGATGACCTCGCGGTGCCGGATGGCATAATCCAGATAATGGGCATCCCCCAGTTCCGTGAAAAGTGCCACAGACCGCGTCTGATCGACCAGATTCTCAGAATGTTCGAACGGCAGATAGAGGAAGACGCGCTGATCGACCGACAGGCCGCTATCCGCGCCCGCTTCAACGGCAAGGGTGGCTTCCCGCAACGCGAGCGCATCGGTCGCAAATGCCAGTGGCGTTCCCCGATACATGTTGCGCGGCATCTGGTCGAACAGAACGATCGTGGCAAGCCGGCGCATCGGCGTTGCACGCCATTCTTCCGGAACTCCGCGCGCCAGTTCCAGATGCGTCAGACGGAATCGTTGTTCGCATTGGCTATCGAGCGTCGGATGCGGCTTGAACCAGTCCTGCGGCTCCAACTCATCGAACCAGAACGACAGAACGTCTTCCGGTGTGCCCATGCCGGCAGTATCCGTCATATTTCTTTCCCCTTCGGTCATGCACCTGCCCAGCAGGGCATTATTGCCGCCCCTTGATGCCGGCGGCCTGTTTCACATGCAATTTCGGCGTTACCACGGCAAATAGCACTTTCGCACAGATTTGCCATGGCATCTCCGGCGCGTTGGTTCTGTCAAAGCAAACAACCGTGCCTACACCGGCAGACTGGAAAATCACCGCGGAAACGGTATGTCAAAGAAGGAAGGGGTCAGGTGATCCCGGTTGGGAGTTCGACAATGAAAAAGATGATCGTTGCGGCCCTTGCCGCCCTGTTTCTGACGTCCTGCGTGGAAACGCAAACCTATGATGCATCCTACCGCGGCCCCGAGCCGATCCCCGGCAGCATTACCTATGGCGGTCAGCCCCGCACCAAGCTCAGGAAGGCGCCGGTTGGCAGCACCCTGCACAACAATTTCTATGGCCCCTACGGCGAACGCATCGAGGAGACCTATGTGGTCATGCCCGACCGGTCGCTCAAACTCGTTACCCGCCGCCGCGGCTTTATCGGTTTCCCCTATGATTGACGTTTCGTGCCCGTCGATGGCGTGGTAACTTATTCCGGAGAACCGGCCGTCACGGCCGCTCTGAGGCAAATGATTTCTGCATTGGCCAAGACCTAGGGCAGGACTTTCTCCGGCTGATCCTGGAAAGGGAAAGTTCTGCGTTATAATATCCCACCTAATGAATAGAGTATGCCTGCTAACAACGGAGGTAGACATGCGAGCGAAACAACTGACGAGATTCCTAACGGTGGCGCTTCTTGCCTCCAGCATCCAGGTCGGCGGACTGGGTGCGGCCTTTGCCGATACGACGATCCTCAATGTCTCCTACGATCCGACCCGCGAACTCTACAAGGATTTCAATGCGGCCTTCGCTGAAAAGTGGAAGGCGGATACGGGCGAGACGGTGACGATTCAGGCGTCACATGGGGGATCGGGCAAGCAGGCGCGCGCCGTCATCGACGGGCTGGCAGCCGACGTGGTGACGTTGGCGCTTGAAGCCGATATCGACGCTATCGCCAAGGAAACCGGCAAGATTCCGGCCGATTGGAAGACGAAATTCGGGAATAACAGCGCGCCTTATACCTCGACCATCGTTTTCCTCGTGCGCAAGGGCAACCCGAAGGGCATCAAGGACTGGGGCGATCTGGTCAAGGATGACATCCAGGTCATCACGCCGAATCCGAAGACATCGGGCGGTGCCCGCTGGAACTTCCTGGCAGCCTGGGCCTGGGCGCGCGCAGCCAATGGCGGCGACGATGCCAAGGCGCAGGAATATGTAACGCAGCTCTTCAAGCATGTCCCGGTTCTCGATACCGGTGCACGCGGCTCGACCACGACCTTCGTGCAGCGTGGCCTTGGCGACGTTCTGCTCGCATGGGAAAACGAAGCCTATCTGTCTCTCGAAGAACTCGGCCCGGACAATTTCGACATCGTTACGCCGTCCATCTCGATCAAGGCTGAACCGCCGGTGGCGCTGGTCGATGGCAATGTCGATGTCAAGGGAACCCGCAAGGTGGCGGAAGCCTATCTGCAGTATCTCTACTCGGATGTCGGCCAGAAGATCGCCGCCAAACACTACTATCGCCCCTTCAAGCCTGAAGTCGCCGATCCGAACGATATCAAGCGATTTGCCGATGTGAAGCTCGTCACTATTGACGAATTCGGCGGATGGAAGGAAGCTCAGCCAAAATATTTTGGGGACGGTGGGCTGTTTGACCAGATCTACAAGCCGGGACAATAAAATTATATGACCGCACGCACAGCTTCGCTGTGGCAATTCAGACAGCCGAGCGTCATTCCGGGATTCGGATTGGCGCTCGGCGTTACTTTGTCATGGCTCATACTCATCATTCTCATTCCTCTTTCCGGACTTGCCTGGCGCTCCAGCGCCTTGGGCTGGTCCACCTTCTGGGCTTTGGCCACCGACCAGCGAACGATCAATGCCTTGCGCATCAGCTTCGGCACCGCGTTTGTCGCAGCGCTCGTCAATGTGGTCTTCGGGGTCATTCTCGCCTGGGTGCTGGTCCGCTACCGGTTTCCCGGCAAGCGCATCATCGATGCCATGGTCGATCTGCCCTTCGCGCTTCCGACCGCCGTTGCCGGTATCGCGCTGACGACGCTCTATGCGCCGAACGGCTGGATCGGCAGCCTGCTGTCACCGCTCGGCATCAAGATTGCCTTCACACCGATCGGCATCGTCTTCGCGCTGGTCTTCGTCGGCCTGCCCTTTGTCGTCAGAACCGTGCAACCGATCATGGAAGAGATCGACAAGGAAGTAGAGGAAGCAGCAGCCACGCTCGGCGCCAATCGCTTTCAGACCATCAGCCGCGTCCTGCTGCCAGGTCTTGCCCCGGCGGTTCTCACCGGTTTCGCGCTGGCCTTTGCCCGCGGCGTCGGTGAATATGGTTCGGTCATCTTCATTGCCGGCAACCTGCCCTATATCTCAGAAATCGCCCCGCTCCTGATCGTGATCCGCCTGGAGGAATTCAACTATCCGGCTGCAACGGCCATCGCCGCAGTCATGCTGATCATCTCCTTTGCCATGTTATTGATCATCAACATGATCCAGGCCTGGAGCAGAAGGAGGTACGGTTATGGCGCATGATGCCACGACGTCCCAGACCAGCAGCGGAAACACCGAACTGGTCCGGGTCGCCACCTCGGAACACCGGCTGGCACGCTACACTCTGATCGGGCTTGCGCTCTGTTTCGTGGCGCTGTTTCTGGTCTTGCCGCTGGCGGCAGTGTTCAGGGAAGCCCTGCGCAACGGCCCCGGCGAGTTCCTGACCGTGTTGTCGGACCCCGAAACCTTTGCCGCGATCGAACTGACGCTGCTCGTCGCCGTCATCGCCGTGCCGCTCAATCTGGTTTTCGGCATTGCCGCAGCCTGGGCGATCGCCAAGTTCGAATTCAAGGGCAAGGCGTTCCTCACCACCCTGATCGACCTGCCCTTCTCCGTTTCGCCTGTTATTTCCGGTCTGGTCTTCGTGCTCCTGTTCGGCTCCCACAGTCTGCTTGGACCGTGGCTGCAGAGCCACGGCATCCAGATCCTGTTTGCAGTTCCGGGCATTGTGCTTGCGACGGTCTTCGTCACCTTTCCGTTCGTTGCCCGCGAACTGATCCCGCTGATGCAGGAACAGGGCACCAGCGATGAGGAAGCGGCACTGTCTCTGGGCGCAAGCGGTTGGCAGACCTTCTGGTATGTCACATTGCCCAACATCAAATGGGGCCTGCTCTACGGCGTCCTGCTCTGCAACGCCCGTGCCATGGGCGAGTTCGGTGCGGTCTCCGTCGTTTCCGGACATATCCGCGGACTGACGAACACCATGCCGCTGCAGGTGGAAATCCTCTACAATGAATATAACTTCGTTGCCGCCTTTGCCGTCGCAACGCTTCTCGCCCTGCTGGCCCTCGTCACCCTCGTTCTGAAGTCGCTGCTTGAAATGAAGTACAGCGCCCAGATCGCGGCCAGCCGCCGGCACTGAAAGGTCAAGTCCATATGGAAGTTCGCGTTCAAAACATACGCAAGGAATTCAGCCGCTTTCCGGCGCTGAACGACGTCTCACTCGATATCCGCTCGGGTGAACTGATCGCCCTGCTCGGGCCTTCCGGCTCCGGCAAGACGACGCTGCTGCGATTGATTGCAGGTCTGGAAAGCCCGACGGAGGGCACGGTCTACTTCGGCAACGAAGATGCCTCGCGCAAGACCGTGCAGCAGCGCAATATCGGTTTCGTGTTCCAGCATTACGCCCTGTTCCGCCACATGACGGTGCTCGACAACGTTTCCTTCGGCCTGACAATCCGTCCTTCCGGACGCCGTCCCGCAAAAGCTGAAATTCGCAAGCGTGCACTGGAGCTGCTCGACCTTGTGCAGCTGAGTGGTCTTGAAAAACGCTATCCGGCGCAGCTTTCCGGCGGTCAGCGGCAGCGCGTGGCACTTGCCCGTGCCATGGCGGTGGAGCCGAATGTCCTGCTGCTCGACGAGCCCTTCGGCGCCCTCGATGCCCAGGTGCGCAAGGAACTGCGTCGCTGGCTGCGCGAAATCCATGACCGCACCGGCCACACGACGGTTTTCGTCACCCATGACCAGGACGAGGCGCTGGAACTCGCCGACCGGGTCGTTGTGATGAGCAAAGGCAAGATCGAGCAGATCGGCACGCCGGACGAGATCTACGATACGCCGAACTCCCCCTTCGTTTTCGGCTTTATCGGCCAGTCCAACATTCTTCCGGTCCGCGTCGAAAACGGTCAGCTCTGGATCAAGGATCACTCGATCGGCGTCAGCGCGCAGGGCGAGGCCGACGGCCCAGCGCAGCTCTATTTCCGCCCACACGATATCGAACTTCTCGAGGGTAATGGCGGCTGCATCGCGGGTGTCGTCACCGTGACCCGCCGTGTCGCAGGTACGCGCCATGTCGAACTGGACATTGGCGGCGCCAATAGCAGGGTCGAGATCGAACTGCCGCCCGAAAAAGTAACGTCCGACCATTCGCGCGTCGCGTTCCGGCCGACCCGCTGGAAACTGTTCCGGGATTAAAAAGACCCGGCTTTCCAGCCCTTAAAGCACCCTGCGCGCGCCATCTCTGATGGTATCGCAGGGTGTGCAGCAGCGGGCACCGCAAATGCCGTGCCCCTGCCCGGCAACATATGCTCTTGGTTTTTCATTCTTTTTCGAAAGACGGGCTTGATCCGCACCGCTAAGCCGTCGCATCCTGCGTAGTCATCCAGCATTTGGATCTCGCCGGGGCCGCCAATGAACTATCGACGCGAAATTGACGGCCTGCGATCCGTCGCCGTGATTCCCGTTGTTCTGTTTCACGCCGGGTTCCAGCAGTTCAGCGGTGGTTTTGTCGGTGTCGATATCTTTTTCGTCATCAGCGGATACCTAATCACCTCGATCATCATCGCGGAGCGCGACAAGGGCCACTTCTCGCTGCTCAAGTTCTATGAGCGCCGCGCCCGCCGCATTCTGCCGGTACTGTTTTTCGTGATTCTGTGCTGCCTGCCGTTCGCCTGGGCGTGGATGTTGCCGGAACAAATGGCAAGCTTCGGCCGCAGCATCATCGCCGTCTGCCTGTTCGGCTCGAACTTTCTCTTCTGGCATGAAAGCGGCGGCTATTTCGCGGCCGCATCGGAAGAGCAGCCGCTGCTGCATACCTGGAGCCTTGCCGTCGAGGAGCAGTATTACATGCTGTTCCCGCTTTTCGTCATGCTGATGTGGCGTTTCGGCAGGCGAGCATTGATCGCCGCGATTGCCGCGGTGGCGCTGGCCAGCCTGCTGCTTGCCCAATACGGCTCGGTCAATTTCGAGACAGCCAATTTCTACCTGCCCACCACGCGTGCCTGGGAATTGCTGGCCGGTTCGCTCTGCGCCTTCCTGCTGACCGGTGGCAAACAATTCAAAAGCAATATCCTGTCGCTTGCCGGGCTGGCGATCATCGTCTTCTCCATTTTCGGCTATGATCAGACGACGCCGTTTCCCTCACTTTATGCGCTGGTCCCCGTTCTCGGTGCCGTGCTGATCATCCTCTTCGCGGCACAAGGCACCCTGACAGCGCGACTACTCTCGACCCGCCTGATTGTGGGCATCGGATTGATCAGCTACAGCCTGTATCTCTGGCATCAGCCGGTCTTTGCCTTCGCCCGTATTCGCAGCATCACCGAACCGTCACTGGTGCTGATGAGCATGCTTGCACTTGCCTCCACCGGTCTTGCCTACCTGTCCTGGCGGTTCATCGAGACGCCTTTCCGAACGAGCGGCACGGCGCGACTCTTGCCGACACCAGCGCGCATTCTCAGTGCCGGTGGCATTGCGGGCATGCTTTTCATCGGCATCGGTTTTTATGGCACATCGAGCAACGGCCTGCAGTTCCGCCTGCCACAGGCTGCGCTGACAGCGCTTGCCGAACAGGAACACCATGATCCCGTCATGGATACCTGCCTGTTCGACAAGGGCGAGGCCAGCCTGCCCCATCCTGTCCGGGATTGCCTGACGAAACACTCGGTCAGCAGCAAGACGATCCTGATCGGCGATTCGCATGCCGGAGCCCTTGGCGGTGAAGCGCTGCGCAGTTTCGATGCTGCCAATCTCGATCTCTATGTGATGGCACATTCGGCCTGCGTCGGCTTCTCCGGATTTTATGTGTCCAATCCGAAATACAAGCTGCGCTGCAACCCGTTCTTCACTGGCATCGAGGACTATATTCGCACAAGCGGCATGAAGACCATCATCCTGGCCAGCCGCTGGAGTCTCTATGTCGACGGCTCGCCCTTCGACAATGGCGAAGGCGGCGTCGAATCCCTTCAGCCGACCTATGTCGACCTGGTTGACCGGCTGGACGAGCACGCCGAACAGGACGACCCGGCACGCAAGGCCCGCGTTCTCAAGCAATATGTCGAAGACATCTGGGCCTATCTTGAGAGCGGACACAACGTCGTGCTCGTCTACCCCATTCCGGAGGCAGGTTGGAACGTCCCGGACATCGTTGCGAAAACCGCAATGACGGGTATTGGAAACCTCGAATTCAGCACCAGCTATGATCGCTATCAGCAACGGAATGGCGCGGTCATCGCCGCATTCGATGCCATCTCCCATCCCAACCTTTTCCGCGTGCGGCCCGCCGATCATTTCTGCAACAGCTTTCTCAAGGACCGCTGCATCAACAGCCTGAACGCTGAAAAGGTGTTTTATTTCGACGATGACCATCCGTCCGATACCGGCGCCAAGCTGGTCGTTCCGGCCATTCTGAAGGCGGTACAAACAATTGAAACCAGGGAAAACGGCGCGGTGACGGCTACGCAGTAGCCCACTGGATCGACAGTTCCAGTTTCATCCGGACGATGGGTCTGCGATCGGCGTTGAGCACTTCGATCTCCAGCGCTTTGACCGGATCCTCCGGCAACCCATCGAGCGCCATTTCGGCCAGCACGATCTTTGCCTGGCGGATGGCCGCGATCAGATCCGGAAAATCGAAAGCGTCGTCGGCCGGAATTGTGCCGTCATTGTCAATTACCTTGAAGTAGAACGCGGCCATGGCAAATTTTCCCTGTGTGGGGAAAAAGCATGAAAACGCAAAAAGTTGCCTGGCGAAAAACTTTCCGTGGCGCCGCACCACATGTCTTAGTGAATAGCGCCGAATTCAAATTGCGCTAAACTGCAGCCATAGCCGATGGGCTTTCACCCATGATGCACTGAGACAAAACTTCCATCCTCAAAGGAGGAATGACCATGACGCATTTTGATCCGCAGGCCGATGCACTCTGCACCGAGGATATCGATGCGCTGCGGCGTGTCTTCGATCAGTTTTGTGAGACGCATCAAACTACGGGCTCGGATGCCGACATGCAGATTTGTGCCGCAGCAATCGTCCGTCTCTATCAAAGCGGGGTACGGGACCCGGAAACTCTAACCAGGGCATGCGAAGCCGCGCTGCGGCAAGACTTGGCGATGGGTGCATGACGTCTGATTGGAGGATGACGGCTATTTCGTTTGTTCGGCCGCGTTTTCCGGCGTCACCACCAGCGGGTCCGGTGGCGTCGTGCTTTGGGCACTTTTATCCGGTGAAAAATACTGAACAGCTAAAATACTGAGAATTGAACCGACGATAAGAGCGATGACAGCGCCCATAAGGGTGCGAGAGGTCATGGTTCAACTCCTCCTCGGGATGCTATAAGCGGGCCGCGTTTGACGCGGCCCGCTTTGCGTTTGGCTTATTCGTAGACATAGACGATGCGCCGGCTCTGCGGATCGACCAGCATTGGCCGGTTGTTGATGCGCACATAGCTGTACTGATAATTCGGCACGCGCGTGATCACCATGTCACCGGGGAGCGTCGCTCCGACGACGACGTCGCCGTCATACGTCACCGTGTCCATCGGCGCGCCATCGATATAAGTCCGCACTTCCGGCGGCGGGATGATTGCGCCGTTGCTGTCGACCGTGCCCAACAATTCATCACCGGGTGCCGGTGAAGCCGGACCATCCACGACGACGGTCTTTTCATAGCTCACCACCGGAACACCAAGATCGGCACGGCGTTCCTGGACGATAACGGGCGCCCCATCATAGTCGACCGTCAGTTCCTGTGCATAGACCCAGCCGCGCAGACCGTTGACATCGATCCGGCACCAGCTTTCGCCTTCAAGGCACCCGTCAAGGGCAGCAGCGCTGCCGCGCGTGGCGATACCGACGGACGGATAATTAGCTCCCGGTCCGGAATAGACCGTCAGGTCCGTCGCCGTCGTTGCCATCATACCGGCCGAAGCGAAGCCGGCTCCCGTCAGAAGCATCGCCCCCGCGAGTAAAGGCTTTGAAATCCACCGCATGTTCTTCTCCTTGTTGAACAGTGGAACAACGTCCGACCGTCTCCAAGGTTCCCTTGCGGTGCGCGTTCTACCCGGCCTGCATCTGGCTAAGACGGCTGTAAAGGCCGTTCCTGTCCAGGAGTTCGGCATGGCTGCCATCCTCGACAATCGCGCCTTCATTGACGACGAGAATACGGTCGGCCTGGGTGATAGTCGCCAGCCGATGGGCGATCACCAGCGTCGTCCGTCCCTTCGACAATTCCGAAAGCGACTGTTGAATGGCGCGTTCGGTTTCGGTGTCGAGCGCCGATGTCGCTTCGTCGAGAATGAGGATCGGCGGGTTCTTCAGGAAGATCCGGGCAATCGCCAGCCGCTGCTTCTGTCCGCCCGACAATTTGACACCGCGCTCGCCGACAACGGTGTCGAGACCTTGCGGCAGGTCGGCAATGACGTTTTCCAGCCGCGCCTTGCGGGCCGCCTCGACAATATCCGCCTCGCTGGCATCCAACCGGCCATAGGCGATATTTTCGCGCAGGGAGCCGGCAAACAGGAAGACATCCTGGCTGACAATACCGATATGATTGCGCAGCGACCGCAGGCTCATGTCGCGAATGTCGATATCGTCGATGCTGATCGAGCCGCCGGTGACCTCGTAGAAACGCGGCAGCAGCGCGCAGATCGTCGTCTTTCCGGCGCCCGAAGGACCGACAAAAGCCACCGTCTCACCGGCACGAATATCGATGCTGAGATCCTTCACGATGGCCTTGGATTCGCGATAACCGAAACTCGCCTTGTTATAGCGGATATTGCCCTTCAGCCCGGCGACATCGCGGGCACCGGCTCTGTCGGCGATATCGGGCCGCGTATCGAGAAAATCGATATAGCGACGAAAACCGGCAATGCCCTTCGGATAGGTCTCGATCACCGAGTTGATCTTGTCGACCGGGCGGAAGAACACACCGACCAAAAGCAGGAACCCGACAAAACCGCCGGCCGTCAGCTCGCCGTTCAGTACGAAATAGCTACCGGCCACCAGCACAACCATCTGGACGAGACGCATGGAGAGATAGCTCAGCGTCGTCGAGACTGCCATGATCCGGTAGGCATCGAGCTTGGTCTTGCGGTAACGTTGGTTGTCCTTTTCGAACAGTCCACGCTCGTGATCCTCGTTGGCAAAGGCCTGCACCACGCGGATGCCGCCGACATTTTCCTCGATGCGGGCGTTGAAATCGCCGACACGGTTATAGAGCGCCTGCCAGTTGCGGGTCATCCGGCCGCCGTAGCGTGTCGTCAGCCACGCCGTCAGCGGCAGCACGAGTGCGGTGATCAGCGCCAACTTCGGGTTGACCGAAAACATCAGGAGAAAGGCGCCGATCAGCGTCATGATGGCGATGACCACGTCCTCCGGCCCGTGATGGGCAACCTCGCCGATTTCTTCCAGATCCTTGGTCAGCCGCGCCACGAGATGGCCGGTCTTCTGGTTGTCGAAATAGCCGAAGGACAGTTTTTGCAGATGATCGAACGCCTTGCGCCGCATCTCCGTCTCGATATTGATGCCGAGCATATGCCCCCAATAGGTGACAACAGCCATCAACCCGCCATTGACGAGATAGATCACCATCAACCCCGCCGAAGCCGCCGCGACATAACCCCACTGCCCGGTCGGCAAAAGCACATCGATGAACAGCTTGACGGCGATGGGGAAACCCAGTTCCAGCAAGCCGGACGTCACCGCGCAGGAGAAATCCAGCACGAACAGGCGCCGGTGCGGCCGGTAATAGGAAAAGAAGCGAGCGACGAGATCGCGCATGGTGTCGGGTCCTTGGTCGGCGTTCAACCACGAAGCGAACAGCCGGATACGGAAATTGGCGCAGTTGTCTCTCAAGACAAGCACCTTGGGTTGATCCCGCTCCTTTTAGCCAGTTCGCCGGGAACAACAAGCGTCCCGGTGAAAACTTGTCTGTAAAATGAAGCTTTATTGAGCCAAGTGCCACGAACAGTGAATTGTGCCCTGACGGCAACGCCGCACCACGTTGGGATAAGCCGTCCGCAGCATCAGATCGCCTGTGCGGCAGCAAAACCCTTCTCGAGATCGGCCTTGAGATCGGCCACATCTTCGAGCCCGATATGAAGGCGCAGGACCGGGCCTTCGGTTGGCGCCTGCAGAATCTGCCGCTCGTCCAGATTGACGTGAAGTGCCAGACTGGGAAAACCACCCCAGGAATACCCCAGGCCGAACAGCGAGAGAGCATCGAGAAATGCTTGGGCCTTCCTACCGAAGTCTTCTTTCCGTGCGACCGCCAGCACGAAGGAAAAGACGCCGCTTGCCCCTTTGAAATCGCGCTTCCAGAGATCGTGGCCAGGAAAACTCGGGAGCGCTGGATGGAGGACGCGCGCCACGTCACCCCGATCTTCCAGCCACTGCGCGATCTCCAGAGCGCTTGCCTGGTGCCGTTCCAGCCGCACGCCCATGGTGCGAAGACCGCGCAGAACCTGATAGGCATCGTCCGCGGCGCCGCAGATGCCGAGCGCGCCGTTTGCTTGTCTCAGACGTTTCCAATGTGCGGCATTGGCCGAAACGGTACCCAACAGGATATCGGCATGTCCCGCCGGGTATTTGGTCGAGCCCTGGATGGAGATGTCGACGCCGAAATCGAGCGGCCGGAAAAACAGCGGCGTCGCCCAGGTGTTGTCCATCGTCACCACTGCTCCCTGCCGGTGTGCGGCAGCGGCAATCGCCGGAACGTCCTGCATCTCGAACGTGTTCGAGCCCGGGGCTTCGAGATGCACGAGCCTTGTATTCGGCTTGAGGAGCGATTCGATCCCGGCCCCGATAGACGGATGATAGTATTCGACCTCAACCCCGAAGCGCTTCAGCATCGTATCGCAGAAATGCCTCACATTGCCGTAGACGGAATCGACAACCAGAGCATGGTCGCCCGGCCCAAGGTAAGCCAGGAATGCGAGCGTAACGGCGGCAAGCCCAGAGGGCACGATAATCGTTCCCGCAGCACCCTCGAGTTCATTGACAGCCTGGCACAGCGCATCGGTCGTCGGCGTGCCGCGCGTGGCATAGGTGTATTTCTGGCTATGCGTTTCCATGGCTTTCGCATCGGGGAAAAGCACGGTCGATGCCCGAACCACCGGCGGATTGATGAAGCCGTGATAATCGAAGGGGTCATATCCCGCCCTGACCAACTGCGTGTTGGGGCCGATGGTCTTTGGCGTATGGTCGTTATCGCTCATGGTGTCCTGCATTTTTGCGGCGGTCTATGCGCATTCACTCAATCTGAATTCACATGGTGACGCTAAGGTCTGTCGCCAGCGACATGGCGCTCCAGGAACGGCAGGTTGTCCTGCCCCCAGTAAATCTCGCTGTCGTAAAGGAATGTCGGGAAACCGAAGACGCCACTCTTCAAAGCGTGTTCCCGGTCGGCAGCCCATTTGGCGCGCACGTCGTCGTCTCCCTGCCGCTGCAGGAGAGCGGTTCCATCAAAGCCCGCTGCATTTGCAATTGCTTCGCGAACCTGCGGCTGGCCGATATCCTTCGCCTCGCCCCAGAAAGCCTGCTGCAGGACGCGGGTGAGCCCAATCCAGTCCTTGCCGTCGAGATAGGCGGCTATGATGATCAGCGACGCGGGTGCCGGATCGCTGAGCGCCGGACGGTTTTCAAGGATCAGGTCCTTGCCGCGCACCCGGGCCCAGCGTTTTAGATCCCGCATCCAGTAGCTGCGCCGGACTTCCGGGCGATTGCGCGAAAAGATCCCGCCATTCTCTTCCACGACGGTCGTCAGATAGGGTTTGATCTCGGCATTGCTTTTTGCCGCAAGCTCGATGAATGCGTCAAAACCGATATAGGACCACGGCGAACCGATGGAGAAGAAGTAGTCGATTGTTTTGGTCAATGCCTATCGTTCCTGCTGATATCGAGATGGAAAGAAAGCCCTGCGCTTTGATCAGGCCGTCCGCTTCTGCCGCTCTGCGCCGTTGATCCACCCGAGCCGGGGCGCAACAAGCGTGGCGAAGTCGTGGATAATCTGGCGGTACTCCGCGTCTTCGAATTCATAAGGAAGCTCGAGCCTGAGTTCGCTGACATGCGGCAGGATCGGGTCGGCAAACAGCCGCTCCAGAATGTCTTCAGACGTACCGACGATGTCGCGGGCATAGAGTGTGCGGCGCTCGCCTTGCGGGGTCAGCGTCCGTTCGTTTCGCCCCGCCGCATAGTCGAGATAACGCCTGCGGGTCTGCGCATCGGCGCTGTCGGTGGGAATGATGACACGCCCGAGCCCAACCCGCCTACCCAGCCCACTGGCCTCGCGATAGGCCGTCAGTTGCCGTGATTGCGCGACGAAGAAATCATCCGTGTCTTCACCGGTCGTGACATTGCCGATCAGAAGGTTGAAGCCGTTACGCCCTGCCCAGACGGCCGAGCGCAACGAACCGCCGCCATACCAGATGCGGTCCGTCAGCCCCCTGGCATGGGGTTGCAGACGGGGCCGTTGTGGTCCGAAGGGTGTCTTGATGAAGGTTGCTTCGTCACCGACAGGATTGCTCTTCAGGTTATCGGCGAAGCGCAGCACCCGTTCATGCGAGAAATCAAAACCTTCCCAATCACCATCGAAGACCAGCGGCGCGATCAGGTCGGCATGCAGCGGCCGCCCGGCACTCAATCCGACATTCAGCCGTCCGCCCGAGAGAACATCGACCGTCGAAAGATCTTCGGCAAGCCGGTACGGACTTTCATAACCGATCGGAATAACCGCCGTACCGAGCTGGATGCGGCTGGTGCGCTGGGTTGCCGCCGCAAGAAAAGCCGTCGCCGAGGAGATGCCTGGCTCCAGATGCCGCTGGCGCACCCAGGCGCTCTGAAAGCCGATCTCCTCGCCATATTCGAGAAGCTTCAGCGTCCTTTCCAATCCGGACAACGGATCATCGGCGGGATAATTGCCGGGCGTCAGAAAGCCGATATGGTTGATGGCGATGCTGCTCATCGTGTCTTCCTTCGATTTTTTGGCCTCACGATTTCGGCAGGCCGGGCGGATTGGTTTCCGATTTTGGCAAGGCTTCCTCGGCAAGGTGCCAATGATCGAGAATCCTTGCGTAGACACCCTTCTCGATCAGCCCGTTGGTGGCGACCGTTAAGGCGTCCGCCAGCCCACTGCCCTTTTTCGTGGTGATGGCCACATCGGAACGATCCGGCCAACCGGCGCTCAGGGTGCCAACGCGCTTGATGTTGTGATCGCGGGCAGCAATGTAGACGAGTTGCGCATGCGGCTGGACAATGACTTCGGCCCGACCCGACGATACCGCCAGAAGGCTCGCCGCCTCGTCGTCGTAATATTGCAGTTCCAACGGTTTTAGCCCGGCGGCGACGTTTTCGTCATTCCATCTGAGCAGGATGCGCTCCTGGTTGGTGCCGGCACCGACGATGATACGCAGACCCGCGGCATCCTTCGGCTCCTTGATCGCACTGATCGGGCTATCGGACTTGACGAAGAAACCGTGCAGGCCCTGGCGATAGGTAGAGAAATCGAATTTCTCCTTGCGCTGCTCGGTGACGCCGACATTGGAGATAACCGCGTCATATTTGCCGGATGTCAGGCCGAGCGGCCAGTCGATCCAGGCGACCGGCACCAGCTCCAGTTCAAGTCCCAAGCTATCGGCAATGGCGGAGGCATAATCCGGATCGGCGCCAACGACGGTCTTTGCATCGGTCGCATAGGTCGCAAGCGGCGGCCCGCCGGGACTGACCGCGACCGTGAACTTGCCAGGCGAGACGAAGGTAAAATCCTTCGAGATCGCCGCGACGGCAGCATCATTCTTCTCTGCGCGGATGCGGGCCGGTTGTTCGGGGCTGAGGTCGAACGCTTCCTGCGCGTGAGCCGTCCCGAAAAAGACAAGCGTCGAAGCGAGAGCAGTCAGCAGAAGTGTCCGGAAGGCCGGTTTGTCGGTCATTGTCATCGTCTCCATGGGAATACCCGTCCCGGCGCTACAGATAGCGCCGGGACGCCTCGTGCCGTCTTACGAACCGCTTTTCGGCAGGCCGGCTGGGTTGGTGTAGGACTGATCGACACCTTCGGCTTCGAGGCTCCAGTGCTTCAGCACTTCGCCATACTTGCCGCTCTTGATCAGGTCGTTGATCGCTACCGTCACTGCATCGGCAAGGCCGGCACCCTTGCGGGTCGTGACCGCGATGTCGGCCGCCAGCGGCCAGCCGCCGCTGACGATACCGACGAGCTTGGTCTGGTTCTTGATCGAGGCGCTATAGGCCTGCGTCGCGTTCGGATTGAACTCGACATCGGCGCGGCCGGACTGCAGCGCCAGTTCGGCGGCGGCACGGTCGTCGTAATACTGCACCTCGATCGGCGCGAGACCCGCTGCAACGTTCTGGCGGTCCCATTCGAGAATGATCTTTTCCTGATTGGTGCCAGCCCCCGTGATCACCTTCAGCCCGGCGACATCCTTCGGCTCCTTGATCTCGGTGACCTTGCTGTCGGCCTTGACGTAAAAGCCCAGAACATCCTTGCGATAGGTGGAGAAATCGAACTTCTCCTTGCGCTCTTCGGTCACCGTGACGTTGCTGATGACCGCGTCGTATTTGCCGGAGGCAACACCGAGCGGCCAGTCTGCCCAGGCAACGGAAACCAGTTCCAGCTCGACACCCAACGAATCCGCCAGAAGCGAAGCGAGGTCCGGATCGGCGCCCACAACCGTCTTGGCGTCCGAAGCATAGGTGGCGATCGGCGGATCCCAGGCATTGATGGCAACGGTGAGCTTGCCCGGCGTGACGAACTTGAAGTCGCTTGAGATCGCCTTGATCGCCGCCTCGTCTTTTTCGGCGCGAACCCGCTTGGAAATATCCGGGCTCAGGTCGAATTTCTCGGCCGCATGTGCGGAGCCCAGCCCAAGGGCCGCGATCGTAACGGCGCCTGCCATCAGAAGTTTAGCATTGTGTAAGAATGTCATGTGTCCCATCTCCATTTTCATCTTAAGGTTGCAATAGATATCAGTTCCATCCCGTCCGCTCAGGCGGCCGGAAATCTGCTAGAGAACTTTTGCGAGGAATTCGCGGGTACGCGGGTGGTTCGGCTGATTGAAGATCCTGGCCGGTGGGCCGACCTCCAGAATGTGACCGCCCTCCATGAACACCACCGTATCGGCCACTTCGCGGGCAAATCCGACTTCATGGGTGACGATGACCAGTGTCGTTCCGGTGCGGGCCAGTTCCTTGATCACATCAAGAACTTCGCCGACCAGCTCCGGGTCAAGCGCCGATGTCGGCTCGTCGAACAGCAGCACCTTCGGCTTCAGCGCCAAGGCTCTCGCGATGGCAACACGCTGCTGCTGGCCGCCGGAAAGCTGGCGGGGATAGGCATCGATCTTGTCCGTCAGGCCGACGCGGGAAAGAAGCTCCCGCGCCAGCTCGACGGCCTCGGCGCGATCCGTCCCCCGGACCTGCATCGGCGCTTCGACCAGGTTTTCCAGCACGGTAAGATGCGGGAAGAGATTGAAGTTCTGGAACACCATGCCGATGTCGGCGCGGCTTTTCAGAATATCCTTTTCCTTCAGTTCGTAGAGCGTTTCGCCGTTCTGGCGGTAGCCGACGAGATCGCCATCGACCGAGATGAAGCCGCTATCGACGCGCTCCAGATGATTGATGGCGCGGAGCAAGGTGGACTTGCCGGAACCGGACGGTCCGAGAATGGCGGTGACGCTGCCTGCCGGAAGGGTCAGGTCGATCGAATCCAGCACTTTCAAGGCACCAAAGCTCTTGGAAATGCCGTGGATGCGCACCGCTGCGCCGGCTCTCAGCAAGGGCGCATCGCGAAAACCGGTCTTGCGGACAGTCTGAATGCTTGCACCGGCCGTCTGCCGCAGCAAGGGCTGGCGGAAACGGGCGAAGAAGGCCTGGAAAGGCAGAGGCACCGGATTGCGCACCGCGCCTTTGGAAAAGTACCGCTCGATATAGTGCTGGGCGATCGACAGCACGGTCATGATCACCAGATACCAGGCGGTCGCCACCATCAAAAGCGGGATGACTTCAAGGTTGCGGCGGTAGATCACCTGCACCGTGTAGAACAGTTCCGGCAATGCCAGCACGTAGACCATCGATGTGCTCTTCGCGAGACCGATGATCTCGTTGAAGCCGGTCGGCAGGATCGAGCGCATCGCCTGCGGCAGGACGATGCGGAACACCTGGCGGCGGCGCGGCAGGCCAAGAGCTGCGGCGGCTTCAAGCTGCCCCTGATCAACGGACAGGATGCCGCCCCGGACAATTTCCGAAAAGAACGCCGACTGGTTCAGCGTCAGACCGAGAAAGGCGGCGGCAAACGGCGTCAGCAACTGCACGGTCGGATAATTGAACAGGACCGCATCGGTGAACGGCACGCCGATTTTGATCGTCTCATAGAGATAGCCGAGATTGTTGAGCACCAGCAGCAGCACGATCAGCGGGATGGAGCGCAGCAGCCAGACATAGCCCCATGAAAGACCGGAGAGCAGCGGCGATTTCGACACCCGGGCAAGCGCCAGTGCGGTCCCGAGCACCGAGCCGGACACGGTTGCCAGCGCTGTCAGCAACAGCGTCCGGCCGAGGCCGGCGAGAACGGGTTCTGCAAAGAACCATTCGGCAAAGACATTCCAGCCCCAGCGCGGATTGGTGAAGGTCGAATAGAGGATTGCAGCAATGACGAGGCCCGCAAATACGGTGCCCACCAGCCTTCCGGGATGGCGCGCAGGAATGATCCGGTAGCGCGAATAATCCTGGCCGTGCTCGGCCGCTCTACGGCCTGGCTCGATGCCTGCGAAATCTGACGTGAGCGCCATCTGCTGCCCCCTGGTAAATGGTGAAGTTTCTGATTGCTCAGCGCTGTCCGGCAGCACGCTGTAGCGGTTGCTCCAAAGATGCGGCTCCCGGCAGCACCGTGGCGGTGAGATGGCCGATCTCTTTCTCAAAGGGCAGAGACTTGTAGATTTCCGGATCGGCATCAATGTCGAACAGCGCCGTGTAGCCGTATTTCAGATAGAGGCCGACGGCCTCCGGCTGGCGAAAGCCTGTGGTCAGGTAGACACGGGAAAATCCCTGACGCGCCGCCTGCTCCTCCAGTTCGATCAAAACCTTGACGGCAAGGCCCTGACGGCGCAGGTCGGAACGCGTCCAGATGCGTTTGAACTCGACGGTGCGCTCGTCGTAATATTTGAAGGCACCGCCGCCGATCGTTTCTCCGTTGCGCTGAAGCAACAGGAAATTCCCGTGCGGCGGCGCAAAAGCTTCGGCCGGATAGCGGTTCATCTCTTCGGCTGCACCGGCGGCACTGAAATAGGACCCGTAACGGCTGTCGTATTCGTAGGTCAGTTCATCGATCAGCGGTTTTGCGCGGGGATCAAGCGGCGTGGTGTAGACAAATGTATCGCTCATTTTCGCCATTCCTGTTCAGACTGTGGCTGTTGAGATCTAGTTGAGAAAAGCTTCCGCCAGCCGCACCCAATAGCGGGCGGCGGGGGCGATGATCGCGTCGTTGAAATCGTAATGGGCGCTGTGCAGCGGCGGCGTCTCGCCATTGCCGACAAACAGGTAGCTGCCGGGCTTTTCCTGCAGCATGAAGGCGAAATCCTCGCTCGCCGTGCGCGGCTTGAACCCCTCCTCCACCCTTGCCGGGCCGAAGGTCGCGATTGCGACGCCGCGTGCGAAATCGGTCTCTTCGCGGTGGTTGATCAGCGCCGGAAAACCCAGCCGGTAATCCACCTCGGCCACTGCACCAAAACTGTCCGCCTGCGCCCGCGCCAGCGCCGGAATACGTTCCTGCAACTGCTGGCGGACAGTTTCGGTAAAGGCGCGCATGGTGAGTTTCAGCTCGACGCTCTCCGGAATGACATTGGAGGCTGAGCCCGCATGGATCGATCCGACCGTCGCCACCGCCATTTCCTGCGGATCGACATTGCGCGAGACCACGCTCTGCAGCGCCGTGATGAAGGATGCGGAGGCCAGAACTGGATCGACGGCGCGGTGCGGCTCTGCCCCGTGGCCGCCCTTGCCGACGATGCGGATTTTTGCCTGATCGACAGAGGCCATCGCCGGCCCGGAGACAAAGCCGAACTGCCCCAGCGGCACACCCGGCCAATTGTGCAGCCCGAAGATCGCATCGACCGGAAAGCGCTCGAACAGTCCTTCCGAAATCATCTTGCGGGCACCGGCGCCGATTTCCTCGGCCGGCTGGAAGATTAGGTGAAGCGTTCCTTCGAACGTTGAGCTTTCAGCAAGATAACGGGCAGCGGCCAAGAGAATGGACGTATGGCCATCGTGGCCACAGGCGTGCATGACACCCGGATTGCTGCTGGCATAACCAAGTCCAGTTGCCTCCTCGATCGGCAGGGCATCCATATCGGCCCGGATACCGATCCGGCGTTCGCCAGCGCCACGCTTCAACGTTGCGACAACACCTGTTCCGGCGATGCCGGTGGTGACATCATATCCCCAGGAGGAGAGATGCGAAGCGATCAGCTTGCTGGTCCGCCGCTCCTGGAAGGCAAGCTCCGGATACTGATGGAGGTCGTGGCGAAGTGCGATGATCTCGTCGAGATAGGCGGCGATGCCTTGCTCTACCGGATCGTTTAGTCGCTGGGGCTGTGCGATGATGTTCATGGCCGGCTCCCGGCGCCTCAGGCGCCGGCCACCTTTCCACGGTTGACGTCTTCCGCGGGGGCTGCGTAGCGGCTTTCGCGGTATTCGAGGCCCAGATGATCCCGCAGCGTCTCGCCCTCAAGCGCAGGGTTGAAATAGCCGCGCTGCTCCAGGATCGGCAGGACGTGGGTGATGAAATCGTCAAGCCCTTCGGCAATCACCGGGAAGCCGAGGATGAAACCGTCGGCAGCGCCCTCCTCGACCCAGCGGATGATTTCGTCGGCGATATGCTCTGCCGTACCGATGAAGGCCGTGCGCGGCGTGGCCGCATCAAGGGCGATTTCACGCAGGGTGAGGTTCTTCTCACGCGCCGTCTTCTTGATCCGGTCGGTGGTGGCGCGAAAACTGTTCTTGCCGATATCGCCGATATCCGGAAAGGCCTCGTCCAGCGGATAGACGCTGAAATCGTGATGGTCGAAGAACCGGCCGAGATAGAGCAGCGCTTCCTCGATTGTGACGAGATTACGGATCGCCTGGTATTTCTGTTCCGCCTCCTCCACCGTTGCGCCGACCACCGGCCCGATTCCCGGATAGAGGCCAATTTCAGCCGCCCGGCGTCCTTGGGCAATCGTGCTCTGCTTGACCTGCTTGTAAAAAACCTTGGCGTCCTCGATCGGTCCGCCATTGGTGAAGACGGCATCGGCATGTTTACCGGCGAGCCTGATGCCGGAATCGGATGCTCCCGCCTGGAAAATGACCGGCTGGCCCTGCTTCGAACGGCCGATATTCAGTGGGCCTTCGACGCGGAAAAAGCGGCCCTTGTGGCCAAGCGTGTGCAGCTTCGCCTTGTCGGCATAGACGCCCGTTTCCCGGTTGCGGACGAAGGCATCGTCATCCCAGGAATCCCACAGCCCCTTGGTTACATCGAGATATTCGTCGGCGATCTCGTAGCGCAACTCGTGTTCGGGATGCTCGCGGCTGTAGTTGCGGCCTGATCCTTCGAGCGGTGTCGTCACCGCATTCCAGCCTGCCCTGCCGCCGCTAATCTGGTCGAGCGTGGCAAACTGGCGGGCGACGGTGAACGGGTCGCTGTAGGACGTGGAAACGGTGCCGACGAGGCCGATCTTGGACGTCGAGGCAGCCAAGGCCGAGAGGATGGAGATCGGCTCGAACCGGTTGAGGAAATGCGGGATCGACTGCGCGTTGATGTAGAGCCCATCGGCAACGAAGGCGAAGGCGATGCCTGCGGCCTCCGCCCGGCGGGCGGTGTTAACGAAGAACTCGAAATTGACGCTGGCGTCGGCAGGTCCGCTCGGATGTTTCCAGGCGTTCATATGGCCACCGGGGCCTTGCAGCATGATACCGAACGGAATGTGTTTCTGAACCATCGGAGAAATCCTTTTTGTCGATATCAAGCGGCGAGAGACAGCCGTTCCTTGGCGAGACGTTCGATCGAGGCCAGGCGCTCGGCAGCGGCAAGGGCCGGCGTTTCGATGATGAATTCGGAAATGCCGTAGCGGCTGTGCAGGTCATCGAGTTGCGCCCGCACCTCGGCGGCGGTGCCGTGTAGTACGCTCGGCGCCTTGGATTCGAGCCTGTCGATGGCGACGCCGGCCTGCCGCGCATATTCAGCGGCCTGCTCCTCGGTACCGACATTGACGCTTCTGCCATCCACGAGGAAAACCTTGACGATACGCAGATCGCCGACAGCCTTGCGCGCCACATCAGCGTCTTCGGCCGCATAGGCGGCCAGCGCCAGGATCGGGGTCTTGCCGCTGGCGCGTGTATAGGCGTCAAAGGTCTTGCGCAGATTTTCCGGATCGCCGTTCAATTGCCCCGCAAAAACCAGCCGCCAGCCCTTGGCGGCGGCAAGCTCGGCACTGTCAACGCTGGCGCCAAGCAGGAAGCGTTCCGGCTGCGTGGGCGGAAACGGGGTTGCATGCGGACCTTCGGAAGCGGGATCGGCAGCAAGATAGGTATTGATGCCGGACAATTGCTCTGCAAAATCCGGTTTTTTCGCCGGGTCGACACCAGCCTGAAGCGCACGGGTCGAGAGCGGAAAGCCGCCGGGGGCCTTGCCGACGCCGAGATCGACACGGCCCGGGGCAAGCGAAGCCAGAAGGTTGAAGGTCTCGGCAACCTTGTAGGCGCTGTAGTGCTGAAGCATGACGCCGCCCGAACCAACGCGGATCCTCGCCGTCTTGGCCAGCAGATACGCAATCAACGTTTCCGGGGCTGAACTTGCGAGATTGGCCATGCTATGATGCTCAGCGACCCAGAAACGGTGGCAACCAAGCTCTTCGGCCCTTTGAGCGAGCCTGACCGTGGTGCGCAGTGCCTCCGCAGCAGTACCGCCCTCTTCGATTGGGCTTTTGTCCAGGAGACTGAGGAGGTAGGGCATGGGCCACTGATCCCTTCGCTAAGTTGTAAAACTTAGTCTATAAAATCAGTAGACAAAATGATTTATAAGAAACGCCATTCTCTTTGGCATGCGGTATAGAGAAAAAGTCACCTCGCCTGAAACGCCGGAAACGTTACGATCAGGAGCCGCTAACCAATTGAAAACAAACCATTGATATTCGAAGAAGTGAGGATAGACCAATGTCCGACCAGTTCACCTCGACCCGCATCGTCCTTGCGTCGCGGCCGTCCGGCAAGCCGGAAGCGGGAAATTTCCGGCTGGAGAAAAAGGCGATTGCCGATCCCGCAGAAGGCGAAGTGCTTCTGCAAATCCTCTACCTTTCCCTTGATCCTTATATGCGCGGGCGCATGGACGACGCCAAATCCTATGCCAAGCCGGTCGAGATCGGTGGGGTCATGGAGGGCGGCACGGTGGCAAGGGTGCTGCGCTCCCGCAACGCTACTTTCAATCCGGGCGATATCGTCCTGTCCCATTCCGGCTGGCAGAGCCATGCGATCTCGAATGGCAGCGACCTGCGAAAACTCGACCCGCAGCAGGCTCCGGTGACAACAGCGCTCGGCATTCTCGGCATGCCCGGCTTCACCGCCTATGCCGGATTGCGCAATATCGGCAAACCGAAGGCCGGAGAAACCGTCGTGGTCGCCGCCGCAAGCGGTGCCGTCGGCTCGGCGGTCGGCCAGATCGCCAGGATTTTTGGCGCCCGCGCCGTCGGCATCGCCGGTGGAAGTGAAAAATGCGAATATGTGCGCGGCGAGCTTGGTTTTGACGCCGCGATTGACCACCGTTCGGGCAATTTCGCCGATGAACTCGCCGCCGCCTGCCCGGATGGTATCGATGTCTACTTCGAAAACGTCGGCGGCCACGTCTGGAGCGCGGTATTTCCCCTCCTCAACGATTTCGCCCGCATCCCGGTCTGCGGCCTGATCGCGCATTACAACGAAACACGGTCTGCTGCCGATACGCAGGACCAACTCCCAGCCGTCATGCGCGCCATCCTGCGCAAGAGCCTGACCATCAGAGGTTTTATACAGCGGGAGTTTGTCGATCAGCGTAACGACTTTTACCGCGAGGCAGCCGCCTGGATTTCAGACGGCCGGCTAAAATACCGGGAGGATATTGTCGATGGGCTGGAAAACGCGCCAGACGCCTTCATCGGCCTTCTCGACGGAAAGAATTTCGGCAAGCTGATCGTGCGCATCGTGGCCTAGCGATTCGCGATCGTGTCCAATATGCTGCCGGCTGACAGCCGGCGGCTTTATCGATGAGTGACGATCAAGAAAAAGAGCAACATGCCGATGCTCAAGAGCCGATCGAATCGTGTCCAGACAAACTGTCTTTTGTTCTGTTTCGATCTGAGTGGATTTTTCTCTTTAAAGAGAAAGAGAGAATGGTGGGTGATGTAGGGTTCGAACCTACGACCCGCTGATTAAGAGTCAGCTGCTCTACCAACTGAGCTAATCACCCGCCAGAACCGCTTCGTCTGCGGCCTCTAGAACCACATTGCTGTGGTGTGATGCGGCGTATAATGGGGTTCGCCGGGCTTGTCTAGTTCCTCGGGCGATTTTCTTTCGGATTTCTCAAAAAAATCTGTGTGGGCTGTTTAGAGGCTGTTTTTCAAAGATAAAGTTCACCGACCGCAATCTTCACCGCCTGCCCGCCGATCCGGGCCGTGCTGATTTCTCCGCCGGAGACGTCGATATGAAGATGCAGCAGCGACGGCCGCCCCATCTCCACGCCTTGCTCGATCAGGAACGGATGATGGCCGTCGATCAGCTGGTCGAAACTGTGGATGGCGCCGGAAAACGCAGCGACCGCAGCACCCGTCGCCGGGTCCTCTGCAATGCCCATGGCCGGAGCGAACATGCGCGTATGGAAGCGGGCAACATGATTGACGCCGCCGCGGCAATAGATGTAGGCGGCAGCGAGCCGGCCCTCGGCAATCGGGGTGAGCTGCTCCCAGAGCGCCGCATCGAACTCCACCGCACCGGCCGCACTGACATCGTGAACCGGGATCATCACGAAGGGCACCCCGGCGCTCCAGAACGATGGCACGTGGTTTTCGAAACCGATCTGCGTTGCCTTCAGGCTGAATGCGTCGGCAATCGCCTGCCGCTCGAACTTGGCATCGAGCTGTACCGATTTGCGCGGTACGTCGAATTCGGCGAAGGTCGCCTCCCCGGCTCTGCCGCGCACGGCGCAGCGCACCGGACCGACATTCTCCTCGAGCATCTGCACCAGATCATAATCCTCGCCGCCCGGTTCACGCTGATCTTCGGCCAGCGCGATCGCAGCACCCACCGTCGGATGACCAGCGAACGGCAATTCGTAGCCCGGCGTGAAAATCCGCAGCCGTGCCGCATGCCCGGCCTTTTGCGGCTGCTGCAGGAAGACCGTCTCCGAAAGATTGAACTCGCCGGCAATCGCCTGCATCGCCGCGTCGCTCAGGCCATCGCCGTCGAAGACAACGGCAAGAGGATTTCCCTCCAGCCTGTTGGCGGTGAAAACGTCGTAGATTGCATAGCGACGCGCCACGAGGATCTCCCTTTGCAGTTTCAGGCATCAGACCTTGCATGGCAGATAGCTGGCGGCAAGCGCAAAAGCGTCACCGTATCGTCTTGAAAACCCATTCCAGCACCGCCGGCATGAAGGACGGATAGGGATGCTGCCCGGGATCGGCGGTGCGGATGGCAAGAGCGGCGTCGATTTCCGGCTCCGGGTCGGCAGCGATATGGCGAGCGATTCGCTCAATCAATTCGGCTGCAGTCTCGGCAAAATGATAGACGCGAAACAGCGTGACGACGTCCTGATCATAGAGACCGTGGAAACCGGATACGGTCTTGGCCTCCGACAGCGGCAAACCGGTTTCCTCCAGCACCTCGCGCGCCATGTTGCCGTCGATATCGCAATATCCCGCGCGGATATCGTCCGGGTCCAGCGACCCTGCAGCACAATAGACACGGCCAGGATTGGCCGTGTGCTGCCCCATGCGAATGGCGATCACGGCGCCATCGGATGAAACGATCACAGGCAGGCCGAACAGATGCAGGGCCGCTCCGGCTGGCTTGGTTTTTCGCCAGAGCAAAAATGCCGAAAACGGAACGATATGGCACTCGCCCGAAACCGCGCCGTCATCAATTTCCACCGTTCGCATCAACAGCATGCGGCCGTCGAACAAGGCAGGATTGGCAGCGACCTCGCTCTCCCAGTTGGCAGCGATCTCCATCCTGTGGGAAAGAAAGAAGGGATGCGGCTCATGACTGACCCGTACATCGATCCGGCTGACCGGAAAGATCAGGTGTTCACCGGGCCATGCGGCGACGTTGCTGTTTACTTGCGACATGACATATTGCCTCAGAGGGTTCACACATTGAGGGAGATGACGACCGGGCAATGGTCGGAGGCTTTCGGCCTGTCCCAGCCGGTTCGCGGATAGCGCTCGACCTCCTGCCCTTGCGGAAAGATTGTCCGGAAGGGCTGACCGCCGCGGATGATTTCCGGCACGCTGGCGGGGTTACGTTCGGCCAGGGCCTGCGACAGCCAGATATAATCGAGCTGGCAAAGATGCCGCTCCTCCGGCCCGCGGCTGTGGAACAGGGTCCAGCGGTCGAGTTCCGGGCGCCGGCGCATGACGTTGTCGACGAAACCATCGTGGCTCAGCACATCGAGCGCGCTCTCCGTCTCCTGCCGCGGCACGAAACTGTAGCCGTTGCGCCGGTCGCCAAGCACATCGACGCGCTCCTGATAGTCGTTCATGTCGCCGCAGATGGCGAACATCTTGTTGTCCAGATTATCCGCCCCAAAACGGTTTTCGACGATGCGCCGGACAGCGGCGGCCTCGGCAGCCCGCACCGGCATGGTCGCCGAGCGCCCATCCAGCCCGTCGCGGGCCGGCCCCATCGACTTGAAATGCACGACAAACAGCGTGAACGGCCGGCCGCCGATCCGGAAATCCAATTCCAGACAATCGCGCTTGAAAATACGGTCGCCGGGCACGTTGGTCGATGCCAAGGCATCATTGAACAGATCGAAATCGGCATAGGTGACGCCAGCATGCGATTTGACATCGACGCATTCGATCTTCTGGCCATCGCGGGTCTGTTCGCGCACCAGAACGGCAACGTCGATACCACGGCTGTCATTGCCCTCGATCAGGTATTTTTGCCGATAGCCGTTGCCGACCATGCGGAACAGATAGCCGTATTCGAACGCCTGCAGCGCTGCCATGTTGTCGGCTTCCTGCAGGCAGAGGATATCGGCGTCGCAATCGGCGATGGCGAGCGCCGACATTTGCCGTGTGTCATCGGTATAGGCGATGGTGCGGGCTTCCTCCAGCCGCTGGTATTCCGCCTCGTTCTTGACGTCGAAAAGCCTGAGAACGCGATCCTGCTTGAGGTGGTTGCGAAAGCCGGAAAAATCGAACCGGCTCATCAGGTTCTCGATATTGAAGGTGGCAAGGCGAAGGGTCATCAGCAGTTTCCGAATGCAATTGGCTCGACTTTAGCCAATCGGGAGCAAAAGTCGAATGCCTTTCTCCCACCTGGTCTCTGCGCCGTAACCGGCTGCTTCGGCACCATTTTGGGGGTCGTTCAGTGCGGACGAATAATCGATCTTGATCGGCCGTTTCCCCTTCGCAAGATCGGCCGGACAGATGCTCGGCATAGGGAGAAGAACGGAATGTCAAACTGGAAACACAATGCCAAGGCGGCGATATCGGCTTTGGCTTTCCTCGGCGTCAGCACAGTAATAGCCCATGCCGACAGTTTCGGGGCGATCTCGCTGTCGCCGGAAACCGGGGCAACCGGCTGGTCACACGACTATGGTTCACGCTGGGAAGCTGAGGAGGTGGCACAGTCGCATTGTGACCGGAACGCCGACGATTGCCGCACCGCCATCTGGTTCAAGAATGGCTGCGGCGCTGTGGCACGCGGGGCCGACGGCGGCTGGGGTGCCGACTGGGCGTCAGGACGCAGGCAGGCGCAACGCGCGGCAATGGCATCCTGCTCGAACCATTCGGACAGCTGCCGGGTGGTCCGCTGGCAATGCTCCGGTGCCAACTGACACCTCAGAGCAACCATCCCTGCCGGATGACGAACGGCTGCAGCACACCGCAGTCCAGGGCATGGGTGGAGTAGGCCCTCAGATTCTGCCCGCCTGCCGTGCGCAGCGAAAGGGCAAACCGTTCGCCCTCGAACACACAGGACGTCACCTGCAGCATGACGCCCTCGGGATCGGCCACGACGTGTTCGGGGCGTACAAGGACGGGACGGCTCGGCCCTGATGTCTGGCGGAAGGCGGCCTCGATCACCGGCCAGGACAGCAGGCGCGGCCCGCGATCCGGCAGCGCCAGATCGAGAATGGCCCCCTGCCCGACCAGGCCGCCAACCACCCTTCCTTCGGGGCGCGCATAAATTTCCTGCGGCGACGCGACCTGCATCAACCGCCCCTCCGACATCACGGCGATGTCAGTCGCCAGCGCCATCGCCTCGCCCTGATCGTGGGTGACGTAGATCATCGTCGCACCGGAACGGGCATGGAACTCGCGAAAGGTCTCCTCCATCGCCGCCTTCAGGTGACGGTCGAGATTGGCCAGCGGCTCGTCCAGCAGCACCACGTCCGGTGAGGTGACGAGGCAGCGAGCCAGCGCCACGCGTTGTCTCTGACCGCCGGAAAGATCGGCGGGACGCCGATCGGCAAACTCCTCAAGCCGGACGACCGACAGGGCATCCTTGACGCGGGCTTGCCAGGTGGCGCCGGTGACGCCGCGAACTTTCAACGGATAACCAACATTCTGCGCCACGGTCATATGCGGCCAGAGCGCATAGGACTGAAACACCATCGCCATATTGCGCTTTTCCGGCGGCAGGGCGCCGCCTGCGTCCGCAAGCGTGCGCTCGCCCAACACGATCGACCCATCGGTCGGCTGCTCGAACCCGGCTATCATGCGAAGCACCGTCGTTTTGCCGCACCCAGATGGCCCAAGCAGCGCCAGGAAACCGCCTTCGCGCACGGTCAAGGACACGTCGGAGACTGCGGCCCGGCCTGTGCCAAAATCCTTGCTGAGGTGATTGAGGATCAATTGCGCCACGGCAGCACGCCTTTCGGAAGGTGTTTCGCCAGCAGTTCCAGAAGCAGCATCAGGATGACCACCATAACAACGACAAGCACCGACAGGGCCGAGGCGAGATCGGAACTGCCGCTGTCGTCGAGATTGAAGATCGCCACCCCGAGCGTCTGCGTGCCTGCCGACCAGAGCAGCGCCGAAACCGTCAACTCGCTGCAGGCGATCAGGAAAACAAGAATAACGGAAGCACCGGCCGCCGGTGCAATCAGCGGAACGAGAATGTCGCGCATGCGGCAAAAGAAACCCGCGCCGGAAAGCCGGGCCGCCTCTTCCAGCGACGGATCGAGTTGCAGGAAGGCGCTGGCCACCGGCTTTAGGCTGACGGCAAAGAAACTGGAGAAATAGGCGATCAGGATGATCCAGATCGTTCCGTAGATCGACACGTTCACCAAAGGCAGCGGGGCTGCAAACAAGAGGATGAAGGCGACGGCCAGCACGATGCCCGGAAGAGCATAGGGAATTTCGATCAGGCCGGTGATGATATCGGCCAGTTTTCCCGGACGGCGGGTCAGCAGATAGGCGGTGAAAACAGTGAACAGCAGCAGCCCGCATGCCGTCGTCCCGGAAAGGAACAGCGAATTGGCAAACGCTGTCAGCGTCACCGACTGGCGAAACAGGATTTCGCTATAGGCATGGAGCGACATAGTCTGAAAATTCAACGGTACACCGTAGGCAGGCACCAGCGAACTGGCGACAAGTGCTGCGACCGGCGCCACGAGAACAAAGAACAGGATGACCGAAAAGCCTGTTTCGGCAACCCCGCGCCAGAGACCGAGCGAGAAGGCGGCATTCTGGCCGGAAAGGCCGATGATGCGATAATCCCTGCCCCTCAGCGCCCGTTGCTGGACAACCAAGCCAAGTCCGGCGATGACGGCGATCACCATGGAAAGTTGCGACATTTCGGCAAACGTACCTGCCCCGAAACTCGAGAGGCGGCTGTAGATCAAGGTCGGCAAAACGAAAATCGATGCGGGAATGCCTAATATGGCCGGAATGCCGAAATTGCCGACGCCGGAAACGAAGGCAATCGCCGCCCCCGCAATCAGGCCCGGCACCGCCAGTGGAAAGATGATGTCGCGAAACACCCGCATCGGCGAGGCGCCGGCCAGACGTGCTGCCTCGACGCCATCGCGCGGCAATGCGGCAAGCCCTGCCTTCAAAGCGAGAAACACCAGCGGCGCATGCTGGACACCCAGGAGCAGTGCGATACCGCCAAGCGAATAAAGCGGCTGCGGGCTGCCGAGCGGAGGCGCAATGCCGAGTGTCTTCAACAGCGGACTGGCCGGCCCCGACATCTGCACCCAGGCCAGCGCCGTCACCTGCGGCGGGATCATCATCGGCAGCACGAAGGCAAAGCTGAAAAAGCCCTTTGCGCGGATATCGGTGAGTGTGACGACAAAAGCAAAAGTGGCGCCGAGCAGAACGGCAATCAGCATGCCCCCGGTCGCGGTCACCAGCGTGTTGCGGATGGCAAACCAGGTCGAAGGTTCGGAAAAGAGGCCGGTGGCCTTTCCCTCGATCGAAAACCGTAAACCGGCATAAAGCAGCCGTGCAAGCGGCAGCCCACTCAACAGACAGACGGCAATGATGACGAAAGGAAGCAGCCAGACCGGCTGGCTGCTTCGATTGGCGGACGATCTGGGCATGGGAACTAATCAGTTGGTCCCGAAGATACCGGAGAACGTCTTCAGGTCGCCTTCGGAATTCTTGACGGCTGCTGCCGCATCGATCGGCAGCACCTTGATGCTGTCACGTGCCGGGAAGCCTTCCGGGAGTGCCACACCGTTGCGGGCCGGGATGTAGCCGAGCTTGACGGAAACCTGCTGGCCGGGTTCAGACAGGAGGAAATCGACGAATTTCTTGGCCGTATCGGCATTCTTGGCGTTCTTCAGGATAGCCACCGGTTCGGTCACGGCGCTGACGCCCTCAGCCGGGAAGACGAACTCGACCGGTGCGCCCTTGGCCTTTTCGCGGATCACCATGAAATCGACAACCATGCCATAGGCCTTCTCACCCGTGGCGACCGCCTTCAGCACACCGCCATTGCCGCCCGAAGCGGTGGCGCCGTTTTCGGCAAGCGACTTGTAATAATCCCAGCCGAAACCATTGATGCCGGTCAGCGTCTGGGCGTGGATGAGGGCAGCACCTGAGGTCAGTGGGCTCGGCATGGTCATCAGGCCCTTGGCTTCCGGCTTGGCTAGATCCTTCCAGCCCGCCGGCTTCATCGATGCCGAGGTGTTGTAGATGATGCCGGTGGTGATCATCTTGGTGGAATAATAGGCGCCGTCGGCATCATAGAGTGCCGCGTCATAATGGGCAGCTTCCGGCGACTTGTAATTCAAAAGCTGGCCGGCTTCCTTCATCCGCTGCAGCGTCACCGTGTCGGCGATCAAAAGCACGTCGGCAACCGGGTTCCCGGCCTCGATCTCGGCCATCAGCTTGGCCATGATCTTGGTGGTGCCATCGCGCACCCACTCGACATCGACGCCGGGATTGGCAGCCTTGAAGGCATCGACGGTCGCCTGTGCGTCTTCATTCGGCTGGCTGGTATAGAGCACCAGGTTTTCGGCATGCGCCGAAACGGCAAGCAGGCTGGCGGCAACAAGTGCGGTGAACGCACCAAGCAACGTCTTCATCGGTCTTCATCCCAAGTGAACAGATGACGCGATGGATAGTGGCGTCAATTGACAGCCATGTGACACCACTCTGCATTCACCTGAGAATAAACAGCCCGCCACAAGCGTGATGTGAATAGATAGCCGGATGAGCAAATGAACATTACTGGGTGCATTCGCCCCCAGCCGCCTAAACCTGTTGAATATATTAGCTATATCTGCGATTCGGACGAAACGCATAGGACGGGCCTGGGGAAATCGATGAGCAAGAATACGTCATGGGGCGCGCGGCTGCGCTATGAATTCGACAAGAGCATGGCTGGAGGATCGATTGCCCTGATCGGCTGGCTGGCGGTCATCTCCCTGATCGTCATCATCATTGCCGGTGCCTTCCTTGCCCTCACCCAGATCGCGCCGGAAGGCGGCCAGCCGGTGAGCTTCATCGAAGGCGCCTGGGAATCGCTGATGCGTACCATGGATGCAGGCACGATGGGCGGCGACCTCGGCTGGAGTTTTCGCGGCGTCTCGCTGTTCGTCACCATCGCCGGCATCTTCGTGTTCTCGGCCTTGATCGGTGTTTTGAGCTCGGGCCTTGAAAACAAGCTGGACGACCTGCGCAAGGGCCGCTCGCAGGTGCTGGAAAACGACCACACGATCATCCTCAACTGGTCACCCTCTATCTTCGACGTGATTTCCGAGCTGGTCATCGCCAATAGCAGCCGCAAGAAGCCGCGCATCGTCATCATGGCGAGCAAGGACAAGGTCGAGATGGAAGACGAGATCGCCACCAAGGTGGCTGATCTCAAGAACACCAAGATCATCTGCCGCAGCGGCGACCCGACCGACCTCTATGACCTCAACATCGTCAACCCGGCGACATCGCGCTCGGTCATCGTGCTCTCACCCGAGGGCGACGATCCGGATTCGCAGGTGATCAAAAGTGTACTGGCGCTGGTCAATGCGCCGGGCCGCCGTGCCAAGCCCTACCAGATTGCCGCAGAAATTCGCGACAGCAAAAACGCCGACGTTGCCCGCATCGTCGGCGGCAACGAGTTGCAGCTGATCCTCGCCGACGACCTGATTTCCCGCATCGTCGTGCATTCCAGCCGCCAGTCCGGATTGAGCGCCGTCTATTCCGAGCTTCTCGATTTCGATGGCTGCGAGATCTATACGCTGCAACAACCCGACCTCACCGGCAAGAGCTTTGCCGCGGCCGTCATGGCCTATGAGACGTCGACGCTGATCGGTCTTTGCGACGAAAACGGCAAGGTCCACCTCAACCCGCCACCGGGCCGGATTTTCAAGCCGGGCGAGAGCGCCGTCATCATTGCCGAGGACGATGCCGCGATCAAATCCGGAGGCAACGACATCCATATCGAGAAAGACGCAATTCTCCCGGCGCAGGCGCGCGGGCAAGGCCCGGAACGGACACTGCTTCTCGGCTGGAACCGGCGCGGCCCGATCATCACCTTCGAACTGTCGCGCTATGTCGCGCCCGGTTCGCTGCTGACGATTGCCGCCGATACGCCGGAACTCGAGAATGACATCGCCGCCCTCAAGGTGGCCAACGGCAATATGGCGGTCGATTACCGCATCATCGACACCAGCAACCGCGCCGAACTCGATGCGCTGGATATTCCGAGCTACGATCACGTCCTCGTTCTTGGCTACAGCGACCATATGGCGCCACAGCCGGCCGACACCCGCACGCTGGTAACGCTGCTTCAACTGCGCAAGATCGCCGAACATGCCGGCCGCCATATCAGCGTCGTCAGCGAGATGACAGACGTGCGCAACCGGGAACTGGCCGAAGTCACCCGCGCCGACGATTTCGTCGTCAGCAACAAGCTGGTCAGCCTGATGCTGGCGCAGGCGTCCGAAAACGAACGCATGGCGGCGATCTTCGATGAACTGCTCGATGAGGATGGATCGGAGATCTACATGCGCCCGGTCAGCGACTATGTCGCCATCGGTGAACCCGTGACGTTCTACACGCTCTGCCTTGCCGCATTGCGCCGTGGCGAAGTCGCGATCGGTCATCGCCGCCAGCGCGACGACAGCCCGGACGCGCGTAAGCTCGGCGGCGTCACCGTCAATCCGCCGAAATCGGAAAAGCTGCTCTACAGCGCCGCCGACCGCATCATCGTGCTCGCGAAGGACTGAGCCCAGACTGCAGAATCGGGCTGGCCATGGCCAGCCCCTTTCCTTTTGATGGCTCGCGACTAGCTTAGCTCTCGCTTCGCAGTTCAACCGAATCGGGAAAATCATCATGGAATATCGTCTTCTCGGCCGATCCGGCCTCAAGGTCTCGACGCTGACCGTCGGCACCATGACCTTTGGCGGCAAGGGCTGGGCCAAGACCGTCGGCGACCTTGGTGCCAATGAGGCCAAGAAACTTGTCGATATGTCCCTCGACGCCGGTGTCAACATGATCGATACGGCCGATGTCTATTCGAACGGTGCCTCCGAAGAGATCGTAGGCGAAATCCTCGGCAAGCGCCGCAATGGCGTGTTGCTTGCGACCAAAGCACGGTTCCCGATGGGAGACGGCCCCAACGATGCAGGCTCGTCGCGCCACCATCTGGTGCGCGCCTGCGAGGCCAGCCTGAAACGCCTGAAGACCGATGTCATCGACCTCTACCAGTTGCATGAATGGGATGGCCAGACACCGCTGGAAGAAACGATGGAAGCGCTGGACATGCTCGTGCGCCAGGGCAAGGTCCGCTACATCGGCTGCTCGAATTTTTCCGGCTGGCACATCATGAAGGCGCTTGGCGTCAGCGCTGCCGACCACCGCCAGCGTTTCGTCAGCCAGCAGATCCACTATACGCTTGAATCGCGCGACGCCGAATATGAACTGCTGCCGATTTCCATCGATCAGGGCCTTGGCGTCCTGGTCTGGAGCCCGCTTGCCGGCGGGCTTTTGTCCGGCAAGCACCGGCGTGACAAGACTGCAGAAGGTTCGCGCCAACTGGCCGGCTGGGATGAACCGCCGATCCGTGACGAGGACCGTCTGTGGGATATCGTCGATACGCTGGTCGATATCGCGGAAAGCCGCAATGTTTCTGCCGCACAAATTGCCCTTGCCTGGCTGATTGGCCGCAAGGGCATCACATCCGTGATCATCGGCGGCCGCACCAAGGCGCAATTCAAGGACAATCTGGCCAGCGCCGACTTGGTGCTGACGGACGAAGAGCGCGAACGGCTCGATTCCGTCAGCCTGCCACCCGTCCTTTATCCCTACTGGCACCAGGTCCGCACCGCCAAGGATCGCCTGGGAGAAGCCGACCTGTCGTTGCTGGGGCCACACGCTTGAGGTTACAGGCGGTCGCCTTTTAGATCGTCGTCAGCAACAGACTGGTTTCCGACTTGGATACCCCCTCCAGAGCCCGGATATGGCGCAGCACGCGGTCGAATTCGGCAAGGTTCTCCGTTTCGATTTCGGCGACCAGATCCCAGGCACCATTGGTCGTGTGGAGCGCCCGGATTTCGGGAATACCGCGCAAGGTCTTGACCACCGCGATGGTTTTCTGACCGGTGATCTCGATCAGCATGACGGCGCGGACCGCGTGCGGGTCCTCGGCTGCGGCGATCCGCACGGTGAAACCGGCAATGACGCCATCGGCGGTCAGCCGGTCGATCCGGTTCTGCACCGTGCCGCGTGATATTTTCAACAGCTCTGCCAGTTTCGAGATCGAGGCGCGGCCATCGGTCCTGAGGATTGCCAGCAAACGGCGGTCGGTATTGTCCATGACGGCAGGCCCTTGATCATTGTGCCAACAGAGACTGTCATTTCGCTCGAAATATCAAGCAAATTTCCATAATATTGCCATTTCGCTTTATGGATGCGACCGCTAGAGTTCGCCAGCCTCGACACCGGGGTCCAGTCGAATCGCTAGAGGATTGCCCGAAATGCCGTCTGCCGACCGTTCCTCCCTCCACAACAGCCTGTCGCGCACTGGCGAACTTTCGATCGAAATGACCCGGTGGCCGAGCGTTACGGAGAGCGATGACGAAGCAGCATTCTCCGGCCGCCTGATGAAATTACTTGGCAGTACACCCTATTTCCGCAAGCATCCGGATAATCTGCTGGCGGTCGATAGCCACGGCTCGCCAGCCCGGCAAAACGTGCTGGCCCTCGTGCGCGGCAAGGGCCGCCGATGCCTTGTCCTTGCGGGCCATTTCGATACCGTATCGATTGCCAATTACAGTTCGCTGGTATCGCTTGCCTGCGAACCGGAAGCGCTGACCCAGGCGCTGATCGACGAACTCACGGCAAAAACCCGTAACCCGGCCGAAGACAAGGCGCTTGCCGACTTGATGACCGGTGACTTTCTTGCGGGCCGCGGCCTGCTCGACATGAAAAGCGGCCTTGCAGCGGGAATCGCCGCACTGGAGCGCTTTGCAGAAATGGACGAACCGCCCGGCAATCTTCTGTTCGTTGCCACGCCGGATGAAGAGAACCGTTCGCGCGGTATGCGTTCCCTGCGCGACGCCCTGCCCGCCATTGCGGAAAAATTCGGTCTCGACATCATCGGCGGCATCAATCTCGATGCCAGCGGCGATGACGGCGACGGCGAAGAGGCCCGTGCCGTCTATCTCGGCTCGGTCGGCAAATTCTCGCCGTTCGCCTTTGTTGCAGGACGGCCGACCCATGCCGGGTATGCCTTCGATGGCGTCAGCGCCCATCTGATCGGCGCCGAAATCATGCGCGCCATGGAGACCAACAGTGCACTGTGTGACGAGGCGCACAGCGAAATTTCGCCGGCACCGGTCTGCCTCGAAGCCAAGGACGTACGCCATGGCTACGAGGTGACGACACCGGCCCATGTCTGGCTGTCATTCAACTGGCTGACGCACCGGCGCACGCCGGAAGACGTTCTCGGCGAATTTCGCGCGCTTGCCGCGACCGCCATGCGCGCCGCGCTCGATAGGCAGGCGCAGAATGCGAAAAACTTCTTCGAGCGCCAGGGCTCGGGCCGCGCAGAGGCGCATCAAGGACAGGTCCTCACCTATGCCGAACTGCATGCGCTGGCCGTTTCCCACGGTGGACAGGCTGCGGCTGACCGGCTGAAGGCGCTCGATCAGTCCCTGTCCGGCGGCGAAGATCCTCTGTCGACGACCCGTCAGATCGTCGCGGCAACGCTCGCCGAAGCCGGTCTCGAAGGCCCGCTGGTCATCGTCGGTTTCTCGACGCTGCACTATCCGCGCGTGCATCTGGACAGCGCCGGAGAGGAAGGAAAAACGTTCGAGCGCAACATGATGGCAGCCGCCGAAACATGCGCAAAACGGCACGGGACAAGCATCAAGGCAAAGCAGTTCTTCGCCGGCATTTCGGATATGAGCTTTTTCGGGCATCGCCCCGCAGAGGGACAGACTGCGCTTCTGTCACGCAACACCCCCTGCTCGGCCTTTGTTGACAAGGCACCGGACGGACTTTTGTCCTATCCGGTGGTCAATATCGGCCCTTGGGGACGCGATTACCATCAGAAATGGGAGCGCGTCCACATGCCCTATACATTCGAGGTCCTGCCCGACGTGATCTACGAGGCGGCTCTCGCCTGCCTCGTAGAGGAGGGTTAAGCGACCGCCGGTGATTTCGCGCCCAGTGTGGGCAGATCAGCAATTGAGTAAGCAGGTGAGCCCATTAGCGCTGCGTTACCGGCCGGACTTAGTGGTCTACTATATCCAATTCCCCTAGAAATCGGGATGACCTGCAGCACACATTATTAACCAGTGTTGAGCCGAGAAATATTTTTCCGGCTGAAACTCAACCTATCGTTAGCAATCACACCATATATTCCCGCAGCACAACAACCACCCAAGATTGCGGAAACCTCACCATGCTAAAACTATGGGGCTCAGATCAATCCGCGCCAACGCGCCCTTACTGGATGATCTGGGCCGCAATTTTTGCACTGACCATCCTGAACGTCCTCGTTAAGGTCATGGACGAAGACCCGAATCTGATCTTCTACGGATTCCCGCCCCTGTTCCTGATCTTGCTTGCACTGGGCTTTGGCCGCCGGTTTGCAACCGGACAACCGGCCATGGGATGGTGGCTTCCGCTTATCCCATTAACAATGCTGATGATCTGGTGCGTTTTCATTCAGGTTTTCGGCCACTTCTCCCTCGCCCCCATTCTGTTCCACTTTCAATACGAAATGGAATCAAACGGCGTCATGAGTTCCGTTGCTTTGCAAGTCGCGATGGAACTGCTCCCGTTCCTGCTGCTTTATATTTGCTGGCGGCAGGCCGCGCGTGGCCATCGGCGAATGCAGACGTTCGGTAGCCTATTGACCGTTCCACTTCTGGTGCTCAATCCTTTTACCTTCGGGATTGGCAACTACGTAATGCGCGCATACGCTTCCGATCAACTGGACTTGACGCGCCATTTCAGCGACCCGTCGGCGGCAACGAAGCCAAAAGGCCGGCAACCCAATCTCGTCCATATTTATCTGGAAAGTGCGGAGCGGACCCTTTTTGATGAAAGCCTGTTTGGAAAGACGGCTACGCCCTTGAAGCGTCTGGAGTCCCGCGGTTTCTCAGCAACAGGCATCGCTGAATCGGAGAAGACAAACTGGACGCTCGCTGGTCATATCGCCAGCAACTGCGGCACCCCCCTGCTCGGATTGGGTGCGACCGACCGCAATGACTTCGACCAAGTCAACGCGATGCTACCAGAAGCGGTGTGCCTCAGCGATATTCTCGCGCGTGACGGCTATTCGCTTTCATTCATGAAAGGCGCGATGCTGCAGTTTGCGGGAACCGACGGTTTTGTTGCGGCACACAACTATCACAAGGGGATTGGTTACAGCGAAATCGGCGCCAATTACCCCGCACCGGTCACCGCGTTCGGGACACGGGTCAATCCATGGGGAATCGATGACGAAGATCTTTTCGATGCCGCATTCAAGGAAATCACCACGCTTTCGACCGGTAAAAAGCCGTTTGGCGTAACCATGACGACCATTGGCGGGCATAGCCCACAAGGCTACATCTCGCGCAGTTGTCTCTCCGACGCGGACGTCATGTCGCTCCCAAATCGAACACTGCAGGCGTTTTACTGCACCAACAAACTCACTGAGGCCTTTATCGAGAAACTGGCCGAAGCAGGCCTTCTTGAGAACACCGTTGTCGTCGTGCAAAGCGACCATCTTGCCATGCGCAACCAGATATACCGTCAACTGAAGAGCATCGAACGCCGGAACACCTTTATTATCTTGAAAGATGGCCTCTCGCCGAATTTCAGCGCCGCAACAGCGACAATGGTCGATACGTATCCGACGCTGCTGGAGGCTCTTGGCTACACGCTTCCCAACAGAAGCGCGGGTCTCGGTGTGTCGCTTCTATCAGACCGGACGACGCTGGCCGGCCAAGTGGGTCTCAACCGGCTCAACGACGCGATTCTATCCGACTATGCCTTGCGTGATAAACTGTGGGGCATTGAACCCGATACGTAAAAGGCCGCGCGCATTCAAAACGGATTGCGCGACGGACTTTTTTGGTTACCGCTCTGTCCACTTGCCAGAGCCGCTTGGCATGACTAGGCGGCAATCGCTGCCGCTTCTTCGCCGATCAGGCGGGCGAGGCGGGAGATGCCCTCCTCGATCATCGTCTCGTCGGCGCAGGAGAAGCTGACGCGCAGCGTGTTGGCGCCGGAACCATCGGCGAAGAACGCCTTGCCGGGCACGAAGGCGACCTTGGCCGAGACCAGCGACTTTGCCAGAAGGTCGGCTCCATCCATGCCCGCTGGCAAGGTCAGCCAGACGAACATGCCGCCCTCCGGAACCGTCCAGCTGACGCCCTTCGGCATATATTGGCCGAGTGCTGCCAGCATGCAGTCACGCCGCTTGCTGTAGACGGCGCGGATCTTGTTGACCTGCGCATCAAAACCGCGCTCGGCAACATGGCAGATAGCCATCTGGTTGATGGTCGAGGAATGCAGGTCGGCTGCCTGCTTCATCAGCACCAGCTTGCGGATGATCGGCATGGCCGCAACGACGAAACCGACACGCAGTCCGGGTGCCAGCGTCTTGGAAAAGCTGCCGCAATAGATCGTCCGGGTTTCGTTGATCGAACCCTTGCGGGCGATTTCCAACGCCAGCATCGGCGGAACGGCTTGCCCATCATAACGCAGCGACTGATAGGCGGCATCTTCGATGACGGCGATGTCGAGTTCATCGGCAAGATCGAGAACCTTTTCACGCGCGGCAAGATCCAGCGTTTCGCCGGTCGGGTTGGCGAATTCGGCCGACATATAGGCGAATTTTACCCGGCCGCCGGCTTCCGCTGCGGCATCGCGGTAGGCCTGCGGCGTCCGGTTGCCACCAGTCGACAGCTGGTCATAGGACGGCTCATAGGCATTGAATGCCTGCAGCGCTCCGAGATAGGTCGGCCAGGTGACAAGTGCCGTATCATTCGGCGACAGGAACAGCTTGCCGAGATAGTCCAGCGCCTGCTGCGAACCCGAGGTGATCAGGATGTTTTCCGGCTCACAGGGAATGCCGATCGCTTCCATGCGGCCCGCAAGCCATTGGCGCAGCGGCAGATAGCCTTCGCTGACCGAATATTGCAGCGCGGCACTCACCGTCGGGCCACCGAAGATGTCAGCATAGGCAGCCTTGAATTCTTCATCCGGAAACAGCGCCGGATCCGGGATGCCACCGGCAAAGGAGATGATGTCCGGCCGGTCCAAAAGTTTCAGCAGTTCGCGGATTTCCGAGGCGCGCATCCGTGAAGACCGCGTCGCGAAGATATTTTCCCAATCGAGCATGGAAGTTTCCTCAGATTATGCTTTTTCCGGAGCACATCACGCCGCGCTTATTAAGTCAACAATGCTGACCTATACTTTGATGCGCAAGCGCATTTTCTGCAGTCATTCGGCAGCGGGAAGCGACTGCAGGCGACCAACGATTGCTGGCCCCAGACTATTCTCCGTGTAACGCGTAAGCAACTGCTTGCCCTGCGCCAGCGATATATCCGCTTCCGAATGCCCGCGTCTCAGCCAGATTCCGTCGAGCATGGCGGCAAAGCCGAGCACGAACGGATCGATTTCCGCCCTGTTCACCGCGGGCACCAGCGCCGATGCCAGATTGGAATGAAGCCGCCGGTAGAACAGCCGCTGCAGCCGGGCATAGCGCCGATTGTGCGCCGCCTCGGCGTAAAACGACACCCAGGCATTGGCGGTGTTGCGATCAAAGCGGGTCTCCGGAAAATTACCGTCGATCACGGCGATGATCCGGTCCCAGTGCGTCCGGGCGCCACGCAGCCGCATGACGACTTCATCCATCAGGATGCGGTTTGCATGGCGGACCATTTCGAACAGGACCTCGTCCTTGTCCTTGAAGTAATAGGTGAGAATCCCCTGCGACATGCCCGCTTCGTTGCATATCCGCGTGGTCGTCAGCCCCTTCAATCCATCCCGGATGAAGATCCGGTGCGCCGCCTCGATCAATTCGATCCGCCGGATTTCCTCGATGCGTTTCTTCTGTTTTTTCGTCTGCGTGCCCATGTATTTTCAATAGCTGGAAAATTTTTTGTACGCTCTAACAAATTTTTATTTTGACAAAAAATAGCGATCACCTATCGTTTCTCCAATACAAAAAAAGGGGAATGAACATGAACGCATGCAAGCTTGCCCTCGCCGCGCTCGGCGCAACCCTGTTGCCGCTGACGGCCCATGCTGGCGAGCCGGAATCCTGCCGTGCCGTGCGCATGTCGGATCTTGGCTGGACGGACATCGCGCTGACCAACACGACAGCATCGGTAATCCTGACGGCACTCGGCTATCAACCGGCCCAGACGCTGCTCGGCCTCAACGTCACCTTTGAAATGCTCAAGAGCAAGCAACTGGATGTGTTTCTCGGCAACTGGCGTCCGGTTCAGGATGAACAGTTCAAGGCTTATTTCGACGACAAATCGGTCGAGCCGCTGGCAACCAATCTCGAAGGCGCCAAGTTCACCCTCGCCGTACCCAAATACGTCGCCGACGCGGGCGTGAAATCCTATGACGATCTCGCCGCCCATGCGGATAAATTCGACAGGAAGATCTACGGCATCGAGCCGGGGTCGAACCAGCCCTTGCTCGACATGATTACCGCCGGAAACCACCAGCTTGCCGGCTGGGAAGTCGTTGAATCCAGCGAGGCGGCAATGCTGATGCAAGTCGCCAAGACCACGAAGGCCAAGGACTGGCTGGTTTTCCTCGGATGGGAACCACACCCGATGAACCTGATGTATGACCTTGCCTATCTTTCCGGAGGCGACAAGGAATACGGCCCGAATTTCGGCGGCGCGACCGTGCGCACCATTGTCCGCGGCGGTTACGCAGCGGAATGCCCGAATGCGGCCAAGCTGTTCGGCAATCTTGTGTTCGATCTCAACTATGAAAACATCGGCATGGACATGATTTCCAATAAGGGACTGTCCGCCGAAGACGCCGCTAAACAGATGATCAAGGATCATCCGGAAAAGCTGGACAGCTGGCTTGCCGGTGTCACCGCTTTCGACGGCTCGCCTGCCCTTCCTATCGTTCAGGCAGCATTGGGTATCCAGCCGTGAGCGCCATTCAGGATTTCATGAACGCAGCCGTGCTTGAAACGTATGGCGCACCGCTTCAACAGCGCAAAGTCCCTGTCCCGCAACCCGGACCCGGCCAGATCCTTATCAAGCTGAAAGCCTGCGGCGTCTGCCATTCGGATGTGCACATCTGGAAGGGGTATGTGCGCCCGCCCTCCGATCCCTCTCCCTTCATTCCCGGTCACGAGGGTGTCGGTACTGTCGTCGCCATCGGGCCGCATGTGACCGGCTGGAACATCGGCGCAGGCGCCGGTGTTCCCTGGCTGCACGACACCTGCCGCCATTGCGACGAATGCAACGACGGCATGGAATCCTTCTGCCAGAACCAGCGGGCGCATGGCCTGAACGTGCCCGGAGCCTTTGCCGAATATGTGGTGGCCGATGCTGCCTACGCCGTGCCGCTACCCGATCACCTCGATCCGGTCGCACTGGCGCCGATCATGTGCGCCGGGGTCACCGCCTATGGCGCCGTCAAACGCTCTGCGCTGCGCGCCGGCGAAACCTGCGCCATTTTCGGCTGTGGCGGCCTTGGCCTCTACGCAGTGCAGATTGCTGCCCGGCTCGGCGCACACGTCATTGCCATCGACCGCGATGCCGCGAAACTGGAGCTCGCCCGAAGCTACGGCGCCGCTACAACACTCCTCGCCGACGGCATGTTTGCGGAAACACTGAGCACGGAGCCGTACCGGAGCCATGTCTGCATCAATTTTGCCCCGACCGTGGCCACATGGGCGCCGATGATCGCCGCCATCCGGCCAAGGGGCCGTATCGTCGCGGCAGCCCTGGTTTCGGACCCGGTCCCGGTCAGCCAGGAATGGCTGACGGCAACGGGCGTGGTCATCACCGGAACAAGTGTGGGAACGCGCAAGGAGATGCAGGAAGTCGTGGACCTCCATGCGGCCAAGCCGCTGGAAAATGATATCGTCGCGATTACGCTCGGCGGCGTATCCGGCGCATTGCATGACCTCAACCAAGGCAAGGCCGCCGGCCGCTTCGTCATCACCTACTAACCCTCCGAAACCGCATCAATTCCGGAAGAAAGCCGTCACGCTTCGTGATGTCCAAACATGCTCAAGCCGACGAGCAGCACGATGGCCCCGACGATGAAAGCATCAAAAATGGCGAAATGGTAGAAGAACGTTGTCATCGCAGTATCCTCCTGACGAATAGAATACTCCAAAAGCGATAATGTTCCAAATATTACTTGCAGACACGAAAAAGGCCCGGACATTGTCCCGGCCTTTTCAGTATTACGCAAGTGCAATGTGCTAATTTTGCTCTGCAGCAAATATTAGTTCTTGGCCTTGTCGACCAGCTTGTTCTTGCCGATCCAAGGCATCATGCCACGCAGCTTGGCGCCGACTTCTTCGATCTGGTGGTTGTCGTTCATGCGGCGGATGCCCTTGAAGCGGGCTGCACCCGAACGGTATTCCTGCATCCAGTCGGAGGTGAACTTGCCGGTCTGGATGTCGGTGAGGACGCGCTTCATTTCAGCCTTTGTTTCAGCTGTGATGATGCGCGGACCCGAGACGTATTCGCCCCACTCGGCCGTGTTGGAGATCGAGTAGTTCATGTTGGCGATGCCGCCTTCATAGATCAGGTCGACGATCAGCTTCACTTCGTGCAGGCATTCGAAATAGGCCATTTCCGGCGCATAGCCGCCTTCGACCAGCGTTTCGAAGCCAGCGCGGATCAGCTCGACCAGACCGCCGCAGAGAACGACCTGTTCGCCGAAGAGGTCGGTTTCGCACTCTTCCTTGAAGTTGGTTTCGATGATGCCCGAACGGCCGCCGCCGACGCCGCAGGCGTAGGAAAGCGCGAGATCGAGAGCGTTGCCGGATGCGTTCTTCTCAACGGCAACCAGGCAAGGAACGCCGCCGCCCTTCTGGTATTCGCCGCGAACCGTGTGGCCAGGGCCTTTCGGTGCGATCATGACGACGTCGAGCGTGTCCTTCGGCTCGATGAGGCCGAAATGAACATTGAGGCCGTGGGCAAAAGCGATGGCTGCGCCGTCACGGATGTTGCCGGCGATGTCGGCCTTGTAGATGTCGGCCTGGAGTTCGTCCGGGGTCGCCATCATCAACAGGTCGCCCCACTTGGCGGCTTCGGCAACGGTCATGACCTTGAAGCCATCGGCTTCGGCCTTCTTGATCGTCGGCGAACCGGCTTTCAGCGCGATGACGACGTTGGTGGCGCCCGAATCCTTCAGGTTCAGCGCATGGGCGCGGCCTTGGCTACCGTAACCGACGATAACGACGTTCTTGGACTTGATGAGGTTGAGATCAGCATCACGATCGTAATAGACGCGCATTGTAATTTCCTTCCCTTTGCTTGTCTTCCAAAACTTTTCCGGCCGCCCTTGAGGCTACGCCGAACTCTTTTCACTGCCGTAGAGGCGGAGGAAGGCGGACACTGCCTTCTCTGCCCTGCGGCCGAAATCCTTGACCATACGGCCGCTATCTTCACCGAGCAGCATGCGCAGATGCAGGTCGGAAACGATCAGGCCGTACAGCGTATCATAGGCGTCGTCGCGGTCGCCGAACACCAGAAGTCCGGCATCGCGCCCCGCTTCGAGCAGCGCCCCTGCCCGTTTGCCGATCTGGCGGCGGCCGCGCTCCTGCAGCATCGAGCCGAGCTTGGAACCGTCGCGGCTCGCCTGCCCGATCGCCAGCCGGTTGAGCGCCAGCGAAACATCACCAGCCAGAACCTCCAGCAGATCGCGGGCAAACAGCACCAGGTGCTCCTGCAACGTCTCGGCCGTCAGTGTTTCAGCGGTGTCATCAAACGTGCGGACCTTGCTCGCCTGAAAGCCAATCATTGCCGACAAAAGGCCGTCGCGATCGCCAAACCATTTGTACAGGCTTTCCTTCGAGCAGTTGGCGGCGCGCGCCACACCGGCCGTCGTCAGCGCCTTCTCGCCACCATCGACCAGCAGGCGCAACGCGCTGTCCAGAACGTCGTTCTGGCGCGGCGAATAATCCGGCTGGTGTGGGTGGGCGGCAAGCTGCAAGAAATCTCTCCATTCACAGTACCGTACGGTACGGTTCGCCGCTTATGCCGCAAAGCCGAGAGCCGGTCAAGCCTGTTGAAGAAGGAATTTGATCGGCAGCGATGCGCAAAACAAACCCTGGTTACCGCGAAGACCCGCGCCGCGCCAAACGTTGAGACAATAATGGATACCAGCACCAAAAATGGACACATCCGCGCAATCCGCTCCCGTTCCGTTTCAAGATGCGGTCAGCTAGTGTGCGGTTTCAGACACCCCCATCCCGGAGTTTTCATGCCGCGCCTGCGTACCCTCGCCTTGCTCCTGTCCGCCACGCTTGCATTCTTCCCCGTGGCTGCTGCCGCGCAGTCCGATGAAGAAGTCTACAATCGGATCGAATCCCTGCATGGCAATGCCGGCGACCTGAGCGAGCCGCTGCTAAGCCTCGTTGAAGCGATGGGCAACGATGATGCGGCAACGATTGCCGGCCTTGCCGAATATCCGCTGCGGGTGGCGGCCAATGGCGAAAGCTACGAAATCCAGAACGCCGACGATTTTATCGAGAATTTCGACACGCTGGTGACACAGGATACGCGGGATGCGGTTGCCGGCCAGACTTTTGGCCAGCTTTTCGTCAACAGCGACGGCGTCATGCTGGCAGATGGCGCGGTCTGGATGAGCAATGTCTGCGAAAACAGCGATTGCAGTTCGTCCCACTGGGCGGTGATCAGCATCAACAATTGATCGGCGGCGGAGGAGGAAACCATGCGCTTTGACGTCATCGCAGTGGCAGCCACCATTGCCTTTGCAACCGCTTCGCCCAGCCTTGCGAGCGACGACGTTCCCTATGCGGGCAGCTGGGATTGCGGCGTCGCCACGTTCAGTTTCACCAAGGACACGTATGATTCAGGCGAAGGGCCGATGCCGGTCCGCAAGGTCGAGAAGGAGGATGGCAACTACATCCTGACCTTCGACGATAACTACCAGATCGGCCTGTCGAGCGTCAAACCAGCATCGATGCAATGGCTGTCGATGGCAAGCGGCGACATGTTCGACTGCAAGCGCGTAAAACCCTGATCTCTCGTCGCCTGCCGTCAAAGGACATATCCATGAAACTCGTCATCGCAACGTTCATGCTCTGCCTTGCCGCCTCATCGCCGCTTATGGCTGCTGAAACCCGCTGTGGCTGGCTGCAAAACCCGACACCCGCCAACTGGTGGCTGGATGATGCCAACGGCAGCTGGACGATCATGTCGCAAGGCGGCGGCGAAGGGCCTCCCGGCATGGACCTGATCCCGGACATTTCCGAGCGTGACTACGTCACGACCAATGGCAACTATGGTTATGCCTGCGCCTGCCTGTCGGTCGAGACTGACGATAATGACCAGTCAATCACCGAAATCCTCTCGTTCCGGCAACTGGCGCTGTCGAAATGCGAAAATGACGGCAAGCTGCCACGGCCGGACTAAAGCTCAGCCCACACGGCACCGCTCGGCGAGGAAATCGAGGAAAACCCGCACCCGCGCCGGCATATGGCCACCCTGGCCGAGAAAGATCGCGTGAACCTCTTCGCTATCGGATGCCGTAAATGTTTCCAGCACCGGAACCAGCGTGCCGCGGCTGAAATCGTCCCGTACCTGAAAACCGGCGAGCCGTGCCAATCCTGCACCGGCCAGCGCCAGTTCCCGCAACGCTTCACCGTCGCTTGCCTGGATGCTGCCGGCCGGCTTGACCGTTATTTCCGCGCCGTCAACCGAAAACGGCCAGCCACCGCTGGCGCGGACATAGTTGGGACCGAGCAGGTTGTGCCCGGCCAGATCATCCGGATGGCTTGGCATGCCCTTGCGCGCGAGATAGGCGGGTGCTGCGGCGATGTGCAGTTTCACCGTACCCAGTTTTCGCGCCATCAGCGCCGAACTCTTCAGCGGCCCCGCCCGGATGGCGATATCGGTGCGATCCTCCATGAGATCGACGATATGATCGGTCAGCACCAGGTCGAATGACACATCCGGAAACTGCGCCAAAAAATCAGGCAGAACCGGCAACAGCAGATGGCGGCCAAACGGGACATTGGTGCTAACGCGAATGCGCCCGCTCGGGCTGTCGTCATTAGCAGCCGCGCGCTCGGCCTCGTCGAGATTAGCCAGCACCTGCACGCCATGTTCATAGTATCGGCAACCTTCCGGCGTCAGTTGCAGCTTGCGGGTCGAGCGGTTGACCAGCCGCGCGTTCAGCCGGTTTTCCAGCCGGGTCACCAGCTTGCTGACCGCCGAAGGCGTCATGGCGAAATCGCGTGCAGCAGCTGAAAAGCCGCCGAGATCGACCACCCGGACAAACACTTCCATCTCGCCGGAGCGATTGATATCCAGCCGCGCCATTGTGCCCTCACCTCACAAATCCTGTGCCTTATCGTTGTCTAGTTCTCAAATCGGTGCGCGTCCATATCTGAAACATCGACACATCAGGAGACTGTCATGAACCAGCACAAAACCGCCCTTATCGTCGGCGCCCAGGGCGTCATCGGCGGCAATCTCGCCCGCCATCTCGAAACACTGGAGGACTGGTCGGTCATCGGCCTCTCCCGGCGCGGCGGCACCTCGACCGGGAAGATGCGGCACATTTCCGTCGATCTGCTCGACCCGGCAGATTGCTTCAACAAACTCTCCGATCTCACGGATGTGACTCACATTTTCTACGCCGCCTATCAGGATCGCCCGACCTGGGCGGAACTGGTCGCGCCCAACCTCGCCATGCTGGTCAATGTCGTCACCGCCGTCGAGAAGGCAGCGCCAAACCTTGCCCATGTCAGCCTGATGCAGGGCTACAAGGTCTATGGCGCCCATCTAGGCCCGTTCAAGACGCCAGCGCGCGAGGATGAAGACAATCATATGCCGCCCGAATTCAACATGGACCAGCAGGCCTTTCTGCAGAAGCAACAGCAGGGGAAATTCTGGACCTGGTCGGCGCTGCGGCCTTCCGTCGTCATCGGCGTTGCGACCGGCAATCCGATGAACCTGGCGATGGTCATCGGTCTCTATGCGTCGATGTCGAAGGAACTCGGACTGCCCCTGCGCTTTCCCGGCAAACTCGGCGCCTATGACACGTTGCTTGAAATGACCGACGCCGGCCTGCTCGCAAGAGCTACCGTCTGGGCCGCCACCAATCCGCAATGTGCCAACCAGGCCTTCAACATCACCAATGGCGACCTGTTCCGCTGGAACGAGATGTGGCCAAAGATCGCCCGGTTCTTCGAGATGGAGACGGCAACACCACTGCCGATGTCGCTCAATGTCGTGATGGCCGACAAGGCAGCGCTCTGGTCGACGATGAAGGAGAAATACGGGCTCGCCGATCATCCCTACGAGGCTGTCTCTTCCTGGGGGTTCGGCGATGCGGTGTTCAGCTGGAACTATGATTTCTTCGCCGACGGCACCAAGGCACGGCGGCTGGGCTTTCATGACTATGTGCAAACCGACGAGATGTTCCTGTCGGTGTTTCGCGAGATGCGTGCCCAGCGGATCATTCCGTAATAGCCAATTGCTTGCGGCCGTCCATCACCGGATGGCCGCAAGCGCCACGGTTACATATCCGGATCAGGTTTATCCGGCTTTGCCACCTTCCCGCGGGGCAGCCTGCAAAGTTTCCTTCTGGGTGATCAGCCGGGCGGTGTGCTGGCCGCTGAGATAGATCCACAGCCAACTCCAGGCGACGACGAAGCGGCTGCGCGTGCCGATCAGGAAGTAGATATGGGCTATCCCCCATATCCACCACGCCAAGGCGCCTTTCAGCTTGAACCGGCCGAAATCGATGATCGCCGACCGGCGCCCGATGGTCGCAAGGCTTCCCTGATGGCGGTAGCTGAAAGATGGCAGCGCCGGTTTTTGCGTCAGCCGTGCCTGGATGACCTTTGCCACATAGGCGCCCTGCTGCTTGGCGGCAGGCGCGATACCCGGCACCGGCTTGCCATCGTCCTGAACGACGGAGGCGGTGTCGCCAACGACAAAGACATCCGGAAAGCCCGGTGCACTCAAATCTTTCCCGACAATGACGCGGCCCGCCCTGTCGGCGGCAACACCGAGCCATTCAGCGGCCGGAGAGGCCTGAACACCAGCCGCCCAGACGATGGTGCGGCTGCCGATAAAACGTTCGCCGATCATCACTCCCTGTGCCGTGCAGTCCGTTACCCGCTCACCGAGATGAACCTCGACACCAAGCTTTTCGAGCGCAGTCTGCGCATAAGCCGACAGCTCCTCGGCAAAGCCCGCCAGCACCCGCGACCCCGCCTCAACCAAGATCACCCGGGTCTTGCGCGTATCGATGTAGCGGAATTCCTGCGGCAGGGTGACATGCGCCAGTTCGGCAATGATGCCCGCGAGCTCGACGCCGGTCGGTCCTGCACCAACGATGGTAAAGGTCAAAAGCGCGGCCCGTGCGTCAGGATCGGTTTCCATCTCGGCCTGCTCGAAAGCCAGCAGCAGGCGGCGGCGAATGGTGGTGGCATCCTCCAGCGTCTTCAGCCCCGGCGCGACCGGCTCCCATTCGTCGCGGCCGAAATAGGCATGCGTCGCCCCGGTTGCCAGCACCAGCGTATCGTAGCCAATGCTCTCGCCGCCCCTCAGCGCAAGCGTCTTCGCCGCCGGATCAACACTGTCCACCTCAGCCAGAAGCGTGGTGACCTCCGGCCGGTCGCGAAACACCCGGCGGATCGGCCAGGCAATTTCGGATGTGGCCAGAAGGGTGGTTGCCACTTGATAGAGCAGCGGCTGGAAGAGATGATGATTGCGCCGGTCGATCAGGGTGATCCTGACGGGCGCGCCCTTGAGATCCTTGGCCAGCTGCAGGCCACCGAACCCGCCACCGACGACAACGACATGGTGCAGGTTTTCGTGCGGCATGATCGTATCTCCTGTTTCGGGTACAATTTCTACGCTGCCGCAGCCGATACACAACTGCGCTTTCGGCATGACACCCCTGCATAGGTGACGGCGCACTCACCGCCTTCATCTAGCGCGCATATTCCACCGGCAAGGCCATGCCACTTTTGAGGATTTCCATCGAGATGGAAGCCGAAACGTCGAACAGCTCGACCTTGCGGACAATCTGCTTGTAGATGACGTCATAGTGCTCGACACGCGGCAGCACGACCTTGAGGATATAGTCGTAATTTCCGGTCAGCCGATGCGCCTCGACGATCTCGGGAATATCGGCGATCACCTTGCGGAAGGTGTCGATCCAGTCGTCGGCATGATGGGCCGTCTTGATCAGCGCATAGACCGTGGTCGGAACGCCCATCCTTTCCCGGTCGAGCACCGCGATCCGGCGGGCGACATAGCCAGTCTCTTCCAGCCGCTGGATGCGGCGCGAACAGGCGGAGATCGACAGGCTGACCTTGTCGGCGAGATCGCCGACCGACAGACTGGCATCCTCCTGCAGCAAAGACAGAATCTTCCGGTCTCTTTCATCCAACACGCCCTACGCTCCTCACTTCAACGACGCACTCAAGAAATATTTGCGTCAATGACCATAACCGTGCAAAAAATACGCGTAAACCATCACGATGTCACCCAACAAAGCGAACTCTTTCCGCGCCATCTCGGCGACAATCACGGCATCAACAAACACAGGGAACAGGAACGGCATCATGCGCAAGATCGGCCTCATCGGTGGAATGAGCTTTGAAAGCTCGGCAGTCTATTACCGGATGATCAACGAGGCCGTGCGCACGCATCTCGGAGCCTTGCATTCCGCCGAAGTCATGCTGCATTCCGTCGATTTCCAGACCATCGTCGACATGCAGAAGGCCGGCCGCTGGGACGACGCCGCCAAGCGCCTGTCCGAAGTGGCTCAGGGCCTGGAAGCGTCGGGTGCGTCTTGCGTATTGATCTGCACCAACACGATGCACCTGATCGCCGATGAGGTTCAGGCGTCGATTACGGTACCGCTGATCAACATCATCGACGAAACGGCCGCCTCGATGAAGGCCGCCGGTATCAAGCGTCCGCTGTTGCTTGCCACGCGCTACACGATGGAACACGGCTTCTATACAAGCCGCATGGCCGCAGACGGTCTCGATGTCATGGTACCGAATGCCGAGGATCGGACGCTCGTCCACGATATCATCTTCAACGAACTCTGCGCCGGCTCGGTTCTCGATTCCTCACGGCAGGCGCTGATGGCCGTCATCGAACGGGCGAAAAAAGACGGAGCCGACGCGATCATCCTCGGCTGCACCGAAATCTGCCTGATTCTCGATCCGAAAAACCTGCCTCTGCCCGGCTTCGATTCCACCGCGATCCACGCCGATGCGGCCGTCGACTTTGCGCTGGAAGGCGTGTCGCAGAGCGGCAAGCGGGCTGCCTGAGCCTCACTCGATAATACTTGACTCAGTCAAATAAATTGTGATCATGGCATTCAAAGGAGAATGCCATGCCGCACTCAGTCTTGCCATATCCGGTCTTGTCACACCCCGCCTTTGCCGAAATCGGTGACGACGACGTCGAGGCGATCCGCGCTTTCAACCGGTTCTACACCAACCGGATCGGCGTGCTCGACCGTGCCTTCATGGACACGCCTTATACCCTCACCGAGGCGCGCGTCATCTATGAACTCGCGGCCCACGGCACCACCTCGGCGTCCCGGCTGACGGAGGAGCTTTCGCTCGATCCGGCCTATCTCAGCCGCATGCTCAAATCCTTCAGCGATACCGGCCTTCTCGAAACGATGCGAGATCCGGCTGACGGCCGTGGCCGCCTGCTGCAATTGACGCTGCGCGGCCGCGCTGTTGCCACCGATCTGGCACAGCGCTCGCGCCAGCGCATCGTCGCCCTGCTGGAACCGATCGCCGAAAACGACCGCCGGGAATTGGGTACAGCCATGGCCTCGGTACAGGCACTGCTGTCCGGCAGCACCGCCGCACCGATCATCATCCGGCCGCACCGGATCGGTGACATGGGCATGGTCATCTCCAGCCAGGCAAAGGCCTATGCCGAAACCTATGGCTGGAACGGCGAATACGAAGCGCTCGTCGCAGAAATCTGCGCCGCCTTCATCCGCAATTTCGATCCCGCCGGCGAACGTTGCTGGGTTGCCGAACGCAACGGTACGTTCCTGGGCAGCATTTTTCTCGTCAAAGGCAGCAGCGAAGGAACTGCAAAGCTTCGCCTTCTGCACGTCGATGCCGCAGCACGCGGACATGGTCTCGGTTCAAAGCTGGTCAACGAATGTATCGGTTTTGCCAGAGACTGTGGCTACCGGCGGCTCGAACTCTGGACCAACGATATCCTCACCGCTGCACGCCGCATCTACATCGCTGCCGGGTTTACGCTGGAGAAGGAAGAGACGCACCATTCGTTCGGCAAGGACTTGAACGGTCAGACCTGGGCGCTCGATCTGACCGCAACAGCGTCCGGTAACGCGCTGCCGGCCTGAGGCGGCAGGGAAAGCCAGTCATGCTCCGTCAAACCCGCAGATTTGAACGGATCGATCACCGTGCCCGCAACGATCGCAGCCAGAAACCCGGGCATCGGCGGCACTTTGGCGATGGTCGAAACCAGCCGGTCTCGCACCCAGGCAATCGCGGTTGAATCCGACTGGTAGAACGGCGTGAAGGCCAGCGACAGCATCTGGAACAGCCTAACATGATTGCGCCTGGCGCGCGCATAGGCCGCAAGGGCAGAGGGGATGTCGGCGGAACTGGCCAGCGCATGGCTGAGTGCCGCCGCATCGAGCAGGGCCATGTTGGCGCCCTGCCCCAGTTGTGGACTGGTCGAATGGGCGCTGTCGCCGATGAAGACGACATTACCGCTATAGGGCGGCAGAGTCGTCCGGTGGGCATAACGTGCCAGCGTCAGCTGGTCCCAATCATCAATCTGGTCAAGAAAAGGCTGGCATTCTGGCCAATAATCACGAATGACCGTCTTCCACCCCGCAAGCCCGGCAGCCTTGACCGCCTCGACATCGGCGATCTTCAGGCTCCAGAAGAATGCCACCTTATCCTGTCCGCCCACGGTGGCGCGGCCGGAAGGCAGCAGCCCGATCATCACCTTGGCCTTGTCGTAGCGCTGCGACAGTGCTGTTCGATCATAAGTGGCTCCCGCGCCATTCAGCGTCGCCCAGAAGGCGCCGTAGGTCAGGTCGCGAACGCGCGGTGCCGATGTAGACCCCGCCGCCAGGAGCGAACGCGCGCCGCTGGCATCGATAACCAGATCGTAATCGCCGGTATCCTGAGATCTCTGATCCTTCAGCACGGCACGATTTCCGCGCTGCAGGGCCGAGGTCAGATTGACGCCCGTACGAATCGGAATGCCACCGGCAACCGCCGCATCATGCAGCGTATTGAACAGCGCTGCCCGCTGCACCGCAAGGCCATAGCGCCCGCCCGGTGCCGCATCATAGCGCACGTCAAGCACCGTCCGGCCACTGATCGCATCGGCGCCATGCAAGCGGTCGATGCGATTGCCGAGTGTCTGGATGGTGTCGAACAGGCCAAGCGCGGCAAGGACCGTCAGGCCGGTCGGCTGCATCAACAGGCCTGAGCCAACGGGCGCCGGCGTATCGAAGCGTTCGAGGATTTCAACCCGGTGACCAGCGCGGGACAGGAAAAGTGCCGCCGCCAATCCCGCAGGACCCGCGCCCACCACGCCAATATCGAGCTGTTTCATCAAGGCCTATCCGGATATCGTTTCCGGCTGCATCTCTACCAGCGGGCGCGACAGTCAGTCCAGCCGATTAAAGCTGCACCGCCGTTACGCTGCTGCGTCATACGCGGCACGGGCGGCCCGGATCGCCTGATGATGCTCGACCGACCATTTTACCAGGCCTTTGACCAACACGAGAAAAGACTGGCCAAGCGGCGTCAAGCTGTATTCGACGCTGGGCGGCTGAGTCGGAAAGACCTGCCGGCCGATATAGCCATCGCGCTGCAGATCACGCAGCGTCTGCGTCAGCATGCGCTGGGAAATATCCGGGATCAGGCGGCGCAGCGCCGAAAACCGCATCGGCCCATCAGCCAGCGCCAGGATCATCAGCGTGTTCCACTTGCCGCCAATATTATCGACAACGTCGCGAACCGGGCAGTCCTGCCCTGTGAACATCATGCCTGCGAAGACGGTTACCTGCTCGCCCTCGGTCTTTGCGGTCATCTTGTTCATAGGTCGGTTCCCTTCACGTAACCACCAGAGAAATTACTGCCTCCTTTACATCCGTTTCCAGATAACGAAATAAGAGAAGGTCTCATTTAGGAACCATATCTCAAACGGGATGCTTCGGCAACAAACCGGGCGCCATTTGACAGCAAAGGAACCACCATGTCCGAAACTCTCCTCGTCACCGGCGCGACCGGCAAACTCGGCAGCCTCATCCTTGATGAACTGCTGGCCTCCGGCAAGGTCGCGCCCGCCGATATCATCGCAACCAGCCGCGACACCGCAAAGCTCGCCGGCTATGCAGCCAAGGGTGTTCAGACACGCGCTGCCGATTTCGACGATGCCGCATCGCTGGATGCCGCCTTCAAGGGTGCCGACCGCATCCTGATCGTTTCCACCGATGCCCTCGACGAGCCGGGCAAACGCCTGCGCCAGCATCTTGCCGCCGTTGCCGCCGCCAAGAAGGCCGGCGCCAAGCATATTCTCTACACATCGATGCCGAACCCGGAAACCTCGGTCATCCCCTTCGCGCCCGACCATCTCGGCACCGAAAATGCGATCAAGGCAACCGGCATCGCCTACACGATCCTGCGCAATGGCTGGTACATGGAAAACCTGTTCATGGCCCTGCCGCATGCGCTTTCCGAAGGCAAATGGTACAGCGCTTCCGGCAAGGGAAAGCTCGCTCATATCGCCCGTGCCGACATTGCCAGGGCGGCGGCGAACGCACTCGCATCAGGCTCCACCGGAAATGCCACCTATACGCTGACCGGAGAAACGACGCGTACGGTCGATGAAATCGCCGCCCTCGTCTCGAACGTCACCGGTAAGCCGCTTGAGGTCGTGCATGTCACCGACGAGCAGCTCGCAGGCGGCCTGAAAGCGGCGGGCCTTCCCGATTTCATCATTCCCGTCGTCGTGTCGTTCGACACCAACACCCGCGAAGGCCATATCGACATGGTGACAGCCGATGCGGGTAAGCTTTCGGGCCAGAAACTGACCAGCCTCGAAGACTTCCTGTCAGCCAGCAAACCGGTTTTGCTCGGTTAAACGGCAGAGGGCTCCGTGCAGACGGAGCCCCCTCTTTATCTTTAAGGCTATATCAAACGTCCTGACCGCAGGCGCGGCAGAAGCGGCGGACGGTTTCCGCCATGCCATATTCCAGCGCATCCGCCGTCAGGCCGTGGCCGATCGAGACTTCGGCCAGATTGGAAATCCGTGCCGCCAGTGCCGGCAGGTTGGCAACCGTCAGGTCGTGGCCAGCATTGACGTCGAGCCCCAAGGTCGCCGCAAGATCGGCGGTCTTGCCCAGTTCCTCCAGAAGAACCGCACCACGCTCGGGATCGTCGTAGCACCCGCCATAAGGCCCGGTGTAAAGCTCGATCCGGTCGGCGCCAATTTCCTTGGCAATTGTCAGCGCCTCGAGGTCTGGATCGCCATCGGCAAACAGCGAAACGCGAAAACCACCCTTTTTCAATCGCCCAACGACGTTGCCGAGCAGATTGTGGTTCTTGCGAAAATCCCAACCATGATCGGATGTTGCCTGAGCCGGATCGTCGGGTACCAGCGTTACCTGCTCTGGCTGGTGCCGCTCGACAAGCTGAAGGAACTCCTCGTTCGGAAATCCTTCCATGTTGAATTCGGTCTGAGGATAGAGATCGTCGATCAGCGCACGGATCGGCGCCAGATCGGAAAAACGGATATGCCGCTGGTCCGGCCGCGGGTGCACGGTAAGGCCACTTGCTCCAGCGTCCAGCGCAATCTGGCCAAGCCCCGTAACGGACGGCCAGGGAAGATCACGCCGGTTTCGCAGCATCGCGACCGCATTCAGGTTCACGGAGAGTTTCGCAGCCATTTCAGCACCTTCCAAGGATACCGCCGTCATTACGGCGCCCTTTTCTAACGGTTCATCCGCCGCCCCGCAACAAATCTGCAGCAGAGAAAGCGTCTCCGTTACAATATTCGTCAGAAGCCCGTTCAACGTCTTTATTTCAGACAAAACTCACGTTAAATGAGTGCAGTACCTGACAAACTGATAAAACTTCGATTTAATAGAGACTCACAGTACACGCCATGCGCTCCCGATGGTGAGCGGCACTGCTGAAAACCAAGTGAATCACCCAAGCCGGAACCGATGAACGCTCGTTTTTGCCTCGACACCATTCAATCGACACTCGCTCCTGACAGGGAAGCGCTGGTCTTGATGGTATTTTCGGGGAGAACACGTTAATGCCGCAACGTGCGAGGCCAGACGACGACGCCATCCGTCAATCCCTTGATGGCGTGCTGTCGAGCGCTCTTTTTGCCCGCTCCGAGCGATTGCGCGCCTTCCTGAAATATGTCGTCGACAAGGAGATGGAGGGCACCGGTCACCAGCTGAAGGGGTATACGATCGGCATCGATGTCTTTGACCGGCCGCAGGCCTTCAATGCCGATAGCGATCCCCTGGTGCGCGTCCATGCCGGCAAGCTGCGAAAGCTGCTGGCCGCCTATTACGCTGAGGAAGGCGCACAGGATCCCTGGCGCATCGACATCCCGAAGGGAACCTACGTACCCGAATACAAGCGCCAGCGCGTTTCGCCGGCCATCTCGGCAGATGCGTCGCGTATCCCGGCATCGCCACGCCGGGCCGCCAACAGGCGTTTCGCCTGGCTGCCTGCGCCCCTGTCTTCGCCCCTGGCTGTGCTGTCGGTCCTGCCGCTGCTGATTTTCGTTCCCTTGTCGTCCCCGGCTTTGAGCGTCAACGTTTCGGAACAATCAAGCCTGCATGGCGCAGTTCTTGAACGCAAATTTGCCGACGACCTGCCGAAGATTTCCGTACGTTCGCAATGGCCGCGCAGCGGAACGGCGGCGCGCTTTGCCGACGCATTCCGCAATGCCGCATCGCATTACCGGACGATCGCCGCCGTGCCTGGTGCCGTGCTGTGGAAACGGCCGACACGCCCGGTTTCCGACCCCCTGGCGTTTACCGTTTCCATTCTGCCTCAGAAAGCACCCGCAGGGCTTCGTGTTCTGATCAAGAATGATGCGTCGTCGGACATTCTCTACGACCAGGTCATTATTGGCACTCGATTGGCCAATGAAGCCGATATTCTCTATGAGAGCCTTGCACTTGCGGCCAAGGTGCTGTCTTCGGACGGCAATATCTTCCGCTATGCCAGTGCGACGAAGACCGACAGTCCGCTGATGGAATGCATGGTGTTGACCGACACATATCGCTACCAGCAGACCCGCGAGGCTTTTCAGGAGGCCAAGTCCTGCCAGGAAAAATTGTCGATCAACCACCAGCGCAAGCTGAAATTCGTCATCAATGCCGGATCCCTGCCGTTGACCCTTATTCGCTAACGCGGACGACTGTTGCCATCAACGGAACAAGAGTTGCGTGGAAAACAGTATTTTTCGGCTTGGTATAGCCAAAATCGCTGAAAAACCTTAGATTTCATCCCCAAAGTTACTAGCTGTTCATTGTCACGCCGCGCGTGTATTCTAAGTGTGCAAGTGGGAGAAAGCCTGGTCGCTCATCAGGCAAGCACGATGGTTGCGAGTATCCTTCCCGCCGGGATGGCGTGCATGACCTCGAGGAACAGCCCAAGGAGACATGCGGCGCATCCTGATGCGTCACAGGCAGATTGACGTCTCCAGGATATCTCCCGCAGGTTAACCAGCGGGGTTATGTCAAAGAATGCCAGAACAAGGTAAGACACATCCTTCTCAACCGGGCAGCCGGCAATCGCCCGGCTTTCTTCCTCACCTCCCCTTGCCGGGAACCATCGCCGGCAATCATGTTGCCATCGCCGACATGGCGGATGCCTTCGGCGTCACCCACCGGACCCTGCATTTCTATGAGGAAAAGGGCCTGCTCTCGGCCGATCGAATGGGGCCGATGCGGGTCTACGGACTGGACGACATCCGGCGCATGACCGTCATCAATGCCTGCCGCGAAATCGACATGCCGATCGCGGCCATCCAGGACCTGATGTCGGCCCTCAGCGCCTCGTCCAGCCAAAAGCACGCAGCACAGATATTCGAGGATGCGCTGCATGCGCGAAAACGCGAACTCGCAGCCCAGCAATCCATCCTGCGGCGCCAGATGCAGCGGATCGGCGAACTCTTGGAATCTGCTGCCGACGGCGACAACCCGGAGCGCATCGCCCTGCCCCCGATCCATCTTTCACCGATCGAGACGAGATGCCTGATGTTCATGGCCGAAGGCTATCCGGCAAACCGCATCGCCACGATGATGGACATGGACCTGACGGCCGTGTTGACGCTGGAATCCGATATCATCCGCAAATTCAACGGCCATAACCGCTTTCAGGCGGTCGCAAAGGCTGTGCTGATGGGGTTTGTGTCTGCGGAATAGGCGTCAGCGGACGATCGTCAGCGTCTCGGCCGCGCGCGTGATTGCGGTATAGAGCCAGCGTTCGCGGGTATCGCGAAAAGCCCAGCTCTCATCGAACAGGACAACATTGTTCCACTGCGAGCCCTGCGCCTTGTGCACCGTCAGCGCATAGCCATAATCGAACTCGTCGTAACGCTTGCGCGTCGACCACGGAATTTCCCCTTCGACATCCTCAAAGGCGGTTTTCAAGAGCTTGATCTTGGCCGCACCACGATCCATGTCGTCATCTTCCGGGCGGATCATCAGGTTGATGCCGGGCTTCACCGTTTCCTTGGACGAGGTCATCACCTGCCAGAGCGAGCCATTGAGCAGGCCCTTGGCGGGGTCGTTACGCAGGCAGACGAGCTTGTCGCCGGATTGCGGATATTCGGTGGTAAAGCCCTTCAGTTCACGCAGCCGCGTATTGTAGCGGCGGCGGGTCTTGTTGGTCCCCACCAGAACCTGATCGGCCCCAAGCACCAGGTCCTGCGTCACCTCGTTCTTGGAGATGATCCTGGCCGTCGAGCCGTAGTCGCCGTGCATGATCTCCTTGCCTTCGCGCACATGCATGGCAAGCTGGATGATCGGATTGTCACGTGCCTGCCGGTGAATGTCGGTCAGCAGGTAATCCGGCTCCTCATTGGTGAAGTAACCGCCGCCCGAGACCGGTGGCAGCTGGCCGGGATCACCCAGCACCAGGATAGGCGTGCCAAAGCTCATCAGGTCGCGGCCGAGCGCCTCATCGACCATCGAGCATTCATCGATGATGATCAGCGCCGCCTTGGCGACAGGAGACTGCCGGTTGATCGAAAACATCGGCGCGATCGAGGTCTTGCCGGTCTCTTCGTCCGACACTTCTTCCTCGCCGCGCGGCCGGTAGATCAGCGAATGGATGGTCTTGGCGTTCTTTGCGCCCTTGGAGCGCAGCACCTGCGCCGCCTTGCCGGTAAAGGCCGCGAAGAGAACGTCGCCATCGACATGCTCGGCAAAATGCCGGGCAAGCGTCGTCTTTCCGGTTCCAGCATAGCCGAAAAGCCGGAACAGCGGCGAACGCCCTTCCTTCAACCAGCGCGAAACGGCCTTGAGGGCCTCATCCTGTTGCGGTGCGAATTCCATGTTTGTTCTATTGCCCGATTCGGGTGTTCCTGTCGCGTCCCGCCGTGCTGATCGATGATTTGCCGCAACGGCGGGTCTATGAATGCTTACCTAAAAATACGGCCGATTGTCAGAATCTGCCTCATGCAGCGCGTATCGCTGTGGCGGAACCCATGTTAAAACCGCGCCGGGCCAGCCTCCCAAGCGCGGCCTTTTGCTGCCATCCGAAAGTGCTCACTGTGACGTCTGAACCTTCCGAAGACCCGTCCGCTCCCGTGGCCTCGGGCATCGGCCGCTGGAATATCGCATCTCAATGGGGCTTTCTGCTCCTGTTGTCCGCAGTCCTTGCGGGCTTGCTCGAACTCACCGGCATTCCGGCCGCGCTCTTGATGGGGCCGATGGTGGCCGGCGCCATCGTCGGCATGAACGGCGGCACGATCCGCTTGCCGCGTCCGGCCTTTCTCTGCGCGCAGGCGTTGATCGGCACGATGATCGCCGAAACCATCCGTCCGGGCATTCTAGCGACCTTCTTTTCGAACTGGCCACTGTTCCTCGCCGTTGTGCTCTCGGTCATTGCCATGAGCACGCTGAGCGGCTTCGTCATCAGCAAGCTCAATATCCTGCCCGGCACGACGGCGATCTGGGGCTCGTCGGCGGGCGCCGCCACCTCGATGCTGGTCATGGCCGATGCCTATGGCGCCGATGTCCGGCTGGTCGCCTTCATGCAATATCTGCGCGTCGTTTTCGTCGCCGCCGCCGCCTCGATCGTGGCGCGTTACTCGGCTGGCATCGATGGCCCCGGACCGGAAATCGTCTGGTTCGGGCCTATCCACCTGGTGCCGTTCCTCGAAACGCTTGCCCTTGCCCTCTTCGGCGGCCTGCTCGGCAAATGGCTACGCATCCCGGCCGGGGTGTTTCTGGTGCCGTTCCTGCTCGGCTCGGCGCTCAGCGTCAGCGGTTTGCTGGTGATCGAGATTCCTGAATGGCTGCTGGCGCTCAGCTACGCCATGCTCGGCTGGAACATCGGGCTCGGCTTTACCCGGCCGATCCTTGCCCATGCCCGCCGCGCGCTGGTGCCGACGATCATTTCCATCCTTGTCCTGATCGGCTTTTCCGGGCTGCTTGCCTATATCCTCGTGCATGCCGCAGGCATTGATCCGCTGACCGCCTATCTCGCCACCAGCCCCGGAGGCATGGATTCGATTGCCATCATCGCCGCCTCCAGCAATGTCGACGTGCCGTTCGTCATGGCGCTGCAGACGGCCCGGTTGCTGATGATCATGGCAATCGGCCCCTCGCTTGCCCGCTTCGTTGCTTCAAAAGCATTGCCGCCGCGATAAATATTTGCACGCGGCCTGGGAATAAGAAGCGGCCCAGATGTGTCTTACGTTCGAACCGGCTGAAAGGGCGGTTCGAACGGGAACTCCAGAGAGGACATATCCAATGCGATTTCTACCGCTCGTCACAGCTTTTTCCCTGATATCAGCCGCATCCGCCTTTGCGGCCCCCGCAGTCCAGACTGTGGAAACAGGCAAGGGCAAGGTCGTTGCCGCCGAGAACGGCATGACGCTCTATACCTACAAGAAGGATGAAAAGGGCGAATCCTACTGCTATGATAAATGCGCCACCAACTGGCCGCCTTATCTTGCCGAAGGCGCCGCTGCGGCCGATGGCGATTATACACTGGTCGAGCGCAAGGATGGCAAGAAGCAATGGGCTCTCAAGGGCATGCCGCTCTACTTCTTCGTCAAGGACGCGAAAAAGGGCGATGCCACCGGCGACGGTGTAGGAAAGGTCTGGGATGCCGCACGCCCCTGATCAGGATATCCGCGTGAAGGGGGCATCCCCCCCTTCCGCGGAGACGTTTGAAAACCAGATCCTGTCGCTGGTGCCGTCGTTGCGGCGCTATTCCCGCAGCTTGGCCAAATCCGATAGCGACGGCGAAGACCTGTTGCAGGATTGCGTCGAGAAGGTGCTCGTGCGCCGCAGCCAATGGCGCGGCGTCAACCTGCGCTCCTGGGCCTTCACGATCATGACCAATCTCTACCGCGACCGCTATCGGCGCGTGACCCAGCATCCTTCGGTCGAGTTCAATGACACGCTGGGGCTGACGGCAGAGGACGTGTCAGGCGACCCTTTGGAAAAGACGCGGCTGCACAGGGCGCTGAATGCGCTGAGCCCGGATCATCGCTCGGTGTTGATGCTGGTGGCCATTGAGGGATACGGCTACCAGGATGTCGCCGACATGCTGGCGATCCCGATCGGCACCGTGATGTCCCGCCTGTCGCGCGCGCGCCGCCAGATGGCAGCGCATCTGGCCGAAAACAACATCGTCACCCTGCGGAGACCGAAATGACAGACGCCCACAAACCGGTCACCGAGGCAGATCTGCACGCCTATGTCGATGGGTTCCTTGACGAGGAACGCCGGCGTGCAGTCGAACTCTGGATGAGCGAACATCCGCAAGAGGAGGCCGAGGTCCGCCAATGGCAGGCGCAGGCGGCCGAGTTGCAGGCCGCGTTCTCAGGTTATGCGCAATCGAGCGAACGCGACCGCATGCTCTTGAGCACTGCGGCAACACCATCCTCCCCCTCCCCGTGGCGCAAGACGGCCCTGATTGCCGCCTCATTGACGCTCTTCCTGTCAGGCACGGCAGTGGGCGTCTATGGCGAGAGATTGCTGGCCAGCCCCGTGACGATCGAGACAGCGACCGCACTCGACAACCTGCCCGGCCAGTCGAAGACGGCATACCTTGTTTACGCCAGCGAAAAACGCCATCCGGTCGAGGTCGGCGCTGATCAGCAGGAGCATCTTGTCACCTGGCTCGGCAAGCGACTGGACTACAAGCTGGTTGCCCCTGACCTCAAGGGCCTCGGCTTCTCCCTCGTCGGTGGCCGACTCCTGCCGGTCAACGGCAAGGCCGGTGCGATGCTGATGTATCAGGATACGGCGGGACAGCGGCTGACTGTTCTTCTCGGCAAAAACCCGGAAAACGCCGAAACCAGCTTCCGCTTCGAATCAACAGGTTCGCTGGAAACCTTTTATTGGATCGATGGCTCCATCGGCTACGCAGTGACTGGTGAAGTCAGCCGCGCCCGGTTGCAGCAAATTGCCGAGGAATGTTACCGGCAGTTCGAAACCTAAGGGCGACCTCGTATAGCAGGGCAGGATGCAAACGCAGCCTGCCCTGACCAAGCTTCAGCCGGAATTTCACGGCACGTTCAGCGCCCGGGGTCGTTTTCCAGCAAGATAGGCTTGCCGTGCGGCGTCGCCTCCGCCGCCCTCTGCCAGCTTTGCGTCAGATCGTTGAGGTGCGCCTGCGAGGTGATCGACAATTCGGTGACGAGGCGCGACAGTGCTGCCACCCAGCAATCGAAATAGTCGCCTGCATCGGCCCGCCGCCCCGGCTTGTAGAGTTCATGCGACAATGCCTCGGCCCATTCGCTCCAGGAAAACACGCCCTTCTCATGCAGCCGCACCGTCATGACAAAGGCTTCGGCCTGCCAGGGTTCGGCAAAAACCGGATCGCCCTCATGCGATTTCGGCAGACCGGGAGATGCAGCCAGTGTCGGTTCAAATGCGTTCAAGATAACCCTCCCAGGCATCGATCGAGACGGTGAGCGCCGGGTCGGCACCCTCGCCCCAGATTTCACCGGCATCGAATACGACCGTATAGACCCATTGCGGATTCTCGCCCTTGCCATGGGCGTTGTCGTCAGGAAAAACGAACGAGCCCTGCACGGCTTCAACAATGCCCTGCTTGGCGCGCGCATACCGCGGCAGCCGCGTATGGGTCTCGGGATTGAAGTTTTTCGTCCGCACCCGGTCGCCGGCGGCAAATCGCGGCCCATCCGGCACCGGGCGGTCACATGGGCCGCCTTTGGCAAGGACGCCCGCCACCGTGTCCGCCGTTAGAATGCGCTTCGGCTCCCTACCCTTTTCCAGCATATGACCTGCCGCCAATTCAGCGGCCGAAACGAAGCCATGCCGCTTCAACAGGATCTCCAGCCCACGGGTCCAGATTTCGTAATAGCTGGCAGACAGATACGTGGCAGGCGGAAGACTTTCCCGGGCATGCCGGCTCTCATCAATGTTCCATGCGCCAAAGGCACCGCAGGAGAGCGTCAGGCCGAGCGCCCTCTTTTCCCATTCGGCGTGGAAATACGGCTCGTCCGTCTCCGGCGCCACCGGACCCATCCCATGCTGCCCACCAAGATCCTGCGCGCCGTTCATCGGCCTTCTTCCGTTGACCTGGCCAGTCCCGTACCAATCATCGAATCGCGCGTCACGAGATCGGCGAGCGCCTCTTGATCAAGGCCATCGGTGCCGGCAGGGCGCTCCGGAATGACGATGTAGCGAAGCTCCGCCGTCGAATCCCAGACCCGGATTTTTTGCCCCTCCGGTAAAGTTACGCCGAATTCAGCAAGTACGCCGCGCGGATCGATCACCGCCCGCGACCGGTACGGCGGCGCCTTGTACCAGACGGGCGGCAGGCCAAGCACCGACCACGGATAGCAGGAGCAGAGCGTGCAGACGACAAGATTGTGGGTTTCCGCCGTATTGAACACCGCGCGCATATGCTCGCCCTGACGCCCGGTATAACCAAGGCTGGCGATCGCCGCCGTCGCATCGTTGCGCAACCAGTCGGCAAAATCCGGCTCGCTCCAGGCCTTGGCGACGACACGCGCACCATTGCGAGGGCCAATCTTCGTCTCATAGGTATCAACGATCGCATCGATCGCCGCCGGATCGATCAGGCCTTTTTGCGTCAGCACGGTTTCGAGCGCCTTCACCCGGGCCTGCATCTCGGAGAAATGGTTGTCGTGGTGATCGTGGTCGTGATGATCGCCGTCGCTGGAGTGGGAAGTCATAGTGCTGATCCCTTTGTCCTGATTATTTCAACATCGGCCAAAGGCTGAGAACGAGCAAGACCGCCATGGTGATATTGAACCATTTCAGCCGTACCGGCTCTGACAGCCATTGCCGCAGCGCAGAGCCGAAACCGGCCCATGTCGAGACGCTCGGAACATTGACGATGGCGAAGATGGCCCCGACGATGAAAACGCTGGTGATATAGGTTTGCTCGCTCGTGTAGGTCGCCATCGCCGTCACGGCCATCACCCAGGCCTTTGGATTGATCCACTGAAACGCCGCAGCCTGCAGAAAGGACATCGGCACAGCGCCCGCCTTGCCTTCCGACAGCGTCCGCGACGACCCGATCTTCCAGGCGATCCAGACGAGATAGGCGCCACCAGCGAATTTCAGCACGATGTAGAGCATTGGCACGGAATGCAGCAGCGCCCCCAGCCCGAGCCCGACGGCAATCAGCAGCGACAGGAAACCCGCGCCAATGCCGAACATATGCGGAATGGTCCGGGAGAACCCGAAATTCACGCCCGACGCAAACAGCATCATGTTGTTCGGACCGGGCGTGATCGATGTCGTGAACGCAAAAAGAAACAGCGCCAGAAGCGTGTCGGCCTGCATGAAGTCCTCCCGATATTTAGGTCAGGATAATTGACCTATTTTCAAAGACCACCCGAAACTTGTCAGGGTGACAAGAACAGCCCTCCGCACCAAGGCTTTTGACATCCGGACTTCGCCCCGCCACGATACGCCTTAAATGAGACATCGACCGTTCATAGGAATGGTCCGACATGCCGCCGAAAAAGGTTTTCCGATGCAAGACGCCATTTTGACCACCACCTTCCCCTCGGGCAAGGCCGTCCCCGTGATCGGCCAGGGTACCTGGCATATGGGCGAGCGCAAGGCGAGCGCTGCGGAAGAGGCAAAGTGCCTGCGTCATGGCCTCGATCTCGGCATGACGCTGATCGATACCGCCGAAATGTATGCCGATGGCGGCGCCGAGCGGGTCGTCGGCGACGCCGTCAAGGGCCGCCGTAGCGACGCCTTCATCGTCAGCAAGGTGCTACCGACCAATGCCAGCCGCGATGGCACGATCAAGGCTTGCGAAGCCAGCCTGAAACGGCTCGGCACCGACCATATCGATCTCTATCTCCTGCACTGGCGCGGACGCTACCGCCTGGCGGAAACTGTCGAAGCTTTCGAGAGCTTGCGCCAGTCCGGCAAGATCGGTGCCTGGGGTGTCTCCAATTTCGATGCCGATGATATGGAAGAGCTTCTCGGCGTACCCGATGGCGGCAATGTCGCCGCCAACCAGGTGCTCTACAACCTCGCCCGCCGTGGCATCGAATACGATCTCCTGAAAGACAGCCAGGCGCGTGGCATTCCGGTCATGGCCTATTCACCGCTCGACGAGGGCCGGCTGATGCGCCATCCGGATCTCATCCACATCGCCAAGGCGCACCAGGCAACCGTCGCGCAGATCGCCCTCGCCTTCCTGATCCGCAACCCCGGCGTCATCGTCATCCCAAAAACTGCGATGCCCGAGCGGGTCCGGGAAAACCGGGCAACGGTAGAAATTCAGCTGACAGACGACGATCTCGCCATCCTCGACAAAGCCTTCCCGCCGCCGGGAAGAAAAATGCCGCTGGAAATGATTTGAGCGGCTGGTTGGATGAATTGAAAAAGGGCGCTCGCGGCGCCCTTTTTCAATCATATTCGTAATCCGTTACATGCCTTGCGGACCGCGGTTCATGGCTGCGATGCCAGTACGGCAGACTTCGAGCACGCCAAGCGGCTTCAGGATCGCCACGAACTGGTCGATCTTGGAGGATTTTCCGGTGATTTCGAGGATGAAGTGCTCGAGCGTCGCGTCGATCACCTTGGCGTGGAAAGCATCGGCAAGGCGCAGCGTTTCCGCCCGGGTCTCACCCTCCCCCGAAACCTTGACCAAGGCCACTTCGCGTTCGATCGGCCGGTCATGACCGAGTTCGGCGGCGCGCACCGTCAGATCGACGACGCGGTGGACCGGAACGATGCGTTCCAGCTGCGCCTTGATCTGTTCGAGCACGTGCGGCGTGCCGCGCGTGACGATGGTGATGCGCGACAGGTGCGACTGGTGCTCGGTCTCGGAAACTGTCAGGCTTTCGATGTTGTAGCCGCGGCCGGAAAACAGGCCGATGACGCGGGCAAGGACGCCCGGTTCGTTATCGACGAGAACCGAAAGCGTGTGGTTTTCCGCCTTCTCTGTTTCCTTGGCGATGAAATAGGCGGAGCCGGTCGGCTGAAGATGTGCGTTCATGATCGTATCCTTTTCCTATCCATCAAACCAGTGCGCGGCCCTTGGCGTCGATCGCATTGGCAACCGCTTCGTCCGTGGCTTCGTCTGGCAAAAGCATCTCGTTATGGGCCTTGCCCGATGGGATCATCGGGAAGCAGTTGGCGAGATTGGCGACGCGGCAATCAAAGATCACCGGCGCCGGGCTGTCGATCATCTGCTGGATTGCAGCATCCAGATCAGCCGGCTTGTCGCAACGGATGCCGACGCCGCCATAGGCTTCGGCCAGCTTGACGAAGTCGGGCATGGCTTCGGTATAGGAATTGGACAGACGGTTGCCGTGCAGCAATTGCTGCCACTGGCGCACCATGCCCATATACTGGTTGTTGAGGATGAAGATCTTGACCGGCAGGTTATGCTGCACGGCGCAGGACATTTCCTGGATGCACATCTGGATCGAGGCGTCGCCGGCAATGTCGATGACCAGCGCATCGGGATGGGCGACCTGGACGCCGATTGCTGCCGGGAAACCGTAACCCATGGTGCCGAGGCCACCCGAGGTCATCCAGCGGTTCGGATGCTCAAAACCATAGAACTGGGCCGCCCACATCTGGTGCTGGCCGACTTCCGTGGTGATGTAGGTGTCGCGATGCTTGGTCAGCTCGTACAGGCGCTGGATGGCATATTGCGGCATGATGACATCGTCGTTCATCTTGTAGGCCAGCGAATTGCGGCCGCGCCAGCGGACGATGCCCTCCCACCAGTCTGCCAGCTGGCTCTTGTCCGGCTTTCCGGCCGAGGCCCGCCAGACGCGAACCATGTCTTCCAGAACGTTACCGACGTCGCCGATGATCGGAACATCGACGCGCACGGTCTTGTTGATCGAGGACGGATCGATATCGATGTGGATCTTCTTGGAATTCGGCGAAAAGGCATTGAGACGGCCGGTAATGCGGTCGTCGAAACGGGCGCCGATGCAGACCATGACGTCGCAATCGTGCATGGCCATATTGGCTTCGAAGGTGCCGTGCATGCCCAGCATACCGAGCCAGTTCTTGCCGGAGGCCGGATAGGAGCCCAGTCCCATCAGTGTCGAGGTGATCGGGAAATTGGTCAGCTCAACCAGTTCGCGCAGCAGTTTCGATGCTTCCGGACCGGAGTTGACGACACCGCCACCGGAATAGATGACCGGACGGCGCGCGCCCTTCATCAGCTCGATCGCCTGCTCGATCTGGCGCATGTCGCCCTGCAGCTTCGGCTGATAGCTCTTCTGGACCTTGGAAGCCGACGGCGGCGTATACGTGCCGGTAGCGAACTGAACGTCCTTCGGAATATCGACGACGACCGGGCCAGGACGGCCGGACTGGGCGATGCGGAACGCCTCATGGATGATGCTAGCCAGCTCGTTGACGTCCTTGACCAGCCAGTTGTGCTTGGTGCAGGGCCGCGTGATGCCGACGGTATCGCATTCCTGGAAAGCGTCCGAGCCGATCAGCGATGTCGGAACCTGGCCGGTCAGGCAAACCAGCGGAATGCTGTCCATCAGTGCGTCCTGCAGCGGCGTAACGGCATTGGTCGCACCCGGACCGGAGGTGACCAGCAAAACGCCGACCTTGCCTGTCGAGCGGGCATAACCTTCGGCCATGTGGCCGGCGCCCTGCTCGTGGCGAACGAGGATGTGCTGGATATCGTCCTGCTGGAAGATTTCATCATAGATCGGCAGAACGGCACCGCCCGGATAACCGAAGATATGCTCCACACCATTGTCCCTCAATGCTTGAAGAACAATTTCCGCCCCTGTCATCTGGTTTGCTTGCGTCTGGTTGTCTGTACCGCTCATTGGCCTGTTTCCGTCCATGTTCGCGTTTTGGCTGTGAGTATCGTGTTTGAAGGCATAAAAAAAGGCCCCTTGAGGGCCTCGTGTTTTGCGCATGGGTGGCTATCGCCGGATGGTTACACCATCCTGCCCATGCGCCGTCCCACCACAAGAATAACTGCGATATTGATCATGGGCGGGATTGATAAACAGAAATACTTGTTCCGTCAACGTCTTTCCCGAAAACAACCATAGCAGGTACAAATCCACAAAAACACGCTCAAGTCCAAGAAACCACTTATTAAATCCCTTTGGGTAATATGGTGTATTCGTGACCAGAGGTTTCCCATTGCTGAACAATGAGCTCCATTCTTCGATCAGCGCCGGAGAACAGGATCGACGCGATGCCCTGAAACGCGGCAACCGTTTCCTCGGCCGCGTCGTCGCGTGCAGCGGTTCGCGGGCGACGATTGCAGCTATTGCCGAAAACGGCGAGACATCGCTGACTGAACTCTGGTCCGTTGGCAGGCTCATTTCCATCACGGTCGGCAAAAACCGCGTCGTTGCACTTGTGTATTCAATGCAGACGGCCACCAACGAATGGGGCGAAGAACTCGACAACACGTTCCGCATCGAAGTGGAACTGATGGGCGAAGTTCATCTGAGCCCAAACGGCCGCGAAGAATTCTCCGCCGGCATTACCCAATATCCCTATCTCGGCGCTATCGCCCACCGCATCCGCTCGGCCGACCTTGCCCGCATCTACGATACCGGCAAGAACGACACCTGCGTCATCGGCAAGCTCACCCAGGATGACAGCCTCGACGCGACCATCCATGTCCCCTCGATGCTGTCGAAGCATTTTGCCATCGTCGGCACCACTGGCGTCGGCAAGTCGACGGCGGTCAGCCTGTTGCTGCACAAGGCCATCGCCTCCGATCCGAAGCTGCGCGTCCTGATCCTCGACCCGCACAACGAATTCGCCGCCGCCTTTCCCGATATCGCCGTGGTCATCGATACCGACAATCTCGACCTGCCCTTCTGGCTGATGCGACTGGAAGAATTCGCCGAGGTGATTTTCCGTGGCCGGCCGCCGGTTCCCGAAGAACTCGATATCTTGCGCGATGTCGTTCCGGAGGCAAAACGGGCCTTCAAAGGCTCGGCCGACTCCGGTGTGGCGCGCCGTACCAGCGAGAAAAGCTCAATTACCGCCGATACACCGGTTCCCTACCGCATGGCAGACCTGTTGGCGATGATCGACGAGCGCATCGGACGCCTCGAAGGCCGCAATGACAAGCCGCACCTGCGCTCCCTGAAGGTCAAGGTGATGGGCGCCATCAACGATCCGCGCTACAATTTCATGTTCTCCTCGAACACGATCACCGACACCATTCTGGAAACCATCGCCAAGATTTTCCGTATTCCGGGCGACGGGCGGCCGGTTACGACCTTTCAGCTCGCCGGAATTCCGTCGGAGGTCGTCAACTCGGTTGCCTCCGTGCTTTGCCGCATGGCGTTTGAAATCGCGCTCTGGAGCAATGGCGGCGTTCATATGCTGGTCGTCTGCGAAGAGGCCCACCGTTACGTTCCCGCCGATGCCAGCCTGGGTTTCGTGCCGACTCGCCAGGCCATCGCCCGCATCGCCAAGGAAGGCCGGAAATACGGTGTTTCGCTGGGGATTATTACACAGCGCCCCGGTGAACTTGACCCGACCATCCTGTCGCAGTGCTCGACCGTCTTTGCCATGCGGCTCTCCAACGACCGCGACCAGGAAATCATCCGCTCGGCGATCCCCAATTCGTCGATTTCGACCACCAGCTTTATCTCTTCGATCGGCAATGGAGAAGCCATCGCCTTCGGTGAGGCCGTGGCCGTGCCGATGCGCATGCGCTTTACCCGCGTCGATGAAAAGAGCCTGCCCAAGGCCAACGGCGTCGCCGTCAAGGTCACCGACGAAACCCCGGATACCGTCGATCTGCGCAACGTCGTTTCGCGTATGCGCGCCATGAGCGGTCCGGATATTTCCGGCTTTCAGAACGCTTATATGGCAAGCGCCGGCGCACAGGAGCAGGGTGCGGTCCCGGCGGACGACGACCTTCGCGACATCCGTGCCTTTAACGCTGACCTTGCCGAAGACCATGAAGCGGCGGCGTCCCAACCTTACAACCCGGGCATGCTGCCACGCAACGAGCCGCCCAATCCGCAGCTTGAACGGTTCAACCAGATCCGCAGTCAATTGCTGTCGGATGAGCCGCCGGCCCCCTCGCTGTCAGATCCCTACCGTACACCCGCCCGCCCCGCGCCGAGCTTCGCGCAACCCAATCCGGACCAACCCCGGCCATCGCTGCGCGAGAGCCTGCTGAAGAAGCCGCTGAGCAGCATCATCCGCAAGTAATTTGAAGACCGGTGGCCTCAGGCACCCGCCGGATCCCAGCGTTGCCAGCTGTCATCCAGTTGATTACGAAACCACGTCATTTGCCGCTTGGCATATTGCCGTGTTGCAGCCGATGACGTTTCGATCACCTCGGCATTGCTCATGGTGCCAGACAGAAGTGCGGCAATCTGCGGCACGCCGATCGCCTTCATTGCCGGCATTTCCGGTTTCAAACCAAGCGACAGCAGAGCCTCGACCTCCTCGACCGCACCGCTCTCCAGCATGCCTGCAAAGCGCCGGTCAATCCGCTGACGCAGCAACGCCCGGTCCGGCAGAACGACGATCTTCATGGCGCGTTCGGGATCAATGGCCACAGGGCCCTGGCGCGCCTGGAAAGCCCGGATGGACTGGCCGGTGGCCTCGAATATTTCCAGCGCACGGGCGATGCGCTGCCCGTCACCTGACCGCAGCAGCGCAGCGGTTTCCGGGTCTTTCTCCGACAGGGTCGCATGAAGAGCCTCCGCCCCCTCGGCCAGCAAGCGGCCACGCACATGGTCGCGTATCGCCGCAGGTACGGCCGGCATATCCGACAGTCCGCCGGTCAGAGCCTTGAAATAAAGCCCGGTACCGCCGACGAAAACAGGAATGCGCCCTTCGCCACGCACGGCCTGCAAAACCGCCACCGCATCGCGAAACCATTCACCGGTCGAATAATGCTGCGATGCCGGAACATGGCCATAGAGGCGATGTACGATACCCTGCATATCGGCTTCGAACGGCCGCGCCGTCAGCACATGCAGGGTATCGTAGACCTGCATGCTGTCGGCATTAACAACCACACCATTGTGCCGTTTGGCCAGCGCAACGGCGAGAGCGGACTTGCCGCTGGCAGTCGGCCCGGTTATCAGGATTGCATCCTGTCCAATCTCAAGGTTTTTCATCATGGCCTTCGTTGCCACGCTTGTTGCCAATCCGTCAAATCCCGTTCTGACCACAGCGCTCGCCGAGGAGGCCGCAGCCGCAGTCGACGCATCCGGCCTCTACTGGCTGGCCGACGGCGTCGCCTGCGATATCGCGCTGAGGGATGGCGCCAACCCGGACTGGCAGGAAGCCCTGCTGCGTGGCGTGATCGGCGACGCCCCGATCGACGTCATCGTCCAGAACGCCGAGACGCGCCGCAAGAAACTGCTGATTGCCGATATGGATTCCACCATGATCGGCCAGGAGTGCATCGATGAACTCGCTGCCGAGGTCGGCCTGAAGGACAAGGTCGCTGCGATTACGGCCCGGGCGATGAACGGCGAGATCGCCTTCGAACCTGCTTTGATCGAGCGCGTCGCCCTGCTCAAGGGCCTGCCGCTCAGCGTCGTCGGCGATGTCATTGAAAAGCGCATCACGCTGACCCCCGGCGGCCTGGAACTGGTGGCGACGATGAAGGCCAAGGGCTATTACACGGCGCTCGTCTCCGGCGGCTTTACTGTCTTTACCGGCCCGATTGCCGCGACACTCGGCTTCAACGAAAACCGCGCCAACATCCTGCTGGAAAAAGACGGGTACCTCACCGGCGCTGTCGCAGAGCCGATCCTCGGCAAGCAGGCCAAGGTGGATGCACTGGTCGATATCACCACACGGCTCGGCATTTCGACCGCTGACGCCTTGGCCGTCGGCGATGGCGCCAACGATCTCGGCATGCTGCATCTGGCCGGCGCCGGTGTTGCCCTGCATGCCAAACCGGTCGTCTCTTCCCAGGTCAAGATCCGCATCGACCACAGTGATCTCACCGCCCTCCTCTATATCCAGGGGTATCGCAAGACGGATTTCATTCGATGATTATCCTGGAAACGGATCGCTTGCGCATCCGCAATTGGCAGGAGAGCGACCGGCCTCTGTTTGCCGAAATCAATGCCGACCCGAAGGTGATGGAATTTTTTCCACGCCAACGTTCGCGGGAAGAATCCGACGCTCTGATGGACGAAGCGCGGCAGCGGATCAGCGAAACCGGATTTGGTTTTTTCGCGCTGGCACTGAAAGAGAGCGATGAGCCGATTGGCTTTCTCGGTTTGGCCCGCACCGATCTCGCCCCCTTCCTGCCGCAGGGCACGGTCGAGATCGGCTGGCGGCTGGCCGTGCGTTTCTGGCGTCAGGGCTTTGTCACCGAAGCCGGAAAAGCGATGCTCCGGCATGGCTTCGATCAACACGGCCTTGCGGAAATCGTCTCCTTTGCGGTGAAGAATAATGCGCGCTCGACGGCCGTGATGACCCGCATCGGCCTGCGCCGCGATCCGTCCCGCGACTTCGCGCATCCGCGCGTGCCCGACACCACGCCGCATCTCAAGCAGCATGTCGTCTATGCCCTCAGCCGCGAGCAATGGCTGACACCATAAAGGCGGGCCTTTCAGCCCGCCTCCAAGTCCATCATCCCTTGCGAGGACGAACTATTCCATCCGCACGGTGACAAACCGCAATTCACCGGTCTTGTTGGCGATCATCAGCAGCGCATTGCGGCGTCCGTCCGCCTTCAGTTCCTCGACCCGCGCCGCCACATCCTCCGGCGTCTTCATCGCTTCCTGGCCGATCTCGACGATCACGTCGCCCGAAGCGATCCGCCGTTCGGCGGCTGCCGATTGCGGCTGAACCTCGGCAATAACCACGCCTTCGACATCCTCTGAAATACCGTAGGTCTTGCGGCTATCGGCATCGAGTACGGCAAGCTTCATGCCGAGCACCAGGTCGGACGCAGGCAGTTCGGCTGCCGGCGGCTCGGCCTGATCGGTGCCTTCATCAGCCTGCGGGGTCTTTGCCGCCTCTGCCTCGGCGAGGTTCTCACCGTCCTCCAGACGGCCGAGCGTCACCTTGACGGTCATTTCCTTGCCATCGCGAACGATCAGCACGTCGACAGCCTTGCCGACCGGGCTTTCGGCAACCACACGCGGCAGATCGCGCATCTCGACAACATCGCGGCCGTCGAATTTCAGGATCACGTCACCGGTCTTGATCGCCCCGCCGTCGACGGGACCGCCCTTGATGATCCCGGCCACGAGCGCGCCCTTCGGGGTGTCCATTTTCAGGCTTTCGGCAATATCGGCCGTCACCGGCTGAATGCGCACACCAAGCCAGCCGCGATGGGTTTCGCCAAATTCCCGAAGCTGCGAAATGACGTTGGAAGCAAGTTCCGTCGGAACCGAGAAGCCGATGCCGATCGAGCCGCCGGTGGGCGAAATGATCGCCGTGTTGATGCCGATGACCTCCCCCTTCATGTTGAACAGCGGGCCGCCGGAATTGCCCTTGTTGATCGCGGCGTCGGTCTGGATGAAATTGTCATAGGGGCCGGCATTGATATTGCGGCCGCGCGCCGAAATGATGCCGACCGTCACCGTGCCGCCGAGACCGAACGGATTGCCGATCGCCATCACCCAGTCGCCAATCCGCATCTGCCTGGAATCGCCGATCGGCACAGCCGTCAAAGGTTTCTTCGGCTCAACCTTCAAGACGGCAAGGTCGGTCTTGGTATCGGTACCGATCAGCTTGGCCTTGAGCTTGGAGCCATTGGCGAAATTGATCTCGATATCATCGGCGCCCTCGATCACATGATTGTTGGTGACGATGATGCCGGAGGGATCGATGACGAAGCCTGAACCGAGTGAATCGACCGTGCGCTGGCGCCCGCCGCCTTCGCCGCCTTGCCCCTTGAAGAACTCATCGAAGAAATCCTGGAATGGCGATCCCTCCGGCACCTGCGGCATCGGCGCCTCGTCGTCGTTCTTCACCTTCTGCGAAGTCGAGATATTGACGACCGCATCAAGTAGGCCGGCGGCGAGATCTGCCACCGACTCGGGGCCTTGTTGCGTCGCTGCCGGCGCCTTGGTCTGCGCATGCGCCACGGACAGGACCGGAACGGAATTCAATAAGAGAGCAGCGCTTGCAGCGAGCGTGACGGACCGGAAGAAGGAAGCGCGGATGGACAAGCCCATGGGGTCCTCTCGATTTGGGAAGGCATGCCGCTGCAACAACGGCCGGCAGAAAAATATTCGTCATACAGACGTGCACAGCGACGAGGTTGGCTATTCGTCAACCTCTATGCCGGCAAGGTGGCGTAGAATCTGTTCGAAGATAAGGCGGATTTGGGACGCGTCCAGTCATCTTTTCGTTAGCGTCGCCAGGGCACTCGGCCGTCCCGTCAATTCATCAGTTCGTGACCATGCGCCTTCAACGCCGCCACGGCCTTGTCGAGGTCGGAGGCGATGATAAAGATGTAATCGGTGCTGAAGGTTGAATTGGCGAAAATGCCGACACCGGCCTCGGAGAGCGGGTTCAGCACCGAGGCAAGAATGCCGGCGACCTCGAAGGTGAAATGCTGCTCAATGCGGAAACAGCGCCAGCCGCCGGATGACTGGACATTGGAGGGAATGCGCGCCGCCCGGCAGACAAGCGTCATTTCCTCGCGGGAACTCGAGACGGCCCAGAAACCCGCTCCCGGCAGCCAATCCGGCAGCGGCGTTCCGATGTTGAGCCTTGTGATCGCATATTCCGCGTCCACCAAACGAATAAGCAGTTTATGTGTCATGTCCTATCCTCGCACCATCCAGACAAGTGCGACGCCGATGACGACGGAAACGAGCCCGAACAACCGCAACTGTTGTTCTGGTATATGCGGCAAACGCTTTGCCATTTCCACCAAAACCAAAGGGGCCAGTGCGTACACTAGCCCCTCGATGATCAGGAAAAAAGCAATTCCCGTCAGAAAGTCACTCATTTCGCCAATCAGTTTCCTGCAGCGGGCTGAGTGGCGGACGGAGCCGGAGCACCATCCGAACTGTTGAAATAACGGAAGAATTCCGAGTCCGGCGACAGGACAAGTGTCGTGTCCGGGCTGCCGATTGCCTGATCGTAGGCCGACATCGAGCGGTAGAACTCGAAGAACTTCGGATCGCGGGAAAACGCATCGGCAAACACGGAAGTCCGCTCGGCTTCGCCTTCACCGCGCAGGATTTCCGAATCACGCTGCGCTTCGGCAACGAACTCGACAACCTGACGGTCGGCAACGGCACGGCGGGTCTGGCCCTTTTCGTTACCCCGGGCCCGGATCAGTTCCGCTTCTGCCAGGCGTTCCGCCTTCATTCGCTCAAACGTCTGCTGCGAGACTTCCTGCGTCAGGTCCGTCCGCTGGATGCGGACATCCTCGATGTTGAGACCGAGCGATTCAGCATCGGTCTTCAGGTCGGCCCGAACTTCGCGCATCATCGATGCACGCTCTTCTGAAAGAGCCGATTCGAAACCACGCAGACCGTAAACCCGGCGCAACGAGGCATCGAGACGGGTGCGAAGACGCGATTCGGCCGAGGCACGATCACCGGATACAGTTTCGCGGAAACGGCGGGCATCGGCGATCTTGTAGATCACGAAAGCATCGACTTCATAGAACTTGCCGCCGGAGACCTGAACGCGGATGTTGTCGAGGTCGAAGCGCAGAGCCTGCTTTTCGACATACTGGACGCGGTCGGCATCCATGAACGCGAACGGCAGCTTGAAATAGAGGCCCGGCTCGGTCTTGACGTCCTTGATCTGACCGAAGCGCACGACGATGGCCTGCTGGCGCTGGTTGACGATGAACACGGAGGAATAAATAGCCATCAGCACGAGTGCCAGGCCAATAACGATATAGGGAAGACGATTGGTCATTACTGAGCCCCTCCCGACTGCGCGGGCTTGACGATTTCATTGAGCGGCAGATAAGGCAAAACGCCCTGGCCGTTCTTTTCGTCGAGAATGACCTTCTTGGACTTGCCGAGAACGCTCTGCATCGTTTCGAGATAGAGACGTCTGCGCGTCACGTCCGGTGCCTTCGCATAGGCGTCATAGACCGAGATGAAGCGCTGAGCCTCACCCTGTGCTTCCTTGACGACCCGGTCCTTATAAGCGGCCGCTTCTTCGCGCAACTGGGCTGCCTGACCGCGGGCCTTACCAAGCACCTGGTTGGCATACTGGTTGGCTTCTTCGACAAACCGGTCTTCGTCCTGCTCGGCGCGCTGTACTTCGTCGAACGCATCGGCCACTTCGCGCGGCGGTGCTGCGTCTTCGATGGCGACCGTGTTGACGGAGACGCCGGCACCATAGGTGTCCATCGTCGCCTGGATCGTCGTCTTCACGTCGGCTGCGATCGCCTGACGATTGTCACGGAAGATGTCCTGTGCCGGACGGCGGCCGACGACTTCGCGCATGGCGCTTTCGGCAACCTGCTGCAGCGTATCGGACGGATCCTCGACGTTGAAGAGATAAGCCTTCGGATCGGTCACGGAAAACAGGACGGAGAACTGAACGTTGACGATGTTCTGGTCGCCGGTCAGCATCAAGCCCGAGCCGGACTGGTCGCCGACACCTGCCTTGCTGCCGATATTCTGCTGCTGTTCGGTGATCTTGACCATTTCGACCGTTTCAAGCGGCCAGAAATGATAGTGCAGGCCCGGCATGGAAATCTCTTCCTTGGGCTTGCCGAACCGCATTTCGACGCCACGCTCGTCCGGCTGGACAGTGTAGATCGAATTCATCAGCACGAAGCCGACAATCAGCAGGCCGATGATAGCGACGACACCGCCGTTAAAACCGCCCGGAACCACGCCCTTCAGCTGGTCCTGTCCCCGGCGGAAAATTTCCTCGAGATCCGGAGGGCCACCATTGCCACGGCCACCGCCGCCGCCGCGCGGCCGGTTCGGCCCCTGACCCCAAGGGCCCTTATTTCCACCGCCGCCGCTGCCGCCGCCCCAAGGACCACCGCCGCCGCCGTTCTGATTGCTCCAGGGCATTCATACCTCTTCTATAGAAAAAATTCCGAGATCATTTCCCCGCAGACGAGCCGCAGGCATGATGTGAAACCGTTATAGGTATGTCCAGAACGGCTTTCAACGCAACGCATCCAACTTCACCGTAAATCCGGCAAAATAGTTAGCATTGCTCAGCTTTTCCGCCGCCAGGTCGAGAAATGCATGGTGTGGCTGTCTTTCTCTCCGCGCGGCAGGGGTTCATCGACGATCTTTTCGAAGATAGCCGGATCGATCACGGGAAACCGCGTATCCCCATCCACTTCGGCGGCGACCGTGGTGACATGCAGGAGATCGGCCTGGCCAATGGCCTGCCGATAGATCTCGCCGCCGCCAATCACGCAGACCTCATCGATACCGAGATCGACGGCCAGCCTGCGCGCCTGATCCAGTGCCGTCTCCAGCGATTGAACAACAATTGCCCCCTCCGCCACGAAATGCGTGTCCCGGCTGATGACGATATTGGGACGGCCCGGAAGCGGCCTGCCGATCGAAGCCCAGGTCTTTCGACCCATGATCACCGGCTTGCCGAGCGTCAGCGCCTTGAAGCGCTTGAGATCGCTGGGCAGGTGCCAGGGCAGCCCGCCGTCCCTGCCGATGACGCCATTGGCGGATACAGCGACGACGATACTGATGTTCGGCTCAGTCATGAAAACCATCCGGCTTGGAGTCGACGGCGCGGGCACGGGCAAGCGCCGGACGTGCGGTCATGGACTGGACATATTGATCGACCACCGAACTGTCCGGCAGCAGCTTGCGCATCCAGGTCAGCGCGCTGACCAGCAAAAGGTCGACGGCACTGACCTTCTTGCCGAGCAGGAACGGCTGCTTCGTCAGCGTCTCGACGACATGCAGGCACATGTCCTCGTATATCTTCAAAAGCGGCGGATGACCTGCGGCAACGCCGGAGAGAAAGGCGCTGCCGGACGGCTCTATCACGCCGGCATAATAGGCAAGCCAGGACAGATAGGCACCGCGCTCAGGATGCCCCGGCGGACGGGCGAGCTCCGATTTCGGATAGAGCTCGGTCAGATACTGGACGACGGCCGTCGATTCCGTGACCAGTGCACCATTGTGCAGGAGCGCCGGGACCTGCTTGTGCGGATGCGGATTGTTGTCGTCCGGGCCGCCCGAACCATCCCGCCGGCGGATCGAGACATAGCGGACCTCATACTCCGCCCCGAGTTCCTCAAGCAGCCAGATGATGCGCGACGAGCGCGACTGTGGCGCGTGGATCAATGTCAGCATGGGGCCCTCCTCGACCGTTCACGCAAGTCATCCCGTCCGGTGACAGTGTCACCATTGCGCCTACACCGCAACCGGCGCCTTGATATGTGAATCAGGTTCGTAGCCGACGAGCTCAAAGTCCTCGAAACAAAAGGAAAACAGGTCCTTCACATCCGGATTGATGACCATTTTCGGCAGTGCCTTCGGTGTACGGGCCAGCTGTTCGCGGACCTGGTCGAAATGGTTGTGATAGATATGCGTATCGCCGAACGTATGGACGAAATCACCCGGCTGAAGCCCGCAGACCTGCGCCACCATCAGGGTCAGCAGCGCATAGGAGGCGATGTTGAAGGGTACGCCGAGGAAGACATCGCCGGACCGCTGATAGAGCTGGCAGGACAGTTTGCCGTCGGACACATAGAACTGGAACAGGCAGTGGCACGGCGGCAGCGCCATCTCCTCGATCAGCGCCGGGTTCCAGGCCGAAACGATATGGCGGCGCGAATTCGGGTTTTTCTTCAGGCCTTCGACGAGGGCGACGATCTGATCGAGATGCCGGCCGTCATGAGTTGGCCAGGAGCGCCACTGGTAACCGTAGACCGGCCCGAGATCACCGTTCGCATCGGCCCATTCGTCCCAGATGTGGACGCCGTTTTGCTTGAGATAGGCGATATTTGTATCGCCCTTCAGGAACCACAGCAGCTCATGGATAATCGACTTGAGATGCAGCTTCTTGGTTGTCAGGACCGGAAAACCATCAGCCAGATTGAAACGCATCTGATGACCGAAAACCGAACGCGTGCCGGTGCCCGTGCGATCGCCACGGTCCGAGCCGGTCTCCATCACGTGACGCAAGAGGTCGAGATACTGTTTCATAGGGTCCGCCGCCGATTCGTTTCGCGCTAAAATAGGCGCAAGGCGGCGGCGAACCAATCGGTAAATCCCGGGTTTCCCCAAGCGCGACTACTCAAGAGGCGCGAGCGATCAAAGCGTCGCGAGCTTGCCGAGGTGTTTTGCCACCAGATAGTAGAAGGTCACGCGCGACTTCGAACGGTCGCCAGCCATCGTCTTGGCAACGGCGTCAACAGCCGCGTCGGCGTCCGGTCCGGTCACGCCGAGCTTCTTGCCACACCACTTTTCCTTGACCCGGTCGAGTTCTGTCGGATCCGATGCAGAGACGAGCGAGGAATCCCTGTTGCGCAATGCGATGCCCAGATGCTTGACGATCTTGTTCACAGCGGCTTCGTCGGCGGCGCTGTCGTATTTTTTCACATCTGCGAGATAATCCGTCATGGTGTCTCCTCACGCGGTTTGGCTTCAGCCGCCCACCTTTCCTGATGAAAGATGCGCAACACGAGTTTTTTCACGCTTGGCGAGCATGTCAAGAGCCAACCGGCCCGAATGAACACGAAGCCGCACCCGGTATTTTCGAAAAGGCCCTTTTCTTGGCGCAGTTTAGGACCTATATGACAGTTGCCGTCTTCGGGCGGCTATGGCGATAAACAGGCGATGAAATAAACCTATTGGACCCGGGGGCGGTACCCGGCGCCTCCACCAAAAACCGGTCGAAACGGCGTGCATGCCGCAAATGACAGACCGGCTTTTGATGGGGGCGAAATAGGATCGACAAGGGCGTAAAGATCGACTTTTTGCTCGGCATTGTACCACCGTTATCGGGCTAAAATTGTAGTTGCAAACGACAACTATGCGGAAGCTCGTCTCGCTGCTTAATCGCAGTGTGACACTTCAAATCAAGTCCTAAGGGGTCGCACCTTTAGGCGGGGTTCGGAGGTACCTGGCAACAGAAACCTCCACTTCTTCCCTTTCTGTGCGCCCCTCGCCCATCCAACGCCGCCTTCTCGGTTGCCTTGAAATGGTCTATAGATGATGCAAATGACTCGTATGTCAGGACTTTCCTGCGTACAGAGCAGATGGCATAAGTGTGACAGAGTTGAGTTACAAGAAAGACGGGGATCTTATGGGCCAAGACCATATCCGCTACGACATTCTGGCGCAGGATGCGCTTCGCAGCGTCATTCGCAAGGTCCTGATCGAAGTCGCAGCCACCGGTGCCCTTCCCGGCGACCATCATTTTTTCATCACCTTTCTCACCGGCGCACCTGGTGTGCGCATTTCCCAGCATCTGAAAGCCAAATATGCCGAGCAGATGACTATCGTCGTGCAGCACCAGTTCTGGGACCTGAAGGTCACCGAGACACTGTTCGAGATCGGCCTGTCCTTCTCCGACACGCCGGAAAAGCTGGTCATTCCGTTCAACGCCATCCGCGGCTTCTATGACCCCTCCGTCAATTTCGAGCTTGAGTTCGACGTGGCGGCGGTCGATGAGGAAGAAACCGCCGAAATCACCGCCTATCCTGTCGCAACGGCGGAAAAATCCAGCGAGCAGGACACTGAAGCCAAGACCGGCGACAGTGGCAAGACCGGCGACGACGGCAAGAAGGAAGGCGGATCGGTGGTTTCGCTGGACTCCTTCCGCAAGAAAAACTGACAATCGGACAGGCTCATCATGACCGGCGACGTCGTCAATCTCCGTCAGTTCCGCAAGCAGAAGGCGCGGACGGAGAAAGACAGCGCGGCGGATCAGAATCGTATTTCCTACGGGCGGACGAAAGCTGAAAAACAGCTGACCAAGACGCTCAACGACAAGGCCAGCAAGGCGCTCGACCAGGGAAAACGCGAGACACCGGCTGAGCCGGACGACGCCAAATAAGAACCGAACCGAAACCAGCAATCCATTTAGAATCAACAGATAAGCCCGGCTTCCGGAATCACTTTGAGACGAAGCTGATTCATTTTCTGAGGCGCATTGTGATCCGCAAGCATTCGGCGACGCTGCATGGCCATCGCACCAGCTTCTCGCTGGAAGAACCGTTCTGGCTGGAACTGAAGGCAATCGCCGATATCCGCCAGATCCCGCTTGCCCAGCTGATTGCCGAGATCGATGATGGCCGGGCCGAAGGCAGCAACCTCTCCTCGGCACTCAGGGTTCATGTCCTGACCTGGATCAAGACCAACGGAGCCTGAGCCCGGCATCGCATAGCCTTCGCCTATCCCGAACCTTCAGAAATCTTACTGCGGCCGCACGCCCGGCAATGCTTCAAAATTGAGCCCTTGCTGCGGCGTCTGGATGACCGGTTGCTGTCCGGCCGGTTGCTGGGTCGCGCCGCCTTGCGGTGCCGTGAGCTCCTCGCCCCGGATCACGCCGCCGGTAGGGTCGAACGGCAACAGGTTCTGGTTTTTCTGCTCATCGGCCTTGCGCGCAGCCTCGGCTGCCGCCTTGGCCGCTTTATCCTCCTCGGCGGCCTTCTTTTCAGCCTGCGCCCTTGCGGCATCCTCTGCCTTTTGCCGCGCGGCCTCCTTTGCCGCCAACGCGCGCCGGCGCTGCTCTTCCTCGGCTCGCAGGCGCGCCGCCTCGCGCTCAACCGCATTGGCATTGTAGAGCGCCACTTCGCGGCGCAGCCGCTGTTTTTCAAGTACGTTGGCCTGCAGCGTCTCGACACGCCGCCGCTCGCGCTCGAACGCCCTGAGCGACAGGAAATTCGACAGGTCGGTGGCGTCGAATGTCAGGCCGGGCGCATGCAGAAGCCCGGCATATTCAAGGCTTACCTGCGCCTCAGCACCTGTCAGCGCTTCCTCGCCCGGGCGGAAATCAACGGTCACGCCGGCGGTCATTCGTTCGTCCGGAAAGCTGATTTCCAGATTTCCGGACAGATTGGCAGCGGCATCACCCGCGGTGACGTTTTGCGCCCGCAATGTGCCACCGGCAATGCTGAACGGCACCGTTACCGCGCCCAAAGCCGTCTGCCCCGAAAGCACCGCCTTCTGGGATGCGGACGTCACCGACGCGGGAGTGATATCGCCGTCGATCCGGTCCGCGGCCGCCAAGATATCCGGCAGCGCTGCGCTGTTCAGACCGTGCACGATGGTATCGCGCAGCGTCGCCGTCCCCGAGCCGCTGGCCGATTCAGCCATGGCCTGCACCGTCTTGCCGGAAGCCTCAAGCGCAAGCGTCAGGTCGAACTTACCCGCGGCAACGGCCGCACCACCCGTTTTCCAGACGGCAGCCGCGAGATCGCCGTCCTTGAGGTTGAGCCGCGTCTGGAAGAAGCCGGAACCATCGCCGTTGCCGAGCAGCAGGCGTCCGTCGATCTTGCCGCCCATCCAGTTACCGGCAATCGTGTCGATCGAAATCTGGTCGCCCTTCCAGGCAAGCTTGCCGGACATATCGGAAACCGCGCCATAGACGCCCGGCCAGAACTGTTTGGCGGAAATATCGACCGCAACATCGAACCCGCTCCAGGCCGGCTGAACGACAGGCTCGACTGACAGATCGCCGCTGGCAGCATCCTGCACGGCGCCCAAAATCCCCTCCCCCATCCAGGCCAGATCAAGCGTGTCGAGCGCAATCTGACCGCTCGCCTTGCCCGGCGTTTTGCGGTCGATCGCAAACGTGCCGGAAAATGCGTTGCCGTCCGCCTTGCCGTCGATCGCCGAAAGGGTCACCGCGTCGGCCGTCGTCGTGATATCCGCCTTCAGCGCCAAAGGCAGGCCGGTGCCCATCTGCGGCAGACCGATCCCCTGCAACAGCAGGAACGGTTCGAAATCCTGGCTTTCCAGCGAAATCTTCGATTGGCCGGACAGAAAATTGTCCCGCGACAGGTCGATGTCACCATTGGCCGAAAGCGCCGTGCGGGCCGTCGTGAAGGTCAGCCCGGCATTGGCCTTCTGACCATCGGCGCCCTGCAGCTTGACCGACAGGATGGCATTTTCATCGGCATCGAACGGCAGGGGATCAAATCCAACCTGCCCGAGCAGAACCGGAGCCGACGGATTTTCCATCGTCGCTTCCAGAAGGATGCCCTGCCCGGCCAACGCCTGCGCAATGTCCGGCGCTTGGTAATTGGCGGCGATCTTGGTACCGTTGGCCGAGCCGATAATGCCGAACGTCACCGGCGCCTTGCCATCCTGGCTACCGGCAGACAACGTCAGGTCCAGCGCCGCATTGCTATAATAGGGGCCGCTCCGCACCAGCCGCTCCAGCGCCGGGTGCGCTTCGGCGTGGCGCTCGATCATCTTCAGGAACGGAGTCAGATCCGGCGAGGCCAGCTTCATCTTGGCCGAGATCACCGGCGCTGTCATTTCGCCGCTCATCCGGCCCGACAAGGCAAGCTGCGTGCCGGCGATATCGCCGATCGACACGCGCTCTGCCTGCAATTGTCCATTCTTCAGCGTTGCCACCAGCTGCACGTCGCTGGCATCCTCATCAAACGCGGAAAACTTATCCGCCGAGAGATCCGCCGCGATCGTGTGCGACAGCAATGTCGAGATCGAAGCATCTCCGGCCACCAGCCCAGCCAGCGCCTGCAGCGCTTCCAGATCGATGCTGTTGCCCTTGAGTTGCAGCGACAGATTCGGTTGTGCGCCCTCCAGCGCCTGCCGCTCGATCCGGCCGCGCAGCACGGCGGGACCGGCTGCCACTTCAAGCCGCTCGAATTGTTGCAGCGTATCGGTGAGGTTCACCGTCGCTGAAAAACCGGCCGTCTTCAGTTTGCGGATCGACGGATCGACGGAGCCCGCAAGCCAGGTCGCAAGCCCCGAAGGCTGGTTGGACGCAACCAGCATCTCGCCACGAAAGGCCCGCAGCCCGGTCAGTTGCAGCCGTCCCTTTGCCTCGAATTGCGTGCGGCCGGGCAGTTGCGCGACGGCATTATCGACCATCCAGCCTGCCCCGTCGGGCCGCAGATCGAGACGCACGTCGCGCACCGTCGTATCGCCGATGACGATTGCCGGAAGTTTCAGGCTTGCCCGCCCCGGCACCTGCGGGATCGGGATGTCGGCAGCGATCGCCATGATGGCGGCAAGCCTCTGACGGATCGAAATGGCGGGATCGCGGCCGGTCTTGCCGGCAGTACCTGCATTGCCGATCCGGCTGACATCGATCTGCTGTCCATCGGCCAGAAGCAGGAATTCCTGCTCCTTGCCGGTATCGAGCGTCGCCTCGCCGGTGACCAGATAAGGGTCGTCCTTCGGACCGATCTCCAAGCGGTAATCGGGAACACGGATGCGCTCATTGGTCAGCTCAAAACCACCCGTCACCCGCAAGGCGGCCGATTTGTCCTGGTTTTTCTGCGCCTCGGCCGGCTTGTTTTCCGTCAGGGTGAATTTGCCTTGATAGACCGGCTTGAAATCGACGATTTTCAGATCACCGTCGAGTTCCACACCGAAGGGCCGCTTGTCGGGCGTCAGCCGCGACCGCAGGCCGAGCGTGCCACTCTGGTCGGCTTCGCTGCTGGAAAAGGCAAAACTGCCGGCTTCACCGTCCAGTGCCGCGCGGCCTTCCATTTTCCAGGGACCGGCAAGCGAGCGGGCCGAAAGATCAGCCTCAAGCCCGGTGACATGCCGGGTCCGGCCCGTCTGTTCGTCGATGAAATCGATCTGGCCGCCGGTGATGGCGACGTTTTCAAGAATCACCGTCTTGGCCGGGATAGAAGCCTTTCGCCCGCGCGCCCAATCGAGCGTGCCATCCGGCAAAAGCCGAATCTTTGCCTTCGGCTGCTCCAGCCGCATGTCGAAGATCAGCGCCTCGCCGGACAGGAACGGTGCAAGCTCGGCATTCATCTTGAAGCGCTCGACCTGAATCAGCGGCTCGCCCGTTTCCGACTGGCCGACACGGACGTCATTGAGGGTTACCGAAGGAAAGGGAAGAAGGCGGGCATCGACGCTGCCGTGAACGACCACGGGCTTGCCCATGATCCGGCTTGCCTCACGTTCGAAATCCTTGCGGAAGTCCGTCCAGTCCACGAACAGTGGGGCAATCAGCGCGGCAAACAGTGCCACGACCAGAAGACCACCGACAAAAACCAGAATTCGCGAAAGCACCAGTTGAAAGCCCTATCCTTTTGGCCGCGCAAGAGAGTGCTCCTGGCGGCGTCTATCACTCCTTAACATCCGTTCAGCGTTTTCACATGGCAAAAATCTTGCCGGGATTGAAGATGTTGCCCGGATCGAGCGCCCGCTTGACCTGCCGCATCAGATCGAGCGCATCGCCAAGCTCATCTTCAAGAAACGGCATCTTGCCCTGGCCGATCCCATGTTCGCCGGTGCAGGTGCCGTCCATCGCCAGCGCCCGCGCATTCAACCGTGCGACAAAAGCCTCCGCCTTGGCGATATCGGCATCATCCTTGTCATCAAACAGCAGCCCGACATGGAAATTGCCGTCACCGGCATGGCCGACGATCGGCGCGATCAGACCATGCGCGGCAATGTCCTCATGAGTTGCTTCGACGCAATCGGCAAGCCGGGAAATCGGTACGCAGACATCGGTGGACAGGATTGCCAGACCCGGCGCCAGGCTCTTCTGCGCCCAATAGGCATTGTGCCGCGCCTTCCACAGCGCATTGCGCTCCTCGGTATTGGCGGTCCACTGAAATTCAGAACTGCCGAATTCCGCGGCAATTTCGGCAAACTGCTTCGATTGCAGCGCGACGCTTTCGGCGTTTCCGTGAAACTCTACGAACAATGTCGGCGCTTCGGGAAATGTCAGGCCTGAATAGGCATTGCTCGCCGTCATCTGCAAGGCGTCGAGCAGTTCGATGCGGGCGACTGGAATGCCCGACTGGATGGTCAGGATGACCGTGTTGCAGGCATCGCCAACCGAGGGAAACGAGCAGACGCCGCCGGCAATCAGTTCGGGGATACCCTGCAGTTTCAGCGTGATCGACGTGAGAATGCCAAGTGTTCCCTCGGCACCGACGAACAGGCGGGTGAGATCGTACCCCGCCGACGACTTCTTGGCGCGATGAGCCGTGCGGATTTCCTTGCCGCCTGCGGTAACCGCAGTCACCGCCAGTACATTGTCCTTCATCGTGCCGTAGCGCACCGCATTGGTGCCCGAAGCGCGGGTCGATGCCATGCCGCCGATCGAGGCGTTGGCACCGGGATCGATAGGAAAGAACAGGCCGGTGTCGCGCAGATAGACGTTCAGCGCTTCGCGGGTGATGCCCGGCTGCACGGTACAATCGAAATCGCTGGCATTGACCTCCAGCACCCTGTCCATCCGGCTGGTATCGACGCTGATGCCGCCATGCGGGGCGTTGATATGTCCCTCCAGCGACGAGCCGGTACCGAACGCGATCAACGGGACGCCGTGCGCGCTGGCGAGGGCGACGATCTCTTCAACCTCTTTCGAACTCTCCGGAAACACCACGCCATCGGGCAGCTGCGCCGGAATATAGGTCGTGGTATGGGCGTGCTGGGCGCGAATGGCTTGCCCGGTCTGGAATCGGTCGCCGAACCGCTCCCGCATCAGCTTTGACGCTGCTTCAATACCGGTTTCGTTGCGGATACCCGCCTTGATCGCCTTCAGTGCCATGCCTCTCCCCCGAACCTCCGCCCAGTGCAGCGGAAATTCTTAGATTTCAACGCTCTACTGTGCAAATCGGAATCACTTTGTCCAGAACCTCATCCGGCAAGCGATGGGTCTAGCAAAGAATTGCGACAAAGTGAGACTGTCCGGACACAGGGGAAAAATAGCCTGTGAGCGGACACCTGGAGGAACAGAAAACGTACGGCGACGGACCAATGCCGCCGCCGGCTGATTATTCGGCCGCCTGCGCCAACTGCAGCGTCTCGGCATGCTGCATCTCGGTCTGCAGCCGGCGCTCTTCGTCGACATGCGGCTTGGTAAAGCGGGCAATGACCAGATAGGCGACCGGCGTCAGATAGAGCGTCACGACGGTTGCAAGCCCGAGACCACCGACCAGCACCCAGCCAAGGGCGATGCGGGCCTCAGCGCCTGCTCCACTTGCCAGCACCAGCGGCACGGCGCCAACGATGGTGGCGATCATCGTCATCATCACCGGCCGCAGCCGGATATTGGCCGCATTCTCGATGGCCGAGCGCAGGTCTTCACCACGGTCGCGCAACTGGTTGGCAAATTCCACGATCAGGATGCCGTTCTTCGCCATGATGCCGACAAGCAATACCAACCCGATCTGGCTGTAGATGTTGAGCGTATTGCCGGTGAGCAGCATGGCAAACACAGCGCAGGCAAGGCCCAGCGGCACGGTCGACATGATGATCAGGCCGCTGATCAGGCTTTCGAACTGCGCAGCCAGAACCAAGAAGATGATGACGAGCGCAAACCCGAAGGTCACAAACATGCCGTTGGCATTCTCGTCCAGGGTCGCAGCTTCCGCCAGCGGCACGACACGCGAGCCGGGCGGCAACAGCGGCTCGGCCATTTGCTCGACCATGGTGAGCGCGTCGCCAAGCGCGATGCCGGAGGTCAGCCCAGCCGACAGCGACACGGAGCGAAGCTGTTGCTCGCGCGACAATTGCGGCGCAACGGCTTTTTCTTCAACCGTCGCAATGGTCGACATCGGCACGATCTTGCCGTCGCCAGTCTTCAGGAAGATGTTTTGCAGGTCGGTCGGATCGTTGACCGGATTGGTCGTCGACAACAGTTTGACCGGATAGGATTCGCCGTCGACATAGACATCGAGCACGCTGTTGCCATCAAGCATCGCCTGCAGCGCCGATGACAGACCGACAATATCGATGCCGAGATCGGACGCCCGTTCGCGGTCGATCGTTACGGACAATTGCGCCTGGTTGGCCTCATAGTTCAACCGCACGTTTTCGAAGCGGCCGCTGTCTTCCATCTGCCGCACCAGCTTTGAGGCGGCATCGCCAAGTTTCGCATAGTCGTTTCCAACCAGCGCCACCTGTAGGCCGTTGCCCGCACCGCGAATGCCAAGGCTGTTCGGCTGGATCGGGAAGGCGCGGATCGAGGGAATATTCGCGGTTATCTTGGTGATATCGGCGGAAATCTGCTGCTGTGTGCGGTCGCGGTCGCCCCAAGGGGCGAGCGTCAGCACCATGAAGCCGGTATTCACCGATCCGCCCTGGCCGGACACCGAGAAGACATTGGCGATTTCGCCATTGTCGACCAGCGGCTTCAGGCCTTCCTCGACCCGGCGCATCTGCGCCTGGGTATATTCCAGGGACACGCCCTGCGGCGCCTGGATCCGCACCATGATGCGCGAGCGATCCTCGGTCGGCGTCAACTCGGATTTCAGCAGCGTGAAGGCGCCGGCACCGGCCGCCGTCACCATGATGGCCACCATGAAGACGATCAGTGGTGAATTGAGGCAGGCCCGAAGCGTCCTCTTGTAGAACGCAGCCGCGAACGCACCGATCTTACCCATGAAGCCGGTATGGCCATGGTTTTCGCTATGGGGCTTCAGCATCCGCGATGCGAGCATCGGGCAGAGCGTCAACGACACGAAGGCGGAGAGGAGAATGGCAAAGGCGAGCACGAAACCGAACTCGCGGAACAGCCCGCCCGTCTGCCCCGGCAGGAACGACAGCGGCACGAACACGGCCGCGAGCGTCGCCGTGGTGGCGATGACGGCAAAGAACACTTCGAGCGTACCGAGCACGGCGGCAGCCCGCGGCCCCATCCCCTCGCCGCGTCGCCGCACGATGTTTTCCAACACCACGATCGCGTCGTCCACCACCAGACCCGTTGCCAGAACGATGGCGAGAAGCGTCAGGATGTTGATCGAGAAACCGGCGAGATAGATCGCAGCACAGGTGCCGATCAGCGCGATCGGCATGGTCAGCGTCGGAATGAGCGTCGCTCGCCAATCGAGCAGGAACATGTAGATCACCAAAGTCACGATGATCACCGAGGCGACCAGCGCGATCTCGACCTCATGGATCGCACCTTCGATGAACACCGCGTCATCGCTGGTCACTTTCAGCTGCGTTCCCTTCGGCAGAATTTCGGCAATGGTCGTCACCGCCTTCTTCACGCCCTCGGAAATATCGAGCGTATTCGACTGTGCCTGACGGATGATGCCAAGCCCAATGCCCTGACGGCCGTCCGAACGCAGCGACGACGTGCCTATGTCCGGGCCAAGCGTCACGGTGGCGATATCACCGAGCCGGACATTGTTGCCGAGGATGAGGTTTTCAAACTGTTCAGGCGTCTGTAGGTCGGCGGTTGCGCGTACCGAAATATCCTGGTTGGCGCTGGTCAGTGACCCCGCCGGCACATCGAGCGACGCGCTGGCCAGGCTCGAGCGCAGATTGGCAACGGTCAGGCCGCGGCTGGCCAGCTTCGACTGATTGATGTCGATGCGGAAAATCTTCTCCTGATCGCCATTGATCTGCACGTCGGCAACGCCCTCGACAGCCGCAAGCCGGTCGGTGATCTCGTTTTCGGCCAGAAGCGTCAGGTCTTCCATCGACAGCGTGTCGGACGTCAGCGCCAGCCGCATGATCGGCTGGCTGTCGGCATCGGCCTTGACGATGCGCGGCTCGTCGGCATCGTCGGGCAGCTGGTTGCTGACCCGCCCCAGCGCATCGCGGATATCGTTCGAGGCCTGACCGATGTCGGTGGTGTCGGAAAATTGCAGCGTGACGCGGCTTTGGGCATATTGCGAGGTCGAGGAAATATCCTTGATGCCCTGCACCCGCGAAACGGCACCCTCGATCACCGAGGTCAGCTCACGATCCACCGTTTCCGGGGACGCGCCGTCAAACTGGGTGTTGACCGAGACCACCGGCTGATCGACCTGCGGCAGCTCGCGGATTTCGATGCCGTTCAGCGCCGCAAGCCCGGCAACGATGATCAGGGTGTTGACGACAAGCGCAAAAATCGGCCGGCGGATGAAAAGCGCGGTAAAACCGGCTGTACGGCCCACCCCCTTGTGATCAGCGCCGTGATGCCCGGAGCCGCCGCTCATTTCGTGGCCTCCGCCTCGGAGACCTTCTGTTCCTGGTTATCCGGCTGCGGCTTCTGCCTTTCCTTGCCCGGTTCACTGGCGATGCGGACCGCTCCGCCGTCGCGCAGGCGCTGCACGCCTTCGATCGCCACGGCATCGCCCTTGGCAAGCTCGGCATCGACCAACACCTTGTCGGAATTGCGTTGGATGATCTTCACCGGAACGCGCTGCGATTTCTCCGCCTCGACACGCCAAACGAACGATCCATCGGCGCTCCACTGGATCGCCAGCGGATTGACCGTCGGATAGATATCGCCGGGGAAGCGGACGGAAACCGAAAACGACATCCCGGCCCGCAGCGTGTCGTCGGGATTGTCGATCCGTGCCCGCACCCTCAGCGTCCGGCTCGCCTGATCGACACGGTTGTCGATGGCGTCGATGACGCCGGTGAGCTCAGAGGTTGGCAGTGCGATGGCGTTTGCGGAAACATCCTGACCGACCGAGACCTTGGTGGAAAACCGCTCCGGCACCCAGAAATCAACGAGGATCTGCGACCGGTCATCGACGACCGCAATCGATGTCGAGGTAGTGACATAGTCTCCGGGATGGGCTGTGATAATGCCGACGATACCGCCGGAGGGCGCCGCAATATCGCGGCGCTTCAAATCCAGTTCCGCCGTCTGCAGCGCCAGTTCGGCTGCCTGCATGGCAAATTCGGCTTCGCGCAGGATGGCAACCGAGACGGCATTGCCGAGCTTGCGGTTGCGCTCGACCTTTTCCCGGGCGCTGTCCAGCGCGACCTTGGCCTGGGCAGCGGCAATCTTCTGCTCGTCGCTGTCGAGCTTGGCGATGACCTGGCCCTTCTCGATGCGATCGCCGGATTTCACCAGTATTTCCGTCAGATTGCCGGTCGCAAGCGGTGTGACGCTGACCGAGAGGATGGCCTCGCCGCTGCCGATGGCATTCAGCCGGTCGTTGACGACGGCAGTATCGGCCGGCTGCGTGACGACGAGCGGCGCACCCCCACCTTGTCCCCGGCCGCCTTGCCCCTGCCCGCGGCCGCCCTGCCCTTGGCCCGCCTTGACGGCATCGGCGGGTTTGGCGACATAGGACAGCAACTGCTCAGACACGCCAACCTTGGCCAGCATCGCGGCGGCAGCCGGCACGAAGCGAACCCAGACGCCAAGGCCGACGACAAGAATGACCAGGCAGATCAAAAGCTGCTTCCAAAGCCGCATGCAAAACTCCAATTGATTAAGCGGGTTTCGGCCACGTTGGCGCACGAACCCCGTTATTGCGGCAACTATCCCTTTTTGCTGCACTGCAGGCAATGCCAGAATGCCATCATTACGCAATTGTAACAAAAGCCCTTTTTCGGCTCTTCAAGCCTTTGACGGCGCTCGACACGGCACCTTTCCGGCCCTAGCCTCTGGCAATCGGAGGAACCCCATGAGCACCATTGCGAAACACCAGGACCCAGAATTCAATCCCCGCGTCAAAGCCGTCTTCGATGACATCCGCGCAACGCGAAAATCCGACTTCATCAACAATATGTGGCATTATCTCGCCTTCGACGCCGATCTGCTCGAAAACACCTGGGCCGAGGTCAAAGCCGTGATGGCAACGCCTTCGGCGCTAGACCCTCTCGTCAAGGAAATGCTCTATATCGCCGTGTCCGTCACCAATGGCTGCGGCTACTGCGCCCATTCGCACACCGCAGCCGCCAAAGCCAAGGGCATGACCGGGCAACAGCATGCCGATCTCCTGCGCGTCATCGCGCTTGCCGCCAAGACCAACCAGCTGGCGACGGCCCTGCAGCTCCCCGTCGATCCTGTCTTCAATGCGGATCATCAGCCCTGATCGCGGCCAAAAAGCGGTTGTCTCCACAGGCAAGCTGGACATTCTGGAATAAAAGCAGAACGGAATTCTGGCCTTTCGGCTCCGAATCACTACATTGAGCCGCATGAGCAATGGTTTTGACGATATTCCCTTCTTCGATGAGGAACCGGCGCCGCGTCCACAGCGTGGCCTGAGCCCGCAGCCGGCCCCGCCCGCCCCTGCTGGCGGCGGCATCGCTGCGCGCGCCATGGCAGCCCGCGACCAGCATCGTGCGCCCGATTATCTCTCCGGTCTCAATCCGGAACAGCGCGAAGCCGTGGAAACGATCGATGGCCCGGTTCTGGTTCTGGCTGGTGCCGGCACCGGCAAGACCCGCGTGCTCACCACCCGCATCGCCCATATCCTTGCCTCCGGCCGCGCCTTCCCGAGCCAGATCCTCGCCGTCACCTTCACCAACAAGGCGGCCCGCGAGATGAAGGAGCGCGTCGGCGTTCTCGTCGGCGGTGCCGTCGAGGGCATGCCGTGGATGGGCACGTTCCACTCGATCGGTGTGAAGCTCCTGCGCCGCCATGCCGAACTGGTGGGCTTGAAATCCTCCTTCACCATCCTCGATACCGACGATGTGGTGCGGCTGGTCAAGCAGTTGATCCAGGCCGATGGCATCGACGACAAGCGCTGGCCGGCAAAACAGTTCGCCCAGATGATCGACGGCTGGAAGAACAAGGGCCTTGGCCCTGCCGAAATTCCCGAAGGCGACGCCCGCTCGTTTGCCAATGGCAAGGGCCGCGAACTCTACGCCGCCTATCAGGACCGCCTGAAGACGCTGAATGCCTGCGATTTCGGCGATCTCTTGCTGCACCCGATCCGCATGTTCCGCCTCAATCCGGATGTCTTGCGCGAATATCACGACAAGTTCCGCTATATCCTCGTCGACGAATACCAGGATACCAACACTGCTCAGTATATGTGGCTGAGGCTGCTCGCCCAGCGGCCGAAGGGCGTGCCGCAGAACGTCTGCTGCGTCGGCGACGACGACCAGTCGATCTATGGCTGGCGCGGTGCCGAGGTCGACAACATCCTGCGCTTCGAGAAGGATTTTCCGGGCGCCAAGGTGATCAAGCTGGAGCGCAACTATCGCTCCACCGAGCATATTCTCGGTGCCGCCGGTCATCTGATCGCCCATAATGAAGGCCGTCTCGGCAAGACGCTGTTCACCGACCGCGTCGATCCCAACGACGACAAGGTGCAGGTCCACGCCGCCTGGGATTCCGAAGAGGAAGCCCGCGCCGTCGGCGAAGAGATCGAACAGCTCCAGCGCACCAAGCACCCGCTCAACAATATGGCGATCCTGGTGCGCGCCTCCTTCCAGATGCGCGAGTTCGAAGACCGGTTCGTCACGCTTGGCTTGAATTACCGCGTCATCGGCGGCCCGCGCTTCTACGAGCGTTTGGAAATCCGTGATGCGCTGGCCTATTTCCGTCTCGTCTGCCAGCCGGCCGACGACCTCGCCTTCGAGCGCATCGTCAACACCCCCAAGCGCGGCCTTGGCGATACGACGGTGCGCGCCCTGCACGATTATGCCCGCAAGCGTGATATCCCGATGCTGGCAGCCTCTGCCGATATCATCGAAACCGACGAGATGAAGCCAAAACCGCGCAAGTCGCTGTTCGATGTCGTCTCGATGTTCCAGCGCTGGCAGGGCCTGCTCGAAAATACGCCGCATACCGAGCTTGCCGAAACCATTCTCGAAGAGTCCGGCTATACGGACATGTGGAAGAACGACAAGTCGGCCGAAGCGCCCGGACGGTTGGAAAACCTGAAGGAACTGATCCGCTCGATGGAAGCGTTCGAGAGCATGCGCGGCTTCCTCGAACACATCGCGCTGGTGATGGATGTCGAGCAGAATGCCGAACTCGATGCCGTCTCGATCATGACGCTGCATTCTGCCAAGGGGCTGGAATTCGAGACCGTCTTCCTGCCCGGCTGGGAAGAAGGCCTGTTTCCGCACCAGCGCGCGCTCGACGAAGGTGGCCGTTCCGGTCTCGAGGAAGAACGCCGCCTTGCCTATGTCGGCCTGACGCGGGCAAAACGCCGCTGCCACATCTGGTTTGTCTCCAATCGCCGCATCCACGGCCTGTGGCAATCCACCCTGCCCTCGCGCTTCCTCGACGAACTGCCAACCGCCCATGTCGAAGTCTCGGAGGCCGAACAGTCCTACGGCGGCTACAATCGTGGCGGTTACGGTCAGTCCCGCTTCGACAAGCAGGAGCCATTCGCCAACACCTATTCCACCCCCGGCTGGAAACGCGCCCAGGCCAACAAGACCGATGCCACCCGCGACAACTGGGGCAACCGTTCCGGCGTCTCGATCGATCGCATCGGTTACGGTGAATCAGGCCCCAAGGCCCGCACCATCGACGGCGAACTGATCGCCAAGTCCAAGATCGATGAACCCTCGAAATTCTCGGTCGGCGACCGCGTGTTTCATATCAAGTTCGGCAACGGCAACATTGCGGCGATCGAAGGCAACAAGCTGACGATCGATTTTGACAGGGCTGGACAGAAGCGGGTGTTGGACGGGTTTGTCGACAATGTGTAATTTCCAGAAGACAACTTAAAATTACATGTTATGAATTCCCATTGCTGGACAAATGGGGGCGCTTGTGCGTTTTTTTTCTTACGTTTTTGTCTTTTGTGCTTTTTTCCCGCTTACTTTGTATGCTCAATCGGAAAAACAAATCGAACTGCAGTGTTCAAAAACGCCACTTCCGACTATTGACGGAAATTATACGATTGAGAAGGCGGGCGTTTCAACAACCGGATGGAACTATAATCGCGATCTTGTCGCAGCGGCATTTGGAATGTTTGCAGCAGCAAGCACAGACACCTATCGAAACGACTTCGGCGATTTTGTTTTTAACGTAGCCACCTTCAATCCCTCCCTCGGATGGCAAAAGTTGAATTGGAACAATGGAAGCAATCGATATCAGCATGACCGAACGGGTTTGATCGCCGACAGCTACTCGGTCGCACACAGGGGCTGCGTTTTCGTCGTCATCGCCTTTCGAGGCACGGATTTCGAATCCGGCGCCGACTGGTTTTCGAACCTGAGCTACATCACCAGCTTTCTTCCAATCGAAAATCAGTACCATAGAGCATCGGGTATTTTCCCGGGGATCAAGGAATTTGCGGCGAGAAAATTCGGGAAAGATCGTATCGTCGTGATCACCACTGGCCACTCGTTAGGCGGCGGATTGGCAGAGCACATTGCACATTGCTTTGACGACGTGTCCGCCGTTTCGTTCGATCCATCATTCGTAACCAACAGCCTGTTTTGCCGAAAACGCAATCCGCAAATTGTCAGGATTCATGAAGACAAAGAACCATTCAGCACGCTCAAGAGTTTTAAACGGCTGATCGTAAGGAAGGTGCTCAACAACGGCCTTGTCCGCGAATATCAGATGAATGCCATGGAGCTGAAAGGGAAGAAGCGATTCCAACAACACTCGATGCTTGGATTGACGGCGGGCATGCTTCGTCTGAATCTGAATTGCACGCTTGAACGTACCCAAAATTGCGAAATTGACCGGGCCAGACGTCCCGCTGTCATTGCCTATTCAAAGCAACTGTATTGCCGAAGTTTGAATGATACAAAATTTGCCATCGTGGAAAATCAGGTAACCAGCAAGGTCAGCGAGATGAAGGTCCGCAATGATCCGGTCTGCAATTGACGACACCGATTAAATTCTGCACCAAAATCATCCGCACGCGTCCCAGCCCCTACGTTCCCATGACATAATCCGCCACTACGCGCCTTCGAATACGCCGCATGGTAGTGGCGCAAGACGAGACCTGGAGGATATGGGGAAAGACGGAATGCCCCAAAACCAAGATTCTTGCCCTTTAGTAGCCCCCGCTTCCGCGAATGCGATGGATAGAGATGCCCAAAAGTTCATAGCGGAATCAGGCAGGAGAAAAACGTCGAATGGACACCGCAGTCGCCCACTCCACTTTTACGAGGCACTTTTCTGCGTCCTACTCGATCTTTGGCACCTATGGAAAGTTTTTATGCCGCCCGCTCCCCTCAAGGGGGAGTTAAGCTCATACGCTGGAAAGGCCCGCGCCCTCTCGCTTAATGCCCGCCCGCCAGGCCTGCCTGGGCCACCACCGGTACTTCGTTGCCCTTGGCGTCAAAGAGCTTGCCGCCCTGGAAATAGTCGCCGTCATGCAGTTCCGAAATATCCTGGTAGCGCAGGCTGCGTTCCGTTCCGGCAACGAAGACCGATTGCTGGTCGGAGTTGCCCGTCCGAAAATGATTGAACAACAGGTTGAGCGAGATCGCCATGATCGCCGAGGACGAGATGCCGGAATGGAAGATCGTCTCGAACCAGCCCGGGAACTGATGGTAGAACTGCGGTGCGGCGATCGGGATCATGCCGAAACCGAGTGAAGTGGCGACGATGATCAGGTTCATGTTGTTGCTGTAGTCGACCTTGGAGAGCGACCGGATACCGCTTGCCGCCACGGTGCCGAACAGCACGACGCCGGCACCGCCGAGAACCGAAGGCGGAATGGCGGCGATCACCCGTCCCATCACCGGCAAGAGACCGAGCGTCACCAGGATGAGACCACCGGCCGCGACGACATAACGGCTCTTCACCCCGGTCACCGCCACCAGCCCGACATTCTGGGCAAAGGCGCTCTGGGTGAACGAACCGAACATGGGTGCGATCAGGCTCGACAGCATGTCGGCGCGCAACCCGTTGCCGAGCCGCTTGGAATCCACTTTCGTCTCAATGATTTCACCGACGGCGAGGATATCGGCCGAGGTCTCGACCAGGATAACCATCACCACGATCAGCATCGAGATGACGGCCGCGAGATGAAACACCGGCAGGCCGAAGTGAAACAGCGACGGCAGGGCAACAATCGGCCCGTCTCCAACCCTGGAAAAATCGGCCATGCCAAAGAACACGGCGGCAATCGTTCCGATGATCATCGCCAGCAGGATGGATAGCCGCGAAATCGAGGCACTGCCAAGCTTGCTGAGCAACAGCACGACGACCAGCGTCAGCGCCGCCAGGCCGATATTGGCGACGCTGCCGAAATCCGGCGCATTGCGGTTGCCGCCCATCGCCCAGTTGGCGGCCACCGGCATCAGCGTCAACCCAATGGTGGTGATGACAATGCCATTGACCAGCGGCGGAAAGAATTTCGTGATCCGCGACAATACCGGCGTGATCAGCAGACCGGCGAAAGAAGCGACCATGACGGCGCCAAACACCGCCGGCAGACCGCCCGCCTCACCGCCGCCACCGAGAATCGCAACGATGGTCGCGACACTGGCAAAAGACACGCCTTGAACCAGAGGCAGCTGGCAACCGAAGAACGGCAGGCCGATTGTCTGGAGAAGCGTTGCGAGACCGCCTGCAAACAGTGATGCGGTAATCAGAAGGCCGATTTCGGCCGGTGAAAGACCGGCTGCCTGGCCGACAATCAAAGGCACGGCGACAATGCCGCCATACATGGTCAGCACATGCTGAAGGCCGTAGACCACGGTCGCGCCTGCGCCCAACCGCTCGTCCTCCGGCCGGATCACCTGCGACGTCTCAAGATTCCTCTGCAGCAAAACCACTCCTCCCAGAATACGTTCATGCTTCCACGCATTCCTCCCGAATGCATGCCGTCAAACCATAGCGGGGCATCGATTTTTGACTGTACGTGTTTTTCTTGAAAGTGTTTTTGCTATTATTTGAAAGTATTTTTGCGTCTAAGGGTGAAAAAGCCTCGCCAAATAGGCGATTTTTGCGCGGTCCCAACCGGGATAATGACTGGGAACAGGCAGGACAGCCCCCTATGCCGGGCTTCGCACGCCGCCCAGGGTCAACTTTGCTGCCGACACAGTCATGTTACGGCCACCGGCCTTGGCATTCAAGAGCGCGGCGTCGGCCCGCGTCAGCAATGTCGGCACCGTTCCTCCGGCCGGAGCCGATGCCACGCCGATGGAAACGGCCACCGAGCCGAGAATCCTGCCGCGATGCGACAGCGGTGCCGTCGCGATCTTGGTGCGCAGCTGTTCGGCAAACTCGAACCCGGCCACCTCGGTCATCCCCGGCAGCAGCACGGTAAACTCCTCGCCGCCGAAGCGGTAGGCGCTTCCAGCTTCGCCGACGGTATCGATGACCATCTGCGCCACGTATTGCATGACGACATCGCCCGCGTCATGGCCAAACTCGTCGTTGAAGCGCTTGAAGTGATCGATATCGATCATCAGGCAGACCAGCGGGTTTGTCGCCTCCTCGCGGGCGTGCCGGTTGAGGGTCTCGTCCAGCCAGCGCCGGTTGAACAATCCCGTCAGCGCATCGCGCACGGCAAGCTGGGTCAGCTTTTCGCGCAATTGCAGATTGGCGACTGCAAGGCCGATGTTCTCGGCAATCAGTTCCAGATAGAGGCGCGAGGTGTCAACGTCGGCCAATGCCTCGGAACGCTCCTCGAAATAGAGGAGGCCGATCGTGTCGCCCTGCGCCGTCAGCGGTACACAGAGACCGGCAGCATGGCTGGCATCGAGATGCTGGCAGGCAATGTCGCTCTCACCGCGGTTGCTCAGATGCGGCCGGCCGCGGCGCAAGCCCCAGCAGGCGCTGGAAGCAAAGGATGCCGCCGATTGCTGTGGATCGAGCCAGCTTCCAACCGTCGACAGCAACGTCCTGCTTTCGTTCAGCACATAGAGGTGCCCGGCAAGATTGGGAAAGATCTGTGGTGCAAACCGCTCCACGACCTCGGCCAGTTCGCTCTGCGTCTGGCAGGCCTGCAGCCGGTGCATCATCTGCAAAATCAAATCTTTGGTCTGCTGGTCAAGCCTGCGTTCCGCATCCAGCCGGTCACGTTCCAGGCCGTTGGCGCGGAAAATATGGATGGCTTCGTTCATCTCGCCGATTTCGTCGCGCCGGCGGTCGAGCGGAACTTCCACGGCATAGTCCTGCTTTGCCAGCCGCGTGACGATGCCGGTCATGTGCGTCAGCGGCATGGCGATGCGCCGCCTCAGCACGAAATAGAGAACGCCGAGGAAAAGGGCTGCCGTCAGCCCCAGCATGGTCTTTGCGACCAAACCGTACCAATCGCTGCGCAAGCGCGCAGCATTCAGCGCAGCGCCGGTGCGGGCAGCGGTCAGATCGCGAAAGCGCCCGACACTGTCAAGCAGGTCCGTCTGCAGCCGTTCGTGCTCGGCACCAAACAACACCTGTTGTGCTGCCGTCCGGTCGCCACTGCGATAGGTTTCGATGGCCGCGGCCTCGATCTTATCCAGCGCTTTGGCATCCTGCTCGACCTCCGCAAGGGCTGCCAGCTCCGTTTGTGAAGCGCCCTGCGCCCTGGCGCCCTTGATCGCTGCCTCGCGGCGGTGTTCCTCACCTTCCTTGACATGGAATGCCTGTAGATGGCGTTCATCGCCGCGCATCACGTAGAGACGGGCTTCGTCGCTGCGTTCTTCCGCACCAAGCGCCAGCTCCTCGGCCAGCGTATCGAACGCCAGATGCTCTTCCACAGCCAGCCGCTCCTCATTGGCGCTGTTGGCCGACAGAATGAATGCACTGCCCGAAAGCACGGTCAGGACGACCGTGACGCCGTAGGCCCAATTGGTAATTGCGCTGATTCGCATAAAGCCGCCTCCAGAGAGTGGAGACGGGATTAAAGCACCGTGCCTGCAGTGGCAATTCCCCAAACTTGCGGGCATCCCGCGCCACAGCAGGCGGCTCCCGCCGCTGTATCGAAAAGAGGCATGATCGGCGGCCCCCGGCGCCTCTTTTCTCCATTGGCGTCACACGTGCTAAGCTCGGAAACCTCATGTCGGATGGCGTAGATGACACGCGCGCAGCAAATTGGCGTCATTGTCGGCCTGGTGATCGTCGCCGCCCTGACGATCCTGCGGGCAAGCGACCCGCAACTGATGGTGCGGGCGCGCGAAATGGCTTTCGATGAGTATCAACGGCTTGCACCGCGCACCTTCGAGGACCTGCCGGTGCGTGTGGTCGACATAGACGAAGCCTCCCTTCGCGAGCTCGGCCAATGGCCTTGGCCACGGGATCGCATGGCCAAACTGGTGGACAGGCTGTCGCAGATGGGAGCGTCGGCAATCGCATTCGATATTCTCTTTTCGGAACCGGACCGCCTGTCGCCGCGCACGGTCATTCGCGATGTCGAGGGGATCGATCCGTCACTGCTCGCGCGCTTGCCGGACAACGACGAGATTTTTGCGCAGGCGATGACGGAGAAGCCCGTGATCCTCGGCTTTGCACTCTCGAATGAGGGAGATTACCGCCCCGAAATGAAAGCCGGCTTTGCCTTTACCGGTGAACCGCCCTTTCATGCACCGCCGCGCATCGACAGCGCGACACCACTTCGGCCGCAGCTCGAGGCGGCAGCATCCGGCCTTGGACATATCAGTCTCAATCCCGGTGATCCGTCGTCCGTCGTGCGCACCGTTCCGCTCTTGCTGACTGACGGCGATCAACTCTATCCAAACCTTGCACTCGAAGCCTTGCGTGTCGCGCAGGGTGCATCCACCTACGTGCTCGCCGATGCGCCAGACGCTGCAAACACCATCACGATGATCAAGGCAGGCGCGTTCGTCATCCCGGTAACGGCGGCGGGTGAACTGTGGCTCTATGTCAGCCCCGACAACGCAGCCAGGTATATTTCGGCACGGAACATCCTTTCGGACGGTGGCGCCCCGTCCGAAATAGCGGCAGCCGTCCAGGGCAGCATCGTCTTCGTCGGCACATCGGCCGCCGGTCTTCAGGATATCCGCACAACCGCGCTTGGAGAAAACGTTCCCGGCGTTTCGCTGCAGGCCCAGATCGTCGAGCAGATATTGTCCGGACACTTCCTGTCGCGGCCCGACTGGGCCGATGGCCTTGAAATCCTGTCCATTGCGGTGGCTGGCAGCCTGCTGGTGTTTTTGACCACTTTCGTCAGCCCGGCGATGGCGCTGGCCTGCGGCCTTTTGATCACGGCGCTGGCGCTTGCCGCCTCCTGGCTTGCCTTCCTTTATGGCGGGCTTCTCTTCGATCCGTTGGCGCCGATCGTCAGCGGCTCGATCACCCATTTCGCCGCCACCGCATTCCGCTTCCTGGTGATCGACCGGGAGCGGCGGGAGGTGCGGCTGGCCTTCGGCCACTACCTTTCCCCGTCGCTGCTCTACCGCATCGAACATACGCAGGACGCCTTGCGTCTTGGCGGTGACGACCGGGAATTGACTGTGATGTTCGTCGATGTCCGGAATTTCACCGGGATCAGCGAGCGGTTGACGCCGGCCGAAGTCGTCGGGTTCCTCAACACGTTTCTCGACGCGCTGAGCCGCCACGTCATCGCCAATGAAGGCACGCTCGACAAGTTCATCGGCGATTCGATCATGGCGTTCTGGAATGCCCCCGTCGATGTCAGCGATCATCCCGGTAAAGCCGTCCACGCGGCGCTGGCCATGCGTGAAACCCTTGCTCGCCTCAACGCCGAGGACGCCTTCGGATTTGGCCCCGCACACACTGTCGGCATCGGTATCGGCATCCATACCGGGCTCGCCTGCGTCGGCAACATGGGCGCGGAGACGCATTTCAACTATTCCGCCGTCGGCGACACGGTCAACATTGCGGCGCGCATCGAAGCAGCCTGCAAGGACGTCAGCACCGACATTCTCGTCTCTGAAAGCACTGCCAACCTCGCATCGCAATATGCCCTGCTCGATGCGGGCGCGTTACCGCTCAAGGGCAAAAGCACCCGGACCCCGACCTTCGCCGTTGTAGGCGATGAGCGCCTCGCCCTTTCGGCAGAGTTCAGCGATCTGAAACGCATCCACGCACAGATGATTGACGCCTTCGCATCCCGGGCGCCGGCGACACGAAAACTGCTGCGGGCTGCAAAACAGAAAGCAGCCGGCCTGCCGGTCGATCTGACGGAATTCTATCGCCGCATCACGCGGCGAACAGAACATTTTTCACCCGGTCCTGCTCAAAAAGAGCACACGCCGGTCAATTGACGCAATTTATGGCCCTAAGTGCACGCCCGGCAAGGCGGCCCGCTCGATATCCGCAATTCCAGAGTCAATCGCCCCTGCCTTTATCATGATGGCCCTTGCCGTCGCGCCCCTTGTCATGGTCGCCCCTGTCGGGATGACCCTTGTCATAGTGGCTCTTGTCATCGCGGTCATTGCGGCCGTGATCGTCCTGTCTTTCATGATGCTGCCGGTCATGTTTGTCGCGGTCGCCATGGTCCCCGTCATGCTTGTCGCGGTCGTGCTTGTCCCGGTCACCATGCGGCCTGTCGGGTTTGTCATGATCGCCGTGATGGTGATCGTGCCCCCGGTCATGGTGCTCATGATGTTTGCCGGGATCGCCGTCATGGTCATGGTGTGGTTTATCGTGGTCAGGCTTTGGATCCTTCCCGGGTTTATCGGGCGTTTCCCGTGCCGGGCTCTCCTGCTTGGGAGTGCGTGGTGTCCTGTCGTCGCGCTCAATGGCATCTGCCCTGGCAAGGCCACAACCACCGTAGCCGCCGCCTGCCGCAAGCTTCTGATTGCCCGACAGAAAGGGCAATGCCCTGGCATTGCCGAGCGCCTTGAAGATGCCGCGATCAACCCGGCGGGCGGCGGTTACCGATCCGCTGCGTTTTGCAACGACGTAGTCACAGCGCCGGGTCAACTGCCGGCAACCGCCCGCACCGCAAAAACTGGCGGCGCCGCCAAGCAGCACCACGGCCGTCGTGCCGTCGCCTGCGATATAGAAATCGAATGCGGTTCCACGCACGCCGATCGTCCCGGCCGGGGTCAGAATCTCGTAAGCTGTGTGGTTGGATTTTCCGCTCACCCAGCGGAACGTGCCCTGTGCAGCCTTGATCGTCAGCTTTTTCACCGAACTGGAGCCATCGAAAACAAATTTGTCGACGACCACGGAGGAGCCCCATCCGACGGCGAGCTTGGTGCCATCGCGAAAGACAAACTGGCCGAGACCCGATTTGGACGTGCGAATCCGCTCGTCCTGGAACACCGGGTCGTTGATCGAGACATCGCCGCTTGCGCCGGTCACCGCAGTCCTGATCTCGACCGCCTTGCCGATCGGCTCAATCGCCACCGCCGGCGCGGCGCCGAAAACCAGGAAGCCGGATGCCACGACGCCCACCCGATACGGAGCAAACATTTCCCCCTCCGAAAATCGTCATATTAGCACATCTTAACAAACATGTCTTTCGACCCGGGAAAGGCAGGCTGGCGAGGTCGGGAAACCGGCGGTAGATGCCGTTCCAATCCTGAAAGCGCGAAGGTTGATAAGGGAGCGGTGGCGCAAAACGTATCGAGGGCGCGAAAC
>UCNE01000016.1 GCA_900473685.1 Hyphomicrobiales bacterium
TGAAATTTCTTATAAGTCGCTGTTTTATATGATGTATTTTAAACGGCCGGCGCGAACACTTAAAAAGCCGGCGAATTAACCCGCTTTTAACCCTTGGCGGGAGCGCGAGGCGTACTTTCGGGGTGATCGGGACCAAACCTCTTACAGGCTGCTCATTTTCGCGCAGCGAGCTGCGACGATTCCACATCTAAAAACCGCTTGTGACCGAGATGCCCGGCACCATCCTGGATATCGGCCGTTATGGCTGCCCTGAGAGCCGTTGCGTCCTTATCTGCAATCGCCTCCAGGGCCTGGACGTGGCGATCGACACGGTAGCTCTCGTCGAGGTTCTCGGTTGCCTCGCGCATGAACGGGCCAAGCCGCAACCAGACGGATTCGATCAGCGGCAAAAGAACGGCCGACGAGCGGACCTCATAGAGACAGCGGTGGAACGCGAAATTGGCCTCGATGCCCTGCTCGATATTGCCGGCCTTGTAGGCGACATCGATCTCGTCATCGAGTTGCTGCAGACGCGCCAGCCGCAGGTAGTCGATGAAGGGCAGGGCGCGCTCGGCTGCGACAGTCTCGAGCGCGATGCGCGCGGCAATGATCTCGTCGAATTTATCCGGATCGATATCGGGAACCCGGACACGGCGATTGTCGAGGTGCTCAAGCGCGCCATCGGCGACAAGCCTGTGCAACGCTTCGCGGACCGGCATCGCACTGACCTGCAGCATTTCGGCGATACCCTGAATGGTCACCGGCAGCCCGGGTGGAAAGCGGCCGGTCATGATGGCCTGACGCAGGCATCGATAGACCCATTGCTTCATCGATTCCATTGGCAGCTTGCTGAGCGAAACCAGCCCGATCGCATCCATCTGTTTCAAAAGCTCTGATCCTCCCCTGCTTCTTCGTATCAATATGGGCAATCCGAGGTCCGGTCGAGGTGCGATTTCTCTTTGCGCGTGCCCTTTTCGACACCTCACTCCGGTCACTGCGATTGACGCTCTCTTCCCCGCAATTCGATAGCCCTTTGCAATTTGATCATATTACGAACTATAATGATCAAAATAAATTGCAAGCACGCAGCGATCTCGATGGCCGGGCTCGCAACGCAGACCCGGCCAAACGGTCTTCGGTGAGGAAGCCGGGTTCGTGACTGCTGCCAATATTGCAACAGACCGCCACGCCCGGCGACTTCACGTTACCGGGCAGCGGCACAAAACTGGTGGACAATGATAGATGAGAATGAAGCGTCTGATTTTATAAGCAGCAATCCCGACATCGAAGTGCTGGAAGCCTTCGTCATCGACGTCAATGGCGTGCCGCGCGGCAAGTGGATTCCGCGCGAGCGGGCGTTGGATGTACTGATGAAGGGGATGGCCATTCCCCGCTCCGTCTACGCGCTCGACATCTGGGGCCGTGATGTCAATGCGGCCGGCCTGGCGGAGGGAACCGGCGATCCCGACGGCCTGTGCTTTCCCGTTCCGGGCACGCTGTCGCGGGTGACCTGGCTCAACCGCCCGACAGCGCAAGTCCTGCTCAGCATGAAGAACCCCGATGGTACCGGCTTCTACAGCGATCCGCGCCAGACGCTCGTCGACGTGATGCAGCGCTTTGCCAAGTTGAAGCTGACGCCGGTCGTGGCGACCGAGCTGGAATTCTACCTGATCGACCCCGTCCGCTCGGCCCTCGACCCTGTCCGGCCGCCCAATACCCGCGAGGGCCGCTGGCACACCGGGCAGACGCAGGTCCTGTCGATTTCGGAACTGCAGGATTTCGAGCATGTTTTCCATGACATTGCCGCCGCTTGCCGCGCCCAGGGCGTGCCCGCCGATACGACGCTGCGTGAAAACGGCCCGGGGCAATACGAGATCAACCTCAACCATGTGCCGGACGCACTCAAGGCCGCCGACTATGCCGTGTTGTTGAAACGCATCGTCAAAGGCGTTGCCCGCAGGCACGATCTCGACGCCACGTTCATGGCCAAGCCTTATGGAATGCAGGCCGGCTCCGGCATGCATGTGCATTTCTCCATTCTCGACGAGGAGGGACGCAACATTTTTGTTGGGGAAGACGGACCATCCGAAACGTTGATGCACGCGGTCGGCGGACTTCTTGAAAACATGGGCGACAGCCTGGCTGTGTTTGCGCCGCACCTCAATTCCTACCGACGCCTGCGGCCCAGTGAACATGCGCCGACTTACGCCTCCTGGGGATTCGACAACCGGTCCGCAGCGGTGCGGGTGATCACCGCGAGCAAGCCTGCGACCCGCATCGAGCATCGCGTCGCGGGGTCCGATAGCAATCCCTATCTGGTTCTGGCGATGATCCTTGGCGCGGCGCTGACCGGCATGAGAGAAAAAACCAGGCCGGGCGGCGCGGTTACCGGCGACGATCACGCCGTCAGCCATCAGCCCCTGCCGACCAATTGGGACTATGCATTGCAAAGTTTCGCCCGGTCCGGTTTTGCCTATGCGACGCTCGGGCCTCAATACCGGTCGCTCTACACGGCCTGCAAGCGGCAGGAACTTTCGGAATTCTCCCTCAGAGTGACGGACGTCGAATATGACGCCTATATCAGGACGGTCTGACATGAAAATCGCCCCCACCAATCCCGGCCACGCGCCGTCCTGGTACGCGGCCTCGGCAAACGACCGGCGCCTGCGGCCCATCCTGCAAGGCGAGACTTCGGCGGATGTCTGTATCATCGGCTCAGGCTTTACCGGTATTTCGGCGGCGCTGGAGCTGGCGGAACGCGACTTTTCCGTCGTAGTGCTCGAAGGCGAACGGATCGGTTACGGTGCTTCCGGGCGCAATGGCGGCCAGATCGTCAATGGCTATAGCCGCGACCTGGAGACGATCGCCAAGCGCTACGGGCCGGAAAAGGCCTCGAAACTGGCGGCTATGTCGCTGGAGGGTGGCAATATCATCCGCGAGCGCGTGGCGAAATACGCGATCAACTGCGATCTGGTCGACGGTGGGTTCTTCGCTGCTTTCACCGACAAGCAGATGCGCGAAATGGCGGACCACCGTGCGCATTGGCAGGCGCGCGGCCATACCGGTCTCGACATGGTATCCAAGGCAGACGTTGGCAAATATGTCCACAGCGGCCGCTACGCCGGCGGCATGATCGACCGGCTCGGCGGACATATTCACCCGCTCAACCTCGTGCTTGGCGAAGCCGCCGCTTTTGAAAGTCTTGGCGGCCGGATTTTCGAAAGTTCGCGTGTGATCGCCGTCGATAAGGGACCTTCTCCCGTGGTGCGGACGCGGACAGGTTCGGTGCGGGCGAAATATGTGCTTGTCTGCGGCAACGCCTATCTCGGTGAACTCCTGCCGGAGATCGGCGGCCGGATGATGCCGGTTTCAAGCCAGGTACTGGCGACGGAACCGCTTGAGGCCGGACTGATCGGGAGCCTGCTGCCTGCCAACTATTGCGTCGAGGATGCCAATTACGTTCTCGATTACTACCGCCGCACCGCAGACAACCGGCTGCTGTACGGCGGCGGTATCGGTTATGACGGCCAGGATCCGAAGGATCTGACCGCAGTCATCCGCCCGAACATGCTGAAGACCTTTCCACAACTGGCAAAAGTGAAGATCGATTATGCCTGGAGCGGTAATTTCGCCCTGACGCTGACCCGCATTCCACATATGGGCAGGCTGTCCGACACGGTCTATTTTTCCCATGGCGACAGCGGACATGGCGTCACCACCACGCACCTGCTGGGCAAGATCCTCGGCGAAATGGTGTCCGGTCATGCGGAACGCTACGATGTCTGGAGCGCGCTGCCCAACCTTCCATTCCCCGGCGGCAAGACTTTTCGCGTTCCGCTTACCATGCTCGGTGCCTGGTGGTACGGGCTGCGCGACAGGCTCGGCCTTTGATGTCAATCGAAGCGACGGCAAAACCGTATTGCCGCATCGGCAGCCGGCGGATATCGTCGGCATGGACAAGCAACCGGTTTCCGCGAAAGACCATCTTATGACGGAGGATACAGTGCGCAGAGAGCATGAATTTGTTTCCACGCCATCGGCGCGGACGCTTCATGCCGAACTGATGTTGCTGTGTGCCCGTATCGGCTATTCCCCACCCGTGTCCATCTGACCTTGTTTCACCACACGCCAGAAAATCAAGGACACGATGATGACCCTTTCGAACCACAAATATTCCCTGCCGGAGCTGCAGGCGCAGGATGCTGCGCATTTCCTCCACCCTTTCACCGATCATAAAGAACTGCGCACCCAAGGGTCCCGCATGATCGTGCGCGGCGAAGGGCCTTATGTGTACGATAGCGAAGGCGGTGAACTTCTCGATGCGATGGCCGGGCTCTGGTGCGTCAACATCGGGTATGGCCGCGACGAACTGGCGGATGTTGCCGCCGCACAGATGCGTGAACTGCCATACTACAATGCCTTCTTCAAATGTGCGACGCCCGCCCCGGTGCAGCTGTCCGCCAAGCTTGCGGAGATCGCTCCGCCGAATATCAACCAGGTCTTCTACGGCTCCTCCGGTTCGGAATCGAACGATACCGCCGTTCGTCTCGTTCGCCATTATTGGGCGCTCGAGGGCAAGCCGGAAAAAAACATCATCATCTCCCGCAACAATGCCTATCACGGATCGACTGTCGCCGGTGCCTCGCTCGGCGGCATGAGCCATATGCACAAGCAGCTGGGTGGCATGGTTCCCAACATCATCCATGTGATGGAACCCTATGCCTATGAGCTTGCTCTGCCGGGGGAGAGCGATGATGATTTTGGCCTGCGGGCGGCGCGCGCCATCGAGGAAGCGATCCTTGCCGCGGGCGCCGACAAGGTGGCTGCCTTCATCGGCGAACCGATCATGGGGGCAGGGGGCGTGCGGATACCGCCCGCAAGCTACTGGCCGGAAGTCCAGCGGATCTGCAGGAAATACGATATCCTCCTGATGCTCGATGAAGTCATTACCGGTTACGGCCGGACCGGCGAATGGTTCACAGCCACCACGTTCGGCATCGAGGCAGACACGATCACGACCGCAAAGGCGCTGACCTCCGGCTATCAGCCGCTGTCGGCGCTCCTGGTCGGGGACCGGATCGCCGCCACGCTGGTGGAAAAGGGCGGAGAATTTAACCACGGCTACACCTATTCCGGCCACCCAGTGTGCTGCGCGGTCGCCTTGAAGAACCTGGAAATCATTGAGAATGAAGGGCTTGTCGAGCGGGTTCGGACCGATACCGGCCCCTATCTTGCCAAGGAGCTTGCCAGACGGCTGAACGATCATCCGCTGGTCGGGCAGACACGGTCGATCGGGCTGATGGGCGCCGTCGAGATCGTCCGGGACAAGGCTGAACGGACGCGCTTCAAACCGGACGGATCCGCCGCGATCAAGGTGCGGGATCACGCCGTCCGGAACGGCTTGATGATCCGTGCGACGGGCGACACGCTGATCATGTCACCGCCACTGGTCTGGACCCGCGAAACAATCGACCTCGCCTTAAATCGCCTGCTGGTGGCCCTTGACCTTGCCGAAGCCGATCTGGCTCCGCTTCGATAGAAACTGAACCGGCCGCTGCCATGCCCGATGGCGAGGCTGCGGCCGTTGTCAGCTTCTCGATCTGTATGCCGCATCGGTCAAAAACCGTACAATGCGGCGCACCTTGCTCAATCGTTTCCAAGCGCAGGTCGCGCTCAAAAAGGATATTTCGATGCACTCGCACCTCCCATCGGAAAAAGCTCTCGTCCCGTTTGTCAGCGTCGCCAACATGATGCGCCTTGTTCATGCTGTTGGCATCGAGACCGTGATGGTGGAATTGGCTGATGTAATCGAAGCCGATTTCCGGCGGTGGGACCTGTTCGATAAGACGCCCCGCATTGCCTCGCATTCCAAGGAAGGCGTCATCGAGCTGATGCCGACCTCGGACGGCGAGATCTACAGCTTCAAATATGTCAACGGCCATCCGAAGAACATGGCGCAGGGTTTGCAGACAGTCACGGCTTTCGGGCTGCTGGCGGAAGTTTCCACCGGCTATCCCGTCCTGTTAACCGAGATGACGCTGCTGACGGCGCTTCGCACAGCCGCCACCTCGGCAATGGTCGCCAGGCATCTTGCGCCGAAAGGCGCGCGCACCATGGCCATCATCGGCAACGGCGCACAGGCGGAATTCCAGGCGCTGGCCTTCAAGGCGGTGTGCGGCATCGACCATGTGCAACTCTACGACATCGATCCGCTGGCAACGTCAAAGGCTGTCCGCAACCTCGCTCACTCAGGCTTGAAGGTGACCGCCTGCACCTCGTCGCAAGCCGCGATCGAAGGCGCCGGCATCATCACCACCTGCACGGCCGACAAGCAGTTTGCCACCATTCTGACAGACAACATGGTTGGTGCTGGGGTCCATATCAACGCCGTCGGCGGTGATTGTCCGGGCAAGACCGAGCTGCATCACGACATTCTCAGCCGTGCCGACACGTTTGTGGAATTCACGCCGCAGACGCGCATCGAGGGAGAGATACAGCAGATGCCGCCCGAGTATCCGGTAACCGAGATGTGGAAGGTTGTTAACGGCGAGGCCATCGGCCGCCGTGACCCCGCCCAGATCACACTGTTCGACAGCGTCGGGTTTGCGATCGAGGATTTTTCAGCGCTGCGATATATCCGCAGCAAGTTGAATGGAACGGGTTTTTACCAGGATCTCGACATGATCGCCGATCCGGACGACCCGCGTGACCTGTTCGGCATGCTGCAGCGCTCGGAGAAAGAATAAGGTCATCGACCGGGCCGAACGCGCGTTTGTTCGACATGAGGGGCGCCGTAGCCGGCGCCCCTCAATCAAAGTCATCTGCCAGTGCGAACAGCGTCGATAAGCTTTCGGCAGGCAGCGGGAAGGTCGGACTTTTCGCGCAGAAGCGCACCACCAATCAAATACATCACGGTATCGCCATAGGCATCGCGCATTTCCGGTACACGTTCGAAGGTCATGCCGCCACCGGGGGCAGGGAGGATCGGTTTCAAACCGCCGAGATCGCTGGTGCAGCCATCGACGATCGCCAGGCACTCATCCCGCGAGAAGCTGAAACGGCCACCGAAGTTCGGATAGATCACAGCATCAACCCCCATCAGTCGCTGCAGAACCCCGTAGAAGAAGCGATGGGAAAAGCCGGTGGTCGGGGTGATGACGTTGGTGCCGCCGAAAGTCGGATGGGAAACGATCGGCAAGGCAAAGTCCGGGTTGGCGGCCAGTGCTCGCGATACGTCGAAACCGACCAGGGATGGCGCCAGCATGACACCACCGGCTCCCATCTCCTTGGCCATGAAAGCGCGCTCGAATATCTGGTCGGACGGCCCGGTGATGTTCGGCACATAGGTGGTCGCAAAGCCGGTCTTTGCATTGGCGTCACCGATGGCATCGGTGCAGGCTTTCACACGCTCGGCAAACGGCGATGTCTTCTGGTTGGCAAGGCCATGGTCGTCCTTGACATAGTCCATTCCGCCTAACGCAAACTGACCGGCGAGCCCGGCAAGTTCGGCTGTGGAGAGGCCGACAGGCTTGATGGCCGACATCAGGATCGGCCCCTGTTTGACACCGGTGCGCTGGCGCAGCCCCGGTATTCCGAACCGGGGACCGGACACCAGCTTGATGATCGCGGGCGACAGCGTCATCGTCTCGACGCGGGTCTGTGTCCGGATCGAGGAATTGCCGAAGACGATGTTCAGCAATTGCGGAAAGTCGTCACCAATATCGTCTTCGCTATAGGAGATTTCCGTGAGGAATCCGCCACGCCTATCGGTGCAGGGTAGGACGCTTTCGATCTGCCCGAGAATCTCGTCTTCGATATAACCGGCCGGCACGATATCGCGCGGGATTTCCACCGTCTGCTCGACCGCGATCTCCAGCGCACGGGCACGGGCATCTGCCTCTGTTGCCACGCCAATCCAGTACGTCACCGAAAAACGGGCCATTACAGTGCCTCCGCTTTCTGGGCCGAATGCACGGTGTCGATCCGCACGGCTTCAAGCTCCGCGTCGTCGATATCGAGATTCTTGCCGAGCAGCTGACCGATGGCGGAGACCAGGGCGCTGGCATCGAGCCCGTATTTCTTCATCAGGTATGGTTTGGAAGCGCCATGCGCGAAGGTATCCTGCAGGCCGAGGCGCCGCAGTTTGACGCCGAGGCCTTCTTCCGCAAGGATTTCCGCCACCAGCGAACCGAGGCCGCCATTGATGGTGTGGTTCTCCAGCGTCACAACGCCCTTCTTGCCGCGTGCTGCCTTGATCAGACCCTCGCGGTCGAAGGGTTTCAGGGTAGAGACATGCAGGTGGTGGATGCCGACACCACGAGCCTTCAACGGCTCTGCCGCACGCAGTGCCTCCTCGGTGCAAACACCCGCTGTCACGACAAGAACGTCGTCGCCTTCGCTGAGCGTACGTAGCTTGTTGAATGCGAACGGCGTTGAAAACAATCGTGGCACTTCGCCGCGCAGGACGCGGACATAGACCGGGCCGTCGATGCTGTCGGCAACGTCAAGCACGGTTTCGACTTCGGTGGCGTCACCGCATTCGAGGATCGTCATGTTCGGAATGGCACGCATCACCGAGATGTCCTCGATCGCCTGATGAGTGATGCCACCCGGCGTGGTGATGCCCGGCAGGAAACCCATCAATCGAACCTTGCGATTGGAGTAGGCGATCGAGTTGATCAATTGGTCATAGGGGCGGCGGTAGAGAAAAACCGAGAACGTATGCAGGAACGGTCTGAAACCCTGCATGGCGAGGCCGCCGGCAAAGGACAGCATGTTCTGTTCGGCCATGCCGAGCGACAGGAACTGGTCCGGGTGCCGGTCGCGGAAGCCATCGACCTCGCAGGACGAGGTGAGGTCTGCGGACAGGCAGAGAATGTCCGGACGTGCGGTCGCGAAGGTTTCGAAAGCCTTGGCATAGGGACGGTTGACGATTTCGACCATGATCAGGCCCTCACAATTTCGGCTTCATCGACACCGAGTTCGGCGGCAATGGTGGTCTGCATTTCCCGGCGTTCATCTGCCGATTTGAAACGGACATAGTGCAGGCGCGGGAAGCGTTTCTTCAGGAATTCCATGCCCTGGTAGGGCGAGGTGTTGGCAAGGATGATCAACGGTTTACCCGGCTCGGTGCTATCGGCGGCAGCGCGCATGGCCCCCAGATCATGCCCGTCGATCGAGCGGCAGGTGACGCCGAAGGAAGCGACACGAGCAGCAAGGTCACCGAGGTCGAGAACCGACGACATTGCGCCGTCGCATTGCTGGCGATTGACGTCGACGATAACGCGGACGTTGTCGATGCCGTGGTAGGCCATCGCCGCCAGGCATTCCCAGGTCTGCCCCTCCTGGAACTCGCCGTCCGACATATAGACCCAGACCTTGCCGGGCTCGCCCTTGCGCTTGCGGGCCCAAGCGATACCGGCGGCCATCGACAGCCCCTGCGCTAGCGAACCGGTGGTGACTTCCATGCCTGGGCTGTGCTCGGCGCCGATCATCTCGACCGACCCGCCATCGACGTTGAAATGGTCGAGCGCATGTTCGTCCATGCGGCCGACCTGGATCAGGGCCGAATAGATCACCAACGCATAATGGGCCGGCGAGATGATCAGCCGGTCGAATTCAGGCGCAAACGGGCCGTGATAACCGGCGCCGGTAAAGGCGTCCGGGTTGGTGGCGGACGGCACGCCGCCGAAAGGCAACGGCACCTTCGGCAATGTCGGTTCGCCGAGTGTCAGGGCCTCGTTGTAAAGAAAGGCAAGGCTTTCAGCGGCTGAACACGCCTGGCTGAGATAGCCGCCATTGTTGCGCATCGTGTGAAGAAAGACGCGCTTGCGAATACCGGCGGCGACGTCTTCCGTGGTCTGCTGGTTGGAGAGGTTCATGCTCAACTCCGTTCCGGAAACAGGGCTTTCAACCCTTGAGGCGAGGCATCGGCAATGCCGCGCTCGGTAATCAGGCCGGTGATCAACCGGGCCGGGGTAACGTCGAAGGCCGGATTGGCGGCGGGACTGCCCTCCGGCGAGATGCGAACCGTGGCAATGGAGCCATCGGCGGCGCGGCCTTGAACGAAGGTTACTTCCTCACTGTTGCGTTCCTCGATCGGGATTTCCCTGACGCCATCATGCACGGTCCAGTCGATCGTGGGAGAGGGTAAGGCGACATAGAAGGGAACGCCGTTATCCTTGGCGGCAAGCGCTTTCAGATAGGTACCGATCTTGTTGCAGACATCGCCGTCGGCGGTGGTGCGGTCCGTGCCGACGATCACCATGTCGATCTGGCCATGCTGCATCAGATGGCCGCCGGCATTGTCGACGATCAGCGTATGCGGCACGCCATGGCCGTTCAGCTCCCAGGCGGTCAACTGGGCGCCCTGGTTGCGCGGGCGCGTCTCATCCACGTAAACATGGACCGCAATGCCTTCTTCCGTTGCCATATAGATTGGCGCAGTGGCCGTGCCGTAGTCGACGGTGGCCAGCCAACCGGCATTGCAATGGGTAAGAATGTTGACGGGTTCACCGGGCTTCTTGCGGGCGGCGATTTCGCGGATAACCTTCAGTCCGTTGGCGCCGATGCTGCGGTTAAGCTGTACATCTTCCTCGGCGATCTCCGCTGCACGGCGATAAGCCGCTGCCGCCCGTTCTGAAACCGGCACCGTTCGTAGGCCGTTGCGCATTTCATCGAGCGCCCAACGCAGGTTGATCGCGGTCGGCCGTGTCTCGTGCAGCACGTCCCAAACAGCATCCAGCGCTGCATCGCTGGCGTCTTCCTGCATGGCGATGGCGACACCATAGGCGGCAGTGACCCCGATCAGCGGTGCACCACGCACCCACATGTCACGGATAGCAATGGCGACATCATCGACGGTCTTCAGTGTGACGACCCGGAACTCGTGCGGCAGCCAGCGCTGGTCGATAATATCGACCGACCGGCCATCCTCGTTAAGCCAGATGGTGTGGTAGTGGCAATCTCCGACGTTCAAATGACTGTCTCCTTCTCGAGGCGTTCCGCAAGCGCATTGATCTCGGCAATGCTGTGAATGCGGCGCCGATTGACGGCTAGATGGCGCCCGAGCTTGAGCGCCTTGGTTTCGCAGCGTGCCCGGACATCCGGGTCTTCGATGGTTTCAAAATCGGCATTATGGGCAAGGCCGAGAATGCGGCGGTGCATCTCGATGCCGGCAAAACCGAGCATGTCGGTCCACAATGTCTGCAGCACCTCATTCAGCGCCTGTTCCGATCCCAGATGATCGCCCTGGTCTTCAAACAAGGTGCGCTGATAAAGGATGCCGGTACGCTCGGTCCGCCAGAGATGCGAAAACTCGGTGCGGAAGGTCTCCCAGATCTCGACGATAACGCCAAGAAGGTAGGCTCGCATCTCCTCGCGGCTGCCGTCCTGTCCGTGACCGGACTGCGAAAAATAGCTCATCCAGAAATTCGACAGCAGCATGCCGACATCGAGAGCCATCGGTCCATAGAATGCAAATTCCGGATCGATGACTTTCGTTTCCGTCTCGATCACCATGACCGAACCGGTGTGCAGGTCGCCATGCAGCAGCGTTTCAGCATTGGCGGTAAACAGATGCTTCAGCCGTTGCGCCTCGACCTTGAGGTCGCGGTCGGCGCGCAGTTGAGCAACGATACCGTCAAGCTGTGGCGTGGTGAAATGATTGAGCTTGGCGTCGAAATAGGGATCGGAGAAGACCAGGTTTTCAGTGATGTCGCAAAGCTCGACATTATCGGCAAACAGCGCCAGATCTTCCTTGCGCTTGCGCGCTTCCATCGACAGATCGGAGCCGCGAAACAGCGTGCGGGCAAGGAACAGGCCAAGGTCACGGCCGATCTTCGGCAGTTGTCGTCCATCAATCAGCGCCCGACGCAGGATCACGTGCGGCGTCAGGAATTCCATGACGATGATCGCCTGATCGCGGTCGAAATAAAGAACCTCCGGCACCATACCGGGATCGCGTTCCGCCTCGCGCTTCAGCGCATGATACTCGAAATAGGAGCGTTTCAGCGGCAGCGGCCAGCTCTCGCCGACAAGGCGCACATAAGGCAGCGCCTGCTTGACGATAACGCTGCCGGCGTCGCCGTCGACGATGAAAACGAGATTGAGATTACCGTCGCCGACTTCACGCACTTTCCAGCGCGTACTCTCTGTGCCGATCCTGCCGGCCAGGGCAGCGTTGCTGCCCAGCCGCTGCGGCAAGGTCTCGGGCGTCAGCGCTTCGAAATTGTTCGTACTCATGATTCCTCCTCTCCATCGGAGCGGCGCGCCGGGCAGAAAAACACCCGGCACTCTCCTCGTTCCGCTCCCGGCATCATGCGTCTCCACACGCATTCACGCCGTCCTTTCTCTTTTGGTAAGCCACCATTCTGTCAAATGTCAATGGGCTTGACATTTGATTAGATGGCAGCCTAACCTGATGATCAGGGAGGAGCAGATGATACAGGAACACGTTTTCCGTATTGAGGGTCTGCGCAAATCGTTCGGTCCAATCCAGGTGCTGGGTGGAGTTGATCTGAATTTGCGCGCCGGGGCCGTCACGGTGCTGATGGGCGCCAACGGAGCAGGAAAATCGACACTCGTGAGGATCGTCAGCGGCGTCTATGAACGCGACGCCGGAACAATCACGCTCGCCGGTCAACCTTATGCGCCGGCAACGCCCGCAGAAGCCATCCGGTCCGGTGTCGTCACCGTGCACCAGAACATCAATGATGGTGTCGTCGCCGATCTGGATGTCGCCACCAACCTGACGCTCGACCGGTTGAACGGCCGTGGCGCTCACCTCATTTTCAATCCCCGCCGCGTTCGCCGCGAGGCGCAGGCCGTCGCCGACCGTATGGGGCTGGCCATCGATCTCAACGCCACGGTCGCCGATCTTTCACTGGCCGACCGCCAGATGGTGTCGATCGCCCGCGCCATGGCGCATGAGCCCAAGGTACTCATTCTCGATGAGCCGACCTCGTCGCTGTCGAGTGCAGAAGCTGACCGGCTGTTCGAACTTGTCGACCGCTTGCGCGCCCGTGGCGTTGCCATCCTTTATATCTCACACCGCATGTCCGACATCCGGCGGCTCGCCGACAGCATCGTTTCCCTGCGGGATGGCCGCATTGCCGGGCTGTTTGAGGGCGAGAACCTCGACTACGAGGGCGCCGTCAACGCTATGCTCGGGCAGAAGATCAGCCTGAGCAATATCGTCGTTCGCGATGGCACTGCCCCGGTGTTCAAGGCAGAAAAGCTGACGATCGCACGAGGCGCAAAACCGTTCTCGATAACGCTGGGCGATGGCGAAGTGGTGGCGGTCACCGGACTTGTCGGTGTCGGCAAAACCGCCTTGGCCGAAACCCTGTTCGGTGCTCGCGCCCCAGTCTCAGGCTCAATGACGCTTGACGGCCGCGCCTATGCGCCAAAATCGACTCGGGCAGCAATCGATCAGGGTGTCTTCCTCGTCGCCAAGGATCGTGGTGACAGCGGCATCGTTCCGGATTTCAACATCTACGAGAATGTCAGCCTGCCGTTTCTGAAGCGGATCTCGAATTTTGGCATTTCCAACCGCCGGGCCGAGCGGACGCAGGCGCGGCAACAGATTTCGGCACTCGGCATCGTCTGCCGCACCGAGCGCGACGAGATGCACACATTGTCGGGCGGCAACCAGCAGAAGGTCATGGTTGGCCGGTGGCTCAGCCAAGCGTCGCGCCTGCTCATTCTCGACGAACCGTTCCAGGGCGTCGATATTTCCGCCCGCCGGGACATCGCCGCCAAACTGCGGGCATCCGCTTCCGGCCGCGCCACCATCGTTTTCCTGACCGAGCTTGATGAAGCCTTCGAGATCGCCGACCGCATTCTGGTGATGTCGGAACACACGCTGGTCGGCGAGCACCGCAACGCCGGCGTCAACGTCGACAGACTTCTGGCCGAAATTGCCGGCCAACACGAAATGGTACTTTAGACATGAGCATTGAACAGACGACCGCCAGCCCATCCGCACACAAGGCCGCGCCGCCGGCCGCAGCGCTTACACCGCGAGAGATCGCCATCAAGTATGGCTTCATCACGTTGCTCTTCGGCATGATCCTCTATTTCTGCATCATGACCAGCGGCTTTGCCTCGCCGCAGAGCGCGGTCTTCATCTTCCAATCTGTGTCGATCACCGGCATCCTGGCGCTCGGCGTGACCGCCACACTGGTGGTCGGCGGCTTCGACCTGTCGATCGGATCGGTCGCCACCACCGCGATGATGGCGTCGTCCTACGTGATGGTGGTGATGGGGGGCGACGCGTTGACCGCAACGCTTGTCTGCCTTGCCATCGGCGTCCTCGTCGGTCTGATCAACGGTTTCCTGATCGTCTACATGCGCGTGCCGGATCTGCTGGCGACGCTCGGCATGATGTTCCTGCTGGTCGGCCTACAGCGTATTCCGACCGAAGGCCGCTCGATCGCCACCGGCATGAGCATGCCGGACGGATCGACTGCCACTGGCACCTTCAGCCCCGCCTTCCTGGCGCTTGGCCGTCACCGTTTCGATTTCATCCTGCCCAATCTGGTGCCGGTGTCGGTCGTGGTGCTGATCGTGCTCGCCATCCTCATCTGGTTCTTCCTGGAATATACCCGGTTCGGCCGGATGATGTATGCGGTCGGTTCGAATGAGCGGGCCGCTGGCCTGGCGGGCGCACCGGTCAATGCCTACAAGATCTGGGCCTATATCATCTCCGGCGTCTTCGCCTCGATCGGCGGCATTTTGCTGGCGGCTCGTCTCGGGCGCGGCGACATCGCATCGGGTAACAACTTGCTGCTGGATTCCGTCGCCGCTGCCCTGATCGGCTTTGCCGTCCTTGGCGCTGCCAAGCCGAATGCGTTCGGCACCGCTATCGGCGCATTGTTCGTCGGCGTGCTCTTGCAGGGCCTGACGATGATGAACGCACCCTATTACACCCAGGACTTCGTCAAGGGCTTCGTGCTCGTCATTGCCCTGGTGTTCACCTTTGCGCTCTCGAGGAGGGGCAAACGCTGAGGAGCAAAGCTCCGTGCGGGACTGCAAATCAAACAACAAGTCTATTGTGGAGGAGACCCTTATGACTTTTACACGGAGAACTTTTTCAAAACTGACGCTTGGAATAATGGCCGCAACGACGCTGGGAGGCGTGTCATTTGCCGCCGACATGCCGGCACCATTCGACAAGCCAGGTGACGTCAAGATCGCCCTCGTGCGCTATCTGTCGACGGGTGATTTCTTCCAGTCCTATCTGTCGGGCGTGGAATCGCAGGCCAAGGCGCTCGGCGTCGATCTGCGTGTGCTCGACAGCCGCCAGGACGCAGCCCTGCAGGCCGATATGGTCGATCAGGCGATCGCACTTGGCGTTCAGGGCATCATCATCCAGCACGGCCTGACGGAATCCATGAAGGAAGCGGCACAGCGCGCCGTGGACGCCGGCATCAAGGTCGTCGCCTTCGACGTCAATGTCGAGAACGAGAAGATCCCACAGGTCGAGCAGTCCGACCGCGACCTCGCCCGCCTGGCACTGGAGCAGGCCGTCAAGGACAATGGCGAGAGCTGGAAGGCCGGCTATGTCTATGTCGCTGGCATTGCGCCGCTCGACCGCCGCGACGAGACCTGGAAGGAATTCAAGAAGAAGTATTCGGGCATCAATGAAGCCGCCATGTTCGGCACAATGGATAACCCGATTGCCAACTCGGTCGCCAACCAGGCGCGCTCGGTCATTTCCGCCAATCCGGACATCACCGTCATGTTCGCGCCCTACGACGAATTCGCCAAGGGCGTGAAGATTGCTGTCGATGAAGCCGGCATGTCGTCGAGCGTCAAGATTTACTCAGCCGACATCTCGACCTCCGATATCGCCGCCATGCGCGAACCGGACAGTGCCTGGGCAGCAACCGCCGCGACCAACCCGGCCGTTGTCGGCCAGGTCTCGGTGCGTACGCTGGCGATGATGCTGGCCGGCGAAGATCCGGGCCGCAGCGTCATCGTCCCGCCGACGCTGATCACCCAGAAGGACCTCAACGACAACGACATCAAGAACATGGAAGAACTCGGCGCCAAGTTGCCGCAGTTTGCCCATGCCGATGTCGCCATGCCGGCATGGATGCCCAATCCCAACGCCAAGTAAGAGACCGCTTGGCGAACTTCAGGGCGGCCCTCGGGTCGCCCTTTTTTGTTCGGTGAAGAGTGTCCGCCAGCAATTGCATGAGATATACATTTTTGATATATGTATATCTGAAGAGGATATGCACTTGGCTCTTTTTATTCGCGATGACACCGTCGATGCACTTGCGGTGCAGCTGCAGAAAGCTCTTAAGGCTCCGAGCAAGACGGAGGCGGTGAGGCGGGCTCTGCAGGGTGAACTTGATCGCGTTCAACAGCAGCGCCCGTTGCGGGAGCGGATTGCCAAGGCGCAGGCTATGGCTGGGGCCATGGGCGCAAACGATCCGAATTTCGATATGAAACCGTTCACCGATGAGATGTGGGATAATCTCTAATGTTCCTCGATGCATCCGTCATCGTGGCGATCATTGCCCGCGAACCCGGCTGGGAAGAGATCGTCAAGCGGCTGGAAATCGCCGATGGAGCATTCGTGATTTCGCCGGTCGTCCGTTTCGAAGCGGTGCTTGGCCTAGCTAGGAAGTTTCAGCAGCCAGACAAGCCGAAAAGCAAGGAGGCCGTTGCCACAGCCAATGCCGCCGTCACGGAATTCCTGTCGGCAATCGGGTCTACGGAGATTGCGGTGACGCCGGAGATCGGCTCGGTAGCCATCGAGACAGCCATGATCTACGGCAAGGCGGTTGGACACCCGGCAGATCTCAATTTCGGAGACTGCTTCAGCTACGCCTGTGCAAAAGCGCTGAACATCGCCCTTGCATACAAGGGCGATGATTTCGCGTTGACCGACCTCGCCTGAACAAGGTCGCGATACGGCTAGCGCATCGCCGCAGCGATGTTCCCACCATCGACAGTGGTGACATCGGCGGTGGTGCGCTCGGCCAAAGCCTGGTGCACGAAAGCCTGGGCAACATCGTCTGCGGTTACTTCGAGGCCCAACAAGTTGCCGCCCATATAGTCCTTGACCGACAGACCGCGTGCCGCCGAACGGTTGGCGATCATCTCGTCGTTGAGCAGACCGGAGCGGATACGGTCAGCATTGACGGCGTTCGAACGGATGCCGTCCTTGCCATGTTCCAGCGCATACTGACGCGACAGGAACAGCGCCGCCGCCTTCGGCAGGCCGTAGGCACCGAAATTAGCGCCGGGATTGACGGCCTGCTTGCTGGCATTGAACAGCAGAACCCCACCGGTCGCCTGCTCCTTCATGATCCGGACTGCATTCTGCGCCACGCTCTGATGCGAGAAGAAGTTGAGCTCAAAGCTCTTGCGCAGCAGGGCGTCGTCCATGGTGGCAATCGGGCTCTCCCACGCGGCCCCCGCATTGGAGACGACAATATCGACACCGCCATAGGTGCTGACAGCAGCGTCGAACGCAGCGCGCACGGATGCCGTATCGGTGACGTCGCAGGCAAGTCCGATCGACTGGTTACCAATCGACTTTGCGATCTCGGCCGCCTTGGTCCCATCGAGATCGAGAACCACGACATGGGCGCCTTCACGGGCAAAAGCCTTTGCGGTGGCAGCCCCGATCGCGCCAGCGCCACCGGTGACGACTGCAACCTGGCCGGTGAACGGTTTGGCCTTGGCGCCAGCAAGCTTTGCCTGCTCCAGTGACCAATATTCGAGATCAAACAGGTCGGGCTTGCTGACCGGCTGGAAGCGGCCGATGGATTCGGCGTCGCGGGCGGCTTCGATCCACATTTCTCCAACATCGGCAGCGATCTTGGCGTCCTTCAGGGTCCGGCCGTGGCCGAACATGCCCAGCCCCGGCACCAGCGTCAGCCGTGGCATTGGATCCAACATGACGCGTTTGACGTCGTCGCGGCCGTCGTTCTTCTTGAAATATGCAGTATAGTTTTCCGCGAACTGCGCCACGCGGCCGGCAATCGCCGCCTTGTATCCGTTGAGATCAGCAGCATCCGGCGCCGGCAGCACCATCGGTCCGGTCTTAATGCGGATGGACAGATCCGGTGTCGAAACGCCACGCGAGGCCATGTCCTCGACCTCAGCTGCATTGACGAATTCGAGGATCGCCGGCGAGGTGCGGAACTCGCCGATCATCCGGTCATACCGGCCTTCACCCTTCGAAACGGCGACGGCACCGCGCAGCATGGCAGCAATTTCATTGGGCTTGGCGAGATTTGCGGGCAAGACGGCCGGAGTGAACGGGTTCTTGCCATTCTTCGCCACATAGTCTTCTGCCAGCGTCACATAGTGGATCATCCGGTCATAGGCTTCCTTGGCGTTGGCGCCAAAGGTGAAGATGCCGTGTTTGTCGAGAATCAGGCCATCCACGGTCGGATCCCTGTCGAAGACCTCGGCGGCCAGCTTGGCGAGATCGAAGCCGGGCATCACATAGGGCACCAGCCCCATCTTCGGCCCAAACACCTTGGCGCTGATCTCCATGCTACCCTCAAGGTCGGCAATGGAGAGAACACCGGTCGAGTGGGTGTGATCGACGAACTTGTGCGGAATGAAGGCGTGCAGCAGCGCCTCGACGGAAGGATTGGGGGAGGCGGGATCAATCAGGTTGGCGCGCTGCAACGTCACCATGTCCTCGTCGGAAAGCTTGGTCAGCTTGCGGGCCTTCAAGAGAGGCGCGATCTTGACGGCGGGAAGCCCCGCCGGTTCGATGATCCCCATGTCCCAGCCGCTGCCTTTTACGCACAAGACATCCCATTCGTCGCCGACAAGATCGCTGACGGTGGTTTTTACGGACGTATTGCCACCGCCATGCAGAACTAGCCGTGGATCACCGCCGAGCAGCCGCGTCGTATAGATACGCAACGCCAGATCGCGGTTGATGCCCTTTGCGGCATAGGTGGCGACCATCGCCTCGGCGTCGGTATCGCTCCAGAGATTTTTCATCGTTTATTCCTCCCTCGGACAGGTTTTCAGGCCCGGTCCTCGCCGGGCGGATCAGATAGGATTGAGATGGTTTACAGTGCGGGGCGGCTGCGGGCCTCTGTGCTCCAACGCTCGAGAAGCCGCCGAGCCATGGAGGTGGTCACCACCAGATGCGATGCAAACCCGCCCTTGATGGCTGCCACCAGCGGATCGAATTTACTGTCTTCCTGCACCACCATCATGCGCTTGCCGATCGCACGGATGGAATCGAGATCCGCGGAAATGCAGCGGCGGTTATGAGCGCAGTCCAGCCATTGGCCGTTGCCGTCAATGATCTGGCCGGCAATGACGCCTGCGGCACCCGTCTGCCCAAGCGCATGCATTTCTTCCGCCGTCAGGGCGCCGCATTTCACCAGATGGCTGTCATCCTCGATACCACCAACGGAATAGAGCGCCAGCTGGCAGTCGGAGATCGTCGCCATCTGCTCACGGATCACTGGCTCAGCCCGCAATGCCTCAGCCAGCTGTTCGGAACTCAAAACCAGCGGCGCATAGACATTGATGCCTTCGGCATTGAGACGCCGGGCAATTTCGGTCGTGCACTGGTCGGGCCGATAGGAATAGGGTGCTCCAAGATTTCCGCACAACTGGACGACGGTAACATCCTGCAGGTCGGCATAGGGCATGACGTCGGCCAGGTGGTAGACCGTGCGACCCCAGGCGACGCCGACACGATCGCCCTTGTTGATCAACTCGAGGAACACAGCAGCGGCAACCACAGGCATTTCCGCGGTTGGGTCCATCGCCTGCCGGTCTTCCGGCACGATCCAAACGGAGGTCAGACCGAGTGTATCTTCCAATTGGCGCGCCAGGACGTCGTCGGCAAACAGCTGTGTCGATGTGGCGATGTTGACGATCCCGGTTTCGCGGGCGCGGCGCAGATAGGTGGCAACGGACGCGCGGGAAATATTGAGCCGCTGCGCCACTTCATCCTGCCGGAGACCGTGGGTATAGTAGAGCCAGGCGGCCTTGTGCAGGATCTGATCTGTGGACCGGATGGGCATCATGTCTCCTTCAATACAATGGATTAGACAATAGTCATCACTGCTGACAAAAGTCAAATTTGGTATTGAAAGAAGCCGCCTGATACGCGCGATTTGGACGAGATGCCCATGCATGTTCGATAAAAGTCCTCGTTGGGCAGCGTTTCAGTGAAGTGCAGTAGGATCCCCGCGGATGCCGGCAGGGTAGTGGCGCAGCCTTGCACAGCAAGCTGCTTCGACGCAGCGATTACCGCGTGAACAGGTTACTAATCGAAAACTGGAGGCAGAGGGACGTTTCGCGCCAATTGGCGATATCGCCAATGTCCCTCGCGGACGATGGGACGACTGGTTGGCAGGCATTCTCGCCGCAACGGCGGCTCAAAATTTAGAGCGCGCGTTCCCACTAGAGCGGCGGGCGTTATGCCGGAAATTCAGTTCCCGGCATAACGGATCGTATCATTCAAGCAGCCAGATATTTTTTCAGGAAGGCCTTGGTGCGATCCTGTACCGGGGCCCGGAAAATCTCGCTAGGCGGCCCTTCTTCGACGACGACGCCGCCATCCATGAACAGGACGCGATCGGCGACCTCGCCGGCAAAGCGCATTTCGTGGGTGACGATCAGCATGGTCATATGCTCGGCAGCAAGCTGCTTCATCACCGCGTTGACCTCATCGACCAGCTCAGGGTCAAGCGCCGATGTCGCTTCGTCAAACAGCATCACCTTCGGCTGCATGGCGAGCGCACGGGCGATGGCGACCCGCTGCTTCTGTCCGCCGGACAGCCGTGACGGATAGGCATCCACCTTCTCCGCAAGCCCGACTTTCGACAACAGTTCCACGGCAAGCTCGCGGGCCACATTCTTGGCCATGCCCTTGAGGATGACCGGCCCCATGGTGATGTTCTCGAGCACTGTCAGATGCGGGAACAGATTGAAGTGCTGGAACACCATGCCCATCTGCTGGCGCACCGCATTGATGTGCCGCTCGAACGCTGCTCCGCGCAGAGGTTGATTGACCTGCACGCCGTCAAGCCAGATCTCGCCGCCGTTTAGCGTTTCAAGATGATTGATGGAGCGCAGAAGCGTGCTTTTGCCCGAACCGCTCGGGCCGATAATGGCGACGATCTGGCCGCGTGTGACGGATAGATCAATCCCCTTGAGGACTTCCAGGGCGCCATAGGCCTTGCGGGCGCCCTTTACCTCGACCATGGGCCGCTGGACGGTCATCGGGATACCTCCACTTGTTTTTCGACCTGCCGCAAACCGGTTTCAAGGACGAGATTGAGTATGTAATAGAGTGCTGCCACCGTGATGTAGAACTCGAATGGCCGGAATGTTTCGCTGATTGCCAGCTGGGCCGAGTGCACGAGCTCGGCAATGCCGATGATCGAAACCAGCGACGATTCCTTCAATAGCACGATCAGATTGTTGCCGATCGAGGGCAGGGTGTTGCGCACCGCCTGCGGAATGACGACGTAACGCAGCGTCTGGAACCGGCCGAAACCGATACTGCGCGCACCTTCCGTCTGCCCGGCATCAACCGCGACGATACCGGCGCGCATGACGTCGGCATTGTAGACGGCAAAGTGAAGTCCAAGGCCAATGATACCGGCAGCAAGCGCCGGCACGTTGATGCCTATCTGGGCGAGGCCGAAATAGATCAGGAAGAGCTGCAAAAGCAGCGGCGTTCCCATGAACAGCCACATGAAGAAGCGGATCGGATAGGCAATCACCTTCGGCGCATAGAGCACGGCGACGGCGAAGAAGATGCCGAAGAAGAAGCTGATGACGGCTCCGCTGATGGTCAGTACCACCGTCCACCACGCTCCCATGAGCAGGAGGTCGGTATAGGGCGTAACGACGCTGAAATCGAGACCTTGCATGTTGCGCGCTCCCTCAGTTGATGGCGTAGCGCCGGTCGAGGACGTCGACCGCCCGCGCCACAACGTAGACGATGATCATGTAGAGCAGGGCGGCAATGCCGAAGATCTCGAACGGCTTGTAGGTGGAACCGATAAAGCGCTGCGCCGTATAGGTGAGTTCAACGACCGAGATCGTCGAAACCAGAGCGGACCCCTTGATCAGGCCCACAGCGTTGACGCCGAGCGGGCGGATCATCAGCCGTGCCGCCTGCGGCAGGACAACAAGGCGCAGTGTCTGCAGCCGGCTGAAGCCGATGGTGCGCGACGCCTCCACCTGGCCCCGATCGACGCCGATAATGCCGCCGCGAATGGATTCGGCCATGTAGGCGCCGATGTTCAGCCCCAGACCGATGACACCGGCGGCAAAAGGATCAAGATTGATGCCGATCTGCGGGCCGCCGAAATAAAGAACGAACAGCTGGATCAGGCAGGGTGTGCCACGAAACACACTGACATACAGACTGCCGATTGCCCGCAGGACAAACGAGCCCGACATCTTCGCCGAGGCGACAACGGCTGCGACCGCAAGGCCAAGCAGCAACGACAGCACCGATATCTGCACGGTGACCCAAGCGGCTTCCACGAAAAACGGGAAGACGCGCAGCATCAGCGGGAAATCCATGGGAAAAACTCCGGAAGAGGCCTGCGAACGGCATTTGGCCGGCTTATCTCAGCCGGCCAAATGTTTCTGGCTATCGATCGATCAGCGGATGTCGCTGCCAACCCATTCCATGGCGATCTTCTCGTAGGATCCATCCGCCATCATCTCGTCGAGCGCCTTCTGCATCGCAGCCTTCAGCTCCGGATTGTTTTTGCGGATGGCAATGCCGATGGCGACGCTGCCGCCTTCGATGTCAGGCGTTTCGAGACGGCGGACCTTTTCGCCGGTTTCCTTGACGGCAACCATCACCGGGATGTTGTCGACGACGATGGCATCGACGCGTCCGGCCTTCAGTTCGAGCAGCAGCTCCGGCAGGCCCTTATAGGTGCGCACGTCCCAGCCGCCCTGTTCGCGAGCCCATTTCTCGTGGGTTTCGCCGAGCGTGACGCCGAGTGTCTTGCCCTTCAGTTCGCCCAGCTTCTGGACGGTCGATGCTTCGTTGACGAAGACCGCACGGCCGGCGTGGTAGTACGGGCCGACGAAATCGACGACCTTTTCGCGTTCCGGCGTGATGGTCATCGAGCCGACGACGGTGTCGAACTTGTTGGCAAGCAGGCCGGCGATGATACCGTCCCAGGCGGTCGTGACCAGCGTGCCCTTGACGCCGACGCGTTCGGCGATCGCCGTCCCGATCGAGGCATCAAAGCCGACGACTTCGTTCTTCTCGTTGACGAAATTGAATGGCGGATACTGGCCGGACATCGCAATGCGGATTTCACCGGAGGACTTGATCGCCTCCAGATCGTCGGCGCTGGCCGTAAAAGCAGTAAAGCTGGCAGCAATGGCCAGGGTGGCGGCCAAAAGGCCTGAAACGAGTGTCTTCATGTGCTGTTTTCCTCTGGATGAAAGCGCATTCTCTGTCGCTTGGGTACGCGTGGACGCGCCTTCCGAATTTGATGATTGCCTTTGTTCTATTATTGCGCAAATAGATAATGTAAATAGAAGGCATAGATTTCAGGAATGATACCGTCACGATCTGAACGGCTGGTTTGGGAGCTGGACTGGAACCTGCTGCGAACCTTCGTGGTGATCGCCGAAGTCAAGAGCATCACCCGCGCCGCCGAGCAGCTCAACCTCAAGCAACCGAGTGTCAGCAATGCGCTGCGCCGGCTGGAAGACCGGGTCGGCCGGCGGCTGGTCGAACGCGACGCCACCCGCTTCGAACTGACCGATGTCGGCCAGCTGCTCTATGAGCAGAGCATCGAGGTCTTCGGTACGATTTCACAGCTTCCGCAGCTGGTGCGCGGCGTCGGCGATGACGTGACCGGCCATGTCACGATTGCCGTTGCCAGCCATGTCATTTCGCCGATCTTCGATAAGGCGCTGACGGCGTTTCATCGCAGCCACCCACGCGCCACGCTGACTATCTCGGTCGCGACCAGCGGCGAAGTAACCCGGCAGGTCCGCGAAAAGCGCGCGTCCCTTGGTCTGTGCCTTGTCAGCAACCGCGATGCCGCCCTCGACTACACGATGGTCTACCGGGAATTCTTCGGCTTTTTCTGCGGGCCGGATCATCGCTTCTTCGGGCAGGCGGACTTGACGCTGGCAGACCTGAAAGGCGAACCGTCCGTCTCGTTCCACACCGATAATATCGCTGATGTGCTCAGGCCCGTCGCACTTCTGCGCAGCGAGGCGAAACTCGCCACCAACGTGGTTGGCGTATCGTCAAGCCTCGAAGAGGTGCGCCGCATGATCGTCGCGGGGCTGGGGATCGGGCCATTGCCGCTCCACGTCGCGCGGCGTGATGTCGCCGACGGCGTGCTCTGGCGGCTGCCGCCTTATGAGACGCCACCTGCCATCGATGTCTTTCTGCTGGTCAATCCGGAAAAGATCGTCAACCGCGCCGAAAAGGCGTTGATCACCGGCATCCAGACCGCCATCGCGGAAACGCCGCTCGATCAGCGCATCTACGGCGCCTAACCCGAATTGTTTTCGTTGGCCGCGGCCCCGGTTTGAAGCGCCTCTGCACGTGCCCGCATCTCGGCATCAAGCCCCACCGCGACCCGCTCGACCAGATCGAACCGGACGCTGACCGTTCTGTTGACCGCGTGAACCAAGCCGTCCAGCGAGCCCGACATCACCTGTTCGAACGTCACCGAACTGCGGCCGGCCTTGACCACGTGGGAACGGATCGTCAGCAGCGCGCCAGCCTTGGTTTCATGTTTGTATTCGACTTCGGATCGGACATCGGCCCAGCCACGGCTGGCATCGGCAAGACCTTCGACGCCTGCGATGTGGCCAAGAAGCTGGAAGCTGGCATCATCGAACATCGCCGCATAATGGCGAACATTCATATGACCCATGATGTCGCACATCCACGGATGCGCCACGCCGACATAAGTGACAAGCGATTGACCGGGCATCTTTTCTCCGCACATCTCGCCGAAAGGGCAGTTTCGCGCCACCGGCTCGACGCAGGCTTAGCGCAAGCGTTCGGAAGCGGCAACACGCACTCACACGAGATAAGGCCGCTGCGCGTATCCTTTCGGACATGAGCCACAGCGGCCAGTATTGTCAGATCTGGTCAGCGAGGTATCGATCCCGACACCAGTCCGGTCACATTTTCGCAAAAGCGGTAATGCCGTAGGCAAGTCCGCCGCCGGTTTGGATGGTCAGTGTTCCGCCATTGGCGCCAACCCACGCAGCGTCGATATTCAGCACCGCGGAGCTGATCCGCACGGTATTGGCGGTTGGCCAGGCAAACACCGTGCCGGAATAGGGAAGAGAAAAGCTGCCATCGGGGTAGCTGAAGACAACCCTGCAGGGCTTGTTGAGAATATCGGACCCATGCGGGGTGTTGGCGTTCAGCGTGATGTTGTAATAGGTTGCCATGTTGAAACTCCCATTGGTTGGCGCCGCTTAAAAGCGCTTCAGGTAAAATCTGGATCGTGAAGACGTATCGTGTATTTTCTAAAGCATCTGTCAGCTCCCCTTTGTCGTGAATGACCCATTACTTTCGTATTGAACGTTGACTACCGTGTATCCAGCGGTAAAATCGCACTCTGCAACCTGGTTTGTTCCGTACGTCACAATCTCCCCGACAGACACAGCTCCAACCTTCACGTAATATGTTGCATATGGCGCGCAATATACTTGACCGTTGGGAAGCGGATCGATGAAGCTCGACAATGTAATGCTTCCGTCCTGGTTGATGGCCGCGCACCCGCAATAGAGCTGCGGCACAGGCGCAGGCGTGTAGGACGGGACCTGGATGCCGAAGAAACCTGAAACCAGGCCCGCCTGGTAGGTTGCAGCCGACAAGCCCAAGGGGCTTATTGTCAGGGTGGAAAAATTGTTGACCCGCTGGCCTGGTGTCGACGTCGTCAAGTCGATCGGCTGCACCGCAGCCGCGCTGCTGATTGCGCTTTTGGCGCTGGCCACTGCGATGCTCGCATTGAATTTTATCTGGGACGCGGATGTGGCGGTACTTTTTGCACCGGCATAATTTTGGGCATCGAAGCTAAAATCCAGCTGTGCGCCGGAGCTGGCATTGGGTGCGAGAGTTCCGGACGCCAGGCTGCTGGACAGGATCGTGGGCGTAGCACCGGAACTGTTAAAAGACGCCTGCTTCTGGAAGGCGTAGAAAGACATGGTCTGCGCCGCCATGTTTTTGATGATGATGCTGTATTGCGAAGCCATGAGGGTCTACCTCCCAGGTGCCACCCGGCTCCCTGAAATGATCATTGATGTACGAAAGAACTGGGTGGCGCCGGACAGCGGCCGTTCGGTCGAGCCGGGTGGGCGGATTCGTTCACCCGCCCACCCGTGTACGCTCGAACCAGATGACCAAAATTACTGAATGATCGTCGTTCCCCACGAGCCATCCGCATTCAGGGTGACGTTGATGATCGAATGACCGCCGGTGAAATCGCAAACAGCTGCGTTGACGCTGGAGGTCGAGAAGTTCATGACGGTTCCCGGCGTGTAGCTGCCCGTTTGGACGTAGTATGTCAGAATCGGCTGGCAATCCGTGTTGTTGTTCGGGTTTGCCACCACGAAGTTCGACAGGGCGATGCCTCCATTGACCTCGACAGCCGACCCAACGTTGTAGATTGCCGGCGGCGAATAGACCGGAGTGGTGATCCGGAACGCACCCGGTTGGACGCCGGTGCTATTCGTCGGCTGCGTCAATCCCAGCGGACCGACGGATGCGGTGGTCCAATCATTGGCCGGGCCGGAGGTGGGCGCCAGGTCGATGGCCCGGCTGGCGGAGGAGTAGCCTGAAGACTGCCCGACCTGGGGTGTACTATGCGCCTGCTGGATACCGGCATAGAACTGCATGTTCACCTGAAAGGTCAGGGTAGACCCCGTGGTAGCGTAGTTTCCCAAGCTGTCGGAATAGAGGCTGTTGCTGTAAACCGTCGCGCCGCCTGTGTAGACTGCCGGCTGCTGAAAGAAATAGAATTGCTGTGTTGCGGGCTCAAGATTGGTGACATTGATCGTCAGGAGCGTGGACATCGATAGTTCTCCGGTTTGAGTTCGGTAAGGGGTTGATTTTGCCTCTGCCGGCTGCTTGCGGCGTTTCCGTACCACATCCATCAGTTGCATACCCCGAAGAAACTATTGCGGTATCCCTGTCGAATTTACCACTTAAGGCTGTTTACTTCCGGTGAAACAATCAAAGGATTTTAACTCACGGTTGAGCGTGTCCTGATTGATCGGATGCCGGCACTTTCGGTATCTCTGCGGTCAGGCCGATAAAGAGCTTGGTGACCCGCACCGGACGTTCGCGCAGCTTGCCGATGAGGTCGAGTTCCAGCTCGCTCAATTGATCCGGCCGCAGCCAGTCCGGCCCGTTTCGCCCCATTAAAAGCCAGTCGAGGGAGACATTGAGCAGCGCGGCGAGCGTGCGGGCGTGATCCACGGACATGGCGTGTCCTTGTATCCATTTCGTGATCGCCGCCGGCGAAATGGAAAGCTCAGCCGCAAGCGCCATCGCCTTGCGATGGCCGCTTGCGATCATCGCCTGCTTGAGCCGGCTGCCACGCGCTCTGTCAATTCTGGGCTGGTCCATTGATCTACCCCTGAAATCAATCAGAAGTAGATATAATAAAACTTATACGAGTAGGAAATATTTCCTTTATATAGCGGAAATTCGCCAAGGCCTGGTATCGAAAGCAGACCGCCTGGCAATAAGCCCGCTTCAGGCGCGCGAGGACGATGGGCGCACCCAAAGCCATCGAAACCAGAGAGAATCAAGTGATGGTATAGGCGAGATGACTTTGCGGCAGCCGATCTCGGCCGACCTGCCAGAGGGCCGCGGGGATAGGGCGCACCATCGGCATCACCGGATTGACGGACGGAACCGCCAGCGCGCACCTGCAGGGCATGCCGAATCTACCGGCATGCTTTGACATCTGCAGCGCCGTGGCCTCACGACGCTGCAGATGTCAAAGCATCTCAAATTTCAGATATTTGACACAACGAAACGAGGCGCGTCCGGATACCGGACGCGCCTTGGACCAAAAGCCCAAATCTCGTCGGAAGCTGCCGCTATTAGCGGGTTGGCTTCTTCTTCGGTGCCGGCAGCAGGCCTTCGCGCTGAAGCTGCTTGCGCGCATTCTTGCGCTGGCGGCTGATGGCTTCAGCCTTCTGGCGCGCCTTTTTGACGGACGGCTTTTCGTATGCTTCCCGCATACGCATTTCACGGAAGACGCCTTCGCGCTGAAGCTTCTTCTTCAACACTCGGAGAGCCTGATCGACGTTGTTGTCGCGAACCAATACTTGCATGTGAATCTTTCAAAGTCTGATGTTCACTAGAGATGGCAGGGGCAGTAGAGCAATTTACGAACCAAATCCAGAGCGTAAGGCAAAATTTCTCACATAATCTGCCTAGTCTTTCGCTCAGACCCTCAAATTTTAGCAGGAACCCCCTTCATCAATCCGGTGGTTTTCCGCTGCGAACGTTGAAAACGGGGTCCAGCGCTGTCAGCCAAAGCCGAGATTCTCATGGCCTTGCATCCTGTTTCGTTTTCGCGGCAACCACATTGGACATAGGAATCGCCCGTCCAGTGATCGCACTCCATGCGCCAAAGACAAAGGTCATACCAGCACTTGACGCTCGAATTGTTATTAAATAACATTACATCCGCAACGAGGATACGAAACCATCGGGATCCGGCGTTGCCTGGTCGGCGGAATCGTGCGAGATGTCGCGCTGATGGTGCTGCTTCCAGGTGACCCTGGAGCGGCTGAAAAGGGAACACGGTGAGGATGACCCATTAGGGGCCAAAACCGTGGCTGCCCCCGCAACTGTAAGCGGAGAGTGCATTCACAACATCCCACTGGCCGAAAGCCGGGAAGGGGTGGATGCGCACTGACCCGCGAGCCAGGAGACCTGCCATCATCGATGATCAACTGCAACGGACGGGGTGTTCCGATGGAAAAAGTCTGGCTTGAAAGCAACGTTTTTGCGCGTTTGCGCTTTGTCGCCATGTGGACTCCGGACGTCGCCACCGGGGATAAGACATGGCACACCATCCACAGCACATCATAACCGTCTGCACCGATTGCCGGATCACCGGCACCGCGTGCCGCCCGGGACTGGAGCTGCTCGCCCGCCTCAATGACAGCCTGTCGCGCATGGGCGCTGCCAGCCGGCCTGATTTCTCCATCGAGGGCACCGTCTGCATGGCCGGCTGCAAGCGTCCCTGCACGATCGCGTTCCAGGCGAGCGGCAAGGCGACTTATCTGTTTGGCGATATCGCGCCAGACACGGATATCGCAGCGCTGGTGGATTTCGCCGCTATCTATGCCGAACGGCCGGATGGCCTGACACGTGAGGCCGAACGCCCCCGAGGCCTCGGTGGCAAGACCGTCGCCCGAATCCCGGCGGCATTCCTTGTGTCGGAACATCACGCAGAGCGCATTCAATGAAACCGTGGTTCCGGGAGACGATCCATGAGCTGTAATCGGCGCGGCGCCAGCCTCAACGTTTCGGGCGTTAGCTGGGGACCAAAAGCCAACCTGCTTCTCGTTCGCGACGTCAGCTTTTCACTGGAAGCAGGCGACCGGCTTGCCATCGTCGGGCCGAACGGCGCCGGCAAGACATCGCTGTTGCGCTGCCTCTATCGCGGCGTCGCCCCCTTGGAGGGCCGGGTCGAAATCGACGGTGACGATACCCGCAAGCTTTCCGCCCAGGCTATGGCCCGCCGCGTCGCAGTCGTGTTGCAGGAAATGCCGGCTGATTTCCCGTTCACCGTCCTTGATGTGGTGACAATGGGCCGTATTCCGAGACGCCAGGGCCTGGCAGGCTGGACAGACGAGGATCGTGCCCAGGTGGCTCACTGCCTGGATCATCTCGATCTCGCCACTATGGCCAAGCGCCAGTTCTCGACGCTCTCGGGCGGCGAGAAGCAGCGAGTGCTGGTGGCCCGGGCGCTGGCGCAGGAGCCGGATATCATCATTCTTGATGAGCCGACCAACCATCTCGATATCCGCCACCAGCTGGAGATTCTTCATCTGCTCTCCGGGCTGGGGCTGACCATCGTCACCACGCTGCACGATATCAACCTGGCCAGCACATTCGCCACCCATGTGGCGCTGATGCGGGATGGCCGGATGGTTGGCTTCGGCCTGCCGGACGAGGTGCTGACGCCACACGCGATTTCGGCCACTTTTGGCGTGACCGCCCTTGCTCATCCGCCACACGGCACCGCCGCCGCGCGTTTTTCATTTTCCCTAAAAACCGCCTGAACCGAAAGGACCAACCATGCCCTCTTTCCGCCTGCTCGCCTCCGCCGCGGGTTTCCTCGCCACGGCACTGGTCGCGCTACCTGCCTTCGCCTATCCGGTCACCGTCAAGAGCTGCAATCGCGAGGTCACCTTCGATGCCGCACCGAAGCGGGCGATTTCCAATGACGTCAATCTCACCGAGATGATGCTGGCTTTGCAACTGCAGGACCACATGGTCGGGTATACCGGTATTTCCGGCTGGAAGACGCTGGATGAAAAGCTGCGCGAAGGCATCAAAGCGCTCCCCGAGCTGTCGGAAAAATATCCGACCAAGGAAGTCCTGCTCAACGCCGATGCCGATTTCTTTTTCGCCGGCTGGAACTACGGCATGAAAGTCGGCGGCGAAGTGACGCCGGAAACGCTCGATCCCTTCAAGATCAAGGTCTACGAGCTGACGGAATCCTGCATCCATATCATGGCAAGGGCCAAGCCGACGATGAACGACATGTTTGTCGACATCCTCAATCTCGGCGCGATCTTCGGTGTCGACGACAGGGCCAAGGCCCTCGTCGCGGGTTATGAAAAAGGGCTTGCCGATATCAAGAGCCGGATTGGTGAGGTCAAGCAGCCCGTACGTGTCTTTGTCTACGATTCCGGCACAGAAAAACCATTTACGTCCGGACGGTTCGGCATACCAACCGCGATGATCGAGGCCGCTGGTGGCGCCAACATCATGGAAGATGTGGAAAAAAGCTGGACCGAAATATCCTGGGAGCCGGTGATCGAGCGCAATCCGCAGGTGATCGTCATTGTCAATTATGGCGATGTCACCGCCGAACAGAAGATCGCCTTCATGAAGGAAAATCCTGCCTTCAAGAGCCTTGATGCCGTCAAGAATGACCGTTTCGTTGTGCTCGATTATGTCGAAGCGACACCCGGCCCGCGCAACATCGACGCGATCGGCCGCCTGGCCGACGCCTTTCATCCGCGCAACATGTAACCGCTGCTGATCCGAAACATCCGGCCGGGCGGGGCAATCTGCCCGGTTTTTTTTGCTTCCTGCGCACAACATGGACCCTGATATGACCGGTGGCCGATTTCTTCTGACGATAACCGTATCGGCGACCCTGATTTGCCTTTGCATCACTGCAGGCGTGTCTCTGGGCGCCACCCCCATTTCCTTCGGCACCGTCTGGTCCATCGTTGCCAACAAGCTGGCGCCGGGCTTAATCGAGGTTACGTGGTCGGCCGGCCGCGACAGCATCGTCTGGGATGTCCGTTTTCCGCGCGTCATCCTGGCAGCGCTGGTGGGGGCGGGTCTCGCGGTGGTCGGCACCGTATTGCAGGCCGTCACGCGCAATCCGCTGGCTGACCCGCATCTTCTCGGAGTATCCTCCGGCGGAGCGCTTGGCGCGATCCTGGCATTGCTTCACACCGGTCTCATCTTCGGCCTCGTCACCGTGCCGCTGTTTGCCTTCGCCGGCTCTCTGCTTGCCACCATCGCTGTGGTTGCGGTCACACGCTTTTCAGGACAGGCCGCTGATCGGCTTGTGCTATCGGGTGTTGCCGTCGCCTTCGTTGCAACAGCGCTTGGCAACCTCTTGATATTTCTCGGCGACCCGCGCGCCGTACATACGGTGGTGTTCTGGATGCTGGGCGGCCTGGGACTGGCGCAATGGCCGCATCTTGTCTATCCCGCCGCAGTTCTCGGCGTCTGCCTGACATGGCTCGTCCTGCGTGCGCGGGAAATCAACGCGCTGGCCATGGGCGATGAAACGGCGGCAACACTGGGCATTCCGGTCGCACGTTTCCGGGCACAGCTCTTCGTCGTGACGGCCCTTCTCACCGGGGTCATGGTCGCCTTTTCCGGTGCCATCGGGTTTATCGGCCTGATGGTGCCGCATTTCGTCCGGCTTGTCGCAGGCAGCGACAATGTCCGTGTCATCCCTTTATCCGCGCTGGCAGGTGCAGTGGTGCTGGTTCTTGCCGATATCGCCGCCCGCGTTGTCATGGCACCGGAGGATATTCCGATTGGCGTCATAACAGGGCTGGTCGGCGGCCTGGCCTTCATAGCAATCCTGCGGCGATGATCCGGTACAACAGCGGAGCTGGACGAGACCTATCTGCCGTCTACGCTTTCAAATAACCAATAACGGCATCGGCAATCATCGTGCGGTGCCGTTCGATCGTGGCGGCTTCTGAAAGGTCACGGCGAAAAATCGAGCCGAACGTATAGCGGTTGGAAACCCGGAAAAAGCAGAACGCGCTGATCATCATATGAATGTCGATCGGATCGGCCTGTCGCATGAAAACGCGCTGGCTGACCCCACGCTCCAGAATGCCGGCGATGGTCTCGATGACGGAGACGTTGAGGTCGCGGATTGCCTCCGAGCGCAGCATATGGGCGGCGTGGTGGATGTTTTCGATGCTGACCAGCCGCACGAAATCCGGATGCGCCTCGTCATGGTCGAAGGTGGTCGAGATCAGCACCCGCAGGGCCTCTTCCGGCTCCAGATTGGAGAGCTGGAGGTCCGCTTCCAGCGTGCGGATCTTGCGGTAGGAGCGCTCCAGCACGGCAAGATAGAGGCCTTCCTTGCTGCCAAAGTAATAATAAATCATGCGCTTGGACGTGCGGGTCCGCTCGGCGATGGCATCGACGCGCCCGCCGGCCAGGCCATGCGTGGAAAATTCTTCCGTCGCCACCTCGAGGATATTTTCCTGGGTACGCTGCGGATCGTTTTTCCTGCCGTTTTCAGCCTTGCTTGCCATGCTCCGCCGCTCCCTCCCGGCGCCTCGCTCGTCCAGTCCGCGTGTCTCCAACACGGGAATCTGCATCCGGCTACCCGGTATGCCCATCAAGTCATAGTCAGCTTGCAGTCCGCTTTCAATAGATGCCTATTGACATACGTACCAGTTCGTACATTTTGTAATCGCGCCGAATGTTCCTGAGGAGGAGGCACCAGCGCGGATATCCCGTTACGGTATTGTGCAGCCGTTGCTGATGCAGCACACGGCAAACAATCGCAACCGGCGGAATCCATCTCGGGAGGACTGGCATGACACGCATCATCGATTTCTATTTTTTTGTGCTGAAGGTGATCATCGCCCTTCTGCTTGCCGCCATGGTCATTCTGGTGTTCGGCAATGTCGTGCTGCGTTATGCCTTCAATCAGGGCATCACCTCGTCCGAAGAGCTTTCCCGGGTCTTCTTCATCTGGCTGACATTCCTCGGCGCCGTCGTCGCCATGCGGGAACACGGCCATCTCGGCGTCGATTCGCTGATCAAGCGGCTGCCGCCAACCGGCGCAAAGCTGGCCGTTCTGGCAGGGCAGGGGCTGATGCTTTTGGCAACAGCGCTGATGATCAGCGGCAGCTGGACACAAACGCTGATCAACCTGCCAGCGGCGATGCCGGCAACCGGTCTCTCCATGGGCTTTTTCTACGGTGCCGGCCTCGCCTTCGGCATCCCGGCCTTCCTGATCATCCTCTGGGACATGTTTTGTGTCGCAACCGGCCGCATCGACGTCACCACCGCCGAATTTGTCCGTGACAGTGAAGAACAGGCGGCTCACGACGACCACCCCGCGCCACAAGCCGTCACCGGCGTGAAGATCTGAGGAGAGCGCCATGACCTTGACAATTTTCCTCGGTGCACTTCTTGGCCCCATGGCGCTCGGTGTTCCGATCGCATTCGCCCTGATCATCAGCGGCGTGGCGCTGATGATGTACATGGGCATTTTCGATGCACAGATCGTCGCGCAGAACGTCATGAATGGCGCCGACAGCTTTCCGCTGATGGCCGTGCCTTTCTTTCTCCTGGCCGGCGAGGTGATGAACACCGGCGGCCTGTCGCGCCGGATCGTCAACCTTGCCATGGCATTGGTCGGCCATGTGCGCGGCGGGCTGGGTTTCGTGGCGATCTTTGCTGCCTGCATCCTGTCCAGTCTTTCCGGTTCCGCAGTGGCGGATGCCGCGGCGCTCGGCGCACTGCTCTACCCGATGATGTTGAAATCCGGCCATGACCCGGCCCGCACCGGCGGTCTTCTGGCATCCGCTTCGGTCATCGGTCCTATCATCCCGCCCTCGATCGGCTTCATCCTCTACGGCGTTGTCGGCGGCGTCTCGATCACCAAGCTCTTCCTTGCCGGTATCGTGCCGGGTCTGCTGATTGCGCTGGCGCTTTGCGTCACCTGGCTGCTGGTGGCGCGCAAAGAGCAATTCGCGCTGCCGCCCCGGCAGAGTGGCGCAGTCCGCATGAAAGCCTTCGTCGATGCCATCTGGGCGCTGATGCTGCCGGTTATCATCGTGTTCGGCTTGAAGTTCGGTGTCTTTACACCAACGGAAGCAGGCGTTGTTGCAGCCGTCTATTCGCTGTTTGTCGCCATGGTCATCTACCGCGAACTGCCACCGTCGCGCGTGTTTCATGTCTTCGTCGCGGCAGCAAAGATCACCTCGATCGTGATGTTCCTGGTGGCCTGCGCGGCCGTTTCCGCCTGGCTGATCACGGTTGCGGATGTGCCAGGCGATCTCGTCGCGCTGCTGGAGCCGCTGATGGACAACCAGACGCTGCTCTTGATCGCCATCATGGTGCTGATCGTTCTGGTCGGTACTGCCATGGATATGACGCCAACGATCCTGATCATGACGCCCGTACTGATGCCGGTGATCAAGCAGGCGGGCATCGACCCGGTCTATTTCGGTGTCCTGTTCATCATCAACAATTCCATTGGCCTGATCACCCCGCCCGTCGGCACCGTGCTCAACGTCATCTGCGGTGTCTCCAAGCTGTCAATGGAAGATCTGATGAAGGGCGTCATGCCCTTCCTGATTGCCGAACTGATCGTGCTTTTCCTGCTCGTTCTGTTCCCGCAGCTGGTGACCGCGCCGGTCGCTTGGTTCGGGCATTGAGGCGGAAGAGCGTTTTGAAAACCATTCAACCGGTCGGGAAAACCGGCCAAAATCTGGGAGGAAAGCATGTTGAACAAGATGATGAAACTGGCATTGGGGCTCGCTCTACCCGCAATGCTTCTGGCTGGAACCGCCTCGGCTGAAATCCGCGAAACCACGCTGAAATTTGCGAGCGCCAACAACAAGGGCCACCCGCAGGTCACCGGCATGGAAAAGTTCGCCGAGATCGTCAAGGAAAAGAGCGGCGGCAAGATCGACGTCAAGCTGTTCCCGGGCGGCGTGCTTGGTGGCGACGTGCAGACCGTCTCGGCGCTGCAGGGAGGCGTCGTCGAGATGCTGGTGCTGAACGCCGGTATTCTCGCCAGCAACGTCAAGGCCTTCGGCGCTGTCGACCTGCCGTTCCTGTTCAACAGCGGCGAAGAAGCCGACAAGATCATGGATGGTCCGTTCGGCAAGAGCCTGTCCGACAAGCTGCCAGACACCGGCCTCGTTGGTCTTGCCTATTGGGAGCTCGGCTTCCGCAATCTCACCAACAACCGTCATCCGGTGACCAAGCTCGAAGATATCAAGGGCCTGAAGATCCGCACGCTGCAATCGCCGATCCCGATCGAGCTGTTCAATGGCCTCGGCGCCAATGCCGTGCCGCTGCCTTACACCGAACTCTACACGGCGCTGGAAACCGGCACTGTGGACGGCCAGGAAAATCCGGCAGCCAACATTCTCAACGCCAAGTTCTTCGAAGTGCAGAAGTACATGACGGTGACCCGTCACCAGTACAATCCGCAGATCGTGCTGATCAGCAAGGTCTTCTGGGACAAGCTGAACGACGAGGAAAAGGCTGTCCTGCAGTCGGCCGCGACCGAAGCCCGCGACTATCAGCGCACGGTCTCGCGCGAGGTGGATGCCAAGGCCATGGCCGAGATCAAGGCCACCGGCATGGAGGTTTCCGAACTCAGCCCGGAAGAAACGCAGAAGTTGCGTGATGCCGTCAAGCCGCTGGTTGACAAGTTCAGCGGCGAAATCGGCCCCGAGACCGTCTCGCTGCTGTTCAAGGAACTGGCAGCGGCCCGCGGCCAGTAACGCCTTTGCCGGTCTGCCTTGCGGCGGGCCGGCTCATCCCTTCTAATAATCACGGAACCTGCTGCAATGGCCGAAACACGTCTGAAAACTCTGAAAGCCGGTTTGATCGGCGCGGGTATCCAGGCTTCGCTGACACCGGCGATGCACATGCAGGAAGGGGCAGCCCAAGGGCTTGCCTACGACTACGAGCTGATCGATCTCAACCAGCGCGGCCTGACAGCCGGCAGCCTTGCCGAACTTTTGGGCCAGGCCGAACAGCACGGTTTGAGCGGCCTCAACATCACCCACCCCTGCAAGCAACTGGTCATTCCCTATCTCGACACGCTCTCCGACGAGGCACGCGCATTGGGCGCAGTGAATACTGTCGTCCTGAAAAACGGCCGGCGGCATGGCCACAACACCGACTGGTGGGGATTTGCCGAAAGCTTTCGCCGGGGTTTGCCCGATGCCGATCTTGAGGCGGCGGTTCAGATCGGTGCCGGCGGCGCCGGTGTCGCCACCGCCTATGCCATCCTGTCGCTGGGCTTGAAGAACCTGATGGTCTTCGATCTCGATCCGGAGCGGGCGTCGCATCTGGTGCGGTCGCTGTCCGCACTGTTTCCGGAGGCGACGATTACGGCCCCCAATGATCTGGCGGCGGCGGTCGGATCGGCATCCGGACTGATCCACGCGACCCCGACCGGCATGGCGAAATATCCGGGTATTCCGCTTTCGCCGGACCTGCTTTCGCCCCGCCAGTGGGTCGCCGAGATCGTCTATTTCCCGCTTGAAACCGCGCTTCTGAAGGCTGCGAGGGCACGAGGCTGCCGGGTGCTCAATGGCGGCGGCATGGCGGTCTTCCAGGCCGTCGGCGCCTTTCGCCTGTTTACCGGCCGCGAGCCGGATGCCTACCGGATGATGCGGCATTTCGACAACCTGACATCCGGCAGCAAACATTCAAGTGAGGTCTCGCAATGAAAACCTCCATCGCCACCGTCTCGATCAGCGGCGAGCTCCCGGAAAAACTCGCAGCGATTGCCAAGGCAGGATTTGACGGCGTCGAGATTTTCGAGAACGACTTTCTGGCCTTCGACGGCAGCCCGGCCGATGTCGGCCGGATGGTGCGCGATCACGGACTGGAGATCACGCTGTTCCAGCCATTCCGCGATTTCGAAGGCATGCCGGACCCCCATCGCACCCGCACCTTCGATCGCGCCGAGCGCAAGTTCGATATCATGCAGCAGCTCGGCACCGACCTTGTACTGGTTTGCTCCAACGTGTCGCCGGTGTCGCTCGGTGGCATCGACCGGGCCGCGGCGGACTTTCATGAACTTGGCGAAAGGGCTGCCAAGCGCGGCCTGCGAGTCGGCTACGAGGCGCTGGCCTGGGGAATACACATTTTCGACCATCGGGATGCCTGGGAAATCGTCCGGCGCGCCGATCATCCCAATATCGGCCTGATCCTCGACAGCTTCCACACGCTGTCACGCAAGATCGATATCAATTCGATCCGCTCGATCCCCAAGGAAAAGATTTTTATCGTCCAGCTGGCCGACGCGCCGCTGATCGATATGGACCTGCTCTACTGGAGCCGTCACTTCCGCAACATGCCGGGCGAGGGCGACCTGCCGGTCACGGCCTTCACCAGCGCGATTGCCGAGACCGGCTATGATGGTTATTTCTCGCTGGAAATCTTCAACGACCAGTTCCGTGGCGGCTCAGCCAAGGCGATTGCCGCCGACGGCCATCGCTCGCTGATCACGCTCGGCGACCGCGTACGGCGCAGTCCGAATGCTTCGGGGCTCACTGTTGCCGATATGCCGGAGCGTGCGCTGGTGAAGGCCGTCAGCTTCGTGGAATTCTCCGTCGATGATACGGACGCGGCGGATTTGGTCGCCCTCTTGCGCACGCTCGGCTTCCGCAGAACCGCCCGCCACAGGACCAAGCGGGTGAGCGTCTATAGCCAAGGCGATATCCGGCTGCTGGTCAACACCGAACGCGCCGGTTTTGCCAACGCGTCCTATGCTGTACATGGACCGTCGGCCTATGCCGTGGCGCTGGCGGTGGAGGACGCAGGTGAGGCCATGGCCCGCGCAGTGGCTCTGGGGGCGGAACCCTTCAGCCAGCCGGTCGGCACCGGTGAACTGGACATACCGGCCATCCGCGGCGTCGGCGGCGGGTTGATCTACCTGCTCGACGACAAGACAGATCTCGGCCACATCTGGGATATCGATTTTGTCCCCGTTGCAGACGAAGACGAAGGCCAGCCAGCGCATTTGTGCAGCATCGACCATATGGCCCAGACCGTCGCCTACGAAGAAATGCTGACCTGGCTGTTGTTCTACACCGCGATCTTCGAGACGCAGAAGACACCGATGGTGGATATCATCGATCCGGCTGGTGTCGTGCGCAGCCAGGTGATCGAAAATACCGCAGGCACCTTGCGCATCACACTGAACGGCGCGGAAAACCGGCGTACGCTCGCTGGTCACTTCATTGCCGAAACCTTCGGCTCGGGCATCCAGCATCTGGCGTTCAGCACCAACGACATCTTTGCAACGGCCAGGGCGCTGAAACAGAACGGTTTCCAGCCACTGCATATTTCACCCAACTATTACGACGATGTCGAAGCGCGCTTCGGCCTCGACCCGGAACTGAGCGAGCGGCTAAAGGCGGAAAACATTCTCTACGATCGCGACGAGCACGGCGAGTTCTTCCAGCTCTACAGCGGCACCTATGGCGAGGGCTTCTTTTTCGAGATCGTCGAACGGCGCGGCTATCGCGGCTATGGTGCTGCCAACGCCATCTTCCGCATCGCTGCGCTGAAGAAGCAGATCCGGCCTGAAGGCATGCCCGTCATTGCCCAAAACCGGTCAAAATAGCGCCCGGAACGCAGATCAGTGTTTGGAACACGCAAAGCCCCGGCTCGACACGCCGAGCGGGTTTTCCTGCTACGGCATTTGTCAGATGACCTGCCGCCATTCCCGCCCTGTCCAGGAAAAGAGTGACTGGACTTTTGAATTAGCATTGGCTAATTTTCTTATGCCGCTGCCTTGGCTGAAACCGGACCGGCGTTTAAAGCAAAAGCGTTTTTGACTTTCATATTAGGGCCATTTTTGGAAATTCATGTTGCAAGACAATTTGGAGCCCGCCACCCGCCCGGTGGCGGGTTCTGTCTTGCAGATAGACTGGGTCTGTCAGGCGGTGCTGAACAGTTAATTCAGCTGCCCTGCCGTCATGATCGCCTCAATGACGATCCGGCTCCGCAACCAGATGCCCTGGCGAAACTTCACGATACCGGATCGGCACGACTTTGTAATCCGCCGGCCGCATCGGGCTTTTGATCTCGTCATTGCTGATCTTGCTCTTTTCACGGCGCCGGTCCGGGTTGGGGATCGGCACGGCCGAAATAAGCTTTTTCGTATAGGCATGCTGCGGATTGCCGAAGACAGCGGCACGCGGGCCGATCTCGACGATTTCACCGAGATACATTACCGCGACGCGATGGCTGACGCGCTCGACGACGGCCATGTCGTGGGAGATGAACAGGAAGGCGAGGTTGAGGCTTTGCTGCAGGTCGAGCAGCAGATTGATCACCTGCGCCTTGATCGAGACGTCAAGCGCCGAAACGCTCTCGTCGGCGACGATTACCTTCGGATCGAGCGCCAGTGCGCGGGCGATGCAGATTCGCTGGCGCTGGCCGCCGGAAAACTCGTGCGGATAGCGCGACGCCATATCGGCCGTCAGACCGACCTTGACCAGCAGATCGGCCACGAGATCGCGCGCCTGCTTTTCTGTTCCCATCTTGTGTTCGAGATAGGGCTCGGCAATCGCCGCCCCGATCCGCATGCGCGGGTTGAGGCTGGCGAAAGGATCCTGGAAGATCATCTGGACGTTCTTGCGCATCTCGCGCAGGCCGTCCTTGTCCAGCGTCAGGACCTCGGTACCCTCGACCATGACGGAGCCAGCCTGCGGCTCGATCAGGCGCATGATAGCACGGCCGGTGGTGGATTTGCCGCAGCCGGATTCGCCCACCAGCGACAGGGTTTCGCCGGCATGCAGATCAAATGAGACGTTTTCGACCGCATGAACACGGCTGGTCAGGCGGCCAAACAGGCCGGAATGGATGTCGAAACGTTTGGTGAGGTTGCGCACTTCCAGAACCGGGCGCTTGTCTGCGGCGACCGTGTCGATCGTTTCGGCGGGGATGTCTGGCAGTCCGGTTGCCGGATCGACAATCGGAAAGCGCATCGGCCGCTCCTTGCCGTTCATCGACCCCAGCACGGGCACGGCCGACAGAAGCGCACGGGTGTAGGGATGCTTGGCGCGGAAGAAGATATCGCTGGTCGGGCCGGTCTCCACCTGTTCGCCACGATACATCACCACTGTGCGGTCGGCGATTTCAGCGACGACGCCCATGTCATGCGTGATAAACAGAACGGAGGTGCCTTCCTCTTCCTGCAGGGTCTTGATAAGCTCCAGGATCTGCCCCTGGATGGTGACGTCGAGCGCCGTCGTCGGCTCGTCAGCGATCAGGAGTTTTGGCCGCGAGGCAAGCGCCATGGCGATCATCACGCGCTGACGCATGCCGCCGGAAAACCGGTGCGGATACTCGTCGAAACGGGAAGCCGCCGCAGGAATGCGCACCTTTTCCAACAGCCGGATGGTTTCGGCCCGGGCATCGCGTTTGCTCATTGCCGAATGACAGAGAAGCGCTTCGGAGATCTGGTCGCCGATGGTGAAGAGCGGATTGAGGCTCGTCATCGGCTCCTGGAAGATCATCGCCACATCGTTGCCACGCACCTTGCGCATCGCGGTTTCCGGCAACTTCAGGATATCGCGCCCGCCGAGCAGAACACTGCCTTCGATGCGGCTGGTATCAGTCTGCAAAAGCCGCATGATCGACAGTGAGGTGACGCTCTTGCCGGAACCAGATTCCCCGACGATCGCCACCGTTTCACCGGGGGCGACCGCAAACGAGACGTTGCGCACGACCGGTTTCCACTCCCCGTCGACCATAAAGGATGTCGTCAGGTTCTCCACCGACAGGACGGGCTGCGCGGGGTCGATCTTGTGGGCGAGGGAACTGGCCATGGCGGAATCCTTTGTTGGGTTTCAGAACGGTCGGATCAATCCGGCCAGCGCAGAGCGCCGTCGAAACGGTGCTTGCTGCGGTTTTCCAGCGGTGTCGCGATGACCTCGTTCGAGGCCCTGGCCTTGTCGAGCTCTTCGGCCAGACGGTTGGCAACGATCGTCTCCTGACCGGGGTGCAGGTTGCAGGGGTCGAGATAGAAATAACGGTGCTCGACCTCATGATCGCGCACGATGATCGGCGGCGTGCCGCGGGCCAGCGCATCGGCAAGATCCCAGGCGGTGATATGGGCTTCGGGCGCCGAGATGATCACGCGCATGCGGTCCAGCGGGTTGTTGGTCGGATCCGGTTCGATCAGCGCCTGAACCCCGGGACGCCCCTCCAGCGTGTCGCGCCACAGATGCAGGTAGCCTGTTTCGCGGGCACGAATGCCGTCGTGATCGCGGGTCTCCCAGGCTTCAAGCGCCGCCATGACGCCGAAGACGCTCTCCTTGCCAACCTTCATGCCGCGGCCGATCCCCATGTTCTGGAGAAAGGCGTGGCGGACCAGTTCCTTTTTGCCGGCGACGATACCGGAGGTTGGGCCGCCGAGGAACTTGTGGCCCGAATAGAGCACGATATCGGCGCCCTGTTCGAGAAAGAGCCGCAGGTCATATTCCGATGCGGCATCGACAATGACGGGTACGCCCTTGGCATGGGCAATTTCCGCGAACTCCTTGAGGCTGAGCAGGCCATAATCGACGACATGATGCGAGATGACGTAGAGCGCTGCTGCCGTCTTTTCGTTGATGGCGTTTTCCATGTGGTAGCGGTGCGTCGAGGTTGCCTGACCGATCAGCACAGTCTTGCCGCCCGCCAGCCGGACGGCCTGATCGACCGGGGCGCCGTAGCTGACGACATGACCCATCTGCACCAGAATCTCAGTTTTCTGAGTGCTCACTTCCGGCAGTTTTTCGATGGCCAGCAGGTCATTGCCGATGATCGTTCCGGCAACAGCAAGACTGATGCCCGCCGAGCACGACGCCGTGACGAAGCCCGCTTCACCGCCTGTCAGCCTTGCGATCACCGCGCTTGCCTTGCGTTGCAGATCGTTCATCTCGACGAATTGCGGCAGGATCGATGTCATCGCGGCAATGGCTTGCGGGACGACGATGGACGCGCCAAGGCTGGTCATCGTGCCCGAAACGTTGATGACCGGACGCAGGCCAAGTGATGTGCGGATGTCTTCAGTGGGCATTGTTCTCTCCGAAAATTTCACTGTTACAATTGCAAGATGTGGTGTTCCAGTAGTCGACAGTTATGCCATAATAATGTAATAACGAGACAAAATCACAATGTGAGCTTTTGTCTTGGATACCAAAACCCAGCCTATTTCCACCACCGCCCTGAACACGACCAAAGGCGAAAAGCGCTCGCGGGTCAGTGGTATCGACCGTGCCCTGCAGGTGCTCGATTACCTCTACGAAACGGGCGCGCCGACCGGCGCCTATGCGATCGCCAAGGCGATCGGGGCACCCTTGTCCACCGTCTACGTGATCATCGACGACCTCGTTGAAAAGAACCTTTTGACGCGCGACGCCGACAGCATGATCTGGCTCGGCGCTCGCCTCTATCACTACGGCCTGGCCTATGCCCGCTCGCTCGATTTCATGAACGTCGCCACCCATGAAATGCACGATCTTTGCCGTGAGGCCGGGGAAACCGTGCAGGTGTGTGGCCGTGACGGCGATCATATGCTGGTGCTGGCGATGGCGGCAGGTCCCAGCCATTTTCAGGTCACGTCGCGGGTGGGAACCCGCGTGCCCCTGAACTGGACCGCGTCCGGTCGCCTTCTGGTCGGCCACCTGCCGGATGATGAACGCCTCGAACTCTTCAAGCGCTGTGCCCGCTCGTCGCCCACCGGCCGCGCCGATGTCGATCCGGCAACCCTGGCGGCGGCGGCGGCGGATGCCATGCAGGCCCGGCTTTCCATTCAGGCCGGTGAATCCGACTATGCCGTTGCCTGCATTGCCTCGCCGATCTGCGACCGCGAAAGCCAGTGCGTTGCCACGATCTCCATCGTTCTGCCGGAGCAGAAGGCTTTTTCCGACGAGACGCATTACACGTCCCATGTCCGCGCGTCGGCGGAGCGGATCGAAACCTTGATGGGCTGGCGCAGCCATTGACATGCCGGATGGCTCCTCAGTCGTAAAGGGCGACGATCGCTTCGATTTCGACGGTGATATTCCCCGGCAATGACCCAAAGCCAACGGCAGAGCGCGCATGATGGCCAGCGTCTGCAAAGACCTCGACGAAGAGGTCGGAGCAGCCGTTGATGACGCTTGGATGATCCTCGAAATCGGGCTCCGCATTGACCATGCCGAGCAGCTTGACCACCCGGCGCACCCGGGAAAGGTCGCCAAGCGCATCCTGCAGCACGGCCAGCAGATTGATGCCGGTCAACCGGGCGTGGCCGTAGGCGTCAGTGATGGTGACGCCGCCGGTACCCACCTTGCCGGTATGCATGAAGCCATTGGCCTCGCGCGGCCCCTGGCCGGAGAGATAGATCAGATTGCCTTCGCGCACATGCGTGACGAAATTGGCAATCGGCGGCGGCGGCGGCGGCAACGTGAGGCCGAGCGAGGCCAGCCGCTCGGCGGGCGACCCCATCCTGCCGGCGACGGTTGCTGTGGAACTGTTCACGCGAACTCCTGTGTCCTGCAAAAACTGAAAAATGCCGGGTTACCGGTAGGAATAACCGTGGCTGTGACGCACGAGTTTTCGCGCGCGTGGGATGTAGCGGCTGGCGGTAATCGCTTCGGCACCGATGACCGCGTAACGCGGCTCGAAGATCCGATTGAGAACCGAGACGTCACCATTGGAATCCGTCGCTTCGATGTCTGAATCGACAAGATCGAAGATGGTGAAATCGGCGCGTTCGCCGACAGCGAGGCGATTTTCCATTGGCAGCTTGATGACCGATGCCGGCGCCTGGGTGACCGCTTCCACTACCTTCTCGAACGGCATGCCAACGACCAGCAGTTTCGACATGGTCGTTGCCAGGTCCCAGACCGGGAAGTTCATCGAGTGATTGTGCAGGTCGGTCGAGATCGAGAACGGCAGAAGGCCACGCTTGATCGCCGCTTCGGCAACCTTGAACGAGAAGGAGGCGCCGCCATGCCCGATATCCAACCGGATACCCTCACCGGCGCAGCGTTCGGCGAGATCGAACAGATCCTCGTCTTCCATGATGCTCGAGCCGGCCTTGCCGTTGAAGCAATGGGTGACGATATCGCCGGGGCCGAGAATTTCGAGCACTTCGTCGTACAGCGCCGGCGGTTCGCCGACATGCACCATCATCGGGATATTGAGGATCTTGGCGATCTTCTTGCCGAGCTTGACCGGCGTTACGCCCCAGGAACCGGTGATGACATGGCTCGCACGGACCTTGATGCCGACGATATGCTCAGAATTTTCGGCATAGACCTCGAGAATACGGTCAAGATTGATATCCTGAATGCTTCTGAGTTCCGCCACCCGGTTGCAGGCGACAAGGCCGATGGAGCCGAGATTGATGAATGCCTTGATGCGCTCGCGCGATGGCTCGATGATGTATTCGCGGAAACCATGGAAGTTGGCTTCGCCAGCGGAGCCCGCGTCGACCAGCGTCGTGACGCCACGTTCGGCGCCGCATTCGGACGGGCGCAGCGAAATATCGGTACCGCCATGCCAGATATGCACATGCAGGTCGATCCAGCCCGGAGAAATCCACGCACCCTTGCCGTCGATGCGTTGGACATCTGCGGATATCGCAAGCGATGGGCCAACTTCGGCGATCCGGCCATCGGCATTGATGAGGATATCGATGGAGGTGTTGGGCGCACCTGCACCGAAGGCCATGGGTTTGACGTTGGCGAGAAGCACAGGCCCCTTCGCCTCATATCCGGAAGACATGATTATAAGTCCTTTCGAAGTCTTGGATCGAGCAGATCGCGCAATCCGTCGCCAACCATCTGCAGCGACAGCACGGAGAGAATGATGGCAAAGCCTGGAAACAGCGTCATCCAGTCGGCCTGGCCGATATATTGCCGTCCGGCGGAGATCATCGTTCCCCAGGTCGGAATTTCCGGGCTGACGCCAAGGCCGAGGAACGAGAGGCCGGCTTCCGCCAGCATGGCGCTGGCAAAGAGGAACGTGCCCTGCACCAGGATCGGTGACAACAGGTTGCGCAGCACGTGACGCGTCATGATGTGCCGGGTCGAGATGCCCAGTGCCCGGGACGCCTCGATATAGGGCAGTTCTCGGATCACCAGCGTCGATGCCCGCACGATACGGGCGAGACGCGGCGCATAGACAATGCTGAGCGCGATGATAACCGTGGTCAGCGACGGACCGAGGGCTGCTACCAGCGCGATGGCGAGAAGAATATCCGGAAATGCCATCATCGCATCGATCAGCCGGGCGATCGGCGCATCGAACTGCTTGAAGAACCCGGCGATCAGCCCCAGCGTCACACCGATCACGGCAGACAGCGTTACCACGGCAGCACCGACCAGCAGGGACAGCCGTGCGGCATAAATCGTCCGCGAAAACACGTCGCGGCCGAATTCATCAGTGCCGAAAATGAAGGTTCCGCTTGGTGGTTTCAGCCGATTGACGATCGACAATTTCGACGGCGAATAGGGGGCGATCAGCGGCGCGAAAATAGCCAGCAGCACGAATATCGTCAGGACGATCAACCCGAAAGCCACCGTCTTGCGCTTCAAAAGCCGCCGGATGAACTTGCTGTGCTCGCTGAGCGCCGGTTTGGAGACGATTGCTGTCATCAGTAACGCACCCTCGGATCGACCAGCAGATAGAGCATGTCGATGGCAAAATTGATCAGGACGTAGAGCGCAGCGATGACCAGCAGTGCACCCTGGATGACCGGATAGTCACGCCGCAGCACGGCCGACACCACAAGGTTGCCGATCCCTGGCAGGCCGAACACGGTCTCGGTGACGACAGCACCTGAGACGAGAACCGCCGCCGTCAGGCCGATAACGGTAAGGATCGGGATCAGCGCATTCTTCAGGGCGTGCTTGAGAATGACACGGCGTTCGATCAGCCCCTTGGCGCGGGCTGTGCGGATATAATCATCACCGAGAACATCGAGCATCGAGGCGCGGGTAAAACGCAGCACCAGCGCGGAAGAAACGATCCCGAGCGCAAAGGCCGGCAAAGCCAGATGGTACATCCGCTCGGTAAACGTCGACCCCGGCCCGCCATAACCGGACACCGGAAACATGTCGAAACGCACCGCAAACACCTGCATCATGATGAGACCCAGCCAGAAGCTCGGAATGCTGGCCGCCAGCATTGCCAGTGCCGTGGCGGCCTGGTCGAAGATCGAGCCACGCCGGTAGGCCGCGTAGATGCCGATCGGCAGAGCGATGGCACAGGCAATCAGCAGCGAAAACAGCGTCAGGAAAAAGGTCGGTTCGGCCCGGTCGAGGAGTGCCGACGTTACGGGCATATTCAGGAAGATCGATTGACCGAGATCCCCCCTCAGCAACTGGCCCATATAATAGATGTATTGAACGCCGAGCGACCGGTCGAGCCCGAGCTGCGTGCGCAGATCGGTGATGTCCTGCGGCGTCGCATCCGGCCCAAGCATGACCGCAGCCGGGTCGCCGGGCGTGACGCGCACGATGACGAAGACGATCGTGACGACGAGAAACATCACGACGATCATGCCGAAAAGGCGCTGGAAAATGTACCGTATCATGAAAGCCTGATCCTTATGCTCCAGACGCCTGCAGGTCCGGAACGGACATCGGCCCTGATGAGCCGATGTCGTCGATTACCCGATGATCACTTCGCGATCGAGGCATTCCAGAAGTAAGGCCACGGAGCCGGATCGACACCTTCAAGCTTGGTCGACTTGGCTGCAACCGCGTTGAAATTGCCGATCTTCATGAAGGCAACGTCATCATAGATTGCCTTCTGGACGTCGCCGAACAAGGCAACGCGCTTGCCGGGATCGACTTCTGCCGTAAAGGCATCCACTGCCGCCTTGCGGGCGGGCGTGTCCCACCAGCCCGGCGAGCTGGTCGAGAGCGAACCGATCAGAGCCGGCTCCGGCAGGAAGGGGCTATGCGTGATGTAGATATCCCACAGCTTCGGATCCGCACGGCGCTGCGTCAGCGTCGCCCAGTCGACAACCTGCATGTCGACGGTAAAGCCGGCAAGCTTCAGGTATTCCGCTGCGACCTGTGCCATCTTGTAGTGAAACTCATACTGGCGGCTGGTGAGAATGCGCAGCGGCTCGCCATTGTACCCGGCAGCCTTCAACGCAGCCGCAGCCCCTTCCGGGTCCGCCACGTTATAGGCGCCGTCGGTGCCTGCTTCGGTATGCCAGGAATAAGCCTCCGGATAGATCGCGCCATCGAGCGAGAAGAAGTCCGGGCTGCCGAAGGCAGCGGCCATCATGTCTTCCATGCTGAGCGCCTGGCGGATGGCCTTGCGCACGGCGACGTTCTTGCTCACGCCCTCGGCCGTATTGAAGACGAAGACCGGGTAGCCGAACGGCTTCAGCATCATCGGCTGCGTCGCCGACGAAGCCTTGATCTTGTCGAAGGATTCGACCGCGATGGAGTCGACATAATCATACTGGCCGGAGATCGCAGCTTCGACGCGGGTGTTCGGATCCGGGACCGGAACGAAGCGAATCTCATCGAGATACTGGTGGCGGGCGCCGCCATAGCCATCGCTCTCGCCGCCGCGCGACTTGTAGCCGTCAAAGCGGGTCAGCTGGATATACTGATCGGCCTTGCGCTCTTTCAGCATGTAGGGGCCAGTACCGATGAAGTCCTTCATCACGTCATCCTGCTTTTCGGATGGGATGATGATGGCGGCGGAGTTGTTGAAGGCGAGCAACGAGGCGAGCGGCGCATAGGGCTGCGTCAGCGTGATCTTGACGGTTGCGGGATCGACAGCCTCGATGGAGGTGATGAAGCCAGCCACCTGCTTGCCGCGTGAAGCGATCTTTTCCCAGCGGTGCAGAGAGGCGACAACATCCTCGGATGTCATGTCGGTATTGTCGTGAAACTTGATGCCCGTGCGCAGCTTGATCGTATAGGTTTTGCCGTCGGCGCTGATCTCCGGCAGGCTCTCGGCCAGAAGCGGCGTGACCTTCCAGCCCTTGTCGAACGTGTAGAGCGTCTCGAAAATGTGCTGCGTGACGATACCAACGAGATCGGCGGTCGACGACATCGGGTCGAGTGTCGGCGGTTCACCGATCGTGGCGACGTTGATGATGCCACCCTTCTCCTGCGCAAACAGGCTGGAGGGTAGGACCGTCAATGCCGTTCCGAGTAAAAGCGCTGTCATCATTTTCATATTGGAGCTCCCATTTGTTCCATTATTATGTTATATGTATTCTTATAACAGAATAGAACGCACGCAGTTTCTGTCAATAGGAAAATGTGACGGCAAGATGACCACCAAGCGGATTGGCATTCATGCGTGCCGATCGCAGGCCGGTGGCGCATTGTCCGGGTTCAGACCCTGAAAATATGGCGCTTGATACAAGCCCAAATCACAAAGCGTCCGGATAGACGGTAACAATCCGCCTTCCGACAACCGGCAATCACAACTTTTTGAATGGGACAGCCGCTCCGGCGGCCATGGCAGGCGCGCCTAAAACCGGTAGCCGAGGATCAACAGGCTTGAAGGCTGAAGGGTTTGCTTGACGATGGGGCTGTCAGCGGCGTCGCCAGTAACGATGCCCAGTGTCTGCTCGCCGCGCAGCATCCAGTTGCCGTTGATCAGATAGGTCGCGGAGACCGAGAGATCGATGCTTTTTACACCGGCGCCCGGCTTGTAGGTTCTGTAGCCAGAGCGGGCTGCCTGACCTGCATCCACGCCGAAATAGGTCTCCATGTAATTCCTATCGGCAAACGTCACGGACGCCCCGGCGCCCAGGATGATGGTTTCTGTAACGGGTTGCGTGACCTCAACGCCAGCTTTGCCGATAAGTCCATCGCTGCCGCCAATAATCTTGTCAGCCGAGATGAAGAAGGTCGCAGGCCCATAATTCAGGCTCGCCTTGCCGCCGATCGTGGCGGCCGCGGCATCGATGCCGAGGCCTCGAAGATCATCTGAATCGTCCTCGGAACGGCCAAGATCGTAACCAGCCTTGACATCCAATTCAAAAAGCCCCCGCTCATAGGCTTTCACCCCAATACCGGAGGAATCGATGGTCAACCGGTCAAAGAACGTCGCCGAGACGAAGGGGACCGGCGAAATTTCCATGTCGCGACTACCTTCATATTTCGGCCGGTACATCACACCCGCGCCGATAACCGCGTCCCAGCCGTGCAGTTTTTGGGCAACGGCTCCGAAGCGGTCTGGGATGAATACGGGCGCCGTAGTCGCGGCCAGATTACGTTCATCATCGTCGCGGCCCTGCTCACGGTGATTATCGCCGGCCGTGCGTTGGAGCGCTGGGCCAAAAGCGATGGCGGCGCTCCAAACATGGAAACCATTACCGAGCGGGTTAACGCCGTCGCGGAGCTTTTGAAATTTTCCACCCCGCAGGAACGGGACGCCATTCTTGCCCTAGCCGGCCGGGCAGGTTGGAAACTCTCGCTGCAGCCGGCCTCGGTCAGTGCGCGTTTTACGGAATCACCTGAAGCCGGCGGCATCGCCGCATCTATCGTCGAATGGCTGTTTCCAACCGATGGCGTGACGCCGCCGATTGGCGGCTGGCGCACATTTCTTGATGGAGAGCGGGTTATCGCATTGGAGATCGATAACACGACGCTTCTCGTACTCAGCGGCATACCCGACGCTATCTTGACGAGCGCCACCCTCAGCCAGGGAGCCTATTATATCGTCGCCATCGTCGTGCTCGTCCTGTTTTTCTTCCTCTTTGCCATCAAGGCCATCACCGAGCCGATCAGGCGGATTTCCCAGGCAGCGAACGAGGCCGACGTCGCAAACGGTTCCCAGATTTTCAGGGAGCGCGGCTCCATCGAAATCGTTGCGCTCGCGCGTGCGCTCAACGGTATGCGCAACCGTATCCGGATCATGGTCGAATCGCGGACACGCATGCTGCGGGGGATTGGCCATGACCTCAGAACCCCGCTGACGCGGCTGCGGTTGCGTACCGAACGCCTCGACGAAGGCCCCTTGCGCGAAGCGCTGCTGTCGGACGTGGTTCGCATCGATCGCCTGCTTGCCGAAAGCCTGAATTATCTCAGGGACGATTATGCCATCGAGCTGATGCAGAAGGCCGATCTTGTCAGCATCCTGCAAACCGTTTGCGCCGAATTCAGCGATATTGGTTTTCAGGTCCGCTACGCCGGGCCGGACAGAATGATCGTTCATTGCAAACCGCTGGCGATGATGCGGGCAATCACCAATCTCTGCGACAACGGCGTCACGTTCGCCGACCACGTCGCGGTTCGCCTGAGCGAAACAAAAGCCGGTTATGAAATCACTGTCTCGGACGATGGCCCGGGCATTCCCAGCGACCTGCGGGCGCGTGTGCTTGAGCCGTTCTTCAAGGTGGATCAGGCGCGGGTGGAAGGGAAGGCCGGCTTCGGGCTGGGCCTCTCCATCGTCGCCGATATCGTCCAGGCCCATCACGGCCTGATGGAGCTGTCCGATACCAAGCCCCACGGGCTGACGGTGACAATAGCCGCTCCCAAAACGCTTGCCTTGGCGGCGTGATGGCGGTGGCAACTTGCGGAGAATCGATATGCCGGTTAACCGCTTGCGGCCGAGGCGGTTGAACGGATCATGCCAATGTCCTCGCGCAGGAACGGGACCGCATCTTCCGGCCGCGCCGTTCCAAACTCCCGTGCATATTGATGGCCCGAATAGTTTGCGGCCGCGATCAGCCCCGGCGCCAGACAGTCGCCGATGCGGGTCACGGACTGGATGCCGGCATCGGCCCATTCGCTGCGGCGCGCAGTCAGGTCTAGCCAGAGGCCCTCGTCAGGCAGGCGGGCAGTCACCGGGACGAGAGTGGCGCAATCGATCGACCGGGTCTTTCCACTGTAGATGCAGGCCAGTTCAAGACTATCGGCCGTGCGGCCGGAAAGGCAGTGGGCGGTGATAATCGTTACATCCAGGTCGATCAACCGCCGCTGGACCCGCGCCTGTTCCAGTGTGTGGTTGCTCCACGGCGAAACCTGCGCCTCCGGCGTCACGAAGGTGACTTTCCGGCCGGACGCCGCTAGCAGTTCGGCCAGCACGCTGCCCATGTAGAAACAGTCATCGTCGAAAATGACGACCGGCCCGTCTGCCGTAACCGCGTTCGCCCCGTCACGAAGCAAGGCATCCGGAGATAGGGTGACGCCTGCCTGAAGATAATCCAGCGGTAGACAGTGCGTGCGGCCGACGCCATCACTGCGCCAGTGCGATCCGGTGGCGATGGAAACGTGAGGAATGCCATATTGCAGGATATCCTCAGCGCTGAGCGGGCTCTGCAGATACATCTGCGCATTCTGGTAGGTCTTCAACTGTCCCACCCGCCAGTCCCGCACGCGCGCCCATGTCGCGAGACCCGGCAACCGGCTTTCGCGGCTGACCCGGCCGCCCCATTCCCGGCCGGCTTCGGCCAATGTTACATCAAGTCCGCGCTGCGCCAGAGCACGCGCCGCCTCAAGCCCCGCCGGTCCGCCGCCAACGATCAGCACAGCATCGGCGGTCTCGGCCGCTGCAATCCTTTCCGGATGCCAACCTTTGCGCCATTCTTCCCCCACCGTCGGATTTTGCGTGCAGCGCATTGGAACGGAGGTGTTGTCGCCGGAGGTACAGATGTTGCAACCGATGCACTCGCGGATGTCGTCGATGCGGCCTTCCTCGATCTTCACCGGCAAGAACGGATCGGCGATCGAAGGGCGTGCCGCACCGATGAAATCCATGATGCCCTGCTTGATCACCCGCGCCATGCTGTCCGGCGAGGTATAGCGCCCAACGCCGACGACGGGTTTGGTGGTCACCGATTTGACAAAGCGGATATAGGGCTCCTGAAAGCCTTCCTCGGAAAACCGGGACGTCTGGCTGTCGTTCGACCAGTTCGACAGGTTGACGTCCCAGAGGTCGGGCACTTCGGCCAGCGCCTCGATGATGTCGCGGCCTTCGCCCTCGCAGGTAATGCCGGAAGGTCCGAGCAGTTCATCGACGGCAAGGCGGACGGCAAGCGCACAGGTGTCGCCGACGACGTCGCGCGCGTCACCCAGAATTTCCCGGAAGAGCCGCAGCCGGTTCTCGAAGGAGCCGCCATATTCGTCGGTACGGTGATTGTGCCGCCGCGACAGGAAGTGCTGGATCACGCTCATGTCATGGCCGGAATAGATGTAGATGATATCGAAACCGGCCTGCTTGGCGCGAATGGCGGCGTTGCGGTGCCAGCGGCGCATATCGGCGATATCGGACTTGTCCATGGACCGCGCTTGAACCGGGTCCAGCCCATCACCGACGACGTGCGACGGTGCGAGCGGGATCATCCGGCTGAAGCGGTTGGCAACGTGCAGACCGTTGTGAACCAACTGGATTGCCGCAAGGCTTCCATGCGCGTGGATTTTGTCGGCAACCAGCGCCAATGCGCCGATATCATCATCATCCCAGAGCCGGGCCTCATTGGCGGGCGTCAGGTCGGAGGTTGGATGGATTTCCGCCTCCTGCGTCGAGATCACCGCCCAACCGCCTTCCGCCTTGATCCCACGCATATGCGCTTCGGCATTGGGATAGCGATAACCCATGCCGGAACAGTGAGGCACCTGATAGAAGCGATTGCGTGCCGTTAGAGGCCCGATTTTCACCGGTTCGAAAAGCACATCGTAGCGGGGATCTCTCGTCATCTGGCCGGCGTCCACTCTGCTGTTGTCGCCGCCGCGACGTTTCGCCGGGCAGCTTGTACAGGCAGAATAGCGAGCCGCGGCCATCTGGCAAGGCGAATTATACAGCCATATAATTACCCTGTAGTCCGTTGAAATATTTTACTTTCGTCGAGCGCGCGACGGACATTTTAGTTTTTAAGATTGTCCTTGCACGCCACGAGGAAAGCCAGCCTTACAATTCCGCTGGAAACCCCGGCGCGCGCAGATCGGTGCCAACTGCGTCCTCGAGCAGCTTTACCACCTGCGACGACCATGCGTTGCCGCCATAGGTCGAGCGGGCGCGGATGAAGGTCTGCAGGGTGTGCGACGCGAGATCGAGCGGCACGCCGAACTGCTTGCCAAAGCCGAGCGCAAAGCCAAGATCCTTGCAGGCGAGGTCCATGGTGAAGTTGATGTTGTAGCTGCCGTTGAGGATCACCTGGCCCTCCGTCTCGTGCACGAAACTGTTGCCGGAACTCGCCTTGATGATGTTGAATGCATCGGTCAGATCGATGCCTCCCTTCTTTGCCAGCATCAGCGCCTCACCGGTCGCCAGAAGATGGATGAAGGCCAGCATATTGGTGATGACCTTGATGACGGCAGCCTTGCCGAGCGGCCCGGCATGAAAGATTTCACCACCCATGGCGCTGAGCGCCGGTAGATGCGCCTCAAACAGGTCGCGATCGCCACCGGCAATGACGGTGATGTCGCCGGCCGCCGCACGGTGGACACCGCCGGTCACCGGCGCCTCCAGCATGCGGATGCCCCGGGCTGCAGCAATCGCCGCCAGACGCTCGATATCGTTCTGGTCGAGCGTGCTCATCTCGATCCACGCGCCGCCCGCTTTCAAGCCCGATAGAATACCATCCGGGCCGGTCAGCACAGCCTCCGAAATCGAAGGCGACGGCAAGCAGGTGATGACCGCATCAACCTGGCTGGCGAGTGCCTGCGGACTGTCCGCCCACACGGCCCCATTCGCCAGCAATGATTCTGCTCGACCGCGATCCCGGTCGTGCACGGTGACTGGAAAACCCTCGCGCACAAGGCTGCCTGCCAGATGCTGGCCGAGATGCCCAAGTCCGATAAAGCCGTAGCGCATATCCGTCCTCCGTTGCTGGTTGGGCTCGGAAAGCGGCTCCATCGGTCGCCATCCGGGCGCTGTCGTCAAGTGCTCACGCCGCGTCTTCCAGGATCATCGCCGCACCCTTTTCCGCGACCATCATGGTCGGTGCATTGATGTTACCGGCCGTGACATTGGGGAAGATTGAGGCATCGACGATACGCAGGCTTTCGACCCCATGCACCCGCAGCCGCGCATCCACCACCGAGGTCGCCCGATCCGGCCCCATCATGCAGCTGCCGCAGAGGTGATAGATCGAGCTGGCATTGGCGCGGAAATAGCCGAGCAGGTCTTCGTCGCTCGCAGCCGATGGAGACGGGGATACTTCCGCATCGATGATGGCGGCCAGCGACGGCGCCGATGCGATCCGGCGCACCAGCCGGCTCCCCTCGATGACATCAGTTATATCGCGATCGGTCGAAAGGTAGTTCGGCTGGATCAGCGCCGCAGCCGACGGATCGCTTGAAGCAAGTGCAATCCGTCCGCGGCTGGTCGGCCGGCAGGAATTGAAAGCAATCAGGAAACCGGCATAAGGCTCCGGCACCATCGAGGCGCTGGCGTCGACAGGAACCCGGTAGGAGAGGGGATTGAAATACAGCTGGATGTTTGGCCGTTCCTGCGTCGGGCTGCCGCGAAAGAAGCCGCCCGCCTGATTGACGCTCATCGCAAACGGTCCCTTGCGGGTCAGCACATATTGCAGCCCCAGCCGAGCCTGCCCGAACAGGCTGCCGAACACGCCGTTCAACGTCGGCCGGTTGGCGCGGTAATAAAAACTCGCGGCCAGATGATCCTGAAGGTTTTCACCGACGGCGGGCAGGTGATGGCGGGTCTCGATGCCCTTCTTGCCGAGCGCTGCGCCATCGCCGATCCCGGAGAGCTGCAGCAATTTTGGCGTGTCGATCGCGCCGGCCGCGACGATGACCTCACGCCGCGCCGAAAATGTCCGCCGGGCGCTGTTCTGCAGAACCTCAACGCCGGTCGCGCGTCCATCCGGCGCAAAGACCAGCCGCTGCGCGATAGCACCGCGCTCGATCGAGACATTGGCCCGTTTCAGGGCCGGACGCAGGTATTCGGCGCTGGAATGCGAGCGCAGGCCATTGCGAGTGTTGATATCATAGACGCCGGCGCCTTCGATCGAGGCGCCGTTGAAATCAGTTGTCGACGGCAGCTGCAGTTCTTCGCAGCCCTTCAGATAGGCATCAGTGATGGGATGGGTCATGCCGCGCATCGGCGTCACATGGATCGGGCCTTTGCCGCCGTGCCACGGAGAGGCACCTTTTTCATGGGTCTCGAGCTTTTTGAAAAAGGGCAGGACATCCGCAGCACCCCAGCCCGGGTTTCCGGCCGCTTGCCAGTCGTTGAAATCATCGGCGGCACCGCGAACGAAGACCATGGCATTGATCGAGCCGGACCCGCCCTGCACCTTGCCGCGCGGCACATAGATCCGCCGCCCGTCGAGCCCGGCTTCCGGCTCGGTGGAATACATCCAGTTGACTTTGGGGTTGTAGTAGCTCTTGGCGTAGCCGATCGGGATCTTGAACCAGAAGGACGAGTCCTTGCCGCCCGCCTCGACGAGGAGAACGCTGTAGCGGCCGCTCTCGCTCAGGCGGCTTGCAAGGATGCAACCAGCCGACCCTGCGCCGACAATGACGAAGTCGTAGATCATGACAGGTCTCTGTTCAGGCTCAGCCCTTGGCGGGCATGAACTCCTTGATGTCGGCGGGTTCGGCGGCCATCTGCAGATGCAAGCGTTTACCGGTATAGGGAGAGTGCTTTTCGACGACATCGAGATTGAGCTCGATGCCGAGGCCCGGTTCGCGCGACGGAATGAGATAGCCATCGTCGAACTGCAACTTGGTTTTCAGCACCTCGCCGTGAAAGCCGCCGAAATCCATGATCGCTTCATGGATGAGGAAATTCGGGGTGGCGGCTGAAAGTTGGATACTGGCGGCGGCACCGACCGGACCATTGTAGAGATGCGGCGCGATCTGGGCGTAAAAGGCCTCGGCCATCCCGGCGATCTTCTTCGCTTCCAACAGGCCGCCGACGCGGGCGACATTCATCTGGAGGATTGCAGCCGCGCCGAGCTGCAGCACGCGCTGGAACTCGTATTTCGTCGTCAGCCGTTCACCGGTCGAAATCGGGATGGACGTGGCGCGCGCCACTTCGGCCATGGCGGCCTCCTGCCCGGGTGGCACCGGCTCTTCGAACCACAGCGGATCGTATTTCTCCAGCCGCCGTGCCAACCGGATCGCCGAGGATGGCACCATCTGCCCGTGCGTTCCGAAGAGAATATCGGCGCGACTGCCGATCGCTTCGCGGATTTTCGCACAGAAAAGCTCGCAGCGGTCGAGAACCCCCATCGAAAGCTGATGTCCGGAATAGTTGGTATAGGGGCCGGCCGGGTCGAACTTGACGGCGGTAAAACCCATCTCGACCATGCGGATGGCTTCTTCAGCCGCCAGATCAGGATCATTGTAATCGTAATCGCCAGCCGCGTTTTTCGGATAGAGATAGGTATAGGCGCGCAGTTTTTCGTGGACGGTGCCACCAAGCAGATCGGAAACCGGGCGGCCGGCCGCCTTGCCGATGATGTCCCAGCAGGCAATTTCCAGGCCGGAGACAATGCCCATCATCGTGGTGTCCGGGCGCTGCGTAAAGCCGCTGGAATAGGCCGCCCTCCAGAAACGCTCGATCTGGTGGGGGTCATGATCGAGAAGATAGCGCTGAAAGACATCGTCGATCAGCGGAACCATCGCCGAGGGATGAAACGAGGTCGCATAGATTTCGCCGACGCCCGAAATGCCGCAGGCCGTCTCGAGCTGGACGAAAATCCAGTACATGCCGCCGACATGTGGCGGCGGAACTGCAACCACATGGGTTTTCAGCGATGCGATCTTCATGGGGTGGTTCCTCCTCGCCGGGTGATCAGTGTTTCAGGATGACAAGCCGCGTCTGGGTGAATTCCAGCATGCCATGCTTGCCGTCGTCACCACCAAGGCCGGATTTCTTCCAGCCGGCATGATAGCCCTGATAGGGATCCGCCGGGAAACGGTTGACGTAAAGCTCCCCCGCCTCGATCTCGCTCGCCGCCTGCATGACCTTGCGGTAGTTTTCCGAAAACAACACCGAGGCAAGCCCGAACTGATGATCGCTGGCCAGCGCCAAAGCCTCGTCGAACGTCTCGTAGGAAAGGACGGCAAGCACCGGGCCGAACACTTCTTCCCGGACGATTTCCATGTCCTGGCGGCAGCCGGTGATCAGGGTCGGCGGATAGAAATAACCGTCGCCCTCCGGGATCCAGCCACCGGCCACGACCGTTGCTCCCTCCGCCACGGCCCGCTCGACCATCCCATGAATACGCTCGCGCGCTGCGGCATTGGCAAGTGGTCCCATGCTGTCAGGATCGGTGGCGCGGTCGCCGAAACGGCGGGCGGCAAAGCCTTGGCGCAGCTTCTCGATAAGCGCATCGTGGATCGAGGCGTGGACATAAAGCCGCTCGGCAGAGGTGCAGACCTGACCACAATGAGCCGTCTTCGCACCGAGAACCATGCGAGCCACCGCATCAAGATCAGCATCGGGCTCGACGATGACAGGCGATTTGCCACCAAGTTCAAGGGAGGGCTTGGCGATATTGACCTTGCAATAATCGAGCACGGTCTGGCCCGCAGCGACGCTGCCCGTCAGCGTGATCATGCCGACGGCCGGGTGCGTACACATCGTCCGCGCAACATCGTGTGACATCGTCATGATGTTGATGAGGCCCGCCGGTAGATCAGCTTCCAGCACGGCTTGCGCGAATGCAAAAGCCGAGGTCGGCGTGTTATTGCTCGGGCGAATGACGACGGCATTGCCGGTAATCAGGGCAGGCGCGATCTTGCGCACCAGGGTGTAGATCGGAAAATTGAACGGGATCAGGCAGGCGACGACGCCGATCGGCTCGCGCTTGAGCATCAGGGTCTCGTCAGGCGTATCGCTTTCAATGACCTCGCCTTCAATCCGGCGCGCCCATTCGGCGTGATAGCGCATCAACTCGACGCCATAGATGGCCTCGGCGGTAGCGTCTGCGAGGTTCTTGCCGGATTCCAACGCCAGCGCCTCGCCAATCCTCGGGGCATGGCGCTCGATGGCATCGGCCAGTTTCCGCAAGGCATCGCCCCGCTGGATCGCCGGCAACTTGCGCCAGGATTTTTGCGCGGTCTTCGCGGCCTCCACTGCAGTAATAACAGCGGCGTCGTCTGCAGCCGGAACCTTGGTGAAAATCTTGCCGTCGGCGGGATTACGCACTTCGATCCCGGGCAAGCCGGAAGCCTCGACAAAGCGGCCACCGATGAAATTGCGATGCTGCGTCATGACCCACCCGAAACGTAATCTGTTTCAGGCAGTAGACGGGACCTCGCCCCCTGTTCGCAAGCGACTTATTCTCGGGTCAATCATTCCAAAAACGAATGTTCGGCCCTGCTCATTTTGCGGCGCCGTAAAGGTCATGATCCAGCGTGACCTCGCTCAGCAGCCATGCGCGAAAATCCCGGACATTCGCGGGTTCGGGCTGATCCGTGCGTGTCACCAGCCAATAGGATTCGTGGCCTTCGATCTCGACATCAAGTACCGGTACCAACTGGCCGCTTTGCAGCTGGCTGGCGACCATGAACCGGTCGACCACGGCGATACCAAGCCCGTTGCAGGCCGCCTCTATCACCAGGTCGAGAAGGTCGAACTCCATCCCGCCCCGCACATCGGTGCCGCTGAGGCCGGCGGCGTCCAGCCAATGCTGCCAGGTGAGGTAGCGCTGATCGGCTGCGGCCAGAACATGCAGGAATGTGAAGGCGGAAAGATCGATAGGAGCGCTTCGGCTGGCCGCATCCAGTAGACCGGGCGCGCAGACAGCAATATGCCGTTCGGTCATCAGGATACGCGATTGCAGCATTGGCCATTCGCCGTCACCGAAGCGGATGGCGCAATCGAGCAGACTGCGCTCGGCAAGCGTGTCCTTGAGATCGGTGCTGAGGCTGATCTCGATCTCCGGCAGGGCTTGGCGCAGGCGCGACAGCCGCGGCATCAGCCAGCGCTTGGCAAAGGTCGGCGGCACGTTGATGCGTAGCCTGTTGCGGTTGTTTTTCTCCATGATCGAGCGCACCGTCTGCTCGACATTGTGAAAGGCCAGCTGCAGTGTTGCGAGCAGTTCGGCACCGGCGCGCGTCAGCTCCAGATCATGATGATGGCGGATCAACAGGTTTTCGCCCAGCTGTTTTTCGAGATTGCGCACCTGCCGGCTGACGGCACTTTGCGTCAGGTTCAGCACTTCGGCCGCACGCGTAAAACTGCGCGTCTGGCCGACGACCTCGAAAACCTTCATCGCCGAAAGCGCAGGTAATTTCCGCATTCCATCGCTTCCATAAATTCAGGTTGGCCTGTATCAGCCAGTGTGTAGCGCCTCATCTATGTTTCAGGCTGTCAGGTCGGGTCAAGCTGCCGATGCTCCCGGTGGCGTTTTTGGCATCTTGAACCTGCCTGCAGGGCCGTGTTGCACCATCTGCGACAGCCATCACCTTCCGCAGCAGGCTTGTTGTGCTACGATCCACCAAGCCTTCGTTAGATAAACGGCGAGGGGTTACAGTTTGGCAAACCTGGACGGGCACTTGAACGACATGATCTGGCGGCATCTTCCACTCAGGAACCTGACGGTTGCATTGTTCGTCTGGCTTGTCTTGACCGTCCTTTTTGCCGGCGTCTCTATGCGGATAGAGTATCAACGGGCGTCGGAAGAACTCGCTGCGACGGGGCAGACGATCCACCGTCTGATCTCGCAACGGGCGGCGCAGCACGATGCGCACCTGACCAGCCTCGTGGCATTGATCAAGGCTGCTCCCGAACTGCCCGAAACCGCGATCGGCGAAGTCTTTCAGAGCATCATCCAGTTTTACCCGCGCATCACCGCGATCGACCTCGTCAGGCTTCCGGTGGAAGGGGGTTCCACGGCGGTCTCGCTGATATCGTGGCCGAACAGCTCGCTGAAGACCGACCTGTCGCCTATCGCAAGCGCCATTGCCGGACAAAAACAGGGTGAAGTACGGACCTATCTCAACCCCGCCTATCCAGGCAGATACCTTCTGGGAAAGCGCGCGACAGCGGACAATCCGGGTCTGGCGATCGTTGTCCAGATCGACCCGGCCTTGCTGATCGAGGGCGATGAGCGGCCCGCCTGGGCGGGTTTACGCGTGAGCCTTGCTGGCGAAACGGTACTGGATCTTAAGGCAGAAGGCCCTGGCGCGAACGACCGCATCTTAACACAACGGCATTTCAGCAAGGTTGTGGACAGTCAGAGCCAGCCGTTCATGGTGGACGTCACGCGTCCTCTCGCCCTATCGGACATTTTGAGCGGGACGAGGATCGGTGGCTTCGCGCTCGCCTCCTTGGCTGTGCTGTTGTTGCTGCTGTTCACCTGGCAGCTGAAGGCCAATGCCCGCAAATTGCAGCAAACCGCGGAAGAAGCGGAGCGTCGGGCGCATCTGCAGGAGCATGAAACAAGGCTGGCCCACGCCTTGCGGGTCAACGCGCTGGGCGAGCTGGCGTCGGGCATTGCCCATGAACTGACACAGCCGCTGACCGCCCTGTTGAGCCAGAGCCAGGCCGCCCTGCGCCTTGCCGCCAGCCAAGACCCCGATCCTGCCTTGCTCCCCGAAGCGCTGAGCGCCAATGTGCGTGAAGCCAAACGCGCCGGGGCAATGCTCAAAAGGATGCGCGACTATATCAGCAAGCGCGAGCAGAGCCCGGTCCTTGCCGATCTCAACCAGATCGTTGCCGATATCGCCGAGCTTGTGCGGGCCGATCTCGAAAAACGCCAGATCATCCTCATTCTCGATCTCGCTACGCCGTCACCGAAAGCAGTGGTCGATCCCATCGAGATGGAGCAGGTACTGCACAATCTCATCCGCAACGCCGCCGACGCGCTGCAGGATGTGGATATGGTTGAGAAGAGTATCCGCATCGAGACGAGCCTGTCGGAGAGCGGTGCGATCATTCGGGTCAGCGACACCGGCTCCGGTATCGAAGCGGACACGCTGCCGCGTCTTTTCGAACCGTTCTTCACAACGAAAACCGATGGAATGGGGCTCGGGCTCGCGCTGTGTGCGTCATTGGTAGAGCGGATCGGCGGGCACATCGACGGCCGCAACCAGACGTCCGGCGGCGCCATCTTTACCGTTACGCTGCCCGCCGTGGAGCAATACCTGAAGGCCGCGCAATGAAGCCATTTCAAATCTACCTGATCGACGACGACGAACCCGTCCGCGAGGCAATAAAGCTGCTTCTGCGGACCTACGGCATGACGGTCGAGACTTTCGCCGATCCGGCCACATTCCTGGCGCATGTCGATCCGAAACGCCCCGGCTGTATCCTCGCCGATCTGCGCATGCCGCTGATCAGCGGCCTGCAGATGCACGAGCGGCTGCTAGAGCGTGGCATCGGCTGGCCGACGATCATGATCACAGGCCATGGTGACGTGAATGCCTGCCGCCGCGCCTTCAAGGCAGGTATCCTCGACTTCCTGACCAAGCCGGTCGATGAGCAGATTCTGATGGACGCCATTCAATCCGCGTTCCAGACGCTAGAGCGCGTCTTGGAAAAAGAGGAATCCAGGGAACTTCTCCGCAGCCTGACGGAGCGCGAACGCGAGGTCCTGGATATGGTCTGCCGCGGCTGGGCGACGAAGGAAATCGCCGTTGCGCTTAACGTTTCGGCGCGAACCATCGATGCACACCGGGCCAATATCGCCGACAAGCTCGGTACCAGTTCCGTGGCAGACTTCGTGCAGCTGACATCCGCCAACGCCGAACTCCCCATAGGTAGGAATACCTAGCCGGATTGGTTCCGCTGCGGATTCAGCATCTGCACCTGCTCAGATATCCCTGTCGTCAGAAAGCAAGGCGCTTTCCCGCATCGCGTTCACGATAGGAGACAGATGAGATGAACCGTATACTGCTTGCCGGCACGATTGCACTTGCCCTGACATCCGCAGCCTCTGCCGAGGTTCTCAAGGAAAACAACATGCCGCTGGATATCGCGGTGGACCTGGCACAGGGCGCCGTCTCCGCTTGCGCCGCCGATGGCTACAACGTATCGGCCGCCGTCGTGGACAGGGCAGGCGTGGTTCGTGCCCTCTTGCGCGCCGACAATGCCGGACCGCATACGGTCAGTGCCGCCAGCCAGAAGGCCTTCACATCCGTATCGGCTCGCATTCCGACCAGCGTCATGGTTGAAAACATCCAGAAAAACCAGGGCGCAGCCCAGCTCGTCGCCATCGACGGCTTCCTCGTTCTGGCCGGCGGTGTTCCGGTCAAGATCGGCAAGGAGACCATCGGCGCAATCGGCGTCGGTGGCGCACCCGGCGGCCATCTCGATGAAGCCTGCGCCAACGCCGCCATCGCCAAGGTGCAGGATCAGCTCAAGTAAGAAGCCGTCTTGAAACCGATAGTCCCCCGCGGCGGCCGCTGCGGGGGACCGGCCGCTTATTGCCGAAAACAGACAAAGGACGATCCCTTCCTTCCACGCAAGGCGAATAAAATAGAACACTAATTCAATAGACTATATTGATATGGTGCGCCGTTGGTTTACCCTTTCCCTCAGCTTACATTTTGAGGGTATCCAATGGGAATTTCGGGAAAATTCAAAGCAGCAACCGTCATCGGCGCGGTGCTGATGTCGCTAACATCGTCTGCAGCCTTTGCGCAGGATGCTGCCAAACCGGTGCAGGGCGGTACGCTGATCTATCTGGAACAGCAACCGCATACCAACCTGTATCCGCCGGCCGGCGGCTTCTATCCGAATGGCGGCGTGCTCAACCAGATCACCGACAAGCTGACCTATCAGAACCCGAAGACGCTGGAGATCGAGCCCTGGATCGCCGAATCCTGGGCGGTCAACGACAATGCCACGGAATATACCTTCAAGCTGCGCAAGGGCGTGACGTTCTCGGATGGTACGCCGCTTGATGCCAGCGCCGTTGCCAAGAATTTCGACACGTTTGGCCTTGGCAACAAGGAGCTGAAGCAGCCGGTTTCCGAAGTCATAAACAACTATGACCGCAGCGAGGTCATCGACCCGCTGACTGTCAAATTTTATTTCAAGAAACCGTCACCGGGCTTCCTGCAGGGGACCTCGGTCATCGGTTCCGGCCTGGTCTCGCTGGCGACGCTGGCGCTGCCGTTCGAACAATTGGGTGATGCGACCAAAATCGTCGGCTCCGGGCCGTTTGTGGTCGAAAGCGAAACGCTCGGCAAGGAATTGTCGCTGAAGGTCCGCGAAGATTATGTCTGGGGGCCAGCAAAGATCGAACATCAGGGCCGTGCCTATCTCGACGGCATCAAATATGTGATCACCGGCGAGGACGGCGTCCGCATCGGCGCGCTCTTATCGGGGCAGGCCGATTTCATCCGTCAGGTCCAGGCTTATGACGAGGCGCAGGTCGAAGGGCAGGGTTACAAGATCTATGCGGCCCCGACGCGCGGCGTCAACAACAGCGTCGTCTTCCGCCCGGACAATCCGCTGGTCGCCGATGTGCGCGTCCGCCAGGCGCTGCTGCACGGCACGAATGCCCAGGAAATCATCTCGACGCTGTTTTCGGCCAACTATCCGCAGGCCAAGTCGATCGTGGCTTCGACGGCGCAGGGCTATGTCGATCTGTCGGCCAAGCTGACCTTTGATCCGGCCCAGGCAACGAAGCTGCTGGACGAAGCGGGTTGGGTGGCGGGCACCAACGGCATTCGCGAAAAGGACGGCCAGCCTCTCGTGCTGACGGCCTATGAATCGCCGCCGCAGCCGCAAAACAAGGCGACGCTTCAGCTCGTCTCGCAACAATGGGCCAAGCTCGGCGTGACGCTGAACGTTCTGGCCGGCGATGCCGGCAGCAGGACCGTCGATGATCTCGATCCGGCCAAGACCCCGGTCTCTCCCGCCATGGTCGGCCGTGCCGATCCGGATGTGATCAAGAGCCAGTATTATCCAAAAAACCGCGACGTGCTGCGCCAGAAGGGCGGCCCGAGCGACAAGGTCAAATCCTTCGTCGACGACAAACTGAATGGCCTGCTCGAAGCGCTCTCCTCGGAGCCGAACCGCGAAAAACGCCTGCAAATCGCCGGCGAGGTCCAGAGCTACGTGCTCGACCAGGCCTATGCGATCCCGATCTTCGAAGAGCCGCAAGCCTATGCCGGCGCGCCCTATCTGCAGGGCGTCGATTTCGAAGCTGTTGGCCGCCCGCGCTTCTACAGCACCTGGCTTGCCGAACACTGACGGCATCCGGCTGGCCCGGTCCTGAGCCGGGCCAGTTGCAACGACAAGGTGGATAACAATGGCAAGATACATAGTCTCGCGGGTAGGGCAGGCACTGCTCGTTCTCTGGGCAGCATTTACGATTTCCTTCGTGCTGCTGCAGGCAATGCCCGGCGATGCGGTGCTGATCAAATTCCAGAATCCGGAATATGGATTGAGCGCCGAGCAGATCGCCGATATCCGCGCCGCCTACGATGCCGATGGCTCCGTCTTGCCGCAGTATGTCCATACGATCGGCAATTTCGTCACCGGTGATTTTGGCTATTCGCTGCAGGCCGGTGTTGCCGTCAGTGCGCAGCTGGCAGCCAACCTGCCATCGACGATCCGGCTTGCCGGACTTGCCTTTGCCGCCGCGGCCGTACTGGCAGTCATCATCGCGGTGCTGTCCAACCTTTCGGGCTTCGGCCGCCTGCGCTCGTTCATCCAGTCGCTACCCTCGCTTTTCGTCTCCATTCCGACCTTCTGGCTCGGCATCATGCTGATCCAGATCTTCTCCTTCCGGTTCAGGCTGGTCCCGGTGATCAATCCGGGAGAATGGGAAGGGCTGATCCTGCCTGTTCTCACCATCGCAGTGCCGATTTCCGCACCGATGGCGCAAATCCTGCTCCGCAATATCGATGAGGTGCTGACGCGGCCGTTCGTTTCCGTCGCCCGCGCCAAGGGTGCATCGCATGCCTTTGTGCTGTGGCAGCATGTCGCCAAGAATGCCTTCCTGCCCGTCCTGACAGTCGCCGGCGTGCTGTTTGGCGAACTGTTGGCGGGCGCGGTCATCACCGAAACAGTGTTTGGCCTCAACGGGATCGGCAGCCTGACAGAACAGGCCGTCAATTTTCAGGACGTCGCAGTGCTGCAGGCCATTGTGGTGATCTCGGCCGCCGCCTTCGTCGCCATCAACCTTGCCGTCGATCTGCTCTACCCGGTGCTTGATCCGCGATTGAAAACAAAACTCGGAGCCGTGTCATGACCATTCTCGAGGCCGGCGAACGGCATCGCAATATCGACAGCCCCAACCCGCTCGACTGGATTTCCGCGGCGCCCGCTGCCGAGGTCGCCACCCGGGCGCCTGCGAAAGCGCGCTCATACACCCTCCCTATACAGCCGGGGCTGATTTTCGCCTATTTTATCCTGGCAATCGCACTCCTCTGGGCAGTCGCGCCAGGCCTGTTCACATCCTATGACCCGGTGCAAGGCTTGCCGGGCCAGCAGTTGAAGGCACCAAGTGCGCTGCATTTTCTCGGAACCGACGCACTCGGCCGCGATCTCTATACGCGCCTCGTCTACGGCGCAGTCCATTCGCTCACGGGCGCACTCGCAGCCGTGGTCATCGGGCTTTTCGCCGGTACGGCGCTCGGTGTGATCGCCGGTTCCATCGGCGGCTGGGTCGATGAAATCATCATGCGCGTCGTCGATGTTCTTCTGTCGATCCCCGCACTGCTTTTATCGCTCAGCATTATCATCCTGCTCGGTTTCGGCACCGTCAACGCCGCTATTGCCGTTGGTTTCACCTCGATTGCGAGCTTTGCCCGTCTCGTTCGCTCGGAGGTCGTCAGCGTCCGGCGCAGCGAATATGTCGAGGCCGCGTTCGGCAGCGGCGGCACGTTTTTCAAGGTCCTCTGGCGCCATGTGCTGCCCAACTCGCTGACCTCTGTAATTGCCTTCACGGCCCTCCAGGTTGGCTCCGCCATTCTCCAGCTCTCCACGCTCGGCTTCCTCGGCTACGGTGCGCCGCCGCCGACGCCCGAATGGGGACTGCTGATTGCCGAAGGCCGCAACTATATCGCAACGGCGTGGTGGCTGACGGCGGCCCCCGGCATCGTGGCGGTGCTGGTGGTCCTCTCCGTCAACCGTGTCAGCCAGGCAATCGGAAAGGCGCAGCGATGACCATTTCCCCTGTCGGCCGGCTGGAAGGCACAGTTCTCCCAGCTCCAGTTCTCGACGTCTCCGGACTGACCATTTCCTATCGCGACCAGAACGGCACACGAACCGCCGTTCACGGAATCGACTTCAGCGTCGCGCCCGGCGAAGTGGTCGCCCTCGTCGGCGAGTCCGGGTCGGGTAAAAGCTCGACGGCACAGGCCATCATCGGTCTGCTCCCTGAAAACGGACGGTTGGAAAGCGGCAGCATCCGGCTGAACCAACAGGATATTGCCGGCTGGCCGCAGAAACGGCTTGATGGCATACGCGGGTCGGTGGTCAGCCTGGTGCCGCAGGATCCGGGCAATTCGCTCAACCCCGTCAAGACGATCGGCAGGCAGGTCGCGGAAATCCTTATTATCCACGGCAAGGCTTCCGGCGCTGTTGCCGATGCGCGCGCCATCGAACTGCTCGAGCGCGTTGGCCTCAACCAGCCGGCGCTCCGGGCAAAGCAATATCCGCACGAACTGTCCGGTGGCATGAAGCAGCGGGTGCTGATCGCCATCGCCATTGCCCTCAAGCCGTCGCTGATCATTGCCGACGAACCAACCAGCGCGCTCGATGTCACGGTGCAGAAGCATATTCTGGATCTCATCGACGAGCTTCGCCGGGAAACCGGCACCGCCGTCCTGCTGGTCACCCACGATCTCGGCGTTGCTGCCGACCGCTCCGACAGGTTGATCGTGCTGAAACAGGGGAAGATCCAGGAGCAGGGCCGGACCGCCGATATTCTGGCCAATCCGCAGAGCGCCTATACGCAGCGGCTTCTCGCCGACGCTCCCTCGCTCAATATCCGGCAGCGCCGCGTAGCCGCCGTCGCAACAGCCTCCCAGGGAGAGGCCAGCGATGACATCATCATCGTCGAAGGACTGGTTCAGGATTTCAGCCTTGGCGGCAAGGACAAGGGTCTCCGCGCGCTCGACGACGTGTCCTTCCGTGTCCGTCGCGGCACCACGCATGCGCTGGTCGGCGAGTCCGGGTCGGGAAAAACCACGACGATCCGGACCGTCGCCGCCCTTCAAAAACCGACTTCAGGCAAGGTGATCGTCGACGGGCTCGATCTGTCGGCGCCGCCGCGCGAAACGTTGAGGCTGCTGCGCAAGAAAATCCAGCTCGTCTATCAAAACCCATTCGGCTCGCTTGATCCGCGCCAGACGATCGCAGCGATCGTCGAGGAGCCGCTATTGAATTTCGAGCCGGTACCGCGGGCCAAGCGTGCCGAGATCGTCGCCAGCACGATCGAGAAGGTCGGGCTGCCACTTGATGTGCTGCAGCGCCGGCCGCATGCACTTTCCGGTGGTCAGCGTCAACGCGTCGCCATCGCCCGCGCCTTGGTTCTCGATCCGCAAATTCTGATCCTCGACGAAGCTGTGTCGGCGCTCGATGTCACCGTGCAGGCGCAGATCCTGGCCTTGCTTGACACGCTGCAGCGCGACCTTGGCCTCACCTATCTCTTTGTCTCGCACGATCTCGCGGTGGTGCGCCAGATTTCGGATACGGTCAGCGTCCTCAACGGCGGCAAGATCGTCGAAAGTGGTGCGGTCGAGGATGTCTTCGAGCGCCCGCAAAGCCACTATGCCCGCGAACTGATCGACGCCATTCCCGGCAAAAAATACCCATCGCTTGCCGGGCAGTCCCTCTCGACCCATTCAGGAAACATCCGATGACACATCCAGTCCAGCCCAAACGGCTCGGCTTTTTCAGCCGCGTACTCGATCAGGGCGATGCCGCCACCCGCTACCGGCTGGTGGCCGAGCAGATCATTCATGCCGAAAAACTCGGCTTCGACAGCGCCTGGGTCGCCCAGCATCATTTTGACGCGGACGAAGGCGGGCTCCCCGCGCCGCTGATTTTCCTCGCCGAGCTTGCGGCGCGAACCTCGCGCATCCGGCTTGGTACCGGTGTCATCACCTTGCCGATGGAAACGGCCGTTCGCGTCGCCGAGGACACGGCGGTGCTCGACATCCTGTCGAATGGCCGCCTCGAGATCGGTTTCGGCACCGGCGGCACACCGCAGGCGTTTCTACCCTTCGGACTGGAGAGTGCTGACCGTGGCACCGTCTATGCCAAGAGCCTTGCCACCGTGCGCGATGCGTGGGCCGGCCGCGAACTCGTCGGCGGCAACCGGCTCTATCCGGTAGCACCGCATTTGCTGAATCACGTCTGGCAGGCAACCTTCTCCGTGAGCGGTGGCGAACGGGCCGGGCGCGATGGCGACGGCCTGATGTTGTCACGCACACAGCCGCGCCCGCCGGAGACGCCGCAAGCCACACTTTGGGATCTGCAGAACCCGATCCTCGACGCCTATTTCGCCAACCTGCCGAAGGGCAGGGCACCGCGCATCCTGGGCTCCAGAAGTCTGTTCGTCGCTGACGACCGCAAGGAGGCGCTGCACTTCGCTGAACTTGGATTGAGGCGCATCCGCGAGCGCTTCATCGCCAGCGGCCACATCGTAACCGGGACAACAACCGCCGATCTCATCAAGGCATTCGACGTGCATGTGGGAACGCCGGACGATGTAATCGCATCGCTCAAGGCCGATACCGCCTTGTCGCGCGTCACCGATCTCGTCTTCCAGGTTCATTCTGTGGACCCACCCCACGCGCTTATCCTGCGCTCCCTGGAGCTCACCGCGACCGTGGTTGCTCCAGCGCTCGGCTGGGCCGGGCAGGTATCCGCACAACAGCCGCGCCGGCTTGCCGCAACCGCATGATCCCCATTTCTAAAGAAAGGCAACGACCATGACCTTACCGACAGCTGATATCATCGACCGCTTAGCGGATATCCGCCCCGGATCGTTCGTCGACCGCGTTCGTACCGAACGGCCAGAAACACGTACCAACGCCCAGAAGAGCTATCTCGCATTGTTCGAACCGGCGCAGGACGGCGATGTTTCCAGAACCGAGCGCTTCATTGTTGCGGCCTTCGTTACCGGATTGCATGGCGCGGATGCGGCCGAGGAATTCTATACAGCGGGGATCGGCGGCAATGCTTCCCTGATCGCCGCGGTGAAAAGCGAAATCGAGGCCGGACGGACAAGCGGCCCCTATGGCAAATACCCGTCCGGGCCGCTGTCCAGCGAAGACAAGCCGGGGCCGGTTTTCACCGTGTCGGATCCCGGCCGAAAAATCCTCGGGCACAAGCTGTCGGCAGCTTTGGAGCATGCTCACCTTCTGGTCTACCGGCCGCGTGAAGCAAGTCCTGAAGCGCTTCAGGCGCTGCTTGATGCCGGATGGACGACGACGGCGGTCGTCACCCTGTCGCAGATCGTCGCGTTTCTCGCCTTTCAGGTCCGCGTGGTGACCGGTCTCGCAGCCCTTTCCGCTGCGGGCGAGGGCACTCTCGCATCCGCAACGGCAGCTGAATAAGGAACCACCACATGACCGAAACCGTCATTCATCCCGCCATCGACAATCGCCCGGCCGCTTTCACCCAGGCAGAGATCGGCTGGACGCCGTGGCTGCAGCCGCTTTCGGAAGAGGATTTGACCGACAGGCACTGGGCCGGGCTCGTCGATGCCTCGCGCTCGAAATCGCCCTACTTCATGCTGCTTGCCCGCGATCCGGAAATTCTGGAAGCCCGCACCAAGACCGACAAGGACATTTTCTACAACACCAAGGCGGGCCTGCCGCGCGCGGAACGCGAGCTTTCAGCAGCCGCCGCATCGCGCTTCAACGGCTGCATCTTCTGCGCGTCGGTGCATTCGCGCTTCGCCTCGCATCATTCAAAACGCACCGGCGATGTGCAAAAACTGCTTGATGACGGAACGGACGCCGATCTCGGCAGCCGCCGCTGGAATGCCGTCACCAAGGTCTCAGTCGCACTGACCGAAACTCCGTCCACCTTCGGCGAGACCGATATCGAGCATCTGAGGTCGGAAGGTCTCGACGATCTGGAAATCGCCGACGTGATCCACGGCGCTGCCTTCTTCAACTGGGCAAACCGGCTGATGCTGTCGCTCGGAGAGCCAACTCCAGCGGCGTAACATCGCCGCGTAGAGCCTTGCAACGGCTGCTGATGGGACCGCGCCGCCCGGGCATTTGCCTCCGATCAGCACCGCCACCCCTTACAAGGAGCGGTGCAGATACGCATCACTATGCCAGCACATTTTCGTGGCCCCTCTTCCAACAGGAACAGCGGCATGCGATGGATGGCATCATGCGTTTCATGACGATCATCCATCGGATATTGTTGATGTCCGCTCTGCTCGGGATCATTTTCGGTCCCGTCAGCATCGGGACGGCCGGCAGCGTCATGGCGTCTTCAGTCTCAACGCATCAGGTAATGATGCTGGAAGACATGCGCTGCTGCCCCGGCGCAAAATCGGGCTGCAATGGTGCGACATGCCCACTGGCCGTGCTCTGCGCCGCAACCTTTGCCGGTCATCCGGCGGACGAACAGGCAGCACGGTTCAATCCTGTCTGGACCGCACATCAATTTTCGAGCATCCCCTATCCGGTCCTGACATCGGCGCTGGTCGAGCCGCCGGCGCGGCCTCCCAGTTTTTGATCCCACATCATTGAAACATGCCCATATGGACGCAACACCTGCGTCCATATGGGCATCCAGTGGAACAACGGCTTTGGTCAAAGGCCGGTGCTTGCTCGGCGAACTCATTATCGCGAGCACGCTTCTAAAATACCGGAATTCTATTCCGTGAAGGAACAACAGCATGAACATCAACAGAAGACACTTTATCTGCACGGGTATCGCAATCGCGGCCACGCTCACCGGCGTGAGGCATGTCGCCGCCGCACCGCAGACGATGATCGTCTACAAGGACCCGAATTGCGGTTGCTGCCATCTCTGGGCGGAGGCAATGAAGGCCGAAGGGTTTGACGTCAAGATCGAGGATCAGGACGACCTGACACCGATCAAGGCTCGCCTCGGCGTACCGGCCGATTTGCAAGGCTGCCACACCGCCGTCGTGGCGGGCTATTTCCTCGAGGGCCATGTGCCGCTGGAAGCCGTCCGCAAGCTGCTTGACGAAAAGCCGTCCGTCGCCGGACTGGCTGTGCCCGGCATGCCCTCCGGGTCGCTCGGCATGGGCGACGATCCGAATGCGGCCTACGACGTCTACGCAGTGGCAAAAGTGCCGGGCAGCAAGCCCGTCCTATATATGGCCATCGGCTCCAAGGGCTAAATCGCCGTTGCCGTCCTTCGGCGGATAAGTCTGCTGCTGCCATCACAGGCAGCAGCAGTCTCGGTGAAGCCCCGGACAAACCATGGCTTACCGCAGGACCAGCCGCAGCGCGCCCTGCGTCTCCTTCAGCAAAGGCAGGTATCGCGTCACCATTTCCGCGGCGGGCACATGGGCGGCCGGGGCACCAATGTTGATGGCCGCAACGACGCGGCCACGATCGTTCGCAATCGGAACGGCGATGGAGCAGAGCCCCAGTTCCAGTTCCTGGTCGATAACGGCGCAACCTTCGGCGCGGACACGGCGGAGTTCATTCATCAAGACGTCCGGGTCGGTTTTGGTCAGCGGCGTATTGGCCTTCAGCTCGGAGCGGTCGAGGATGCTGCGCGCCTCCGTCTCCGGCAAAGCCGCCAGCAGCACCCGTCCCATCGATGCGCAATAGGCAGGCAGCCGGGAGCCGGGAGAGAGATTGATCGACATAACGCGCTTCTGCGAGGCGCGGGCGATGTAGACCACTTCCGTTCCGTCGAGGACCGAAGCCGACGCGCTCTGACCGGATTTTTCCGAAAGCTGGTCGAGATAGGGCTGGATCATTAGCGGTAGCGGCGTTGCCGACAGATAGGCATGGCCGAGCCGCAGCACTTTCGGGGTCAGGACGAAGAACTTGCCGTCATAATCCGCATAACCAAGATCGGCGAGCGTCAGCAGGCAGCGCCTGACTGTGGCGCGGTCGAGTTCCGTCAGCTTGGCCGCCTCGGCAATGGTGAGCTTTTGCCGCGTTTCACCAAAGGCTTCAATGACTTTCAGGCCGCGCGCAAAGCCACTGACAAAATCCGATTCCCGCATGCCAAGCCTCCCGAAATTCAATCGACAATGTGCGTTATACGAACAAATATCAAATAACGCACGAAATATTTGACGGCACACGAATTCGCGCGCTTATTTGCGCCAACCCGGAAGGGAAAGATCAGGAGGAGAATGCCTTGGCGCGACTGACTTCGCTGGCGGAAGCCATTTCCGAGAATGTGCATGACGGCGACACCGTTGCCATGGAGGGGTTTACTCACCTGATCCCCTATGCCGCCGGTCATGAAGTGATCCGGCAGGGCAAGAAGGACCTTTTCCTGATCCGCATGACCCCGGATATCCTCTATGACCAGTTGATCGGCACCGGTGCGGCCCGCGGGATGAAATTCTCCTGGGGCGGCAATCCGGGCGTCGGCTCGTTGCACCGCTTCCGCGATGCCGTCGAAAACCAGTGGCCACGGCCGCTGGAGATCGAGGAACATTCCCATGCCGCCATGGCCAATGCCTATGAGGCAGGGGCGGCAAACCTGCCGTTTGCCATGCTGCGCGGCTATATCGGCGCCGATCTCACCAAGGTGAACCCGAATATCAAGCAGGTCACGTGCCCCTTCACCGGCGAGGTGCTCGCTGCCGTTCCCGCCATCCGTCCTGACGTAACGATCATCCATGCGCTCCGGGCAGACCGGAAGGGCAACGTGCTCCTCGAAGGCATTGTCGGCGTCCAGAAGGAAGCAGTCCTGGGCGCAAAACGCTCCATCGTCACGGTGGAAGAGATCGTTAACGAACTGAACCCGCCTTCGCCCAACTCGGTTGTCCTGCCCTCCTGGGCAGTGACTGCAGTCGTCGAGGTGCCTGGCGGGGCCTTCCCGTCCTATGCGCAAGGCTACTATCCGCGATCCAACGCCTTCTATATCGCCTGGGACGAGATTGCCCGCGACCGCGACACGTTCCAGGCCTGGATCGAGGAAAACATCATGAAGGCCAGGCCGGAAGACTTTGCCAAACATGCGAAGAAGGCGGCGTGAGGAGATGACGATGAGCGATTTCACCCCCACCGAAATGATGACCATTGCTGCCTCGCGTGCGCTGACCAATGACGATGTCTGTTTCGTCGGCATCGGCGCGCCATCGGCTGCCTGCAATATCGCCCGCCTGACCCATGCGCCGGATATCACGCTGATCTACGAAAGCGGCACGGTCGGCACCAAGCCGGATGTCCTGCCGCTGTCGATCGGCGACGGCGAACTCTGCGACACTGCCCTGTTTACCGTCTCGGTGCCGGAAATGTTTCGCTACTGGCTGCAGGGCGGCCGCATCACCACCGGTTTTCTCGGCGGCGCCCAGATCGACCGCTTCGCCAATCTCAACACCACCGTCGTCGGCCCTTATGATCATCCGAAAGTTCGCCTGCCGGGCGGTGGCGGGGCTCCGGAAATCGCCAGCAATTGCGGCCAGATTTTTATCACCATGGCACTCTCCAAGCGCGGCTTCGTCGACAAGCTCAACTTCATCACCTCGATGGGACATGGTGAAGGCGGCAATCACCGTGAACGGCTGGGCATTAAGACCAAGGGGCCAACCCGCGTCATCACGGATATCTGCATGCTCGAGCCGGATCCTGTCACCAAGGAACTGACCGTCGTGTCCATCCATCAGGGCGTCACGCGCCAGCAGATCATCGAGAATTGCGGCTGGCCGATCAAGTTTGCTGAAACGGTGATCGACACACCGGTTCCCACGGAAACCGAACTCCAAACCCTGCGCGATATCAACGCCCGTACCAAGAAAGCCCATCAGGGCACCAAGGAGGCCGCGTGATGACAGAGGCCTATATCTGCGACTATATCCGCACGCCGATCGGCCGTTTCGGCGGAGCACTGTCCTCCGTCCGTGCCGATGATCTCGGAGCCGTCCCGCTCAAGGCGCTGATGCAACGCAATACCGGCGTAGACTGGCAGGCGGTCGATGATGTCATTTTCGGCTGCGCCAATCAGGCGGGCGAGGACAATCGCAACGTTGCGCGCATGTCGCTGCTGCTCGCGGGTCTGCCCCTGGAGGTCTCCGGCACAACGATCAACCGGCTCTGCGGCTCCGGCATGGATGCCGTCATTGCCGCCGCGCGCGCCATCCGCTCCGGCGAGGCAGAGCTGATGATCGCCGGCGGGGTGGAGAGCATGTCACGCGCGCCTTTCGTCATGCCAAAGGCCGAAACCGCCTTCTCCCGTGCCGCTGAAATCCACGACACGACGATCGGCTGGCGCTTCATCAATCCGCTGATGAAAAAGCAGTATGGCGTTGATTCTATGCCAGAAACCGGAGAAAATGTCGCCGAGAATCATAAGGTCAGCCGTCAGGATCAGGACGCTTTTGCCGTGCGTTCGCAGAACAAGGCCGCCGCCGCGCAGGAGAAAGGACGGCTCAGCCAGGAGATCACATCCGTGACCATCCCGCAGCGCAAGGGCGACCCGATCATCGTCGACAGGGATGAACACCCGCGCGCCACGACGATCGAGGCGCTTGCCAAGCTCGGCACACCGTTCAGGAAGGAAGGCGGCACCGTTACCGCGGGCAATGCTTCCGGCGTCAACGATGGCGCCGCGGCGCTGATCATTGCCTCCGAAGCTGCAGCAAGGAAACACGACCTGACACCGATCGCCCGCATCATGGGCGGCGCTGCCGCCGGTGTGCCGCCGCACATCATGGGCATCGGCCCCGTGCCCGCGTCGCAAAAACTGATGGCCCGGCTTGGCATGACCCGGGACCAGTTCGACATCATCGAACTGAACGAAGCCTTCGCCAGCCAGGGCCTTGCCGTCCTGCGCCAACTCGGCATTGCTGACGACGATCCGCGCGTCAACCGCAACGGCGGCGCCATCGCGCTTGGCCACCCGCTCGGCATGTCCGGCGCCCGCATCACCGGCACCGCCGCACTGGAACTGAAACTGACCGGCGGCCGCTACTCGCTGTCGACCATGTGCATTGGCGTCGGGCAGGGGATCGCGATTGCGCTGGAGCGCGTCTGAGGGGTATTTGGGCGGTGGAGGAGGCTTTGGGAAACCGCAGGCAAAGGGAGTTCTTGTCGTAATGCGAAGTTCGTATATACTTCATCGTATATATTGTCCGTGGAGATGCGAATGACTCAGCGTGCAAAAGTATTCCAATCCGGAAACTCGCAGGCAGTGCGGCTACCGAAAGAGTTCCGCTTCGACGTCGATGAGCTTGAAATCACGCGCGAAGGGGATGCCGTTATTCTCCGCCCGGCGGTAAGAAACAAAGAGGTTTGGAGCGGTCTCAAGGCGGCGATGGCGCGTGGTTTGAGCGACGATTTCATGGCGGATGGCCGCCAGCAACCTGAGATCAAAGATAATGCTGATCTGGAAAATCTCTTCCGGTAATGCGTTATCTTCTTGATACCAACGCCTTCATCGGTCTCATCGGCCAAAAGTCCGAGCGGCTCGTCAAACGTGCGCTCGCCTGTGAGGCGGGCGTGATAGGCCTTTCCACGGTCGTGTTGCATGAATTGTATTACGGCGCCTATCGAAGTCAGCGAGTGGAATTCAACCTGGAGAGCATACGTCTTCTGACGCAGGACTTTCCTCTGGTCGCCTTTGATCGCGATGACGCGCAAATCGCCGGTGAGATAAGGGCTGAGTTGACGACCCTGGGAACACCGATCGGCTCCTTCGACATTCTGATTGCGGCGCAGGCAAAGGCCAGAGGGATGATCTGCGTTACCAACAATACGGGGGAATTCCGGCGTGTCGGAGGTCTAAAAGTCGAAGATTGGACAGCGGCCGGCTAACCTCTCAGTAGGCCAACCCCACATAATTCTCCGCCAGCACCGTCGCTGCCGCGCGGGAATGGGTGAGATAATCCAGTTCCGCCTCCTGGATCTTCTGGTCGAAGGCGCCGGTATCCGGAAACCGGTGCATCATTGTCGTCATCCACCACGAGAAGCGCACGGCTTTCCAGACGCGCGACAGAGCGCGGGCGGAATAGGCGTCGATGCCGGCCAGCGAGCGCTCCTGATAATATTCGCAGAGACCGGCATGGAGATAATGAACATCGCTCGCTGCCAGATTGAGCCCCTTGGCGCCCGTCGGGGGAACAATGTGTGCGGCGTCACCGGCAAGGAATAGCCTGCCGAACCGCATCGGCTCGGCGACGAACGAACGCAGCGGTGCAATCGACTTTTCGAAGGACGAACCGGTGACCAAGGCCTCGGCATGGTGGGCTGGCAGGCGGCGGCGCAGTTCGTCCCAGAACCGCTCATCGCTCCAGTCCTGGACCTTTTCGTCCAGAGCACATTGCAGATAATAGCGGCTGCGGCTCTCAGACCGCATCGAGCAGAGTGCGAAACCACGCGGATGATTGGCATAGATCAGTTCGTGATTGACCGGCGGCACGTCGGCAAGCAATCCGAGCCAGCCGAACGGATAGACCTTTTCGAATGTGGTAATCGACTTGTCCGGCACGGCCTTGCGGCTGACACCGTGAAATCCATCGCATCCGGCAATGAAATCACAATCGATGCGGTGGGTTATCCCGCCTTTCTCATAGGTGACATAAGGCGATTCGCCGTCGAAATCGTGCGGGCAGACATTGGCAGCCTCGTAAATCGTCGTGCCACCAGTCGCCTCGCGATGCTGCATCAGGTCACGCGTCAGCTCGGTCTGGCCGTACACCATGACGCCGTTGCCGCCGGTCAGGTCCATGAGATCGATACGGTGATCACGGCCATCGAAGGCCAGCGAAAAACCGCCATGCGGCAGCCCTTCGGCATGCATCCGCCCACCGGCGCCGGCCGCATCCATCAGTCCAACGGTGCCACGTTCAAGAACGCCCGCACGCACCCGGCCGAGAATATAGTCCTTGCCGGCACGGTCCAGAATGACCGCATCGATGCCGGCTTTCACCAACAATTGGCCAAGCAGCAGTCCGGATGGACCTGAACCGATGATGACGACCTGTGTACGCATCTCTTCCTCCCGAAATGGTGCAGATAAAGTGTCGCACCAGCGCTCCCGCATCTCCATGGACATTGAAGGCAAGAAATTGCATAAATCGAACATTCTCGATGTCTGCCGGACAAAGATGCGCGCGATACCCACCTACGATCTTTATGGCGAAAAGAGCGGCGATTCCGCCGGTTTCTGGTTGCACTGCGAAACAATCCCGTCGCGCAGCAGCCTGCATCACTGGGAGATCGGCCTGCATCGCCATGAACAGTTCTTTCAGATCCTGTACATCGAGGCGGGATCCGGCGATGCCGTTTTTGACACGACCGTTCACACGATTACCGCGCCCACAGTGATTACCGTGCCACCGCTTTCCCGCCACGGCTTCCGGTTTTCGAAGGATATCGACGGCTATGTCTTCACGGTTCTGACGTCGCATCTGAAAACCATGCCGGGCGATCATTGCCGGCTTGGCGCATGGCTGGGCGTCCCGCGCCTGACCGCGCTGCTTCCGGAGCAGGCCGACAGCCGGTTCATTGCCGATACGCTGCATCGCCTTGCCGCCGAAGCGGCAGCCCGGCGAACAGGATCGGCCGACCTTTGCGAGGCATACCTGACATCCGCATTGCGGCTGACGGCGCGCGTGTCCGCTGCGGGGCAGGGGGAGGAAGACGGCGGAGCGACGCGAAACGAGCGGCGGCTGAGCGTATTGACGGGACTGATCCACCAGCATTTCCGCTCGCACAAGCCTGCGTCGTTCTATGCGACAGCGCTCGGCATTTCCCCAACGCATCTCAACCGCATCGTCAAACAATTCACCGGCGGCAGCACCCAGACGCTGATCAATAGCAAGCTGATCGACGAGGCACAGCGCGAACTGCTGTTTACGCAAATCCCGGTGCAGGAAATCGGCTTCCGGCTCGGTTTTACAGATCCCGCCTACTTCTCCCGTTTCTTCCTGACGCGAACGGGCCTTTCGCCACGCCAATGGCGGCGCAGGCAGGGTAGGGAGAATTGAGGCCCTCGTTTCCGACGCGCCTGCATATCAGAATCGTATAATCAATACAGAATGCGTGGACTGCCGGGAGTTTGCCGGATAGGAATTCGGGCGGCAAGCGCAACACGCTTCGGTTCAAAGATTGCAGCAGAATGTTCGGAGACCCCATGAGCAAGGCCCCATCGACGCTTGAGACCGTGAGCACTCCGGCCGTCCTGGTCGATCTCGACATCGCACGGCGCAATATCGATCGTTTTCAGGCCTATGCCAACGCGCATGGCTTGAAGGTTCGCCCGCATATCAAGACGCACAAACTGCCGGCAGTGGCCGAAATGCAGTTGAGGGCAGGGGCCATCGGCGTTACCTGCCAGAAGGTTTCAGAAGCCGAGGCGATGATTGCCGCCAGCCCTGAAATCCGTGACGTTCTCATCACCTACAATATCCTCGGCGCCGAGAAGCTGAGCCATCTCACCGCCCTCGCCCAGAAGGTGACCTTGAGTGTGGTTGCCGACAACGAAACCGTCATCGACGGCCTTTCGGGCGCATTTGCCTCGGAACCGGCACCGTTGCGGGTACTGGTGGAATGCAACACAGGGGCTGACCGTTGCGGCGTGCCGACCCCGGACGCTGCAGCAGCCCTCGCGCAGCGGATCGCCAAGGCACCCGGGCTGGTGTTCGGCGGCTTGATGACCTATCCGCCGGCGAACGGCGCTACTGCCGTCGAGTCTTTCATGACCCGCGCCAAGGCATTCATCGAGGCAGCCGGCATCAAGGTTCCCGTGATCACATCGGGCGGTACGCCGTCGATGATGGAGGCGGCCAAGGCACCCGTCACCACGGAATACCGCCCGGGGACCTATGTCTACAACGATCGCTCGCTGGTCTCGCGCGGTGTCTGCAGATGGGACGACTGCGCGCTGACCGTGCTTGCAACTGTCGTTTCGGTCCCTGCCGCCAATCGCGCCATCATCGATGCGGGATCCAAGGGGCTGACCTCGGATCTTCTCGGCCTCTCCGGCTATGGTCATGTGCTTGGCCGCGACGACATAACCATCGACCAGCTCTCTGAAGAGCATGGCCGCCTCGTCAGCGAAGGCCCGATCAAGCTGAAGGTCGGCGACAGGCTGCGCATCGTGCCCAATCACGCCTGCGTCGTGACCAATCTGGTCGATGCAGTCAACATCATCGAACATGGCGAGATTTCAGCCGTCTGGCCGGTGGTTGCGCGGGGTAGGATCGTTTGACGATCCTACCCGAGATGGGCCGGCACGCCTTGATCGGGTGAATTGAAAACAGCCTCGATCGGATGCCCATCCGGATCAATCACGAAGGCTGCGTAATAGTGTGGACCATAGGCCGCGCGCAAGCCGGGGCCGCCATTGTCACGGCCGCCGTTCTCAAGTGCTGCCCTGTGGAAATCATCGACCGCTTGTCGGCCGGGCGATGCCAAGGCCAGATGGAACCCCGGGCCTGGCGGCCGCTGTCCCTCCGGGCGAAGTTTGATGGCCAATTTGTCCCCTCCGCCGGGAATGCCATAGCCAATCGCCTGATCGGGATCGCCGGGAACGAGATCCTCCCAGACGCGGGCATAGCCGAGTGGCGCAAGAACAGAATCATAGAACGTGGCGGCGCGCTGGATGTCGGCGACTCCGAACGAAATATGGTGAAGCATGCTCATCAGCAGTCCTATCCATCATCAACATGAATCGATCATGCTCGACCGATTCAAAACTCTCATTGGACGCTGAATAGCGTTCAGGCGATTCTTGCGTATGAGCAAGCAACCATATCACCTCCGCGTCCAACGGATCGACCCTGCAAAAAACATGGCGCGCTTCTACGTCCTGTCGATCGAACCGACACTGTTTGGCGACACTTCCCTGATCCGCAACTGGGGCCGCATCGGCACGCATGGACAATGGCGGGTCGACCTGTTCGCGCATGAGACGCAGGCAGTCGATCATTTTCTCGAGCTCCTGCGCAAGAAGCGGCGAAAGGGTTATACGCTCGTGACACGCCGGGACGAGTTGCGGCACGCATAAACCCTACGCAACGGCGGAAGCTCCCAGCAGATCATGTCGATCTTACCCGACCGGTGTCCGCTGCGCCTCGATACGAGCCGCCCTCCATGAAGACCAGACGAAGGCAAGAATGAAAATCACACTCATCAGAAGCACGATGGTCGGTGCCGGGGCGCTGTCGATGAAAAACGACAGATAGACGCCACAGAAAGAGGCAACTGTAGCGACGAATACGGCAACGATCAGCATCCTTCCCATCGTACGGGTGATCAGGAAGGCAATGGCACCGGGCGCAATCAGCATGGCGATGGCAAGGATGAGGCCGACGGCTTTCAAGGCGCCGACGATCGTCAGCGACAGAAGGGCGAGCAGTCCATAGTGCAGCCAATTGACGCGCAGGCCGACAGCCTTTGCCTGGGCGGGGTCGAAGGCGTGCAACAGGAAATCCCGCCATTTGACAGCAAGAACACCGGTCGTCACCAGCGCAATCAGGCCGGTTTGAAGAATATCGGGCCAGCCGATGCCGAGCATGTCGCCAAACAGGATATGATCGAGATGCACGTCGCTCTCGATCTTGGTGTAGAGCACCAGGCCAAAGCCGAACATGCCGGAAAACACCACACCCATCACCGTATCCTGTTTGATGCGGCTGTTTTCCTTCAGATACCCCGTCAGCAGCGCGCAGGACATGCCGGCAGCAAAGGCGCCAACGGCAAAGGGCAGGCCGACGATGTAGGAGATCACCACGCCCGGAAAAACCGCGTGCGAAATGGCGTCACCCATCAGCGACCAGCCTTTTAGCACGAGGAAACAGGACAGCATCGCCGTCGGGATCGCCACCAGCACCGAGATCAGCAGCGCATTGCGCATGAACGGGAATTCGAAGACCGCAAGCACCATATCGAGCGACATCATCGGACAGCCTCCAGCGCTTCGGCCGTGCGCCTGCGAGCGGCAAGAATTCCGTGTTTCGGGGCAAAGACAAAGACCAATAGAAAGATCAGCGTTTGTAGCACGATGATGATGCCACCTGTGGCGCCGTCGAGGAAGTAGCTGAAATAGGCGCCAAAGAAGCTTGTCAGCGCGCCGATCGCGACACTGATGACAATCAGTCGGGGAAAACGGTCGGTAAGCAGATAGGCCGTCGCGCCTGGCGTCACCACCATGGCGATGACCAGGAAGGCGCCGACCGTCTGCAGTGCCGCGACCGTACAGGCGGATAGCAGGGTAAAGAACAGCAACTTCAGAAAGGTTGTCGGAATACCGATCGACCGCGCATGGCTCTCGTCGAAGAAGGTCACCATAAGGTCCTTCCATTTCACCGTCAGGATGATCAGCGAGATCACACCGATGAGGGCAAGTTGCAATGTGTCGGCGGGCGTGATGGCGAGAATGTTGCCGAGCACGATGGTCTGGATGTTCACCGATGTCGGCGACAGCGACACCATGAACAGGCCGAGGCCGAAGAAGGCGGTGAAGATCAGCCCGATGATGGTATCCTCCTTCAGCCGTGTGCGCTGATTGAGGAACAGCATCGCACCGGCCGCCAGCCCACCGGAAAAGAAGGCGCCAAGCGAAAAGGGCAGGCCGAGCATGTAGGCGCCGGCGACGCCGGGAACAATCGCATGCGAAAGCGCATCGCCGATCAGCGACCACCCCTTGAGCATCAGATAAGACGAAAGGAAGGCGCAGACGGCACCGACCAGCGCACTCACCCACATGGCGGTCAGCATGTAGTTATAGGTAAACGGCTCCATCAGCGTGGCGATCATTGGCCGGTCGCCTCCGGATCGGTCTCGGGCTTGGCCGGTTGCGGCACCATATGGCCGCTCGCGCCGTACATCACCAGCGGCCGCTCGTCGTCGGTGATGACAGACACTTGCCGCGGATCGGCATCGTCATGCAGGCTGGCGCCGGCGAGCACGAAATGGCGCAGCACGCCGCCAAAGGCACGTTCTAGATTTTCCCGGGTGAAGGTGGTTTCGGTCGGGCCATAGGCAAGCACGGTGTTTTTGAGAAGAACCGTGCGGTCGCAGAATTCCGGCACGCTACCGAGATTATGGGTGGAGACCAGCATGACCCTGCCTTCGTCACGCAGTCCGATCAACAGGCGGATGATCGCGTCCTCGGTTTTGACGTCGACGCCCGTAAAAGGTTCATCGAGCAGGATGACCCGACCGTCCTGCGCCAGCGCCCGCGCCAGAAAGACCCGCTTCTTCTGCCCGCCGGAGAGTTCGCCGATCTGGCGTTTGCGGAAATCGCTCATGCCGACACGGGCGAGGGCTGCCTCGACGGCATCATGATCGGCCTTCCTGGCGATGCGCAGCATGTTCATGTGGCCGTAACGGCCCATCATCACCACGTCTTCGACCAGAACCGGGAAATTCCAGTCAACCTCCTCGGCTTGCGGCACATAGGCGACGAGGTTTTTCTTCAGCGCTTCGGGAACGGAGAGGCCAAGCACGGAGATTTCACCACGGGCGAGCCGGGCAAATCCCATGATCGCCTTGAACAGGGTCGATTTACCGCTGCCGTTGACCCCGACCAGCGCCGTGATGGTGCCGGTCGGGATTTCGAAGGAAGCATCCAGCAGGGCGCGATGGCCGTTGCGGTAAGTCACTGTTGCGCCGGAGACGCGAATGCCGCCGCCCGGCTGCCCGGCTATCGGCCCCTGGCCGGGCCGGGCTTTACCCTGGAGGCTCATTGCGAGAGACCTTTGGCAATAGTTTCGGATGTGACGCGCAAGAGGTCGATATAGGTCGGAACCGGGCCGTCCGCCTCACTCAAGGAATCGACGTAGAGAACGCCTCCGTATTTTGCCCCTGTCTCGCGCGCCACCTGCTGCGCCGGGTCGGGGGAAATGGTGCTTTCGGAGAAGACGACCGGGATGTTGTTGGCACGGACAGCGTCGATAACCTTGCGAACCTGTTGTGGCGTACCCTGCTGGTCGGCATTGATCGGCCAGAGATAAAGCTCCTTCAGGCCAAAATCACGGGTCAGGTAGCTGAAAGCGCCTTCGCTCGACACCAGCCAGCGCTTGTCTTCGGGAATATCGCCAATCTCGGCGCGGATGGGCGCGGTCGCAGCCTCGATCTTCTGCTTGTAGGCGGCAGCGTTGGCCTTGTAGGTCTCGGCATTCACCGGATCGTATGTGACGAACGCATCGCGAATATTGTCGACATAGATCAGCGCCGACGAAGGCGACATCCAGGCATGCGGGTTCGGCTTGCCGCTATAGGGGCCTTCAGCAATCCCCATCGGCTCCACGCCCGCAGACACGACGACACCCGGGACGCCTGCAAAATTCTGGAAAAACTTTTCAAACCAGAGTTCGAGATTGAGCCCGTTCCAGAGGATCAGCTTGGCATCATGGGCCTTCAAGATGTCGCGCGGGGTCGGCTGATAGTTGTGGATTTCGGCGCCGGGCTTGGTGATTGATTCGACGGTTGCCGCGTCTCCGGCAACGTTCCTGGCCATGTCGGCAATGACGGTAAAGGTGGTCACGACCTTGAACTTCTCCTGCGCCAATGCGGCGCCTGGAGCCAAAGCCAACGCTGCCAGTGCCGCGGCCAGGATCGCGCGTCTCGTCTGATCGATCATTCCATACTCCCTTGATTGTCGCTGACAGACCTAGGCGAATGACCTGCACAAGTCAATGCAAATGAGAAGCATTTGCAACTGGCTATTTTCAAACTTATCTTGCTTGGCTAATGTGCCGCCATGAAACAGAACCAGAATCGCGCTGCAGAATTAGAAGGTTTCCTGAGGGACGGCGGTGTCCGCGTGACACGCCAGCGCGCGGCGATCCTGAAGATACTCGCCACCGCCGAGGACCACCCGGATGCGAGCGAATTGCATCGCCGGGCCAAGGAAATAGATGCGACGGTCTCGCTCTCGACCGTCTACAGAACGCTATCGGCGCTGCAACAACAGGGCGTCGTGCACCGTCACGCCTTCGAAAGCGCCACCGCTCGCTTCGAGACGGCAGATGCGCCGCATCACGACCATCTGATCGATATCGACACCGGCGCGGTCATCGAGTTCCGCTCCGACAAGATCGAGCAACTGCAAGCCGAGATCGCCGCAGAACTCGGCTACGACCTGGTCCGCCACCGGCTGGAACTCTACTGCCGGAAACGCAAGACCTAACGGGCATCATTCAGGGAAGGCCGGAATCGTGGGAGCGGAGCCGTTGAAATCAGTGGCATGTCGCACTTGAAAATGGAATCTGCCCCGTGCTGGTTCCAGATTGAATGC
>UCNE01000014.1 GCA_900473685.1 Hyphomicrobiales bacterium
CGACCCATTCGCCGGCGATCAGATTGTGATGAAGTGTCATGGGCTCGAAGCCTCCTTTGGTTCAGCGAGCGCCCTGGGATAGACGCCCGCAGTCAAATGCTTGAACGGATCAGAGCTGGCCGATCGTGACATCGTCTTCGCTGGCAATCGCCAGCGTGTTGCGCAGCGGCAGGCCAAATTCAGACGCCTCGATTTCGAAGACATCGCCCGCCTCGGTCTTGATGCCATCACCGAAGGACAGCGTCGCCGTGCCGAACATATGGACATGCACATCGCCCGGCGCACGGAAGATACCGTATTTGAAGTGGTGATATTCAAGATTGGCGAATGTATGCGACATGTTGGCTTCGCCGGACAGGAACGGCTTTTCCCAGAACACGGCGCCATCGCGGATGATGCGCGAGGTCCCGCGGATATCGCTCGGCGCTTCGCCGACCCGGATTTCCGGACCAAAGCTTGCCGGCCGCAGCTTGGAATGGGCGAGATAGAGATAGTTGACCCGCTCGGTCACGTGATCGGAAAACTCGTTGGCGACGGCAAAACCGATGCGGAATGGCGCGCCCTTGTCGGAGATGACGTAGATACCGGCCATTTCCGGCTCTTCGCCGCCATCCTGAGCAAAAAATGGCGAGACCAGCTCGCCGCCCGGCGCGACTGTCTGGCTGCCATTGCCCTTGTAGAACCACTCTGGCTGAACGCCCTTTTCGCCTGGCTTCGGCTTGCCGCCTTCCAGGCCCATCTTGAACATTCTCATCGTGTCGGTGGCGCCCTCTTCCACCTTGGACACAGCAGCGTGCATCGCATCGCGCGTCGAGGCAGAGCCAAGATGTGTTAGGCCCGTGCCGGTCAGATGCAGGTGGGCATCGTCCGGATGCGTGATCGGCGGCAGGAAATTGCCCTTGGCATAGGCGTCCTGAAGATCGACTTCGCCGCCAAGCCCATGTGCTTCGACGACGGCCTTCAGGCTCCTGCCGGAATTGGCCGCTTCCATCGCCAATGCGTAGACGCTTGATGCGTTCTTGACCGCACGCGCGGCTTGTCCCGCGTCACGAACGGCGACCGTGATCGAGCCATCATTGTTCTTCACCTGGGAAATCAGCACAGCACTATCCTTTTCTCGATCCGGGCTGTCTTTTCGGCGTCAAGCGGCTGGCTTTCGGCAACAACAACCCATTGGGAGACATCGCACGTACTCCCGTTGGTGGCGGCAAGGCCGCCGTTTTCGTTATGATGCGTGGGCCGGAGCATCTCGCCAAATGTCAGCACGAAACGCGCCCCGGCACCAGTTTGCGCCGGACAAGGCCCGGCGCGCAGGACAGACCGGAACCGGTCAGCCCTTGTTCTTGTTGTAGACGTCGAAGAACACGGCAGCGAGAAGCACGAGGCCCTTGACCAGCTGCTGGTAATCGATGCCGAGGCCCATGATCGACATGCCGTTGTTCATGACGCCCATGATCAAGGCACCGATGACAGCGCCGGTGATCTTGCCGACGCCGCCCGATGCCGAAGCACCGCCGATGAAGCAGGCTGCGATGACGTCGAGTTCGAAGCCAACGCCCGCTTTCGGCGTTGCCGAGTTCAGACGGGCCGCAATGATCATGCCAGCGAGAGCCGCAAGCACACCCATGTTGACGAAGGTGTAGAAGGTCAGGCGCTCGGTGTTGATACCGGAGAGCTTTGCCGCCTTCTCGTTACCGCCCATCGCATAGATGCGGCGGCCGATCGTCGAGCGTGTGGTGATGAACGTGTAGAGGGCGATCAGCAGACCCATGACGATCAAAACGTTGGGGAAGCCCTTGTAGGTCGACAGCTGGAAGCCGAGGAAAATCGCCACGCCGGCAATGATCGCCATCTGACCGGCAAAGAACGCAAAAGGTTCGTTTTCCGTGCCGTGTTTATCGTTGTTCTGGCGATCACGCAGACCGTAATAGATGGCCAGAGCAACCAGAGCCACGATGACGACCAGCGAGAAGAAGTTGGTGATCGTGCCCGGCAGCGGATTGAGGAAATACAGGAAGTCAGGGACAAATCCGGTCGACAGCGACTGGAAATCCTTCGGGAACGGGCCGATCGGGCGGTTCTGCAGGATCAGGTAGGTCAGGCCGCGGAAGACGAGCATGCCGGCCAGCGTCACGATGAAGGCCGGGATCTTCTGGTAGGCGACCCAATAGCCCTGTGCCGCGCCGACGAGACCGCCGAGGATGAGGCAAACCGGCACCACGATGGAGTAGTGGATACCCCACTTGACCAGCATGATGGCCGACAGCCCGCCGGTGAAGGCGACGATCGATCCGACGGACAGATCAATATGACCGGCGACAATGATCAGCAGCATGCCCAGCGCCATGATGACGATGAAGGAATTCTGCAGGATCAGGTTGGTGATGTTGACGGGACGGAACAGAACACCGCCGGTCATGAACTGGAAGAACAGCATGATGACGACGAGGGCGATGAGCAGGCCGTATTCGCGGATATTGCTTCTGAAGTAATCGCCAAGGGATGGTGTGGTTTTCTGAGCGCTTTTTTCGGCGGCCATTAGTGTTTCTCCCCGGAGCGCATGATGGCGCGCATGATGGATTCTTGGCTTGCTTCCGCTTTCGAAAGCTCGGCGACGATGCGTCCCTCGTTCATGACGTAGACGCGGTCGCAGGTTCCGAGCAGTTCGGGCATTTCCGACGAGATCATCAGAATGCCTTTCCCTTCGGCCGCAAGCTGGTTGATGATGGAGTAGATTTCATATTTCGCCCCGACGTCGATGCCGCGCGTCGGTTCGTCGAGGATCAAGACCTCCGGATTGGTGAACAGCCATTTCGACAGCACAACCTTCTGCTGGTTGCCGCCGGAAAGATTGACGGCTTCCTGATAGATCGAGTGCGACCGGATGCGCAGCTTGGTGCGGTAGTCGGTGGCAACCTTTGCTTCCCGATGCCCGTCGATGACACCGCCACTGGCCACGGCATTGAGGTTCGCCAGCGTCGTGTTGTGCATGATGTTGTTGTTCAGCACTAGGCCGAGATGCTTGCGGTCCTCGGTCACATAGGCAAGACCGGCATCGATGGCGCGCGGAATGGTACTGACATCGACGGACTTGCCGTGCATCAGAACGTCACCGGTGATCTTGTGGCCCCAGGACTTGCCGAAAATGCTCATCGCGGTTTCGGTACGTCCGGCCCCCATCAGGCCGGCAATGCCGACGACTTCGCCGGCGCGAACCGTGAAATTGATGTCGTGCAGGAACTGCCGGTCGCGATGGTGCTGGTGAAAGACGTTCCAGTTCTTCACTTCCAGCAACGTTTCGCCGATCTTGGGTTCGCGTGCCGGATAGCGGTCTTCCATATCGCGGCCGACCATGCCCTTGATGATCCGGTCTTCGCTGATATCTTCGTTATGACAGTCGAGTGTCTCGACCGTTCCGCCGTCGCGGATGATGGTGATCTTGTCGGCGACCTTCTTGATCTCGTTCAGCTTGTGCGAAATGATGATCGAGGTCATGCCCTGCTTGCGGAACTCCATCAGCAGCTTCAGCAGCGCGTCGGAATCGGTTTCGTTGAGCGATGCGGTCGGCTCATCGAGGATCAGCAACCGGACCTTCTTGGAGAGCGCCTTGGCGATTTCCACCAGCTGCTGCTTGCCGATGCCGATGTCCGTGATGCGCGCCGTCGGCGGTTCCCGCAGGCCTACCTTGTCGAGCAGTTCCTGGGTGCGCGAAAACGTCTGTTTCCAGTCGATGACGCCGTTGGTGGCGATTTCGTTGCCAAGAAAGATGTTTTCGGCAATCGACAGCAGCGGCACGAGCGCCAGCTCCTGGTGAATGATGATGATGCCGAGATGTTCGCTGTCGGAGATCGTCGAGAAGTTGCGAACTTCATTGTCGTAGTGAATCTCGCCGTCATAGGTTCCGGCCGGATAGACACCGCTCAGCACCTTCATCAGGGTTGATTTTCCGGCGCCGTTTTCGCCGACAAGGGCGTGAATTTCACCTTCGCGGACCTTGAGGTTGACATTGTCCAGAGCCTTTACGCCCGGAAACGTCTTGGTGATGCCCCGCATTTCGAGAATGATGTTGTCCATGTTCAGGTATTCCTGCGGCAGTCCGTGGATGATGAGGCCAGACACAGCGACAATACAAGTCTCTCATCAAGATAAAAGGGCCCGCAAGTGATCGCGGGCCCCGGATGGAAAAGACGGGATCAGTTGTTGATCTGGTCTTCCGTGTAGTAACCAGCGCCGACCAGCACTTCCTTGACGTTCGACTTGTCAACAGCGACCGGCTTCAGGAGGTAGGACGGGATAACCTTGACGCCGTTGTCGTAGGTCTTGGTGTCGTTGATTTCCGGCTCCTTGCCGCCAATGATGGCGTCCGTCATCGAGACAGCAACCTTGGCAAGCTCGCGGGTATCCTTGAAGATCGAGGAATACTGTTCGCCAGCGAGGATCGACTTGACCGACGGAAGTTCAGCGTCCTGGCCGGTAACGATCGGCATCGGCATATCGCCGGAACCGTAGCCAACGCCCTTCAGAGCCGAAATGATGCCGATGGAGAGACCATCGTAAGGCGACAGAACGCCGTCAACCTTGGCATCGGTGTAGGTCGAGGAGAGCAGGTTTTCCATGCGGGCCTGTGCAACAGCACCGTCCCAACGCAGCGTACCGACCTTTTCCATGCCGGTCTGGCCGGACTTGACGACGATCTTCTTGGCGTCGATCAGCGGCTGCAGAACCGACATTGCACCGTCGTAGAAGAAGAAGGCGTTGTTATCGTCCGGCGAACCGCCGAACAGTTCAACGTTCTTCGGCTCGGTCGCGCCGTCGAGCTTCAGGCCCTGAACGAGCGTCGTTGCCTGCAGAACGCCAACCTGGAAGTTGTCGAACGTTGCATAATAGTCGACATTGCCGGAATCGCGGATCAGACGGTCATAAGCGATGACCTTGACGCCAGCTTCGTGAGCCTTGGCCAGGATGTCGGAGAGCGTCGTGCCGTCGATGGCGCCGATGATCAGAACCTTGGCACCCTTGGTGACCATGTTCTCGATCTGGGCCAGCTGGTTCGGGATATCGTCGTCAGCAAACTGCAGGTCCGCCGTGTAGCCGGCTTCCTTGAACAGCTTTTCCATCGTCTCGCCGTCGGAAATCCAACGGGTCGAGGTCTTGGTCGGCATCGAGATACCAACGGTGCCCTTGTCCTGGGCAATCGCCGGAACGACGAACGACGCCACGCTGAGCGCTGCGGCGGCGAGAAGCGAAGTAACTAATCTCATGTATCTCTCCCTGAGTGTTGATCCAGGCGGCGATCAGCCGGCCTTGATATGTGCAGCGCGTCGCGCAGCCGAGAGATCAGAAAATCTCTTGGCGGAGGTTTAAGGGGTGAAAGAAAGCCCTCCCAGGCCTTACACGCTCCCGAGCACGCTGGCGCACATGGCTGCAAACTGGAATCAAACATCATAACTGTCAAATACAATATAGGTGTATCCATATAACAATTACGGTATACTAATCGTCAACAGTGTGATTTTTTGCATGTGCGAAGGCATTTTTCTCGGAAGGTGGGTAAAATATGGACGATTCAGCGCCGCTCTCATCCACAGCTGTCGATTACTCGGAGCGCGGAATTTTTCGCTTAGGCTTAAAAATGAGTCATCTACAGCTGATTCTGGCTATCGAAGAGCATGGGCAGATCAGTTCTGCAGCCGATTCCCTCAGCATTTCGCAGCCGGCCGCATCGCGCATGCTGGGCGAGATCGAGACCATTCTCAAGGCGCCGCTCTGCGCCCGCGTTGCCCGCGGCGTCGAGCTGACACAGTATGGCCGAGCGCTGGCGCGCCGGGCACGCACGATCTTTCTGGAGCTTCGGGAAACGACCCGCGAGATCAACGAGTTGAAAACGGGGAGCGGCGGCTCGGTCTCGCTCGGTTCCGTCACCGGCCCCGCCCTCAATCTTGCCGTTCCCGCCATCAGGCAGGTTTCGACCGCCTATCCCGGCATCGAAATCAACATCCAGATCGAAAACAGCAATGTGCTCGTTCGCGAGCTCTTGGCCGCCCGGCACGACTTCGTCATCGGCCGGATACCGGACGACATGGATCCGCGGCAGTTCAATCTGATTGAGCTCGGCGAAGAAGACGTCTGCCTGATTGTCCGGGCAGGCCATCCGCTGCTCGAGAAAGACATCATCAGCTCTGCCGATCTGCCGGGTTATGACTGGGTCTTCCAGCCATCCGGAACGCTTCTGCGGCGCGCCGTCGAAGACAGTTTCCTGTCAGCCGGCACGCCCCTGCCCGCCACCATCATCAACACATCGTCGACGATCCTCACGGTCTCCATCGTCCGCCACACCAATGCCGTCGCTCCTGTCGCCCGCGACGTGGCCACGCTGATTGCCGGAAGCGGCAGCCAGGCGGGCGAAATCCGCGTCCTTCCGACAGACTTCGACATCAAGATCAGGCCCTACAGCCTGATCACCGCCCGCGGCCGCGCCCTGCCGCCAAGTGCCAAGCTGCTCTATGACCTGATCCTCAAGCAGAGCTCCGCCTGATCAGGCCCGCAAAACCTTGCCATGCTCTAAGACGGGAAAACGGGAAGACGCGCATGTTCGGAATGTCGGTGTTCCAGTCCGTTCTGGAACGGCTGAAAACGGAAGAAAACGAGGAAGGCGCTGCTGAGGACGAGCAGGCAGCACATGCCAATATCCGTGGCCTCAACGGCGGCTTCGTCGGTAATCTTGCCGCATCCGGGATGGCAGACAGCAGCGCGGTGCAGCGCGCCTATTTCGACACGGCCAGCGACGAGATGCTGGCGCCACCCAAACCTGTGCCCAGGCCCGTCATGCCGGATCATCTGGGCCGGGTTCAGCCGGAACAGATCGCTGCCGACTTGGCGCTAACCGAGATGGAAACGCCGCAGACACTCACCGACAAGCGCCGGCGTTTCGCTGCCGAAAACCATCCCGACCGGCACCACCAGGACTTCCGCGCCAACGCGACCATCCGGATGAAGATCGCCAACATGCTGATCGACGAGGCGCAGCGGCAGTTACGACTGATGCAGCGGCGGTGATGATCAGGCCGGATCGTCGGTCTTTGCCTCCTCAGCGGCCTCGGTCTTCGGCTTGAAGAAGATGAGCAGGACGCAGGCCGTATAGGCAGACACCGCAAGGAAAATCATTCCCCAGGTATCGGCGCCGTTCCAGAATTCGACGGCAGTCCAGACACAGCAGAGCGCCACGATCAACAGCCGGACCCAAAGCGGCTTGTAGAACGGATGATCCGGGTCGATGAACTTCATCATGCAAACTGTCCTTGGAAATTTTCCGGCCCTGAAGGCCTTACATCACAAGGTCACAGCTTTATGGCCAAAAGGACATTTGCCGCAAGGGGCCGGACGGTTTAACAGCTTGACGGCGACGGCGTAAATAGAATAAAAATTCCGAAAATTAAGTTCGTTACGTTTTCATTCTGATTTTCGCGTGTACCGGAGGAGATATGCGGTATGCGCCCAGAATGGAAAAGAACAGGGAGAGAGATTGCACCTGCCCGCTATACAGGGCCGGCCGACGCCTGAAACAACCTTGAAAGCATCAGCGCGGACCTGTCTTCCGCAACGCCTGTCCGGAGTGAGCGTCATCACCCCGTCCCTTCGCGGCAGTTTGCCGCTCGTCAAAAAGAGATGAACATGACCGTCAGATTTGGTCTTCTCGGCGCCGGCCGTATCGGCAAGGTCCATGCCAAAGCCGTCAGCGGCAATCCGGATGCCGTCCTCGTCGCCGTCGCCGACGCGTTTCCCGAGGCAGCCAACGCGATCGCCAAGCAGTACGGATGCGCGGTCCGCACCATCGAAGAGATCGAAAAGTCCGCGGATATCGACGCTGTCGTCATCTGCACCCCGACCGACACCCATGCCGACCTGATCGAGCGTTTCGCCCGTGCCGGCAAGGCGATCTTCTGCGAAAAGCCTGTTGATCTCGACGTCGGCCGCGTGCGCGAGTGCATCAAGGTTGTCGAAGAGACCAAGGGCAAACTGATGGTTGGCTTCAACCGCCGCTTCGACCCGCATTTCATGGCCGTGCGCAAGGCGATCGACGATGGCAAGATCGGCGATGTCGAAATGGTCACGATCATTTCCCGCGATCCCGGCGCCCCGCCGGTCGATTACATCAAGCGTTCCGGCGGTATCTTCCGCGACATGACCATCCACGATTTCGACATGGCGCGCTTCCTGCTCGGCGAAGAACCGGTCGCCGTCACCGCCCATGCGGCCGTTCTGGTCGATCCGGAAATCGGCAAGGCCGGCGACTACGACAGCGTCTCGGTCATCCTGGAAACCGCATCCGGCAAGCAGGCGATCATCTCCAACTCCCGCCGCGCCACCTATGGCTACGACCAGCGCATCGAAGTGCACGGCTCGAAGGGTGTCGTCTCGGCGGAAAACCAGCGCGCCGTCTCGATCGAGATCGCCAATGGCGACGGCTACACCCGTCCGCCGCTGCACGATTTCTTCATGACCCGCTATACCGAAGCCTATGCCAACGAGATCGCCGGCTTCATTTCCGCGATCGAAAAGGGCACAAAGATCACGCCTTCGGGCGCTGACGGCCTCGCGGCGCTGGCGCTGGCTGATGCAGCCCTGAAGTCCGTGACGGAAAAACGTCAGATCCGCATCGACGCCTGATCGATACGTTGAAGTCAGAAAGGCCGGGTTCGCCCGGCCTTTCTTGTATCAAGCCTGCTCTATCGGCGGCGGAAGCGGTCTGAAGGCGGCGATATCATGATCCATGTCGGTCAAGGCCCGATCCAGATGACCATCAAAAACCAGCCTCTGTTCGTCGAATATCACCGAAATCTCCGGTTTACCCTGCAGGCGAACCTCATGCGACTGCTCCAACCCCTCATCGATACCCCGCTGCAGGAGGTCGAAGTAGCGCGTTCCGGGTCCGGTGATGGAGATCGGCATGCGATCGTAGAGGCTGAGCAACCGGGACAGGCCGTTGCCGAGCGCAATGCCGGCCTGACGGAAGGCATAACCCGCCATCCGGTTTCCCTGGCGCGCACTTGTGGCGATCTTGTCCATTTCCGCCAGCGGCACGAACTTGGCCGGGATCGTATCGGGCGGCACTTCGAAGGCGGTGCGCAGAATTCCATAAAACCCCGCCGACGCCTCGATGCAGCCGAAGGAGCCGCAGCGGCACAGGCAGCCATTGGCCGCATGCAGCATGTGGCCGAAATTGGGTGCCGTCACCTCGAGTTCGCCGAACCTATCCTTACGGGCAACGCCAAGGCCGATGCTGTGGCCAAGCGACAAGGCGGCAAGGGCGCGAAAAGACCCGGCCTCGCTCGCATCCGCCTTCATCCCCAAGGCCTGCGCAACCAGAAGCGTCTCGTTGTTCAAGGTGACCTTGGCGCGCCATTCCGGCTGCAGCAGCGATACGAAATCGATCTGCTCGCCGCCAAAGACCGGCGACCACAACAGCCGCTTGCCATCCGCATCGACCGTGCCCTTGCTGGAAATCGAGACGGCAAGGATTTGCGCCTTGTCGAGTTGCGACCGGTGAATGAGGCGGGCCAGCGCGTCGAGAAAGCCCTCGGCAAAGGATTGCGTGCCCGCGACCTTATGATTGCGCGGCTCCTCGAAACGGTCGATCAGCCGGCCGGAATAATCGACCAGCGAATATTGCACGACATCCGAAGAGATGCGTACGGCAATGAGAAAGCCGCTGTCCCGCCGCTGCGCAAACAGCACGCGCGGCCGCCCGCGTCCCGAAGGCGCCTGCTGTTCGGCCTTCTCGATAACCCCTGCCCGCTCGAGCTCCGCGGTGATCGCCGAAACCGTCGCAGAGGCCAGCCCGGTATGTTCGGATATGTCCGTGTGGGAGAGCGGCCCCAGGCGCCGCAACGTTGCAAGCACGAGCGCGCTATTTTGCTGACGCACCAGTTCGGTGCTCGACTTACTCAGCATTGCGCATCCCTGTTATTCACGAATCCCACAAACACATGCTCCTCCCAAAGCATCTGCCCGATGTCAAACGGCCTTGTTCAAAGCGTTGTTGACAGCCCCGAAAATCTCTGACATCTATTTTCTCGACTGTCGAGAAAAAACTCTTTTGGAGCTGGCGACAGGCAAATTTGCTGGCCGGGGGCCGTGCGGGAGGTTCGCGCGGACGGCCAGCGGTCACTTGGGAGGACTTCATGAAATCAGTTTTGACACTGATGGCAGGCGCTGCCATCATCGTATCCCTGCACACTGCAGCCATGGCCAAGGATCTGGTCGTCGGCGTTTCCTGGTCGAATTTCCAGGAAGAGCGCTGGAAGACCGACGAAGCCGCCATCAAGGCAGCCCTCGAAGCATCCGGCGACAAATACATCTCCGCTGATGCCCAGGCATCCGCAGCAAAGCAGCTGACCGACATCGAGTCGCTGATCGCACAGGGCGCCAACGCCATCATCGTTCTGGCGCAGGATTCGGAAGCCATCGGCCCGGCCATCGAAAAGGCCGCCGCTGAAGGCATTCCGGTCGTCGGTTACGACCGCCTGATCGAAAATCCGGCTGCTTACTACATCACCTTCGACAACAAGGAAGTCGGCCGTATGCAGGCTGCCGAAGTGTTCAAGGTCAAGCCGGAAGGCAACTACGTCTTCATCAAGGGCGCATCGACGGACCCGAACGCTGACTTCCTGTTCTCCGGGCAGATGGAAGTGCTGAAGGCCGCCATGGACGCCGGCAAGATCAAGAATGTCGGCGAAGCCTACACCGACGGCTGGAAGCCTGAAGTTGCCCAGAAGAACATGGAGCAGTTCCTGACCGCCAACGACAACAAGGTCGACGGTGTCGTCTCCTCGAACGACGGCATGGCCGGCGGCGTTGTTGCAGCTCTCGAAGCCCAGGGCCTCGCTGGCTCGGTTCCGGTTTCGGGCCAGGATGGCGACAAGGCTGCCCTCAACCGCGTAGCGCTTGGCACCCAGACGGTATCCGTCTGGAAGGATAGCCGCGAACTCGGCAAGAAGGCCGGCGAAATCGCCGTAGCGCTTGCCGGTGGTGCTGCCATGGACGCGATCCCCGGCACGGTCAAGTTTGCCGGCGGACCGAAGGGCGTCGAAATGCAGTCCTTCTTCATCGCACCGCAGCCGATCACCAAGGACAATCTGAACGTCGTCATCGACGCCGGCTGGATTTCCAAGGAAGAAACCTGCCAGGGCGTCAAGGCCGGAACCGTTGCGGTCTGCAACTGATCCGATCTGAACATGGGCAGATAAAGTCCCGTCACCAGCGCCGCAGCGACCACGTTGCGGCGCTTCTCCGATGTGCGGTACTTTTTAAGACAAGAATAAAGGGGGAGTAATCAGGAAATGGCGAATACCACCATTGCCACGCCTTCCAACAGCGTGCGCCAGACACACGGGAACGCCCTGCAGCGCTTCCTGCAGGCGACCGAGATCGATACCCGGCTTCTCGGGATGATCGCAGCGCTGATGTGCATCTGGCTCGGCTTTCAATATTTTACCGGCGGGCTTTTCCTGACGCCGCGCAACCTGTGGAACCTGACGGTCCAGGCTGCGTCGGTCTCGGTCATGGCAACGGGCATGGTGCTCGTCATCGTCACCCGCAATATCGACCTGTCGGTCGGCTCGATCCTCGGCTTCGTCGGCATGATCATGGCGATCACCCAGGCAAAAATCCTGCCGCCGCTGATCGGTTTCGACAACCCGGCCACCTGGATCATCGCCTTGACGGTCGGCATCGCCCTTGGAACTGCAATCGGCGCCTTCCAGGGCATCATCATCGCCTTTCTCAACGTTCCCGCTTTCATCGTCACGCTCGGCGGTCTGCTGATCTGGCGCGCGGCGGCCTTCCTCGTCATTTCCGGCGCAACCGTTGCCCCGATGGACTCGACCTTCCGCCTGATGGGCGGCGGTGCCGAAGGATCGATCGGTGCGACGGCCAGCTGGGTCGTCGGCGTCATCGCCTGCGTCATCATCGTCGCTTCGATCATCAACTCGCGCAAACAGCGCAAGCGCTTCGGCTTTCCGCTGCGGCCGATGTGGGCGGAGTATTTCCTCTCCACGGTCGGTTGCCTGATGGTGCTGGCCGCCGTCTGGGTGCTGAACAGCTATTACATGCCGGTCAACCTTGCCAAGAAATATGCCGAGGCCAACAACATCCCCTGGCCAGACGGTGGCTTGCAGATCCCGCTCGGCATCGCCATTCCGGTGCTGATGGCCGTCGGCATCGCCATCGCCATGAGCTTCCTCACCACCCGCACCCGCTTTGGCCGCTATGTCTTTGCGATCGGCGGCAACCCTGAAGCAGCCGAACTCGCGGGCATCAAGACCCGCTGGGTGACGGTGCGCATCTTCGCACTGATGGGGGCACTCTGCGCCATCGCCGCTGCCATTTCGACCGCCCGCCTGAACGCAGCGACCAATGCGCAAGGCACGCTCGACGAACTGTACACGATCGCTGCCGCAGTCATCGGCGGCACGTCGCTTGCCGGCGGCATGGGCACGATCTCAGGCGCCGTTCTCGGTGCGATCGTCATGCAATCGCTGCAGTCCGGCATGGTGCTGTTGCGCATCGATACGCCACTGCAGAGCATCGTCATCGGCATCGTGCTGGTCATGGCCGTCTGGCTGGATACCGTTTATCGCGGCCGGGCCAAGTAAAGGAGTACGACAATGACGGAACAACGCACTCCGCTGGTGGAAATGAAGAACATTTCCATCTCCTTCGGCGGTATCCACGCCGTCGACAATGCCTCGGTCGATCTCTATCCGGGCGAAGTCGTGGCTCTGCTCGGCCACAACGGCGCCGGCAAGTCGACCCTGATCAAGATCCTCTCCGGCGCCTACAAACGTGATGCCGGCGAAATCCTGATCAATGGCGATCCGGTGCAGATCAACAATCCGCGTGACGCCAAGGGCTACGGCATCGAGACGATCTACCAGACGCTCGCCGTCGCCGACAATGTCGATGCCGCCGCCAACCTCTATCTCGGCCGCGAGCTGCGCACCCCCTGGGGCACGCTCGACGACGTCGCGATGGAAGCCAAGGCCCGCGAAGTGATGGGACGGCTCAACCCGAACTTCCGCCGCTTCAAGGAACCGGTCAAGGCGCTCTCGGGCGGTCAACGCCAGTCGGTCGCCATCGCCCGCGCCATCCTGTTCGACGCCCGCATCCTGATCATGGACGAGCCGACAGCAGCGTTGGGTCCCCAGGAAACGGCGCAGGTCGGCGAACTGATCAAGCAGCTGAAGCGCGAAGGCATCGGCATCTTCCTGATCAGCCACGACATCCACGATGTCTTCGACCTCGCCGACCGCGTCTCGGTGATGAAGAACGGCCAGGTGGTGGGCCATGCCCGCACCGAGGACGTCACCAAGGACGAGGTGCTGGGGATGATCATCCTCGGCAAAGTCCCGCCGAAGGCCATTCCCGGCCCCGGTGCGATGCAGACGGCCTAGGCGGTCTGATTACCTGAAAGAACAATGCCGCGCCTCCAAAGCGCGGCATTTTTTTCGCCCATTCATTGCCCGTCGTGCCCGCCCCTCCGCTCTGGCAGCAATTGCAAACCGGACCATTCTCAACGAACAGCAATTTCCTTCCACCGGGACGCTTTCACCATTGATGCGCCGCCTGTCCTAGGCTATGAACCGGTCACAGCCTGCTTCGACGCCTTGCCGTCGCGGATGCACCCGTAGCTCAGCTGGATAGAGTGCTGCCCTCCGAAGGCAGAGGTCACTGGTTCGAATCCAGTCGGGTGCACCAACTACCATTTTCCAACGGAATCCCCGAACCAGCCTTAACCCGGCTTCACATTCTGGTTCATCCGGAACAGATTGTCGGGATCGTACCGGCGTTTGACCTCTCCGAGCCGCTGATAGTTGCCGCCATAGGCAGCGGCGACGCGGTCGCCTTCGTCTTCGGGCATGAAGTTGATATAGGCCGTTCCGACGGAATGGGGTTTGGCAGCCTCGAAGAGTTGGCGCGCCCAACCGATGCAGGCGGCATCCATCGCCGGTTCGCGCCAGCGGGCGTGCACATTCATGACGAAATGCGAACTCCGCTGCGGGAAAGCGGTGGCCTCTGCTGCTATACGGCCCGCGGCGCCGCCGACATGGGCGATAAAAATCTCGCATTCCGGTCCCGGCAGCTTACGGACGGCATCGAGCAGGATGGCGATCGCCGCATCGGACAGTTCGATGAAATCGTGGCTCTTCCAGTAATTGCGGGCACCGGGCGTCAACAGCGGATCAAATGCCTGCTGCCAGCCGGCAAACGGACTGGGGCCGACGACATCGGCGATCGGCTTGCCGATGGAACGCAGCTTTGCCGTGGCCGCTTCGGCGGAAGCGGCATCGCCGCAATAGCACATCGCGAGAACCAGCACTTCCTTGCCGTGCCACTCCGCAGGCAAAAATGGCAACGGTGGCGCCTGCCGCATGACGACCCAGCAGGTCAGTTCGTCCGGCGCAGTTTCGAGCGCTTGCCGGTATTGTTCGAGCACGGTTTTCGCATCCTCGAATGGATGGACGACGAGGCCGGCTGTCACCTGCGGCCCAAGATCATGGAGCTTGAATTCGAACGCCGTGACGATGCCGAAATTGCCGCCGCCACCTCTCAATGCCCAGAACAGGTCGCTGTTTTCCGTCGCGCTGGCGCGTACCAGATTGCCGTCTGCCGTCACCACATCAGCGGACATAAGACTGTCGATCGTCAGGCCGAACTTGCGGGTGATCCAGCCGAAGCCACCGCCGAGTGTCAGTCCGGCGATGCCCGTCGTCGAGTTGATGCCGGTTGGCACCGCCAGCCCGAAGGACTGGGTTTCGCTATCGACATCGGCCAGCGTCGCCCCGGGCTCGACCCAGGCCCGCTTTGCCGCGGCATCGACACGCACGGATGTCATCGGTGAGAGGTCGATCATCAGGCCACCGTCACAGACCGCGTTGCCGGCAATGTTGTGGCCGCCGCCGCGCACCGCGACAAGAAGCTGGTTGTCACGGGCAAAGCGTACGGCCCGAACAACGTCCGCAGCGCCGGCGCAGCGCACGATCAGCGCCGGTTTACGGTCAATCATGCCATTCCAGATGGCCCGCACTTCGTCATAGGATGGGTCGGCGGCATCCAGCACGTCGCCGCGCTGCTGCCACGCGAAAGCCTCGATGGCCCCCGCGGTTACGGTCGTTTTTCCGGCTTGCAAATTCATGAGGCTCATATCGTTCATGACACACCCCTCCAAGGTGAACCATGTCCCAGCACTCGTATATTGCTCTTTTCTAATAGACGACGCAAGACGGATCAGATCGAGCGCAACACAGCCACAGTCAGCGCAGAGAAATCAGGAAACCGGCGCGCCTCGTGCCGCTACCAGCTTCACGCCATGCTTGCGGCCCGCACGAACCCCTTGCTCGCCACCATCAGGTTCTTGGTGTAATCCTCTTTCAGGCGGCCAGCCACGAGATCGGCCGACGACAGCCGCTCGACGACCTTGCCGCCCTTCATCACAGCCAGCCGTTCGCACATATGGGTGACGACGCCGAGGTCGTGGCTGACCATGATATAGGTGAGCTTGCGATCGCGGCGAACCTGTTCAAGCAAGTTGAGGACTTCGGCCTGAACCGAGGCATCAAGAGCAGAGGTCGGCTCGTCAAGCAGCATGATCTGCGGTTCGATGATCAACGCCCTTGCAATGGCGATACGCTGCCTCTGACCGCCGGAGAGCTGGTGCGAATAGCGGAAGCGGAACGACGAGCCGAGACCAACTTCGTCGAGCGCCCGCAAAATGCGCTTTTCGGCGCCGGCAATACCGTGAACGGCCAGCGGCTCCTGCAACAGCCGGTCAACCGTCTGGCGCGGATGCAGCGAACCGTAGGGGTCCTGGAACACCATCTGCACCTGGCGATAGAACGCCTTGTCGCGGCGCTTGGCATCCAGTGGCTTGCCATCGAGCATGATGCGGCCGGAAGCCACCGGCGAAAGCCCGGCGACGGCGCGCAAAAGCGTCGATTTTCCGGAGCCGGATTCACCGACGAGACCGAAGGATTCGCCCGGGGCGACATCGATGCTGACAGCATCAAGCGCCAGAAAATCGTCATAGGCGACGGTGAGGTTTTCGGCGGAAACGATCGCGGTCATAGCGCCCACTCCGGCTGGCGGTCGAGGACCGGCAGCGGATGCCTGTCGGTGCCGAGCGTCGGCATGCAGTTGAGCAAGCCTTGGGTATAGGGATGTTTCGCATTGCCCAGATCAGACGCCGCCAGTTCCTCGACGATCTTGCCGGCATACATGACGATGACGCGGTCGCAGAAGGACGAAACCAGCCGCAGGTCATGCGAGATGAAGATCAGGCCCATGCCGCGCTCGGCAACGAGTTTATCGAGAATGCCGAGCACTTCGAGCTGCACCGTCACATCGAGCGCCGAGGTCGGCTCGTCGGCAACCAGCAGTTCCGGACCGGCAATCAGCATCATGGCGATCATCGCCCGCTGGCCCATGCCGCCCGACACCTCGTGCGGATGAAGATCGAAGACACGGCCTGCATCGCGGATCTGTACGGCTTCCAGCATGGCGATAGCCCGGTCGCGGGCCTCACGCTTGCTGACATTTTCATGCGTGCGCAGCGTCTCGACAATCTGGCGGCCGATGCTCATCACCGGGTTGAGCGAATATTTCGGGTCCTGCAGGATCATCGCGACGCGGCTGCCGCGCAGGTTTCGGCGGACCTTTGGCGGAGCAGTCAAAAGATCGATACCGTCGAAATTCAACGTCTTCGCCGAAATCTTCGCATGCGCCGGCGTCAGGCCCATGATCGCCCTGCCCGTCTGCGATTTTCCCGAGCCGCTTTCGCCGACAATGCCCAGCCGTTCGCGGCCAAGCGTGAACGACACGCCGCGCACGGCTTCGATCACACCGGTGCGGGTGGGAAACGAGACCCTGAGATCATCGACCGTCAGCATCGTGCTCATTGGCCGCTCTCCCGTGGGTCAAGCGCGTCGCGCAGGCCATCGCCCAGCAGATTGAAGCCGAGGCTGACGATCAGGATGGCGATGCCGGGCATGGTGGCAACCCACCACTGGTCGAGAATGAAGCGGCGGCCGGACGCGATCATCGCGCCCCATTCCGGCAACGGCGGCTGGGCACCGAGGCCAAGGAAGCCGAGACCGGCAGCGGTCAGGATGATACCGGCCATATCGAGCGTGACACGCACGATCAGCGACGACGTGCACATCGGCATGACATGCCGCAGCACGATGCGGAACGGCGACGCCCCCATCAGCCGGACCGCAGCGATATAATCGGAATTGCGCACGCTCAGCGTTTCGGCCCGGGCGATACGCGCATAGGGCGGCCAGGACGTAATGGCGATCGCGATGATGGCATTCTGGATACCCGGTCCCATGGCGGCGACAAAGGCAAGCGCCAGAACCAGTTTCGGAAACGCGAGGAAGATGTCGGTGATGCGCATCAAGACGGCATCGACCCAGCCGCCGGCATAACCGGAGATGGCGCCGACCAGAAGGCCGATGGGGGCTGCGATGATCGCCACCAGCACGATCACCAGCAGCGTCAGCCGCGATCCGTGCAGCAGGCGCGAGAGGATATCCCGGCCCTGATCGTCGGTGCCAAGCAGATAGCCTGGGCTTCCCGGCGGCAAAAGCCGCGCGCCGCCGAGGTCACCGATGACAGGCGAGTGCGGTGCCAGGACGTCAGCAAAGATCGCAACGAGAATGAGCAACAGGATGATGCAGAGACCGGCAACGGCAAGCTTGTTGGCGGAGAACCGCTGCCAGGTCATGTAGGCCCGGCCAAGACGCGCCTGCAGGCGCGATTGCGGCCTGTCGGACATCAGCCATTGGCGCCGGGTCATGGGAGTGGTTTGGAGGCTGGACTGGCTCATCGCGCGCGCGTCCTCGGGTCAAGTGTCCGGTAGAGAAGATCAGACAGGATATTGATGGCGATGAAGACGGAACCGATGACAATGGTGCCGCCTAGAACCGCGTTCATGTCGGCATTCTGCAGCGAGTTGGTGATGTAGAGCCCAAGGCCCGGCCATGCAAACACCGTCTCGGTCAGCACCGAACCTTCGAGAAGCCCGGCATAGGACAACGCAATCACCGTCACCAGCGGCACCGCCGCATTGCGAAGCGCGTGGCCCCAGATGATCCGGGTTTCCGACAGCCCCTTGGCGCGTGCCGCAACGATATACTCCTGGCCGAGTTCGTTGAGCATGAAGCTGCGGGTCATGCGGCTGATATAGGCAAGCGAGAAATAACCGAGCAGGCTGGCCGGCAGGATGATGTGGCGGAAGACATCGCGGAACACGTCCCACTGCCCCTGCCAGAGCGAATCCAGCAGATAAAGACCGGTAATCGGCGTGAAACTGTATTCGTAGACGATATCAATACGGCCCGGATAGGCGACCCAGCGCAGCTTGGCATAGAAGAACAGCAGCGACAGCAGCGCCAGCCAGAAGATCGGCACGGAATAGCCGACGAGCCCGACGACACGGACGATCTGGTCGGCGATCGAGCCGCGCTTGACGGCGGCGAGCACACCAAGCGGCACGCCGATCAGGCTGCCGATGATGGTGCCGAGCGTCGCAAGCTCAAGCGTTGCGGGGAAGACGCGGCGAATATCGGCCATGACCGGATTGGTTGTCAGCACCGATGTGCCGAAATTGCCGGTCAGCGCGTCGCGCACATAGATATAGAACTGTTCATAGAGCGGCTTGTTGAAGCCCATCAGTTCGCGGGTTCGCTCGACGACATGCGCCGGCGCCCGGTCGCCGAGAACGGCAAGCACCGGATCGATCGGGATGACGCGGCCGATGAAAAAGGTCACGGCCAGAAGGCCAAGATAGGTCGTGACGATGATGACCAGGAAGCGCAGGATGCTCTTGGCCCAGCCGTTGGCACGGGCGCGTTTGCGCCCGGCCACTTGCGATGTTTCGGGAGAGGTCACCAGTTATCCCCGGATCAGTCCTTGGAGACCGTGAAGACGTAATTGGTGTCGAAGCTCGGACCGAGCTTGAAGCCCTTCACGTTGGCGCGGGCACCAGCGACTTCCGTCTGCTGGAAGATCACCACGAACGGGCTCTTCTCAAGCACCTTCTTCTGCAGGTCCTTGTACATGTCGGCGCGCTTGGTTGCGTCCTTTTCGAGGAGCGCAGCCTTGCTCTCCGCTGTCCACTCTGCAGGAACATCCCAGGCGTTGCGCCAGGCGAGCGTCTTGTTCTTGCCTTCGTCGGAATTGTCCGGGTTGACGGTAAAGGTTTCGGCGTTCGAGTTCGGATCGAAGTAATCCTGACCCCACTGGCCGATATAGATGTCATGCGTGCGGGCGCGGTACTTGGTCAGCGTCTGCTTGCCGTCCCCGGGGACGATTTCCATCTTGATGTTGGCCTGAGCCAGCGTCTGCTGGATGGATTCGGCAATACCCGTGATCGGCTGGGTGTTGCGCACGTCCATCGTCACCGTGAAACCATCGGCAAGACCGGCCTTGGCCAACAGTTCCTTGGCCTTGGCGACGTCGAGCTTGTAAGGATTTTCCGGCAGTTCGCCCAGAACGCCCTTCGGCAGGAAGGTTTGGTGGATTTCGCCGATGCCCTTGATCAGGGTCGAGCCGATCGCATCATAGTCGACCAGATATTTGAAGGCTTCTGCCACTTCCGGCTTGGCCAGGTTGGCATTCTTCTGGTTGAGGCTGAAGTAATAAACGGTGCCCTTCGGGGCGTTGGTGGTGGCAAGCTCGGCATTCTTCGAAACGGCGTCGAAATCGCCCGGCTCGAGATTGCGCGCCACGTCGATGTCGCCGGCTTCCAGCGCCAGGCGCTGGCCGGAGCTTTCCTTCATGTGGCGGTAGATGACGCGCGCGAGCGGCGTCTTTTCACCGTAATAATTGTCGTTGCGTTCCATGACCACGACTTCGTTGGCGCGCCATTCGCGCAGCTTGAAGGCACCCGAACCGGCATAGTTGGTCTTCAGCCATTCATTGCCGAAATCGTTGTCATACTTGTATTCGGCCGATGGCGTCACGGCAGCGACGTGCTCAAGTACGAGCTTCTTGTCGACGACGGCACCGACGGTAGCGGTCAGGCAGTTAAGCACGAAGCTCGGTGCGTAGGCCTTGTCGACGGTGAACGTGAACGTACCGGCGTCCGTCGCCTTGGCCTTTTCTGTAACGTTGTCACCGGTCAGGCCGAACTGGGTGAGGATGAAGGCCGGGCTCTTGTCGAGCTTGACGACGCGTTCGATGGAGTAAGCCACATCCTCTGCCGTTACCGGGTTGCCGGAGGCAAACTTCGTGTCGGGCTTCAGCTTGAACGTGTAGGTCAGGCCATCATCGGAAACGGTCCAGCTTTCGGCGAGATCGCCGACGACCTTCGACGTGTCGTTGATATCGAGGCGGACGAGATAGCTATAGGTATTGGCGGTGACTTCGGCGGTCGACAGTTCGAACGCTTCGCCCGGATCCATGGTGATGATGTCGTCGATCGCCCAGCCTTCGACCAGCGTATCGGCCGGTGTTTCGGCGAATGCGGGCGCACCTGCCATCAAGATCAGCGACATGGCGGCGCCGGCCGTCAACATGCGGACATGCTTGTTCAGTGAATGCATCATCTCTCTGTTCCCTTTTTTAAGCCCGCGATGGGCCTTCTCTTTTTGGTTCAAGCGGCTTCGTGCCAGGCCTGAGCCAAAACCCTCAACCAGTTTTCCCGGCATATTTTTGTCAGTTCAGCGTCACCATATCCGGCGTCCCTGAGGGCAGCAATCAGGTTCTGGTTGCCAGCCGCATCGGTCACGCCTTCCGGAATGGTTGCGCCGTCAAAATCGGATCCAAGCGCCACGCAATCGATGCCCATGCGCTCGACCATATAGTCGATATGGCGGACCATATCGGAGATCGGCGTATCGGCATTTTCCAGCCCGTCGGGCCGCAGCATGGTCGTCGCGTAGTTCAGTCCTGCCAGCCCCTTGCTGTCACGGATCGCATCCAGCTGACGATCCGTCAGGTTGCGGGCAACGGCGGTCAAGGAATGAGCGTTGGAATGGCTGGCGATCAGTGGCTGGTCGGTGGTTTTCGCCACGTCCCAGAAGCCTTTTTCCGTGATATGAGCGAGATCGATGAGAATGCCGAGACGATTGCATTCGCGCACCAGATCAAAACCGGCATCGGTCAGGCCCGGCCCGGTGTCCGGCCCCATCGGAAAGGCAAACGGCACGCCGTGGCCAAAAATATTGTTACGGCTCCACACGGGACCAAGCGAACGTAATCCGGCAGCATAGAATGTCTCGAGCGCGGTGAGATCGGCACCGATCGCCTCGCAGCCTTCCATATGCAGCACGGCGGCAAAGACGTCGTTTTCCATCGCCGCGCGAATATCGGCAGTCGAACGGCAAAGCTTCCAGGCACCAGCACGATCAAGCCGGAGCGCAATGGCGGCGAATTCCAGCGCGATGTCGAGAGACGGCTGCCGCTCCAATGGCTCGGACAGCTCGGTCGCATAATGACCGTTTTCGTCGGGCGCCTTCAGGACGAGGTGATCGGACGGGATATAGATCGCCGACAATCCGCCGATGAGGCTACCCTTCCGGGCGCGTGGACCGTCGATATGACCTTCCGTCGTTCCCTGGGAAAACTCGATGACCGGATCAGCGCCAGTCTTGGCATTGCTCCACAGTCTCAGCAATACATCATTGTGGCCGTCGAAAACCGCCTGCATTCAAAAAATCCCGTCCTGCCTGATAGATCTATCGGCGTCAGCCAATTTTTGTCCGATTGGTCAAGAACGCGATGCTATTCAAACATATGACAAATAACAATGCGGCTCTTGCAAAATTCAACAGGCAAAAAACAATGGTGGTATAACAGCTTAACTGCTCGCATCCGGTGAGGCTGTCGCCACCGCAGAAAACGCTGACATGCGCGCTTGTATCGCCGGAAAATGCGGAAAAACAAAAAAATGATGTCTGTTTGCGGGAAAATCTGGCATTGCAGGACAGGGAAACGAAGGGGGCTGTCATGGACATGAAATGGCACAAAGGGCTTGCAACGCAGGTCTCCATGATGGTTGGCTCGCAATGAGCGAACCTGTTCAGCGCCCCCGCTTTCACCTCTTGAGCTTCATCATCCGGGTGATTTCGACCCTCGCCATTCTCGGTTTTGCAGTCTGGGGTGCGATGGCGCTCTTCTATCAGGCGCCCGGCACGGCTCCTGTGAGAATACTCATCGCAGCGCTTTGGGCCGCCGTTTCGCTATTCGCACTCTACGCCTATCTGCGCTGGCATCCGCGCCTTGCATCCCTGCTCTATCCGCTACTGATCGCCGCTCTGCTGTTCTGGTGGAACGCCATTCCGGCCAGCAACAGCCGCGACTGGGCAGACGAGGTCGCCCATATCGTTGCGGGCGTCGTCAACGGCCCCGAGGTCACCCTTGCCAATGTCCGCAATTTCGACTGGCGGACATCGACGGATTACACCGCGCGCTGGGAAAACCGCACCTATGATCTCGACAAGCTTGCCTCCGTCGATCTGCTCCTGTCCTATTGGTCAAGTCCGGCGATTGCCCATACGCTGGTCTCCTTCGGTTTCGAAGATGGCCAGTTCGTCACGTTTTCGGTGGAAATCCGCAAGGAACGGACGGAGAGTTTTTCGGAGATCGGCGGGTTCTTCAAACAGTTCGAAATGAGCGTCATTGCCGCCGATGAGCGCGATATCGTCAGGGTGCGGACCAATGTCCGAAAGGAAGACGTCTATCTCTACCGCCTCAACATTCCAAAGCCGGCGATGCGGTCGCTTTTCCTGTCCTATGTCGATATAGCCAACGGCCTCAACGAGACCCCGCAATATTACAACACGATCACCGCCAACTGCACGACGATCGTTTTCGCCATGATCAATCATATCGCTTCCGGCGCACTGCCGCTGGATTACCGGCTGATCCTTTCCGGCTACCTGCCTTCCTACATCATCGGCGTAAATGGCTTCACCCCCGGCTTTACGCTGGAACAGCTCGAGAGCGGCGGCGCCATCAGCAAGCGCGCGCAGGCGGCAGACAACGCCCCCGACTTCTCCAACCGGATTCGCGAGGGCGTGCCTGGCGTAGCCCCCTTGCCGCAGCCATGATGCGTCTTAAACTGGAGCAACAGACAACAGGGATATCCGCATGAACCTCAAGGAGTTCGCAAACCGGCTCGAGCTGTCTCAGACGACGGTCAGCCGCGCCTTGAGCGGCTATCCGGAGGTCAAGCAGGCAACCCGCGAACGGGTGCTGAAGGCAGCGCTTGAATATGGCTACCGGCCAAATACCAGCGCGCTTGGACTTGCGACCGGCCGGGTCGGCGCCATCGGCATCGTGCTGAAGGGCGGCGGCGAATTCGGGCCGCACACCAGCGAGTTCATGGGCGGACTCGGCGGACGGCTGCAGCAGGAGGAGATCGACATTCTCGTCTCGACGGTGGATTCGCCCGAGGCGGAATTGGCCACTTATCGCCGCCTTGCCGCCAGCAAGCGCGTCGATGCCGTCATTCTGCATTCGCCCTTTCTCGACGACCCGCGTATTGCCCTGCTGAATTCGTTGCGTCTGCCGTTCATCGTGCATGGGCGAACCAATTCGGACGGCAATTTCGGCTGGCTGGATATCGACAATTTCGGCGCGGTGCGCCAATCGACCAGCCATCTGCTCGACCTCGGCCATCGCCGCATCGCCCTGCTCAACGGTTATCGCGGCCGGATCTTTGCCGAACACCGGCAGGAAGGTTATCAAACGGCGCTGGCGGAACGCAATGTCGCCATCGACCCAGCCCTCTGCGGACATGGCGAATTCACCGACGAGATGGGCTTCCGGCTGATGCAGGGGTTTCTGAAACTCGAAGACCGGCCAACCGCCGTCGTCGCCGGATCGATGATGTCGGCGCTGGGCGCCATGCGGGCGATCCGCATTGCCGGCCTGACGGTCGGCGAGGACATTTCCCTGATCGCCCATGACGACGTCTTTCCCTATATCAGCCCGGACCATCTCGTGCCGACACTCTCGACGACACGATCATCGATCCGCGCGGCCGGTGCGCGGATCGGTGAAATGGTGCTAGAAATGCTGCAGGGAACACCGGCCGAAAACCTGCGCGAGGTCTGGCCGGTGGAACTGGTGATCCGCAACTCGACGGCAGCGGTGAAGAAGACTTAAACCGCGAGTTCGCGGCGTTCCTTTTCGGTGACCATGGCCAGATCGAGAACCTTCTGCAGATCGGCAGCATGGCGAAAGCCCGGCTCGACGGTCTTGCCGGCTCGCACCGCGTCGATGAAGCGCTGATAGTTCGTCAACACGGTTCCGGCATCGATATCCCTCCAGATGCCCTTTTCGATATCGTCGCCCAGACAAGCCCTGAGCGTCGAACCATCCGGCGTATGGATCACCTCGATCGCGCCCTTATCGCCATGCATGCGCAGGCGCAGTTCGTTGAGGTGACCGACAGCCCAGCGACTGGCATGAATGACGCCCATGGCGCCGTTATCAAACTCGGCCGTCATGGTAAAACTGTCATTGGCATCGAGATCGTATTCGCCGATCCTGTTGCCGGGCGCTTTGTCGAAGGTCTTCAACCGGGCAAAAATATGCTCCACGTCGGTTGCCGCACCATAACCCGCGAAATCCAGGATATGAATGCCGACATCGCCGAGTACACCATTGGAGCCATGCTTGGTCGATAGCCGCCAGAGCCACTGCGATTCCGTTGCCCAGTCGCCCCAGGCCTTGGAAACCAGCCAGCTCTGCAGGTAGGATGCCTCGATATGGCGGACCTTGCCGATCTCGCCGGCGAGAACCATCTGCCGGGCCTTCTGCACTTCGGCGACATTGCGATAGGTCAGGTTCACCATCGTTACCAGACCGGACTTTTCCGCAGCCGCCGCCATCTCGTCAGCCTTGGCATAATCCTCGGCCAGCGGCTTTTCGCAGAGCACATGCTTGCCGGCAGCCAGGAGCTTGAGCGTCGTTGGATAGTGGATCTTGTCCGGCGTCACATTGGTGACGGCGTCGAATTCGCCCCAGGCGATCGCCTCGTCAAGCGAGGTGAATGTCTTGGCGATCTTGTGGCGCAAGGCAAACGCATCGACCCGAACCTGATCGACATCGACGGCCGCCACGAGTTCAACGCCATCGATTGTGACGAAGTTCATCGCATGGGTATTGGCCATGCCGCCCGTACCGAGAACGAGAAGACGGATCGGCTTCATCACTTGTACCCCTCCTCGCCGGCCTGATGCAGTTTTGGGCCGCGCTCGACGATCGGCTCCAGCGCCTTTTCGACTGGCACATTCGGCGCATCATGGATGGCGCTGTAGGTACCCTGCGGATTGTAGGCCCACTTCACCGAATTGCGCAGAACGGTGTGTACATTGGCGTCGTGATAGGTCGGATAGGTCTCGTGGCCGGGACGGAAGTAGAAGATATTGCCGGCACCGCGGCGCCAGGTAAGACCGGAGCGGAACACCTCGCCGCCGGCGAACCAGGAGATGAACACGGTTTCCATCGGTTCCGGCACGGAAAACTGCTCGCCGTACATTTCTTCGTTCTCGAGCACGAAATTCTCGTCAAGGCCCGCTGCAATCGGATGGCGTGGATTGATGACCCACAGCCGCTCGCGCTCGCCTGCCTCGCGCCATTTCAACGCACAAGGCGTACCCATCAGCCGCTTGAACGGTTTTGAGAAATGGCCGGAATGCAGGACAATCAGGCCCATGCCTTCCCAGACCCGCTTGGCGACGCGCTCGACGACCTCGTCCGACACCGCGCCGTGATCCTTATGGCCCCACCAGAGCAAAACGTCGGTCTTGGCCAGGCGCTCGACGCTCAGGCCATGCTCCGGCTCCTGCAATGTCGCCGTCGTTGCCTCGATCGCCGGATCGGTGTTCAGCGCCGCGGCAATCGTGTTGTGCATACCGTTCGGATAGATGCTCCGGACGACCTCGTTGGTCTGTTCATGGATATTCTCGCCCCAGACAACTGCCTTGATGGTCATAACCGATCCTTCATTCGATGCCGCATTCATCAGCACCTGATAAAATTGAAACCGCTTTCAATTTCCAGCGATAGAATCCGTCCGGCGCTTTTGCAAGTGAAAATCTGGTGACGGGATGCGTTTAGTGGAAGGTGGATTTGGAGAAGACGTTGAGCACGACGACACCGGCAATGATCAATCCGAGCCCCAGAACGGCGGCCAGATCCAGCTTCTGCCCGAAGACGAAATAACCGGCGAGCGAGATCAGCACGATGCCGAGTCCGCTCCAGATCGCATAGGCGATGCCGACGGGAATGACACGCAGCGTATAGGACAGCAGATAGAAGGCGATCGCGTAGCAGACCACCATGATCAGCGTCGGCACCAGCTTGCTGAAGTGCTGGGCGGCCTGCATGGCTGAGGTACCGAGCACTTCAAAAACGATGGCGCCAACAAGCACGGCGTAAAGCATGATGGGATTCATTCGAGGCTCCGATAGCCAATTATTGCAAGGAAAGTGCGACGAGTTGCGCCCGCATCGCTTGGCGCATCGCTCGGTCGATATCGTGGCTTTTGAGAATATCCGCCAGCCACAGGCCGTCGGCGGCAAACCGGGCCAAAAGGCATCCCGGTGACGAGTCGGTGCCGACGAATTCATCGGCATGATCCGCCACCCACAATCGCCAGCGCTCGCGCAGGTGTGGCTCCGACAGGAGCGCTATGGTCAGGACCTGCCAGCCCTGCGCATCCGGGTCCTCCCCCAACGCGAAAACGACGGACAGATAAGCGCGGGTGAACCGGCCGTGGGCGACCGGATCGTTGCGCATTTCCTCCTCGATCGCCCGCTCCATCTTGCCGGTGAGATCATCGAAGAGGCCGTTCAGAAGCGCCATCTTGTTGGGAAAATGATGCAGCAAACCGCCCTTGCTGACACCGGCTGCCTGCGACACGGCGTCAAGTGTTACACCGGCGGCTCCCTGCTCCAGCGACAGGCGCGCGGCAACCTCCAGCAATTGCTGGCGGACCAGTTCCGGTTGTTTGCGGCGGTGGTGAGCGATAGACATGAAACCATAAGATACCGTCTAGACGGTTTGTCAAGGAAAATTAGACATTCCTTGCTGACGCGATCAATCGCCGCAGCCCGCACAACGGGCGAAAAACGGTTGGAACGGCGTTGCGCGCCACGCTAGAACTATCGCCAATCAGGGAAGCGATGATGACGGACGGCCAGACGGAAACACTTTACAATGCCATCGGCGGCGACGGTACCGTGCGGGCATTGACCCACCGTTTCTACGAATTGATGGATACGCTGCCGGAGGCCGCCCGATGCCGGGCGATCCACCCCGCCGACCTTTCCGGCAGCGAAGAAAAATTCTACGAATATTTGACCGGCTGGCTCGGTGGACCGCCGCTCTACACCGACAAGCGCGGCCATCCACGCTTGAGAAGCCGCCATTTCGGTGCGGCGATCGGTGCCGAGGAACGCGATGAATGGCTGCTCTGTTTTACCCGGGCGCTGGACGAGACGGTGTCGCATCCGCAATTGCGGTCGATCATTCTGGAGCCGGTGACGCGGCTTGCCCATCACATGCAGAACAAGGACGAATAGACATGCAGAACGGGCAGTTGCGGCAAGTTACGCTTTTCATTGCAGGCTTGATGGGGCTGTTCGGTGTCATCAGTGCTGCTGCAGCATCCCACGGCGCCGATCCCCGCCTGCTCGGCGGCGCCTCGGCGATGTGCCTGGCACACGCCCCTGCCCTGATCGCGCTTTATGCCACCTGGCCTGTCATGCGCACGGCGCCGATTGCAGCCTTGCTGCTTTCAGCCGGAACCGCCCTGTTCGCCGCCGATCTGACGGCGCGCCATTTCTTCGGACACGGACTATTCCCGATGTCGGCACCGGCAGGCGGTGTATTGATGATGCTCGGCTGGCTTTCCGTCGCTGCCGGCGCATTCTTCATGCGCAAGGAAAACTGAGCTTCGCTTTCCTGCGAAAAGCGAAAACGCTCTACCTCTGTTTTTGAGCCATTCCGGCAAAACCACCGCGTACTCTTGCTGGAATTGCTTTAGGCACCCTCGACAACAGACAAACCTTCAAATTTCGGCGGCCCGAGATACATCGCCCGGTTATCGCCGGCACTTTTATGGGCTGCTCGGAAATTCTCAGACTTGGTCCAGGCGATAAAGGCTTCACGGCTTTCCCAGATCGAACTGGAGATGAACAACGTATAGCCTTCATCAGCCACGGTATCGCCACGCAACAGCTTGAACTCCTTGAAACCTGCATTGTCCGCAAGGCTGGAATCGCGGTTCTTCCAGACCTCTTCGAACGCAGCTTCGTGGCCGATCGCGATCCGGAAGCGGTTCATGGCGACATACATGCGAAAATCCTCAAGCTTGATCTTTGATCTGCACCGTGTCGGCAGAGCCGGATGGAAACGGCAGGATATTGTCTCTCGGCTCGGGTGCAAGTCCCAATCGGGAGCGCGCCGGCGGGCGTGCCTGCCAGGCCGGAAATTCCGTGACGTTCGGATTGTCCTCGACCATCTGGACGCGGCGCGACAGAAGCTCATACAGTTCCGGCACCAACCCATCGCCAAACTGCGAGGCCAGTTTGTGCAATCCGATCATCATGAACTGATCAGGACGCTCATTGCTCATGTCATTTTCTCCAGAAGATAGGGGCTGTCCCGACACCGGTCCCGGACGGGCAGATCAGCTCGCGGCGCTGCCAGCCGCCTTCAGGTCAAGGAAGGCGCGCTCGAGGCTTGACTTGCTGCCGTTGCGCAGGGGCACGAAGGCCTTGCCCCACTTCTTGCAGCCGGACTTTACCCGCAGACACGCATCATGGCTGATACAGTCGATCGGGCAGAAGACGCAGTCGACCGACGGAAGGATATTGTCGATACGCGATACCGCCTCACGCAGGCCCCCGTCATGATGGATCAGTTCAGCGCCGTGGGAACTGGCGATCTGGCGCAGATGCGCCACCTGGCAATCGCGGCCGCCGACATAGAGGAAGCTGCGGCCTTCCAGCCGGGCTTCCTGCGTTTTGACAGCAACCGACGCATTGCGTGGTTCTGCCTCCCGGCTTTGCTTCTGCTTCGGCTTGAGCTGCTGCCGCTTGTCACCCATGTCAGTCTCCGCGTGTTTCGGAATCGGCCGTCCGGCTGATCGTGCGGGAACCCTATTTAACTTGATAAAAAGAGTAAAGTATAAAGATGAGTTTTTTTGTCATATTATATAAAGACGTTTCGCCGCGATGGATATGACGAAACGCAAACCCGTGAAAAACGGCATACAAGGATCATCGGCGGCCGAATTGAAGCGGCAACTCGAAAAGCCAATTGGTCCGATTTGCGCCCTCGGGAATCTTGGGGAAAGGCTCAGCATTTCGAACGGCATTTAATGCAGCCTCGTCAAGCACAGGCGAGCCGGACCCCCTGACGATTCTGACGCCGCTCACCCCACCGCCAGCGGATACGCTGAACCTCACCGTCACCGTTCCACCCAAGCCAGCACGATCTGCCGACTTGGGATAGCGGAAATGCCGCTGGACCTTTAAGCGCACCTTGCCCGTATAATTGCTTTCGGCCGCATTCCCGAATGCCTGGGCAACCTTGCCCTTTTTGCCGGTACTGGCTGTGGCAACCGCACCTTCGACACCATCCGCCTGGCCCTTGGTCACCGTCTCTACCTGCTTGCCGGCATCGCCGGCTTTCTTGCGCACAGGCTTCTTCTTTGGCTTTTCCTTGTCCGGCTCCTTCTTCGGTTCCGGCTTCTTTTCAGGCTCGGGTTTTATGTCCGGCTTTTCCTCCGGAACAACAGTTTCCACCGGCGCAACGGTTGCCGTAATCTCCGGCTGTTCGGCTGTGGCCGCAACGATTTCCTCTGCGGGGAGAATGACATCGGCTTCGGTGGGAACAATGTCCGTCGGCGTCTCGGCTGTTACTTCGGATGGAACGGGCGATATCTCCGCCACTTCCACCGGCTCCGGCTCGACCGGCTCGGGCTCCAGTTCTTCCGGTTCGATCGCCTCGGTTGGGTCGCCGGCCAGCACGGTTTCTTCGAACGCATTGCCGAGAACAGCCACTTCCATGGCTTCCCCGCCGGCGACCAGTTCCTGCTCCAGCGGTTTTTCGTTCGGCTCGAACAGTTGCGTCGCGCCCGCATGCGCCAAAAGCGAGAGAAGGATCGCTCCGGTCCATTTGATAACAGTGTTCATCACAGATACCGACGCGAGATCCGCATCAGCCCTTCAGTTCGACCGGCAACTTTGAACCCGTCTTCAACGCCTTCATACAGGCGTCCTTGGCAACACCCTCGCCAGCGCAGACCGGAGCATCGTTGATCAACAGGCTCTTCACCGCCTCGCATTTCGTTCCGGGCAGATCGAACTGCCGGACCTTCGTCTTGCCAGCAGGCAGATCGCGGAAATCGAGAACGGCCATCCGCTCGACCAGGCCCTTTCCATCAAAGAGCACAAACTCAAAGGAAACCTTCGATAGCGATTGCGGCAACGCGTTTGCCGCCACGAATGTCAACTTGCAGCCCTTGTCCGATGGCGTGAGGTCGTTGATCTCGATCGACAGATTGCCGGACGTTCCCGCATCCTGCGCCAAGACCGCCGTGGCCGAACACGAGGCTGCCAAGACAACCAATGAGAGCAGTCGAACACATTTCATCATCGTCTATCCATCCTCACAGAGTGGCGTGCCGCAACCGAGCCATCAGCTCCTGGCAGCCTCATTCGCTTGCAGCGCATTCCGGCCCGGCAATTAAACTGGACTAAAAAAATCCGGTATTGCGTCCATAATAAAAGGTGAGTAATGAAGTCAAGATACTAATGACAATGCCCCGGCTAAAGAAGAGGGAAAACCCTTGTTTTCGGCCGCATGATCAGGACCGGAAACCTGTGACACCGAATGAACCAGATGCAGTGCCGGTCGCCGTCCCGGCAGGCCAGACACAGCGCATCGTCGAAAGCCGCGAGCTTTTCCGCGGTGGGAACGAAATCCTCATTGCACATGAAGGCGCGATCTACCGCATGAAGATCACCCGTCAGGGCAAACTTATTCTGAACAAATAGGCCAGACACATGACCCAAACATCCCGCCCGACCCCGTCCAACATCCGCGCCTACCGGGCTGCCAATCCGAAGATGCGCGAGCGCGATATCGCCGCCCAGCTTGGCATTTCGGAAGCAGCCCTTGTTGCGGCCGAATGCGGCTTGACCAGTATTCGCATCGATGGCAGTGCCAATCGCTTTCTGGAACGGGCGGCGGAACTTGGAGAAGTGATGGCGCTCACCCGCAACGAAAGTGCGGTTCACGAAAAGATCGGCGTCTTTGAAAACATCACCCCCGGCAAACACGCCTCAATCGTGCTCGGCGAGAATATCGACCTGCGCATCTTCCCCGGCGCCTGGGCGCATGGCTTTGCCGTGACCAAGACCGATGGCGAGGACGTGCGCCGCAGCCTGCAGTTTTTCGACAAGCAGGGAACCGCCGTCCACAAGGTGCACTTGCGCCCGGCCACCAATCTCGACGCCTATCACAGCATCGTCGAAGCCTTCCGGCTCGACGACCAGTCACAGGATTTTGTCCCCGAAACCAAGGTCGAAAGCATTGCCGAGACCGCGCCGGTCGATGTCGCAACATTGCGCGACGAGTGGAGCAAGATGACCGATACGCATCAGTTCCACGGACTGCTGCGCAAGTTGAAGGTCGGCCGCCGCGAAGCGCTGCAGTCGGTTGGTGAAGACTACGCCTGGAAACTGCAGCCCGAAGCCGTCGAGGTCATGCTGCGCGAAGCAGCCAAAATCGAAGTGCCGATCATGTGTTTCGTTGGCAATCACGGCATCATCCAGATCCATTCCGGACCGGTTGCCAATATCCAGACGATGGGGCCGTGGCTCAACATCATGGACCCAACATTGCACCTGCATTTGCGCAGCGATCACCTTGCCGAAATCTGGGCGGTCCGCAAACCGACCGCCGACGGCCATGTGACCTCGCTCGAAGCACTCGACGCCAAGGGCGACATGGTCATCCAGTTCTTTGGCAAGCGCAAGGAAGGCTTTGCCGAACGCGAGGAATGGCGCACCGTCATGGAAAACCTCGCGCGGCTCGACATCACCGAAGCGGCCTGAAGGAACGGTCATGAAAGCTCCCTATGATTTCCGCCGGCTGCGTTCCTGGGAACTGGCTTTGGCGATTTTCGCGGTCTCCACCCCCTTCGTACTGCCGGCAGTCCTGCCGGATGGAGCGTCGTTCGTGCGTACCGCCGCCGCGCAGGAAATGCAGAAGGCCGACACGTCCCGGCTGGTTTCCGTCGGTGGCGCCATCACGGAGATCATCTACGCACTTGGTGAAGAGGGAAGGCTTGTCGGCCGCGACTCGACCAGTCTCTATCCGGAAGCGGCTACCAAGCTTCCCGATGTCGGCTACATGCGGCAACTGTCGCCGGAAGGTGTGATCGCCATCAATCCGAGCGCCATCATCGCCGTCGAAGGCAGTGGCCCGGCGGAAACACTTGCCGTTCTCAAGGATGCCAACATCCCCTTCCAGACCGTTCCGGAGAGCTATGATCGCGACGGCATCCTCCTGAAAATTCGCGCAGTCGGTGATTTCCTCGGCGTGCCTGAAAAGGCGGCTACCCTTTCAGACCAGGTCAAGGCAGACCTTGACGCGGCAGTGACCGATGCCGCCAAGCGGCCGGCAAGCGAACGCAAGCGCGTGATCTTCATCCTGAGCACGCAGGGCGGCAAGATCATGGCATCCGGCACTGGCACGGCCGCCGATGGCATCATCGCGCTCTCCGGCGCCATCAACGCTACGGGCACATTCCAGGGATACAAGCCCCTGACCGACGAAGCGATCATTGAAGCCAAACCCGATGTCGTGCTGATGATGACACGCAGCGGCGGTCATGCCGCCAGCGACGACGAATTGTTTGGTCATCCGGCCTTGAGCCTCACGCCTGCCGCGAAGAACCGGGCAATTATCCGCATGGACGGCCTGCATATGCTGGGCTTCGGTCCGCGCACCGCAAGCACGGTGCGCGAACTCAATGCCGCCATCTACGGAAAAAAGCCGAATGCCTCGCAGTGAAATGGTAATGGGTGACGGCCGGTCGCAGTCTTTTGCAGCACGCTTGAAATCCGATTGGCATATTGGCGACCGTTCGCGGCTCGCCCAGCTGCTCATCCTTGTGCTCATCGTGGTCGCCGCAGCGATGTTCGCAGCCTCGATCATGACGGGGGCTGCCGATGCTTCGCTCAGTAACGTCTTGCGCTGGCTCCTCGGTATGGAGGGCGCCGAGCAGGCTTTAAGCGTCCGTGATCGGATCATCATCCTCGATATTCGCCTGCCACGCGCCGTACTCGGTCTGATGGTCGGAGCATCGCTGGCCGTCTCGGGCGCCGTAATGCAAGGCCTCTTCCGCAATCCGCTGGCCGACCCGGGTCTGGTCGGCGTTTCTTCTGGCGCCAGTCTTGGTGCCGTGTTGCTGATCGTGCTTGGCAGTTCGTTTTTCGGCCCGCTGTTTGCAATCTTCGGCTTCTATGCGCTGCCGGTTGCAGCCTTCGTCGGCGGTCTCATCACCACGTTGCTGCTCTACAAGATTGCCACGCGCAGCGGCCAGACTTCGGTCGCCACCATGTTGCTGGCCGGTATTGCGCTCGGCGCACTTGCCGGTGCCGTCACCGGCGTGCTGATTTTCATGGCCGACGACAAGCAATTGCGCGACCTGACCTTCTGGGGCTTGGGCTCGCTGGCCGGCGCCAACTGGATGAAAATCCTGTCGGCCGGTCCGATCATCCTTGTATCGCTCGCGGTTGTTCCCTTTCTGGCGCGCGGCCTCAACGCCCTGACGCTCGGAGAAGCAGCCGCCTTCCACATGGGCATTCCGGTCCAACGGCTGAAGAACATTGCTATCGTCAGCGTCGCAGCGTCTACCGGCGCTTCGGTTGCCGTCAGCGGCGGTATCGGCTTTGTCGGCATTGTCGTTCCGCACGTGCTGAGAATGGTGATCGGGCCTGACCACCGGTATCTTTTGCCGGCATCGGCATTGCTCGGCGGCACATTGCTGATCTTTGCCGACATGATCGCCCGCACCATCGTTCCGCCGGCCGAATTGCCGATCGGCATCATCACCGCCTTTGCCGGCGCGCCGTTCTTCCTGTGGATCCTGCTGCGCGGGCGCTCCCATATGGGGCTTTAGACCATGATCAAGGCCAGTAATCTCTCCGTCCGGCTTTCCGGCACGCAGGTTCTGCACGGCGTCAACATCGAGGCTGCGGCCGGACAATTGACCGCAATCGTCGGCCCCAACGGGTCCGGCAAGACCACCAGCCTCAAGGCCATTGCCGGTGAAGTCCCCTATGACGGCACCGTCAGCATCAACGGTCATAACATCAAGATGTTGAAGCCCTGGGAACTGGCGTTGAAACGGGCCGTGCTGCCGCAATCCACCGTCATTTCCTTTCCGTTCACCGTGCGCGAAATCGTCCGCATGGGCCTGTCGGTCGGAGCCAAAGCGGATGCGGCCGATACCGACCGGATTGCCCGCGATGCGCTTGAAGCCGTCGACCTGTCCGGTTTTGCCGGCCGCTTCTACCAGGAACTTTCCGGCGGCGAGCAGCAGCGCGTCCAGCTTGCACGGGCGCTCTGCCAGATCTGGGAGCCGGTCCAGCATGACGAGCCCGCCTTCCTGCTGCTGGACGAGCCGGTATCAAGCCTCGACATCCGCCATCAGCTGACCATCATGCGGCTGGCCAAGGACTTCTGCGAACGCGGCGGTGGTGTCATCGCCATCATGCACGATCTCAACCTGACGGCGATGTTTGCCGACCGGATGATCATGATGAAGGCCGGACGCGTCCATGCGACGGGGCATCCGAACGAGGTGATGACAGATGCGGTGATGGAAGCGGTGTTCGGTTGCACCATGCGGGTCAACGTAACACCGGCTGGCAATGTCCCGTTCGTCCTGCCCCATACGGCAGCCTGAGCGGCGGCACGATCGTTCAGATTTCTTTCCCAGATGCTCAGCCCTCCTTCTGAGCAGTGCTATCAGCGAACACTTCTTTGGCGGCAAACAGTCCGTTGAGCGCGGCTGGAAAGCCGGCATAGACGGCCATCTGCATGATCACCTCGGTGATTTCGTCGCGGGACAGCCCGACATTCAGGCCCGCTTCGATATGCACTTTCAATTGCGGAGCCGCATTGCCCAGCGCAGTCAACGCGGCGATGGTGGCGATCTCCCGGGCACGCAGGTCGAGGCCGGGACGGCTATAGATGTCGCCAAACGGAAATTCGATGATGTAGGTTGCAAAGTCCGGCGCGATATCCGCCAGCGATGCAACAACCTTCTCCCCGGCGTGACCGTCAATGTCCGCGAGTGCGCGCCGACCGCGTTCCAACCGGCTTTCCCCGGCGCTCTGGTGGTGGTGTGTCATAGTCCTTCATCCTCTGTTCCTGGCCGGCATAACCGGCGATCTTGGTGTCGAGGACGAGAAGACAGGCTTGAAGTTCGGCTGCATGGATACGGACGCGATCGCGATGCTGTTCCAGTATTTCGCGCCGCTCCATCTCCGTGCCGACGCCGCGCTCCCGCAAAGCCGCATAGCGCAGCATGTCCCGGATCGGCATCCCGATCGTCCGCAGACGCCCGAGGAATTCGATCCAGATCAGGATGGATGCGTCGTAGTCCCGTTGGCTCGATTGGTCCCGGTCCGCATAGGGAAGCAGCCCGATCCGCTCATAGTAACGGATGGTATAGGCCGACAATCCCGAACGCTTCGCAAGTTCACCAATCTTCATGAGCACCTGTTCCCGTCACGACGCATCAACAGATACGAATTAGAGCGCACTCTAAGTCAAGGCATTTTTCCACGAAGAATGACGGTCTGCGCGGCGTGCCTGCAGGCGGTACTACCAAGCTCTACCGTCCCCAGACACGCTGCCTCGCGGGGGACCCCGCCGCCCGGGCCCGATGGAACCAAACACCTTTCTGCGCGTTGAAGTGGCGAACCGCTGACACGGTGATGTTCTCACCTGCCGGCACGACCCGCACACCGGGGCCTAACTCAAAACCGCTGCCCCGACGCATCAAGGAGTTTCTTCATGGCCACAGGTCTCTTTTCCGGCGCAAAGAAGCGCAATGGCAGCCTTCTCGATGCCCCGATCGAAGATCAGATCAGCGAAATCCGCGACGAAATCGCATCCTTGGCCAAGCTCCTGTCGCAACGCGGCGCAGACGCATCGAAGGATGTGCGCGCCCGGGCATCCGATGCTTCCAGGGACGTTCGTGAACGCGCCCACGATGCACGCGATCAGGCCGAGGCGGGACTTCAAGATCTCCTCGAAAATGGCGAAGCACTGTTTGCCGAGCTGCGCAGCCGCTATTCGGTGACCGAAAAGCAGGTTCGCCACACCGTGCGCCAGCATCCGGTTGCCACCTTGGGCGCTGCTGCTGCCCTTGGCCTGCTGGTCGCCGCCTTGATCCGCCGATAACCCACCGACCCGAGCGGGCCGCCGGACGGCAATCCGGCCGCCCGCATTCCATCGAAGGCTGGCGAAGCAACTTGGTTGTCAGCCGGCCTTTGTGTCATCTGCTTTCTGGAGAAAAAAATGGGGCCTCTGGCTGCAATGCTTTCAGCTCTTGTTGTGACGGATGTCGGCGTTACCGTGTCGCGCTACAAGCGCAATGGCGCCATGTGGGCCATTGCATCGCTGTTCTTCCTCACCGCATACATCTTCGCACTGGTGGCAGGCGCCATCTATCTGAGTGCGATCTACACGCCCCTGAAGGCCACGATGATCCTTGCGGGGATTTCCGTCGTTATCGGCCTCATCATTATCGGCATCATGTACGCGCTCAATGCCCGCGATCAACGTATCGCTGCCGAAAAGCGCCGCCGCTCGCAGGCGCAGACCACCTTCGCCATTGCCACGGCGCTAACGCTTTTTCGCAAGCAGCCACTGCTTGCCGCCGGCCTTGCGGTCGGCGTTGGCACCGTTCTCGGCTTGATGAGAAAATCAGGCGATAACGATCGCTCTTGAGGCAGAACAGAAAGGCAGTGTCAAAGCGGCAGGCGGACGATTGCCGTCAGGCCTGCCGGCAGATATTCGACCTTCACCGAACTACCCATCACCTTGTCCAGGCTGCGCTCGATCAGGATCGAGCCGAAACCGCGCCGCGCCGGCTCTTCGACCGGCGGACCGCCGACCTCCGTCCACGTCATATGCAGGACACGCCGCCCCTCCTCATCGACACTGCGTGCCGTCAGGACCACCCTACCGCGATAAACCGACAGTGATCCGTATTTCGCCGCGTTCGTTGCCAACTCGTGCAGCACCAGCCCCAGCCCGACGGCCTGATCCGGACCGAGCAAAATCTCGTCTTTGTGGATCTCGATCTGCTTTTCATAATCCCGCACATGCGGCGCCAATTGTTTCGCCAGCAATGCGGATAGGCGGATCTCGCCCCATTCGTGATCCGAAAGCAGCCCGTGCGCTTCGGAGATCGCCTGCAGGCGGCCGGCGAACGCCGTCATGAACTCCTGCGGGTCACTTGTCTGCCGCAGCGTCTGGCGCGCCAGGGATTGCAGCATGGCCAGCGTATTCTTGACGCGGTGATTGAGTTCACGCAGCAGAAGCCGGGTACGCTGGGTCGCTCCCTGCTCTTCGGTCACATCGACATTGATGCCGAGAAAAACAGTCGCCTTGCCCTGTGCATCGCGCTCGTGAACACGGCCACGGCCAAGCAGCCAGCGTCCCGTCGATGCCACCCGGAAGGTGCCGTCATATTCCTGATCGTGCGTCATGGCGGACCGGAACTTCGCCAGGGTCGCCACGCGGTCCTCGGGGTGAATGGCGCTGAAGATATCGCGGGCCTGCACGTTTTTGGTAGATGGCATGCCGAACATCCGCAGCATCGGCTCGTTGCAGGAAACATTGCCCGAACGGATATCCCACAACCAGCTGCCGACATTTGCCGCATCCAGCGCCATCGCATGCCGCTGCTCTTCGCGCGACAAGGCGACTTCCTTCAATGCGCGCTGACGCGCCTCGTGCTTCAGGATGAAGAGCGAGGACGCGACGCGTGACAACCGTTGCAGTTGGACAATGAGTTGCGGGGCCAGATCGTCTCGTGGCCGCAGATCGAAAACACAGATCGTGCCCACCGGTTGACCGTCAACAACAAGCGGAACCCCAGCGTAGAAACGCAGGAAGGGCGCGCCAGTAACGCGCGGCTGATTGGAAAAGCGCGGATCGGTTCTGGCATCTGCAACAACGAGCGCACCGTCCAGGGGCCCGGCAATTGTGTGGACACAAAAAGAATCACGGGACGGCGCATGCGTTTCGTCAATGCCGCTGGCTGCCTTGAACCACTGGTTCTGCACATCGAGAAGGGTGATCAGTGCAACCGGCGCGTCAAAGAGGCTGGCGGCGATGTCGGCGAGATCGCTGAAATCGGCATCCGGTTCCGCCATATCCGGGACGACCGCGCGCAGTACATCGAGCCTTGCAGCCGATGCTAGAACGGCCGCAACGGCCGACTGCAGATCGTTGGTTTCTCGTGTCATGAATTCCAATACCCAGCCGGGCAGCGTCCAATATCCCGGCCCGGCGGCCCCAGCCCTGCAATACGCCGGAAACAGTTTCTGCACCAATGCGGCCTGCGACGCAATCGCACGCACATCACACTCAACAACAGCAGCCTGCCAACGTGGTGTGCCAAGGTTGGCAGGCAGAGATTTGTTGATGTCAGGAAATGAAAGCCCGCGATGTCATCGGCGCCGACGTGGCATCGGGGCCGTACTCGTTTTCGCCCGTCACCTGGAGAATGTCCTGCAGACGCTGGCGAGCGCGGTTGACGCGGCTCTTGATTGTGCCGAGCGCGCATCCGCAGATTTCCGCCGCTTCCTCATAGGAAAAACCGGACGCTCCGACGAGGATGATGGCTTCGCGCTGGTCCGGTGGCAGCATTTCCAGCGCCCGCTTGAAATCCTGGAGATCCATCGAACCGTATTGAGCCGGGTGCTGCGCAAGGGATTCGGTAAAATAGCCGTCGCTGTCCTGAACTTCGCGGCCGCGCTTGCGCATCTGGCTATAGAGCTCGTTGCGAAGGATGGTGAAAAGCCATGCCTTCATATTGGTGCCCATCTCGAAATGGTCCTGCTTGGCCCACGCTTTCATGATGGTGTCCTGCACAAGATCGTCAGCCCGGTCATGCCTGCCGATCAGCGACATGGCAAAGGCGCGCAGGCTGGGCAACGCCGCCAGCATTTCACGCTTGAAACTGGGTTCTTCAGACGTCATGCCGCCACTCATTCTGCCACATCCGGCATAGACTGACGCTCGACCGCATCAAGCTTCTCGAGCAGATCGAGAAACCGGTCCGGAATGGCTTCTTCTTGAACAGAAAGATAAAGGGCGCGGAGCTTCGTGGCAATCTGCGCATTCGGACTGTCGGTACGTGCAGACCGTATCGTCTCACGCCCTGCCCCAAGTTTGTCGGTCATCAAAATAAAATACCTTCGAGGTTTGCCTGCCACGATAATGCGCAGCCCAAAAAAATGTTCCGCTCGCAAGGAACCTTTTTTTTCGCATCGCGTTTCCCCGCTGTCATGGCCATAAACTCGGCCAGATTGAGGGAGTTTTTATATGTCACTGTCCACCCGGATCGCACCGTTCCTGCCCTATCTACGCCGGTATTCCCGCGCGTTGACCGGATCGCAGACGTCGGGCGACGCCTATGTCGCAGCCGTTCTGGAAGCCCTGATTGCAGATGTCAGCATTTTCCCGGAGGCCAGCAACGACAGGGTTGCCCTGTTCCAGCTGTACACCAAACTGTTCGGCTCATCATCGGTACTGATCCCGGAGCCGGTCTCGCCGTTCGCCTGGGAAAAACGCGCCTCGATCAATCTGGCATCCGTATCGCCGCGCGCACGCCAGGCCTTTCTTCTCGTCTCGGTCGAAGGTTTCCGCATCGGCGAGGCGGCCGAAGTTCTCGATACGACCGAAAGCGGCATGAACCAATTGCTGGAGCGTGCGTCCGAGGAAATTTCCCGTCAGGTCGCCACCGATATCATGATCATCGAAGACGAACCGCTGATTGCGATCGATATCGAACAGATGGTCGAAAGCCTGGGGCATAAGGTCACCGGCATCGCGCGCACCCGTGACGAGGCCGTCGCCCTGTTCAAGGCAACGCGGCCAAGCATGGTGCTCGCCGATATCCAGCTGGCCGATGGCAGTTCCGGTATCGACGCTGTCAACGAAATCCTGAAGAACACGACCATTCCGGTGATTTTCATCACGGCGTTTCCCGAACGCCTTCTGACCGGCGAACGGCCCGAGCCAACCTTCCTGGTTACCAAACCGTTCAACCCGGACATGGTCAAGGCGCTGATCAGTCAGGCACTTTTCTTCAACGAATCCACCAAGGCTGCGGCTTGAGATCCGGCTCGCCCCGAGCATTCTGTTGAGAAACCAAATTGTCCAAAGGCCCCGGCCGTGCCGGAACCTCGGACGGAAGCGTCGATATTCGAGCCGGCCCGTTTCCGGTCGCACCACTGACCGGAAATAACGCTCCACCCCGGATGCTACCAGGGTGGAACGGACAAACGATCAGAGAATGGAAGGCGCTTCGCGTGGGCAATGCAGGCAATTCAGCCCCGACCAAGACCGGCGCCAATACAAGCAAGGTCCTGATGGACCTGGTCTTGAAGAAGTCCGGCGCGGGCTATGTTTATCAGCCGGACGGTTTCGATCCGGTTATCTCCGGAAACCTGCCTGAGGCGTTGCAGTTGCTGGCAACAGCATGTGAGGCGGATGAAGCCGTGTTCGGTGCCGAAGACGGCGCCCGCCTGATCGCCTTGAAACGCACCGTAGCCGGCACCAATACCCCCGCATCGACCGAAATCGACGTGACCTCGGCCACCGGCGTGCTGACTTACCGGATCGATATCGAACGCGTTGACATGGCTGGGATGGCCGGCATTCTTTCTGTGATTACCGATATTTCGGAAACGCGGCATCGCGAACGCATCCTGAAGACCCTGCTGCGTGAACTGAGCCATCGGTCCAAGAACCTGCTCGCCATCATCCAGGGGATTGCAACGCAGACGGCCCGGCAAGCCCTGTCGCTGGACTATTTCCTTACCAAATTTCGCGGACGGATCCAGTCGCTCGCCTATTCGCAGGATCTCGTCACGGACTCGAGCTGGCGCGGCGCCTATCTCTTTACGCTTACCGAGCGGCAGTTGAGCGCCTATTGGCCGGATTCGGAAACACCTATTTCCATCAACGGCATCAATGCGCATCTTTCCCCCAACGCAACGCTGCATATCGGCCTTGCGCTGCACGAACTGGCCGTCAATTCGGCGTCCTATGGAGCGATATCGGCAGGCGTAAATTCGCTGATGATCGATTGTTCCGAGACGATCCTCGACGAGGATGAGGCCATCGAACTGGCCTGGGTCGAACACATGCCGCTCGCTGCGGCCCTGCGCGAGGTGGACGATCATACCTTTGCGCGCACGGTTCTGGAGCGCGTCGTTCCGGTGGCGATCGGCGGCAAGGCCCTGTATCTGACCACGCCCGACCGGATCGAGTACCGCCTGACCATTCCATCCCGGGAATATGAAATCATCAACGAGACATGAGGCGGCAAGGCCAGCGATAGCCTCGCCACGATCTCATCCGATAGAAAGGGACAAAAAAACAGCCAGCGCCGGGGGAAGGCACTGGCTGGTATTGACAACTCACCGAGGGGGGGGTGAGTTGATTGCCGGATATAAATTGGGGCTCTCATTGGGGGCGATGAAAACCGCTATCCGGACAGCAGGAAAACGAACCCGCGGATAAAAAGTTCCGCGCCGGTCTCATTTTTTTCAGAGCTTATCGATTCCCCTAATTTACAACGTTTCCAGCTCGGCGCGGTGCCGGTAGAGGCTGAGGAACTTGCGATAATCGCGGTCATAGATTTCACGCATCTGCGCATTTGGATATTGCGCATGGCCGCCCGGGGACATCGCCGGTCCAGCGGCGCGCAGGTCCGGATAGAGGCCGCCGGCGACAGAGGCGACCATGGCCGTGCCAAGCAGCACGGCATCGTTGGTTTCAGGCACGACGACCGTACAGCCGGTCACGTCTGAGTAAAGCTCCATCAGCAACGCATTGCGAACATGGCCGCCGGTCACATGCAACGTATCAAGGTCGTAACCAGCCTCTTTCATCATTTCGAGAATATGGCGAATGCCGAGCGCGATGGCGACGCAGGTGCGCCAGTAGAGACGGCACAGTGCATCGAACGAACTGTCCAGCGTCAGGCCGCTGATAACGCCGAGCGCGTGCGGATCGGCAAGCGGCGAGCGGTTGCCGTGAAAATCCGGAAGCACATGCAGCCGGGCCGCAAACTCGGTCCCGTAAGCTGCGCGCAGTTCCTGAATACGAAGGACGATCCGCGCATGAACCTCGGCATCCGGCTCGCCACCCGCACTGTGGCTGCGGACCACATGATCAAGCAAAGCGCCGGTCGCCGATTGCCCACCCTCGATCAGCCAGCTGTCGGCAAACGCCGCCTCGTAATAAGGTCCCCACATGCCGAATCCGGGCTTCATGTCCTTGGAAAAGGCGACAATGCAGCTCGAGGTTCCCGCGATCAGCGCGAGTTGGCGCTCCAGCCTGTCCGGCTCGCCGGCGAACCCGCCAAGCACGCCGATAGCGCCGGCATAGGCATCGATCAGCCCTGTCGCCACCGCGCAGCCCTCATGCAGACCGAGCTCTGCCGCAGCCGCAGCTGTCAGATGTCCGGCAGATTGCCCGACCGGCAATGTCTTTTCCGGCAGTCTACCGCGCTCGCGCAAATCCTCAAGACCGATCTGTTCGAGGAATTCGTCCTGCCAGCCGTTTTCCTTGTGCGAAAGATAGTTCCACTTGGCCGTCAGCGTGCAGCGTGAGCGCGCGGCATTGCCGGTTGCCCGCCAGGACATGAAGTCAGCGAGATCGAAGAAATAGCCCGTCTTTTCCCATTGCTGCGGCAGGTTCTGCTTCAGCCACATTAGCTTGGGCATCTCCATTTCGGGAGACATGACCCGGCCGGAATGGTTGAGGACAGGATGTTGCGTGGCCGTGCAGAAGTCAGCCTGCTTCAACGCCCGATGATCGAGCCAGACGATCGTATCCCAGCGCGGATCACCCTTGCTATTGACTGATAACGGCGCGCCGTCCATGTCCCGGACGACCAGCGAGCATGTCGCATCGAAACCGATTGCCGCAATGGCTTCGGCAGGCACCCCGGCCTTGGCACGGGCCGTCTTAACGGCGATGCAGACGGCGGCCCAGATATTTTCGGAATCATGCTCGGCGTGATTTTCTTCCGGCCGGTTCATCGCGATCGGATAGTCCGCCCGGGCCAATTGCTTGCCATGCCGATCGAAAATGCCAGCGCGAGCGCTGCCGGTTCCGACATCGACAGCAACGATCAAATCCGCCATCAGAGCCCTGCGTTCCCATCCCTTTGTTCCCTACGGACAAAATGGATCAATTCCCGCATGTCGTCAAACAGCACATCCGGAGAAAGCCGCCGCAATGAGTCCAGATGCCGCTCGGATTTGGCGTGCGAGGCACCAGCAAAGGCAAACACCCGCATGCCGGCGGCCTTGGCAGCCTCGATCCCGGCAGGGCTGTCCTCGATGACGATACAGTTTTCGGGCGGCGTCGCCATCTCGGCTGCGGCGTGCAGGAAGAGATCCGGCGCCGGCTTGCCACGCTTGACCATGCTCGAACTGAACAGATGCGGCTCGAGCTTGCCGATCAGCCCGGTGATCGTCAGCGACAGCCGGATACGTTCCATCTGGCTCGACGAGGCGACACACCGCGGCAGATCGAGCTGATCAAGCGCCGTGGCGATCCCGGCAACCGGCTGCAATTCCTGACGGAACCGCTGGTAGAGATCAAGCCGCATCTGCTCCAGAAAATGATCATCGACTGCAAGACCATAATCCTCGTGCAGGATATCCGACATTGTCTTCAGGCTTTTACCAAGAAAGCGTTCCGTTGCCTCCTCGGTATCCATTTCGACACCGGCATTGCCAAGGACACGGACCAGCACGTCGAGCGACAAGGGCTCGCTATCGACCAGAACACCGTCGCAATCGAAAATCACCAGTTTTGGCGGATGCGTATTCATCTCCGTCAAGCCACCGCTTGCCCGCCAAAACGGCCGCAGATCGCAACCACGACGTTACACGAGGGCCGAGGCGTCATGACATCATTCTCCAAGTTTTCCGTCGAGATAGAGCAGCAGCGTTGCCCGCGTGCCCTTGTCCCAGAGCATCCGCAGCGCATGCGCGAACCGTTTCTGGAACAGCGTTGATTGCGCAACATCGCCGAAGATGTCCGAAAGCGCAAGAAAGGCCTGTGGATCGTCCTTGGCTTTTACCGCCGCCGCATGAAGCCGGTCGGCACTGGCATCGTTGAAGGCGATCGGCTTGCCACTATCGGTCGTGCCTGCAAAGTACCGGCACCAGAGCGCCGAGACCAGCGCGAGACCGACAACATCCTCGCCGCGCTTCAGCCGGTCCGCCGTCGTCGGCAGGATGAATTTCGGCTGGCGGTTGGAACCGTCCTGCGCCAGACGCGGAATGGTGTCGGCAATTTTCGGATTGAACAGCCGCGACTCGACCTTTTTGAAATAGGCGGTCAGATCAGTGTTCGGCACCGGCGGGATGACCGGGATGATCTCGTCTTCCTCCAGTTTTGCCAGGAACGCGCAGACGGTCTTGTCCTCCATCGCCTCATGGACAAAATGGATGTCGAGAAGCGCTGCCGGATAGGCGATTGCTGCGTGGCCACCGTTGAGGATACGAATCTTCATATGCTCGTAGGGCGCGACATCCGGCACGAACTGGACGCCAACCTTTTCAAGGGCCGGACGTCCGGCCGGAAAATGATCCTCCAGCACCCATTGCTTGAACTCTTCGCAAAACACCGGCCAATTGTCGTCGATATCGTATTCATCGGCAACGATACCGACTTCGCGCGGGCCGGTCGCCGGCGTGATGCGGTCGACCATGCCGTTCGGGAAGGCGACATTGGCCTCGATCCATTCGGCAAACGCCGGGTCTGACAGACCAGCGAGGCCGGACACGGCCGCGTGCGTCACTTCACCATTGCCCGGGATATTGTCGCAGGACATCACCGTGAACGGCACGATGCCCTTGTCCTTGCGGGCCTTCAGCCCGGCAATGATCAGGCCGAATACGGTTTTCGGATCGCCCGGATTCTGACTATCGGCGACGATGGCCGGGTGGCTTGGATTGAACACGCCGGAGGCCGGATCGATGAAATAGCCACCCTCGGTGATCGTCAGCGAGACGATGCGGATCGCAGGGTCTGCAAGCGCAGCAATGGTCGCCGCCGCGTTGCCGGGCCGCAGATAATCGATCATCGGCGCGGTGACGCGGGCCGCACTCTTGTTGTTATCCTGCTCGACCACCGTCGTCAGAAAATCCTGCGCTTCGAGCTTTGCCCGCATCGCCTCATCCGACGGCAACACCCCTGCCCCAACAATTGCCCAATCGTGGTCGCTGCCGGTGTTGAACAGGTCATCGAGGTAGATTGCCTGATGGGCGCGATGGAAATTGCCGACGCCAAAGTGGACGATGCCAGCCTTCAACGAGGACCGGTCATAGGCCGGGATCGCGGCTGTCGCCTTGATGGCGTCGAGGTTGGCGAGCGAAAGTTTGGTCGTCATGTTCATTCCTTTCGACGAGCTGTGAACTCAGCTCATCCAGTTGCCGCCATCGACATTGTAGGTCTGCGAAACGACATAGTTGCTGTCTGCGGAGGCGAGGAAGACCGCCATTCCCGTCAGGTCTTCAGCTGTACCCATGCGTCCGAAGGGGACTTCGGCGCCGACCAGCTTCTTCTTTTCGCCGAGCGGACGCTTCTCGTACTTGGCGAACATCGCATCGACGCCATCCCAGTGCTCGCCATCGACGACGCCGGGCGCGATCGCATTGACGTTGATGCCATGCTTAATGAGATCGAGCCCGGCCGATTGCGTGAGGCTGATGACGGCGGCCTTGGTGGCGCAATAAACGGCCACAAGCGCTTCACCCCGACGCCCCGCCTGGCTTGCCATGTTGATGATCTTGCCGCCGCGCCCCCGGGCAATCATCTGCTTTGCAGCAGCCTGCATAGTGAACAGCGTGCCGGAGACATTGATGGTAAACAGCTGGTCGTAACTTTCCCGCGTAATCTCGACGATCGGTGCGAGATCGAACAGGGCCGCGTTGTTGACCAGAATATCGATACCACCGGTCTTTGCGACCACCGCCGCAATCGCCGCGTCGATCGACGCCTGGCTGGTCACGTCCATCTCAACCGCATAGGCAGACGGTCCAAGCTCGCCGGCCGTCACTTTGGCGCGATCGAGATTGATATCGGCAATCGCAACGGTCGCCCCTTCGCGGATATAGGCTTCTGCGAAAGCGCGTCCGATTCCCCGCGCCGATCCTGTGATCAGTGCGCTTTTACCCGTAAGCCGTGTCATCGAATTGCCAGTCCCTTGTCGTTGAATTTGTGCACCCGGCCCTCTTCCGGCGTCAGGAAGACCTTGTCGCCATGCTTGACGGCGAAGTCGCCGCCGACGCGGGCCGTGACCAGGCCGATGCCATCGACATGGATGTGCAGGAACGTATCTGACCCGAGATGTTCGGCGACACCGACGGTGCCCCGCCAGGTTCCGGTCTCGGTCGAGAGCTTGAGATGCTCCGGACGAACACCGATCGTATGCGCATTGTATGGCTTGGAGAATTCACCCGTCGCAAAGTTCATGCGCGGCGAACCGATGAAGCCGGCAACGAAGATGTTGTCGGGCCGGTGATAGAGATCAAGCGGCGAGCCGACCTGCTCGATATTGCCGGCATTCAGGACGACGATCTTGTCGGCCATGGTCATGGCTTCGACCTGGTCATGGGTGACGTAGATCATCGTCGTCTTCAACTGATGATGAAGCTCGCTGATCTCCAGCCGCATCGTGCCACGCAGGGCCGCATCGAGGTTGGACAGCGGTTCGTCGAACAGGAAGGCCGAGGGTTCGCGCACGATGGCCCGGCCGATGGCGACGCGCTGGCGCTGGCCGCCGGAAAGCTGGCCGGGGCGCCGGTCGAGATAATTGGTGAGGTTGAGGACGCGCGCCGCCTCCGTCACCTTCTTGTCGATACCAGCCTGATCCATTTTCGCCATTTTCAACGGAAAGGCGATATTGTTGCGCACGGTCATGTGCGGATAGAGCGCGTAGGACTGGAACACCATGGCGAGCCCACGCTTGGCGGGTGCGGCCCCCGTCACGTCGCGGCCGTCGATCTCGATCGTGCCGGAGGTCGTATCCTCAAGGCCGGCGATCAAACGCAGCAGCGTCGATTTCCCGCAGCCCGAGGGGCCGACGAAGACGACGAACTCGCCCTCGTTGATCGTCAGGTCGATGCCTGGAATGACCTGCGTCGCGCCAAAGCTTTTGTTGACCTTCTTCAGTTGAATATTGCCCATGCGTGCCTCCCAAGTCTTTTCTGTGCGTTACTTCACGGCGCCAAAGGTCAGGCCGCGGACAAGCTGTTTCTGGCTGAACCAGCCCATGATCAGGATCGGTGCGATCGCCAGCGTCGAGGCAGCCGACAGCTTTGCCCAGAACAGACCCTGCGGTGAGGAGAAGGAGGCGATGAAGGCGGTCAATGGTGCTGCATTGGTGGTCGTCAGCCGGATCGTCCAGAACGCTTCGTTCCAGGCAAGGATGATGTTGAGCAGCATGGTCGAGGCAATGCCCGGCACCGCCATCGGCGTCAGCACATACCAGATCTCGCCCCACAGCGATGCCCCGTCCATCCGCGAGGCTTCGAGGATTTCGCCCGGGATTTCGCGGAAATACGTGTAGAGCATCCAGACAACGATCGGCAGGTTGATCATCGTCAGCATCATGGTCAGGCCGAAGCGGCTGTCGAGCAGGCCGAAGTCGCGGAACAGCAGATAGATCGGCACCATGACGGCTGCGGCCGGCATCATCTTGGTGGAGAGCATCCACATCAGGATGTCCTTGGTCTTGTTGGTCGGCGAAAAGGCCATCGACCAGGCGGCCGGCACCGAGATCAACAGCGCGATCAGCGTCGATCCCACCGAGATGATCACCGAGTTCAGGAAGAACTTGAAGTAGTTGCTCTGCGCCTGAACAGCCTGGTAGCTTTCCACCGTGCCTGAAGGAATGAGGTTAAAGCCTTGAATCGCTTCCGTCTCGGACTTGAACGAGGTGATGATCGTGTAAAAGATCGGGAAGAAGATCACGAGCGCGATGATCCAGGCGACAATGGTGAAGAAGACGGTTCTTCTGGTCGAAACTGCACGGGCCATGGTCTTGCCTCCCTTAAAAGCTGTTCCAGGAAAAGTGCGAAGCGGTTTTCCGTTGGGAACTGCGTCAAACTATTTGTCGAGGTTCTTGCCAACGGCGCGCATCAGGAAGAAGGCGACGATATTGGCGAGGATGACTGCGATGATGCCGCCTGCCGATGCGCCGCCAACGTCGTAGCCAAGAAGGGCCGTGCGGTAGATCAGGAACGGCAGGTTGGTCGATGCGTAGCCTGGGCCGCCATTGGTGGTGACGAGGATTTCGGCATAGACGCCCAGAAGGAAGATCGTCTGGATCAGGATGACGACCGTGATCGAGCGGGCCAGATGCGGCACCGTCAGGTAGATGAAGCGGTTGACGAAACCGGCACCATCCATCTCGGCCGCTTCCTTCTGCTCGCCGTCAAGCGATTGCAGCGCCGTTAGGAGGATCAGCGTGGCAAACGGCAGCCATTGCCAGGCGACGATGATGATGATCGAAAACAGCGGATATTGCCCGAACCAGTCGACGGGCTGCAGCCCGAAGAAGCGGCTGATATCGGCAAACACGCCATATTGCGGGTGCATGATCATGTTCTTCCAGACCAGTGCCGCCACCGGCGGCATGACGAAGAACGGCGAGATCACCAGGATGCGGACGAGCCCCTGCCCCCACATCGGCTGATCGAGCATCAGCGCAATGGCGATGCCGCCGATGACCGTGATAAAAAGCACGCCGCACACGATAAGCAGCGTGTTCCAGATGGACTGGAAAAAAGCGGGATCCGAATAGAAATACTGGTAGTTGAACAGGCCAGCGAAACTGACATTGCCGGGATTGAGCAGGTTGTAGTTCTGGAACGAGAACCACAGCGTCATCGCCAGGGGCACGATCATCCAGATCAGCAGAAGCCCAACGGACGGGGCCATCATCCAGCGCGCAAGCACCCGCGTATTCTGCGTAGCCATTTCAACACCCTCCCTCTGATGCCGGTACAGGCACCCGCCCCACCGGGAGGGCAGCAATCCGGCCGCCTGGTCTTCTTTAAAAAAAGCCTGACGTCAGCCGCAGTGACAACAGCCCTCACGGCGAATGACGTCAGGTTGGCAACCCGGATGGTAGTCCGGGCGCCTGTCCTTGGGAAGGAACCTACTTGATGTAACCGCCGCGGGTCATTTCGCGGGTGGTTACCTGCTGAGCCTGCGCCAGCGCATCGTCAACCGTCATCTGACCGGCCAAAGCCGCGGAGAACAGCTGTCCGACTGTCGTGCCTAGCCCCTGGAATTCCGGGATGGCGACGAACTGGACACCGACGTAAGGCACGGGCTTCACGGATGGGTTCTTCGGGTCGGCAGCGTTGATGCTGTCGAGCGTCATCTTGGCGAATGGAGCCGCCTTCTGGTACTCGGGGTTATTGTAGAGCGAGGTGCGTGTGCCCGGAGGAACGTTAGCCCAGCCTTCCTTGGCGGCAACGATGTCGAGATAGTGCTTGCTGGTTGCCCAGGACACGAACTTCTCGGCGGCTTCCGCCTTCTGGGTGCCTGCTGGGATGGCAAGATTCCAGGCCCACAGCCAGTTGCCGCGCTTGCCAAGACCCGTGTCAGGAGCCAGAGCGAAACCGACCTTGTCGGCAACGGTCGAGTCCTTCGGGTTGGTCACGAACGACGCAGCCACTGTGGCATCGATCCACATGCCGCACTTGCCCTGCTGGAACAGCGCCAGGTTTTCGTTGAAGCCGTTGGACGAAGCGCCTTGCGGGCCAGCGTCGTTCATCAGCTTGACGTACATGTCGAGCGTGTTCTTCCATTCCGGCTGATCGAACTGCGGCTTCCAGTTTTCATCAAACCAGCGTGCGCCAAAAGCGTTCGACGTCGCCGTCAGGAACGCCATGTTCTCACCCCAGCCAGCCTTGCCGCGAAGGCAAATGCCGTTGATGCCCGCCGCACGGTCGGTCATCTTGCGGGCAGCATCACCGATGAACTCCCAGGTCGGAGCATCGGGCATGGTCAACCCAGCCTTTTCCATCAGGTCCTTGCGGTACATGACCATCGAGCTTTCGCCATAGAACGGCGCAGCATAGAGCTTGCCGTCGGCGGTCAGGCCCGAACGGATGGCCGGCAGCAGATCATCGACGTCATAATCGGCGCCGAGATTGTCGAGCGGCAGCAGCCAGCCCTGCTTGGCCCAGATCGGAACTTCGTAGGTACCGATGGTCAAAACGTCATACTGACCGCCCTTGGTTGCAATATCCGTGGTGACGCGTTCGCGCAGCACGTTCTCTTCGAGGGTGACCCACTCGAGCTGAATGTCCGGGTTGGCCTTGGTGAAATCGTCCGTCAGCGTCTGCATGCGGACCATGTCGCCATTGTTCACCGTGGCAATGGTGAGGGTTTCAGCCTGGGCGAAACCCGCGATGACGATTGCCGAGCACGTGCCCAGCAGGAAAGTTTTCAAGTTCATATATCTTCCTCCCAGAAGAGTTATGAGCATTTGCCTTGCTCGTGGGCAATTACTCACACAACCACGAAAAATGTCAATCAGCATTCGTTGCTGCAGTGCAGAAACGTCCGATGGCTCACTTGATTTTGTTCAGGAAAATTTCTGTTTATTCGCTCAGTTGGCGAGCAAAAACTCAGCGGTCGACTCGTCCGTAATCAAACCGTTGATCACGCGCCCCCTGAGTGCCGCCCTGAGCGCCACGTATTTCCGCTGCCCCTTGGCAATACCGATAACGGTTGCCGAATCGCGCGACGGCAGGGGCACGCTGGCGACGCGCTTGTTGATGCTGCCAGGCAAAAGCTGTCCGTCGCGGTCAAACATCCAGCCACAGATCTCGCCTGCGGCCCCTTCTTCTTCCATCAGCCGCGCCATTTCGTCCGGTGCCAGAAAACCGTCCTCGCACAGAGGCGCCTGCTGGCCGAGCTCGCCGACGCCGACAAAGGCGACATTGGCTTCGGAGCCCAGCTGCAGAGCGGATTTGACCAATGCCTGATTGTGCAACAGCGCACGCTCCTCCGGTGAAGAGACCAGAACCGGCAGTGGCATCGGAAAATGCCGCGCCTTCACCGCATCCGCCATCGAGAAGATGACGTTGTAATAGGCAGCCGAGCCATCAAGGCCGATATTGCCGGTCAAGGACACGATGCGATGCTGCGGACATTCCATCGCCGGCAGTTGATCAATCGCTGCCTTCAGCGTTCGCCCTGTACCGATCGCCAGGATGATCGGATCGGCTGATTTCAGCCAGCGCTCGATTTCGGCCGCGCCTGCTTCGGCAATGCCGACCGTCGTCGATGACGAGCCCGGATCACTCGGCACGACATCGACCTGACGCAGGTCGAATTTCTCCTTGAGGCGAAGTCCAAGTTCGAGACAGGCGGCGATCGGATGATCGAGGCGGACCTTGATCAGGCGCTCAGCCATGGCCAGCGAAACCAGCCGCTGCGCCGACTGGCGCGAAATGCCCATGGTCGAGGCGATTTCGTCCTGTGTGCGCCCGGCGACATAATAGAGCCAGCCCGCACGCGCGGCGTCATCGAGCCTGTTATTGCCGTCCGGTCTGCGCGCCATTGTCCGTACTCCCTAGGCGATGTGCTGACACTTTTTCCCGGCCTCTGTCAAACACAGACAGTGACACCATCCATTCGAAAGCCCTTGAAACCCCTACGCCGCTGGGATTCCTGCTATTTTCATTTTAAAATTTTACCGTTTGATAAAAAAATAAAGCGTGTTACCGTTTCGACATCCTGAGGCGCGACATTTGGGAGCAAAAAATGGGAACGACTGAAACTGGAATACTGAGCGGGCGCCTGTCTCCCGTCGAATACGAGAAGAATTTTTCCGATCTGCACCCGCCGCTGGACGAGCATGAAGCACTGGTCGCATCCGACCGCTGCTACTTCTGCTACGACGCGCCGTGCATGACGGCCTGTCCCACCTCCATCGATATCCCGCTGTTCATCCGGCAGATATCGACTGGAAACCCGATCGGGTCGGCAAACACCATCTTTGACCAGAACATTCTCGGCGGCATGTGCGCCCGAGTCTGTCCCACCGAAACGCTCTGCGAACAGGCCTGCGTGCGCAACGAGGCCGAGCACCGGCCCGTGGAGATCGGCCGGCTGCAGCGTTATGCGACCGATATTGCCATGCGCGAAAACCGCCAGTTCTATCAGCGCGCCGAACCGACGGGCAAATCCGTCGCCGTGATCGGCGCCGGTCCGGCCGGTCTCGCCTGCGCCCACCGCCTGGCCGTCAAGGGCCACGACGTCGTCATCTACGATGCCCGCGAAAAGGCTGGCGGCCTCAACGAATACGGTATCGCCACCTACAAGGCAGTCGATGACTTCGCCCAGGCCGAGGTCGACTATGTGCTTGCCATCGGCGGCATCGAGATCCGCAACAACCAGATGCTTGGGCGCGATTTTTCGCTGAACGACCTGCTGGCCAAGCATGATGCGGTCTTCCTTGGTCTTGGTCTTGCCGGCGTCAATGCGCTTCGGGCTGAAGGCGAAACCGCAGAGGGCGTCGAAGACGCGGTCGATTTCATCGCTGCACTCCGGCAATCGGCCACCAAGGCCGACATCGCCATCGGCCGCCGCGTCGTGGTGCTTGGCGGCGGCATGACGGCAGTCGATGCCGCAGTGCAGGCCAAGCTGCTCGGCGCCGAGGAAGTGACCATCTGTTATCGCCGCGGCAAGGAGCACATGAACGCTTCCGAATTCGAGCAGGATCTCGCCGCCGCCAAGGGTGTTACCATCCGCCACTGGCTGCAGCCCAAGCGGATCATTGCCCGCGACGGCAAGGTGGCAGGCATCGAGCTGGACTACACCACCATCGCCGATGGCCGCCTGACGACCACCGGTGAAACCGGCGTCCTCACTGCCGATCATGTCCTGAAAGCCATCGGCCAGACCTTCGAGGCTGACGGCCTCGGCATCATCACCCTGCAGTCCGGCCGCATCGTCGTCGATGCTGAAGGCCGCACCTCGCTCGACCGCGTCTGGGCGGGTGGCGACTGCGTTCTTGGCGGCGAAGACCTGACGGTTTCCGCCGTGGCGCAAGGCCGCGACGCCGCAGAATCGATCAACCACGTGCTCGCCGCTGCCTCGCGGCCGGCCGTTGCCGTCGCGTGAAGGGGAGAATGAACAATGGCTGATCTGCGCAACAATTTCGTCGGCATCAAGTCTCCGAACCCCTTCTGGCTTGCGTCGGCCCCGCCGACCGACAAGGCCTACAATGTCGAGCGCGCCTTCAAGGCGGGCTGGGGCGGCGTGGTCTGGAAGACGCTCGGTGAAGAAGGCCCACCGGTCGTCAACGTCAACGGCCCGCGCTACGGCGCGATCTGGGGCGCCGACCGCCGCCTTCTCGGATTGAACAATATCGAACTCATCACCGACCGCGACCTCTATACCAACCTGCGCGAAATGAAGCAGGTGAAGATGAACTGGCCGGATCGCGCCCTGATCGCATCGATCATGGTGCCCTGCGAGGAAAATGCCTGGAAATCGATCCTGCCGCTCGTTGAAGAAACCGGCGCTGACGGTATCGAGCTCAACTTCGGCTGTCCGCACGGCATGTCGGAACGCGGCATGGGTGCTGCGGTCGGACAGGTGCCGGAATATATCGAGATGGTGGTGCGCTGGTGCAAGCAGTATACCCGCATGCCTGTCATCACCAAGCTGACGCCGAACATCACCGACGTCCGCAAACCGGCGCGTGCGGCTAAATCCGGCGGCACCGACGCCGTCTCGCTGATCAACACGATCAACTCGATCACCTCGGTCAATCTCGACACCTTCTCGCCGGAACCGTCGATTGACGGCAAGGGCAGCCATGGCGGCTATTGCGGCCCGGCGGTCAAGCCGATCGCGCTCAACATGGTGGCCGAGATCGCCCGTGATCCGGAAACCTACGGCCTGCCGATTTCCGGCATCGGTGGCATCACCACCTGGCGCGATGCTGCCGAATTCCTCGTGCTCGGCGCAGGCAACGTCCAGGTCTGCACCGCGGCGATGACTTACGGCTTCAAGATCGTTGAGGAAATGATTACCGGCCTCTCCGCCTGGATGGACACCAAGGGCCATCGCACTCTCGACGATATCTGCGGCCGGGCCGTGCCGAACGTCTCTGACTGGCAGTACCTCAACCTCAACTACATCGCCAAGGCCCGCATCGATCAGGATGCCTGCATCAAATGCGGCCGCTGTCACATCGCCTGCGAGGACACCTCGCACCAGGCGATCACCCAGTATGTCGATGGCAAGAGGCATTTCGAGGTGATGGAAGACGAATGCGTCGGCTGCAATCTCTGCGTCAACGTCTGTCCCGTGCAGGATTGCATCACCATGGTCGGGCTTGAGCCGGGCGTACTGGACGAACGGACAGGCAAGGCCGTCGATCCGAACTACGCCAACTGGACCACGCACCCGAACAACCCGATGGCCCGTCAGGCCGCCGAGTAATAGATTTACAGAGACTGGATCAGCCGCTTCGCTGGTAACGCGGGGCGGCTGATTGCTGTTCAACACGGCAAAAATCGGCGTCAAAAAGGAGGCGGGTATACGGCAGGCCGGGTGGACAGCCCATTGGTCGCGATTTCGCGACGCTGCGTCCACAAAAACGTGCGTTGCCCCTCACCGCGAACTCGTCAATAAGAGGGGATGACGAGATGCGGCCTGACCGCCAACACCGGATGCCTGCTTGAAGATCGCTTCCTCACGAACCCGCAAAAGGCTGCATCTGCTGACGGGCGCCTGCCTGGGCTTTTTCCTGCTGACGCATTTCTCCAACCACGCCCTCGGCCTCATTTCGGTCGAGTCGATGGAAAATGCGCGCCACATTTTCCATCTGGTCTGGCACAGCTGGCCGGGCACGGTGCTGCTCTATGGGTCGTTGCTCGTTCACTTCCTGCTCGCCCTTGAAAGCCTCTACCGCCGCCAGACACTGCGCATGCCAGCCCGCGAGGCCTTGAAGATCTGCTTCGGCCTTGTCTTCCCCTTCCTTATTGTCGGGCATGTGGTCAGTACCCGGATCGAGTCGATGCTCATCGGCCATGGCGACGGTTATTATCAGGTCTTGCCGAAGCTTTGGGCCAATCCCGCCAGCGCGACACAGCAGTCACTGGCGCTGATCATTGTCTGGGCGCATGGCTGCCTCGGCGCGTGGTTCTGGATGCGTGGGCGCCGCTGGTATCCGCGTTACTTCCTGTTCTTCTATTCTTTCGCCGTTCTCGTTCCGCTCTTGGCTCTGCTTGGCTTTGTAACCGCAGCCCAGTCGCTTGAAGCGATTGGCGTGCCATCGGCAAGCTGGTTCATGCCCTACCGGACCCCGCCGGGCGTCCTGGAGCAAATCAAGGCATCCATCACCGCCGGATTGTTCGCGATGATCGGCGGAACCTTGGTTCTGCGGGCGATCCCGGTACGCGGAAAAATCCGCATCACCTATCCCGACCGGGCCATCTCGGTCGCAAAAGGTTTCAGCGTGCTGGAGGCAAGCCGCGCTGCGGGCATCCCCCATCTTTCGATCTGCGGCGGGCGCGGGCGGTGTTCGACCTGCCGCGTGCGGGTAACCGAAGGCCTCGAGCGCCAGCCACCGGCCACCGACGCCGAGCGGGCGACGCTGACGCGCATCCGGGCGCCTGACAATGTGCGCCTCGCCTGTCAGTTGCGGCCAAGCCACAACCTGTCCATATCGCCCATCCTTGGTGGCTATAATGTCGGCTTGAAGGCTCAGCCGACGGAGCAACAGGCCGCCGGCCGCGAGCGCCATATCGCCGTGCTGTTCTGCGACCTTCGCGATTTCACGCTGCTTGCCCAGAGACAGTTGCCCTTCGATACCGTCTTCCTGCTCAACCGCTATTTCGAAACCATCGGTGAAGCGGTAGAGGCCTCCGGCGGGGTGATCGACAAGTTCATCGGTGACGGCGCCCTGGCACTTTTCGGTCTCAACAACACTATCGAGGAAGCCTGCGCACAGGCGCTGACGGCAACGACGCGCATCGCCAAAGGGATCGATGTGCTCAACCGCAATTTCATGAGCGAACTGGACACACCGTTGCGCATCGCCATGGGCATGCATGCCGGCCCGGCGATCATCGGCCAGATCGGCTATGGCAAGGCCTCATCGCTGACCGCTGTCGGCGACACGATCAATGCGGCAAGCCGGCTGGAAGGCTTTGCCAAGGAATATGACGCCCAGCTTGCCGTTTCCGCCGACTTGGTCCGCTATGCCGGGCTTACGGTCGATGACCGCGAAAGCTACAACATCTCCATTCGTGGCCGCGCCGGCACACTCGAAACACTGATCGTACAGGACGCAGTGGAAGTCGAAGCCATGTTCGAAGCCCAGAAACAGCCGGGGCGCCCGCCCGCCTGACACAATGCGCAGGCCCCGAATCCGTTGCCGCATGCGCTGGGTGCATGCCTGCAATCCAATCGCAGGTGGCGACAAGAGCACCAAATACCCCTAGGATTTAGTAGTATTTTTGGTTAAATTGACGCCGCGCACAGCATCAGCGCGCAAGAGCGACAATACTATGTCAACGAGTATATGGCCGCCATGCCCCCACTGATCGCCGAGAATTGGAAATCGCCCCAGGGAACTCTCACTGGAACGGCGCGTGATGCGATCATTCTGGCGGGTATCGTCTTGCTTGCAGCGCTGCTCGGCATTCTGACGCGCCCGATGGACCTGCTTGCCCTGTTCTGGCCGGTGAACGCAATTTTGCTGGGCGTGATGGTCCGCCGTCCCGGTTATGCCACGGCACTTGGCTGGATGGGGGCCGTAGCCGGTTACCTTGCAGCCGATCTGCTCACCGGCGGCACCCTGGTCAAGACACTCTGGCTGACCGGCGCCAACCTCGCCGGTGTCTTTGCCGGCAGCCTGCTCTATCGGTTCGTCAGCACTGGCCACCAGCGCCTTCGCGAGCCGCAATCCGTCATCATCCTGCTCATGATCTGCAGCCTTGCAGCGCTTGCCAGCGCGCTTATCGGCGGCATCGCTGCAGGTTTTTCCCTGGGACAAACCTATTTTTCCGGGTTCTGGTTCTGGCTGGTGACGGAGCTTGTCAATTTCATCGTTATCCTGCCCGTCATGTTGACCGCACCGTCCTTCGGAAAATGGCATGTCAAGCTGGCACCGATCGACCTGAAGGCGATCTCGTGGAGCCGCCGCGCGCCTCCCGTGGCTGCCCTGGCACTGTCGATGCTTGCAAGCAGTCTTATCGGCGGACCCGGCGCTTTCGCATTTCCCGTGCCTGCCCTTCTCTGGTGCGCCACGACCTTCCCGCTGTTTCCGACGGCCCTTTTAACAATGATCTTCAGCGTTTGGGGCATGATGACCTTCAGCACCGGCGCACCGGAAAGCGTGGATCCACTACTGTGGATGCAGTCCATCCGGCTGGGCCTTGGCATGATCGCGATGGCGCCACTCTCGGTGGCAAGCGTCACCACCACGCGCAACGGCCTGCTGCAGCGCCTGCAATATTCCGTCGATCACGATTTTCTCACCCGGGCGCTTGCCCGCGGCACGTTCATGGCGCGCAGCGAAAGCATCATGTCCCAGGACGGTACCGTCGATGGTTCGGCCGTGCTCGTTCTCGACATCGATCACTTCAAATCGGTGAACGACCAGCACGGTCATGCGGTCGGCGACACCGCGCTGATTGCCTTTTCATCCGCGGTCGCCGCGACACTGCGCAAGGACGACCTCTTCGGGCGAACAGGTGGGGAAGAATTCTGCGTGGTTCTGCCTGGAGCGTCTGCCACTGCCGCCAAAATGGTGGCGGAACGTATCCGGCAGGCAGTCGAGCGCCTGCAGATCGAGGCCGCAGACGGAACGACCCTGTCGATTACAGTGAGCGGCGGCCTAGCCGTTTGCAGCGGCGATCGGAAACTGTCCTTTGACGATATGCTGACCCGTGCCGATATGGCGCTCTATCAAGCAAAGGCGGAGGGGCGCAACCGGATCGTGACCGACGCGTCCTGATCACCCGCTACGCACCGCCATCACGGATTTCCAGACCACTGACGAACAGCTGCTCGAGAAACCGCGCGGCGTCTTCAAAGCGCCCCTCGCCCGAGCGCTCATCGCCGAGCACCCCGCGCACCTGAACATCGAAATCGGCATAATGCTGCGTCGTCGACCAGATGGCGAAGATCAGGTGATAGGGGTCGCATTTGGCAATCTTGCCGGACTTGGCCCAACTGCGGATCACCTCGGCCTTCTCATCGACAAGCGATTTCAAGGGGCCTTTCAGCTCGTCCTCGATATGGGGAGCACCCTGCAGGATTTCGTTGGCGAACAACCGGCTTTCGCGTGGAAAGTCCCGCGCCATCTCCAGCTTGCGGCGAATATAGCTGCGAATTTCCGAGACCGGGCTCCCCTCCGCATCGAACTCACGCAGCGGATCAAGCCAACTATCCAGCACCCGGTCGATCAGCGCCCGGTGCATCGCTTCCTTGGTGCGGAAATAATAGAGCAGGTTGGGTTTGGACATGCCCGCCACTTCGGCGATCTGGTCGATGGTGCTGCCGCGAAAACCGTGGGTGGCGAAGACGTCGAGCGCCGCCTCGAGAATCAGTTCCTCCTTCTCCTCTTGGATGCGGGTTCGCCGTTGCGTTCGGGCTGCCCTCGGAAGTACCATCTTTCCCCCAGTCTTCTCACCGATCGCCGCTGGCGCGCGGCCTGAAAACGCCCGAAAACCCTATGATCCAAAAATTCGGACGGCACCGGCGTTTTTTCTGTTTTTCGTCTTGAGTGCGGCAACGGAAGTTGTAATGTTTTACCAACCGGTCAAATTATCAGTCAGTTCAAACACAAACGCAACGGCTGATCGCAGGGCAATCGAAAAAACCAGATGCCCCGATTTGACCACGGGAACAATGGGATGCGCAGCCAAATCTGCCTCCCTTAAAAAGAATGAGGAGAACCGTCATGGCTCATGCACCGGGCGAGAACATGCGCGTCAACGCCGACCGTCTGTGGGATTCCCTGATGGATATGGCGAAGATCGGCCCCGGCATTGCCGGCGGCAACAATCGCCAGACATTGACCGATGAAGATGGCGAAGGCCGCCACCTGTTTCAAAAATGGTGCGAAGACGCCGGCATGAGCATGGGCGTCGACAAGATGGGCACGATGTTTGCCACCCGTCCCGGCACCGATCCCGATGCCCTGCCCGTCTATGTCGGTTCACATCTCGACACCCAGCCAACCGGCGGCAAATATGACGGTGTGCTGGGCGTGCTTGGCGCGCTCGAAGTGGTGCGCACCATGAACGATCTCGGCATCAAGACCAAACATCCGATCGTCGTCACCAATTGGGCCAACGAGGAAGGCGCCCGCTTCGCACCCGCCATGCTCGCCTCCGGCGTCTTTGCCGGTATCCATGAGCTGGATTACGCCTATGGCCGCAAGGACCCCGAGGGCAAGACTTACGGCGACGAGCTGAAACGGATCGGCTGGCAAGGCGGCGAAGAGGTCGGCGCGCGGAAAATGCACGCCTATTTCGAATATCATATCGAACAGGGACCGATTCTCGAGGCGGAGGAAAAGACCATCGGCGTGGTGACGCACTGTCAGGGCCTGTGGTGGCTGGAATTCACGCTGACCGGCCGCGAGGCCCATACCGGCTCGACGCCGATGAACCTGCGCGTCAATGCCGGGCTTGCCATGGCGCGGATCGTTGAAATGGTCCAGGGCGTTGCGATGGAAAACCAGCCGGGCGCCGTCGGTGGTGTCGGCCAGGTATTTTTCTCGCCAAATTCCCGCAACGTCCTGCCGGGCAAGGTCGTGTTCACTGTCGATATCCGCTCGCCCGACAAGGCCAAGCTCGACCGCATGCGGGCGAAGATCGAGGCAGAGGCCCCGAAGATCACCGAAGCGCTCGGTGTCGGCTGTTCCATCGAAGCCATCGGCCATTTCGAGCCGGTCACCTTCGATCCGGCGCTGGTGACCGCCGTCCGCACCGCCGCCGAAAAGCTCGGCTACAGCCACATGAACCTGATCTCCGGCGCCGGCCACGACGCCTGCTGGGCCGCCAAGGTCGCCCCCGCCACCATGGTCATGTGCCCCTGCGTCGGCGGCTTGAGCCACAACGAGGCCGAAGAAATCTCCAAGGAATGGGCGTCTGCTGGATGCGACGTGCTGTTCCATGCGGTGGTGGAGACGGCGGGGATCGTGGGGTAATGCCAAACGCAGCCTGCTTCGCCCCCTCATCCGCCCTACGGGCACCTTCCCCCCGAGGGGAGAAGGGAGGGACGACGATGGCGATTTATCCCTTCTCCCCCACGGGGAGAAGGTGGCCCGAAGGGTCGGATGAGGGGGCGCCGTACATGCCGAAGAACGATGTTACCAAACGCCGTTCCGGCAAGACCGCCTTTGCAAGACACCTACGACAGAACGAGACCGAGGAAGAATACAATCTCTGGAGTGATCTGCGCGCCCGTCGACTGAATGGTTTCAAGTTTGCGCGGCAAATTCCGCTGGGGCCTTACATCGTCGATTTCGTTTGTCGCGAGCGTCAACTCGTCGTCGAGATTGATGGATTTCACCATGGCGAAAGCCGCAATGATGCCGTCCGAACGGCGTGGCTGAACGCGCAGGGCTATTCTGTACTACGGTTCTGGAACCACGACATTTCTAAAGGACGCACATCCGTCCTCGAAACCATTCTGGCCGGCCTTGACGGAGCGCTCGAAGTAGATCCAGCCTCGGGCTTCTATTCGCCGGTCAATGCCATAAAAAACAAGAGGGAATCCGATCCATGACCACAGTCATCAAGAACGGCACCATCGTCACCGCTGACCTCACCTACAGGGCCGACGTCAAGATTGATGGTGGCAGGATCGTCGAGATCGGGCCGAACCTTTCGGGCGACGAGACGCTGGATGCAAGCGGGTGTTACGTCATGCCCGGCGGCATCGATCCGCATACCCACCTCGAAATGCCGTTCATGGGCACCTATTCCTCCGATGATTTCGAAAGTGGCACGCGCGCGGCCCTGTCCGGCGGCACGACCATGGTCGTCGATTTCGCCCTGCCGGCGCCCGGCCAGTCGCTGCTCGAAGCGCTCACCATGTGGGACAACAAGACGTCGCGGGCCAATTGCGATTTTTCCTTCCACATGGCGATCACCTGGTGGAGCGAGCAGGTCTTCAACGAGATGCAGACCATTGTTCAGGACAAGGGCATCAACTCGTTCAAGCACTTCATGGCCTACAAGGGCGCTTTGATGGTCGATGACGACGAGATGTTCCACTCGTTCCAGCGCTGCGCCGAGCTCGGTGCACTGCCGATGGTACATGCCGAAAACGGCGATATCGTTGCGCAGATGCAGGCAAAGCTGTTGGCCGATGGTAACAACGGCCCGGAAGCCCACGCCTATTCCCGCCCCGCCGCCGTCGAGGGCGAGGCGACCAACCGCGCCATCATCATCGCCGACATGGCGGGGGCACCGCTTTATGTCGTCCATACCTCCTGCGAACAGGCACACGAGGCCATCCGCCGCGCCCGTCAAAACGGCATGCGCGTCTATGGCGAACCCTTGATCCAGCACCTGACATTGGACGAGAGCGAATATGCCAATCCGGATTGGGATCATGCCGCCCGCCGCGTCATGTCGCCGCCGTTCCGCAACAAGCAGCATCAGGACTCACTCTGGGCTGGGCTTGCCGCCGGTTCCCTGCAGGTGGTCGCGACCGACCACTGCGCCTTCACGACTGCACAAAAACGCTTCGGCGTCGGCGATTTCACCAAGATCCCCAATGGCACCGGTGGCCTTGAAGACCGTATGCCGATGCTCTGGACAAACGGCGTCGCCACCGGCCGCATCACCATGAACGAATTCGTGGCCGTGACCTCGACCAATATCGCCAAGATCCTCAACATGTACCCGAAAAAGGGCGCGATCCTTGTCGGCGCCGATGCCGATCTCGTCGTCTGGGATCCGAAACGCTCGAAGACCATCTCGGCCTCAAGCCAGCAATCGGCGATCGACTATAACGTCTTCGAAGGCAAGCAGGTGACCGGCCTGCCGCGCTATACGCTGACCGGCGGCGTGGTCGCCATCGAGGAATCGACGGTCAAGACGCGCGAAGGCCAGGGCAAGTTCGTCAAGCGCGAGCCCTTCACTGCCGTCAACAAGGCGCTCTCAACGTGGAAGGACATCACCGCACCGCGCAAGGTCCAGCGCACCGGCATCCCGGCCAGCGGGGTGTGATGGTGAGAGCGGCAAGACAGACGAGTACGTGGAAAGACTGCGAGCCGGCGCGGATCATATCGTCGTGTTCAAGGGCGGCATACGCTGGGGGCTTTTGAAGAGATGCAAATGGGCCGCCCCAAATTCAGCATATCGCTCTGTCGCCGGCCGGCGGGCCAAGGGCGGCGCGACGGGCCGCCTCACGCAACACCAAAATTACAACGGCACGAGGGCCTCCAGTTCAGGCAACAGAACGACGCTTTCCTGCTCGTTCGGATCCGTTCTGGCAATCACCGCCGAACAGGGCTGATCCGACAGATTGGCCGGCAGATGCGGCACACCGGCCGGAATGTAAAACATCTCGCCCGCCCGTACGATCACATACTCCTCCAGCCTCTCGCCAAACCACGTATGTGCCTCACCCGACAGCATGTAGATAGCCGTTTCATGGGTCTCATGTTTGTGGGCCTTGGCGCGGCCGCCCGGCGGCATGATCAGAAGATGCATGCAGATACCCGTCGATCCGACAGCTTGTGCCGAAATCCCCTCGAAATAGCTGAGCCCTTGCTTACCGTTATAGGTCTGGCCGGGACGGACGAGCCGGCAGGTGGGTTTCGATGATTGCAACATTTTCATGTCTCCTCCGCAGGAACGCCGCAGGCAGCATACCTCATTGGAAAAATATGAAGTACGACTATCGGAGGCAGAAAGCCGAATGACCTCACACCAATCTTCCAGCCAATGGCATTCAGGGCGGAGCGCACCGGACACAATGACAGGCACAGCAACATCCGTCGTTTCGGCGCGCGATCTCGGCCTCACGTTCGAGACCAATGACGGCCCGGTCAATGCGTTGACGGGCGTCAATCTCGACGTCAACAAGGGCGATTTCGTCTCCTTCATCGGCCCCTCCGGCTGCGGCAAGACCACTTTCCTGCGCGTCATCGCCGATCTGGAAAAGCCAACATCCGGCGTGATTACCGTCAATGGCACGACACCCGAGAACGCCCGGAAGAACCGCTCCTACGGTTACGTCTTCCAGGCCGCCGCCCTCTACCCGTGGCGCACCATCGAAAAGAACATCGCCCTGCCGCTCGAAATCATGGGCTACAGCGCCGCTGACCAGAAAGCCCGGATCGAGCGTACCCTGGAGCTGGTCAATCTCACCGGCTTCGGCAAGAAGTTCCCCTGGCAGCTTTCAGGCGGCATGCAGCAGCGCGCCTCGATCGCCCGTGCGCTGGCCTTCGATGCCGATCTCCTCCTGATGGACGAACCGTTCGGTGCTCTCGATGAAATCGTCCGCGATCACCTGAACGAGCAGCTCTTGAAACTCTGGGACCGCACCAACAAGACGATCTGCTTCGTTACCCACTCGATCCCGGAAGCCGTCTATCTCTCCACCAAGATCGTCGTCATGAGCCCCCGCCCCGGCCGGGTCACCGATATCATCGAATCCACCCTGCCAAGGGAACGCCCGCTCGGCATCCGCGAAACCCCGGAATTCCTCGCGATCGCACATCGCGTGCGCGAGGGGCTGAGAGCGGGGCATAGTTATGATGAGTAGGGCGACCGAGATTGCGGCGAAGGCCCCTCCCCAACCCCTCCCCACAAGGGGGAGGGGTTCGACCGCTCGGCCTCTCGCTTTTTCAGACTTCCAACAAGTCAAAATTGCTGCACATACGACGCGCAGAAATTCTAACTCGAGTTTTGAGGGATCGCCGCAGGCGATGCATTTTCAGTTTGGCGATGCAGGCGCCGCGGGTTACTCCCTCCCCCTTGTGGGGAGGGTGGTGAGCGCAGCGAACCGGGAGGGGTCTTTCTTGCCGCACTCAAATATCGACCCAAAAACCAGAACGAGGGCCAAGAAACTACGGACCGAACTGACCAAAGCGGAAGCCAGAATGTGGAATATGCTGCGTGACTTCCGTACACGCGGCGCCCGGTTCCGCCGCGAGACTCCGATTGGTCCCTACATAGCTGACTTTGCCTGGCTATCGGCGCGCATTGTGATTGAAGTCGATGGGGATAGCCATGAAACTTCGGAAGGAAGGAAACACGATAGCCAACGGGATCGGTTTCTCCAGGCCCAGGGCTTCACTGTCCTGCGCTTCGACAATGCCCAGGTGATCGATGGTCCGGATTATGTCTTTCTCGCCATAGAACATGCCATTTCACCCTTTCTAAAAGTCGAGCCAACTCAATGAACCTCTCCTTCATCCTCTGGCTCGCCGCCTCCATGGCGATCTTCCTCGGCGGCGCCACGGCGTCGCGTTATTATGTTTCCACCAACAACATCCTGATCCTCCTGTTCTCTCTCGGCCTCTATTGCCTCGGCAACCTGATGATGGTGCGATTGATGCGCGAGGGTGGGCTCGGACTTGCCATTTCAGCCTCGGCCATCGCCCAGTTGCTGCTGGTCAATTTCATCGCCTTTGCCGTCTTCGGCGAGCGGATGACCTTACCGCAGCTGGCAGGCGTGGCACTTGGCGTCGTCTCGATGGCGCTGATGCTGATGCCAGCTGGAGGAAAGGCTTGAGCATGGAAAAGCCGAACCTTTTCAAAGACAGTATCATGCCAGTCGGCGTCATCCTGCTTACCGTCCTGGTCATCTGGTATGTCTCGGCGGTCTTCCTCAATGCGCCGTTCGAACGCGACACTGCGGCGCGCGCCGGAACGGAAATCACCTTCTCGGAAATCCTGCCGAAAACCATGTTCCAGCAACGGCCGGTGCTCCCTGCCCCGCATCAGGTGATCGCCGAAATCTGGAACACGACGGTCCTGATGCCGATCACCTCGAAGCGCAGTCTCGTCTATCACGCCTGGATCACGCTCTCGGCTACACTGCTCGGGTTCGGCATCGGCACCGTGCTCGGCATTCTGCTGGCCGTCGGCATCGTCCACAACCGCGCGATGGACCGCTCGCTGATGCCGTGGGTCATTGCCAGCCAGACCATCCCGATCCTCGCCATCGCGCCGATGATCATTGTCGTCCTCAATGCCGTCGGCATATCGGGCCTGCTGCCAAAGGCGCTGATTTCCACCTATCTCAGCTTCTTCCCGATCGTCGTCGGCATGGTGAAAGGGCTGCGCGCGCCTGAACAGATCCAGCTCGACCTGATGCACACCTATTATGCCAGCCCGTCGCAGACTTTCTGGAAGCTGCGCTGGCCGTCGTCCATGCCCTATCTCTTCGCCTCGTTGAAAGTCGCCATCGCCATTTCGCTGGTCGGCGCCATCGTCGGCGAATTGCCGACCGGTGCCGTGTCCGGTCTCGGTGCCCGGCTGCTCGCCGGCTCCTATTACGGCCAGACCGTGCAGATCTGGTCGGCTCTGTTCATGGCGGCCGCCCTTGCTGCGACCCTGGTGATTATCGTCGGCCTTGCCCACACCGCCGTCCTCAAGCGCATGGGGATGAAACCATGAACTACGGTCTTCTGTTCGGTGCCATCGCCTTCTGGCTTGCGGCCTGGGCAACCAACGAATGGCTGGTGCGCAGGAAATTCCGCACCCCGTCAGCAAACGGCGTTGTTCGTCTGGCAGTTCCCCTGCTGTTCGGCGTCAGCATCCTGGTTCTCTGGGAAGGGCTGGTGCGCGGTCTCCACGTTCCTTCCGTTCTTTTACCGCCACCGTCGATGATCTGGACGCGGCTGATCAACTCGGTGCCGACGCTCTGGGCTGATTTCCAGCAGACATTCCTGAAAGCGGTGATCACCGGCTATGCGCTCGGCTGCGGGCTCGGCTTCCTCGTTGCGATTGCCATCGACCGTTCGCCCTTCCTGCAGAAGGGCCTTCTGCCGCTCGGCAATTTCGTTTCCGCCCTGCCCGTCATCGGTGTCGCGCCGATCATGGTCATGTGGTTCGGCTTCGACTGGCAGTCGAAGGTCGCGGTCGTGGTCATCATGACCTTCTTCCCAATGCTGGTGAACACGGTGTCGGGGCTTGCCGCGGCAAGCGCGATGGAACGCGACCTGATGCACACCTATGCCGCCAGCTGGTTCCAGACACTTGTCAAACTGCGCCTCCCGGCAGCATGGCCTTTCATCTTCAATGCGCTCAAGATCAACTCCACTCTGGCGTTGATCGGCGCCATCGTCGCCGAGTTCTTCGGCACCCCGATCGTTGGCATGGGGTTCCGGATTTCCACCGAGGTGGGGCGCATGAATGTCGATATGGTTTGGGCCGAAATCGCCGTCGCGGCGGTCGCAGGCTCCGCATTTTACGGGATAGTCGCGCTCATCGAGCGGGCTGTCACGTTTTGGCATCCGTCCGTGCGAAACGCGCGGACGGCTTAAAAAATGCCTGCCCGTGGTGGGCGGGTACAACAAAAAAAGGGAACTGACATGAAGACAAGACTTGCATTATTGCTGCTGGCAAGCGCTTTTTCGCTGTCCGCATTCCATGCCATGGCCGCCGACAAGGTGGTGCTGCAGTTGAAATGGGTCACGCAGGCCCAGTTCGCCGGCTATTATGTCGCCAAGGACAAGGGCTTTTATGAAGCCGAAGGCCTCGATGTCGAGATCAAGCCGGGCGGCCCGGACATCGCACCTCCGCAGGTCATCGCTGGTGGCGGCGCCGATGTCGTCGTCGACTGGATGCCGTCTGCCCTTGCGACCCGCGAAAAGGGCGTGGCGCTCGTCAACATCGCCCAGCCCTTCAAGTCCTCCGGCATGATGCTGACCTGCCTGAAGGAATCCGGCGTCGCCTCGCCTGCCGATTTCAAGGGCAAGACGCTCGGTGTCTGGTTCTTCGGCAATGAATATCCGTTTCTGTCCTGGATGAGCCAGCTCGGCCTCAAGACCGACGGCGGGCCGGATGGCGTCACGGTCCTGAAGCAAGGTTTTAACGTCGATCCGCTGATCCAGAAGCAGGCAGCCTGCATCTCCACTATGACCTATAACGAATATTGGCAGGTCATCGACGCCGGTATCAAGCCGGATGACCTGGTCGTCTTCAAGTATCAGGACCAGGGCGTCGCGACCTTGGAAGACGGCCTCTATGTGCTTGAAGACAAGCTCAAGGACCCGGCCTTCAAGGAAAAGATGGTCAAGTTCGTGCGTGCCTCGATGAAGGGCTGGAAATACGCCGAGCAAAACACCGACGAAGCCGCCGGCATCGTGCTCGAGAACGACGCCACCGGCGCCCAGACGGAAGAACACCAGAAGCGCATGATGAGTGAAGTTGCCAAATTGACGGCAGGCTCGAATGGCGCGCTGGATGACGCCGACTATAAACGCACCGTTGCTTCGCTGCTGAAGGGTGGCTCCGACCCGGTCATCAGCAAGGAACCATCAGGCGCCTTCACGCATGAGATTACTGACGCCGCTCTCAAGTAGGCGTTTTTATAATACTTTTGACAGAAGAAACGCGCGGGGCCAGCTCCGCGCGTTTCTCATTTGCAACACTTGAAAATACGCTTGCGCAACAAAAAGACATAAAACAGAAGTTGCATTGATGGCACTCAACAAATAAAATAATGAGGCACCATTCTTTATTGCTATGTTCTTGCATAGCCGAAAGGGCCTAACTAAATACAGCCCGTGGCATTTTGAGGAGGATGCGGAGGAGAATTTACGCGTCATGTAATTGCAATCGACGCGCTGTTTCCTTCCCTTCCAGCAGACGACGGCGAAAATCCTTTTCGAAAGGGCTTTCCGCGTCAGTGAACTGATTTATCCGGAATTCTAGGAAAGTGAGCCGATGGCCCGTAACACGACGTTTGCGTTTGGAATTTCCACTGCCCTGGTGCTGACTTTGCTGTCGGGCACCGCATTCGCACAGGAAGCCGCCGCGCCGAAAACCGAACAGGCATTGCCGTCCATCGTCGTCAGCCAGGTCGAGTCCAAGCTGATTGTAGACCGGGTCCTGGCCACCGGCGCCGTCAAAGCCGTTGACGAGACCTACGTCTCCCCTCTGGTCGATGGACTTTCCATCCGCACGCTGAACGCCGATGTCGGCGACCGGGTCGAGGCTGAAAGCACGCTTGCGACGTTGAACCAGGACATGCTGGTGCTTCAGAAAAGCCAGTACGCCGCAAGCCTTGCCAAGGCTGAGGCCGCCCTTGCCCAATATCAGGCACAGCTCGCGGAAGCGCAGGCCAATGCGGACGAAGCCGTCCGGGTCAGCGAACGGTCGAAGAAGCTCGCCGAGGCGGGCTCGATGTCGACAGCCCAGCGTGACCAGGAAAAAGCCGCTGCCACCGCAGCGCTTGCGCGCGTCCGGTCGGCTGACCAGCTGGTCTCCGTCGCCAAGGCGGATATCAAGGTCGTCGATGCGCAGATTTCCGATGTCGATCTGCGGCTTGCCCGCACGGATGTGAAAACGCCGGTGACCGGCGTGGTCTCGGCACGCACCGCGAAGGTCGGCGCCATTGCAAACGGCACCGGCGAACCATTGTTCACCATCATCCGCGACGGCGCCGTAGAGATGAAGGCAGACATTATCGAAACCGACCTGCCGAAACTTCAGATCGGCCAGAAGGCAAAGGTGACGCTTGCCGACGGAAAGACGCAGATCGATGGGAAAATCCGCCTGATCTCGCCGGTTGTCGATACTCAGACCCGCCTTGGCAACGTCTATATCAGTCTGCTGGAACCCGAAAAAGCCAGAGTCGGCATGTATGCACGGGCGCAGATCATCGTCACGGAAAAGCAGGCGCTGGTCCTGCCGCTTTCGGCCGTGACCAATACGAGGGACGGCATGGTCGCCCGCAAGGTCGAGGGCGACGTGGCGCATGTTGCGCGAGTTGAAACCGGCATTCAGGACAACGGATATGTCGAAATCCGCAGCGGGCTGAAGCAGGGCGACCGCGTGATCATGAAAGCCGGCGCCTTCGTGCGCGATGGTGATCGCATCAAGCCGGTGCTTGCGGCCGCCGAAACCGTATCGAACTGATCGAGGTCAAAGAGATGAACTTTTCCGCCTGGTCCATCCGCAACCCGATCGCGCCGATCCTGGGCTTTGCGCTTCTGCTCTACTTGGGAATTCAATCGTTCTACGCATTGCCGATCACCCGGTTCCCGAACATCGATGTTCCGGTGGTCGCGATCACCGTGACCCAGAACGGCGCCTCGCCGTCGGAACTGGAAATGCAGGTGACCAAGGAGGTCGAGGACGCTGTCGCCTCGATCGCCGGCGTCGATGAAATCCAGTCGACCGTCACTGACGGGCAATCGGTCACATCTGTCGTTTTCCGGATCGAAAAGCCGACAGAAGAAGCCGTCCAGGATACCAAGGACGCCATCGACCGCATCCGCAGCGATCTGCCTGCCGACGTTGAAGAACCGGTCGTCACCAAGATCGATGTTGAAGGTCAGGCCATCCAGACCTTCTCAGTGACATCGCCGGACATGACGCTGGAGGAGCTGTCCTGGTTCGTCGACGACACCATCAAGCGCGCCCTGCAGGGCCAGGTCGGCGTTGGCCGGATCGACCGCTACGGCGGCTCCGACCGGGAGATCAAGGTCGAACTCGACCCGAGCAAGCTTGATTCCTTCGGCATCACCGCACCGGATGTCAACAATCAGCTGCGCAGCACCAACGTCGACCTCGGCTCCGGCCGCGGCCAGATCGGTGGCAACGAACAGACCATCCGCACACTCGGCGATGCCCGCAACGTGGCCCAGCTCGCCAATACGACGATCGCGCTGCCCAATGGCCGGTTCGTAAAACTCTCCGATCTCGGCACCGTCACCGATACCTATGAAGAGCAAAAATCCTTCTCGCGTTTCAATGGCGACGCATCGGTCACCTTCGCAGTGTTCCGGTCCAAGGGCGCCAGCGAGGTCTCGGTCGCCGAAACCGTGGCGAAAAGCCTCGATACGGTTCGTGTCGCCCATCCCGAAGTCAACATCGCGATGGTCGATGACTCTGTCTATTTCACCTACGGCAATTATGAAGCTGCATTGCACACGCTGCTGGAAGGCTCGATCCTTGCCGTCATCGTCGTGCTCCTCTTCCTGAGAAACTGGCGGGCGACGCTTATCGCCGCAGTTGCCCTGCCTCTGTCCGCGATCCCGACATTCTGGATCATGGATCTGATGGGCTTCTCGCTCAATCTCGTCAGTTTCCTGGCGCTAACGCTGGCAACGGGTATTCTCGTCGACGACGCAATCGTCGAGATCGAGAACATCGCCCGGCATATCAAGATGGGCAAGACGCCCTATCGAGCCTCGCTCGACGCCGCCGACGAGATCGGGCTTGCGGTCATTGCCACCAGTTTCACCATTATCGCCGTCTTCGTGCCGGTCTCGTTCATGCCCGGTATTGCCGGACAATATTTCATCCAGTTCGGCCTGACAGTCGCGTTCTCCGTCTTTTTCTCATTGATGGTGGCGCGCCTGATCACCCCGCTGATGGCGGCCTATCTGATGAAGCCCGAAGACGGCGTTGACGATCATCACGACAATGATGGCCGCCTGATGAAGGGCTATACCTGGCTGGTCAGTGCCACGACCCGCCGCTGGTACATGCGTTACGCCACCATGCTTGTCGCTTTCGCATTCCTGGCAGGCTCGCTGGCCCTAATGGCACAGGTGCCCGGCAGCTTCATGCCGCCGGACGATTCGTCGCGCGTCGTGCTGTCAGTCGAATTGCCGCCAAACGCAACTCTTGCCGAAACCGACGCCACGACCGAACAGATATATGAAGCCGTACGCAGTATCGATGGGGTCGAGAGCGTCTTCGTACTCGGCGGCGCATCGCCGAAGGGCGACCTGGAACTGCGCCGTGCAACGGTTCGCATCATTCTCGGAACGATCGACCATTCGCTTGTCAAAACCCTGGTCAACAAGGGCCTCGGCGGCCTTCCCGTCATTGGGCAATATATGCCGAAGATGAAGATGGATGGCCGGACACGCCCGCAATGGGACGTCGAAAAAGACATCTTCGCCAACCTGCGCGGCATTCCGGATGTGCGCATCAGCAAGCTGAATGACCGCGGCGAGCGTGAGCTAACCTTCAACTTCCTGTCGTCCAACGAAGACGACCTGAATGCGGCGGTCAGCCTGCTGGAAGGCAAGCTGCGCGCGTCCCCTATCCTGTCCAACGTCAGCTCGGAAGGAGCCCTGCCCCGGCCGGAACTTCAGATTCATCCCCGCAAGGATGAAATCGCGCGTCTCGGCATCACGCCGCAGCAGATTTCCCAGACGATCCGCGTCGCCACGACCGGTGACGTCGATGCGGCGCTGACCAAGATCTCGCTTGATAACCGGCTGATTCCGATCCGGGTACAAACGTCGCTCGACGTGCGCCGTGACCTCGCTGCAATCGGTGCCTTGAAGGTGAAGACCGCATCAGGCTCGACGGTTCCGATCGATAGCGTCGCCGATATCAGCTACTCCGAAGGACCAAGCTCGATCCTACGCAACGCCCGCAACAAGGTTGCCTCGATCGGCTCCGATGTACCGCAGGGGACCGCGCTCGACACCTCGACCGCAGAGTTCAAGCGGATCGTCGACGAAACGAAGCTGCCATCGACAGTGCGGCTTGCCGAGAGCGGCGACACCAAGATCCAGAGCGAAATGATGCAGAGCTTCGGCAATGCCATGCTGCTCGGGTTGCTGATGGTTCTGGTGGTGCTCATCCTATTGTTCAAGGATGTGATCCAGCCGTTCACCATCCTGTTGTCGCTGCCTTTGGCAATCGGCGGTGTCGCGGTAGCCTTGATCCTGACACGCAATGCCTTCTCGATGCCTGTCATGATCGGGGTGCTGATGCTGATGGGTATCGTCACCAAGAACGCCATCCTGCTGGTCGATTTCGCCGTCGAGATGAAGCGACAGGGCATGGAGCGGGTGCAGGCCATGATCGAGGCCGGCCGCAAGCGCGCCCAGCCGATCATCATGACCTCGATCGCCATGTCGGCAGGCATGATCCCCTCGGCGCTCGGCATCGGAGAAGGTGGCTCGTTCCGGGCACCGATGGCGATTGCCGTTATCGGCGGCATCATCGTCTCCACCGTGCTGTCACTTCTCGTCGTGCCATCGTTCTTCCTGATCATGGACGACGTATCGCGCCTGATGGGCTGGTTGTTCGGCCGCATGGTTGGCAAGAAGGACGAGGAACTGGAAGTGCTTGAAAACGAAGCGCTCACCGGCATCGTCACCGATCAAAGCAAGGCGATCGACGAGTTGGAGAAGCGGTTGGACAAGTTGGAAGGGCCAAAGCGCCCCAACAACGTCATCAACCATCCGGCAGCACTCGCAGCTGAATAGGTTTCCGAAAACAAAAAGCCCGGCCGCATCGCAATGCGGCCGGGCCTTTCCGTTTAGGAGTGTAGATTAGAGCCCGCCTTCGACCCGCAGAAAGTCGACAATCCGCTCGACGCCATCGCCGCGCTTCATGTCGGAAAACACGAAGGGCCGCTCGGCACGCATGCGGTTGGCATCGCGCTCCATCACATCGAGATCGGCGCCGACATAGGGCGCCAGGTCCTTCTTGTTGATCACCAGAAGGTCCGAGCGGGTGATGCCCGGCCCGCCCTTGCGCGGAATTTCCTCACCCTGGCAGACGGAAATGACATAGATGGTGATATCGGCAAGATCAGGCGAAAAGGTCGCCGCCAGGTTGTCGCCGCCGGATTCGATGAAGATGACGTCGAGATCCGGAATGCGGCGGTTGAGATCCGCGATGGCCTGCAGGTTGATCGTCGCGTCCTCGCGGATCGCCGTATGCGGGCAGCCGCCGGTCTCGACGCCGACGATCCGGTCCGACGGCAGTGCCTGCATGCGCACCAGCGCCTCGGCGTCTTCCTTGGTATAGATGTCATTGGTGACGACCGCGACCGAATACTGTTCGCGCATCGCCTTGCAGAGCTTGTCGGTCAGTGCGGTCTTGCCCGAACCGACCGGGCCACCGATGCCGACACGAAGAGGACCGTTAGCAGATTTCATCGCAATATTCCTTTCAAGAAGCGGGCTCTAAACCGTCAGGACCGGAAGAGCCGCGAATGCAAAGTCTCGTGGCGCAGCGCTGAAATATCAGCGGTAATGGTCGCGGAACCAAGATCATCCAGCGTGCTCGTCGCAGCCCGTGCCGCTGTTTCAGCGATCACCGGTTCCAGCCCGGCAAGCACACCAACGCCATGCGTCTGCCCCATCACCCCGCAACGGATTGCCACCGAGACCAGATTGGATGCCGTCGAATGCAGGTAGGCAGCCAGCGCCGGTTCCAGCCCGGCACGATGCGCACCCGCAACCACGCCGACTGCAACAGGATAGGCAACCGCACCGGTCAGCGCTTCCAAAACCGGATGCGGCCAATGGGCGGCGGCTGTCAGAAACGCCTCCCCCTGCAGCATCGTTTCCATATGTCGCTCGCGCGATCCTGCCAGGGCTTCCGCCAGTTCCCGCACCGCTACAAGCCGGGGCGGATCGCCACACGCCTGATAGCTCTCGGCCAGCAACACCACGTCATTCCAACTCGAACCGTGCTCGATCAGCGCTTGCAACCATCGGGCAAGTTCGGGCGCATCGGTCACCAGGCCATCGTGCACTGCCTGCTCAAGCCCACCGGAATAGGAAAATGCCCCGACCGGAAAGGCCGGCGACAACCATGTCACCAGCCGCAGCAGCGCTTTGGTGCCAAGATGGTCAGTCATGGGCGTGATGGTGGCTGCCATGTCCATGCGAATGCCCACCAGAGCCATGATAGGCGCCGCGCATCGGCTGGAACGGTTCCGTCACCTCGCCGACCGCCGCTCCCAAACCTTCCAGCATCGCCTTGATGACCGGATCGCGCAGGATCAGGACCCGGTCCAGCCGGATTTCGGCGGCAAGATGCCGGTTGCCGAGATGCCAGGCGAGTTCGATCAGGTGAAGCGGGTCACGTGGCCGGATATCGTAGAGTGGCTCATTGATGGCAGCGATACGAACGTACTCCCCGGTGTCCAGAACCAGCAGATCGCCATCGGCCAGCATGACGGGCTCCTTCAGGTCGAGCATCACCACGTCGTCATTGTCGAGATGCAGCAATTTCCGGCGCACATGGCGCTGGTCATGAGCAAGCGCGATGGTGTGAAGCGGCGCCTTGTCTGCCGGGCCGGGAGACAGGATCTGGGTGGAGCGATAGGGCATTCAGCGAGCCTTCAAATTCATTCATGCCACTGTAACAACAAAAAAATCCGGCGCCAGACCAAACAGGCCCGGCGCCGGATTTGACGAAAATCACCCGTGCCTGAAATCAGGCAGCGATCTTGTCCGACCGCAGCGCGCCGAGAATGTTCTGCGGCGACGAGACGCCATACGGGTCGCTGTCGGCATTGTCGCAATAGCCTTCTTCTTCGAACCACTGCTCGACGACACCGTCATTGATGACGGCGGCATAGCGCCAGGAGCGCATGCCGAAGCCAAGATTGTCCTTGGAAACGAGCATGCCCATCTTGCGGGTGAACTCGCCGGAGCCATCCGGGATCAGCTTGACGTTTTCGAGGTTCTGCGACTTGCCCCAGGCATTCATGACGAAGGCGTCGTTGACGGAGATGCAATAGATCGCGTCGATGCCCTCGGCATTGAAGTCGGCAGCCAGCTTTTCAAAGTCAGGAAGCTGGAAAGTCGAGCAGGTCGGCGTAAATGCACCCGGCAGCGAGAACAGGATGACGCGCTTGCCGGCAAAATAATCAGCGGACGAAACGTCCTGCCAGCGGAACGGATTGGCACCGCCAACGGCTTCGTCGCGAACACGCGTGCGGAAGGTAACGGACGGCACTTTTCTGCCAATGATCATGATGGATACTCCTTGAAAGGTAAACGCCCCGCGCGGCAGGTCTTGGGAGGAGCCCGGCACAGGAGGTGAACCGTTTTTACAACATCTCGTGCTGCCCTGCAGCATAAACCGGACGAAAAAGGCGCCCCGCATGGCTGACCTGCGCCGGGCGCATGACTGTGCCTGCGACAAAAAGTCAATAATTTCAATTATACAGCGCCAGCGATGCCGACAGGGAAACCGGCAACGGGTTCCACCAGCCAGTCCGTAAACCCGCCTCGCGAAGCGCCTTGGCCGTCCAGGTATTGCAGCCGGCGACGGCGCTGAACCAGCCATGCGCTTCGAAAAACCGGTCGTTGGGACCATAGGCAGTATCCGGGATCGCCTCGATCCTGCCATCGATGCGAGCAAAGCTGGCCTCGATGAAGGACAGCAGCCGTTCATATCCATCCGGCCCGATCTCGAAGCCCGCTACATGATCCGCCGGCTCGATAACATCACCAGCGATATCGGCGTGGATGACGGAACGATCAAGCGTCAGCCCCTTGAACAATGGCACCGGCTTCAACTCCGACCATGTGGGCGTCTCGATATAAAACGCCCTGCCACCCCAGCCGAAAACCAGCCAGCGTGCGTCCGGATGCATTACCGGCATGCCGCTTTCGGCGAGAAACGGAAAGCGGGCCAGCGTTTCCGCATCGATGGGAATGGCAATGTCCGTATGGATGGGATTGGCGAGCACCAGGATACGATGCGTCTCCGCCTTATCTGTCTTTTCTGCCGGCCACAAAGGCCGAGGCACCAACGTTCCGGCAACCACGACAAAAGCGGCCGCAAAAACAATGGCAGCCAGCCAGCGCAAGGGCCGTCTCCACAACATCAGCATTTCTCGATCTACACCGGCTAGAACATGAAGTAGCGCTGCGCCATCGGCAAGACGGTTGCGGGTTCGCAGGTCAGAAGTTCACCATCGGCCCGCACCTCGTAGGTTTCCGGATCGACTTCGATATGCGGCGTCAGGCTGTTGTGGATCATCGAGGCCTTGCTGATGCCGCCACGCGTGTTCTTCACCGCAATCAGTTGCTTTTCCACACCAAGGCGCGCCTGCAACCCGCCATCGAGTGACGCCTGCGACACGAAGGTGACCGACGAGCTTGTCCTTGCCTTGCCAAAGGCGCCGAACATATGCCGGTAATGCACCGGCTGCGGCGTCGGGATCGAGGCATTGGGATCGCCCATCGGCGCGGCCGCGATCATGCCGCCGAGCAGGACCATATCGGGTTTGACGCCAAAGAAAGCGGGGTTCCAGATCACCAGATCGGCACGCTTTCCGGGTTCGATCGAGCCGATTTCGTGGGAAAGGCCCTGCGCGATCGCCGGGTTGATGGTGTATTTGGCAATATAGCGCCGGACGCGGAAATTGTCGTTGTCGCCGGTTTCCTGCGCCAACCGGCCCCGCTGCCGCTTCATCTTGTCGGCCGTCTGCCAGGTACGGATCGACACCTCGCCGACGCGGCCCATGGCCTGGCTATCGGACGAAATGATCGAGAAGGCGCCGATGTCGTGGAGAATATCTTCGGCCGCAATGGTTTCCTTGCGGATCCGGCTTTCGGCAAACGCAATATCTTCCGGGATGGACGGCGACAGGTGATGGCAGACCATGAGCATGTCGAGATGCTCGGCCAGTGTATTGACCGTGTAGGGCCGTGTCGGGTTGGTCGAGGACGGAATGACGTTCGACTGGCCGCAGATCTTGATGATGTCGGGAGCATGGCCGCCGCCGGCGCCTTCCGTATGAAACGCATGGATCGTGCGGCCCTTGATGGCGCCGATCGTATCCTCGACGAAACCGCTTTCGTTCAACGTATCGGTATGGATCATCACCTGCACGTCAAAGGCATCGGCAACAGACAGGCAATTGTCGATGGCGGCCGGCGTCGTGCCCCAGTCCTCGTGCAGCTTCAGGCTGGACGCTCCGGCAAGGATCATCTCTTCGATCGGTGCCGGAAGGGAAGCGTTGCCCTTGCCGGCCAGCGCCAGGTTCATCGGAAAGCCATCAAAGCTCTCGATCATCCGCTCGATATGCCAGGCGCCGGTGCAGGTCGTCGCCAGCGTCCCGTGCGCCGGACCGGAGCCACCGCCGAGCATGGTGGTAATGCCCGACATCAGGGCTTCCTCGATCTGTTGCGGGCAGATGAAATGGATATGGGCGTCCATGCCGCCTGCCGTGACGATCTTGCCCTCCCCGGCGATCACCTCCGTCGAAGGGCCGACGATGATGGTCACACCCGGCTGGGTATCCGGATTTCCGGCTTTGCCGATCGCGGCAATGCGGCCGTTCTTCAGGCCGATATCGGCCTTGACGATGCCGGTATGATCAACAATCAGCGCATTGGTGATGACGGTATCGACCGCCCCTTGCGCCCGCGTGGCCTGGCTCTGGCCCATGCCGTCGCGAATGACCTTGCCGCCGCCGAACTTCACCTCGTTGCCATAGGTGGTAAAGTCTTTTTCCACCTCGATGAACAGCTCGGTATCGGCCAGCCGAACCTTATCGCCGGTGGTGGGGCCGAACATGCTGGCATAGGCCGCGCGCGACATTTTGTAGGACATGGTGATCAGGCTCCCTGAGCAAAAGCGGGTAAATTCGTCTGGTCGAGGCGCGAGAGCTGCCCCTTGGAAATCAGGTCATCGACATAACGCCGTTCGGCCGCGAACGGGTGCCATTCCCAGCCGGCATGGCCGAAACCGGCAAGCACCACGCGGTCGCCCGGCCGCTGCCAATGTGCCAACACTTCGGCAATCACAATCAGGCCGCTGCTCGGCACGACATAGACGCCCGTATCGAACTGTTTCAGCCCGGCATCGACACGCTCATGCGTGGAGGCCGGAACCGTGTGGAAGGTGCGGCCAGTCGCCTTGGCAAAGGCTAAAAAACCATCTGTATAGTCGTCGCAGAGATCATCGAGATCCGGGTGCGTGACGGCCAGCTGCGGCCGCAGCGTCTCGAATTTTCCAGCGTTACGGACACACCAGATGGCACGCGCCCGTCGCACCGCCGCACTCGTCTTCCATGCGCCACCACCCAGCATTGCCAGCGCCGGGCGTCCGGTGTTGCAGACGGCGACGATATCCGTCCTGTCTCCACCCGCACCGCAGGAGCGGCAATCGTTGAAGCGGATGACCAGATCGGCAGCATCGATCACCATAGCCGCGCCGTCCGGCACCGGGCCATTGCCAACGATCATGATGGTCCGGCTCGCGGTCACGGACACCTCAGTTTCCGGCCCCTTGCGTCAGGCCCTTCAGTTCTTCGGTGCGCTTCTTCGTCAGATCGGCAAGGCAACCGGAAACCAGCATCGGCTCCATCGATCCGCCGCGCGCCTCAAACCCGGCAAGCTCGCACTGGCCATCGCGATAATCGATCCATGCGCGCTGGGCTTTCTTCAGGGCATCGACCGCACCGACATAATTGGCATCGATCTCGCCGAGTTCCTTGTCGGTATCCTTCACCGCCGCCATGGCCTTCTTATAGACCGCGTTCAGCTCGGTATCGGCCGCTTCATAATCCTTGTTGGCACAAATGTTCATGTCCGCCTGGGTTTCGGCTTTAGCGCAATCGACCTGCGGTTCTCCCTGCGCCTGCGCGAAAGTGACCTGAAGGAGAGTTGCGGCAAGAAAACCTGAAACGAAGAGATACCGCCTCATAGCTTGCCCATCACTTTTTGCCGAAACCCATAGACCTCGCGCTTGCCGGCAAACGGAATGAGCGTGACGCTGCGGGTTTGTCCCGGCTCGAACCGGACGGCCGTCCCAGCCGGAATATCGAGGCGCCGTCCGTGCGCCACGGCGCGATCGAACAACAGGGCGGCGTTGGTTTCGGCAAAATGATAGTGGCTGCCGACCTGCACCGGGCGGTCGCCGCTATTGGAAACGTCGAGCGACACCGTTTCCAGTCCGGCATTCAGTTCGATATCACCATCTGCCGCAAGGATTTCACCGGGGATCATCGTATCGTCTCTCCTGTTCAGGCAGCTTTGATCGGCGCGCAGCCATCCGCTTTCAAGACACGCTCGGTGGATGCCGGAAACTTGCCAAGCTTGGCGGCGGGGCGAACCGGGCGGCGAACAAGTTCGCCGCTACAGTTCGGGCATTGCCCATAGAGAACATCAGTGACGCACTGCGTGCAGAAGGTGCATTCGAAACTGCAGATCATGGCTTCGCGGCTACCCGGCGGCAGGTCCTTGTCGCAGCATTCGCAATTGGGTCTCAGTTGCAGCATGGTCTTTCCTCAGCGAATAGGTTCGTGGACGGTGACGAGCTTGGTCCCGTCCGGAAAGGTCGCCTCGATCTGGATGTCGTGGATCATCTCCGGAATGCCCTCCATCACCTGGGCGCGGGTGATGACGTGGGCGCCGGCCTCCATCAGGTCCGGCACCGAGCGGCCATCACGAGCGCCCTCGACAACAAAATCGGTGATCAGCGCGATCGCTTCGGGATGATTGAGCTTCACCCCCCGCTCCAGCCGCCGGCGGGCAACCATGGCCGCCATCGAAATCAGCAGTTTGTCTTTTTCACGGGGTGTCAGGTTCATGCTTGGTCACCAGGATTGCGTGTCAATTAGAGGTTCCAGACTTTCGGCACAGAGGCGCCGTTGCGCAAGTGCGAAATGATCGGGATGAGGATTTTTCTCAGGGCAAAACCATCGGCCGCAACGACACGGGCAACCAGCTTATCCTCACCCGCAACCCGGTAGTGGCTGACCCCGCCACCGATACCGCCAATCAGGCCGCGCAGTTTTTCCACATGCAGTTCGCAATGTGCGCCGGTGTAGAAGAGTGTCGCGAACGCAACCTGTCCGCCGAGCACCGCCAATTCCTGCGTCAAGCCGGCGACGTCACCGGAGAGCCGCAGGTTTTCCGCATGCAGAAGCACACCATTGCTGTGGATGCGCCAGCGATCCTGAAACAGCCCTTCCCGCATCGCCTCGCCCATTGCCTTGCGGCCGAGAAGCACCGCCTCGACAGCCAGGAATTCCGCCCCTTCAGCAAGATCGACCTCCAGCTTCCGAGACAGCGAGGCACGATCGAACAGGATGGTTTCCTGCGGCAGCCAGTGCACCGTGGCACCCGCGCCAACCGAAATCTGCGCTGTCACGTCGGCCGTCCCGGTGCTCGCTTTGTAGATTTTCTCGCAGGCCTGCGTGGTCAGCGTCAGATGTGTGCCCTCGCCAGCCACAAACGACCATTCCATGTGATCGCCGCCGGTCAGGCCTCCGGAGCTGTTGATCAGCACGGCTTCCATCGTGGTGTCAAATGTATCCGGCAGCCTGATCTTGGCGCAGCCTTCCTGATAAAACTCGGCCAGCCGGCTACGCCCCGCAAACGGCTTTGCCACCAGCCGTCCCTTGCCCCATGCCCTTTGCGGCGCGATTCCTGCTGCCTCAATCATTCCCATCCGCCGTCAAACTGTCAGGTGGCGGCGCGCTTCCGGCGTATCCAGCGTTTCGGCCGGGCCTTCATGCACGATCTCGCCCCTATCCATGATATAGACATGGTCGGCAAGCTCGCGGCAGAAGTCAAGATATTGTTCCACAAGCAGAATTGCCATCCCGGTGGAATCGCGCAGATACTGGATCGCGCGGCCAATATCCTTGATGATCGACGGCTGGATGCCCTCCGTCGGCTCGTCGAGCACGAGGATTTTCGGCCGCGTCACCAAAGCCCGGCCGATGGCGAGCTGCTGCTGCTGCCCACCTGAGAGATCACCGCCCCGGCGGCCAAGCATCGAGCGCAGGATCGGGAACAGATTGAAGATATCCTCGGGAATGAACCGGTCCTTGCGCGCCACCGGCGCATAGCCCGATTCCAGGTTTTCCTTGACCGTCAGCAGCGGAAAGACCTCACGCCCCTGCGGCACAAATCCGATGCCGTGCTTGGCGCGGTTGTAAGGCGCCATACCGTTCAGCACCGTGTCGTTGAAGGTAATCGTTCCGGCGCTCGGCCCATGCTGGCCGGTGATCGCCCGGAGCAGGCTCGTCTTGCCGACGCCATTGCGGCCGAGAACGCAGGTGATCTTGCCCATGGGAGCGGTGATGGAGACGCCGCGAAGGGCTTGCGCTGCGCCATAGTGCAGGTTGATGTTGTCGACGGTCAGCATGCGGCACCCACATTCGATGAGAACAGCCCACCCCCCTCTGTCGGCGACGCCGACATCTCCCCCACAAGGGGGGAGATCATCAAGGGCATTTGAGCGTATAAAAGAAAAGGACAATCTCCCCCCTTGTGGGGGAGATATCGCGAAGCGACAGAGGGGGGTGAAAGCGGCATCCACCGGCCGTCGAACATTGAAACATTGTAATGCATCGTCACCGCCCCAGATAATTCTCGATCACCTTCGGATCGTTGCTGACGAAATCGATGGAGCCTTCGGCGAGCACCGAGCCCTCGGCAAGGCAGGTCACCTTGACCCCGAGATCCCGGATGAAGCCCATGTCGTGCTCGACCACAACCACCGAGCGGGTCTTGGCGATTTCCTTGAGCAGGATGGCGGTTTCGGCCGTTTCCGCGTCGGTCATGCCGGCGACCGGTTCGTCGACCAGAAGCAGTTTCGGCTCCTGCGCCAGAAGCATGCCGATTTCCAGCCATTGCTTCTGCCCGTGCGAGAGATTGGCTGCCAGATCGTCCTTGCGGGCGGCCATGCGCACCGTTTCGAGAATGTCCTCGATACGCACTTTGTCCTCGGCTGTCAGGCGGTAGAATAGTGTCGAGAACACGCCGCGTTTCCGGTTGAGCGCCAGTTCGATATTGTCCCAGACCGTGTGGCTTTCGAACACTGTCGGCTTCTGGAATTTGCGGCCGATGCCGAGCTGGGCGATTTCGGCTTCGTCCCGCTTGGTGAGGTCGATATCGCCGTTGAAGAAAACCTGGCCGCTGTCGGGCCGGGTCTTGCCGGTGATGATGTCCATCATCGTCGTCTTGCCCGCACCGTTCGGGCCGATGATGGCCCGGAGTTCACCGGGTTCGACCACGAAGGAGAGCGAGTTCAGCGCCTTGAAGCCATCGAACGAGACCGAAACACCATCGAGATACAGAAGGCTGCGGGAGGTTTTTTCGTCCATCGATTTTACTCCGCAGCCTGGGGTTCAAGGATTGCAAGCTGGCTCTCGGCCTTAGCCGTTGCCTTGTCCTGATAGGCCTTTTCAACCACATCAGCTTGTCTCTGTTCCTTGCGCCGGGCCAGGAACTGCTGGACCGTGCCGACCACGCCCTTGGGCAGGAACAGCGTCGTTGCGACGAATAGCGCGCCGAGCGCAAACAGCCAGAATTCCGGGAAAGCGGCGGTAAAAATGCTCTTGCCGAAATTGACGAGAATGGCGCCGATGATCGGGCCGATCAGCGTTCCGCGCCCGCCGACGGCCGTCCAGATCACCACTTCGATCGAGTTCGCCGGTGCGAATTCGCCGGGATTGATGATGCCGACCTGCGGCACGTAGAGCGCGCCAGCCACACCGGCCATCATCGCCGAGACGGTGAAGATGAACAGCTTCATGTTCTCGACGCGGTACCCGAGAAACCGGGTCCGGCTTTCGGCATCGCGCACGCCGACCAGCACCTTGCCGTATTTCGAGCGGACGACGGCGGAACTGAGGAGCAGCGCCAGCGCCAACGCTACTGCAGTTGCCGCGAACAAAGCCGCCCGCGTGCCGCCAGCCTGAACGTTGAAACCAAGGATTTCCTTGAAATCGGTCAGGCCATTATTGCCGCCAAAACCCATCTCGTTGCGGAAGAAGGCAAGCAGCAGCGCGTAGGTCATCGCCTGGGTGATGATCGACAGATAGACGCCGGTAACGCGCGAGCGGAAGGCAAACCAGCCGAAGACGAAGGCTAGCAATCCGGGCACCAGGAGCACCATCAGAGCCGCAAAGGCGAAATGGTTGAAGCCGTACCAATACCAGGGCAGTTCCTGCCAGTTGAGGAAGACCATGAAATCCGGCAGCAGCGGATTGGCATAGACGCCGCGATCGCCGATCTGGCGCATCAGGTACATGCCCATGGCATACCCGCCAAGTGCGAAGAACGCGCCATGGCCGAGCGAGAGAATGCCGCAATAGCCCCAGACCAGATCAAGCGCCAAGGCCAGAAGCGCATAGCAGAGATACTTGCCAAGCAGCGGCACCAGATAGCCGGGGACATGAAAGACGCTGTCTTCCGGGATCAGCAGATTGGCGAGCGGCACGAGGGCGGCGGCAAGCAGGATCAGGAAAACAGCCCAGATCGTCTTCTTTTCGTGCCGGCTGAAAAGCATTTGCGTGATCATTGTTCGACCGCCCTTCCCTTGAGCGCGAACAGGCCGCGTGGCCGCCGCTGGATGAAAAGAATGATGAAGACGAGGATAAGGATCTTGCCGAGCACCGCGCCGGCATAGGGTTCCAGAAACTTGTTGGCGATGCCAAGCGTCAGCGCGCCGACCAGTGTTCCCCAGAGATTGCCGACACCGCCAAAGACCACGACCATGAAACTGTCGATGATGTAGTTCTGACCGAGATTGGGCGAGACATTGTCGATCTGGCTGAGCGCCACGCCGGCCATGCCGGCAATGCCGGAGCCGAGCCCGAATGTCAGCGCATCGACCCAGGGCGTGCGGATGCCCATCGAGGACGCCATGCGCCGGTTCTGCGTGACGGCGCGCATCTGCAGGCCGAACTTGGAACGTTTCAGCAGCAGCAGCAAGGCGACGAAGACACCGAGCGAAAAGACGATGATCCACATGCGGTTATAGGTGATGGCAAGGCCACCAGCCTCGAAGACGCCAGACATCCAGCTTGGATTATCCACCTGGCGATTGGTCGGGCCAAAGATGGTGCGGATCGCCTGCTGCAGGATCAGCGAGATACCCCAGGTGGCGAGCAGCGTTTCGAGTGGCCGTCCGTAGAGCCATCGGATGACGCTGCGCTCGATGCAGACACCGACGAGACCGGTAAAGAGGAAGGCCGCAGGCACCGCAAAGGCCAGCGAAAAATCGGCCATGCCCGGGGCAACGGCGGCAATCGTCTGCTGCACGACATAGGTGGTGTAGGCGCCGAGCATGACCATTTCGCCATGCGCCATGTTGATAATGCCCATGACGCCGAAGGTGATCGCCAGGCCGATGCCGGCAAGCAAAAGGACCGAGCCCAGCGACAGGCCATACCAGACATTTTGCGCGACATCCCAGGCGGCAAGACTGCGCTCGATCGCATTGATATGCGTCTGGATAGACGGCTTCAGGTCATCCGGCGCGTTGTTCATGGCTGCCGTCAGGATCGTCAGCGCATCGCGATTACCGCGCGCAGCGATGGTATCGATGGCGGCTTTTTTGTCTTCGGCGCTGGCTTCGGTCTTGAGCAGGATGACGGCGCGGGCCGCTTCCATCGTCGCCTTGATCTCGGCATCTTTTTCCTGCGCCAGCGCTGAGTTCAACAGGTCGAGATTATCCGGATTGGCATCCTTGAGCAGATCCCGCGATGCCGCCAACCGGGCGGCGCGGTCTGGGCTCAAAAGCATCAACTGGCTAAGCGCCGTACCGATTGCGCCGCGCAGGCCGTTGTTCAAGCGGATCTTGGCAAGATTTCCCGGCACCTCGGCCACCGCGGCCCCCGTCAGCACGTCAAGATAGGTGCCGCCGGACGGGCCTTCGAGATAAACCGCACCACCAGTCTTCGGCGCATAAAGCTTGCCGTCGCTGAGATTTTGCAGGATGTCGCCAACTTTGGGATCGCCCGATACAGCAAGCGCCTTGACCGCCTCGATCTTCTGGGGGAAGGCCGTCGCGCCCAGCGCATCGACCAGCGGCCGGATATTCTCCTCAGCGCGGAGGCCCGTCGCAAGGCAACCGGCCAGCAGGCAGAGAGCAACAACGAAGGTCTGGATGGCGCGATACATGAGCTCTTCTTGTTCCGTTGGCTTGGGCAGCCGCGCATTGACGGGAAACACGTCATGCCAGGCGTGGGGATAAAGGTTCCTCCGCCCAGACGGGGTCTGGACGGAGGGTATTGGCATTTCAATCAGCACGTCATGAGAATGAACTTTGGGAAACGGCCGTCAGGCCGTTGCCGGAATATGCTGAGCTTGATGAAATCAGCTTGTATTCGGTAGGATCAGGAACCCTTGCCACCGCACTTGCCCGTTGCAACGTTGAAGTTGCCGCAGGACATCGGCTTACGCCAATCGGAGATCAGATCCTTCGAGTCCGGCAGGAAGTCCGACCATTCGTCGCCGACAACCTGTGGGGTCTGCTGGACGATTTCGAACTGGCCGTCGGCCTGGATTTCACCGATCAGCACCGGCTTGGTGATGTGGTGGTTCGGCATCACGGTGGAGTAGCCGCCCGAAAGGTTGGGGACGCTGGTACCGATGATCGTGTCGAGAACAGCATCGGTTTCGGTGGTTCCGGCAGCTTCGACGGCTTTTACCCAGGCGTTGAAGCCGATATAGGCAGCTTCCATTGGGTCATTGGTGACGCGCTTGTCGTTCTTGGTGAAGGCATGCCACTGCTTGATGAATTCGGCATTGGCAGGGGCATCGACGGACTGGAAATAGTTCCAGGCGGCGAGATGGCCGACCAGCGGCTTGGTGTCGAGACCGGCAAGCTCTTCTTCGCCAACCGAGAAGGCGACGACCGGGATATCGGTTGCCTTGATGCCCTTGTTGCCGAGTTCCTTGTAGAACGGCACGTTGGCATCACCGTTGATGGTCGAAACGACGGCGGTCTTCTTGCCCGCCGAACCGAATTCCTTGATCTTGGCCACTTCCGTCTGCCAGTCGGAGAAACCGAACGGCGTGTAGTTGATCAGGATGTCTTCCTTCGGAATGCCCTTGGCAATCAGATAGGCTTCGAGAATCTTGTTGGTCGTGCGCGGATAGACATAGTCGGTGCCTTCAAGCACGAAACGCTCGACACCTTCGGTGTTCATCAGATAATCGACGGCCGGGATAGCCTGCTGGTTCGGAGCCGCACCGGTGTAGAAGATGTTGCGCGAGGATTCTTCACCCTCGTACTGCACAGGATAGAACAGGATCGAATTCAGCTCTTCGAAAACCGGCAGGACCGACTTGCGCGAGGACGAGGTCCAGCAACCGAAGACAGCAGCGACCTTATCGACGGAAATCAGCTCGCGGGCTTTTTCGGCAAACAGCGGCCAGTCGGAGGCCGGATCGACGACGACGGCCTCGAGCTTCTTGCCGAGGAGACCACCCTTCTTGTTCTGCTCTTCGATGAGCATCAGCATGGCATCCTTGAGCGTCGTCTCGGAGATCGCCATGGTGCCGGAGAGCGAATGCAGCACGCCGACCTTGATCGTGTCTTCGGCAGCCTGGACGCTGGAAAACGCTGTCGTGGCGAGCGCGCTGGCCAGAAACGCGCCCAGAATCTGGGATTTGAATTTCATGATGTGAACCCCTCTCGTTCTTTTGACGACGGCGCTTGGAGACCTTTGCCGTTCGTAAGGAAACTATCCGCCGGAGTTTCGGAATTCTGTATACGTCAATTAACGTAGTTGCCGGGGCGAAGTGTGCACCGCAGCACACGCGGACACGCTTTACCCGGAATGCCGGTCTTGCCCGGGCGGCATAGCTGCGGCCGCCGTTTGAAAAACAAATCCGCCGGTCCCCAATCAATCCCAATCTCGCACTTGCAAAAGACCGCGGACCGGAGGACATTGCCTAATCATTGATCATATACCGAGTGGGAATATAAATTAGGCATGACGGCACGCCAGCGCATCATCCCGGTCCGCCGCGAATACAATCGCTGGGTCGCCAACCAGACGCTGGAAGACTACGCGCTGCGGTTCACCGCCAAGAGCGCCCGGCAGTTCTCCTCGCAACGCATTTCGCAGACGGCGATCGGGGCGATCTCGTTTCTAGCGCTGGAGGCGATCGGCGGCGCAATCACCCTCTCCTATGGCACTACCAATGCCATCATCGCCATTCTCGCAGCCAGCCTCGTCATGCTCGGCGTCGGCCTGCCGATCAGCCGCTATGCCATCCGCCACGGCGTCGATATCGACCTTTTGACGCGCGGCGCCAGTTTTGGCTATATCGGCTCGACCATCACGTCGCTGATCTATGCCTCGTTCACCTTCATGCTATTTGCCATCGAGGCCTCGATCATGTCGGCGGCGCTGGAACTGGCGCTCGGCATCCCCGTCTGGATCGGCTATATCATCAGCGCCGTCATGGTCATCCCGCTGGTGACCCATGGTGTCCGGCTGATCAGCAAATTTCAGCTTTTGACCCAGCCGTTCTGGATCATCCTCAATATCGCACCCTTTATCTTCATCGCGCTGGCCGACTGGAGCAAGTTCGACCTCTGGCTTGCCTTTCCCGGCACCAGCAAGCCATTCGGCGAACCCGGTACGCTCGCACCGTTTTCGCTGCTGGAATTCGGCGCAGCCTCCGCCGTCATCCTCGCCCTGATGGCGCAAATCGGCGAGCAGGTGGATTTTCTCCGCTTCCTGCCGCCGGAGGGCCAGCGCAAGCTGCATCACCGGTTTGCCGTGTTCCTCGCCGGTGCCGGCTGGGTCATCGTCGGCGCGCCAAAGCTTTTGGCCGGCTCGTTCCTGGTCGTCCTGTGCCTCAGTGCCGGCGTGCCGCTTGAGGATGCCGCCGACCCCGCGCATATGTACCTGACCGCGTTCGGCTACATGATCCCGTGGCACAATGCGGCGCTGTTGCTGATGGCCGCCTTCGTCGTCGTGTCGCAGTTGAAGATCAACGTCATGAACGCCTATGCAGGCTCGCTCGCCTGGTCGAATTTCTTCTCCCGCCTGACCCATAGCCATCCCGGCCGCGTCGTTTGGCTGATGTTCAATGTGGCCATCGCGCTGCTGTTGATGGAACTCGGCATCTACAAACTGCTCGAAGAGACGCTTGGCATTTTCTCGATCATCGCCATGGCCTGGCTGTGCACGATCTCCGCCGATCTGTTCATCAACAAGCCGCTGGGGCTGGCACCACTCAACATCGAGTTCAAGCGCGCCCATCTCTACGATATCAACCCGGTCGGCACCGGCGCCATGACGGCATCGGCGCTGATCGCGTTGACGGCGCATTTCGGCGTGTTTGGCGCCATGGCCGCGTCGCTAGCGCCCTATATCGCGCTGATCACAGCCCTCATCGTCTCGCCCGCCATCGCCTGGGCGACAAAGGGAAAATACTATCTCGCGCGCAAGCCGCGCCAAAGCTGGAAGAAACTCTCGACCGTTACCTGCTCGATCTGCGAACATCCGTTCGAGCCCGAGGACATGGCCTGGTGCCCGGCCTATTCCGCGCCGATCTGCTCGCTCTGCTGCTCGCTCGACAGCCGCTGCCATGACATGTGCAAGCCCCATGCGAGCTTCAACGCGCAGACAGCGGTGGTGGCCAAGGCCCTGCTGCCGCAAAAGGTGATGGAAACGCTGTCCACCCGGCTCGGCCGCTATGGCATCGCCGTCGTCCTATCGGTCGCCTGCATCGGCATCATTCTGGCGATGATCGCCCATCAGACCGGCACGGCTTCGCCGGAAACGGCATCGGTGATCAACCGGACGGTCGGCGTGGTCTTCTTCGTCTTCGCCGTCGTCACCGGCGTCGTCTGCTGGTTTTACGTGCTTGCCCATGACAGCCGGCTGGTGGCCGAAGAAGAATCCTCGCGGCAGAACACCCTGCTTTTGAAAGAAATCGCCGCGCACAAGAAAACCGACGCCGCCCTGCAATATGCCAAGGAAACGGCCGAGGCTGCCAACCGGGCAAAGAGCCGCTATGTGGTCGGCCTCAGTCATGAACTGCGCACGCCGCTCAACGCCGTTCTCGGCTATGCCCAGATCCTCGAGCGTGACGAGACGATCCCAGCACCGCGCCAGTCGGCGATCAAGGTCATCAAGCGCAGCGCCGATCATCTCTCCGGCCTGATCGACGGTCTGCTCGATATTTCCAAGATCGAGGCGGGGCGCCTGCAGGTCTATTCCAATGAAATCAACATTCAGGACTTCCTCGATCAGATCACCGACATGTTCCGCCCGCAAGCGCAGGCTAAGGGCCTGTTCTTCGAGCACGATCGGGCAAGCGCCCTGCCGCAATATGTCCGCACCGACGAGAAGCGCCTGCGCCAAATCCTCGTCAATCTGCTCTCCAATGCCATCAAGTTCACCGATACCGGCACCATCCGCTTCGACGTCGCCTATCGCAGCCAGGTGGCGGCCTTCACGGTCTCCGACACCGGCCGCGGCATATCACAGGCCGACCTGCCGCGGATCTTCGAACCCTTCCAGCGCGGCGAGGCCGAGCATATCCGGCCGATGCCTGGCCTTGGCCTTGGTCTGACGATCACCCGGCTTCTGACCCAGACACTTGGCGGCGAGATCGTCGTTGATAGCGAGCGCGACAAGGGTTCGACCTTTCGGGTGCGGCTGATGTTGTCAGCAATCGATCGCCCGACGGCCACCCTTCCCTCGATCCGCAAGATCGCCGGCTACGCCGGGCCACGTCGCACCATCGTCGTGGTCGATGACAACGAGGATCATCGCGACCTGATGCGCGAAGTGTTGATGCCGCTCGATTTCGTCGTGCTGACGGCTGCTGGTGGCATGGAATGCCTGACCCTGATCGAGGGCATCAAGCCCGACCTTTTCCTCATCGACATCTCGATGCCCGGCATGAACGGCTGGCAGCTGGCAACCCGCCTGCGCGATCATGGACAGACGGCGCCGGTCATCATGGTGTCGGCCAATATCGGCGATGGCACGGCGGCCGATACCCATACGGGCCACAACGATACGTTGGCAAAACCCTTCGATATCCGCCAGCTGCAGGACAAGCTGGCGGTGCATCTGACCCTCGAATGGATCTATCGCGACACGGTGCAACCGGCGCTCAAGGCCAAGCCCAAACGCACCATGACGACCCCCGGCGCTGCCCATGTCGAAGAACTGATCCGGCTCGGCGAGATCGGCTATGTCCGGGGAATCGAGGCCAAACTCACCGATCTCGCCCGGCAGGAGGAAAACCAGCCGTTTACCGATGCGGTCAAGACCTATGTCCAGGCTTTCGACCTTGCCGGCTATGCCGACTTCCTGCAGAACATCAACAAACAGGGGGGACCGGCCGGTGAATGAAGAAGTGCATCCGCGCGATATCGTGCTCATCGTCGACGATTCCCCGGAAACACTGGGTTTTCTCACCGACGCACTGGAGCAATCCGGCTTCTCCGTCCTGATCGCCACCTCTGGAAATGCGGCCATCAACGTCGTCGACCGCATCACGCCGGACGTCATCCTGATGGATGCCGTCATGCCGGGCATGAATGGCTTTGAAACCTGCCGGATGCTGAAGACCAATCCTGCCGTGGCGCAGGTGCCGGTGATCTTCATGACGGGGCTGACCGAGACCGAGCACATCGTCCACGCACTCGAATCCGGCGGCGTCGATTACCTCTCAAAGCCGATCAATATCGACGAACTGCGCGCCCGCATCCGCGTTCACCTCGCCAATGCGCGCTCGGCGCAAAGCGCCCGGGTGGCACTGGACGCAGCAGGGCGGCATCTGCTTGCCGTGCGCAGCAATGGCACCATTCAGTGGTCGACCCCGCAGGCAACCCGGCTGGTCAATGCGGCGACAGGCCGCGACGATGGGCTGGACACGCTTGCAGTTCATGTTCGCGATTGGCTGCAGGAGCGGCAGAAATACGGCGTCTCAAAGGACGGCCCGCTGATGATCCATCAGAACGGCCAGCCGGTGCTACAGCTCGCCTATCTCGGCGCCATCGGCGGTGACGAATTCCTGTTCCGGCTGACCGGCGTCAGCCAGACCAGCGACGACGAAATTCTCCGTCAGAATTTTTCGCTGACGGTGCGCGAGGGGCAGGTTTTGCTCTGGATCGCCAAGGGCAAATCCAATCGCGACATCGGCGAAATCCTCGGCCTCAGCGCCCGCACGGTCAACAAGCATCTGGAGCAGATTTATGTGAAGCTCGGCGTCGAGAACCGCGCCTCCGCCGCCGTCAAGGCGGCGAATGCGCTGCGTCAGGAATAGTTACGCCACCCTGTCAGGCGGCTCGCGGCCCTCGAAGAAAGCGGTGATGTTGTCCACCACTTTCATGCCCATGGCAGTCCGCGTTTCTTCGGTCGCACTGCCAAGATGCGGCAGAAGCACAACATTCTCCAACGCCCGCAGGCGCTCCGGAACATTCGGTTCCGCCTCGAAGACATCCAGTCCCGCGCCCCGGATGATGCCGGTTTCGAGTGCGTGGATCAGCGCTGCTTCATCGACGACATCGCCGCGGGCAGTGTTGATCAGATATGCGCCCGGCTTCATCACCGCCAGCCGCTGGGCATTGATGAGGTGCCGGTTTTCGCCGCCACCTGGGCAGTGCAGTGAGACGAAATCGGCCGCGGCCAGCACGTCCTCGACGGTCTCGAGCTGCCGTGCGCCATAACGCGCCGCTTCCACCGGGTCGATCTTCGATCTGTTGTAGAAAACCACGTCCATGTCGAAACCGAAATGGCAGCGCTTGGCCATCGCCTTGCCGATGCGGCCGAAGCCGATGATGCCCAGCGTCTTTCCGGTCACCTTGGTACCGATCATGTGTGTCGGCCGCCAGCCTGTCCATTGTCCGGCACGCACCTCCCGCTCCCCCTCGCCCGTTCGACGAGCGACCGAAAGCAGCAGCGCCATGGCGATATCGGCGGTGCAATCGGTCAGCACACCCGGCGTGTTGGTAACGGTGATCCCGTAATGCTCGGCCGCCGCAATATCGATGTGATTGTACCCGACGCCAAAATTCCCCAGGATCCGGGTGCGCAGATCACCCTCTTCGAACAGCGAGGCAGGCAGGCGGTCGGACACTGTCGGCAATACGGCATCGAACGACTGGAGTGCCTCGGCTAGAGTTTTGGCATCCATGGCAACATCCGACGTGTTGAAAGACGCGTCGAACCGCTCGGCAAGCACGCGCTCGACGGCATCAGGCCAGCGACGGGTCACAAGAATGCGTGGTTTCTCGGTCATCAGGTGCTCCGGTTCAAAACGACAGATCTGACGTTTAGCACAGGAAAGGCCGCGATCCAGCCGCTGGTTTGTTGAAACATTCTTGCCAAAAACGGTAACCGGCGACGGCGCAGGCAGAACGCAAAAAGGCCCGGCAATGCCGGGCCTTTCGCGATCCAGATGGACCAATCGGTGCTCAACCGAAAACGATTATTTTTCGTTTTCGAAGTAGCTGAACTTGCCGTCGTCACCCTTCTTCCAGGTGTACATGACGTAGTCCGGGCGGGTGATGTCGCCCTTTTCGTCATAGCCGAACTCGCCGATAACGGTCTTGAACGGACCCTTGCCCTTGATGTTCTCGGCAACAGCCTGCGGGTCGTTGCCGCCGGTGGTCTTGGCAGCTTCAGCGATAACCTGCAGAGCGGAATAGGAGTACAGCGTGTAGGCTTCCGGCTCGAAGCCGTTGGCGCGGAACTTCTCGACGAGTTCCTTGGCAGCCGGGTTCTTGCGCGGATCCGGAGCGAACGTCATCAGCGTGCCGTTGACTGCGTCGCCAGCGATCGAAGCAAGTTCGTTCGAGACGATACCGTCGCCGGACATCAGAGTAGCCTTGAGGCCCTGGTCAGCCATCTGGCGCATGATCAGGCCGGCTTCCGTGTGCAGGCCGCCGTAGTAAACCAGCGAAACGCCGGCTTCCTTCATCTTGGCGATCAGAGCCGAGAAGTCCTTGTCGCCAGCGGTGATGCCTTCGTAGACGGCTTCCTTGACGCCGGCTTCGTTCATGGCAGCCTTGGTCAGGTCAGCGAGGCCCTGGCCGTAAGGTGTCTTGTCATGAACGACAGCAACCTTGGCATCCTTGAAGTTTGCAGCAATGTAGGCACCGGCAACGGCGCCCTGCTGGTCGTCACGGCCGCAGGTACGGAAAGTGTTCCACAGGCCACGCTCGGTGAAGACCGGGTTGGTGGAGGCAGGAGTGATCTGCAAGATGCCGTTTTCAGCGTAGACTTCCGAAGCCGGGATCGAAACGCCGGAGTTGAAGTGGCCGATCACGAACTTGACGCCGTCAGCAACGAACTTGTTGGCAACGGAAACGCCCTGCTTCGGATCGGAAACATCGTCGCCGAGCACGATCTTGATCTGTTCGCCGTTGATACCGCCGGCAGCATTGATGTCAGCTGCGGCCTGCTCAGCACCCTTCTGGAGCTGCGCGCCGAAGGCTGCATTCGGACCTGTCAGCGGGCCAGCAACACCAACCAGCAGATCAGCCCATGCATTGCCGCTGAAGGCGACCATTGCAGTCAGCGCAACAGCTGACAAAAGTGACTTTTTCATCTTGTTACTCCCAAAAAAATTGAGCGGGTGCCTTTTAAAACCAGTCACGATACCCACCATAATCGCGCCGGTATTCTTATCTCCGCGCCAGCATCAAAGGCTCTGACACGGGGTTCCCTCTGTCATTTTGACTTCCACGAAAAAGGCGAGACCTTTTCGTAAAGCCAGTAGTAATTGTTGGTCATCTGCTTCGTGCGGTAGTAGCGATAACCTGCAGTAGCAAACAGCAAAAGAATGATCGTGTCCACGGCATAGTACTGCAAAGTCAACATGCTGCCGTTGAAAAGCGCATGATGGATAAAGCGGATCGCCACACCCAGAAGTAGCGTATAGAACACCAGAACCCTGAAGCCGCTCCAGCCTTCGGCAGCACTCTTTCCCGTGCGCCATGCCGTCCATCCGCCCATCACAACAGTGATCAGCAGAAAGTACAGAACCGAGGGTTCTTCGTAGAGAATGCCTTGCATTCCGTTTCTCCCCTTCAAAGCGCCGGGCGGTTTTCAAACCGCACGCGAACGCCCCAGTATATCGGATAGGCAAACCGGCCCGGGTCGAAAGACCCCTCTGACGCGGGCCGGAAAGCCATCAATGATGACCGCCTTCGAGATAGGCGGCACGCACTTCCGGGTTGGCCAGCAATTCCTTGCCGCTGCCGCTCATCGTCACCTTGCCGTTGACCATGACGTAGCCACGGTGCGAGAGCTTCAGAGCCGCAAAGGCGTTCTGCTCGACCAGGAAAACCGTCAGGCCTTCTTCTTCGTTGAGCTTCTTGATCGCGGCAAAGATACCCTTGACGATCAGCGGCGCGAGACCGAGCGACGGTTCGTCGAGGAGCAGCAATTTCGGACGCGCCATCAGCGCACGGCCGATCGACAGCATCTGCTGCTCGCCGCCCGACAGCGTGCCGCCACGCTGCGCCTGACGCTCCTTGAGACGCGGGAACAGCGTAAAAATCTTCTCCACGTCCTCGTTGAAATATTTCAGATTGTCGAGGCTTGCGCCCATCTGAAGATTTTCAAACACCGTCATGCGCGGAAAGATCCGGCGGCCTTCCGGCGACTGGGCGATCCGCAGCCGCGCGATCTCATGCGTCGGCATCCGGGTGATGTCCTGCCCCTCGAAGGTCACAGAACCGGCCCTTGCCTGCGGGCTACCGCAGATCGTCATCATCAGCGTCGACTTGCCGGCACCATTGGCGCCGATCATGCAGACGATTTCACCACGTTTGACTTCGACCTCGACGCCGCCGAGCGCCCGGATATTGCCGTAATAGGTCTCGACGTCTCTTACATGCAGAAGGTTATCGCTCATTTGGGCGTATCTCCTGGCGCAGTAACGGCGATTACCTCAATCTGTTCGATCACCTCTTCGACCTCATCATCCTCAACACCGAGATAGGCCGCAATAACCTTCGGATCATTCTTCACATGGTCCGGATTGCCATCCGAAATCTTCTGGCCGTATTCCAGGACGACGACATGGTCGGAAATTTCCATGACCACGGACATGTCGTGCTCGATCAGCAGGATCGAGGTCCCGGTATCCTTGCGGATTGAGCGCAGCAATTCGTTGAGCGCCAGCGATTCACGCGGATTGAGACCGGCCGCCGGTTCGTCGAGGCAAAGGAACTCCGGCCCCGTACACATGGCGCGGGCGATTTCCAGACGGCGCTGAGCACCATAAGGCAGATCGCCGGCCGGATCGTCGGCACGGTCGATCAGGTTTGCCTTTTCGAGCCAGTATTTTGCCTGTTCGATCGACTGCGCCGCTGCCCGCTTGTAGGCAGGGAAGCCAAGAAGGCCGAGAACCGTATAGCCAGATGCCAGCATCAGCTTGTTGTGCTGCGCGACCAGGAGGTTTTCCAGCACCGTCAGGCCGGAAAAAAGCCGGATATTCTGGAAGGTACGAGCCACCTTGGCATCGCGGTTGACCTCGAAGTCCGACATGCGTTCGAGCAGATATTCCTTGCCCGCCTTCTGCCGCATCGTGATCATGCCCATCGTCGGCTTATAGAAGCCGGTGATGCAGTTGAACACCGTGGTCTTGCCGGCCCCGTTCGGGCCGATCAGGGCGGTGATGTCGCCGCGATAGGCTTCGAACGACAGGTCGTTGATGGCCATCAGGCCGCCGAAGCGCATCGACAGGTGGTCGACTTTGAGGATTGGATCTTTCGTCATCGTATTCGTTCCGGCCATGATCAACCGTGACCTTCCTTGGTAAAGCTGCCGGAGACACTCTTGCGTTCGCGCAGGAATGCTGTGGGTTCGCGCGAGCCGACAAAGCCGCGTGGTTTCCACACCATGACAATGATCATGGCCAGACCGAAGATCAGCATGCGGTACAGTTCCGGGGTAAAATCAGGCCCGAAGATATGCTTCAGGAATTCCATCTCACGCAGCAGTTCGGTGCCGCCGATCATCAATGTCGCCGCGACAGCGATACCGATCAGCGATCCCATGCCGCCCAGAACCACGATGGCAAGGATGATGGCCGATTCCAGGAAGACGAAGGATTCCGGCGAGACGAAGCCCTGGCGGACGGCGAAGAAGGAGCCCGCAAAACCGCCGAACATGGCGCCCGTGGCAAAGGCGGTCAGCTTGGTCGTCACCGTATTGATGCCGAGCGAGCGGCAGGCAATCTCGTCTTCGCGCAGCGCTTCCCAGGCACGGCCGATCGGCATGCGGCGCAGACGGATGGTCACGAAGGCCGTCACCAGGCAGAGCGCCAGGATCAGGTAGAACAGGAAGATCTTGTAGTAGGCCGACGACATCGGCAGCCCGAAGACCTTGGCAAAATTGTTCGATGCACTGACATCGAACGACCAGATGCCGAACACGGATGCCTTGGCGATGCCGGAGATACCGAACGTACCCTTGGTGACGGCCGTCCAGTTGATCAGCACCAGCCGGATGATTTCCCCGAAGGCGAGCGTCACGATCGCTAGGTAGTCGCCCTTGAGGCGCAGCACCGGAAAACCGAGGATCATGCCCCAAAGTGCGGCAAAGATGCCGGCCATCGGCAGCAGGACCCAGAACGACAGGCCAAAATAGGACGACAGCAATGCGTAGGAATAGGCGCCGACCGCATAGAAGGCGACATAGCCGAGATCGAGCAGGCCGGCGAGACCGACAACGATATTCAAGCCCCAGGCCAGCATCACATAGATGAGGATCTGGATGCCGAAGTTATCGACCCATTTCAACGAGCCCTGGAAACCGAACAGTGCCACCATGATCGGCGGATAGACAAGCAGGACCGCGACCGCGATCATGCTGAAGTTACGCGTCACGAAGCCGGGTTCCTTCACGCCTGTACTGGCTTTTGAAGCCTTGCGCTCGGCGAGATAGGGCCGGATGAAGGCCACCGACAGGAAGCGCCCAACCGCGGCGATGGCGACGAAAACCGCCAGCAATCCCCAGCGTTGAACGAGGACCAACTCGTTCAGGATGTTCTGGTCGGTCTTGAGGCCGACGAACAGAACGAACAGGCCAAGGGCGACGAGGCCGGCATAAAACGCCTCACGCAGAGCCCGCGCCATCAGATTGCTGCCGGCGCTCTCAGGTGTATTGGTAATGTTTGCCATTGAATTATACCTTCTCGACTTCCGGCCGACCCAGAATACCAGACGGCTTGAAAATCAGCACGATGGCGAGGATCGAGAATGTCGCAACATCCTTGTAGTCGATGGTGAAATAGGCGGACCAGAGGGATTCGATGAGACCGATCATCAGCCCACCCAGCACGGCGCCCGGCAGCGAGCCGATGCCTCCGAGAACGGCGGCCGTGAAGGCCTTGACGCCCGGCGTAAAGCCGTCGGTAAAGACGATGACGCCGTAATACATCAGGTACATTGTCCCGGCGACGGCAGCCAGTGCCGCCCCCATGATGAAGGTGATCGAGATGGTCTTGTCGACGTCGATACCCAGCAGCGCCGCCATCTTGCGGTCCTGCTCGGTGGCGCGCTGAGCGCGGCCAAGCGGCGTGTGATTGACGATATACCAGAAGATCGTCAGCAGAACCGCCGTCACCACGACGATGATGATCTGCTTCAGCGAAATCGAGATGCCGAAAACATTGTAGACCGACGAAACAAGCGGCGGGATTGGCTTGTTACGCGGGCCCTGCGTCACCTGAATGAAGTTGGACAGAGCGATGGACATGCCGATCGCGGTAATCAGCGGTGCGAGACGAAACGAGCCGCGCAAGGGCCGGTAGGCCATCTTTTCAATGACCCAGTTCCACAACCCGGTCATCAGCATCGCGACGATGATCATGATGAACAGGGCAAGCGCGATCGGAATACCGCCGAACAGCCCAACAAGAACCAGGTAAACAATGAGTGCCGCGAAACCGCCAAGCATGAAGATATCGCCGTGGGCGAAGTTTACCATGCCGATAATGCCGTAAACCATTGTATAACCAATGGCAATCAAACCGTAAATCGAGCCAAGAGTCAGCCCATTGACGAGCTGCTGGACAAAATACTCCATCAATATCCCCCGGGTCTGATCCTAGTAGGTCAGACCTCTTCTTTTCGTGGCTCTTTCTGAGCCTTTTCGATAGAGGATTCCATAATGCTTTCAGACCAAAAGTGAAGCGTAAAATGATGCTTTCCTGATTTTCTTTCCCATTTTAGTGATATTGACGCTTAAACGGTCGGAAAATCAAAAATAGTGCAGTTCAGGCCCTGTTTTTGGGCATCAGACCGTGATTTCTACGGTTAACCTCACACGAGGATCCGGCGGTCTCGTTGACCGCCGGCCGGGTCCGCAAAGGGTTCGTTCCTGCAATCGAACCGGTCAGGATCGCATACGCGAACCATTGGCATCGAAAAGCGGCTGCGCCTGCAGGCGGGCGGGTAGCATCTCGCCCAGCAATTCAACTTGCCATCCCTCGACCTCGTCCGCAACCTCCTTTGGAACATAGCCGATCGCCACGGAAACGCCGGAAGCGTGGGCGTAGCCGCCCGATGTCACCCAGCCACAGACCTTGCCGTTCAGCGAGATCGGCTCGTCGCCGATAACATCGGCATCCTTGGCATCGATGATAAAGGTTCGCAATCTCAAGTTGCCGCCTTTGGCCTTTTCCTTGGCCGCCGCCTGTTTGCCGATGAAGTCAGCATCCTTCTTCAGCGCAACGAATCGCCCGAGCCCGGCTTCGAACGGCCCGTAAAGCGGACGGTATTCGCGCGACCAGCTGCCGAAGGATTTTTCGACGCGCAGCGCGTTGAGCGCACGCAGGCCAAACGGCTTGATAGAAAATTCGGCACCGGCTTCCATGATCAGGTCATAGAGATAGCGCTGATATTCCGGCTTCATCCAGATCTCGTAGCCGAGATCACCGGTATAGCTGACACGGCCGACGATCGCCGGTGCCATGCCGAGATCCATCCGGCGGATATCCATAAAGGCAAAAGCCTCGTCGGACATGTCGAGATGTGTCAGCTTGGAAATCAGCGCACGGGAGTTGGGGCCGGCAATCGACAGGCCGACCAGCTGCAGGTTCAGCGCCTTAAGTGTGACCGAGCCGTCCTTCGGCAGGTGGCCTTCGAACCAACGCATGTGATAGTCTTCGGCGATACCGGAACCGATCAGCAGGAAATCCCCCTCGCCAAGCTTTGCCAGCGTGAAATCGCCGATCAGCTTGCCGTCGTCCTTCAGCATCGGCGCCAGCGACATACGGCCGGTCGCCGGGATGCGGCAGGTCAGCATTCGGTCGAGCCAGGCTTCCGCACCCGTGCCGGTAATCGTGTATTTGGCAAAGCCGGATGTTTCCATCACACCGACGCTGTCGCGCACGGCCCTGGCTTCGGCGCCGACGACATCAAAATCGTTGGAACGGCGCCAGGAGAATTTGTCCTCCTCGCCCTTCGGCGCAAACCAGAGCGGTGATTCGAGACCATAGGAAGCGCCGAAGACAGCACCGGCATCCTTCAGCTTGTCGTAGATCGGCGTCGTCAGGAATGGACGGGCACCCGGCAATTCCTCGTTGGGATAACGGATCGAGAAGCGGCGGGAATAGTTTTCGCGCACCTTGGCATTGGTGAAGCCGAGCGTGGCGAAATCGCCGTAACGCGACACGTCCATGGCAAATACGTCGAAACCTGGATCGCCATAGATGATCCAGTTGGCAAGCGCGAGGCCGACGCCACCGCCCTGGCTGAAGCCGGCCATGACGGCGCAGGCCGACCAGTAATTGGTCAGGCCGCGCACCGGGCCGACGAGCGGATTGCCGTCCGGGGAGAAGGTGAAGGGGCCGTTGATGATCTTCTTGATGCCGGCGTTGTTGAAGGCTGGGAAGTGGCGGAAGCCGACTTCGAGTTCGGGCGTGATGCGCTCGATGTCTTCGGCGAGCAGTTCATGGCCAAAATCCCATGGGGTGGTGATCGGTGACCACGGGCGGCAGGCCTTTTCATAGGTGCCCATCAGCATGCCGTTGCGTTCCTGCCGCAGATAGATCTCACCATCGAAATCGACGCAGTGCATCAGCTCCTTGCCACGCGTCTGGTTGAATTCGATGACCTCAGGCATATCCTCGGTGATGAGATACATATGCTCCATGGCCAGCACCGGCAGCTCCAACCCTGTCATGCGGCCAACTTCGCGCGCCCACAGACCGGCCGCGTTGACGACATGCTCGGCGATGATCTCGCCCTTGTTGGTGATGACCCGCCAGGAGCCATCTTCCCGCTGGACAAGATCTTCCACCTTGGTGTGCAGGTAGATATCGGCACCGTTCTTCTTGGCGGATTTGGCATAGGCATGGGTGGTGCCATAGGGATCGAGATGGCCCTCGACCGGATCGAACACGGCACCGACGAACTGCGACGGGTCAAGCAGCGGCATCAACTCATGCGCTTCCTTCGGCGTCAGAAGTTCGGCTTCGAGCCCCATGTAGCGGCCCTTGGCGAGGATCGACTTCATCCAGTCGAACCGTTCCTTGGTCGCCGCCAGCATCATGCCGGAGGTCATGTGAAGGCCGATATCCTGGCCGGAATATTCCTGGATTTCCTTGTAGAGTTCGACCGTATATTTCTGCAGCTTGGCGACGTTGGGATCACCATTGATGGTGTGCATGCCGCCGGCCGCATGCCAGGTCGAGCCGGAGGTCAGTTCCGAGCGTTCCAGAAGAACAACATCGGTCCAGCCGAATTTCGTCAGGTGATAAAGGATCGAACAACCGACGACGCCGCCGCCGATAACGACGACCCTGGCATGGCTTTTCATGGATATTCTCCGGTTTCGGGACTGCCTGCAAAAAGCATCCCGCTCAGTTAAGCAAAATCTTGGCTATCGAAACCGTACCGGCAAAGTCGCGCGGGTTAAAGATATCCCTGCGAACAGGTCTTGCCCATTCCCGCCATCGGCTACTTCAGGAGCGCCGTAAAAACGTCACGCGATGCCGCATTTATACCCGGACGGAGAAACCGGCGGAGAGATCGAACTCCCGGCCCATCACCTTCAGATCATCGAAAAGTGCAACAGCAAAACTGCGCATGACGATCAACTCGAACTCATTTTCGCCGGTGCGGGCCAGATTGACGCTGATATGACCGCAGAGAACGTTGGATGACGCGCCAATTTCAAACATCGCCGGATGCAGGTCCGTGGCAATACCCTTGGCAAGAAGGCGACGGACGTTGGGGCCGGACAGCCTGAAAACGACGCGGCCATCGCTCTGGTCGACAATGTAGGCCGTCTCTGCCAGCAGCAAGGATAAATTGCGATGCAGGCTTTCCGGCGTTTCCGATTGCGACACGGCCAGCAACTCGCCGGGTCCGGTAAAGCGGATTGAGACAACGCCGGATGCCGCCAGCCCCGCGGTAACGGAAGCCTCTTCGCCATCCATCGCCATCACTGAGACGATCGCAGAGGAGCGCGGAATATCGAGATGATCGACGGCGCGAATGCCCGGTTCCAGCGGCAGCAGATCATCCAGGGGATGCCGGGAAATATAGGTTCTGCTCATGTCCGCCTCAGGAATTCAGTTTCGTGTTGCCGGGATCAACGAAGACAGGATTGCAGATTTCCGCCACCGTTTCGGCACCTGCCAGCTTGTCCCAGACGACGACACGTTCGCCATAGCGCTCGCGGCCCGATTTGAGGAAGGCCAGCGCAATGTCGTGTCCAAGCGTCGGGGAGAAACAGGCGGAGCTGACATAACCCTGATCGTTCAGTGTCGAGGGCTTTGCCCCCTCGCGCAACAGATGCGCTCCGGCGCGGATATGCTGGTCCGTTTCCACCGGCTTTAACCCAACCATCTGCATCCGGTCAGCAGCCGTCAGTCCGTAACGGGTCGAAAGCCGCTTGCCGATGAAGTCCGGTTTCTGCGCCGAGACCATGCGCCCGAAGCCGGCATCATCAGGCGTGACCCGGCCATCGAATTCGGCATGGGTGACATGGCCCTTTTCGATGCGCAGAACGTTCAGGGCTTCCAGCCCGTAAGCGCAAATCCCATGCGCCCTGCCCTCTTCCATGATGGCATCCGCAACCGCTTCGCCAAGCCCGGCAGGAACGGCCAGCTCATAGGCCAGTTCACCGGAAAACGAGATCCGGAACAGCCTCGCCTTCAATCCACCCTTCAGAGTAACCGCACCGGCAGCAAGGAACGGGAAGGCCGCGTCGGAAATATCATCCTCGACCAAAGCCTGTAGGATCAGCCGTGCCTTCGGCCCGGCGATCGCCATCTGCGCCCATTGATCCGTCGAGGAGCAGAAGCGGACCTTGAGGTCCGGCCAATGCACCTGCGCACAATATTCCATATGGGACATGACGCCACTGGCCAGCGCCGTGGTCGTGGTCATGACAAAATGCTCGTGCGACAACCGGCTGGTCGTGCCATCGTCATAGACCATCCCATCTTCGCGCAGCATCAACCCGTAACGCGCCTTTCCAACCGGCAGTTTCAGGAACGGATTGCAATAGAGGCGATTGAGAAATTCGGCCGCATCCGGCCCGAAAATTTCGATCTTGCCGAGCGTCGAGACATCGCAGAGACCGGCATTTTCCCGGACATTACGGACTTCCCGGTCCGTGCTTTCGCGCCAGGTCTTTTCGCCACCACGCGAGAAATAGGCGGGGCGGAACCAGAGGCCGGAATCGACGAACACGGCACCGTGTCTCTGCGCCCAGCCATGCAGCGGCGATTTGCGCACCGGAGCCGCATGTTCGTCACGCGATGTCCCGGCCAAAGCGCCAAAGGCGACCGGCGTGTAGAACGGCCGAAAGGTGGTGGTGCCGACATCGGCAGGACTGATGCCCTGCATCGCGGCCAGAAGGCCCGTGGCGTTGATGCCGGAGAGCTTGCCCTGATCGGTCGCCATGCCGTTTGTCGTGTAGCGCTTGGCATGTTCGACATGACCAAAGCCTTCGCGCAGGGCAAGGCCGATATCCTTGACATGGACATCGTTCTGAAAATCGACAAAGGCCTTTGCCTTGGCACCCGGCGAATACCACAGCGCCGTGAACGAGGGATCGATTTCGCCCTCGACGGCTGGCGCGGTGTGGGAGACTGCCGAAAATCCGAGATCGGCAACGAGAGCCGCCGCCTTCTCGGCACCATCCTTCAGACAGCCAGCCAAAGTGTAGCGTCCCGCCGCAGCCCCGGCGACAACAAGCCCATTGCCGACGTCCGGCGCAAGAAACGTCTTCAAATCCTCGGACCAGACGGCCTTGGCCCCGCGCTGGCAGGCAAGATGGATAATCGGGTTCCAGCCGCCGGACATGCCGATCGCATCGCAGGCAATCGTCTGCTCGAAGCCCGAGCGCTCTACCACGACACCGGCTACGCGCTGACGCCCCTTGGTGTCGATGACCGACGCCGATCGAATGACCCGAACGCCGTCCGGCGCACGATCAGAACCATCAGCGCGGCTGTCGATGATCGCAGCAATGTCAACACCATGCGCCGCGAGGTCGGCGGCGGTGCGGTAACCGGCGCTGCCATTGCTGAAAATTGCCACCGATTTTCCGGCCGCCACGCCGAAGCGGTTGGCATAGGTACGCATGGCGCCGGCCATCATCACACCCGGCTTGTCATTGCCGCCGAAGACCAGCGGCCGTTCCTCGGCACCTGTCGCCAGCAACGCCCGCTTTGCGATGATCCGCCAAAGCCGTTCGACCGGCAGTTTCGCCTGCGGCAGCGCCACATGCTTCTGCATCCGCTCGACCGCGCCAAACACATTGTCATCGTACCAACCGAAAACAGTGGTGCGCGGCATCATCGTCACATTTGGCAAGGACCGGAGTTCCGCGAGGCCCCTCTCGGCAAAATCCTGCGCAGAAGCGTCGCCGATCCGCGCCGTTTCGCCAAGCAGCGAACCGCCCAGCCTGAAATCCTCGTCGGCAAGGATAACCCGCAAGCCTGCACGGCCCGCCGTCAATGCCGCCATCAATCCCGTCGGACCGGACCCCACCACCAGCAGATCGCAATGGGCCCAGCATTTTTCATAGGCCTGCGGATCGCGTTCCAGCACTGCGCGTCCAAGCCCTGCCGCCTTGCGGATGATGGGCTCATAGACCTTCTCCCAGAAGGCCGCCGGCCACATGAACGTCTTGTAGTAGAAACCGGCTCCAAGAAACGGCGACAACAGGCCGTTGAGGGCGCCGATATCGTATTTCAGCGATGGGAAGCGGTTCTGGCTGCGGGCGTCGAGACCGGAATAAAGTTCGGCAACCGTTGCCTTGGTGTTCGGGTCGCTATCGGCGCCCTTGCCGATGGTGACGAGCGCATTCGGTTCGGACGGCCCGGCGGTGACAATGCCGCGCGGCCGGTGATATTTGAAGCTGCGGCCGACCAGAAGCTGATCATTGGCAAGCAGCGCGGAGGCAAGCGTATCGCCCGAAAATCCGGTGAGGTTCCGGCCGTCAAACCGGAAATCGAGCGGCGCGCTGCGATCGGTCAGACCGCCGGAGGCAAGACGATAGGCAGTCATCGGCTCCCCTCCCGCTTAACAATGGCAGCATCGGTGACGGAAAACACCTCATGCGTGAACGTATCGCGCTCGACCACCAGCCAGCGGCGGCAACCGGCCCCATGCTGCCAATGTTCGCGGTAGCGTCCGCGTGGATTGCTGCGGATATGGACATAATCGTTCCAGGCCTCGTCGGACGCTTCCGGATCGGGGCGGACCAGCGACGCGTCGCCGCGGATCGAAAACTCTTCCTTCGGCCGGACGCCGCAATGCGGGCAGTGAATGAGGCTCGCCATTCTTTTAAGATCTCAATGCAGGTTGGGCTGTGGGCCAGCGCCGTGTTCATCAATGGGATAGCCGCGCTCGAAGCGGTCGAGGCGCAGAAAGCGGGCGACGGGATGGGTTTCATTCTTGGCGATCAGATGCGCGAAACACCAGCCAGACGCCGGCGTCGCCTTGAAGCCGCCGTAGCACCAGCCGCAGTTCAGATAGAGATTGTCGATCGGCGTATGGCTGATGATCGGCGAGCCGTCCATGCTCATGTCCATCACCCCGCCCCAGGAGCGCAGCACGCGTACCCGCGACAGGCCGGGGATCATCGTCACCCCCTCCTCCATCACATGCTCGACCGTCGCCAGATTGCCGCGCTGGGCATAGGAATTGTAGCCGTCGATCTCGGCGCCGAAAACAAGGCCGCCCTTGTCCGACTGGGAAATATAAAAATGCCCGGCGCCATAGGTAATGACGTGATCGATGGCAGGCTTTAGCCCTTCGGTAACGAAGGCCTGCAGGACGTGACTTTCGATCGGCAGCTTCAAGTCCGCCATCTGCCCGACACGGGAGGTATTGCCGGCTGCGGCGAGCCCAAGTTTGCCGCAGCCGATGAAGCCTCTGGATGTCTCGACGCCGGTGACGACGCCGTTCTCGCGGCGGATGCCAGTGACTTCGCAATTCTGGATCAGATCGACGCCAAGCCGGTCGGCGGCGCGGGCGTAACCCCAGGCCACGGCATCATGACGCGCCGTACCGCCACGCTTCTGCAGCAGACCGCCCATGATCGGAAAGCGGGCATGTTCGAAATTCAGGAAAGGCAGCATCTTCTTCAAGGCGGCGCGGTCCAGCAACTCGGCCGGAACGCCCTCCATCCACATGGCGTTGCCGCGGCGGATATAGGCGTCGCGCTGGCTGTCATTGTGGTAGAGATTGATGACGCCGCGCTGCGACAGCATGGCGTTATAGTTGAGGTCCTGCTCCATGCCTTCCCAGAGCTTCATCGAAAACTCGTAGAAAGGCTCATTGCCGGGCAGCATGTAGTTGGAGCGCACGATCGTGGTATTGCGGCCGACATTGCCGGAGCCGAGATAGCCCTTTTCCAGCACCGCGATGTTCTTGAGGTCGAATTCCTTGGCAAGATAATAGGCCGTTGCCAGCCCATGGCCGCCGCCGCCGACAATGATCACATCGTAAAACGGTTTTGGCTCCGGCTGGCGCCAGGCCGGCGTCCAGTTGACGTTGCCCGTCAGCGCTTGTCTGATGATGGAAAATGCCGAATAACGCATGCCAGTCCCAACTCACCCCAACCATGTTGCAACGCACATTTGCATATGCGGGGAGCGGCGCAAAGGCTACCCCGGCAAAGACCGGCGTAATGCGCCGCGCCGTGCTGTCGCACCTCTATCCGAACAGAACCCGGGGCGCAGTGCCAAATGCGGCACAGTCGGCAAAATTTCACGCGCAAATCTTGAAAAGACCGGTAAGGAATGCGGATGTATAATCCCTGGTAGAGATGTTGGAACTCAACGTCCTCACGCAATTTGGAGAGCAAGGCCGTGGACGGCGGGAAGACACTGGAAGCACAGATGCTCGACATTCTGGAAAGAGCGGCGGTGGTTGCGGGGAAAGCGATCCTCGACATCTATCATGCCGGACCGGAAGTCAGCTACAAGCCTGACTGTTCCCCCGTCACCGATGCCGACGAGAGCGCCGAGAAGATCATTCTCGACATCCTGGCTGCAGCTTTCCCTGATATCCCGGTTGTGGCCGAAGAAGCGGTTGCCGCCGGTCACATCCCGGATATTGACGGCAAGTCGTTCTTCCTGGTTGACCCGCTCGACGGCACGAAGGAATTCGTCGGCCGCAACGACGATTTCACCGTCAACATTGCGCTGATCGAAAAGGGTGAACCGATCGCGGGCGTCGTCTACGCCCCGGCACTCGGCATTCTCTACGCAGCCACCCGCAACAAGGCAAAAAAGTCCGTCGTTTCCGCCCATCACGACGTCGGTCCACCGGTCATCATTGGCTGTCGAAGCCGCGGCGACAGGCTGGTGGCCTTGGCCAGCCGCTCGCATAACAGCCAGGAAACCATCGCCTATCTCGCAGAGCATGGCATTACCGACTATGAAGCGATCGGCTCGTCGCTGAAATTCTGTCTCCTGGCCGAAGGGCTGGCCGACATCTATCCGCGGCTGAGCCGGACCATGGAATGGGATACCGCCGCGGGAGACGCGGTTCTGCGCGCAGCCGGCGGCGAGACCGTAACCATGGACGGCAATCCGCTCATCTATGGCAAGCGCAACCAGACATCCGACGTCGATTTCGCCAACCCGCATTTCGTCTCGCGCGGCAAGGACTGATAGAAATCCTCGCGAGATGCGGGGATGAACGGGCATGCGCAGCCCCAATCTGCCTTTTGAAACAAGGCCACGGCGGCCTCCGTGTCCCCGGCGTTCTCTCCTCAGGTACCCTTCTCCTCACCCGCAAAGGAGAATGGACCCGATGAGCGAAACAACCGTCAACCTGGAACTGCCCTACATCCTGCCGTCGCAGGCGCAAAAACACGTCACCCACAATGAAGCCCTGCAGCGTCTCGACGCCCTGACACAGTTGACGATCACCGCTTCATTGTCGGTCCCGCCATCCGATCCGCAGGAGGGCACCTGTTTCAATATCACGGCGTCACCGGCGGCGGCCTGGGCCGGAAAGAGCGGCAAGCTTGCCTTCCGCCAGGACGGCGACTGGATCTTCATCACCCCGAAGGACGGCTGGCGTGGCTGGTTTGCGGCCGAGGACAAGTTGAAAATTCACAACGGCAGCGACTGGGCCACCTTCGACGCGATCGGCATACCGGCATTTATCGGCATCAACACCACCGCCGACGCTACCAACCGGCTCGCGGTGGCCGCCGCTGCCACGCTGCTGACCCACGAGGGCAACGGCCATCAGATCAAGATCAACAAGGCAGCGGCAGGCGATACGGCAAGCCTGCTGTTCCAGACGGGCTGGTCTGGCCGTGCGGAAATGGGGCTGACCGGCTCGAACGAATTCGCCGTCAAGGTCAGCGCCAACGGCACCACCTGGAAATCGGCGTTGAGCATCACCGAGCAAGGCCAGGTCAGCATGCCGCAGCGGCCCTTGGTGCGGGCCACGCGTGGCGGAGGCGTGCTGACACCGGCCTCCGGTTCGCAAACCGGCTTTTCGACGCTCAGCGTCAATCAGGGCGGCTTCACCCTCGGCACAACTGTTGCCGGTGGGGGCAGCCGATTGATCGTGCCAGTCGCTGGCCCCTATCTGATCTGCCTTGGCGTCGAGGCCAATCCCGCCGGCGCCTTTTCCGTTACCGTCAAGGTCAATGGAACAACGGTCGTCGCCAGCATCAACGACAATGATCCGGCCTCCGCATCCTACGGCAATTGCACCATCGGCATGGCGATCCTCAACGCCGGCGACTGGCTGGTGCTGGAACATACGGGAACCACGCCGCTCGATTTTGCCTATGACAAGACCGAGTTGACGGTGGTGATGCTGTAAAATTCCTAAACCGGAACAGCATCATCCGTGGTCGCGACCGCCGATCCTTCCAGCGTGACTTCCTCGGTCTTTTCCGGCGGCTTAATGCGGAACCAGGTAAGGTACAGCGCTGGCAGGAAGAGCAGCGTCAGGACGGTACCGACGATGATGCCGCCCATCATGGCGTAAGCCATCGGCCCCCAGAAGATTTCCCGGGCAATCGGGATCAGCGCCAGGCTGGCGGCAGCCGCCGTCAGCATGATCGGCCGCATCCGGTGCTCGGTCGCCTCCTGCACCGCCTGCCAGGGCGCAACGCCCTCGGTGCGCAGATGTTCGATCTGCACCACCAGGATCACCGAGTTTCGAATGAGGATGCCGATCAGCGCCAGAATGCCGAGAATGGCGACAAAACCCATCGGCGAATTGCTGGACAGCAAGGCCGCCACGACCCCGATCAGCGCCAGCGGCGCCACGGCAAAGACCAGGAACAGCCGCGAAAAACTTTGCAGCTGGATCATCAGGATCGTCGCCATCACGAACAGCATCAAGGGCACGACGGCGGCGATCGGCGCCTGGCTCTTACCGCTCTCCTCGACGCTGCCGCCGACATCGATCTTGTATCCGGGCGGCAGTTTTTCCGCAAAAGCGTTCACGTCCTTGGAGAGTTGCGCGACGATCGTCGCCGGCTGTGTCGCGTCGAGAATACCCGCCTTGACGGTGAGCGTCGGCAAGCGCGAGCGGCGCCAGACAACCGGTTGCTCCATCTCGTAGCGGAAGCTTGCAACGGCGGCGAGCGGCACGGAATTGCCATTGGTGCCAGGCAGCTGCAAGTCGCGCAGCAACTCGATCGACTGCCGCTCCGACGCCTTGGCGCGGGCAACGACATTGATCAGGTAGATATCGTCGCGGACCTGCGTCACGGTCGTTCCACCAACAATGCCATTCAGAGCCGAAGCGATATCCTGCGAGGTGACGCCAAGCTGGCGCGCCTTGTCCTGCAGCACATCCACCTTGATGACGCGGGCCGGCTCGTTCCAGTCACAGACGACATCGCCAAGCAGCGGATTGCGGCCGAGAACGCTGCCAAGTTCGAGCGCGTGCTCGCGAACCTTGCCGATATCCGGACCACTCAGCCTGTACTGCACCGGCCGCCCGACCGGTGGACCAATATCCAGGAGCTTCACATAGGCATCGGTGCCGACGAAGGTCTCCTTCAGATATTTCTGCAGGTCGGCGCGCAGTCTGTCGCGCACCTCCAGGCTCTTGGTGACGATGATCGTCTGGCCGAACGACGTATCTGGCGGCTGGACATCGAACGACAGAACGAAGCGCACGGCACCCTGCCCGACATAGGTCGACCAGCGCTCTACATCGGGATTGCCGGCAAGCTTGTCCTTTTCGAATTTTGCCATCTGCGCATTGGTCTCGGTAATCGAAGAATTTTGCGGCAGCGACCAGTCGACGATCAGCTCGAGACGGTCGGAGGACGGGAAGAACTGCTGCTGGACCTTGGTCATGCCGAACAGCGACAGGCCAAAGACCAGCATCGTCAAGGCAATCGTCGTCCATTTCCAGCGCATGCACCAGCCAAGCAGGCTGGAGAAAGACCGTGCAAGACGGCCCTTTTGCTCATGATGCTGCTTCATGGTTTTCGGCAGGATGGTAACGCCGAGCAACGGCGCGAACACCACCGCGACGATCCACGACACCACCAGCGAAACGGCGATGACGACGAACAGGGTGAAGGTAAATTCACCGGCGGCGCTGTTGTTGAGGCCAACCGGAATGAAGCTGGCGACAGTGACCAGCGTGCCCGTCAGCATCGGAAACGCCGTCGACGTATAGACATAGGTCGCCGCATTGCGCAGTGAATCGCCGGCCTCTAGCCGCGCCACCATCATCTCCACCGCAATCATCGCGTCATCGACGAGAAGCCCCAGTGCGATGATCAATGCACCGAGCGAAATGCGTTGCAGCGAAATGTCGAAATAGGACATGACGACGAAGGTGATGGCCAGCGTCAGCGGGATCGACAAGGCAACCACAAGGCCCGCCCGGACACCGAGACTGACGAAGCTGACGAGAAGAACGATGATGACGGCCTCTGCGAGGCCACGAGTGAAGCCCGACACTGCCTCCTCGACGATCAGCGGCTGATCGGAAACCAGATGAACGCCAACGCCGACCGGCAGTTCCGCCTCGACCTGCTTGATCTTTTCCTCGACGTGATCGCCGAATTCCAGAAGATTGGCGCCCTGCTTCATGCCGATGGCAAGGCCGATCGCCGGCTGGCCGTTGTAGCGGAAAAGCGCCGACGGCGGGTCGGTATAGCCTCTTGTAATCGTGGCAATATCGGTGAGGCGGAAGAAACGGTTGTTGACCTGCAGATTGACCGCACGCAGGCTGTCTTCCGACGAAAACTGGCCGTTGACGCGAACGCTGACACGCTCTCCCTTTGCCTGCACGACACCCGAAGGCGCAATCGCGTTCTGTGCCTGCAGCGTGGCAACCACATCGTTCTGGTTGATGCCGAGTGCTGCCAACTGCCGTGTCGAGAACTCAAGATAGATCACCTCGTCCTGCGCACCGACGATATCGACCTTGCCGATATTCGGAACCGTCAGAATTTCCCGCCGCGCAGTCTCGACATAGTCACGCAATTGCCGTTGGGTCAGCCCATCGGAGGTGAACGCATAGATATTGCCGAACACGTCGCCGAAGCGGTCGTTGAAGCTCGGCCCGACGACGCCGGACGGAAACTGGCCGTGAATATCGGCGATCATGTTGCGCACGGTCACCCAGATGGACGCAACATCTCGCGCCTTCGTCGTATCCTTGAGATTGACGAAGACCAGCGTCTGGCCCGGTGTCGTCATGCTGCGCGTGTAGTCGAGCGATTCCAGTTCCTCGAGCTTGCGCTCGATCCGTTCCGTCACCTGGCGGGTCGTTTCCTCCACCGAGGCGCCCGGCCATTGCGCCGAAATCGTCATCGTCTTGATGGTAAAGGAAGGATCTTCCTCGCGGCCGAGGCTCAGGTAGGAGAAGAAACCGAGCAGGCCGAAGACGATCATGAAATACCAGACCATCGATGCGTGATCGAGCGCCCAGTCCGACAGATTGAACTTCTTCATGACTGCGCCCCGTCTGCAACGTTGACCTTCTGGCCTTCTTCCAGGCTGTGGACACCGGCCGTTATGACACGCATGCCGACATCGATGCCTGACGTGATGACGATCCCGTTGCCCGCCTGCTGCCCGGTGACCACTTCGCGTGACTTGACCGTGCCGCCACTCTCATCGACCACCCAGACAAAGGATTTGCCGTCACGCACAAGGATGGCCGTCGCCGGCAATACCAGCTGTTCGACCAGTGCTTCCTTGAGAGTGGCGGTGATCGTGGTTCCCAGCCGGAAGGCCGATGGCGGGTTTTCAAGCGCAATCTTGACCCGGCGTGTCCGGGTCGCCGGATCCGCAGCCGGTGCAACCTCCCGGACCTTGCCGGTGACCGTCATGGCAGGATCGATCTGCAGCGAGACCAGAAATGGCGTGCCGAGCGGCAAAAGCGCGTTGCCGTCGGGAACGTCCACCACGGCATCGCGGGCATCGGGCCGGGCAACCGTCACGACGGCGGCACCGGCGGCGACAACCTGGCCGACTTCTGCCCCGGTCTGCGTGACCACACCGTCGAAGGCCGCCTTGACCTGCGCATAGGAAAGCTGCTCCTCGGCCTTCGACAGCGCCGCGCGCGACTGGACGACCGACGCTTCTGCCGCCGCACTCGCCTGTTCGGTGCTTTCCACGGACGCCTGCGTTTCGGTGCCGATCTTGAACAGTGCCCGCGTGCGCCGTTCGACCGAAACGGCATTGGCAAACGTCGCCTCCGCATTTGCCAGATCGGCCCGCGCCGACCCGACGGCCAGTTCCAGCGCTGTCGGGTCGAGTGCGGCCAGCAACTGGCCGCTGGTCACCGTGTCGCCGGTATCGACATCCCGGGCAACCAGCAGGCCGGTGACACGAGGCCCGAAGACAGTCTGGACCTTTGGCTGCACGGTGCCGGCGAAGCTTGGCGCGGGCAGACTCTGTGACACGACGATTTGCGAGAGCACCGGCCGGATTGCCGGCTGGCTCTCCTCTTCCTTGCCCTGGCAACCGGCCAGCACCGCAAGCAGGAAGGGTGCAACGAGCAGACCTCGCGATATCCGGTTCATTTCGCCTGTTCCTTGATGACGTCGACAACCTGGCCGGGGCGCAGCATCTTCCCCCCCTCGGTGACCACGGCTTCGCCCTTGGCAATCCCATCGGACACAAGAACGCTGCCCGTCTCGTAGGCGGCGATCGTCACCGGCTTGCGGTTGACCGTGCTGTCGGTGCTGTTGACCACCCAGACCGCCGGCTTTCCGTCCTGCGCCGACAAGGATGTCCATGGCAGGACGATCAGCTTGGACGGTACCGAACTGGCAAACCCGATGACCGGAGCGCCGAGCGTCATGCGCTCCGGCGTCGTATCCATGGCGATCTTGACGCGCACGGTTCCCGTAGCCGTGTCGATCGTCGGCGAAATCTCGCCGATCCTTCCTTCTGTCTTGACCGAGGGATCGCTGACCAGTGCCAGTTGGATTTTCGGCTCTGCCGGTTTTTCGAACAGCAGAGATTCATAGACATCGAAGATCGCATCGCGGGGACCATCCCGTGCGACGGAAAACATGGTTTGTGCGGCCTGGACCACCTGCCCCGTCTCGGCATTGCGCACGGTGACAATTCCGTCGGCATCAGCCTTGAGTTCTGTGTAGGACAACGCATCGCGGGATGTGCCGAGCAGCGCCTTTGCAGAATCCAGCGATCCTTGGGCAGTCTGCAAAGCCGTCTGTGCCTGATCAAAGGTCTCCTGTGTCGTCGAGTTCTTAGCCAGCAGCGATTTCTGCCGCTCGAAACCGGATGAGGCCTGGGTTACCTGCGCCTGTGCGGCCCGCACGGCGGCTTCGGCAGCCTCGACATCCGCCTTCTGTTCACTCGGATCGATACGGGCCAGAACCTCGCCAGCGGCGACATGCGATCCGACGTCCGCCAGCCATTCGGTTATCTGGCCGCTGACACGAAAGGAAAGATTGGTCTGGACATGGGCGACGACCTCGCCGGTCAGCGTCACCGTCTGCCGGTGATCGACGAATTCCGCATTCTGCGTCCGCACAGTCGTTCTTGCGGTTTCCGGGGGCTTCGTTTCGCCCTCGCAGGATGTCAGGGCCAAGGCCGCGAACGGTGCCAACCACCATCCGGACCGGAGGAGTTTCGGTCTTTCACTCATCTGCGCCCGCTCATTCCGATATTTAAGCCGAACCATTTAATGTGGCCCCTCAATATACGCGACCCACATCAATGACAAGCCGATGGGATCGACGGAAATCATTCGTTACACGATGAGCAAATTGCCCCTCGCCGCGCTCGCGGTCAGGGAGAGGCTATGCGGATTTTTTATGGAAGCATAGTGAAAACCGTTGGTTGAGCCATAGTAGCGCAGCGGAACGGTCGAGCTGGAGAATGCCCGCAGAGAAATGACTTACGCCGGATTGATCGATGCCGTAGCCAGAAGACCAGCCAGCGCACCTTGATCGAAGGGTTTGGTGATCCGGGGTATGTTGCGCAACGCGGGAGGGAAGACGAAATCGTCGGCATAACCGCTGACGAAACCGAAGGCCAGGCCACGTTCCATCAGAGTTCCAGCAAAATCGAAGCTCGTCTGTGAACCCAGATTGACGTCGAGAAGGGCAAAGTCGAAGCATTGCGCCGCCAGCAAAAGCTGAGCATCATCGACATTACAGGCAATCTCGACGTGATCGATACCGATCGATTTCAGAATATCCTCGGCTTCAAGGGCGATAATGAAACTGTCTTCCAGCACCAGCACACGCTTGATTGACACTGGAATTTCCGTAAGCGCCACCGATTGGGATCCTGTCTGCAAATCATCCGGCACTGCTCGAGCGCAGGCTTGCAAAGACACCTAGGACAAGACAGGGGCCGCGGCATTTAAATAAGACATGCCCCGGCGCGATATATCTTCCATGCGGCTGGTACTTCAGATGAAGGGCCGGTTCTTTTCGTGGTAACCGTCCCAGCCCGAAATCTTCATCAAGCCCTCGTCATCCAGAATATCGCAGCCGCGATCTGCCCAGCGAATGAGTTTGCGCTCGCCCAGCTTTTTCAACGTTTTGTTGGTGTGGACTATGGAAAGGCCAAGCGTGTCAGCCACATGCTGCTGCGTGATCGGGATCGACACACGCTCGCCCTTGAACAGATTGGTGGCCTTGGCCCGCTGATAGAGGAAAGCCAGCAGATAGGCCGCCCGCTCCAGGGCCGAGCGCCGCCCGATGCTCAGGAGGTTTTCATCGAGGATGCGTTCCTCCTGCGCCGCAATCCAGGTAAGATCATAGGCAAGATCGGGATAGCTGCGGTAGAGCATACCGAGTTTGTCGCGCTCGAAAACACAGAGCGTCACCGGCGACAGCGCCTCGACAGAATGCTGCATCTCGCCCATCAGGGTGCCCTGCAAACCGATCAAATCTCCGGGCATCATGTAGTTGAGGATCTGGCGGCGGCCATCGTCGAGTGTCTTATAGCGAAAGCCCCAGCCGGACAGAACCGTGAACAGGTGGGCGCTGTGCGATCCCTCCACCAGGATCGTCGTCCCCGCATCGACGGCCAGCTCGCCGGATTTGAAATTTGACACGAACTCCAGTTCGTCCGGCTTGAACTCCCGGAAATGCGGCAGCGCCCTCAAGGGACATTGTTCGCATGGCGTCTGCCGGTTGTTGCGGGTTTTTGGTGCGGCCATTGATGTCCTCTGCGGCAATATCTGGATCAGAAATCGGGAGTGCGTATTTCCTTGAAAATTAGGGCCGGATATTTTCTCGGCAAGAGGAACGCCGGCGGCATGGTGGACTTCTCCGCCCGGCTTACCTAGTTTTCAATCCAGAACCACGCCCTCGAAAATGAGATGGAAGCCATGAATCATCCAGCCTTTGCCAGCAACCATGTTGCCGTTGTGACCGGAGCAGCATCCGGTATCGGCCTTGCCGCTGCCCGGCGCTTTGCCGGACTTGGCATGAATGTCGTTCTGGCCGACCTGCCGGGCGAGCGGTTGGACAAGGCGGCGGAGCAAACGGCAGCCCTCTCCCCGCATGGTCCCGGCAGCGTCGCGGCGATCGCAACCGACGTATCAGACATCGCTTCTCTGAAGGCCCTGGAAGCGGGGGCAATCGCCCGGTTTGGCCGCGTGCACGTGCTGATGAACAACGCCGGCATCCAGCCTGGCAGTGCAATTCTCAGCGGAACCGATACCTGGGAAAAGGTCTTTGCCGTCAATCTCTGGGGCGTCATCAACGGCTCACGCATCTTTGCGCCTGCGATGATCGCCCACGGCCAGACAGGCCTGATCATCAATACCGGCTCCAAGCAGGGGATCACCACCCCGCCCGGCGATCCCGCCTATAATGTCGCCAAGGCCGGCGTCAAAGCCTTTACCGAAGCGCTTGAGCACGAGTTGCGCAACACGGGCGATTGCAAGATCTCGGCCCATCTGCTGATCCCCGGTTTTGTCTATACCGGCCTGACCGCCAACGGCCGCACAGAAAAGCCGGACGCGGCCTGGACCTCGCAGGAAACCGTCGATTTCATGATGCAAAGCCTGGAAAACGGCGATTTCTACATTCTCTGCCCGGACAACGATGTTGACCGGGCGACCGATGAGAAGCGCATTCTCTGGGCTGCGGGTGATATTGTCGAAAACCGTCCGCCGCTGTCGCGCTGGCATCCAGACCATGCCGATGCGTTCAAGGCCTTTCTCACCAAGGCTCGCCCGAAGATCGATTGATGCCGCATCAACCGGCGCAGTCCCATAAAGTGGACGATGTGTTCACGCCGCAAGGCTGGCGCAAATCTCCGTTTGCTGCTTTTGTGCGGCCAGATTCAAGAGGTTTCATCCCATGACAAGCGGCATCCACCACATCACCCTGATCACGCGAAAAGTACAGGCAAATGTCGACTTCTATGCCGGCTTCCTGGGGCTGCGTCTCGTCAAGCGCACAGCCGGATTCGAGGACGCAGCACAGCTTCATCTGCTCTACGGTGACGAGACCGGCTCGCCGGGATCACTGGTCACGTTTCTCGTCTGGGAGGACGGCGCGCCCGGCCGCGTCGGCTATGGCCAGTCGAGCGAGATCGCCTTTGCCATTGCGCCGGAAAGCCTCGGCTTCTGGCTCACCCGGGCGCTTCGCTACAATGTGACGGCAACCGGCCCGGCGCATGAATTCGGCGAGCCGGTCATCCGGCTGAAGGATCCCGACGGCGTCATCGTCAAGCTGGTCGGCAGCAATGCCGTGACCAGCCCTTCCCCGCATGTGACGGCCGATATTCCGCAGGAAGACGCCATCCGGCGGGTGCGCGGCGCAACCATCCTGACAGCCACACCCGATGGCACCGCCGCTTTCGTCACGCGACATTTCGGCTATGCCGAGGCGGACAGGACGGACGCGATCCGGCGCCTCGTCTCGGATTCCGGCGATATTATCGACGTCCGCGATGCCGGCGGCTTCTGGACGGCAGCACCCGGCACCGGCACCATCGACCACATTGCCTTCCGCGCCCCAAGCGTGGCGGCTGTCAAAGATCTGCGCACGCAGCTTGAGGCGGAAGACGCGGGCGAAATCAACGCCCATAACCGCAAGTATTTCTATTCGCTCTACGTCCGCGAACCCGGCGGCACGCTGTTCGAATTTGCCACCGACACGCCCGGCATGGCGATTGACGAGAGCCTGGAAACGCTCGGAACGAAACTGTTCGTGCCCGAACACTTTGGCGGCAACCTGCAGGACAATCTCGTCATGCTGCCGCAATTCGGGCTGCCGGGCGAGGAACGTTTCACGGAACGCGATCTGCCGTTCATTCACCGCCTGCACCAGGCGGACAGTCCCGATGGCACGACATTGGTCCTGTTGCACGGCAGCGGCGCCAACGAAACCAGCCTCCTGCCGCTCGGCCGCCAGATCGCTCCGAATGCGCTGCTCCTCAGTCTGCGGGGCCGTAGCACGGAAGAAGGTCACCCCCGGTTCTTCCGCCGGATCACACCCTTCACCTTCGACCAGCAAGATATCGCTTCGGAAGCCGAAGCCTTCGTGGCCATGGTCGAGGGGGCTGTGTCAGGCTATGGTCTTGACCGCAACAAGCTGGTTTTCGTCGGCTACTCCAACGGCGCCAACATGCTGATCGCCACCATGCTGCTGCATCCCGGACTGATCCGCAAGGCAGCGCTGCTGCGAATGATGAACCCCTTGGACACGGTACCGGAAGTGAATCTTTCCGGCACCCAAATCCTGACGGTAACGGGAAAGACGGATGGCTACTCCCGCTACGCCCCGCCGCTGGAAACCGCACTGCGCAACGCGGGTGCCGCGCTTACCACCGTCACGGTCAATGCCGGTCACGAGATCGGCGCGATGGACGCGGAAGCAGTTCGCGAATGGCTGAAAACGATCGGGGATTGATGCCCCGCTCAGGCGATTGACGAACTGTAAGCTTTATACGATTTGGGCTCTGCTGATAATTTCGGCACCCCACTCTCCCCGTCATGCTCGCCTTGTGGCGGGCATCCAGCCAGCTCAAGTCCTTGAGCTGAAATAGTCTCTTGACCCGGCAGACGCCGGGTCGCTGGATCCCCACCACAAGGGTGAGGATGACGGAGCTTGAGGTCGTTATTCCCCCAAAGCGGACGCCACAAAATTGGTCAGCCCTTGGAGCGAGGACTGATATCCCCATAAAATTTCACGCCCGCTTTGCAGCCACATAGGCTGCGAAAGCCTCGACAAAGGCCTTCAGCCTCGCCTTCGCCTCATCATCGGCCAGATGGCCTTCCTTGTCGAACAGCGACGCCGCCTTCGGCAGTATCAATCGCTTGCCGGACCAGAGATCGGCGCCAAGCGTGCGCAGGACAGACAGCCAGGCATTCTGGCTGAGCAGCGTGCCGAATGGTCCAGGCGACGTCCCGGCAATGGCAAAGGCGCGCCCGGCAAAGACGTTCGGCGCGCCGGTCATCGACGAACTGACCCAGTCGATGGCGTTCTTGAACACGCCGGGCATCGAATTGTTGTATTCCGGCGTGAACAGGATCACGCCATCTGAAGCGGCGATCTGGTCCTTGAGCAGTTGCACCGCCTCCGGCACACCCTCGCGCTCGACATCGGCATTGTAGAGCGGAATGCCTTCGATGGTCCCGGATGTGAACGTCACACCATCCGGCGCAAGTGTCAGGGCCGTTTTCAAAAGCGCTGTGTTGAACGACGCCTTTCGCAGGCTTCCGGAAATGCCGATCAGTTTTGTCATATGCAAGAATCCTTTTTCTTTGCCGAAGCATGCGGCGAAATGCGGAAAAGTACAGACAAAAAAGCCGGGAGTTTTGCTCCCGGCTTTTGTTGACGTTAGACTAGCGGCTTCAGCCGGGCCTCGATCTGGACGCGCTTGTGCTCCAGGAACGGCGGCAGCGACAGGCCTTCGCCGAGCGTTTCCATCGGCTCATCCACGGCGAAGCCGGGACCGTCGGTGGCGATCTCGAACAGGATGCCGTTCGGCTCGCGGAAATAGAGCGAGCGGAAGTAGAACCGCTCGACCTCGCCGCTCGATGGCAGGCGAAAACCCTCCAGCCGTTCGGTCCATGCGTGCAGGGCAGCCTCATCGGGTGCGCGGAACGCGACGTGGTGAACGGCACCTGCTCCTTGGCGGGCCGTCGGCAGGCCGGGCTGAACAGCAACATGCAGTTCGGCGGTCGGGCCACCCTCACCCATCGAAAACACATGCACCTCGCCATTGCCATCCGGCGATGGATACTGGCGCTGCTTCGTCATGTTCATCACCTGCTCCAGCACCAGTTGCGTATTGGTGATATCCGGAACGCTCATCGTGATCGGGCCGAGACCCTTGATCTGGTGTTCGGACGGAACCGGGCTGCGGTCCCACGGATGCGACGGCGCAAGCCCGCCATCGTCGATCAACCGGAAACGCTGGCCTTCGCCATCTTCGAAATCAAGCGACAGGCGGCCGTCGATCTCGATGACATCGCCGGACGCGATGCTCAGTTCGCCGAAGCGGGCCTTCCACCATTCGATGCTCTCCGGGCTGCCGACACGAAGGCCGGTGCGCGACACACTATGCGTGCCGCGGGTCTCCCGGTTGACGGGCCAGTCGAAGAAGGTCAGGTCCGTGCCCGGCGTTGCCTCGCCATCAGCATAGAACAGGTGGTAGGCGGTGGTATCGTCCTGGTTCACGGTCTTCTTGACCAGCCGCATGCCGAGAACCTGCGTATAGAAACGCAGGTTTTCCTTGGCGTTCGCGGTGATCGCTGTGAGGTGATGAATTCCTGTCAGTTGCAAGCTCATGGCTGCCTCCATTCGTTATATCTGGAGCGAATATCGGCTGCATGAGACGGTTTATAAAGATGCCCTGCACGGACAGAATGTTCACAATATGTGAACGATGATTTGAGCCTTGCCGCGTCAAGCCGGTTTGGACTTGCGGCAGGCTTTCGAGCCCACCCAAAACGGGAGCTACTGGATCAGGCGCGAGGCCCGAGGTCGGTCAGATAGGTATTCTCGGTTTTCGAGACCTGGAAATCGGCCGGGTTGATGCTGACGATCATCAATGCTTCGCCGTGGGGAAGCGCATTGGCCAGAAAGCTGCCATCGGGCGCTGCGATCCGCGACGATCCGGCAAAGGTGAAACGCTCATCGGCGCCATGATGGTTGATGTAAGCGACGAAAACCTGATTTTCGAAGGCGCGCGTCTGGATCATGTGATCGGCAATGAAGGTACCGGAATAACCGGCCGGTAGCGCCGTCGGCACCAGCACCACATCCGCCCCCGCCAAGGCAAGGCGGCGGACATTTTCCGGGAACTCGACATCGTAGCAGATCAACATGCCGCATTTGACACCGCGGTGATCGAACAGGACTGTGCCCGGTTCGGGAGCTGAAAACAGCCCGCGCTCGTAATCGCCGTAAAGATGGGACTTGCGGTAGATGACGGGCTCAGCCAGGCCATCCACATAAACGGCACTGTTGAAGACCGTGCCTTCCGCCTTCTCAGCGAAACCTGCAATGATCGCAATGCCAAGCTCCGTCGAGATTGCCTGCAGCCGACGCACCAGAGGTCCGTCCACCGGCTCTGCCAGTTCACGAATAACATCACCAGCGCCGTAGCCGGTCAGCCCGAGTTCAGGCGTGATCAAAAGGCTTGCACCTTTGGCCTGAGCGTCCCGCGCCGCCTGTTCGATGCGGGCGAGGTTGGCAGCGGTGTCGCCGCTTTCCGATTTCATCTGCAAAGCGGCGATCGTGATCATGTGTCGTCCGATGACATAGCGCCGAGCAGTTTCGGCAGATCGCCGAACCGCGCAACAAGGGAGAAGATGATGGCGGCGGTCGCCACGAACAGGATCGTCACGGATGCCATGGTCGGCGTATAGCCGTAGCGCAACGCGTTGAAGATCTTGATCGGCAGCGTTTCCATGGTGAAGCCGACGGTCATGTAGGCAACGATATATTCGTTGAGCGACAGCACGAAGGCAAAGGCATAACCCGACACGATATAAGGCAGGATCAGCGGCAGCACGACGGTGCGGAAGATCGTCTTGTCATCGGCGCCCATGGTTGCGGCTGCTTCGACAAGCGAGCGGTCGATCGCGGTAAAACCGAGCGACAGGGTCACCAGCGGCAACGTCACGAAGAAGATCGCGTGGCTGACGACGGCGGTCCACGGCTGGCCGTAAAAACCGGTGGTTGCCCAGAAGGTGAGCAGCCCGAGCGCAGTGATAACCGGCGGCAGCGTGAACGGCGCGATGCCGAGAAGCTGGAAGATATTGGCCCATGGCGCAATCCGCCGCCAGAGGAACCAGGCGAGCGGCAAGGCGATGGCAACGGCCAGTGCTGCCGACAGGATAGCGAGCGTCAGCGAGGCAAACAGGGCGTTGCGCCATTCCGGATTGAGGAAGATTTCACCGTACCAGGACAGCGAAAACCCCTTAGGCGGAAAGGCCAGCGTCTGCTTGGCATTCACCGAAACGCCCGCAACGACGATCATAGGTGCCGCCAGAAACAGGCCGATCAGGAAGAAATAGACTTTGCTGAGCGCGCCGGTCATGCCGCTTCTCCCTTGCGTCCTGCCAGAACGGTCAGCGCCACGAGGCCGAGCGTTACCAGTACGAGGAACACTGCCATCGCGGCTGCAAACGGCATGTTCGACTGGTAGATCGCCTGATCGGTGATCAGCACCGACAGCGTCCAATGCTGCGGACGGCCAAGAAGCTGCGGCAAGAGGTAGGATCCGAGCGCGAAGATGAAGACCATGATCAGTGTTGCGGTAATGGTATTGCGCAGCGCCGGAACGACGACCGTGAAAAAGGCCTTGATGGGCGAAGCGCCCAGCGTTCGCGCCGCTTCCGTCAGTGTCGGGTCAAGCCGGACAAGCGCCGGATACAGCACAAGCACAGTATACGGAAATGCCTGATAGACCATGCCGGTCAAAACCGCGCCAAAACTTGGCAACAGCGCCTTGGCTTCGCTCATGATACCCGCCATCACCAGAAGATTGGTGATCCCCGCCGTGCGCGAAAACAGCGTCGACCAGGCAAAGCCGATGATGACCTCCGACAGCGACAGGACGGACAAAAGCGCCACCAGCCAGACGATCTGCACCTTTCGCCTCATCCGCGTCAAAAGATAGGTGAAGGGAACGGCAAGCACCACGCAGCAGATTGCCACCGTCACCGCCAGCATCAGCGAGAAGCCGAGCACATTGGCAAAGAACAGGCTGAGAAAGCGCTCATAATTGGCGAATTGGAAGGCGGGCACATAGAAGCCGCCTTGCTGGCGCTGGAAGAACGAGACGGCAATCATCGTCGCAAACGGTACGACGAAGAAGACAATGAGCATCGTCGCCGGGAAGAACAGCGGGCCGTAATCGCTAAGTTTTTGCGGAGCTTCGCGTCTCATTTGGCCAGCACCACGCAGACGTCGGGCAAAAGCACCACGCCGACCGGCTGACCGACGGTGACATCGGGGCGGGCGCGCGGCGTTGACACGGCAACGAGCTGACGGCCGGCAATATCGACAAAGGTTTCGATCGTGCCGCCAAGATCGCGCACGAAGGTGACGGTGCCGGACAGCGCCCCATTGCCGGGTGCCGTCAGGTGCACGTCTTCCGGCCGGATCGACAGCGTCGCCTTGCGCACACCTGCCCCGAGAGACACGCCGGACACCGGCTGGCCGAGCACGGCGACGGCCCCGGTGCCGTCGGCTTCGGCCTCGAGAAGATTGGTCGAGCCGATGAAGTCGGCAACGAAGGTATCGGCCGGACGGCGATAGATTTCGATCGGCGATGCGGCCTGGCGGATTTCGCCGCCCTTCATGACGACGACCGTATCGGCCATGGTCATCGCCTCACGCTGGTCATGGGTGACGACGATGGTGGTGATGCCGAGCTTCTGCTGCAGTTGGCGCAATTCTACCTGCATCGCCTCGCGTAGCTTGGCGTCGAGCGCCGACAGCGGCTCGTCGAGCAGGAAGAGTTTGGGCGAGATCGACAGTGCCCGGGCGATCGCGACGCGCTGGCGCTGACCGCCGGACAACTTTGCTACCGGCCGGTCGGCATAGCCGGAAAGGTGGATCATCGACAGAAGCTCATCGACACGCTTCTTCTGATCTTCCTTCGGCACGCCGCGAATGCGCAAAGGGTAAGCGATGTTCTCGCCGACGGTCAGATGCGGAAACAACGCCAGCGACTGGAACACCATGCCGAGATTGCGCTTGTGCGTTGGAACATGGGTGATGTCTTCGCCGTCAAGCCGGATCGCGCCGCCGGTCGGCAGGTCGAGGCCGGCGATCATCCGCAAAAGCGTGGTCTTGCCGCATCCGGACGGTCCGAGCATGCAGACGAACGTGCCATGCGGCACCATCAGCTCGACATTGTTGACCGCGGTGAAAGTCCCGAATTCCTTCGTGACATTGTTGAGGGCGAGGCCTGACATTGTTTTTTGCTTCTCAAACATGGTGGTTAGAAAAGCCCCTCACCCTAACCCTCTCCCCGCAAGCGGGGAGAGGGGATGACGGAGCGTGCCGCATATCTCTTCTCCCCGTAAACGGGGAGAAGGTGGCCGAAGGCCGGATGAGGGGCTTTCCCCCTCAACCGACGATCAGTTCGGTCCACTTCTGGTTCAGCCAATCCGACTTCGTCTGATAGAGATCGTAGCGTGGAATGATCGGCTCGATGTCGGACGAAACGGCGGCGAATTCCGCATCCGTCAGGTCCATCAGCTCGCGCTTGACCGTCGGCGACGTACCGACCTTGCGCGACAGCAGCGCCTGGATCGACGGCTGGCTCATGTAGTCGATGAACACATGGGCTTCCTCAACCTTGGTGGAAGCGCGCGACAGCGCCCAGCAACCAGAGTCCTGAATGCCGCCTTCCTTCGGGAAGGTCGAGCGAACAGGATTGCCATCGGCAGCGGCAAGACCGGTGACGTCATGGTAATACTGGCCCATCGGGATTTCGCCCGACTTCAGTGCCTGCTCGAACTGGGCTTCGTCGCGATACCAAAGGCGCACGTTCGGCTTGACCTCGGCCAGCTTGTCGAACGCCTTCTGGATGCCCTCTTCGGTATCCAGCGCATTGGTGCCGCCGAGAAAAGTCTTGGCCGTCACTTCCAGCAGGAAGGAGTTGGAGACGAGTGCCAAGAGGCCGAGCTTGTCGGCATTTGCCGGATCCCAGAATGCCTGCCAGGAGGTCGGCGCTTCCTTGTAGACGTCGGTATTGGTGACCAGCGTGATATACCAGGAAACAGCGCCGATACCGGCGACACGGCCGTCCGGATACTTGTTGACGAAGCGATCGATAAGGTTCGAACCGTTCTTGATCTTGGCCATGTCCAGCGGCGCCCAGAGTTCGGTCGCCTGACCCTTCAGCATCGCCACCTGCGACATCATCGAGACGTCGGCCGGAGCCTGGCCTGCCTTGGCGGCCTGGTCGAGCTGTACCAGCCATGCTTCGCCGGTCGGCTCGGCAATCGCTTCAACGGCGATACCGGTCGCCTTGGTGAAGTCCGGGAAAATGTTCTTGTCGAACGAATCCTTGAAGTAACCACCATAGACGCCGACCTTCAGCGACTTGTCCTGGGCGCGCAGGATCGACGGCATGGCCAGCATCGATGCACCGGCAAGGCCGGCACCGAGCACGGCGCGGCGGCCGATATTCTGTTTCAGAAAGTCTGTCATGATGGTTCTCCTGTTTATGCCGGTGCCGCTTTTTTTGAGCTCCCGGTCTGTTCCCAAGTTTTGGTGCGGCTTGCAAGCCCCGCACCATGATTTGATCAGTGTTTTAGAGCCCGAAGCTCCAGTATCTTGGCGTATCGCGTCAGCGGAAAACACAAGGCGAAATAGATCAGCGCAACAAAGCCATAGACCTTGAACGGCTCGAAGGTTGCATTGTTGATCGCATTCGAGGTTCTGACCAGTTCCTCAAATCCGATGATCGATGTCAAGGCCGTGCTCTTGATCAGCTGCACCAGAAAACCGACCGTCGGCGCCCGCGTCATCGCAAAGGCCTGCGGCAGGATGATCAGCCGCAACTGCTTCAGATAATGCAGCCCCAGACTACTGCCCGCGTCCCATTGCCCGACCGGCACCGCCTGCACGCCACCACGCCAGATTTCCGCCAGGAACGCGCTTGCGCAGAGTGTCAGGCCCAGCACCGCCGCCGTCCAGGGCTCGATACGCAAGCCCAGCAGCGGCAAGCCAAAAAACAGGAGAAACAGCTGCATCAGAAGCGGCGTGCCTTGAAACAGGCCGATGTAATATTCGGCAAACCGCTGCACCCAGCGCCGCTTTGAAATGCGCATGAAAAGGATCAGCAGACCGACGGCGGTGCCGCCGACGAAAGCGACAGCAGACAAGAGGATCGTCCAGCGTGCTGCCAGAAGCAGATTGCGGATGATGTCCCAGAGGGTGAATTCGATCACGACACGCCTCCGGAGAGGAACCGGTTACCACTGGCGACAAGCAGGCGACGAAGGCCGATGCTCATGGCGAGATAGACAAGCGTGATGATAAAATAGGTCTCGAATGCGCGGAATGTCCGGGCCTGCAGGAGATCCGCTTCATAGGTCAGTTCGCGCACGGCGATCTGCGAGACGACGGCCGATTCCAGCATCATGATGACGATCTGGCTGGTCAGCGCCGGATAAATCACCTTCAGCGCCTGCGGCAGCACGATCTTGATGAACACCAGGCGGGGCCGCAGACCGAGCGCAAGTGCTGCCTCGCGCTGCCCTTTCGGCACCGCGTCAAGACCGGCACCGACGATCTCCGTTGTATAGGCGGTCATGTTCAAAGTCATCGCCAGAATGGCGGCGGCAACCGGATCAAGGCGAATGCCGAGGCTGGGCAGCCCGAAGAAGATGAAGAACAACTGCACCAGAAACGGCGTGTTGCGGATGAGCTCGACGTAACTGGCGATCGCATGGCGCAGCCAGGCATGGCGGCTGCGCCGCCCTGCGGCACCCAAAACGCTGAGCACGATGCCGGCAACAGCCGACACCGCGATCAGGAAGAGCGTCATGGCCGCACCGCTGGCGATCAGCGAAACCGCATCGCCCAGCCAGCCAAAATCGAGCACATAGCCCAAAGGATCAATCCTTCAGGTTTTCAGGATTGAGCGGCACTTTCAGCCATGCTTCCGAGCTTGCATTCAGCTTGCCGTCTGCCAGCATCTTGGCAACCGCATCGTTTATCGCCGTCTTCAGGCGGTCTTCGCCCTTGTTCAGCGCCAGATGCGATGGCGAGGTCAAAAGCTGGAACTTCTGTTCCGGCTTCAAGGCTTCCTGACGGGCGAGAACCTGGGCGCCGACATCGTTGCCGACGACCATCAGTTCGGTCTGGCCGGAAATGAAGGCCTGGATGACCGAGTTGTAGTTGTCGAAACGCTTGATATCGGCGTCCTTCGGGGCCGCTTCCGTCAGCGAGGTATCTTCCAGCGTGCCGCGGTTGACCGCGATGCTCTTGCCGGCAAGATCTTCCTTGCCTTTGACTTCCGTTGCAGCCGGGCCGATCACGGCGATGTAGTATGGCGCATAGGCTGCCGCGAAATCGATGACTTCGGCGCGCTCCTTGCTGAAGCCGACGCTAACAAGCATATCGACGCGCTTTTCGGTGAGATACGGGATGCGGTTCTGGCCGGTAACCGGCACCGGCACCAGCTTCACCTTCAGGCTGTCGGCAATGTATTGTGCGACGTCGATGTCATAGCCCTTCAGGCTCATATCGGCGCTAGCCGAAGAAAAAGGCGGGAAATCGGCAAAGACGCCGACGTTGAGCACGCCAGCCTTGGTGATGTCATCGATGGCATCGGCACTGGCAGCGGAGGCGAAGCCGAGAACGGCGCCGCTGAGCATCAGCGCGGCGGTCAGACCGGATTTCAAAGTCGAGAGTTTGGCCATTGTATTCCCCTTTGTGATTTTTGTTTGCGATAGGCATGACTGAGTGTGTGGCACTCGCCCCTCACCCTAGCCCTCTCCCCGTAAACGGGGAGAGGGGACGATCGAATTTTCCGCTACCTCCCAAAACCGCCGGGGGGAACGGAGCTTGCCGCATCTCCCTTCTCCCCGCCAGCGGGGAGAAGGTGCCCGACAGGGCGGATGAGGGGCAGTGTTGTCTCAGTCCCGCGTACCGTTGACGAACGGGCTGAACACCATGAGGCTGAGGATCTCGAACAGGACCTGCGAGCCGACATGCGCCGTGTTGGTGGTCGAATCGTACTGCGGCGCGACCTCGACGACATCGCCGCCGACCAGGTTCAGGCCCTTCAAGCCACGGATCAGTTCCAACACTTCGCGGGTGGTGAGACCGCCGATCTCCGGCGTACCGGTGCCCGGCGCAAAGGCCGGATCGACGCTGTCGATATCGAAGGACAGATAGGTCGGGCCATCGCCGACGATTTTTTTTGCCTTCTCGATGATCGCCGGAATGCCCATGCCAGTGACTTCCTCGGCATGAACAACGGTCATCCCGGACTCGTAGGAGAACTCCCACAGATATTCCGAGGAACCGCGAATGCCGATCTGGATCGTCCGGGTCGGGTCGAGCACGCCGTCGAGCACCGCGTTGCGGAACGGGCCGCCATGGTGGAACTTGGTCAGATCGTAAGCCCCGCCGGTATCGCAATGGGCATCGATATGGATCATGCCGACCGGGCGCTTCTTGCCGACGGCCTTCAGGATTGGATGACTGACCGAATGGTCGCCGCCGACAGAAAGAGGAACCACGCCGGCATCGACGATCTGGTTGATGCGCTTTTCGATGTCGTCATGGCTGAGTTCCAGCCGGTAGCGGCTCTGGAACGGTACATCGCCGATATCGGCGACGCGCAGGTCATGGACAGGAGCGCAGCCGAGAACGTGGTTATAGGGACCGATGCGCTCGATAGTACGCATGGCGCGCGGCCCGAAACGCGAACCCGGACGGTTGGTTACACCGAGATCCATCGGCACACCGACGATAGCGACCTGCAGATTGCCGAAATCCGGCTCATTGGCATCAACCGGCATATGCGGCGCCATCAGGAAGGTCGGAACGCCGGAATAAGGCGCAAGACGGGTGCCGTTCTTGGAGAAGATCTTGTCGGCAACCTTGCGGAAGGTCGGGTCGAACATCTCGCCGCCATGGGCTTCGCCATACTTCGCTTTCAGTTCGTTGAGCTTGCTGTCATCCCACGCCATGTCCGCTGACCTTCTGTTGGCCTGGAAGACGTGCATTTCAGACGGTCCGCGAGCGTGAAATGCTGCTCTTTGCCGTCAAATCCGGGACAAACCGCATCTGGCGCGGAAAAATCTCGAATGCATGTTCCCCAGGCTTTTGCCTTTGTTGATCACATTAGGAGACAAATTGATTGGAAAATCAATTGACATTGTTATAGCGTTTGATGTGAGAAAAACTAACATTGTTTTCGACGCCTTGGAGCGCATTTCTTGTCCAGCCGCCTGCCCCCGCTAAACCCTCTGCGCGCCTTCGAAGCGACCGCCCGGCGTGGCTCGGTTTCGGCAGCGGCGCGCGAGCTCAACGTTACGCACGGCGCCATCAGCCATCAGATAAGAGCGCTGGAACTCTCCTTCAACGCCGCCCTGTTTGAGCGCGGCGGCAAGCGGCTGAAACTGACCTCGCAGGGCGCGCTGCTTTTACCCGCCGTCACTCATGCCTTCGAGGGTATTGCCGCCGCCACTGCAGCGATGACGCGGCCGACCACCAGCGGCGAGCTGCGCATCGTCTGCGTGCCGGCACTTCTCTCCTTCTGGATGATCCCGCGCCTGCACCAGTTCACCGAACAGTTTCCGGATGTGCAATTGACGCTGATCGCCTCCAACGATGCGGCCAACCTGTTTTCCGGCGATGTCGATCTCTGCCTGCTCTATGGCGATGGCAACTGGCCGGATTGCTGGGCGCGGCTGTGGAGCCGGCTGGAACTGTTTCCGGTCGTCAGCCCAACGCTTCTCAACATGCGGCCGCTGCGTTCGCTGCGCGACCTGCGGGACCATGTCATCCTGCACGGCGATGACGGCCGCGAATGGAACACCTGGCTTGCCGCCGCCGATGGCATCGATATCCAGCGTGGCCGCCAGCATTTCATGAGCGACGCCCGCCTTTCGACGGAAGCGGCGCTGCACAATCAGGGCGTGGCACTCGGTGATACCATCACCGCCGGCAGCCTGATTGCCAAGGGTGAACTGATCGCCCCGTTCGATCTCACCGTTCCGGCCAACGATGCCTTCTATGTCGCCTGCCGCAATGAGATCCGTGCTGCGCCGATCGTCAAGGTCTTCATCGACTGGTTGTTTTCGGCCCTTGAAAACGACCCGATGCCGGAGCTACAGACCTCGGCACGCACCATCATCCGCGCTCGCACCCACAAGGTCAGCGCTCCCGAACGCCTGGCCGCCAAGGACAGTTTTCAGCCCGTCTCCTCGCCCGCCCGTACCAGGCGCTCGGAGCCGGCACCGAAACGCCGGGCCAAATCGTAAGAACAGTCACGTCTTAAGAACCACAGGACAATCCGATGCCGCATTTCAATCCGCTGATCGCCAAGCTCTCGCCGCCGCCCGTGCCTTCCGTGCTTGCCTGGGCCAAGGCCTACGACGGTTCGCGTGGCCCGTTGATCGATCTGAGCCAAGCCGTTCCCGGCTATCCCGCCCATCCGGATATGCTGCAATGGCTCGGTGAAACCGCCTCCTCCCCCGCCTTCACCGGCTATGGCGCGATCGAGGGCGAGCAGGTGCTGCGAGATGCCTATGCGGAGCATGTCTCCGGCCTCTATAATGCTGCGGTCAGCGCCGGCAACATCCACATCACCTCCGGCTGCAACCAGGCCTTCATCTGCGCGGCCATGGCAATTGCCGGCGCGGGCGATACGCTGCTGATGACCAACCCCTTCTATTTCAACCAGCAAACGACGCTGGCCATGCTCGGCATCGGCATCGAACTGGTGCCTTGCGACGCGGCCGACGGCTTCCTGCCCGATGTCGATGCGATCGCCGCAGCCCTCAAACCCGGCATTCGTGCCCTGGCACTGGTGACGCCGAACAATCCGACCGGCGCCGTCTATCCGCCCGCATTGCTGCGCCGGATCTACGATCTCTGCCGCGCCAACGGCACCTGGCTGATCCTTGACGAGACCTATCGCGACTTCCTGCCGGAAGGCAGCGGCGCGCCGCACGACCTTTTGTCCGTCGAAGGCTGGCAGGACGGCCTTATCTGCCTCTACAGCTTCTCCAAATCCTTCTGCATTCCCGGCCACCGGCTTGGCGCCATCACGGCAGGCCCCGCCGTCGTCGAGCAGGTCGCCAAGATCATGGACAACCTGCAGATCTGCGCGCCGCGCTCAGCCCAGGCAGCTGTTGCCAAGGCCATTCCCGCGCTTGGCGAATGGCGCGCCGGTAACCGCGCCGAGATCACCAATCGCGCCGACGCGCTGAAACAGGTGATGAGCAGGCTCAAGGGCTGGAAACTGCAGGCGATCGGTGCCTATTTCGCCTATATCCGCCATCCCTATCCGGATATCCGCTCGGAATTCGTCGCCGAAAAGCTGGCGAAGATCGCCGGTGTCGTCTGCCTGCCGGGCGACTATTTCGGCGAGGGTCAGGAAGGCTACCTGCGCTTTGCCTTCGCCAATGCCGATGCGCCGACCATCCTGCAGCTCGAGGAACGGTTGTCGGGGTTCAATCTGCCGGGGATCTGACCTCCGGCAAAATCAGCCGCGGCGGGCGATCAGGATACCGGCAAGCACGATTACCCCGCCGATGGCCTGCATCAGCCCGACCGGCTCGCTGAGCAGCAGCCAGGCAAGAATGGCCGCCACGACCGGCTGCAACAGCAGCGTCAGCGACGAAAACGCCGGTGGCAGGAAGGCGAGCGCATAGATGATCAGCCCCTGCCCGCCCGCATGGCTGATGAAGGCAAGGCCGAACAATATTGCCCAACCGAACAAAGCGACCGGCATGAAGCTCGCCTCGAAGAAGAAGGCGATCGGCAGCATACAAACGGCAGCCGATCCCGTGCTCCAGATCATGATGCGGTTGGTGGAGAACCGGCTGCGCAACCGGCCGATCGACAGGATGTAACCGGCATAGAAGACCGCAGCCAATGCGGCGGTCGCATCCCCCGCCAGTTGACCATCGCCCAGCGCCATCGGGCCGCCTTTCAGGATCACCACACCCGCTAGTGCCGTCGCAAGACCCGCGATGAACACGCCACTGACATGAGCGCGGAACAAAAGCCACGATCCCAGCGTCACAAAAATCGGTGCCAGATTGGCCAGCAGCGTCGCATTGGCAACCGAGGTCATGTGCAGCGCCAGATGCCAGGCGGCGAGATCGACGGCCAGAAAGATACCCGGCAGAACGAGCAGGCCATAATCAGCCCATCCGGTTGGCCGTTGATCCGTGACCGTATTCCCGGCCGTCCTCGACCAGATCAAAAGCGGCAAGAGCGCCAGCGCCACCCGCCAGAACGCCGTTGCCATCGGCCCGACTTCCGAAATACGCACAAAGATCGGCGAGCCGCCGATCGCGGCGCCACCGATCAGAAGTGCAATCAGTGCAAGCCGGTTAGCAGATGGTGAGGCAGTGGAGGATGTGGGAAGAACGGTGTCTGACACGAATGCTGTCCAATACAAGCGGGCGTAGCACGTGCCACGCCATGTGGCCCGAAAATATCAGAACGGTTTGCGGGGAAACAGCGACTTCCATATATGGAACGATCAGAAACGGTGAACTTAGGCCCGCAGACGCTGCGCCTGCGGGCATTGGTTCAAATCAGACGAACAGTCTCAGGCAGCGTCCGGCCGGTGAACCGTCTTCACCTCAAGGAAATCCTCCAGCCCGAACATGCCGCCTTCGCGGCCGTTGCCGGATTGCTTGTATCCGCCAAACGGGCTGCCATAGCGATGCGGTCCGCCGTTGATGTGGACCATGCCGGCGCGAAGACGCGAAGCGACGCGCTCGGCACGCTTGGGATCGCCCGTCTGGACGTAGGCGGCGAGACCGTAATTGGTGTCGTTGGCGATCTCGATCGCTTCTTCTTCGGTCTCGAACGGCATGATGGCCAGCACCGGACCAAACACCTCTTCGCGGGCGATGCGCATGGTATTGTTGACATCGGCAAAGATCGTCGGCTTGACGAAATAGCCGGTCTCAAAACCTTCCGGCTTGCCGGCACCGCCGACGAGAACCCGCGCGCCTTCGGCGATACCCGCCTCGATCAGGGTCTGCACGCGCCCGAACTGCACGTCGCTGACCAGCGGTCCGATATGGCTGCCCTCTTTGGTCGGATCGCCAACCCTGGCCTCCTTGCCAACCCGCGTGGCGATCTCGACAGCCTTGTCATAAACCGACTTCTGCACCAGAAGACGGGTCGGCGCATCGCAGGACTGGCCGGAATTGTTGAAGCATTCCAGCACGCTGCCCGCAACGCGGTCTTCGAGATCCGCATCTTCGAACACGATGTTCGGTGACTTGCCGCCAAGCTCCAGCGTCACGCGCTTGACCGTTTCGGCCGCATCCTTGCTGACGGCGATGCCGGCGCGGGTCGAGCCCGTGAACGACATCATGTCGACATCCTTGTGCTTGGAAAGGGCCGCACCGACATTCAGGCCATCGCCATTGACGAGATTGAACGTGCCTGCCGGGAAGCCCGCCTCATGGACCATCTCGGCATAGAGAAGCGCGTTCAGCGGCGTGAATTCGGACGGTTTCAACACGCAGGTCGAGCCGGTCGCAAGGGCGGGAACGACCTTCAACGCAATCTGGTTGATCGGCCAATTCCACGGCGTGATCAGCCCGCAAACGCCGATCGGCTCGCGCAGCATGACATCGCCGTTTGGCAGGACTTCGCGGGTGTGCAAACGCTTCAGCGCATCGATGAAACCCTGGAGATGGCCAACGCCGACATCGGCCTGCTGCTCGGTGCTCATGGTGATCGGCGCGCCGAGTTCCATGGTGATGGTCTGCGCCATCTCTTCATAGCGGCGCTTGTAGATGGCCAGCAGCTTTTCCAGAAGCGCCAGCCGCTCTTCCGTCGTCGTCCGGCTATAGGTGGCAAACGCCTTCTTGGCGGCGGCAACGGCGCGGTCGATATCGCCTGCCGAGCCCATCGAGATCACCGCAACCGGCTTTTCCGTCGCCGGGTTGAGCACCTCGAGATCGTTGGCAATCAGTGGGGCGACCCACTCGCCGTTGATGTAGAACTTGCGTTTGTCGAGCATGCTTGTTGTCCTTCCCGTCAGATCGTCTTCTGTTTTTCTGTGAGCCAATCGGTGATCAATTGGCGGTAGCGTCCACCGCTGAAGCTTGGAAAATGACCGCCATGCACGATGCGGGCGGGGATTTTCAGCAGGCGCTCCATCGATGTGAGATAGTCTCCAGCATTGGAATGATAGGTATCCTCGATCAGCGGACCGTCATAGAGGATATCGCCGGAGAACAGAATTTCGGTCGCTTTCTCGTAAAGCGCAATACCTCCCGGGGAGTGGCCGGGCGTATGAATGACCTCGAAAACCCGGTCGCCGAGATCGATCATATCCCCGTCTTCAAGAATGCGCGTCGCAGGGGCTTTCTTCACCGCATAGCATTTCGAGCAATAGGGTTCCGGCGGCAGGGCATCGAAGATTTCATCGGTGACATAGGGATCGGCAAGCGTGTTTTCCCGCGTCGGATTGGCGAGCAGACCGGCCTCGGCCGCATGCACGGCGCGGCATTCAAATTCGTGATGGCAGCCGATGTGATCGAAATGGGTGTGGCTGGCGACAGCGATCAGATTGCGTCCAGTGACCAGCGGCACATATTCCCGAAGCGAGACGACGCCCATGCCGCTATCAACCAGCATGTCCCGCTCGCGGCCGCGCACGTGCCAGATATTACAGCGGTAGAATTCCTGGATGAACGGCTCGGAAATGGCGGTGACATCGTCATCAAGACGCTTCACCTCATACCATTTGTCGGCGCTGATGCGTTGCATGCTCAAATCCTGCCCTCGGGCAAGGCTACGATATCGGCGAGACTGACCGCAAGGGGGACGATCTGGCCGTCCACCGCCGCCGCCGATTGCGGTTTATGCGCCACGACGGAAAGATCCGGAGTATTCGCCGGCTTCAGACGGCGTGTGGCTCGCCGTTCACGACCATCTGTCGCGCACGTCCTGAAAAACCAAAGCCCCTGCATCCAGAGGGATCAGGGGCTTGATGCAAACATCGATGTTGCGCTGTCTGTTAAACTCAGATCGCGCCGCAGACCATCGCGGTCACAAACAGGAAGGCGGCGGCCAATGCAGTGGCCTGCGCTGCCATCGTCCAGGAAAAATGCGGCGCAGAATGCGCGCCAAAGCTCACCGGACTTTTCTGCATGACTGGTTTCGAACCTTGCATATTGTCCTCCACGAGAGTGTTGCAGATGTCTGCGCCATCACGGCCGCAGCGCCATGCGTTTTTCTCCGATATTTTACACCAAGTTTATAGATATTATTTTCTGCATTTTGCACCGCCTGTGAAAAAACCGACCTGGGGGACATGCGCATCCACCAAAACGTTGCCGAACCGTCAATGTTTCCGCTCAAGTTCCCGTTGTTGGACCAGGCGAGACCAGTGCTCACCAAACCACGGCGTCAGAAGGGAGACATCTGCCCGGCTGTGCGGTTTGGTCAAAACCCCGTCCGCCTCCTTGGATGTCCAGACCTTGAAGGTCGTCAGTTCGTGCTTGCCGAACGTCTGGATCAGCGGGATATCGGCGGCATCGCGGCCGCGGGCCACAACGATCCTTCCAATGCGCGGCACATTGTGGCGGGCATCGAACGTATACCAGCGGTCATCGAGAAACACCTCGAACCAAGCATTGAAATCCATCGGCGCCGGATTGTCCGTTGCGCCGATATCACCCATGTATCCGTTGACGTAACGCGCCGGCATGTTCATGGAGCGGCACAGCGTCACGGCAAGGTGGGCATAGTCGCGGCATACCCCTGCCCTTTCCTCATGCGCCTCCATCGCGGTGCGCAGCGTTGCCGTGTAGCCATAACTGAAGGTCAGGCGCTGATGCACGTAGTCGCATATCGCCTGAACACGCGCCCAACCGGGCTCGATTTCACCGAAAAGGCGCCAGGCAAGCGCACCGAAACGGTCGGTTTCGCAATAACGGCTGGCGGATAGATACGGCAGGCATTCGGGCGGCAGGTTTTCGACCGGCACAGCTTGAGCGCTGCGGTTTACCGGATCCGGCCGTCCACTGTCCTTGATCACGGCATCGTAGCTCAAGCGCAAACCGCCTGCGGGCACGACCATGCGCATGCAGACATTGCCGAAGGGATCGGTCACCTCGCCCATTTTCACCACGGGATCGGATATCGGCCCGTGCTCGCTGACGATATCTACCCGTCTGGCACGATCCACCGACAAAAAAGTCATCATCGGGGTTGGCTGACTGCAGTTGATGCCGATCTCGTATCCCAACCGAATGAACATATGCCACCTCCACCACACGGCAGGAACGGACATGCTGCCGATTTGTTCCGGTTTCAGATTGGCAAAAAATGGCCGGGCGCGCCTCCCGCGCAGGAGCAGCGTCCGCACCGGGTTCCATGCCGCCAGACAGGCCGCTAGACGACCAGCATAGCCCGTAGATCATTGACATTGGTGCCGGTCGGGCCGGGCACGAACAGATCACCGCTGGCGCTGAACGCGCTCCAGGCATCGTGGCGGGCAAGATGATCGCGCGGATCGGCGCCCGCCGCTCGCATCCGGCCTACGCTCGATCCGTCGGCAAAGGCACCGGCATTGTCCTCCGAGCCATCGATACCGTCGGTATCGGCCGCCAGTACATGGATGCCCTCGACGCCATCAATATCCAGCGCAAGCGAAAGCAGGAACTCGCTGTTGCGGCCGCCCTTGCCATAGGCATCGCCCGCAATCGTTACCGTGGTTTCGCCACCGGAAAGGATCACAACCGGCTTTGAGAACGGGCGGTTGCGCAACGCAGTTTCCCGGGCGATGGCTGCATGCATCCGGCCGATATCACGGGCTTCCCCCTCGATCGCATCCGACAGGATCACCGCCTCGACGCCCAGCGCGCGAGCTTTCGCCGCTGCCGCCTCCAGCGAGACGCTGGCTGATGCGATGACATGGTGCTGTTGATTGCCAAATGCCGGATGATCTGGGGTGGGTGCAGCGGCCTGCTCCGATCGCAGATGCTGCATGACGGCTTCCGGCAGCGCCATGCCGTAACGGCCGACGATGGCCAGAGCCTCTGCGGGCGTGGACGTATCGGGGATCGTCGGACCGGAGGCAACGAAGGCGGGATTGTCGCCGGGCACGTCGGAAACGATCAGGCTGACGACCTGGGCCGGTGCAGCGGCAAAGGCCAGCCGCCCGCCCTTGATCCGCGACACGTGCTTGCGCACCACGTTCATCGCCGAGATCGGCGCACCGGACGCAAGCAGCGCCTTGTTGACGGCAATTTCGTCAGCCAAGGTCAGGCCTTGCGGCGGTGCAGGCAACAGCGACGAGCCACCACCGGACACCAACGCCACCACCAGATCGTCCGGCGTCAGTCCCTCGACCAGCCGCAGCAGCTCCGCCGATCCGGCAAGCCCAGCCTCGTCCGGCACCGGATGGGCCGATTGCAGCACGCGGATCCGTTTACAGGCGGCAATCGGGCCGTGACGCGCCACGACAGCGCCTTCCAGAGGTCCATCCCACAAGCTTTCGAATGCCGCTGCCATCTGGCTCGCCGCCTTGCCTGCGCCGACGACGATCGTGCGGCCCCTCGGCTTTTCCGGCAGATGAGCACGGATCGCTGCCAATGGATCGGCCGCTTCCACGGCTGCTTCAAATAAGCTCGTCAGGAAGGCACGGGGTTCAGCAATCATCAAATCAGCCTGCAATCTCGAAATCATAGACGAAGACACCGTCGACGCCGCCCTCGGTCGCGGCAACGATCCGGCCGCCCGCCTTTTCATGCGCCGGATGGACAAGATAGGCATCGCGCGCGCCCGCATCGACAAAATCGATGATAAACCCGCTGTTATAGCCCTTGCCCAGGCCTTCCGGGCTGACATTGGGACCAGCGGTAAAACTAAGATAGCCGGGAACCAACGCCTGCAGCGCTGCGATATCAGACAGGATCGATTGCCGCTCGGCATCGGCGACGGTTGACTGGAAGCGGATGAAGACACAATGGCGGATCATGGCAGGTTCCTATCGGATATCGGCGCGCGCACGCGGCCGTTGATCGTTGCGCTCATGGCTGAAGATGGTGGCCGGCAGCGGTTGCCGCTCACGGATAATGTCCGAACCCTTTTCACCCATCATGATCGTCGGCCCGTTGGTATTGCAAGAGGGAACGCGCGGCATGACCGAACTGTCGCAGACGCGAAGCCCCTCCAGTCCATGCACACGCAGATCCAGCCCGACGACGGCGTCAGCACCGGTTCCCATCTTGCAGGTCCCGACGGGATGATGATCGGTCTTGGCATTGGCGCAGCCGTATTCGAATAGCTCGTCATCGGTCATCACCTTCGGCCCCGGTAGGCGCTCGGCCATGATAAAGGGTTTCAGCGCTTGCTGCTGGAAGATTTCGCGGGCGATCTTCAGGCCTTCCAACGACATCTTGCGATCATGCGGATCGCTCCAGTAATTCGGATCGATCAACGGCGCTGCCGCCGGATCGGCAGACGAGAGCCGGACGGTGCCGCGCGAACGCGGATGCAGATAGGCGGAATTCAGCGTCACGCCGGCATTCTTCAGCTTCTCCACACCGGCCTCGATGCCGGAGCCCAATCCCAGATGAAACTGGATATCGGGCGAACGTGCATTCGGATCGGCATACCAGAAGCCACCGGTCTCAAACAGCGACGAGGCGACCGGGCCGGAGCGGAACAGCACATATTCCAGGCCCGCCCAGACGGTGCGGTGCAGCTTTGCGACGCCATCATAGGTATGATCGCCGGTGCATTCGGAAATCACGAACAGGTCCAGATGATCCTGAAGGTTGCTGCCGACACCCGGCAGATCATGTTTCACATCGACACCAACGGAACGCAGGTGATCGGCCGGGCCGATGCCCGATTGCTGCAGCAGTTTCGGCGATCCGATAGCACCGGAAGACACCAGAACCTCACGTTCGGCGCGGATGATTTCCAATCCCTTTGCGGTCGCGACCTCGACGCCAACAGCACGCGTTCCCTCCAGCACAATCCGCGTCACCCGCGCTCCGAGCCGGACGGTCAGGTTCTTGCGATCGCGGATCGGGTTGAGATAGGCGAGCGACGCCGACGAGCGGCGGCGGTTGCGCTGGGTCAGCTGATAGAAGCCGACGCCTGCCTGCTGTTTGCCATTGAAATCGTGATTGTAGGGAATGCCGAGTTCCTGGCCGGCGCGGATATAGGCATCGCAGATCGGCAGTCCCGAGACCGGCATGGAGACGCCCAGCGGCCCACCGTAGGAATGATAGTCATCGGCAAAACGCTGGTTGTCTTCCGAGCGTTTGAAATAGGGCAGCACGTTGCGGTAATCCCAGCCGGTGCAGCCGTCCTCGCTAGCCCAGAGATCATAATCGGCCGCATTGCCGCGCGTATAAAGCTGCGCATTGATCGACGAGCCGCCGCCGATCACCTTGGCCTGCGTATAGCGCAGCACCCGGTTCTTCATGTGCTTCTGCGGCACGGTCTCCCAACCCCAGCTGGCGACGCCTTTCGTCATCTTGGCAAAGCCGGCAGGCATATGGAACAGAGGATTCCAGTCGCTGCCGCCAGCCTCGAGCAGCAGCACCTTGACATCGGCGTCTTCGGTCAGCCGGTTGGCAAGCACGCACCCGGCCGGCCCGGCACCGGTGATGATGTAATCGTAAGTCATGTCGTCGTCCTCAAATCAAATACCCAGGGGGATGCCCGCCCCTCATCCGCCCTAACGGGCACCTTCTCCCCGTAAACGGGGAGAAGGACCGTGCCGCCAGCTCCGTAGTCCCCTCTCCCCGTTTACGGGGAGAGGGCTAGGGTGAGGGGCAATCCTCAGCAGGTCGCTGTCTAAAGCCGCCCGATCGAAAGCCCACCGTCCGCATTAACAACCGACCCCGTAGCAAAGCCGAAACTGCCGTTGGCCAATGCCGCGACCATGCGTCCGATATCGTCCGCCTCGCCCCAGCGCTTCATCGGCACCAATCCGCCCTCGATCAGCGCGTCGTACTTCGCGGAAACACCCGCCGTCATATCGGAACGGATGATGCCGGGCCGCACTTCGAAAACGGAGATGCCGGTATCGGCCAACCGCAATGCCAGCCCTTGCGAAAAAGCCGCAAGCCCGGCCTTGCTGATGCAGTAATCCAGGCGTTCCGGCGAACTCATCACCGCCGAAACGGAGGTGATGTTCACAACCGAACGCGTCCCGCGGGCGCCGCCTGCCAGCATGGCCTTGACCACGCTTTGCGTGAAAAACACGGTGCCGCGCAGGTTGGTGCCGATGATCGTGTCGAAGTTTTCCGGCGCAAGCTCGAGGAAATCGCCGCGCACCACCGATGCCATGCCGGCATTGTTGACGAGGCAATCGATCGAGCCAAACTGCACCATGATCGCGTCGACCGTTGCCTGATGGCCGGAAAGTTCGGAAATATCCGCTTTGAGAAAAATCGCCCTGGCGCCGAGCGCGGCTAAGTCGTCCAGCACACCCGAGACCTGATCGGCATCGCCGATACCGGTGATGGCAATGTCGAAACCATCCTTCGCCAGCGCCTTGGCAATACCGAGGCCGATACCGCGGCGGCCGCCGGTGACAATGGCAACAGGGCGCTTGAGATCACTCATGCCGCCAGATCCTTTGAAACGATGTGATCGGCTACGCGCAGCGCCTGTGCGGCGATGGTCAAAGCCGGATTCACCGCAGCCGATGTCGGCAGGCAGCTGGCATCGACGACGAACAGGTTCGAGTGATCGAAGGCTTTGCAGAACGGATCAAGCGGCGCCAAGGCCGGATCATTGCCCATGCGCACCGTGCCACATTGGTGCGACGGCGTACGTTTATCGAACGGCTGGGAGAGCACGATCGGATAGCCTGCCGCCTTGAAATGTGCGCGCATCTTCGCCTCAAGTCCGGACAGCGCCTCCATGTTGGAGCGCCGCCACTGCATAATGATGCCTTTGCCATCGACCATGATGCGGCTTTCGGGGTTCGGCAGATCCTCCGTCATCATGTACCAGTCGACAGCGTGGCCAGCCATGAAATCGAGGGCGAAGCGCGGTGCGTAAGGTGGCGCATTGGCCTTGAGGATGTCTCCGTTGATCTTGCCGAGCAGCTGGACATTGCCGAGCGGCAGGCCGCCCCGGCCGCCGGTCAGGTAATAGTCGTTCAGCATCAACGTCTTCTGGTAGACGCTGTCGTTGCGCCGGAACGGGTTGATCGCCAGCATGGCGCTGCAATTGTGGTTCATGAAGTTGCGGCCGACCTGGTCGGAGCGATTGGCAAGCTCCTTGCCGTCGCCGGAGCGCAGCAGGATCGCGGCGGAATTGATCGCGCCGGCCGACAGGATCACCAGCTTCGGGGACAGCCGTTTCTTCTCGCCTTTGTGGACGTAGTGGATCGCCTCGATCCGCCCACCCGGCCCGGCCTCCAGCGTCTCTACATAAGCAGAGGTGATCAGCTCGATATTCGGGTCCTTCAGCGCGACGGCAAGCGGCGCGGTCTCGGCATCCTTCTTGCCTTTGCCGGTATTGGGAAACCCGTCCCAGGGCGTGCGTCCACCGGCCAGCCAGGCGTCGATGTCAACGCCGAGCGGCAATGTCGCCGGATGCAGTCCCTGCGCCTTCAACTCAGCGCGGGCGCGGGCGATGGCGGGCTCGTCCGGTACCGGGCCGTGAGAATAGGGCGTCGAGTGGTCAGGCTCGCTCGGATCCTGTCCCAGTTCGCCACGCACTTCGAACAGCCGCTCCGCCTTGCCATACCATGGCTCCAATTCCTCGTAGGGAAAAGGCCAGGCCGGTGAGACGCCACCGAGATGCTGCATTTCGGTAAAGTCCTCGGCGCGGTAGCGCAGAAGGACCGCGCCGAAGAGCTTGGAATTGCCTCCGACGAAATAGAAATTCCCCGGATTGAACGCCGTGCCGTCCGGTTCGCGCCACATCTCTTTTGGCCGGAAGTGGCCATCGACAAAGATCGAACGATAGCTGCGCGTTTCCGGTGTGTCGGGAAGACGCTCGCCGCGCTCGAGGATGACGATGCGTGCGCCCGATCCGGCAAGCGCCGAAGCGACAGTCGCTCCGCCAATGCCGGAACCGATGATGACGATGTCGGGCTGCTTGTTCATGACGGAACTCAGCCGATGCGCTGCTGGTTTTGCGGATCGAAATACACCGCCTTGTCCAGATTGAAGGCCAGCCGGGTATTTTGGCCGGGCGCGATACGGGCGTCAGCGCGCAGACGCGCCACCACTTCCTTGCCCCCAAGCTTGGTGACTGCGAACGTGTCGGAACCGGCCGGCTCCACCACTTCGATCAGGCAATCGCCTTCCACCAGCAGGCGGGCATTGCGATCGGCGCCATCAGGATCGGTCAGCGCTTCCGGCCGGATACCGAAAACAACCTGCTTGCCGCTATAGGCGGCAAGGCCAGACACCTGGGCGACCGGCAGATGCAACGGCTCGGCATCCGGGCGCACCAGCGAGACGCGCAGATCGTTGCCGCCGCCCTCGACCGTGGCCGTGAGCAGGTTCATCGCCGGCGAGCCCATGAAATCGGCAACGAACAGATTGGCGGGATTGTTATAGATTTCAGCCGGCGTGCCGAACTGCTGCAGGATGCCATCCTTCAGAACGGCGATCTTGGTTGCCAGCGTCATCGCCTCGATCTGGTCATGCGTCACATAGACGATGGTCGTCTTCATGCGCTGGTGCAAGCGCTTGATCTCGGTGCGCATATCGACGCGCAGCTTTGCGTCGAGGTTGGACAATGGTTCATCGAACAGGAAGACCTGCGGATTGCGCACCAGCGCCCGGCCCATGGCCACACGCTGGCGCTGGCCGCCGGAGAGCTGGCTGGGCTTGCGGTCGAGCAGGTGGCCGATCTGTAGCATGTCGGCAACCTGCTTGATGGCCTTGTCGCGCTCGTCCTTGGGCACGCCGCGGATTTCCATACCGAAGGCGATGTTTCCGGCCACCGTCATGTTCGGGTAGAGCGCATAGGACTGGAAGACCATGGCGATGTCGCGCTTGGAGGGATGCAGGCCCGCGACCGACTTGCCATTGATCGAGATCTCGCCCGAGGTGATCGGCTCCAGCCCGGCGATGGTGTTGAGCAAGGTCGACTTGCCGCAACCGGACGGGCCGACCAGCACCAGGAAGCCGCCCTCGTCTATTTCCAGATTGATATCTTTCAGGATTTCCAGCGAGCCGTAGGACTTGCGAAGGTTTGTGATTTTCAGAAAGGACATGGCTTTAACCCTTCACGGCGCCGGACATCAGGCCACGGACGAAATAGCGGCCGGAAACGATGTAGACGACAAGCGTTGGCAGGGCGGCAAGGATCGCGCCTGCGAAATGGACGTTGTATTCCTTCACCCCGGTGGAGGAGGAAACGAGATTGTTGAGCGCCACCGTCATCGGTGTCGAATTGGCCCCGGAGAACGAAGCCCCGAACAGGAAGTCGTTCCAGATATTGGTGAATTGCCAGATGACGGAGACGACGATGATCGGACCAGATGACGGCAACAGGATGCGCCGGAAAATCTGGAAGAAGCTGGCGCCGTCGATCTGGGCGGCCCGCACCAGTTCGGTCGGAAACGCCTCATAATAATTGCGGAAATACAACGTCGTGAAACCGAGACCATAGATGACGTGCACCATCACCAAACCAGGGACCGATCCGGCAAGCCCGAAGATACCAAGCATACGCGCCATCGGGATCAGAACGATCTGGAACGGGATGAAGCAGGACAGAAGCAGCATGCCGAAGAAGATGCCGGAGCCCGGAAACCGCCACTTGGTCAGGACATAACCATTGAGCGCACCGATGATCGTCGAGATCGCCACGGCCGGAACAACCATCAGGATCGAATTGATGAAGAACGGCTTCAAGCCGGTCGGCTGGACGCCGATCTGCGCCGTCGACCAGGCGGAACGCCAGGGATCCAGCGTCCAGGTCTGCGGAATGTTCAGCATGCCGCCCTGGCGGATTTCGTCCAGCGGCTTGAAGGAGTTGACCAGCATCACATAGAGCGGCAGCAGCGAATAGGCCGCAAACAGGATCAGCACGGTATAGATCAGCGCGCGCGTCAGGCGGCCGGAAGAAATGGCGTTATCAGGGCTCTGGACACTCATGCGCGCTTCTCCCCTTTGATTTCGGAATAGAGGTAGGGGATGATGATCGAGAAGATCATGGCCAGCATGACGATGGCCGACGAGGCACCGATACCCATCGAATTGCGGGTAAACGTGTAGGAATACATGAATGTCGCCGGCAGTTCGGTCGCCTGCCCCGGCCCGCCGCCCGTCAGCGCGACGACCAGGTCATAGGCCTTGATGGCAAGATGGGCGAGCACGACAAACGCCGACAGGAACACCGGGCGCATCAGCGGAATGATGATCCGCCGATAGATCGTCGTGGTCGAAGCCCCATCGATCTGCGCCGCCTTGATGATTTCGTTATCGACGCCGCGAAGACCGGCCAGGAACATCGCCATGATGAAGCCAGTGGATTGCCAGACGGCCGCGATCACCACGCAGTAGATCGCGTAGTTGCGATCCTTGATCCAGTTGAAGGTAAAACTTTCCCAGCCCCAGAGATGCATGGTGTTTTCAAGCCCGATACCCGGATCGAGAAACCACTTCCAGGCCGTGCCGGTGACGATGAAGGACAGCGCCATCGGATAGAGATAGATCGGCCGCAGCAAACCTTCAGCACGGATCTTCTGATCGAGAAGAATGGCAAGGCCCAGCCCCAGCACCGAGCAGATGAGAATGTAAAGCGACGCGAAGATCGCCAGGTTGGAAATCGCCCGCCACCAATGCGGCAGAGCCCAGAGTTTGGAATAGTTGCTCAATCCCACGAAATTGTAGGACGGCAGCATCTTGCTGTCGGTGACCGACAGATAGCCGGTATAGGCGATGAAGCCGTATACGAAGACAATGACGATCAGAAAGCTTGGGGCAAGTACCAGTTTCGGCACAAGGTCCTGCAGCCGGCTTCGGCTATCCATAGCGAATACCACCGTTGTATGTGAATTGAATAAAGCAAGATGCCCCTCACCCTAGCCCTCTCCTCGCACGCGGGGAGAGAGGACGACGGAGTTTGCCGCTTGGTCCTTCTCCCCGTCGTGACGAGGAGAAGGTGGCCGCCCCTCTTATCGAATTGGAAGGGCGGATGAGGGGCAAAAACAGGCGCCGATGACGGACGGATTACTGCGCAGCAGCAACAGCGGCCGGCAGTTCCTTGACGGCCTCTTCTGCGGTGAGTTCACCGTTGAATTCGCGTGTCACGACGTCGTAGATCGCATTCTTGACAGCAGCCGGGTTGGCATGGCCATGCGCCATGGAACCGAACAGCTTGCCGTTCTTGTCGGCGTCGGCGAGATCGGCGATTGCCTTCTTGCCGCAAGCGTCAAATGCTTCGTTCGACACGTCGGTACGGGCCGGAGCCGAACCCTTGACGACGTTGAAGGCCGACTGGAAGGTCGGGCTTTCGATGGCGGCTGCCATCTGCATCTGCGCCGGAACCTTGTCGGCAGCAACCTTGAACATCGCGAACTGGTCGGAGTTGAAGGTGACGGAGCCCTGTGTTTCCGGATAGCGCATGCAGACGAAGTCGGTGCCGGGCACCTTCTTGGCCTTGACGAACTCGCCCTTTGCCCAGTCGCCCATGAACTGCACGCCGGCCTTGCCTTCGATGACCATGGCGGATGCCAGGTTCCAGTCGCGGCCGGAGAAGTTGTCGTCCACATAGGAACGCAGCTTGGTCATGCGCTCAAACGCTGTCTTCATCTTGTCGCCGCCAAGCGCTGCCGGATCAAGATCGATGAAGGCCTGCTTGTAGAAATCGGTGCCGAGCGACAGAACGACCGCGTCAAACAGAGTTGCGTCCTGCCACGGCTGGCCACCGGCTGCGATCGGGGTAATGCCCTGTGCCTTGAAATTATCCAAGAGTGCGACGAGTTCGTCCCAGTTCTGCGGCTCCTTGCCACCGGCCTTGTCGAGTGCTGCCTTGTTGATCCACATCCAGTTGGTGGAGTGGACGTTGACCGGAGCGGCAATCCAGTGGCCGTCATACTTGGAGAATTTCTGCAGGGCCGCCGGGATGACCTTGTCCCAGCCTTCCTTGGCGGCGATTTCGTCGAGATTGCCAAGCGCGCCTTCCTTGGCCCAATCGAGAATGTCGAAGCCGAGCATCTGAACGGCCGTCGGCGCATTGCCCGAGGTGACGCGGGCGCGCAGCACCGTCATGGCTTCCGTACCACCACCACCGGCTACCGGCATATCTGTCCAGGAAATGCCCTTGCTCTCCAGATCCTTCTTCAGGACGTCCAGGGCGGCCGCTTCGCCGCCGGATGTCCACCAATGCAGAACTTCAACGCTTTCAGCAGCCTGTACGGCAGAGCCGCCCATCACCGCGCCACCCGTCATCATCAATGCTGCAATTGCTGTCGTCGTCATAAACTTGCGCATCGTATTCCTCCCGTTTGCAAGTCGGATAGCGGGAATCTCCTCCCCGCCGTTGAATGCCATCCCCGTCCCAAACGGAGAAGCAATTGGTCTGCGGTCTCCACCGCTGGCTCATTTAAAACGTTATAAATCTCATCAAGTCAAGCACCGCATATCTCTTGCCATTCAATAGACCTAACACGCTGAATTACGCTGAATATAAGCCGTTTCAGCGATTCCGCATCGCAGCAAACCCCGAACAGGGTTCTCGATTTAAAACGTTTGCACAAACACATTGCACCTGCGTGCGTCTGACGTTACAAAAGCGGCTTGTCGTCGCCCTAAGGGAGCATTTCATTGGCAGACACTCCCAAATCGTCCAGCGGCGAGGCCAGGCTGAAAAACGGCAAACCGACCCTGCGCACCATCGCCGATCTGACGGGCTTTGCCGTGACAACCGTATCGCGCGCACTCAGCAACGCGCCGCAGATTTCGGCCGAGACCCGCAAGCGTGTCCATGAGGTGGCGGCCGAGATCGGTTACCTGCCGGACCGGGCCGCCCAGCGGCTGAAGACCGGCCGCACCAATGTCATTTGCGTCCTGCTCGATCCGCACGAAGAAATCCTCGGCTACGGCATTTCGCTGATGCACGGGCTGGCCAGGGCGCTGCAGGACACGCCGTACCACCTGATCGTCATGCCGAACTTCATTGACGGCGCCAATATAGATGCCGTGCGCCATATCGTGCGCAACGGCATGGCCGACGGACTGATCTTCTCGCGCACCGAACCGTTCGATCCGCGCGTGCGGCTGCTGCTGGAAAACGGGTTTCCGTTTGTCACCCACGGCAGGACCGAATTCACCACGCCGCATCCCTATGTCGACTACGACAATTTCAGTTTTGCCTACGAGGCCACCAAACGGCTGATCGCCCGCGGCCGCCGCAAGCCGATGATCATCCTGCCGCCCAAGCGCATGACCTTCTCGCAGCACCTGCTGCACGGCTTCATGACCGCCGTGCGCGAAGCCGGCGTCGCCTACGAGATCCCCAACGAGATCGACCTCGACTGTCCCGTCGAGCAGATTCGCGACTATATGAGCCGGCGCGCCGGCCAACCGGACGCCCCTGACGGCTTTGCCTGCGGCGGCGAAGTCTCGGCGCTCGCTACCATCACCGGCATGAGCGACCACGGCCTGACGCTTGGGCTCGAATACGACATCGTCGCCAAACGAACCTCGAAACTCCTGAGCCAGATCCAGCCGAAGGTCGAGACGATCTACGAGGACCTGACCGACACCGGCGAACAGATGGGCCGCGTCCTTCTCGCCCGCATCGCTGGCGACGAGACGGCGGACATGCAGGTTCTGCTGCAGCCGCAGATCGGTTTTCCGGTGGTGTGAAGCGCTGTGGACATAACCTGCCCCCGTGGAATTTACCCCCCTCTGTCGGCGACGCCGACATCTCCCCCACAAGGGGGGAGATTGAATGCTAACTCGATCACCACAAAGAAAAAGAACGATCTCCCCCCTTGTGGGGGAGATGTCACGCAGTGACAGAGGGGGGTGAGCATCCCCGACCTCCGTCAGGTCTGCGGAGGAAATAGGCGCAACGCCCTGCTCCAAATTCGAATTCAGTTCCTGCATCTTGCCCTCCCTTCCCCTCATCGCCTCAATCCACCTTACCCGCGCGGCATCCACCAGCCGGTGCGGCCGCCGATATGCATGTTGAGCGTCTTGGTCTCGGTGTAATCTTCGACTGCATGACGGCCGAGTTCGCGGCCAAGGCCGGATTGGCGGTAGCCGCCGAACGGCAGTTCTGAAGCCCCATCCATGAACGTGTTCATCCACACCGTTCCGGCCCGCACCTTCCGGCCAACCGTCAGGCAAGTATCGAAATCGCGGCTCCAGACGCCTGCCGAAAGACCATAGTCGATGGAATTGGCAATCCGGATCGCCTCGTCTGTCGTCTCGAAGGTCAGCACCGAAAGCACCGGGCCAAACACTTCCTCCCGCGCCACAGCCATGTCAGGCGTGACGGCAGACAGAATGGTCGGCGACATGAACTGGCCAGAACCGAGATCGAGTGCTGCGCCGCCATGCGACACCGTGGCACCGTTGCCGGACGCTGCAGAGACGTAGCCGACAATCTTTTCCAGATGCTGCGGCGTGATGATCGCCCCGACCTGGGTTTCGGGATCAAGCGGATCGCCGACCTTGACCTTGGCCGAAAGCGCGGCGACACGGGCAATCACGTCCTCAGCGATATCCTTGTGGACGATCAGCCGCGAACCGGCATTGCAGCATTCGCCCGCATTGAAATAGGCGCCGAACACCGCCGCATCGATGAAATCATCGAGATTGGCGTCCGGAAAGACGATCTGCGGATTTTTGCCGCCAAGTTCCAGCGACACCTTCTTCAGCGTCTGCGCGGCATTGGTCATCGTCAGCTTGCCGATACCGGTCGAGCCGGTAAAGGAGACCATGTCGACGTCGGGATGGGAGGTCATGATTGCCCCGACATCCGGCCCGGTGCCGGTGATGATATTGACGACGCCTGCGGGAACACCGGCCGCTTCTAGGATTTCGCCGAGGACAAGTGTTGATCCGGACGTGAGTTCAGACGGTTTCACCACCGTGGTGCAACCGGCAGCCAGCGCAAAAGGCAACTTCTGGCTGACGATCAGGAATGGGAAATTCCACGGCGTGATGATCGAGACCACACCAATGGCTTCGCGCAGTACGACGCCGAGCGTGCCATCGCCGAGCGTGTTGTAGCTTTCGCCATGCAGGTCGCGGGCAAGCGCTGCGGCATAACGCCAGATATCGGCGGCACCACCGAGTTCTCCTTTGGCCTGGCTGATCGGTTTGCCGCTTTCGATGCAATCGAGATAAGCCAGTTCATCGGCACGTGCCGCGATCATGTCGGCAGCGCGAAGCAGCACAAGCGAACGCTCCGACGCGGTCATACGCGGCCAAGGGCCATCGTCGAACGCCTTGCGCGCGGCGGCGATCGCCCGTTCCGCATCGACTTTCGTCGCGGCCGGATAGCGGCTGACGGTGACGCCATGACCGGGCGCCACGCGCTCCAGCGTCCGGCCCTCGGCCGCATGTCCCCATTTGCCGTCAATCAGCATCTGGAAGTCGCGCACCTTTGTGTCAGTCAGAGCCTTGGGCTTCACCAGAACCGTCATTACCATTCTCCCTTGAATTCCGCGGGGCGCTTGCCCGTAAAGGCCGCGACCCCCTCTTTCATGTCACCAGTCTTGGCAGCCAGGATCGATCCCAGCGCCTCGACGGCCGCGCCATTGTCTTCACCGTTGGCGGACGCGATCATCAGCTTGCAGATTTCCAGTGCGGCAGGCCCGCGCCTGGCGATGCGCCCGGCATACTCTTTTGCCGCATCCAGCACCGTCCCGGTCACCACGACTGCATCGACCAGTCCCAACGCTTTCGCCTCATCTGCGGTAAACATTTCGCCACCGAGCACCATGCGCCGCACCAACTGCGCGCCAAACCGCTTCACCAGCCGCTGTGTGCCCGACCAACCCGGCACCATGCCAAGGCTCGTTTCCGGCAGGCCGATCTTCACCTGCGTTTCGGCGATGCGGATATCCGCCGCTGCCGCCAGCTCCAGCCCGCCGCCAAGCGTATGGCCGTTGATCGCTGCGATCACCGGCATGCGCAGGGTCGCCAGCCGCTCGAACACCCGGTGACCGAAGCGGACCCATTGATGGCCGAATTCGTTCGGGCTCATCGCCCCCCAAGCCTTGATGTCACCGCCGGCGGAAAAAGCCTTGCCCTCACCCGTCAGGATGACCACGCGGATATTGGCATCGGCCTCGACGGTATCGCAGGCCTCCGACAGCGCTTTCAACATGTCGATATCGAAAGCGTTCAACTTGTCCGGCCGTGCAACCGTCAGGGTGGCAATCGCCCCCTCGATCTCGATGCGGATACGTTCGTCAGCCATGCGCCGCTCCTCCAAGCGTCCGCACCGGTTTTTGTGGCAATGTCAGGCCGATCGGCGCTTCATGGAACAGCGCTGCATCCATGACCTTCAGCGCGTCCGATACGATCATCGGGAATTCCGACTGATCGAGAATATGTGTCTGCAGATCGACACCCGGCGCGATTTCGGTGAGCATGATGCCATCAGGCGTCAGCTTCATCACGCAGCGCTCGGTGACATAGGTGATGTCCTGCCCCTGCTCGACGGCGCGGCGGCCGGAGAAGGTGACGTGCTCGACCTCGTTGACCAGCTTCTTCAGCTTGCCCTCTTTCTCGATCACCAGCTTGCTGTCGGCCATCGAGAGTTTAGCCCCGGCATTGAACATGCCGGAAAAGACGATCTTTTTTGCCCGCGCGGTGATATCGACGAAACCGCCGGCCCCTGCCGTCACATGTGGCCGGAAGGACAGTTTCGAGACGTTGACCGAGCCGGACTTGTCGATCTCGAGAAACGACAGAAGCGAGGCATCGAAACCGGCACCCTGAAAATAGGTGAACTGATAGGGCGATGGCATGAAGGCATCGGCGTTGGAAGCACAGCCGAAGGCGAAATCAAGCAACGGCACGCCACCGACCGCCCCCTGCTCGATCACCCAGGTGACCGAACCGTGCAGGCCCTCTTCGAGCAGGATACGCGGCACGTTGGCCGAAATGCCGAAGCCGAGATTGACGCAGGAACCACCCTGAAGCTCCTGCGCGACACGGCGCGCAATGACCTTCTGGATATTGAACTCCGGTACGCGGAACGTGTCGAGCGGCCGGAAGATTTCGCCCGAGATCGCCGGATCGTAATCCGTCAGCGTCGTCTGTTTCTGGTCGGGATCGACAATGACATAATCGACCAGCATACCGGGAACCCGCACGTCATGCGGCTTCAACGAACCGGATTTGGTGATCCGCTTGACCTGCGCAATAACAATACCGCCATTGTTGCGGGCGGCCAGCGCCTGGTCGAGGCCACCGAGATAGGCGCCTTCGTGTTCGTAGGTCAGATTGCCACGCTCATCGGCGGTCGTCGCCCGGATGATCGCCACCTGCGGCACGATCGCCTTGAAATACAGCCAGTCCTCACCCTCGAATTCCATCTTTTTAACAACGGCCTCGGCGGCGGCGGACGCATTCATGGCGCAGCCCTGGCGCGTCGGATCAACGAAGGTGTCGAGACCGATCTTGGTGAGCACGCCCGGACGCTTGGCAGCCGCTTCGCGGTGCATGTCGAACAGCACGCCCGAAGGAATATTATAAGCAGCAACCTCGTTGTTCCCGATCATCTGCCAGATTAATGGCGGTTCGGATGTCGAGGGGCCGGATGGATAGGAGCCACCGATAATCTTTTTCAAAAGACCCTTCTTGGCAATATAATCCACCCCCTTGATGCCGCTCATGTCGCCGGCGGCAATCGGATGCAGTGTCGTCAGATCGCGCGGATGGCCAGTCGCGTCGAAACGTTCGCCGATCGCCTTCAGCATCAGGTTCGGGCAACCGAGCCCGCTCGACGACGACACCGAAACGATCGCGCCATCGGGGATCAGGGAGGCGGCCTCAGCCGGAGTGATATGCTTGCTCATATGAAGAACTCTGTCGAAATTGTCGTGGTTTTCAGATGCGGCTGGCTCCCTCTTCTCCCCAGCGGGGAGAAGGTGGCCCGCAGGGCCGGATGAGGGGGCGGCTGGCTCGATACTCGATACGCGGCCCCCTCATCGCCTCGCTTGCGCTCGGCACTTCTCCCCGCTGGGGAGAAGTGGAAAGCTGCTATCACCTCCCCCAGGAAAGCACGCAGCCGCTCGACCGTCTCGCCAATCATGGCCTCAAAGCCCCGTTTCGACAGCGACGGCATTTCCGGTCTGCGCCGATTTCATCACCGCCAGCCCCGTTGCCAGCGACCAGATACCATCCTCGCCGCCGCAGAGCGGCTTGCCCTTGCCGGCAACAGCATTGTCAAAGGCTATCAGCGTATTTTCGTAGAGATTACGGTGGTCGAGCGGCAGCTCCGTTTCACCATCGGCATTGCGCAAAGTTACCGTGCCAACCGGCTTCTGGCTCATGCAGTTGCGAGCGATCAGCGATCCGTCCGAGCCATGCACCTCAAAGCCCGTGACTGCGTATTTGGTGGTAAAACCATCATGGAACTGAGCAATCAGACCCGACTTGAAACGCAGAACACCCATCGCAGCATCTTCAAGCCTTGCCTTTGCCATGCCGCCATATTGACCGAGCGCGATAGCCTCGACCGGATCGTCGCCCAGCACGAAGCGCAGCGTATCGGTGTCGTGCACGGTAATATCGAGAATGACGCCGCCGCCCGCTTCCGGTTTTTCGAGACGCCAGCCCTGCAGATGCGCCGGCAGATAACCCGCATGGCAGACGCGGGCCGCCAATGGCTTGCCGATCTTTCCAGCAGCGATCGCATCGCGCATGGCCCTATGGGTTGCGGCACCGCGAAGATGATGATTGGTCGCCATGACGACACCGGCATCCCGTGCCGCCTTGACCATAGCGTGGGCATCGTCAAGGCTCATCGCCAGCGGCTTTTCGCAGAGAATATGTTTGCCGGCCTTGGCCGCCGCAATCACCTGATCGCGATGCAGTTCATTGGTCGTGGAAATGTAGACGGCCTGAACGTCGGGATCACCAACAAGCTCGGCAACACTGGTCACCGATTTTGCAATGCCGTGGTCTGCGGCATATTTGGCGCCGCGCTCGGCGCTGGTGCTCATCACCGAAACGATCTCGCCACCGACGGCACGGATCGCATCGATCACCCATTCATGGGCAATCGTGCTTGCCCCGATCAAACCCCAACGTGTCATAACAAGGATAGCCTTTCGCGCTTGTCGATGGCGGCGCCACAGCTTTGACGCACGACCAGCCGCACCGAACTGACGATCGCTTCCGCGTCGGCCCGTCCGGCATTGATCTGCTTCAAGAGAAGCTGCGCCGCCCGGCGCCCCATGCCCTGCGGATCGACAGAAATCGTCGTCAAAGCCGGCACCGCCGTCTGCGCCTCGATCACGTCGTCGAAACCGATCACGGCAAAATCCTCGCCTGGATCAAGACGATGGGCGCGCAAGCCGTCGCAGACCCCGAAGGCGACCGCATCGTTGAAACAGACAGCCGCCGTCGGCCGCTCGCGCAACATCAACGCCCGCTCAATGGCGGCAACACCCCCTGCCCGCGACGGCGCCGAGCTAACGACAAGCTCATCATGAAGCGCCAGATCCATATCCGACAGCGCATCGCGGTAACCCTGCAGCCGCTCATTGAAAACGGCCGTATCGGGGAAGCCACCGAGGAACGCGATGCGGTGATGACCAAGCCCCGCCAGATGGCGGACGGCATCGCGCATGCCGGCATGATTGTCGGAGACCAGCGAGGAAACCTTTGCACCGGCAACCTGCCGGACAACGTTGACGACGGGAATACCGCTCGCCACCAGCGGCTTCAGATCATTGGCATCTGTTCCACGCGCCGGCGACAGGATCAGCCCGGAAATACCATGCTCGCGCATCGAGGCGATGACCTCGCGCTGGCGATCGACACTTTCGGCGGTGTTTGCCAGAAACTGCACGTAACCGGCCGACTGCACGACCATATCGACGCCGACCGCCAGCTCGGCGAAGAAGCTGTTGGTCAGGTCGTTGACGACGATACCGATGATCTTCGACTTGGAATTGGACTGGCGCAGGTTGGCCGCACCACGATTATAGACATACCCGAGATCGCGAATGACGGCGTTGACCTTCGCCCGGGTGACTTCATTCACCAGCGGGCTTGCCTGCAGCACGAGCGACACTGTCGACTTCGACACGCCGGCGGCGCGCGCAATATCGATAACTGTCACCCGGTCTTTTGTCACATCATCCTCCCAGCCAAGGTCTTCCGCCTCAGCACCATCGCAAAATAATTGGAACGTTCCAATTTTGTCAAGCGGATTTCGCAAAACACGATCAGACTCCCCTTTATCCGCAGACAGCGAAGCCGGATCGAAGAGAGCAGAAATAAACAAGTCATTGATATTCATTTGTTAATATAAATTCTGGCGCCTTACGTGCAACGGCAAGAAACTCGGCATCAGACCAAAAATCCACTCTCTGCGCATTCGGAGCTTCGGTTTGGCACGCAAATTTTCCTTGAAATTTGGAACGATCTAAATTATTCGGCTTTCAATATCCAAGGAGGAGCCCGCATGTCCGCCACCCTGCCGCTGCCGCGCGCCGATGGTTCGCTTGAGATCTACCGCTTGACGGGAACGCCGATCGTTCGGCCGCAAACACCGCCTGTCTTCAATCGGATCGCCTATGCAGCAGCGCACGTCGTCTCCGATCCCTTGCGCGATCTCGACCCGTGGGGGCATCCGGCCATCGACTGGGAGCGGACGATGGCCTTCCGCCACCATCTCTGGGCGCTGGGCTTTCAGATCGCCGAGGCCATGGATACGTCGCAGCGCGGCATGGGGCTGGATTGGACGGGCGCACAGGAACTGATCCGCCGGTCGCTGACCGAGGCCCGCACCGTCCCGGGCGCCGATCTCGCCTGCGGCGCTGGAACCGACCACCTTGCGCCCGCCGATACCCGCTCGCTTGACGATGTCATCCGCGCCTATGAAACCCAGATAGGTTTCGTCGAACAGGAAGGCGGCCGCTCGATCATGATGGCCAGCCGCGCTCTCGCCCGTATCGCCAAATCGCCGGATGACTATCGCAAGGTCTATGGCCGCATCCTGTCGCAAACCAAGGACAAGGTCGTGCTGCACTGGCTTGGCGACATGTTCGATCCGCAGCTAAAGGGTTACTGGGGGGCAGAGGATTTCGATACGGCACTCGATACCGTCCTGTCGATCATCGAAGAAAACCAGACAAAGGTCGAAGGCATCAAGATCTCGTTGCTCGACAATGCCTGCGAAATCGCCCTGCGCAACCGACTGCCAGACGGCGTGCTTTGTTTCACCGGCGATGATTTCAATTATGCCGAACTGATCGAAGGCGATGGGAAGAAATACAGCCACGCCCTGCTCGGTATTTTCGACGCGGTCGCGCCCTCCGCCTCAAAGGCACTGGCCTCGCTGGCAGCGGGCGATGTCGAGACGTTCCGCGCGGTGATCGAACCGACGGTCCCCCTGTCACGAAAAATCTTCGAAGCGCCGACGCAATATTACAAGGCCGGCGTGGTCTTCCTCGCCTGGCTCAATGGCCACCAGCGGCATTTCACCATGCCGGCCGGCATGCAGTCGGCCCGTGGCGTGCTGCATTATGCCGAAATTTTTCGTCTCGCCGACAAGGCCAATGTGCTGGATATGCAGGAGATGGCAGTCGAACGGATGAAGGCGTTTTTGGTGACGCAGGGGGGTTGAGGGTTTCGCAGCGTTTCCGGTTGGCGGAGACCTACGGCGATCTCCTCTTCTCCCCAGTGGGGAGAAGAGCCGAGCAAAGCGAGGCGATGAGGGGGTATTTCGGCAAGTTCGGAGTGTACCGCCCCCTCATCCGGCCCTTCGGGCCACCTTCTCCCCGCTGGGGAGAAGAGGAGCGTGGCTCTAAAACCGCGACTGCGCCATCAAAATCTCCCGCGCGATCTGGTCGAGCGGCACGACCCGGTCGACGCCGCCGCGGGCAATGGCTTCCTTGGGCATGCCGAAGACGATCGAGGTCGCCTCGTCCTGTGCCACCGTGAAAGCCCCCGCCTGCTTCATTTCCTCCAAGCCGCGTGCGCCGTCATCGCCCATGCCGGTCATGATGACGCCCATCGCATTGCCGGCGGCAGCCCGGGCGGCCGAACGGAACAGCACATCCACCGATGGCCTGTGGCGCGAAACCAGCGGACCGGTCTTGACCGAGACGTAATAGCGGGCGCCTTGGCGCTCCAGCAGCATGTGCTGGTCGCCCGGCGCAATCAGCACATGGCCGCGCAAGACCGGATCGCCATCGACGGCTTCCTTGACCTCGACTTCACACAGGCTGTTCAACCGCTTGGCAAAGGCGGCAGTGAATTTTTCCGGCATATGCTGGACGATGACGATACCCGGCGCATTGGCAGGCAACGCCTCCAGCATCTCCCGCAACGCCTCGGTTCCGCCGGTGGATGCGCCGACGCAGACAACCATTTCCGTGGTCTTGGCCATCGCGCGCCCCGTTGGCGGCGGCAGCATGGCGTCGGCCGTGAATCTCGCATTCGGATTGGATGTCTCGCCTGCCGAACGCGCCGATGAGCGGCGCACACCGGAAACCCGCGCCTGAGCAGCGCTCTTGACGACCTCGCGAATGCGCATGCCGCTTTCCGCCAGATGGTCGGCTGCACCGATCTTCGGCTTGAGGATGATATCGACCGCGCCCGCTTCCAGCGCTTGCAGCAAGGTTTCCGAACCTGTCTCGGTCAGGGATGAACACATCACCACCGGGATGGGATGCTGCGCCATCAGCTTGCGCAAAAAGGTGATGCCATCCATGCGCGGCATTTCCACATCAAGCGTAATGACGTCGGGAATATCCTCGGCGATCTTGCGCGCTGCCATGAAAGGATCGGATGCCGCCCCCATGACCTCGATATCGGGATCCTGCTGCAGCACCGCCGTCAAGGTCTGGCGGACGCTGGCGCTGTCATCGATGATCAGAACGCGGACTTTCTTTCCCATATCGGCTGTCTCTTCAAAGGATGTGCCGGAAGATCCTTCCGGCATTTGCAAATCACGTGCGCTGGAAAACGGTATTCGAGACCTGTTTCAATGGCAGATCAATCCCGGTGATGGATTCGGAATGACCGATGAACAGGTAACCGCCGGGCAGCAGGCAATCGCACAGCCGCGTCAGCACGTCCGATTGCGTCGGCTTGTCGAAATAGATCAGCACGTTACGGCAAAAGATGATGTGCATGGGATTGCCGACCGGATATTTCGCATCCATCAGGTTCATCCGACCAAAACCGACTTTGGCGCGCAGTTTCGCCGCGATACGAACCTCGCGCCGCCCACGCTCCTTGGCCGTCATCACATATTTCTTGCGCATGCCGGCTGGAACCGGCGCGATGATATCGTCGGCATAGATGCCCTGACGGGCAACCTGCAGAACCTCCGTCGAGAGATCGGTCGCCAGGATCGAGTAATCGACATCCGATCGCCCTTCGGCAAACTCCGCCATCACCATCGCAATCGTATAGGGCTCGGCACCGGTCGAGCAGGCTGAACTCCAGACCCGCAGGTTGTGATGCCCCTTGTTCAAAAGAGCAGGCAGGGAAACATCACGCATGAAATCGAAATGTTTGGATTCGCGAAAGAAATCCGTCTTGTTTGTGGTGACGGCATCGATCAGGTAGACGGCTTCCTGCTCGATCCCGTCCTCGTTGAACAGGAAATCGCAGTAATCGTCGAAACTGCCGATATTGGTTGCCCGAAGGCGCCGGCGAAGGCGGCCTTCAAGCATCGTCAGCTTGCTCTGCGGCATCTTGATGCCGCTATAGTCATAGATGAACCGCGCGAGGCGATCGAAATTGCGCTTGCTGATATGATCGGAAAGCGACTGGGTCTGGCGAACGGCAACATTCATGCAGGCAACCTCAGGCGGCGTGCCCTGCCGAACCCGGCAGGGTCAGCAAGGCCGTCTCTTCTCTCGAAAGCAGGCTGGCGAGGTCGATGATGACCACGAACCCGCCTTCCCGACGCACCACGCCAGCGATGTAACCTGAGCGCCAGCGGATACCGATATCAGGCGCTGCCTCGATCTGGTCACGCCGGAACGGCGTGACTTCGAAGACCCGGTCGGCAACGAGACCGAGCGACAGCGTCCGGTTTTCCAGCGGGATATCCATCACCAACACCCGCGTATGGGGTGTTGGCACGGTTTTCGACAGGCCGAGCTTGAGCCTCAGATCGATGGTCGGTACGCCCTGCCCGCGCACGTCGCGCAGACCGAGCAGGTAGTCGGGACCGTTGGGGATCTTGAAGGCTTCCTCGTAGTCGAGGATTTCCCGGACCACCTCGACGGGGACGGCAAAGACCTCCTCGCCGAGGCTGAACGTGACGAATTGCGATTCAAGCGACGCTGTTGCCATGATCAAGCGCTTTCCCGGAAGTCGGCATCGGCAGCATCAGGCCCGCCCATCGACAGGTCGAGGGCAAAGCCCTTGGCGCGTGCCTGCTGGGCCGAAATGCTGTTTTGCGCGGCGGCCGGTGCCTTGCGGGCAGCGGCTGGGGCAAAGGTGCGGGCCGCAGGCTTCTGCGACGGCTTCTTGGCAGCGACGCGAACGCCTGCACCATCGACCTTGAAGAAGGCAATCGAAGCCTGCAGTTCCTCTGCCTGTGCGGCCAGTTCTTCAGAGGTGGCCGACATCTGCTCGGAAGCACCGGCATTCTGCTGGGTCACCTTGTCGAGCTGCTGGATCGCTTCGTTGATCTGGCTGGCACCGATATCCTGCTCGCGGCAGGCGGCAGAGATTTCCGAGACCAGTTCGGCGGTCTTGCGGATATCCGGAACCAGGCGGTTGAGCATGTCACCAGCTTCGGCCGCAGCCTTGACGGTATCACCGGACATCTGGCCGATTTCTGCGGCAGCCGATTGGCTGCGCTCAGCCAATTTGCGCACTTCGGAGGCGACAACGGCAAAGCCCTTGCCATGCTCGCCGGCCCGGGCTGCTTCCACAGCCGCGTTCAGGGCGAGAAGGTCGGTCTGGCGGGCGATTTCCTGAACGATGCCGATCTTTTCGGCGATCGTGCGCATGGCGCTGACGGCGCGGGCAACCGCTTCGCCACTGGCTTCGGCATCCTTCGACGACTGGCGGGCAATCTTTTCGGTCTGGGCAGCGTTATCAGCGTTCTGCTTGATATTGGCAGCCATTTCTTCCATCGAGGCGGAGGCTTCTTCGGCGGATGCCGCCTGCTCGGTCGCACCTTGCGAAATCTGCTCGGAGCTTGCCGACAGTTCCTGGCTACCGGCAGACACGTTGTCCGAGGCCGACAGAGCATCGGCAACGACGCCGCGCAGGCGCTCGACCATGCGCTGCAGGGCCAGACCCAGTGTGTCCTTTTCCGACAGCGGCGCCGGCTCAACCGTCAGGTCGCCATCTGCAACCTTGTCGGCAAGGCTTGCCGTGTTGCGCAGGTTGGACGTCATGACCTGCATCGAATTGACCAGATCCTTGATCTCGTCATTGCTCTTGTGGGCGATTTCATAGTTGAGGTCACCAATGCTGACGGCATCGGCAAGTTCGACGGCGCGGCGCAGACCACGTGAGATATTCAGCGAGATCCAGACAGCAGCGGCAATCGAGAACAAGGTCAGTGCGATGGTTGCCGAAATCAGCAGCAAGCGCGAGTTCATGTATTGAACATCGGTTGCCTCGTCGGTTTCCTGGACATTGCCGGTGACGACGGCGTTGACTTCGTCAATGACCTTCAGCGCCTTGTTCATGAAATCACGGCCGGCGCCCATGGTGAGGGCCGATGCCTGGTTGTTGGAATCCACCGTGTTCTGATAGGCGAGATCGGCGACCCGCAGCTGAAGCGGCATGTACTGGTCATAGATCACACGGATTTCGCTTGCCTTTGCGCGAACATCCGGGTCTTCCGACTTCGAAAGCGATGAGATCAAACCGTCCAGCTGTGCCTGGCGATCCTTCATCGACTTGACGAATTCGGCAATCTCCGACGGATTTTGGCTCAGGATCGCGTTCTTTTCGGCACGCACCGTTCCGTTGAAGGCAGCGCTGAGATCGGCGACAGTCTTCATGTCGACGATCGGCCCGGTGACCATCTGGGTAATAGCTGTGTTGAGCGAAGACAGGTTGAGAATGGACAGCGTGGCCATTCCGCCGGTCAACAGGATGATGACCGCGAACACTATTGCGAGTTTCAGTTTGATCGTTATGCGCACCGTAAAATCCTTACATTGGTCGGAAACACACGGGCATCCCGAATGGGAGCCCAATTGGAGGGGTGTCCGAGCCAGCAAAGCGATGCGGTGAATGATTCACGTCCGCGGAACCGGTAGTTTCGGAAAGTTCCTGTCCGCGCCTACACACGCGGACACTGCGGCGGCCCCCGTAAGGGCCGCCGGATTACGATCGGGCGCAGTTATGCGCTCTCACGGAAATTCTGGTCTTCGGCATCCGGGCCCCCCATGGACAGATCAAGAGCAAAACCCTTGGCCCGCGCCTGCTGGGAGGCAACCGAGTTTCCAACGGGTGCCGGTCTGCGGTTGGCAACCGGCTTTGCCGTGGAAACCTTTGTCATCACCACGGGTGCAACGGCCTTCCGGACGCTGGCACCGTGATTGGCGCTGTCCACCTTGAAGAAGGCGATCGATGCCTGCAGCTCTTCTGCCTGGGCGGCCAGCTCTTCGGAGGTCGCCGACATCTGCTCGGAAGCACTGGCATTCTGCTGGGTCACCTTGTCGAGCTGCTGGATCGCCTCGTTGATCTGGCTTGAACCGATATCCTGCTCGCGGCAAGCGGCCGAGATTTCCGAAACCAGTTCGGCGGTCTTGCGGATATCCGGAACCAGGCGGTTCAGCATGTCGCCCGCTTCGGCAGCGGCCTTGACCGTATCGCTCGACATCTGGCCGATTTCAGCGGCAGCCGACTGGCTGCGTTCCGCAAGCTTGCGAACTTCGGAAGCGACGACGGCAAAGCCCTTGCCATGTTCGCCGGCGCGGGCGGCTTCCACAGCGGCGTTCAGAGCGAGAAGGTCGGTCTGGCGGGCGATTTCCTGGACGATGCCGATCTTTTCGGCGATCGTGCGCATGGCGCTGACGGCACGCGACACAGCTTCGCCGCTGGCTTCGGCATCCTTCGACGATTGACGCGCAATCTTTTCAGTCTGGGCCGCATTGTCGGCGTTCTGCTTGATATTGGCCGCCATCTCTTCCATCGAGGCGGATGCCTCTTCGGCAGACGCCGCCTGCTCGGTCGCGCCCTGGCTGACCTGCTCGGAGCTTGCCGACAGTTCCTGGCTACCGGCGGAGACATTGTCGGAGGCGGACAGCGCGTCAGCAACGACGCCGCGCAGGCGTTCGATCATCACGTTGACATTGCCGAGAAGAGCACCGATCTCGTCGCGGTTGGTAATCTCCGCAAGCTTGGTCAGATCGCCATCGGCGACATCGGCGACGGCAGTCGTCGCGCGGCGCAGGCCCTTGCTGATGGTCAGCGAAATCCAGATGGCGGCGGCAATGGCAATCAGTACGGCGAGACCTGCCGCCGCCGTCATCATGAAACGCGTGTCCTGATACATTGCGTCGGCGGCGGCCTGCGCTTCGGCAAGACGCGTTTCCTCAAGCTTGACGACCTCGTCGAGAATGGCGTCCATGTCATTGGCGCTCTGGCGCGCCGTCGTAACGGAGATGTTCTGCGCGGCCGGCGCATTACCGGCATCGAGGAACTTGCGGATCTGGCTTTCGGCCTCATTGGCCTGAACCGACAGCGCCTGCAGCTTTACCCAGTTCGGCTTGCCCTGTTCGGTCGCCTTGGCGGCTGCTTCGTTCAGCGTTTCATCGAAAAGCTTGCGATTGTGGTCGCCCTTGGTGCGGGCATCTGAGGATTCCTTTTCCGATGTCGCGGCAAGCAGGTTCTTCTGCTGGCGGATCGCCTGCAGCTGATAGATATTGATCTGCTGGGCGAGCTGCAGCCGCGCGGCCGGGCCTTGCAGCACGTCTTCAACTGTCTGATTAAGATTGCCCAGGCTCAGGATGCCGTAACCGGCGGTTCCGAGCAGCAGGGTTATGACGAAACCGAAGGCCATCGCCAGTTTGAGCTTGATGGTAAATCGCATTGTCAAATTCCTTGAATATGAACAACCGCGCATGCCGTATGCAGCTTGCGCGGCGTCAGGTGTCCGTCCTGAATGAAAAAATTGCCTGCAGGTTGGGAAGGATGATGAATTGTCCTCCCCGCTTGACCAGGCAGTTGATGTAGTCGGGCCGCCACCGCATCCCGACGCTGGGAGGCGCCTCACTGGATGTCTTGGCAAGCGTGGTGACTTCATTCACCTTGTCTGTTCGAAGACCGACCAATGTCGGCTCTCCCTGGAGATTAAGCTCGATGACGATGATACGGCTGTCGATCGTCGTTTCCGCCGCTTCCATGCCGAAAGCGAGGCGGATATCGGCAAGCGGGATGACCTTGCCGCGAAAATTGATGACGCTGCCGACAAAGGGCATGGCGCCGGGAACAGTGGTCTCCGGCAACAGGTCGAGGATTTCCTGAACCATGGCTGCCTCAAGCGCAAACGTTTCGCCGTGAAGGTCGAATGTCAGCACTTCCAGCTCGCCATCGCTGTTCCAATGCGTGTCGGATTGCGGCTGCCTGTCGTTTGTCTGAACTGCTTCGATCATCCTGCCGCGCGCACCTGCGCCTCCTGTTGCTGACCGGCCGCCACCAGATGGGCGACATCGAGAATGAGGGCGACACTGCCGTCGCCGAGAATGGTCGCGCCGGAGAAGGTCGCGACGTCGTGATGCAGCTTCGACATCGACTTGATGACCGTCTGGTGGTCGCCGATGATCTGGTCGACGACCATGCCGACGCGCTCGGTGCCGGTCGAAATGACCACGACTTTCTGATGCGCGTCCGGCTTGGTGCCGGTGCGGAACAGGTCGCGCAATCGAAGGAATGGCACCAGACTGTCGCGCAACGAGATGAAGCTGCGGCCCCTTGAACGCAGGTCTTCCTCGAGCGACAGCTCCAGGCATTCCTCGACTGCAGACAACGGAATGACATAGCGCCCGGTGCCAACCCGCACCAAAAGGCCATCGATAATCGCCAGTGTCAGCGGAATGCGCAGCGATACGTCCGAGCCTTGGCCGGCATGGCTGGTAATATCGATCGCACCGCGCAGTGTCTCGACCGTCTTCTTGACCACGTCCATGCCGACGCCACGGCCGGAAAGATTGGTAACCTGTGCCGCCGTCGAAAAGCCGGGAGCGAAAATCAGCTGCAGCAGGTCCTGATCGGACAGCGCGGCGCCGGGCTGGATGAGACCGGAGGCCTCTGCCTTGGCCCGCACCCGCTCGCGGTTGATGCCGCGGCCGTCGTCCTTGATGGTAATGATCACTTCGCCACCGGCCTGGCGGGCCGAGAGCATGATCTTGCCAGCCTCGTCCTTGCCGGCTGCACGGCGTTCTTCCGGGGTTTCCAGGCCATGGTCGATCGAATTGCGCACCAGGTGCACCAGCGGATCGGCCAGCCGCTCGATGACGGTCTTGTCGACTTCGGTGGTTTCGCCTTCCGTCACCAGTTCGATAACCTTGCCGGTCTCGCGGGCGAGATCGTGTACCAGCCGCCGGAAGCGGCCGAACAGGCTGCCGACCGGCACCATGCGCAGGACCATCATCGTGTCACGCAACTCGCCCGACAGCCGTTCGATTTCTTCGGAAACCGAACGCAACTGCAGATCCATGCTGGAACTGGCCAGCTGCCTGAGGCGCGATTGCGCGATAACAAGTTCGCCGACACGGTCCATCAGTTCGTCCAGCCGCTCGGCGGGAACACGGACATTTTCGGCAGCCTTTGCCTGACGCGCATCATTGCTGCCCGGCACTTCGCGCTCGACGGCAGGCGCGGCCGGCGCTTGGGCCGGCACAGGCAGCGTCGCAGGGGCAATTGCTGCAACGGGCAGAACCACCGGCACAGGCTGTTCGGCCTGAACAGCGGCCGGCTCAGCAATCACCGCAACACCGTCTGTCAGCGTCTCGACATCAAGCTGCATATCGTCGAGCACGAAGATAAAGACATCATCGATCGCCGAACGCGGCTGATCGGTCGTCACCGTCACGTCCCAGGACAGATGCAGATCGGTGGGGACCAGCACATCCAGCGATGGGATGGCAGAGGTATTCACAGCGATGCGGCATTCGCCAAGATCGCGCAGTTCGTCCAGCAGCCCCAAAGGATTGGTGCCATTGACCATGGAATTGACTGGCAGGCTGAAGCGGATACGCCAGGTATTACCAGCACTTTTCACGGCAACAGCCGCAGGCTCCGCTTGTATGGTCGGCACAAGTGCCGTCACCGGCGCGTCGCCTTCGACCGCCCGCTGCAACTGGCTCAAGAGAATATCGCCGATATTGCCGTGGTCGTCCATCGGCCGGTCGACCAGCGCGCGCATATGATCCTGCGCGGCAAGAACGGCGGCAATCAGCTCGCTCGTGGCTGGTTTTTCGCCCTTGCGAACCCGGTCGAAGGCCGTCTCGCAATGGTGGGTAAAGGCCGCGAGCGCGTCGAAGCCGAACATCGCACCCGATCCCTTGAGTGTGTGGAGGCCGCGAAAGACTGCGTCGATCTGATCCCTGTCGTCGAGCCGGTGGGTCAGATCGAGCAGGCCGGACTCGATCTGCTCAAACAGTTCCGCCGCTTCCATTCGAAACACTGCAATAGGATCGGTCATGCTCATCTTCCGAGAACCTTCCTGACGATCTTGACGAGGGTTTCCGGATCAAACGGTTTTGTCAGCCAGCCGGTGGCTCCAGCCGCCTTTGCCCGTGCCTTGAGGTCCGCGTCGGATTCCGTCGTCAGGAAGATGATCGGTACGCCGGTATGGGCCGGCAGCTTGCGCAACTCTTCGATCATCGTCAGCCCGTCCATGACCGGCATGTTCAGGTCCGTAACGATCAGGTCGAACTGACCGGATTTTGCCTTTTCCAGGCCTTCGGCCCCATTGACGGCCTCGGTGATATCGTAGCCCGCATTGGACAAGGTGACCTTCGTCGTCAAACGGATGCTGGCCGAGTCATCGACGGTCAATATTCTCGCGGTCATTGTATTACCTCTTCATGCAACCAGAATTTCTTGTCTTCGGGAGAGAACGTTTCGGCGAAGCCACCGCGCTCCAGCACGTTGAGAACCGAACCTTCAGCCGGGCTCGACATGACAATATGCTTTCCGGTGGTTTTTGCGCGTATTCTTGCAGACTCCATCAATTGAATGAAGCTTAAGTCGGCGTCAGCGCTCTTCGGAACGGAAATCAATAGTGATTTATCGGAATTTACTTCAGAATAGATCAGATCATATACATTAGATATATTTCTAATATTCAATTTATCTGGCAATTCAACCAAAATATATTCATCGATTAAGGGGGGCATTGCAGTCCTCTGAAACGATTAATACTACTTTCTCCTCAAATGGAATCTCACGCCAGCCTTAACAGCGGGTAAATTCAGGTTGTAAGATTCTGCACTTATTACGAGTCTGTTCACTATGAAATCTTACCTGAGAGTTTTCATAGACCACCAAAAATCAGGCGGAAAACCTTATGAATTCAAGGAATTGCGGTAAAACAATTTTTCAACGCCCGGATAAGCCTCAACAATTCCCGCAACGGGTGAGCTCCGCATCGGCAAGGCCGCTGCAACGCAGACGAGTCCCGCGTTTAACCAGACATTTCCATCCTTGCCCTATGGATGCCGGAAAGACCGCACATGTTTTGAGTTGAGGGCTATTTTGACATACAGCACCGCATTGGCCCACCAGACCGGCCTCCACCCAACCGGCATTGCCACCGTCTCCGACATCGGTCGCAAGCTGGAAGCGGCACGAACGAAGGTCGAGCAGCGCTTCCTTGAAGGCGGCAGTGTTCTTCTGGCTGTCATGGACGTGCTCAACAACCTGCTTGCTTCGCTGGACAATGTCACCCGGACGCTCGACGCCGGTGCAGCGACCGACACAACGGCCGACCTGCTGGCGACGGTGAAAAATCTGTCGGAACTGCCGCAGCTGGAAAGCCTGCGCCAGAAGAACCTCGATATCCTGTCCAGCTCCGGCGCCGGCCTGCGCACGCATGTCGCCGACATGCAGGAGACCATGCGCTATCTGCAGACCTTTGCCGTGACGGTGAAGATCACCGGCGCTGGCATTGCCGAGTTTGCCGGTTTTGCCGAGGAAATCCTTGATCGCATCCGCTCCGGCACGGCCGAAGTCAACAATTTTGCCGGCCAGCTCCATGCGCTGGAAAAGGAACTCAACACGGCCCAGACCTTCGGCTCCGGTGTCGCGCAGCGCTATGAGCAGACGGTACCCTCGGTGGTCAGCGCGCTGCAGCGCGACGCGCAGACGATCAGCGCGCACCGCAAGAAGCTTGGCGAGATTGCCAAACAGGTCGGTGTGCTCGCCCGCGGGGTCCAGGGCAAGGTCGCGACGACCCTGTCCGCACTGCAGATCGGCGATATCACCCGCCAGCGCATCGAGCATGTGCAATCGACGCTGACCATCATCCAAGATTTCCTCGCCAGCGACGAAGGCCGCGCCCTTGATCGTGGCGCGCAGGCACGGCTGGAAAACCTCGTCCATCACCTCGCCGCCGCCCAGATGGTCGACATGGTCGAGAACTTCCAGCGTGATTCCCGCAGCGTCGTCGAAACCATTGCCAGCTTCAGCCATGATACCCAGGATATTCTCAACCTGCGCGCCGAGATGCAAAGCGAGGACGATGCCAAGGGCGGCAACTTCATGCGGGCGCTGGAGGAGAGCGTTTCCGCCGCCCACGCCATCGTCAAGCAGGTCGAGACAGCCAGCCTGCAGGCCAATCATGTCAGCCAGTCGACGACCGCGACCGCTGCCAACCTGCTCAAGGGCATCGAGAACATCCGCGCCGTGAAAATGGACATCCATTATATGGCACTCAATACCAATCTGCGCTGCAGCCGCATGGGCGAGGAGGGCCGGTCGATCAACGTCGTCACCGCCGAACTGCGCGTCTTTGCCGCCAAGCTCGACGAATCCGCCGATGCGATCGTCAACGGCCTGACCGGATTTGAAGAAGCAGCCTGTGCAATCGCCGCCACCGACAGTACCGGTGGCCCCGGCCTTGCCGAACGCCTGAGCGATGCAGTCGGCAATATCCGCTCGGCAGCCAACGCCATGGAAACCGAGCTGGGCATTCTCTCAGAGCATGGCCGGGAAGTCGCGAGCAAGATCAGCCTGTCGATCAGCAAGCTGGATTTCCAGAACGATCTCGGCGAAGTTCTCTCCACCTGCGCTGATGATCTCTGCGATCTCGCCGGCGACAGCTTGCCCGGTATCGACGAACTCGCCGATGTCCTGGCAGGGGTCGGCCCGCGTATCTTCAAGCTCTACACGATGGCGCAGGAACGCACCGTCCACCAGGCGATCATTCCGGCAGGAAATGTGCTCGCGGCACCGGTCACCGCCGCCACCAATGACGATGAGCTTTTCGAAGATGCGCTGTTTTAAGTGAGGTTCAGGCGCTTCGCCAGAGGAGGTTTACCCTTCTGACCAGCGGAATGACGGCAGGATGAAGTCGGGTGTGGCGCCATGCCCGACAAACAGCGCCTGGCGCTCCGCATCCGAGGCGGTTTCCAGAATGCCCGTCGTCACCAGGATCGACTTCAATCCGGCACCCGCAGCGCCAGCGATGTCGTGTTCGATACTATCGCCAATGCAGCAGATCCTTTCCGGCGCAGTAGACCCCAGGAAGTCCCGCGCAGCCGCGTAGATATCCGGGAACGGCTTGCCGATCCAGCGCACCGTACCTCCCAGCTCTTCGTAAAGCTCAGCGATCCGCCCTGCCCCGAAGGCCGTGCCATTCTTGGTCAGCATGATCTTGTCCGGGTTGGTGCAAAGGCAAGGAATCCCACGCCGTGCCGCCGGCGCCAGCAATGCCTCGTAGAACGGCAGCGGATACACATCACCTTCGCTTGCGGCCAAAAGAATGAAATCCGCCTCCTCGCCGCGTTCGGTGCGGACGAGATCAAGCCCGTCCAGCGGCGAAGTATCGCCGTCGCGGCTGATCAGCAGGCATGTGCGAGGAACCGCGCTGCTCACCTGCCTGATCTCGGACTGAAGAATGCGCCAGGCAACTTCCCCGGAAGTCAAGAACCAGTCCCAGCTCTGTGAATCGAAACCCAGCGCAGCGAGGCGGCGATCGTTCTCCGCCGAACGTTTTCCCGAGTTGGATAGAATGATAATCATCTTGCCCGCCTGTTTCAGACGGACGAGTGTTTCGACAGCGCCAGGATAAGGCCCTGAGCCATCCCGCAGCACACCGAACTGATCAATCAGGAAGGCGTCGAAACGCTCTTCGATCTCATCCAGACCGGAAATTATCAGAGGCCTGTTCGTCATAGGACACCCGCCGATTTCGCGCCGATGAGTGCAAGCCGTGCGGTCCCGGCAGCCGCCTCTTCCGAGGCCACGGCCAAGAAGGGAACCGGCATCTTCCGCTTGCGGATCGCCGTCCAGACCGAATTCTTCGCCCCGCCGCCGACCGTGCGGATGGAGCACAGCGCCGGACTGCCAAGAGACACCAGCCGCTGATAGGCCAGCGCCTCGACACCCGCGATACCCTCGAAGATCGCTTTCAGGAACTCGGCATCGCTCTGTGGCCGTGGCTCCATTCGTGGCTTCATCGCCGGATCATTGACCGGAAAGCGCTCGCCATCCTTGATCAGCGGGTAATAGTCGAGCCCCGTGTCGGTTTGTGGATCGATCTTCGCCGAAAGAGCGACAATTTCCTCATTGTCGAAATGGGCTGACAAAACCACGCCGCCGGTATTGGAGGCACCGCCTGCCAGCCACATATCGCCGATCCGGTGGCTGTAAAGACCATATTCCGGCGCGAAAAGCGGACGGTCCGACAGCATTTTCACCGTCAGGGTCGTGCCGAGCGCCGACACAGCGTCGCCGGGTTGATCGGCTCCGGTTGCCAGAAACGAGGCGCAGCCATCCGTGGTGCCCGCAACGATCACCACGTCATCGGAGAGGCCGAAGGCATCGGCTGCGGCCTGCGAAATTCCGGAGACCGGCGCGCCTGCGGGCAAGACATCCGGCAACAGGTCCAGCCGCACGCCCGTGGCAGCGATCCAGTCAGGCCATTGGCGTGCGACGGGATCGTAGCCGGTCTTCAAGGCATTGTTCTCATCGGACACATCGTAGAGGCCGGTGAAATGACCGGCCAGCCAATCGGCCTGATGGATGATGCGAAAGATGCCCGGGATGGACTGAAACGTCAGCGCCTTGGCCAAGCCCGATGTTGCCCCGTGTGCGGCGCTTTCCTTGGGCGCGTGGGCTGCGATACGGCCGAGGGTATCCGCATCCCCGACGGGATCATTATACATCATCGGCACCGCCAGCGGCGTACCGTCCGCGCTGGCAGGCAGCATCGTGCCGGATGTGCCATCGATCGCAATCGCCCGAACCTGTGTCCGGTCGATGCCGTCCAGAACCTGTCCCAGCGCCGTCTGCACCGCTTTCCACCAAACCACGGGATCACGGTGATCGGCGGAAAAATCGGCAAGTTTGGAGGATCCTGAAGCGGCGATCTCAAAACCAGCATCCATGGCCACGGCACGCGCACCGGATGTACCGATGTCGATGCCGATCACCAGCGGACTGCCCGAGGCAAAACTCATTGCAATGCCTTTCCGGCCCTGTTCAATTCCTGCCGGTATTTTTCCGCGTCCCAGCCAAGCAGTTCGGCATTTTCCGCGTCCGTCAGATAGCACAAACGGGCACCTTCATTGATCCGGCCAAGCACATCGGACAGGCAGCGCGCCAAGGCAAGAGCCCCTGCCGTGATTTCCTTGGAAACGAGCACGCCCTTGCCCGGAAACAACAGCGTTGGCGGCAATGACGCCCCTTCCGCGCGATATTGGTCTTCGATCGAAGCGGCCGTATCCCCAGGGGCTGCGACAAACGAACCCCGCCCGAGAAAGATCACATGATCCGGATAGAGACTGCCGCCGGCCGCGATACGGCAACTCGTGAGATCGGTGGCCACATCATGGATCGTGCCGTCTTCCGGCAGAATGAAACCGCTGCCGACAGCAAGCCGCGATAGGGCTGTAAGATCAGCATCCGGCGCTTGACGGCGTGGCAGGGCCAGCCTCTGCGAAACCTCGGCCAGCAGAGCTTCTGCCTCCGCCACGGTTTCGCCAGCCACCGCAACACCATGATTGCCAAGGATGAGCACGCTGGTATCCGGCCGGATCCGCGCCGCGATCGCCTTGGCGAGCGGCAGGCCCGGTCGCGCATAGGGCACGAACACATGCGGAATGCCGGCGAGTCTCGATGCGGCAATGGTTTCGCCGTTAACCTGCACGGCGGTCGCGATGGTTTCGACGCAGTGGACGTGGATCACCACCTTTTGCGGCATCAGGGCGTGCACCGTCGTTTCGATCGATGGCCGCAAGCCGGATGGATTGCGGTCCGCGATGACGAAATCCTGCGCTTTCTCGGTCGAAGGATCGTCACGTTCCAGCGCATCAAGCAATGCGTCGAGCGCCACCGGCACCATCACGTCGCGCTGCCTTGCCTGCATCAGCCAGAGGCCGGACGCCTTGATCCACAGCGTGCCGCCTTCCTTGATCGAGGTATTGCCACCCGCCGCCTGCACCAGCGCCGGATCGGCACCGACCCGGGCGGAAACATCCAATAGGGCTTCGAATTCAGAACTTCTCACCATTGTCTCCGATATATCTCAAGCCGCCTGCGACTGCCGCAGACACCAGGCTGCAAAAGCCTCGCGCTCGGCTGATGTCATGTGCAATCCGTGTTTTGTGCGGCGCTCCAGAATATCTTGCGGCGTCTGCGCCCATTCGGTCTCGATCAGGAACCGCGCCTCGCGTTCGCGCAGCAGCTTGCCGAAAGATGCACCGAGATCGTCGAGCGATGATGCACCGCCGAGCAGATCATGGGCGCGGGTGCCGTAAAGTCTCGCATAATGTTTGGCGAGATCAACCGGCAGCCAGCGGTATTTGGCCCGGAGATCGCCGAGGAACTGCTCGAAATCCGCCTTTGGCATATCGCCGCCGGGCAAGATGCCTTTCGAGGTCCAACCCGGTTTCATCGACGGGAAGAACGGCCTGATCTTCTCCAGCGCATGTTCAGACAATTTGCGGAACGTGGTGATCTTGCCGCCGAACACGGAAAGCAGTGGCGCCTTGCCATTCACCGCATCGACCTCGAAAATATAGTCCCGCGTCACTGCAGACGGATTTTCGGCATTGTCATCATAGAGCGGCCGCACACCGGAGAAGCTGTGGACGATATCGCTCTCGGACAGCTGTTGCTTGAAATAACGGTTCACCGACTTGATCAGATAGGAGATCTCGTTGGCATCGGCTTTCACATCTTCCGGCCGCCCGTCATAGGGAATATCGGTCGTGCCGATCAGGGCCAGATCGTTTTCGTAGGGGTTGATGAAGATCACCCGCTTGTCAGGGTTCTGGACCAGATAGGCCTGCCGCCCCTCCCAGAATTTCGGCACGATGATATGGCTGCCCTTGACGAGCCGGACATTGCGGCGGGAGTTCAGCCCGGCCACCCGGCCGATGACGTCGTTGACCCAGGGACCGGCCGTATTGACGACGCACCGCGCCTTGAGTTCGCTCTTGCGTCCCGTACCGGCCTCGGTCATCTCGATATCCCACAGATCACCACTGCGGCGCACCGACGTGCAGGCGGTCCGTGTGTATATCCGTGCGCCCCGCTGCTTGGCGTCGAGCGCATTGAGCAGCACCAGGCGGGCATCATCGACCCAGCAATCGGAATATTCGAACGCCTTGCGATAATCCGTCTTGACCGGCGCGCCCTCAGGCGCGGTGCGTAGGTCCAGCGTCCGCGTGCCGGGCAACCGCTTGCGGCCACCGAGATGATCGTAGAGAAACAGGCCGAGGCGAACGAGCCATGCAGGGCGATCGGACGAACTGTGCGGCAGAACGAACCGCATCGGCCAGATGATGTGCGGCGCGGATTGAAGCAGCACCTCGCGCTCGATCAGCGCCTCGCGCACCAACCGGAACTCGTAATATTCGAGATAACGCAAGCCCCCGTGCACAAGCTTGCCGGATCGCGAACTGGTCCCCTCAGCCAGATCGTCCTTCTCGCAAAGAACAACCGACATGCCGCGCCCGGCCGCATCGCGGGCAATGCCCGCACCATTGACGCCGCCGCCAATGATGAACAGGTCGATTATGCCGGATTCAGCGCTCACGCTCGTTTCTCCTGCAATCCGTAACTCGCAAATCCCTTCCGCACGCCTGCAATCTCTTCTGCAGGCAGAACGACGGGGCCACCGATCAGCAGCGCGTGATAATATTGCTTGGCGATCGTCTCGAGCTCCACCGCTGCCCACATCGCCTTTTCGAGGCTCGCTCCGGTGGCAAGCATTCCGTGATTGGCCATCAGGCAGGCGGTGCGGCCTTCCATCGCCTTGAGGATATTGTCCGAAAGCTCCTTGGTGCCGTAACGGGCATAGTCGCAAACCTTCACGTCGTCGCCACCAAAGGCGGCAATCATGTAGTGACAGGCCGGGATCGGCTTGTGGGCGATGGCAAGGATGGTCGAATAGATCGCATGCGTATGGATGACCGCATGAACCTCCGGCCGGCTCCTCATGATATCCAGATGAAAGCGCCATTCCGTCGAGGGTTTGCGCGGGCCATTCCAGGCGCCGTATTCACCCTCCAGCGGCAACGAGGCGATCATGTCCGGCGTCATCTCGTCATAGGGCGCTGCCGACGGGGTGATCAGCATCCGGTCTTCGTAGCGCGCGCTGATATTGCCGGATGTGCCCTGGTTGATGCCAAGCGCATTCATCTTGCGGCAATGATCGATGATCGACTGGCGGACGTAATTCTCCGTCATCGTCCTGCCCTCAGCACGGATTGACCGGCGGCAGGCCGGCAATATAGCGGCGCACCTCTTCGGCTGCCATCTCTGCGGCATAGGTGACGGTGCGCACCGAAGCCCCGGCAATATGCGGCGTCAGCGTCACGTTTGGCAGTTGCAAGAGTGGCCAGTCTTCCGGCACCGGCTCGACGGCGAACGTTTCGAGCATCGCAGACCCGAGCGGGCCATTCACCAGGGCCTCGTATAATGCATCATAATCGCAAAGCGGCCCGCGCGCCGTATTCACGAAGATCGCGCCCGGCTTCATCTTCGCAAAGCTTTCGGCATTCATCATATGCCGTGTCTCTTCCGACACCCGCGAATGCAGCGTCACGACATCGGAGCGTGACAACAGATCGTCGAAACTGACATGTTCGACACCCGCGTTGCGGTCATCGGCGGACAGCTGGACATAGGGATCGTAGACTACAACCTTGGTTCCAAAGGCGCGCAGCAGCCGCACCACCTTGGTGCCGATATTGCCGTAGCCAACCACACCGACCGTCATTTCGGACAGTTCCCGGCCGGTCTTGTCGGCGCGGTAAAGCTCGCCGCGCCATTCACCCTTGCGCAGGGATTCGTGACCGGAGCGGATCAGCCGGGTTTCCGCAAGGATGGCGCCCAGCGTGAATTCGGCAACAGCGCTGGCGTTGCGGCCGGGCGTGTTGACGACCAGCACACCGGCATCACGCGCCGCCTGCATATCAACATTGACCGGTCCACCGCGCGAAACGGCAACGAATTTCAGGTCCGGCAGGCGCGAAAACATGCCGCGCGAAAACGGCGCCAGCTGGGTGATGACCATCTCGGCATCACCGACGAATTCGATGATATCATTGGCCTTGCCCATGTATTCCTTCAGGCCATCCATGCCCTCGACGGCATAGCCATGCTCCATCGGCTCATCCGGCCAGGGCTGCTCGAGGAGACGGATATCATGGCCGTCGCCACAGGCTTCCACGACCTTGTCGCGAAAGACCGTCGGCAGCATGAACCGGTCTCCGATGATGGCGATTTTCTTCATTTCAGTCTTCCTATTCAGATGCCGGGGCTGTGCCGTGGGACAGGGCATGCCAGACCGGACGAAGGGACAGGCGCGATTGCCTGTAGAGTGGAAACGCCGCGTTAAAACGCGCCGCCATGGCTTTATCGGCCGGTTCCGCCGGCCGCTGGTAGGGGGTGACCCATTCCTTGACGCAATCTTCCATCGAGCCGTAGATGCCCAGCGAAACGGCGGCAATCATCGCCGTGCCAGCGGCCCCCGCTTCCTCGCGCTCACTGGTCTGCACCGGGCAACCGAGCGCGCCGCCGAGAATGCGCCGTAGCGACGCGCTGCGCGCCGCGCCGCCGGTCAGCCGCACCCGCGACGGCAGCGGCCCCATCTCGACATAACAATCGCGCGACGCCATCGCCAGACCGTTGAAGACAGCACGAACCATGTCGGCAAAGCCGTGGTTCAGATCGAGCCCGATGAAAGATGCCCGCGCCGAGGCATCGACAAACGGACCGCGCTCGCCTGCTTCTGAAATATAAGGGTGGAACAGCAGCGAGGTTTCCTTGGATTCCGACAGCCAGCCTTCGACATGACCGAGCAGCTCGGACTTGCTTTTCTCGATGCCCATGCCCTTCAAAACACTACCGGCCAGCGAGAGTATCCAGTCGATATTCAGCGTCGCCGCCATATTCGACTGCATTTGCGCATAATGGCCTGCAATCGGCAGACACATCGTGTAGCCGGTGAGGTCCTTGTTGAGCTGCACTTCGTCAGGGCTTTTCGCTAGCCGCATATGCATGCCGGTCGAGCCGATGATCGAGCAGCCGGTATCGGTGCCCGGCTCATAGAGGCCAGCACCAAGCGAGGTGCAGACGACATCGACATAGCCGAGCACTACCGGTGTTCCCGCCAGAAGCCCTGTCAGCGCTGCTGCCTTGTCATCAAGCGCATGCTGCGTCACCGCGCCATCAACGATTTCCGGCAGCAGGTAGCGCTGTTTGCGCAGATCGAGAAAGTCGATGACATCCTCGGAATATTGCCGGGTGCGGAAATTCCCAAAGGTGAAATTGGCTTCGGACGGATCGGTCGCCCGCTTTCCGGTCAGCTTGAAATAGAGCCAGTCCTTGCAGTGAAATCCTGTTGTCGCGCCGTCGATCATCTCGGGCGCATTGTCCAGAATCCACCGAAGCTGCGAACCCATCTGGCAGGCAGCAAGACCCGATCCGGTATGCGAAAAGCGGGCGGCATCGCCGCTGTCCTGCCGCAGCCGCTCTACCGTGTCACCAGCACGGGCATCGAGCCATAGCCAGCCCTTGCCGACGGGCTCGCCTTGTCTGTCGATCAGCCAGGTACCATCGCCTTGACCGGTTACCGAGATCGCCGCCACCCGGCTGGCGAGGTTTTCCACCTTGCCTGCGAGATCGGCAAGCGTCTTTGCGGTATCCGCCCAGGTCCGGTCGAGATCCTGGACGACACCCCGGCCGCCCTCGCTTTCATAGCTGTTGGCGATGGCGCAAGCCGCGATCTGCTTGCCGCCAAGATCGAAAGCGACCGACTTGATGACGGAGGTTCCCGCATCGATCCCGATCAGGATATCGCGCATCAGGCAAGCTCCTGCCCATGGCTGATGGCCCGGCCGCTCTCGCCGTCGAAGACATGCAGGCTCGAAGGATCAAGGCGGATGCCGACATTCTCGCCGATCGCAAGGTTCGTCCGGTCATGCTCGACCAGCACCATCGTGCCACCGGCAAAATCAGTGGCTATATGGGTCTGGTCGCCGAGCCACTGGTTGACCGCCACCTTGGCGCCGACGCCGCCTTCGCTGCGGCGAACCGCATAGGGCCGGATGCCGAGCACGACCTTGCTGCGCTTCATCAGTTCGGCCCGCACTTCATGGGAAAAGTCAGACGCCCTGTAATCGAGCTTCACGCCTTCGTTGAGACCGAAGGACACTGTATCGCCGGAACCGGAAATCCCCGCAGAAAATACGTTCATCGGCGGCTCGCCGACAAAGGTGCCGGTAAACAGGTTGGCGGGCCGCTCCTTGATCATCTGTGGCGTATCGAACTGTTGCAGCACCCCGCCCTCCATAACGGCGATCCGGTCCGCCAGCGCATTGGCTTCCGTCTGGTCGTGGGTGACGAGAATGGCCGTCAGCCCGCGTTCCTTGATGAAATGCTTGATACGGCCACGCAGAAGCGCGCGCAACTGCGGCTCCAGCTGCCCCATCGGCTCATCGAGCAGGTGCAGGTCGGCATCGCGGATCAGCGCCCGGCCGAGCGAGGCACGCTGCTGCTGGCCGCCCGAGATCGAGCTTGGATACCGGCCCATGATGTCCTCGATCTCCAGCAGCTTGGCGATGCTGGCGACCTTCTCTTCAACGACGCTCTGGGAGAGTTTCGAGGCCTTCAGCGCAAAGGCAATGTTCTCGCGCACGGTCAAAGGCGGATAGAGCGAATAGCCTTCGAACGCCATCGCGACATTGCGCTTGACCGGCGCAAAGGTCTGAACCTCCCTGCCCTTCAGCGAAATCGTGCCGCGCGATACGGCTTCGAAGCCCGCGACCATGCGCAGGGTCGAGGTCTTGCCGCAGCCGGACGAGCCGAGAAGCGCGATGATTTCGCCCTTCTTCACATCCATGCTGAGCTGCTTGACAGCATGGACGCCATGATCGATCGGGCCATAGAACTTGTCGACGCCCTTGATGAACAGCGCTGTCTCGCTCATGCCGCTTCTCCATTGCGTGTCATCGGGGTGGCGGCGGACCGGATCAAGCCGCCACTGTCCTTGTCGAACAGGAAGGCCGCAGTGCCATTGACGGCGATATGCGCCGGGCCGGACACCGGCCCCGGCGTTCCCGCCGGACGCGACACCAGAATTTCCCGGCCACGCGCCGTCAGAACCAGCGTTACCGTCTTTTCGTTGAGCGGCGTTTCGGCTTCGACCGTCACCGGAATGGCACCCGGAGCACTGGCATCGGTAAAGGCGATTGTCTCGGGCCTGAGACCGATGACGCAGGTCTTGCCGACAACGCCAGACGGCATGCCGGGCAGCGCCACCTTCACATTCGAAAGCTCGACATGGACACCTTCGGGTCCGGCTTTCGGCGTCACATCCAGAAGATTGATGGTCGGATCTCCAAACAGGCGGGCAATCTCGATATCGGCCGGTGTGTTGTAGATATCTTCCGGCGTGCCGATCTGACGGATGCGGCCCTGCGACATCACCGCGATCCGGTCGCCAAGCGCCATGGCTTCCTTGTAGTCCTGCGTCACATAGACGACCGTTGCGCCTTGTGCGGCGAGCAGGCGCGGTAATTCAAGCCGCATTTCGAAGCGCAACTTGGCATCGACATTGCGCAGGGGATCATCGAGCAAAAGCAGCGGCGGCGAACCTGCCAGCGCGCGGGCGAGGGCCGTACGTTGTTTCTGGCCGTTCGAAAGCGCCTTTGGATGATGCGAAAGGACATGGTCGATCTTCAAAAGCTTGGCGACCTTGTGCACACCGGCCGAGATCGCATCCTTCGTTGCACTCGTCGCCGTCAGCGGGCTGGCAATGTTGTCGAAGGCGCTCATATGCGGGAACAGGGCAAAATTCTGGAACGCCATGCCGATGCCGCGATGCTCGGCGTCGATATCCGCGACATCCTCGCCGCCGATCAGAATCTGGCCTTCATCGGGGTCGATCACACCAGCGACCAGCCGGAGCAGCACCGTCTTGCCTGCCCCGGAGGGACCAAACAGAACCAGCGTTTCGCCGTCGGCCACATCCAGCGACAGGTTGTCGAGGACTGTGTTGGTCTTGTAGCGCTTGACGATGTTTTTAAGCCGAAGTGTCGTCATGATTTATCCCTTCACCGCGCCAAGCGACAGGCCTTCGACGAGGTAGCGCTGGGCGTAGAGTGCAAGTGCAAGCGTCGGCGTCACGGACAGCACGATGGCCGAGGCGATCTGTCCGTACTGGATGCCGGACGAGGTGACGAAGGCAAGCGCCCCGACAGTCACCGGCTGCTTGTCAGCCGAGGCCAGCACCAGCGCGAAGACAAAATTGTTCCAGGCGAAGATGAAGGCGAGCAGACCGGCGGCGGCGATGCCCGGCCCGGCCAGCGGCAGGGCGATCTTGCGGAAGGTCGCAAACCACGAATGCCCGGCAATGCGATAGGCGTATTCGACGTCGGCCGAGATATCCTCGAAATAGCCGCGCACGATCCACAGGATCAGCGGCAGGCAGATCAGCTGGTAGACCCAGATCAGCCCGAAATAGGTGTCCGATAGCCCAAGCCATTGGAAATACTGAGTGAGCGGCAGGAGAACGAGCAGCGGCGGTGCGAACCGGAAGGACAAAAGCGTGAAGGCGATATCTTCCGAACCCTTGAACTTGTGGCGGGCAAAGGCATAGGCGGCCGGCACGCCAAGGACGAGCGCCAGGGCAACCGAGGTCACCGAGAGGAAAATCGAGTTGCCAAGATTGCGCATGAAGGCGATGTCGAGCGTACCCGCCGCCGTCGTCAGCTTGCCGGTGATCAGCGCCGCATAGTTCGACAGCGTCGGCGTGAAGATCACCGATGGCGGGATCGCCAGGATCGTCTCGTTCGTCTGGAACGACATCAGAAAGATCCAGAAGATCGGGAACATGAAGAAGATGACGACCAGCGTGAGGGCGATCAGCCGCAGGGTCTTTTCGAGCGTGGACGTGGTTTCCATGGTTTTCCCCTCACGCCTCGCCACGGGCGCGTTCGCGCAGCCGCAGCCAGTTCTTGATGAAGATATTGGAGAGCAGGTAGGTGATCGCCCAGAGGATGACCATTAGCGCCGCGGAGCGTCCGACATTGGTCGACTGGAAGAAGTTGAGATAGGCTTCCACCTGGAAAACGGTCAGCGTATTGCCCGGCCCCCCTTGCGTCATCGCGTAGATGATATCGAACTGCTGGATACTATCGAGCAGCCGGAACAATGTGGCCGTCAGGATATAGGGCGTCAGCATCGGTAGCGTGATGCGGAAGAACACGAAGGTCCTTGGCACGCCGTCCAGCGCCGCCGCCTCAAATGGCTGGGTCGGCAGCGAGCGCAGACCAGCGAGCAAAAGGATCATGATGAAGGGCGTATAGACCCAGATATCGACGAGAACGACGGTCAGCAGTGCCGTGCTCGGCGACGAGGCCCAGCGGAAATCATGCAGGCCGATCAGGCTGGCGAGGTAGCTCAGAATACCGAAGCTCGGGTTGGTCATCAGCTTCCACATCAGCGCAGCAAGCGCCGGCGCGATCATCAGTGGCAGAAGCAGCATGATCGAGATGAAATTATTGACCGTCGAGCGGCGCTGCAGGAGAAGCGCAATACCGAGGCCAAGCAGCAACTCCAGCGTCACCGTGATGCCAGCATAGAGCAGCGACACTTTCAGCGTGTTCCAGAAGGCCGGATCGGTGAAAAAGTTGAGATAGTTTTCACCCCAGTTGAACTGCCGCGCCCAGGGCTGGCTCAAGCGGTAGCGCTGGAAGGAATAGATCACGGCGGTGAAAAACGGGATCAGGATGCCGATGCACACAAGCAGCGCCGGCAGGCTCAGCACATAAGGCAGCATCCTGCGGCTAATGCGAAAACCTGAAGCCGGTTTGCGGAGGGTTGCTGTTGAAGCCATGTCGAGCTCCGTTCTTTGTCTTTGAAGAAAGCGCGCGGCACGCGGGTGATCCGCGCCAGTCCATCGGCATTTCAGGTTGTCTCGAGACGGCGTTCAGCCGGTGTGCGGTTGCCCGGCGCTCTTTCAAGCGCCGGGCTCTGCTTGGGAGGCAGATCAGCCGAGACCGGCTTCCTTCAGCTGGCGATCGATGCTCTCGACCAGCTGGTCGAGACCTTCGTCGACAGGCACTTCCTTGGCGACCATCTTCTGCAATGTCGCCGCCCATTCGGTGGTGACGTCGAAGAACAATGGCTGCGGGGTGAACTTGATCGAGGCACCGGCAGCGGATGCGTCGAACATGTCAACATAGCCCGGGTACTTGTCGAGCTTGGTGCGGAAGGCTTCGTCCTTCCAGACCGACTGGCGGACCGGATCGACGAAATCCATCTTGGTGGCGCCGAAGATCGCATGCTCCGGACCGGTGGCCCATTGCAGGAAGTACCAGGTGGCGTCCTTGTCCTTGGAAAAGTTGGACATGGCGAGCGACCAGATCCAGATGTTCGGCGTCGAAGCCGTCGCATCCGGGTTGGCGGTGAAGGCGGCGTAGGACAGCTGCCCAGCCATCTTGTTATCGCCGCCGTTCATGAAGTAGCCCAGGCAATCGGCGTCGAAGATCATCGCCGAAGCACCGGCACCAAGATCGGTACCGACCTGATACCAGGTGTAGGTCGACCAATCCTTCGGGCCGCTTTCCTGGATCATCTGCACCCATTTGGCGTGGAAGGCCTTGGAGCCTGCCGTGCCCATCGCCGCCGACAGCTTGCCGTCGGTGACGTTCAGGTCCTTTTCGTTGAAGTTCGAATAGGCCGACAGGAAGCCCGGATGGATCGTCGCCCAGGAGCGCGAGCCACGCACGCCGATACCGTAGATACCGCCGACATCCTTCTGCAGCTTGGCAGCCACGGAGATCATGTCATCGAGGTTCTTCGGAACGGCAACGCCGGCCTTGTCGAACATCGCCTTGTTATAGGTGATGTTGTTCTGCTCGAACGCCCACGGAATGCACCACTGCTTCGCGTCGTCAGAACCGAGCGCGCCACCCGGCTGGCCGTTCCAGGCGCAGGAATTCTTCACGCCCGGCAGGAAGTCGTCCCAGGCATAGTTCGGATTGGTTTTTTCTGGATCGTTGATCCACTCCTTGAGGTCGGTGATCCAGCCAGCCGGACCATAGGTCCAGGTCATATAGGCGCCGGTCATGAACGCATCATATTCGGTGGAGCCGGACGACAGCGCGGCCGTCACCTTGTCGAAATAGACGTCTTCCGGGAACACGTCATACTTGACGTCGATGCCTGTCAGATCCTTGAACGACTGCAGGTTGGCGATCATCGCATCGGCATAGGGGTGCTTGTTCAAAAGCAGCTTTACGGTCTTGCCGGAATGTTTCTTCCAGTCGAAATCGGCAGCCATTGCCCTGGTGGACATCATGTTGAGCAGCGTACCCGCCGCACCGGCCGTAACGCCCATGGCGCCGAGGCCCTTCAGCATTCCGCGGCGGTCCACCTCTCCCCGCAGGAATGCACTGATCAGGTCTTTCTCTTTCTCATGCATTGGTCTTCTCCTCCTTCACGGGCAAAACATGCTCAATCCATTGAGCCGTACCGGCTTACCCGACCGGTATGTCCTCCAGACCGCAGCACGCATCTCGCGGTCAGGCGGGATGCTGTTGCTGCGCAAGGCTTGAACCGAACCACTCCCCGGTCCGGTCTTCAGCCGTCACTCCCTATGCCGGGACAGCGCCATCTCAGGCGGCATCCTCCATCAATGTCTGCGCCGTCTTCTCGTCGGTGATCAGGCCGCTGAGGAACCGGCTTTCCAGCACGGCACGAATGGCGCGCGCCTTGACCTTGCCGCCGGCAACAGCGACCGTGCGGCGGTTTTTCAGAGCCTCGCGGCTGAGCGTAAACGTGCGGTTGGACAGCGACGTCTCGATCGGCTGGCCCTTGTCGTCAAAGAAATGGCCGAGCAATTCTCCGGCTCCGCCGGCATTCTTGATATCCTCAAGTTCGGCCTTCTCGATCATCCCGGTCGCCACCAGCGACGCTTCGCGCTCGACGGTGCCGATCCCGACAAGCAGCAGATCGGCGCTGCTGGCGAGATCAAAAATTTCCCGCACACCGCGCTGGTTGAACAGCACGTCGCGATCCTCGACCGAATTGGCAAAGAACGGCACCGGCATCACATAGGCTTCGGCACCGGTCCGCTCGGCCAGCCGGTGGATAACGTCATGCGGATTGGCGGAAAACCGCCGCGTCAGGCCGCCGAGCAGCGACACGAACTGGACATCCTTGTTGACCGTGCGCGGCAGATATTCGACGCACGCAGCCAGCGTGCGGCCGTGGCCCATGCCGATCAGCAGGGACCCTTCCTTCTCGATTTCGCGCTTCAAGAATTGCGCCCCGGAAATGCCGAGCGCCTTCAAAGGCAGGTCTTCCGGATCGAAGTCTGGAACCACCTCGCAATAGTCGAGGCCATAACGCGCCGACAGCTTCTGCTCCAGCTCGACGCATTCGGAGACTTCGCCGTCGATATAGACCTTCACCAGACCTTCCTGGTTGGCCTTGGTGATCAGACGATGGGCCTTCAGCGAAGTCAGGCCGAGACGCTTGGCGACTTCGGATTGGGTCAAGCCACCGGCATAGTGCAGCCAGGCCGCACGCGTTGCCATGCTCGACTCCTCGTCCCGAATTGACCCTCCGCCCAGAACCATCTCTCCACTCCGCTCTGCTATTTTTTTCACATCATGATATTTTTATCTGCTGTGAAAGAATTTTCACGGCATGAAAATATTGTCAAGCAGGTTCGATGCGGCGGCGCAGCAATTCGATATGCGCCTGCAACAGCACTGGCTTGGGCAAACGCAAACGCAAAACGCGCCCGGTTGCCCGGACGCGCCTGCCCAAATTTTCGCAGAAACGCCTTCATTTCCCGCTCAATCTCGTGTTGAAGAAGATCGAGACACGATGGAGACGGGCAAGGCATGCAAGCGATGACATCCTGGAAGCGCCAGTTGCGCAAATGGCGCAATCGCGTGGCACGGCGCGTTCTTTCCACCCGCATCGGCCGCGAAATGCTCGTCAACGCCGTCAGCCCGAAAATCCTGTCTATGACCGCCGATTGCGGCGATCACCTGATGACCTTCTCGCCGCATGACTACATTGGCCGGAAAATCTATCGCAAGGGCCATTTCCAGCGCGAAAATGTCGAGCGGCTCCTAAACGTCCTGCGGCAAAGGGCATTGCTGCAGCCGGAAAAGGTTCTGCTCGAACTCGGCGGCAATATCGGCACGCAGACCGTCTATTTCGCGCTGAGCAAAGCCTTCCGCCACATCGTCACGGTGGAGCCGGATCCGCGCAACTTCAAGCTGCTCCGAACCAATATTGACCAGAACAACCTCACCGGGCGGATCACCGCGATCAATGTCGCCGCCGGCGAGAGCGAAGGCACGCTGGATTTCTTCATGCACAGGGACAATCACGGCAAGAGCAGCGCACTACGCCAGAGCGAGCGCGATATCGAGATCAAGGTCCCGGTCAAACCGGTCACCGCCATGCTCGCAGAGACGGGTGTCGCACCGGAAGACATCGGCCTGATCTGGATGGATATCGAGGGATATGAGCCGGTGGCGAGCCGCTCGATGCAACCGCTTCTCGCCCGGCGCGTGCCGTTCTACATGGAATTTTCGCCGGTCTTCTATGGACCGGCCGGATCGCGCGCATTCGTCGATTACCTGGCAGGATTCTATGAGGATTGCATCGTCTTTTACGAAGACAGCCAGGTCGAAATGAAGGTCATCGCCCTGCCCATCGGGCAGGACCAGTACGACGTTTTGCTGCTACCTTGAACTGCCCCCCGCCAGAACGGCGGGCGATGAGCAGGCGGTTCAGCGTTTCCGGTAGAAATAGGTCCGGCCCGGATCGGCACCGGCCGGCAGTGGCAACGGTTCAAGGTCCGGATGATCGAGCGGCAGGCCGCTTGCTGCCACTCCGCCCGCCTTCAATGCCGAAGCGATCGACTGCGGCAACCACATCAAGGTCTTGGCGTCCTTTTCGGGATAGGCCGTGCCGATATCGGCATGGGCGAACGCGACGTCCCTGCCGGAAAACTGGGCAATCGTCTCCTTGATATCGCCAAGAATGAGATCCGCCTCCGGTGGCGTCGAGCCGGGATGCGAGCCGACGGCCCGGTCGAAAGCGATGATCCGGTTGTTGGGAAACAGTTCGCGGATATGGTCGTAGGTCCGCCCGTTGCCAAGGCCGATTTCCAGTATCACGCCATCGGGCGCGACCATAAAAGCCTCCTTGATATGGTTGAGAACAGCACGCTGCGAGTGCATGCGGGAGATAAAACCATCAAGGCGACTCATCTATTTCATCCATTCATTCAAATCATGCTGGTTGCATCGCTTAACACGAGACACAGCGCGGGGTCGACCGCGGCAGGGGGAAATTTGCTCCAAACTCCTATACGTGATGGAACGTGATCGGCTTGTTTCTGCCAGTTTTTCCAACAGCCGGCGGTCAAACTCCTTCGCCTGCCCTGAGCGAATATGCTAGCCTCAGGGCATGAGCCAGCTATCCAGCGAAACATTCTTCAATACGCTTCCGGTCTTCGTCGAATTCAAAGGCGTCGCTGATAGCGACAACTACCGGGCATTGCCCGCCGACTGGGCCTTGGCGACAGCCGATATCGTCGATTCCACCGGCGCGATCGAGGCCGGCCGATACAAGGCGGTCAACATGGCCGGCGCCAGCGTCATCTCGGCCGTCCTGAATGCGCTCGGCAATAACGATCTCCCCTTCGTCTTCGGCGGCGATGGCGCATTGGTCGCAGTCCCACCTTCGGGTGTGGAGAAGGCACGGGAGGCGCTTTCGGCAGTGCAGGCCTGGGTCGGCGAGGAATTGCAGTTGACATTGCGCGCCGCCCTTGTCCCCGTTGCCGATGTCGTCGCGGCCGGGCTTGCCGTTCGCATCGCCCGTTTCCAGGTCGCCCCTGAAGTGTCCTACGCAATGTTTGCCGGTGGTGGCTCAAGCTGGGCGGAAGCGCGGATGAAGGAAGGCTTGTTTGCCGTTCCGCCCGCACCAACGGGTGCACGGCCTGACCTGACCGGCCTTTCCTGCCGTTGGAACCCGATACAATCCCGCCATGGAGAAATCGTCTCGATCATCGCCATTCCCGTCGGATCGGAGAACCTGGCGGCCTTTCAAGCCCTGGTCACCGACATCGTCGCGCTTGCCGCAAGCGAAGAACGGGAGGGTCACCCAGTCGCTGTTGAAGGTCCGCAGATCGGCCTGTCGGTCGCAGGGCTTGCGGCTGAAACCAAGACAGCGCCGAAGGGAAAGCGCTTCACGCACCGGCTTTTCATTCTGGCGCAATATCTGCTGATCGTCGCGCTCTATCGGTTTGGGCTGACGCTCGGCCGTTTCGACCCGAAGCTTTACCGGCAGGATGTCGCCCGCAATACCGATTTCCGCAAATTCGACGATGGCCTGAAGATGACCATCGATGTCGATCCCGAACGGCTGCGCAAAATCGAGACGCGGCTGGAGGAAGCGGCACGTGCCGGCATCTGCCGCTTTGGCCTGCACCGGCAGGATTCGGCGCTGATGACCTGCATCGTCCCGACGCCGCTCAGCCGCGACCACATGCACTTCATCGACGGCGCCGCCGGTGGCTACGCCATGGCCGCAAGCCGCCTGAAAAAGCAGATATCGGTCCCGCCCCTGGCCGCAGCCGCGCCGTAAGACCAGCGGCGGTTTACGCCTTGAGGATGGTGTCGCCTTCAATGCCTCTGCGGGCAAAGGCATTGCGCGTATCGACGATCAGCGGCGCCCACTTGGCAAGCGCCGCATAATCGACTGCATCATGGTCAGTAGCAATCAGAACCGCATCGAAGCCCTGGATCGACTGCTCGTCCAGCGGCACCGACGTCCGGCCCTTCAGCGCCATGTATTCGCGTGTCTTCGGAATTTCGGCCACATGCGGATCGTGATAACAGGCGCTTCCGCCCCGCTCCTCGATCAGCTCGATCAGCTTCAGTGACGGGCTTTCGCGAATATCCGGGACGTTCTTCTTGTAGGCGAGACCGATCACCAGCACCTTCGAGCGGCTGAGCGCCTTGCCGCAATGGATGTCCAGCGCTTCGGCCAGCCGTCCGATCACATGTTTCGGCATGGCCGAATTGATTTCACCGGCAAGCTCGATGAAACGCGTCGGCAGTTCATATTCGCGCGACTTCCAGGTGAGATAAAACGGGTCGATCGGGATGCAGTGGCCGCCGAGACCGGGGCCCGGATAAAACGGCATGTAGCCGAACGGCTTGGTCTTGGCCGCGTCGATGACTTCCCAGATGTCGATGCCCATCGCCTCGTAGACGACCTTCAGCTCGTTGACGAGGGCGATGTTGACGGCGCGAAAGATGTTCTCCGTCAGCTTCACCGCCTCGGCCGTCGCCGGCGACGAGACAGGCACGACCGTCTGGACGACAGCGCCATAAAAGGCTTTCATCAGGTCCGCGGCCGCCTCGCCGTCACCGGCCACGACCTTTGGAATACTGGATGTGTGAAAATCGCGGTTGCCCGGATCCTCGCGCTCCGGTGAGAAACCAAGGAAGAAATCCTGCGCCGATTTAAGGCCGGTCTTTTCCAGGATCGGCCGCACGACCTCATCCGTCGTGCCGGGATAAGTGGTCGATTCCAGCACGATCAGCTGGCCGGGCTTCAACGTCACGGCAATGCGCTCGCAGGTCCGGGTGATGAAGGAAAGATCCGGATCGCGGTGTTTCGTCAACGGCGTCGGAACGCAGATGACGATGACATCGCACGCGACAAGCTGGCTGAAATCGGTCGTGGCGCGAAAACGGCCTTCTCCAGTCTCGGTCGCCAGAACGTCATCCGGAACAGCTGCAATATAGGATCGTCCCGCATCTATAGAGACGATCTTCTGCGGGTCGATATCGAAGCCGGTAACGGAAAAACCGTTGCGGGCAGCGGTGATGGCCAGCGGCAGGCCGACATAGCCGAGCCCGATGACGCCGGCATGGGCGCTCCGGTCGGCGATCTTTGAAAGGAGAGCCTCGCTCACGGAAGAATGGACGGTCAAATGCGTGTTCTCGACTGATCGTGACGCGCTGGAGCGCCTTTGCGGATGTGGGTCAGTTGAGGATAAATTGGTTTGAAGTCAAGGACTGCGGCCGACGCGGCTCTCGCTGCAGCGCAAACAATTCTCAATTTTGTTGGCGCGGAATCTGGTTTTGCCATTATCGCCACCTATATTGAATGGGTGCAAACGCCTGATCTATCGAGACGCAGACCGGACATCCGGCCATCGCCGGGATTTCGTTGAGAAAGCGACACGCCACGCGATGAATATCCATAGAAACACTGTTTCCACCCACCTGCTGGACCGCGTATCGAATTGGTTGCAGCAGGCTGCCCTCAACGGCGAAACTTTAGAGACGGTCGTGACCGGCTTTTGCGAGAGACTGGCGGCGTCCGGCGTGCCGCTCAGCCGAGTCCATTTGAGCTTTTCGATGCTGCATCCGCTCTACGACGCGCTGGGCTTCACCTGGCTGCGTGGCCAGGGTGTCACCGTCGAAGGCTACCGCGCCGACCCGACCGACGACAAACCGGACCGGTTCTTGCTCAGCCCCTATTATTATCTGCTGAGCAACAATCTCGAGCACATGCGCCGGCAGATCGATCCTTCGATGCGCTCGGAATTTCCGATCTTCGACGAATTGAAGGAAATGGGCGTCACCGACTATATCGCCTTCGTCCAATCGTTCGGCGAAACCTCCGGCCAGGGCATGATCGGCTCGTGGTCCACCGATGCCTATGGCGGCTTCAGCGACAATGTCATTGAGGCTCTGCTGCGCATCCAGAACAATCTGGCCGTTGCCGCCAAGATGGCCGTTCTCGGCAAGCTCGCCGACAATATGCTGACCACCTATCTCGGCGCCAATGCCGGCAAGCGGGTGCTGTCCGGCCAGACGCGGCGCGGCGATGGCGAAACCATCCGGGCGGCTCTGGTCATGGCCGACATGCGCCAGTCGACGGTGCTTGCCGAAAAGGAAGGCCGGCAGGTCTATATCGACACGCTCAACCAGTTCTTCGATGCGATCGCCACTCCGTTCAGCCGCAATGGCGGCGAAATCCTGAGCTTTGTCGGCGATGGTTTTCTTGCCGTCTACCCTTGCGGCCGCCACCGCGAGCCGTCGCAGGTCGCAGCCCTTGTGGCGATGGCTGCCGTCCGCCAGGCTTCCGCGCACATGGCCGAACTCAATGCCGGCCGCCAGCGGCAGGATCTTCCGGAAGTCCGGTATGGCATCGGGCTGCACGTCGGCAATGTCATGTTCGGCAATGTCGGCCTCAATGACCGCCTGACCTTTTCGGCCTTCGGCGCCGCCGTCAACGAGGTGGAGCGGCTGCAGGGCCTGACGAAGAAATACGCCCAGCCGATCATCGCCAGCCAATCCTTCGCCACCTATTGCGGCGGCGACTGGGTAACACTAGGCCAGGAAAAGCTGCGCGGCGTCGGCCAGAAGGTTACCGTGCTTCTGCCCGGGCAAGACAATATGAAGCTCGATGATGGCGAAGCCATCCGCAACAACGCAATGGAGACACGATCCGAGGCCGAGCAGGTCATGCTGCTTTATCGTAACAGCAAGAAACCGCAGCCGCGCGACCTCCTCTGGAACAAGCTGCTGCAGTAAAGAGCCGGCGATGAACGCCTCTTTGCGGTGATTGCTTGGCGGGATAAACAACACAACCATCCCGCTCGAATGATTGACATTTCCCCATCACGCCGGCTGGCCGCCGCCGTGAGTATATCCGTGCGCACTTTACCAGCCGAAGGTCATGGACACGTCAAATTCCGTGCGATAGTCTCTTTTTTGAGGAAGCCGGGCTTACCCCCGGAGGCACGCTCCGCATGATCGCGGAACGCCATCAGAACAAGGACACTTGCTGGCATGAAATCAGGCGCGGACCTGCTGCGGATCGAGAATTTGGGTATCTCGTTCGCGATGCTCGGCGGGCAGATCGATGCTGTCCGAAATGCCAGCCTGCGCGTGCTGCCAGGCAAGGTGACGGCGCTGGTCGGCGAAAGCGGCTCCGGCAAATCGGTGATCAGCCAGGCGGTGATGGGCATCCTGCCGAAAACTGCCACCTGCGGCGGCCGCATCCTCTTTTGCGACCCGGCCCATGGCGAACAACCCGTTGACCTTCTGGCCATGCCGCGCGACGGGCGCGAAATCCGCAACCTGCGCGGCAACCGTATCGGCAAGATTTTCCAGGAGCCGATGACCTCGCTGTCGCCGCTGCACACGATCGGCAACCAGATCAGCGAATCCCTGAAAATCCACACGCCGATGTCGGGCCGCGAGCGGCGCGAGCGCACCGAAGAAATGCTCGGCATGGTCGGCTTCCAGAAGCCGGCCCGCGCCTTCGACATGTATCCGTTCGAACTGTCCGGCGGCATGCGCCAGCGCGCCATGATCGCCATGGCGCTGATCTGCAACCCTTCGCTGCTAATCGCCGACGAGCCGACCACCGCGCTTGACGTGACCATCCAGGCGCAGATCCTGCAATTGCTGCGCGGACTGCAGACCAAGTTGAACATGGCGATGCTTTTGATCACCCACGATCTTGGCGTCGTCGCCAATGTCGCCGACGAGGTCGTCGTCATCTATCACGGCGAGATCATGGAGGCCGGCCCGGTCGAGACGATTTTCCGCAATCCCTCGCATCCCTATCTCAAGGGCCTGATGGCCGCCGTTCCGCATTTCGATATGAAGCCGGGCGAGCGCCTGAAGGCCTTGCGCGAAGTGCCGGTCAATACGAGCAATCTGCTCGGCAAGAAGAAGATCGTTGCCGCCGATGAAGCCCTCAAGCCGGAAATCCTGCTTTCGGTGCGCGATGTCAGCAAGACGTTCACCACCCGCAAGTCGAGCTGGCTGACCAAGGATAACGCGTCAGCCGTCAAGGCGGTCGATGGGGTCAGCTTCGATATCATGCGCGGCGAATGTCTCGGGCTGGTGGGCGAAAGCGGCTGCGGCAAGACAACGCTCAGCAAGATCCTGATGCGCGCCGTCACCCCGGATACGGGCGCGGTGATGCTCAACAGCAGCGACGGTCCGATCGACGTCTTGAAGGCTGAAGGCTCCGGGCTGCAGGAGTTGCGCACCAAGGTACAGATGGTGTTCCAGGATCCCGTCTCCTCGCTGTCGCCGCGCATGACCGTTCAGAACATCCTCAGCGAACCGCTGGAAATCCATGGACGCGGCAGCGGCAAGTCCCGCGTCGAGACCGTCAAGGCGCTGTTGAAGGCGATCGGGCTCAGCGAACGCCACCTCAACCGTTATCCGCACAGTTTTTCCGGTGGCCAGCGCCAGCGCATCGGCATTGCCAGAGCACTGGCACTTGGGCCTGACCTGTTGATCTGCGACGAGCCCGTCTCGGCGCTTGACGTGTCGGTCCAGGCGCAGATCCTCAACCTCTTGAAGGATCTGCAGAAGGAGCTGGGGCTCACCTATCTGTTCATCTCGCACAATCTCGCCGTCGTCGACTACATGGCCGACCGGATCGCGGTGATGTGCGGCGGACGCATCGTCGAGATCGCGCCACGCGAAACCCTGATGGAAGCACCCGTTCATCCCTATACGAAATCGTTGCTTGCCGCCGTGCCCTTCCCCGATCTTGACAGGCCGCTCGATTTTTCGATGCTCAACCCAAGCGGTGCCGCCGACAAGCGCAGCTGGGGCAGGCATTTTTCCGACGAGGGCGAAGAAGACGTGCTGGGGACGGCAGACCTCGGCAACGGCCATCTTGTTCTGGCGCGAAAGAGCGCCGATGTCGGGGAGCTGGTACCATGATCACACGACGCACCACCCTTGGCCTGCTTGCGACCGCTCTCGTACCAGGCGTCGCCCGGGCGACCCCGGAACCGCCATTCCTGCGGCCTTTTCTGCGGGCTCAGGCCCTGCCCGACCTGAAGGACCGCCTGCCGGCCAATCCACGCCGCGTCAATCTGGCCGCCATGGGCCGGCAGCCCGGCAAGTATGGCGGCACCGTGCGCATGCTGATCGGCAGCCAGAAAGACATCCGGATGATGACGATCAACGGCTATGCCCGTCTGGTCGGCTATACCGAGGACCTTAAGTTCCAGCCCGATATCCTGGAAAGCTTCGACGTTCAGGAAGGCCGGATTTTCACCTTCAAGATCCGCGACGGCCATCGCTGGTCGAACGGCAGCTACCTGACTTCCGAGGATTTCCGCTATACCTGGGAAGACGTCATCCTCAACAAGGAGCTGCGCAAGGGCGGTATCCAGCGTGAGCTTCTCGCCGATGGTGAGGGGCCGGCATTCGAGATCATCGATAACCTGACCGTCCGCTACACCTGGAAAGCCCCCAATCCGGATTTTCTCCCGGGTCTTGCTGCCGCCTCGCCGGTCGTCATCCTGATGCCGTCGGCCTATATGCGGCACTTCCACAAGAAGTATCAGGATGATTTCCGCCTGTCGGCGCTGATGAAACGGTACCGCGTCAAGAAATGGGCCGACCTACACATCAAGATGTCGCGCCAGTACCGCCCGGAAAATCCCGAGCTGCCGTCACTGGATCCGTGGATTCCCCGTACCGCGCCGCCGGCCGAGCAGTTCGTATTCGAGCGCAACCCGTTCTTCCACCGGATCGACGAAAACGGCCTGCAGCTGCCCTATATTGATCGCTGGCTGCTCAATATCAGCTCGTCGGAAATCATCGCTGCCAAGACCGGCGCGGGCGAGACGGACCTGCAGTCCACCGGCATCGACTTCTCCGACTACGCCTTCTTCAAGGATGCCGAGAAGCGTTATCCGGTGAAGGTCAATCTGTGGAAGCGTATCCAGGGTTCGCGCCTCACCCTCTTGCCCAACCTCAACTGCAGCGACAAGGTCTGGCGCGATCTGTTCTGGGATGTGCGCGTGCGCCGCGCGCTGTCACTGGCGATCGACCGGCGTGAAATCAACATGGTGAGCTTTTACGGCCTTGCCACGGAGAGCTCCGATACGATCCTGCCGGAGAGCCCGCTTTACAAACCGGAATATGCCGCTGCATGGGCAAGCCACGATCCCGATCAGGCCAACCGGCTGCTGGACGAGGCCGGGCTGACCAACCGCAACAGCGATGGCATCCGCCTGCTGCCGGATGGCCGGGAAGCCCAGATTGTCGTCGAGACCGCCGGTGAGAGTACGCTCGAGACCGACGTGCTGGAGCTCATCAAGGACCACTGGTCGAAAATCGGCTTGGCGCTCTTTATCAAGACCTCGCAGCGGGACGTTTTCAGCAGCCGGACGATGGGCGGCGACATCATGATGTCCATGTGGTCGGGCATCGAAAATGGCGTGCCCACCGCCGATATGAACCCCGGCGACCTTGCTCCGAGTAGGGACGATCAGTTTCAATGGCCGGTTTGGGGCATGTACTACTTGTCCATCGGGCAGAACGGAACTGCGCCGGAATTGCCAGAAGCGATCAAGCTGGTCGAGCTCCTCAAGGAATGGCGAAAGACCGTCGACACCGGGGAAAAGACGCGGATCTGGCACGAGATGCTGGAGATCTATACGCAGAGCGTCTTTTCGATCGGCATTGTCAACGCCGCACTGCAGCCGATCATGCACTCCGCCTATATCCGCAATATCCCCGAAAAAGGCCTCTACGGCTTTGACCCGACCTGTTATCTCGGGGTCTACATGCCAGATACGTTCTGGTACAGCGAAGAGGTTAGCTGACCATGCTGCGTTACATTTTCTGGCGTATCATGGCGATGATCCCGACATTGGTGATTATCTCCGCGCTGGTCTTCACCATCATCGAATTGCCGCCGGGCGATTACTTCGAGAGTTACATAGCCGAACTTCGCGCCCAGGGCGAAGCGGTGGACACCGCCGAGATCGATGCCTTGCGCAAGGAGTACGGTTTCGATCAGCCGCCGGTGATCCGCTACTTCCATTGGGCCACGGGCTTGTTGCAGGGCGATTACGGCTATTCGTTCGAGTATCAGCTGCCAGTCAACGAGGTGGTCGGCGACCGGCTCTGGCTGACGGTGCTGGTCTCCTTCGTCACCATCCTGTTCACATGGCTGATCGCCTTTCCGATCGGCATCTATTCCGCCACGCACCAATATAGCTGGGGCGATTACGGGCTGACCTTCCTCGGCCTGATCGGTATCGCCATTCCGAATTTCATGTTCGCGCTGATCCTGATGTATTTCGCCAATATCTGGTTCGGCACCTCGATCGGCCATCTGATGGATCAGAAATATCTGGCCGAACCGATGAGTTGGGAGAAGGCGAAGTCCATTCTCGAGCATCTGTGGATCCCCGTGCTGATCGTCGGCACCGCCGGCACGGCCGGCATGATCCGCCGCCTGCGCGCCAATCTGCTCGACGAACTGCAAAAACAATATGTCGTGACCGCCCGGGCAAAGGGCTTGCATCCGTTCCGCGCGCTGGTCAAATATCCGCTGCGCATGGCACTCAACTTCTTCATCTCGGATATCGGCTCGATCCTGCCGGCAATCATTTCCGGAGCCGAAATCACGGCGATCGTGCTTTCGCTCGAAACGACAGGACCGATGCTGATAAAAGCGTTGCAAAGTCAGGATATGTATCTGGCCGGCTCATTCCTGATGTTCCTGGCATTCCTCACCGTGATCGGCGTGCTGATCTCAGACATTGCGCTCGCATTCCTCGATCCGCGCATCAGATTGCAAGGCGGTAGCACCAAGTGACGGTATCCCTCCCCCAATCCGGCGAACCGCTGTCGCATTACGTCTCGACAGCCCCCTTCGATCCGCATTCCGTCGATGTGATGACGGAGGAACAGTCGCGGATCTATCAGGCCTCGCAGTTGCGGCTGATGTGGTGGAAATTCAAGAAACACCGGCTTGCGCTGTTTTCACTGTATTTCCTCGCCATTCTCTACGTAACCATTGCCATCGTCGAGTTCCTGGCCCCCTACAATCTGCATACCCGCAACGTCGATTTCATCCATTCGCCGCCACAAAGCGTCCATCTGTTCAACGATGGAAACTTCGTCGGACCGTTCGTCTATGGCCGCACGATGACGCTGGACATGGATACGCTGCGGCGAATCTATACGGAAAATAAGGACCAGGTCGAACCGCTCCGCTTCTTCTGCCGGGGCGACGGCTACAAATTCTGGGGTCTTGTTGAGACCAATGTCCATCTGGTTTGCCCGGCCAAGGACGGACAGCTCTTTCTTCTCGGCACTGATCGCCTTGGCCGCGACGTGCTGTCGCGTATCCTCTACGGCGCCCGGATATCGTTGACCATCGGTCTGCTCGGTATCACCATGAGCTTCGTGCTGGGCATCACCATCGGCGGGCTTGCCGGTTATCATGGCGGCATCTTCGACCTCATCGTCCAGCGCATTATCGAAGTGTTGCAATCGATACCCAGTATCCCGTTGTGGATGGCGCTCGCGGCCATCATGCCGGTCACCTGGAGCCCGATCCTGATCTACCTGGGCATAACGGCCATTCTCGGCCTGCTCGACTGGACGGGGCTGGCGCGCGCCGTCCGCTCGAAACTGCTGGCCCTGCGCGAAGAGGACTACGTTCTGGCAGCCCAGCTGATGGGTGCCGGATCAAGCCGTATCATCGGCCGCCACCTGGTCCCCGGCTTCATGTCGCACCTGATCGCCACCGCGACCCTTGCGGTCCCCGGCATGATCCTTGGCGAGACGGCCCTGAGTTTCCTTGGTCTTGGTCTCCGTCCGCCGATCACCAGCTGGGGTATTCTGCTGACGGAAGCCCGCAGCGTCAGCGTCATTGCTTTTTATCCCTGGCTGTTGTTTCCAATCATCCCGGTCATTCTCGTGATTCTGGCGTTCAATTTCCTGGGCGATGGTCTGCGTGATGCCGCCGATCCGTATAAGTGAAGTGGATACCCAAATGCTAAGGCCCCTCCTCGCGACGATTGGCAAGGCCATGGGAGACAAGAGGCTGCGCTCGTGACGCGCCGGATCGAAGACGCCCGCATCCTGATGTACAGCCACGACACGTTCGGTCTGGGTCATCTCAGGCGGTGCCGGACGATCGCACATTCGCTGGTCGAGGATTATCGCGGCGTCAATATCCTGATCATTTCAGGGGCGACGATCGCCGGTGCGTTCGACTACCGGGCGCGCGTTGATTTCGTCAAGATTCCCAGCGTTATCAAGCTGCGCAACGGCGAGTACACCTCGATGGACAGGCATATCGACCTGCACGAGACGATGAAGATGCGCAAATCGATCATCCGTCACACGGCAGAAACGTTCCAGCCCGACATCTTCATCGTCGACAAGGAACCGATGGGCCTGCAGGGCGAAGTCGAGGACACGCTGGCCTATCTGAAAAAGCAAGGAACGACCCTGGTTCTTGGTTTGCGCGAAGTCATGGATGCGCCGCATCTGCTCGATGCCGAATGGAAGCGTAATGATGTGCTGCGCAAGATCGGCCAGTTCTACGATAGCGTCTGGGTCTATGGCCCGCCGGACTTCTACGATCCCCTCGTCGGCCTCGACGTGCCTCAGACTGTGCGCGGCAAGATGGATTTCGTCGGCTTTCTGCAGAGAAGCATCTCGCAGGACGTCGAATCCGAACACAAGCCCAAGGGCGACTATATCCTGATCACCACCGGTGGCGGCGGTGATGGTTCGGACCTGATCCATGACGTGATCGACGCCTATCAGGAGGACCCGACGCTGACGCACAAGGCGCTGATCGTGCTTGGCCCCTACATGCCGGCCAAGCAGCGCCACAAGCTGATCCTGAAATGCGCCAAGATCCCCTATGTCGAGGTCATCGAGTTCGACAACCGGATGGAAGAGCTAATCGCCGGCGCCAAAGGCGTCGTCGCCATGGGCGGCTACAACACCTATTGTGAAATCCTGTCCTTCGACAAGCCGGCGCTGATCGTTCCCCGGGTGATGCCACGGGAAGAGCAACTGATCCGCGCCAGCCGGGCGGCCGAACTGGGCCTCATCGATATGCTTCTTCCGGAACAGGCAGCCGATCCCATGCGCTTTGCCGCAGCACTGAAGGCCCTGCCGGATCGCGATCCGCCCTCCAAGAGCGCCAAGGGCATGACGCTTGAAGGCCTGGCGAACATCTCGCAGATCGTCGGAGAATGGCTCGGCCGCCGCGACCGCGAGCATTTGACGGTCGTAAAAGGTTGAGCCGGAATTGACCCAACGCCGCAAGATCGTCGTGGTGCTGAAGGGATATCCGCGTCTATCAGAAACCTTTATCGCCCAGGAATTGCTTGGACTGGAACGGGCCGGTTTCGACCTCGAACTGGTGGCATTGCGCCAGCCGACGGACAAAAAGCGCCATCCGATCCATGACGAAATCCGCGCTCCGGTCCATTATCTGCCGGAATATCTGCATGAGGAACCGCTTCGGGTCACGCGTGCGCTCTTCCGCTGCCTGCCAAAACCCGGTTTCTGGCGCGCTTTGCCCGCGTTCTTTGGCGATCTCTGGCGCGACCGCACGCGCAACCGGGTTCGCCGCTTCGGCCAGGCGATGGTTCTCTCGGCCGAATGGCCAGCAGGCGGCGAATGGCTGCACGCGCATTTCATCCACACCCCGGCCTCGGTCGCCCGCTATGCCAGCATGATCACCGGCATCGGCTGGACCTGCTCGGCCCATGCCAAGGACATCTGGACATCGCCGGAGTGGGAACTGGCTGGCAAGCTCGCCAGCACCCGCTGGACCGTGACCTGCACGCAGACCGGCTTCGAGCACCTGCGCCATCTTGCAGGCGGCAAGCCGCATGTGCACCTGAGTTACCACGGCCTCGATCTCAGCCGTTTCGGCCCGTTTGAAGGCACCCGCCCAGGCTACGACGGCTCCGATCCGGCTCACCCCGTCACGATCGTCAGCGTCGGCCGCGCGGTCGAGAAGAAGGGCTTCGATATCCTTTTGCGGGCGCTGAGCCTTTTGCCTGCCGGTCTCAACTGGCGGTTCGTCCATATCGGCGGCGGCGATCTTTTGAAGAAGCTTCAAGCACTCGCATCCGAACTTGGCATCGCTGAGAAAATTGTCTGGCATGGATCACTGTCGCAAACCGAAGTGCTGCAGCAATATCGCGACGCCGATATTTTTGCGCTCGCCTGCCGCATCACTGCCGATGGTGACCGGGATGGGTTGCCCAATGTGATTGTCGAGGCATCAAGCCAGGCGCTGGTCTGCATATCGACTGATATTTCCGGGATACCGGAGCTTCTTACCGATGGCGAAAACGGCTTTGTCGTCCCGCCGGAATGCCCGCAAGCGCTTTCACGTGCCTTGGAGCAGGCCATCCGCGATCCGGCGCTACGCAAGCGCCTGGGGGAAGCAGCCGAACGCAAGGTCCGGGGTCACTTCGACCATCAGACCAGCATCCGCCAATTGAAAGACCTGTTTGAGAGTGAGTGGCGGAATGACCGATAACCGGCCGGGAGGCCCCCGCGCCTTTTTCTACGTGCAGCATCTGCTCGGCATCGGCCATCTTGCCCGGGCAAGCCGTATCGCCCGCGCGCTGGCCGAAGACGGTTTCGAGGTGACGGTCGTTACCGGCGGCACCCCCGTACCCGGTTTCCCCGGCCCGCTCGTTCAGCATGTAGCCCTTCAGCCGATCACGTCAGGTGATGCTGGCTTTTCGGGGCTTGCCGATATCGATGGCAATCCGGTCGATGACGCCTTCAAGGAAAGCCGCAAGGAACAACTGCTCGCAGCCTTTCACCAAAGCCAGCCCGATATCGTCATCATCGAAGCATTCCCGTTCGGCCGCCGCCAGGTCCGGTTCGAACTTCTGCCGTTGCTCGAGACGATTTCGGCGATGGAAAACAAGCCGTTGGTCGTCACGTCGCTACGCGATATCCTGCAGGAACGCTCCAAGCCCGGCCGGGACGAAGAAACGGTTGCCTTGGTGAAGCAGTATTTTGATCGCGTTCTGGTGCATGGCGACCCGGCCTTCGCCCAGCTGGAAGACACGTTTCCGCTGGCTGCCGAAATTACTGACAAAGTCATCTATACCGGGCTGGTCGCAGCCCCCGCCCCTGCACAGCCAACAGAGCGTTTCGACGTCATCGTCTCGGCCGGTGGCGGTGCCGTCGGCAATGCCTTGATCCGCGCCGCCCTCGAAGCAGCAAAATCGACCGGAAACTCGCTGTCCTGGGCCTTGATAACCGGCCCCAACCTGCCGCAGTCCGATTTCGACGCGATCTCGGCCGATTCGCCTTCCCATGTCAGCGTCTACCGCTTCCGTCCGGATTTCGCGAGCCTTCTGGCCGGTGCGAAGCTGTCGGTCTCGCAGGCGGGCTACAACACGGTTTGCGACATCCTGCGGGCCGGATGCCATGCCCTGCTCATCCCCTTCACGGCTGGTGGTGAAACCGAGCAGACGGTGCGGGCCGAGCGGCTCGAAAAGCTTGGGCTGGCCCACGTTCTGACCGAGGATGATCTGGCAGCGGAGAGCATGACGCGGGCGATCGAAACAGCGCTTGCAGCGACGAACCGCCCGCCGCACACGCTCGATCTTCACGGCGCGCAGCGCACCGCCGAAATCCTGCGCGGGTTGCTTTAATCGCCGGTCAGACCGTGCCGATCACCATGAAGCGGGTATATTTCTTCATCTTCAGCGATCCGGCAAAGGCGACGTGCGACAGCGACGTCTGGTCCTTGAAGGCTTCCAGCGACGGCACGCAGTTGATGTGGGTCGGCTCGCTGAAATAATCGTTCGACTGCAGCAGCACCTTCGTCCCGCGCGGCAATAGAGCCAGCCATGCCGGCAGATCGGCAATGTGTTCGCAGCTGGTATTGATGACGAGATCGGCGCCGCGGGTGCTGTAGTCGACCGTGTACATATCGTGCGTGGTCGTGCGGAAACGCTCACCAACTTTGGCGTTCAGCGTCGCGGCGATTTCGGCGACGGCCGGATCGATGTCGATGCTCTCGAACAGGTCGATGTCGAAACGGCTGTCATCGAAACACATCGCCGGAAGCACGCCATACCAGCCGCCGAGCAGGACGATGTGCTTAAATTTTCCGCCAAGGCTTTCAAACAGCTTTTGGCGTGCCCATATCTTGCTTCCAACCTGCTTGTGGTTGAAGGCCGTGCCGAGGTCCGCATCCGGATATTTGGCGATGACTTTCGCAAGGCCTTCTATCAGAGAGCTTCCCGTATAGGCGGACAGACCGCGGATGATATCGAAGGCACTCTCGTGCCAATCTGTTGTGTTTGCTTCGTTTGATCGGGTGGTTTTCATCATGCGCGTGTTGTAGTCTGGACTTTTCTGGAGTGCAAGGAATGCAAGTCAACCTGAAGGATGCCACCTCCCTTTCGCCGCCCTTGGAGGCGGGAAAGGACATACCGCATCTGGCAGGACTGGGCGCAACCATGCGGCAGGTCTTTGCCGCCCATTTCATGCGCGACTGCCCGCACATCCTGGAAATCGGTGGCCATATCCGGCCAATCACCCCTTATCTGACCCATCATCCGCTCTCGGTGACCTCCGTCGATCCGAAGACGGAAGCCTATGAGGCAAACGAGCTGAACGGGCAGCAATGCCATGTGCGGCATATTCCGGCCAAGTTCCAGCAGATCGACTATCATTATCAGCCTGGAAGCTATGGCCTCGTGCTGCTCGGTTATTCGCTCAAATCCTTCGGCCGCAAGGACCCGCTTGGCGACTTGCTGTTCTCGCTGATCGAAAATGCCAAGACCGTCGTCATCGAATATGCGCCGGAACTCGAACGCGCCGCCTCCCAGGTCCCGCATATCGTCAGCCGTCCGGCGGTGACGATCCGTGGACAATTCGATCTTCATCTGCACGATCCGGAGATCGCCGGCACACCCTATGCTGCCCGGCGTTTCTACGTCCTTGACACCCGCTACACGGCCAGTTGAATCTCCCCATGGAAAAAAGCATAGCCCGCTACATCTGGACGCACACGAGAGGCCAGCAGCTCTGGATCCTTTTGGTCGTCGCCGTCTCGATGATCCCCTATTTCCTGTCGTTTGACCTGCCCAAGCAGATCGTCAACGGGCCGATCCAGGGTCAGGGGTTTGACCAGCCGGGTGCCACGCAAACCTTCATGAACATCAGTTTCAACCTGCCCTGGCTCGGAACCGTGACGCTGTTTGACGGCGTTGAACTGACCCGCATGCAGACCCTGTTTGCCCTCAGCATGGTTTTCCTGCTGCTGGTTATCATCAACGGCCTCTTCAAGTTCTACATCAATACCTACAAGGGCCGGCTCGGCGAACGCCTGCTGCGCCGCATCCGCTTCGAACTCGTAGACCGGATCCTGCGTTTCCCGCCCGGCCAGTTCAAGCGCATGAAGGGCGCCGAAGTGTCCAGCATGGTCAAGGACGAAGTCGAGCCGCTCGGAGGCTTCACTGGCGATGCCTTCGTCCAGCCCGCTTTGCTCGGTGGCCAGGCTTTGACGGCCCTGTTCTTCATTTTCATGCAGAATACCTGGCTTGGCCTGATCGCCGCGGTCATGGTCGGCGTCCAGGCCGTGATCATCCCGCGCATGCGCCGGCGCCTGCTGGTACTTGGCCGCGAACGCCAGATCACTGCCCGCGAACTGGCCGGCCGCGTCAGCGAGATCGTCGACGGCATCGGGACCATCCACGCCTATGACACATCCAACTACGAGCGCGCCGACATCGCCTCGCGCCTCGGCCGGATCTTCAAGATCCGCTACGACCTTTACCAGTGGAAGTTCCTGGTCAAGTTCATCAACAACTTCCTCGCCCAGCTGACCCCGTTCCTGTTCTACTGCATCGGTGGCTACCTGGCGCTGCAGGGCCGGCTCGATATCGGTCAGTTGATCGCCGTCATCAGTGCCTACAAGGACCTGCCCGGCCCGCTGAAGGACCTGATCGACTGGGACCAGACCCGCCAGGACGTCCAGGTGAAATATGTCCAGGTGGTCGAGCAGTTCAGCGTCGACAAGACCATCGATCCGGCCATCCAGGCCATCGCCATCAAGGACGCCGGTTCGCTGAAACATCCGCTGGCTGCGGTCAACCTGTCGCTGGCCGACGATAGCGGCGCCAAGCTTCTGGAGCGGGTGTCGGTCCAGATCCATCCCGGCGAAACCGTTGCGATCGTCGGTGGCGCGGCCGGCGGCGGCGACATGCTGGCGGAAGCGTTTGCGCGGCTGACATGGCCGGAAAGCGGCAAGGTAACGGCGGGTGGCGACGATCTTCTGGAACTGCCGGAATCGGTGACCGGACGCGCGATCTCCTATGTGTCTTCCGACGCCTATTTCTTCTACGGCAGCCTTCGCGACAATCTGCTTTACGGCCTCAAGCACGCGCCGCTGAAGGAAGCCGTTTATGAAGGCAGCGGTGCCGCGCATCGCAAATGGCAGATCGCCGAGGCGAAACTAGCCGGAAATCCGGACTATGACGTCAACAGCGACTGGATCGACTACGACGCCGCCAACGCAACGAACCGCGACGATCTCTTCACGCCTGTTCTTTCAGTGCTGGATACGGTGCAATTGTCGAAAGACATTCTCGATCTGGCCCTGCGCAGCACGGTCTCCCCGAACGAACATCCCGGGCTTGCCGAGGGTATTGTCGAGATGCGCCACGCCCTGCGCGAAGAACTCGAAGAGGCGGGCCTCAGCAGCCTCGTCGTCTCCTTCGAGCCTGGCGCCTATAATACCGAAGCGACCGTCGGCGAAAACCTTCTGTTCGGCACGGCAACCGGCCCGGCGTTCATCGGCAAAGCAATCGGCAAGAACGCCTATTTCCGCTCTGTCGTCGGCCGCTCCGGCCTTGATCGCGTCCTGTTCGACATGGGCTACAGCATCGCCGAAAACGCGGTGGAACTGTTCGCCGACCTGCCGCCGGATCATCCGTTCTTTCAGCAGCTGACGTTCATGACGGCCGATGACATTCCCGAATATCAGCTGCTGCTGCAGAAATTGAAGGGCAAGGGCTTCGATGCTGCATCAGAGGACGACCGCGGCCAGATCATCCGCCTGAGCTTCCGCTATGTCGAACCACGGCATCGTTTCGGTCTGCTGACCAGCGAACTGATGGCCAAGATCGTCGATGTCCGCCGCCAGTTCCATGACGGCATGCCCGAGAGCATGCGCGGCGATATCGAACGCTACGATCCGGAGCACTATCTGGCGTCTGCAAGCCTGATGGACAACATCCTGTTTGGGCGCATCAGTCACAAGCATACCGACGGGTCAAAGCGCATCCGCTCGATCGTCAGCTCGCTTTTGAATTCGCTCGGTCTTCTGGAGCGGGTCATCGATATCGGCCTGGATTTCAATCTTGGCGCGGGCGGCAAGCGCTTGACGGCGGTGCAGCGCCAGAAGCTCAATCTGGCACGCGCGCTGGTCCGCAAGTCGGAATATTACATCTTCAACCGGCCGCTGCCGGGCCTCGATCACCGTCTTCAGGACGAAATCGTCCGCGATGTGCTGAAGCTGGTACGCCGCGACGGACGCGATCCGGCCGTCGTCTGGGTCCTGTCCAATACGGGCCTGGCAAACCTGTTCGACCGCGTTCTGGTATTCGACAGGGGCTTGCTTGTGGAAGAAGGAACCCATGCGGCGCTGGTTGAGAATAACGGTATCTTTAAGGAGCTTGTGTCATCATAATGTCAGTGGTGAAGTCCATGCATGCGACGGGGATGCAGGCAGGGACGATCTTCCCGGTGATATTGCGGTGACCATCACCGGTGGACGATACGGGAGAGAAAAAAATGGGGAATGGGCACGATTATGCTGTTGAAGGATGAAGTTCAGATGCTGCGGCGTGTGCCGCTGTTTTCGAATGTTGAACCGGGCAAGCTGAAGCTTCTCGCGTTTACCTCAGACCGCGTCAGCTACGATCCCGGCGAAGCGCTGTTTCACCAGGGCGACACTGGCGATGCAGCCTATGTCGTGCTGGCCGGCAAGGCGGACATTCTCGTCGATTCCTCCACCGGCCCGATCAAGATCGCCGAAGTCGAGACCAATTCCATCGTCGGCGAGATCGCCATCCTCTGTGATGTCTCGCGAACCGCCACGGTGCAGACGACGACACCACTGGAGGCCCTGCGCATCCGCAAGGAACATTTCCTCAAGCTGCTAACCGATTTTCCCGAAATCACCATCGAGATCATGCGGGTTCTGGCCGATCGCCTCAGCCACACGACAAGCGAGCTGTCCGAAGCCCGCAGCCGTGCCCGCAAGGACACTGACCTGCACTGAGTGAGCACCTGTCTTCTAAGCAGGTTGTCGCAGGTTCGAACTCCGCAAGGTCGCCAAAACGTCAGCCTGCGGGAGGCTCCCACAGTTCGATCACTCCGCTTGTCCGGTCGATGCTGAAGTTTCGCGACGGCAGGCCGGAGAGGTATTTCGCCAACATTCGGAATATCAAGGCGAACTGCGTCTGCACCGCGCCCGGCTCCTTGTTATCGTGATCCGAAAACAGCTGCCCGACGGCCAGGTAGGCTGAGATCTTGTCTGCGCCGATCCAGTCCAGCGCCAGTTCGCTTCCCATCCGGACCCGGTACCAGTCGGCCAGAAATGCCAGCGCCGGCATTCCGTGGAGCACCTCGATTTCTGTTCCGCATTCCGTCAGGCGCGTGGCCAACGGCTGCTGCAGGCTCATGTCGTCGCGGGCAGCAGTGAATGCCGTCATTGCATCCTCAGCGGCAACCGGCTCATTGATTAGTGCCAGAGCCGCCAGATCGGCGAGATCGAGACTGCGGATCAGCGCGGCGATATCCTTCGGCCATTCCCGCTTGAGATAACGCCGCCCGGCCAGATGGCCGATATGTTCGAACAGGAAATCACCATAGCCGTCGACATCCAGCAGGCCGCCGGCTTCCAGCCGTGACGGCAGGATCTCCCTGCCATAAGCTTGCCGCAGATCATCATCGAGCGGCATCGCCTCAAGGCCAACCGTCTCGATGTCGAAATTATCTTCGCCAATGGTGATGATCTTGTAGGCACCCGGAAAGGCAACAAGCGATGGCATGGCGATATTGGTGAGGAAACGTTCGCCGCTGCGGTACTGCGCCGTATCGTTGACATGCAGATGCCCGCTGAAATGGATATCGATGCCGGCGGCGATCAACGCCTCTGCAACCTCTATGCCGGGAATACGCTCTGCCATACCTGTCCGGCCAAGCAGCGCCACCTCGTCATCGACCGTCGCATCAAGTGGATCGAGAACCGGATAGTGTGAAAACGCCAAAAGGCATTTGCCGTCGTCCCGCGCCCGGTGGGAAACATCGGCCATCCAATCCAGAACGAACCGCTTGTGCACCAGCATCGCATTCCAGCCCGCGCTGGTGCTGTCAGCCAGATCGCCCTCTTCTCCGGGAACGACCCCATCGACCGGCGCAAAAACATTGGCGTCGATCATCAGCAGCCAGACGCCGGGAAAGGGCTCGATCAGATAGGACGCATCCATCAGCCTGCGCGTGGTGTTTCCATCCGGCGACTGAACCTCGTAAATCCGCGCTGCAGGATCGCCATCCGCGCCAAATGGCGTTTCCCAGTGCAGATCACCAACGCGCGGATAAAAGCCAAAATCCGCCATGGCATCCAGCCCGTCCGGATACCCCTGGCAATACATCCGGTCGCTGGCGATGACAGCATGCGCCCCCCGGTCGCGCAGATGCGGGTCGCTGCTGAGGATACTATAGCCCCCGTCTTCATTGAGAAACCGCTTGGCGCGGTGGCGGCCATCCGCTCCGAAAATGTCGTGATTGCCGGTCGTTGCATAAAACCGCATGCCGAACCGCGCCGCATAGCTATCGAGCACGCGCTTCACGCCCCTGACGGTTTCCACCTGTCCATCATCGGAATAATCGCCAAGCAGCACGACATGGCGGATGCCGCGTGCGGCGACATCGTCAAGCGTGTAATGGAGCGCGAAATAGCTTTCGTTGAAAACCCGCGTCGAGCGGGCCGTGTCGGCCAAAAGCCGGAACGTCAGCCGCCTGTCCTTCTGAACGATGCCGGGAAAACCGTAGTCGCCATAAAGATCATGGAAATGCGCGTCGGCAATGACGGCAATGCGCGGGTGCTCTGCGGGCGGCATTCTGTCGGTATTTTCCGTCTGCACGTTCAAACCGGATTCGTTTCTCTCCGTCTCTCGCATATGTGGAAAGAAAAAGCGAATTGAAGTCTCGCTTAACCCAAGCAGTTTAGCTAACATGGCCGAAATGCGGCTTGGTTAATCAGGCCCGATAAAAGACGACTTTAAGAATTAAGTGGGACAGTTGCAGACGGAAAGGCAAGATAGTTTTCCGTGACTGAGGCGAGAGAGTGAACGAAAACGTGTTTCGGGTGCGGTTATGGGGAGTGCGCGGCAGCCTCCCGGTCTCGGGGGCCGAGTTCCAGAACTATGGCGGCAACACCATCTGCATCGAGATGCAGTGTGGTCCTCACAGGCTATTGTTCGATGCCGGCTCCGGCCTGATGCCGGCAGGCCAGGCGCTGAAGTCCGAAGGCGTTTCCGATTTCAACCTGTTTTTCACCCACTGCCATTACGACCATATCGTCGGCCTGCCCTACCTACCGGCGCTGTTTGACCCACATGCCTCCGTGACCTTGTGGTCCGGACATCTGGCCGGACGCATGTCCACCCGCCAGATGATCGGCGAATTCATGCGGCCGCCGTGGTTTCCGGTGGAGCCGGATATCTGCCGCGCCTCGATCAACTGCCGCGATTTCCGCTCCGGTGATGCGCTGGTTCCCTATCCCGGCGTGACGATCCGCACCGGCAGCCTCAATCATCCGGGCGGCGCCATCGGTTACCGCGTCGAGTGGGGTGGCCGCGCGGTGGCGCTGGTGACCGATACCGAACACAAGCCAGGCACGCTCGATCCCGCCGTGCTCGACCTGATCGATGGCTGCGATCTCTTCCTCTACGATTGCATGTATACCGACGACGAAATGCACCGCCATGTCGGCTACGGCCATTCCACGTGGCAGCAGGGCATCCGGCTGGCCAAGACGGCAAAGGCCAGGCAGGTGGCCTTCATCCACCATTCGCCGCTGCGCACCGACATCGAACTCGATGAAATCCAGCGGCTCGCCGGCCAGGAATTCAACGGCGCGATTACCGCCCGCGACGGCCAGGTGATCGATCTATGAGACAACCTTAGCCGGTTGAGACCTGCTGTTCGCGAAGGATATCCGCAACCGGGATCCACCGGCAGGCGGGATGATCCGCGGTCACGGCAAACAGTGCACGCATGAAATCCCAGACCGCCGCGTCATGCACCAGATGATGGGTCAAAAGCCCCATTGTCCCGCCATGATCGAACATGAACCGCAAGCGCGCGGCAATCTCGATAGCCAGTGCCTGCGGGTCACGTCCTCCCCGCGTCCCATGCCAGTCCATCACATCCACATGCGTGTTGATCAGCGGCAAGGCGGCCGGCTTTTCCGGGCCATAGACCGACAGCGCGCGATAGCCGAGCCCGGCCAAGTGCGGAACAAGGCCAGCATCGATCCGGTTCCACGGCGGTACCAGCATAGGCACAAACTGTCCGCCATAGTGCGCAGCAAGCTGGTCGAAACCCCGTTTCAATTCGCCAAGCACATCCTCCGCCGGGCGATGCCGGCCAAGTTCCTGCTTCTTCTCGTCAGGGCCTGCATGGTTGCGATGTGCCCAGCCGTGTACGGCAACGGAGCACAACGGCTCCGCCTGCAGCCTTCCGGCCAACGCCGTGCCGGTATGCGCCGGAATGACCGCCAGCGTCAGCGGCACCGCGAAAATGTTTGATATATCCAGCAACCGGTCGAGGGCTCCCGTTGGCTCGATGGCATCGTCATCCCGCAGCCAGAACTGCGCCACCTTGCCCGCCTGCTGCCAGCGATCCAACTCGCCAACGATCGCTGCTTCGAATTCATCCATCATGCCGTACCCGCTTTTATGTATTGGTCGAGAATGGCACTCAATCGCGCCGCTGCCCGGTCGAGTGAACGCTCCTCGCCCGCAAAGGATCTTGCCGCACCGGCAAGCCTTGTCCGCTCGCCGTCATCCGTCAGCAGCCGCCCGATCGCCTGCGCATAGGCATCGACATCTCCCGGCGGTGTCAACAGGCCCGTTTTCCCCTGCACCACTACCTCCGGCACGCCAGCAATCTCTTGTGCGGCAACAGGCAACCCTGCGGCCTGTGCTTCGAGATAGGCCAGACCATAAGCCTCGCCGCACCCCGGCCAGACATAGAGCGATGATCCCGACAGGAGATCGGCGATTTCGGTTGCGGATTTTTCGCCGTGCCAGACAATCCGGTCCGCATCGAACCCGGCAAACAATGCATGCACATCGGCGGAACGCGGCCCGTCGCCGACAACGGACAATTGCCACGGCAGATGCGTCAACCGCGACAGCGCGTCGGCCAGCATGACATAGCTGTCCATCTTGTCGCCGGACCGCATCATCGCCACGGTAATCAACCGTCCGGGTTCAGGCCGCGGCAGCTTTTCGAGAAACAAGCCCGGATCGATGAACGGTGGCAACACGGCGAGGTGCGCGCCGGATGACGCCGCCGCAAGTCCTTCCAGGTCGCGCCGGGTCAGGCAAATATTCACCGATGCCTGTTTCACGGCATTCAGCACCTGTTGCTGCATGTCCGCCCAAAGCCCATTGTTGCGCCGTGCCGAATAGGAAGCCTCCGCCGTCACATAACCAAGGCCGAATTCACGGGCGAGCGCCGGGCCCATCAGATCCGGCGCCTTGTAATAGGGATGGTAGCAAAACCAGATATCCGGCGCGCCGCGCTCACGCCAGAGCGCCGAAATCCGCGCGCGTTCCGCGTCCATCGCTCCGGCCCGCGTTTCGATCGCATCAGCTGAAGCATCCGGCAGGAAAGCCCGCATCTCCGATGCGATCTCCACCTGATGCCCCGCCCTCACAAGTGCGGCCATCAACAGCCGCGCCATCAACCGGTCGCCGGAGGGAACGGGGTGATTGGGGGATTTGAGCGGACTGTAGAATGCGATCTTCATCAGCTGCGGTTCTAGAACATAGTGCCGCCGTTGGGAACCAGCCCTGCCGGGTTGTTTGCAAACTGCGCTAACCGGCTGCCCGGTCAGCCGAGCGCCAGCTCGGTCTGGGCATCGAACAGATGCAGCGCATCCTCGTCAAAACCAAAGGCCTGCGTCATGCCCACCGTCAGCTTGGTGCGCGGCGGCAGACAGGCGGTGACCTTTTGTCCACTTACCCGGCCGGTGATCACCAGTTCCGGGCCTGTCAACTCGACAACCTCGATCTCGACCGCAAGCACGGGACTTTCGGCCACATCCGCAGCAAGGCGAAGCGCTTCCGGACGCACACCCAGCTTGACGCGCCGTCCGACGGGTGCCGCATTCTTCAGTCGCGCCGGCAAGGCAATGACCGCGTCCGATCCGTCGAGCTGCACGCCCTCGCCCGTCACCACGCCATCCAGCACGTTCATCGGCGGTGAGCCGACAAAACCAGCGACATAGAGCGTCGCCGGATGGTCATACACCTCTTCCGGCGTGCCAAACTGTTCGATCCGGCCGTTGCGCATGACAGCGATCCGTGTCGCCAGCGTCATCGCCTCGATCTGGTCATGGGTAACGTAGACGATCGTCGTGCCGAGCATCTGGTGCAACCGTTTCAGTTCGGTGCGCGTCTCCATCCTGAGCTTGGCGTCAAGATTTGAGAGCGGTTCATCGAACAGGAAAACCTGCGGCTTGCGCACCAGCGCCCGGCCGATCGCCACACGCTGACGCTGGCCACCAGAAAGCTGGCCCGGCTTGCGGTCCAACAGATTCTCGATCTGCAACAGCCTGGCCGTTTCCTGCACCGCCTTTTCCCGCTCCGCGGCCGGAACCTTGCGCATCTCCAGCCCGAAGCCGATATTGCGATGGACCGTGAGGTTCGGATAGAGCGCATAGGACTGGAACACCATGGCGATGTCACGGTCCTTCGGATGCACCCCGAGGATAGAGCGCCCACCGATCCGGATGTCGCCGCCCGATGCTTCCGCAAGACCGGCAATGATGTTGAGCAAGGTCGACTTGCCGCAACCGGAGGAACCGAGCAGCACCAGGAACTCGCCGCTTTCCAGCGATATATCGATGCCTTTCAGCGTCTCCAGCGCGCCGTAGGTCTTGCGGATATTCTCGATTTCGAGCGCGCTCATGCGGTCTCTCCGGTCGCGGCCAACAATGGGCCACCATAGTTGCGGGGAAGCGTGGAAATGGCGCGCGAGGCAACGGCAGTTCCGGCCTGCAAACACTCCTGCAGCGGCAGGCCTTCGGCAAGGGCGGCAAGAAAGGCCGCATTGAAGACATCGCCTGCACCGATCGTGTCGACGACCTTGACCGCCGGTGCCGTTGCAGACACCAGCGCACCATCGGCACCGATGGCAAGAGCGCCATCCGGACCGCGCTTGACGACGACAATGGCATCCACAGGCATATGACGCTTGAGCTCACGGGCAGCTTCAACGGGGTCGGCAAGACCCGATAGTGTCGTTGTTTCCACCTCGTTCAGCAGTGCGCAGCCGCAACGCGACAGCCAGCCGCGCGTCGCCTGCCGGTTTCTCTCCGTCCACCCGTCGAGCGGCCAGCCGGTGTCGAGCGCCAGCGTGATGCCGTGTGTATCGGCCCAATCGAACAGATAAGGGTAATCCGCCGTTAGGTCGTCGGTGAGGAAAGAGCCGCACAGCAGCGCATAGCCACCGGACAACCGGGCGCCATCGAGGGCTGCAAACACACAATCGAGCGAAAACCGCGGCAGATGTCCGCGGGTCGTAAAGAATGTGCGCTCGCCGTCGGGATGGGTGATGCCGACCGAAAGCGTCGTCCCCTCCGGCCGGACCGGCCATTTCTCCGCCTGAGAGCCGAACGACTCGCGCAGCCAACGGCCGAACTCGTCGGTGCCGGTATTGGCAGCGATATCGAAAGCGACCCCGAGCGCCTTCCAGGCAAGGGCTGCATTGCCGGCCGAACCGCCGACCCGCAATTCATCGTGATCGACGATGATCTCGGTGCCGGCCTCCGGCCAGGGCGCCGCCGGTCCAAGGATCAGGTCGACATTGACGTTTCCGATCACCGCAAGCGGACGCATGTCATTCGCTCCGGGTAATCTTGGTGGAGCGCACCGGCGTTCCGGCATTCTCGACGCGGGCTTCGGCAAAGACGATCATGAAGCGCTGGGCAACCGGCAGCATCGAGAAGATGGCCGCAAGCCCCGTCGCAGGCGCAAAGCTCAGCGTCGCTGTCCCTTCCACAGGCGCCTTTCCGGAGGCATCGAACACGATAACCGGAGAGCCCGTCTCCACCGCCGATACAGCCATCGCCGTCACCAGATCGGTGGTCACGTCATCACCGCGAAACAGCACGACGCCAACCTTCGGACCCAGCATTTCCATCGGACCATGCCGAAGCTGACCACCTTCCAGCGAAAAACAGGGATAGCGCGAAAGCTCGGTCAACCCGAGCGCCAGTGCTTCCGCAAGTCCCTGCAGGCGGCGGCCGGACGTGACGACGGCAGCGATGTTTTCAAAAGCCGTAAGCGCTGCCGTCACATCATTTTCAACAGGCGCCGAAAGCACGGCCAGCGCAGGCGTCGGATCTTCGCCGAGCGCCGCAAGGATTGCCAGATGCAGTGCGAAACTGACCGTCAGGCTGCGCGTCGCCGCAAAGGCCAGTTCCGTGCCACCGGCACCGACGAGGCAGGGCGCGGCTCCAGCCAGAAAGGACGTCCCCTCCAGCGTCAGGCCAAATGTATCTTCGGACCCGCCGGTTTCCGAAAACCAGCGCAGCACTTCGGCACTCTCGCCGGATTGCGAGGTGATCAAAACGGTGCGGCCTTCGATCGCAAGCGGCATGCTGAGTTGCTCGGACAATGTGATGGCAATCGCCTCTATGCCAAGCGCACGATATAGCGGCTCGACCGCGCGATTGACCGCATGCGACCCGCCCATACCGAGCAAAAGCAGGCCGCCGGTCTCGCGCAACGACGCTGCGATCACTTTGGCTCTCTCGCCTGCGCTCTCAAAGGAGGCAATCGCATCGGCATTCTGGCGGGCCATTTCGCGATCGATCGCCTGCAGCCCGATCGGGCGGTAATCGTTAGAGGTCATGGTCATCCCTTGACGCCGCCGCTGGTGAGCCCGGAGATCAGGGCGCGTTGCATGACGAGGCCGATCACCACGGGCGGCAGGGCGGCAAGCACGCCCGCGGTTGCGATCAGTCCGTAATCAGAGACCCGGCCACCGGCGAGATCGGCGATGGCAACGGTCAGTGTCTTGGCGCGCAGGTCGGACGTGAACAGCAGCGCGTAGAAGAATTCGTCCCAGGCGAGCAGGAAGGCAAACAGCGCCGATGTCGCCATGACTGGGGCTGCCAGTGGCAGGGTGATGATCCGCAGCGTTGCAAACAGCCCTGCCCCGTCCATCATCGCCGCCGCCTCGATCTCCCTCGGGATGGCATCAAAGCCCGATTTCATCAGCCAAGTGGTAAAGGGGGCAAGGATGGTGAGATAGACCAGCGCCAGTCCGAAAACGCTGTTGAGCAACCCCAGATGTGCAAGGCCGAAATAAAGCGGCACCGCCAGCGCCACCGGCGGCAGCATGTAGGTGGCGATCACCATATACAGCGACCAGCCGACGGATGGCGTGCGTGATACGGCCCAGGCGGCGGGAATGGCAAGCGCCAGCGCGGCGATGGTTGCCATGCCGGCAACGAGGATGCTGTTGGTCAGCGACGCGACGAAGGCGGCACCGGCGCTGTTTTCAACGCTGGAAAGCAACGTCGCATAGCGTGAAAAATCCACCGCCTGCGGCCACCAGACAAGCGGCTTGGCCGTCAGGTCGGCGGCCGGCGAGATGCTCATGATGAACAGCCACAGGACCGGCGCAAGGATGATGACCGCAAGCAAGAGCGCGCAGGCATGGAGGAAAAAGGAAAACAGGAAGCTCTTGCGTTCCATTATGCCGTACTCCCCGCTGTACGCCGGACAAGCATGGCATAAACAGCCGCTAGAACAGCCACCAGCAACGTGACGATCAACGCCAGCGAGGCGCCCGATCCTGCCCGCTGGAAGGAAAACGCCTCCTGATAGACGAGGATCGACAGCGTGCGTGTGCTGTTGGCCGGTCCGCCCCGGGTCATCACCCAGATGATGTCGAATACCTTGAACGCCTCGATGGTTCGAAGCACCAGCGCCACGATCAGCGGACCTGCGAGATAAGGCAGAATGACGAAGCGGAACCGCGAAAACGGTCCGGCGCCATCGACCAGCGATGCGGCGGTGATATCGCGCGGCACAGCCTGCAGGGCGGCCAGCGCAATCAGCGCCACCAGCGGAAAGTTTTTCCAGCAATCGGCGATGATCAGCGAAGCCAGCGCCGTGCCGGGCTCACCCAGCCAGGAACGGTAGGCATCAAGCATGCCGATCTGGGTCAGCGCGGCATTCAGCGCCCCATACTCCGGATTGTAGATCAGCCGCCACAGCGTCGCGTTGACGACGGTCGGCAGTGCCCAGGGCAGGATCATCAGCGCACGCAGGACGGTGCGTCCATAAAATTGCTGATTGAGCAGAAGTGCCGCCAGAACGCCGAGAACCATTTCGGCAAAGACGGAGATAACGGCAAAGATCGTCGTCGTCGTCAGGGTGCGCTGGAAATTGGAGCTCGTCAGCGTCTTCACGTAATTGTCGATGCCGACGAAATTGCCGGCCGTGCCGACCAGCTTGGCATCGGTGAAGGAAAGCCCGACGGTATCGGCGAGCGGCCAGCCGATGACGGCGATCATGACGGCGAGCAGCGGTAGCATCAGCAGCCATGCACGTGTGGTCATCGATGTCCCGGACATGGGGCAACTCTTCCTGAAAAAATCATGGGATGCAAGGGGGATGCGAAAGCCCGGGCGGCAGCGATGCCGCCGCCCGGAGATCGGTGGATGTTAGAACACGGGGTGCGAATCCCGGGGCCTTAGAGACCGCTGTTTTCAGCAGCCGTCTTCAGGGCATCTTCCGGACTGGTCTGGCCAAGCAATGCTTCCTGAATGGCCTGCTGCAGGGCTGTCGAAAGCTCCTGGTATTTCGGCGTCGTCGGGCGCGGATACATGGCGGCCAGCGACAGCTTTGCAGCGGCGATCAGTTCTTCCTGGTCCTTGCTGACGGCTGCATCCTCATAGGATGAAGCCCAGATCGGCAGGCTGAGCTTGGCATACTGGTTCTGCACAGCTTGCGAGGTCATGAAGGTGATGTATTTCCAGGCTTCGTCCGGATGCTTGCTGGTCGCGGTGATACCGAGGCCCATCGAACCGTTGACGGCCGAAACCTCGCTCTTGCCGGCAACGCCCGGAGCCGGAACGACGCCGACCTTGCCTGCCACCTTGCTGTCCTTGCCCGCGTTGGCGAGGTTGTACATGTAGGTCCAGTTCAGTGCGAACGCGGCTTCGCCATTTTCAAACACCTTGCGGACGTCTTCCTCCAGGAATTCCTTGGAATTCGGGTTGGAAATGCCGGACGTATAGCTCGACACCATATATTTCAGGGCATCGAGGCCGCCGCCGGTCTGGAAATCCGGCTTGCCGTCCTTCAGGAAGCCGCCGCCATAGGCGCTGACCAGCGTGGTGTAATCGCAGACCGCAGCTTCCGCCTGCGACCAGCTCCAGGCGATCGGGGTGGCCAGAAGGCCCTTGTCCTTGATGGCCTTGGCCTGCTCGGCCAGCTCGTCCCAGGTCTTCGGCGGCGTCTTGATGCCTGCCTTTTCAAGGATTTCCTTGTTGTAGAACAGGTATTTCGTATCGAGAATCCACGGCATGCCGTAATAGGCGCCGTCGTACTGTACCGTCGTCCAAGCGCCGGGCAGCACGTCCTTCTTCATGTCGTCGGTAACGCGCGAGGACACGTCGACCAGAACCTTGTTGCTGGCATATTCGGCAGGCCAGATCACGTCGAACAGCACGACGTCATAGCCGCCGCCGGAGCCCTGCGCCAACACGGTCTTGTCGTGCAGGCCTTCGTAGGGCACGAATTCGAGATTGACCTTGACGTCCGGATTGGCCTTGGCAAAGGCATCGGTCATGGCCCGGACATCGGCTTCGCTATAGGCGGCCTGGGCCATGAACAACGCATTGAGCGTGGTTTCGGCATAGGCGTTGGTCGCGAAAAATGCACCGACCAGAGCGGCGCCCATGAGCGCGTTGCGTTTGGATTTCAACATATCTTTTCCCTCCATTATTAAACAACAGTCGTCTTATCGGCCCGCAAAACGCGCGCCTCTCCGCGAAACCGCTCAAGCGGCTTCCGGCATGCCTTGTCGAAGTGTTGTGCGGCCACTAGGACTTGTCCCGTAATGCCGTTCGTTCCCTAAAAGCTCTGCGGCTCTTTTTATTAAGTCAATTGCTTTGACTTAATTCTTGTTCAATATTCTAATGGTGTCAAGAGGGTTTCGCGGGATGAACGAGATGCGACCGATCCGGGCCAAGAGCGGCACCAATCAGGAGGGCACCAGCGCCCATAACCGCCGCGTCATGATCGACGCGCTGCGGCTGAACGGGCAATTGTCGCGCGCCGATCTCGCCCGCGCAACCAAGCTCACCAAGCAGACGGTCTCCAACATCATCGAGGACCTCGAACGCGACGGACTGGTGGTCTCGCTGGCGGCAGTCCGCAACGGCCGCGGCCAGCCCTCGACGCCCTACCGGCTGGTGCCGGACGGTGCCTTTGCCATCGGGCTGCAGATCGACCGGCATGTGACACGGGCAATCGCGGTCGATCTTATCGGCACCGTTCTGGTCCGTGCCCAGGCAAACCTGCCGCCGGGCGGCCCGGCCAATGGCGCCAAGGTCATTCTCGACCTGATCGAGCATGTCCGAACCGAACTTGCCAGTAGTGCCGAACAGGCCGAGAAACGGCTGGTCGGCCTCGGCGTTGCCATGCCGGGTCCATTTGGGCTTGCAACCGACAATGACGATCAGTGGATGATGGCGGCCTGGCAGAATTTTCCGCTGCTCGAAACGCTGGCAGCCGGCACCGGGCTTGAAGTCGCCCTGCAAAACGATTCGGCGGCTTGCGCCACGGCCGAGCGCATGGTCGGCGCTGCCCATGGCATCGATCACGCCGTCTGCCTTTACGTCGGTTATGGTATCGGCGCCGGGCTCATTCTGAACGGCGAGCTTTATGCCGGCGACAATGGCAATGCCGGAGAAATCGGCATGGTGCTTCTACCGCCAACCCGACAGCGTCCGGACCGAACATCGCTCGAGCACCGCGCATCGCTGGCCTCGCTCTACCAGCATCTCGGTGCCGATCCATCCGACCCCGGCCTTCCCGACCGGCTGAACAGGCTGGTGAGTGAAGGCGACCCCGCGATTGCAGGCTGGATCGATGCCGCTGCCGAGGAATTGCGCTGGGGCGTGCAGATCATCGAGACGATCTTCGATCCGCAGACCGTCATCCTGTGTTCCAGCGGGCCGGAAGCGCTGACCCGCAAGCTTTTGGAGGCCATCCATCCCCTGCTGCCGTCGAACGCCAACCGCCCGGGCCGGTCGATCCCCCGGCTCCAACTGGGCATGACCGACCCATGGTCGGTGGCGCTGGGCGCAGCCGCCGAACCGATCAGCCGCGCCTTCGACCCACGTTTTTCGGCGATCCTGAAAACGCGGGCCAACGCGCTGGATTGATGGTCATGCCGCAAGATCTAGCACCATTGGTGGACCGGTTTTCGGCCCCTAGCGGGCGTCCGCATGTGCGCCATTGGCGATTTCAGTGCAGTTGGGAAGGCCGAACTTCTCGGCCCAGAGACAAAGCGAACCTGCTGCTGCGTTGAGCGCCGAGCCCCGTTCTGTCAGCGAATAGACGACCTTCACGGGAACCTCGGAAAAAACCTTCCGGTCGACAAGGCCGTCGGCCTCCAGTTCCCGCAGTTGTTGCGCCAGCATCTTTTCACTGATGCCGGAAAGCGCCTGCTTCAATCGGCCAAATCTGCGAGATGCCGTTCCGAGTTCGCAAAGTATATCTACTTTCCACTTTCCTTCGACCATCTTGATTGCCGCTGCAAAGCCATTGTCTGCCGATTTATTCATAGTGCTCTCCTTACCGTCTGGTGACCACTTACGCCCAGGTGCGTATTGTGCGGCGCCCGTTTCAGCGTACCTCCACACAGTCACAGCAAAAGCCCGCCGCTTTGCACAAATGGATATGGAGAGTGAGCCTGAAGCGTTCAATCACAATTTTGGGAACCGGCCGTATGGGATCGGCACTCGCCCGGGCCGTGCTTCAGGCGGGGCATCGGACGACGGTCTGGAACAGGACGATCGAAAAGGCCGAACCACTGGCCGCGCTCGGCGCGACTGTCGCGGCATCCGTACTGGAAGCTGTCAATGCGGCAGAGATTATCATCGTGAATGTCAGCGACTACCGGGCAACAACAGCAATTCTGCATAACGACGCCATTGCTTCAGCCGTTCGCGGCAAACTGATCGTTGAGCTCACCTCGGGAACGCCGCACGGCGCCCGCGACGCAGCTGAATGGTGGGCGAAGCATGGAGCCAGCTATCTCGATGGCGCGATCATGGCCACGCCGGATTTCATCGGCACGGATGCAGGGACGATCCTGGTCTCGGGGTCAGGTGAGGCTTTCGGCGCCAACGAGGACATGTTCCGTGCCTTGGGCGGCAATGTCCAGCATATCGGGGAGGAAGCGGGACGCGCGAACGCGCTTGATAGCGCGCTGCTTGCGCTGATGTGGGGCGCACTTTTTGGAACGCTGCATGCGATCGCTGTGTGTCAGGCCGAAGAGATCAGCCTCGGTGAATTGGCGCAGCAGTGGGCCGCAACAGCCCCTGTTGTCGAGGGACTTGTCGCTGACCTCATCAAGCGGGCGAATGCCGGCCGGTTGGCCAGTGACGACGAGACGCTCTCGACAATTTCTGCACACTACGGCTCATTCCAGCACCTCCTGGAACTGATGAAGGCACGTGAAATCGACCGCTCCGTGGTCCTCGGTTATGACGCGATCTTCCAACGGGCGATTGCAGCTGGCCAGCGACATGAAGACTTCGCGGCGTTATCACAGTTTCTCGGCAAGTCCGCATGAGCGTTGTGGCATACAAGGCAGAATATAGCGGGCGCCGTTTTTAAGCCTACCGCCAAGGATATATATGAGAGGAATAGAATATTGTTGACGTTTCTTGTCGATTCATATTGCGCCGCCTGGTCTACGCAAAACGCCGAGCAACGACGGGCGCTGCTGCTACCGGTCTGGAGCGACGGCGCAACGTATACGGACCCGAGTGTCCACGCTACGGGCGCGGAAGAGCTGCTGGCTCACATCGCCGGTATCCAGAGCAGGCATCCGGGGGCTCGCATTGTGCGGACCAGTAACGTGGACGTTCATCATGACGTCGCTCGCTTTGCGTGGAAGTTTGTGATGCCTGACGGATCGTCTTTGCCCGAGGGCCTGGATATTGCCTTTCTCGATGCCGAGCAAAAACGCCTGACGCGCATCATTGGCTTCTTCGGTTCATTGACGCCAGCTTGACGTCCGCCTCTGGCGCAAAAGAGACAGCCCGATAAGAAGACACTAACGTTCAGGCCGTGCGGAAAGCCATGACGAAGCAGCCCAATGCACCGATCGACGACAGTGTGCGCACATGGTTCCACCGGACCCAGTCGACGAGCGTGGTGGATGCCCACAGGCGGGCGGCTTCGTCGCTGCCCGGCTGCAACGCTTCAAGCGCATTGTTCATCGGCACATTGACGATCATCGTCACCAGGATGACGCCGCCGAGAAAGAGCAGCCCGCCCGCAATCAGGTAGAACCGCGCCGGCCCGCCATGGATAAAGCCGCCGGCAACCAGGATCAGCGACAGAACCGCCGTTCCCATGAAGGCCAAAAGGAACCACGGATTGAGGATTACCACATTGATCGCCTGCATGGCGGCGATGCCCTGCTCGGCCGGCAGCCGCGCCAGCGCGGCCATGATGCAGACCGAGAAGATGAAGAACAGGCCGGCATTGAGCCCGGCGCCGATCACGGCCGAAAAGATCAGCCAGGGAAAAAGTGCGGCAATCATTTGAGGTCCTCCCAGACACCGGTTGCAACTGTTTCGCGCACGAAATCGGCAAAGGCACGCGGCGGGCGGCCAAGCGCCTGAAGGACACCGTCCGTCAGGCTCTCGTTGCGGCCATCCAGAACGCTGGTGAACAGATACCGCACCAGTCCGATATAATCAGCCGGAATCTGCGCCTGTTCCAGCAGGGCGGCATAGTCATCGATACCGACTGTCGTGAAGCGGATGTCACGCCCCGTCTGCCGGGCGATCTCCGCCACCGCCTCACCGAACGTCATCAACTGCGGCCCTGTCACCTCGTAGGTCTTGCCCTTGTGTCCCGGCTCCGTCAAAGCCGCCACCGCGACATCGGCAATATCGTCGGCGTCGATGAAAGGCTCCTTCACAGCACCGACCGGCAGGAACAACTCGCCGGACTGGATGCCATCGAGCAGAAAAGCCTCGCTGAAATTCTGGAAGAACCAGCTGGCGCTGATGATGGTATAGCCAACGCCGGACCGTTTCAGCGTCTCTTCCGCCGCCAGCGCCTCGTCCTCTCCCCGTCCCGAAAGCAAGACCAGATGTTTGACGCCCTTCTCTGCCGCCATCCGGCAGAGAGTCCCGATCGCCTCGACGGCACCTGGAACAGCAAGGTCCGGCTGGTAGCTGACATAGGCGGCATCGGCACCTTCGAGCGCTGCCGCCCAGCCCGAAGGATCGGTCCAGTCGAATGCCGGAGCGGTCGAGCGCGACGCAAGCCGCACGTCCTTGCCCTTTGCTGTCAGGCGCTCCGCCACCCTCCGGCCGGTCTTGCCGCCACCGCCCAGGATCACAATTGTTTCGTCTGCGCTCATCATCCTGCTCCCTTGGATCCCATCAATATGAGTAATCCTCACATTTGCTAAATGTGATAAACCCTCGTATTTTGATCGTCAAGCGAAATATCGAAAGGATGACCCTTGGCTCTGGACCAGACAGCCCCCTCGCCGGCACCGGAAGACGAAGGGGCAATGCGCAAATCACCGACGCAAAAGCGCAGCCGCGAACGGGTCGAGCTTATTCTGTCGAGCGCCTCCCGGCTGATTGCCGAGCGTGGCAGCGACACGATGCGGATGAGCGAAGTGGCCGAGCTGAGCGGCATTTCGATCGGTTCGCTCTACCAGTATTTTCCCGACAAGGCGGCGATCATCCGGACGCTGGCCGAGCGTTACAATGCCATCTCGCGCACCTGCATTACCGATGGCCTTGCCGATGTGCAGACGATCGAAGACCTGCAGCAGGCCTTCTCGGTTTTGATCGACGAATATTACGGGATCTTCCTGGCCGAGCCGGTGATCCGCGACATCTGGTCGGCCATGCAGGCGGACAAGACCCTGCGCGAGATCGAGCTAGAGGCCAGCCGGCAGAATGCCATCCTTCTCACCACGGCGCTGAAGCGCGCGCTGCCGGGCGAGAACGTCGACAAGCTTCAGGCGTCGGCCTTGCTGGTGATGTATTTCTGCGAGTGCGTCATGCGGCTGGCGATCTCGACCGGCGAGCCGGAAGGCCGCGCCCTCATCGAAGCCTACAAGCGCATGGCCTATCGGAGCTTTGCTGACGCTCCCGATACGCCGTAAAATCCCGGCGCATCAGGTTTGCCGCTCAGGCAACCACTCGTCGCTGGTTGTATCGGATGCCTATCGAGCCGAGGCAATCAGCTCCGCCGCCTTTTCCGCGATCATGATGACAGGCGAATTGGTGTTGCCAGAGACGATCGACGGCATGATCGAGGCATCGACGATCCGCAGTTTCGAGAGGCCATGCACCCGCAATTGCGGATCGACCACGGCCGTCGGATCGCTCCCCATCTTGCAGGTGCCGACGGGATGGAAGATCGTCGTGGCGATATCGCCGACACGGCGGATCAGGTCCTCTTCGCTCTGGTACTCTATACCCGGTAACATCTCCTGCGGCCGGTATTTGGCGATCGCACCGGCTTCCATCAAGCGACGGGCATGGCGGATGGAATTGGTCGCAACGATCAGGTCCCCGGCGGTCGAAAGGTAATTCGGGCGGATTTCCGGGGCGGCGGAAAGATCAGGCCCGGCAACATGCACGGTCCCCCGGCTTTCCGGCCGCAGGTTGCAGACCGATACGGTGACGGCCGGATACTTGTGCAGCGGTTCGCCGAGCCGGTCGGTGCTCAGCGGCTGCACATGGTATTCCAGATCGGCGGTCGCAACGGCCGGATCGCTCTTGGCAAAGATGCCGAGCTGGCTCGGCGCCATCGACAGCGGCCCGGAGCGGCGCAGCATATATTCAAGCCCCATGCCCGCCCGGGTGAACAGGTTGTGATAGAGCTGGTTCAGCGTCTTGGCGCCCTCGATGCGGAACACCGTGCGGATCTGCAGGTGATCCTGCAGGTTTTCGCCGACGCCCGGAAGCGCATGACCGACGTTCAGTCCGGCAGCTGACAGCACATCCGGACGGCCGACCCCGGAAAGCTCCAGGATTTTCGGCGAATTGATCGCTCCGGCCGACAGGATGACCTCGCGGCTGGCGCGGGCGAAATGCGTCTGCCCGTTCAAACGAAACCGAACACCGGTCACCATCTTGCCGTCGAACTCCAGCCGCTCGGTTTCCGCCCCGGTCAGCACCCGCAGATTGGCCCGCTTCATCGCCGGGCGCAGGAAGGCCTTGGTGGTGTTCCAACGCAGGCCGCCGCGTTGGTTGACCTCGAAATAACCGGAACCCTCGTTGTCGCCATCATTGAAATCGTCGGTTTTCGGAATACCGAGCTCTTCGGCAGCATCGCGAAAAGCGTCCAGGATCGGCCAGGACAGCCGCTGTTTTTCCACCCGCCATTCGCCGCCTGCCCCGTGCATCCCCGACTTGCCGCGATAGTTGTCCTCGGATTTCAGAAAGTAGGGCAGAACATCGTCCCAGCCCCAGCCGGTATTGCCGGCCTGCCGCCACCCATCGTAATCCGCGGCCTGGCCGCGCATATAAATCATGCCGTTGATCGATGAGCAGCCGCCGAGCACTTTTCCACGCGGATAAGGCAAGGACCGGCCGTTCAGCCCCGCCTCCGCCGCCGTCTTCATCATCCAGTCGGTGCGCGGATTGCCCATGCAGTAGAGATAGCCGATCGGCACATGCACCCAGTGATACCGGTCGCTGCCGCCAGCCTCGAGCAAAAGCACGCGGTTTTTCGGATCGGCCGAGAGCCGGTTGGCCAGAACGCATCCAGCCGATCCCGCCCCGACGACGATGAAGTCGTAGGTTCCTGCATCCAAGACCTGGTCATTCACATGCATGTTCACGCCGCCACTCCAGCAACAACAGGCTCAACCGCCGTCAGACGCCGCCAGAGCGGCCCCATCGCCTCGGCAATATCGGTATAGAGAGCGTAACGCCTGATATAATGTGCCTCAAGCGAGACGTTCGGACGATAATGCCGCTCGGTGCGCACCATCGCTGCGGCACCGGCACCGAAATTCTCAAAGATGCCGACGCCGGTTCCGGCCGCAATCGCCGCGCCCAGCGCACCGGTTTCGCGCGAGCGGGCAACAGTGACGGGAACGCCCAGCACATCGGCGAAGATCTGCGGCCAGATCAAACTGCGCGATCCGCCACCGGAGAGAGCCGCTTCGTTGAACACCGCACCCGCCTTGCGGATCGTCTCGATGTGGGCGCGATGACCAAAGGCAACGCCTTCAAGCAGCGCCCGCACGAGATGGCCCTTGGTGTGCCAGCCGGCAATGCCGTAGAAACCGGCCCGCGCATGGCCATCCTGCTGAGCGCCGTAGAGATAGGGATGATAGAGCGGATCGTCCGCCGCGGGCTCAACGGCCCCGGCCAGCGCGCAAGCTGCATCGAAGGGCGAAACGCCGTCCGCGTGCTCGCCTTCGAAAAACTCCCTGACCAGCCATTCGAGATTGGCGGCCGAAGTGGCGCTGTTTTCCATCGCCATATAGCGGCTACGATCGAAGGTCGATGACATGAAGACCGGCCCATCAAGATCGGGACCGTCGATGATCACCTGGTTGATGCTCCAGGTCCCGGCGATGATCGAGGCGCTGCCGGTGCGTGTCACGCCTGATCCGAGTGCCGAGGCGACGACATCGAACAGCCCGCCAACCACCGGTGTGCCGGCGGCGAGACCGGTTTGCGCAGCAACCTCTTCCGTCACCGTGCCGGCAATATCCGCACTTTCGATCAGCGGCGGCAGAAGGTCCAAACAATCGCCGAGGCCATAGGCCTCCATCAACGCCTTGTCGTAGCGGCGCTCGGCAAGATCAAGCAGCCCCGCGCCGGACATGTCGGAGACCTCGCTGACCCGCTCGCCGGTCAGGCGGTTGACGATAAAATCCTTGGAGAAGAACACCGTGCCGATACGGCTGAACTGCTCCGGCCGGTAGCGCTTCAGCCAGGCAAGCAGGGTCGGCGTTTGCGACGGCCACGGACGCTGGCGGGCAATCGGATAGGTCCGTTCGCCGACGCCCGATCCACGCCATTCGTCGACCAGGCCGGACGCCCGCGTGTCGAGCGACTGGATGCCGATCAGCGGCGCGCCATCGCGATCGAGCGCATAGAGGCCGTTGCCATGCCCGGCGCAACCGATGGCGGCGATTTCTTGCGGCTGGATCTTCGCCTTTTCGATGCAGGCGCGAATGACCTGCCGCGCATTGGTCCAGAGTTCATCCAGACCGCGCTCGACATGGCCCGGGTGCGGCATGCGGCTGTGCCCCCCTTCGGCAGCAGCCGCGATTTCGTTGCCCGCCCGGTCAAAGATAACCGCCTTGATGACGGTGTTTCCGGCGTCGAGCCCCAAAAGATAGTCTTTCATTCTAAACCCCTCCCAAGGCTCTGACAGTTTTGCGCGGATCGGGCCGAAAACACAGGCCTTACTTCCTCTTCTCCCCAACGGGGAGAAGGTGGCCCAAAGGGCCGGATGAGGGGGACGGCACACTCGGAATTCGCCGCCCCTCGTCGCCTCGCTAAGCTCGGCACTTCTCCCCGTTGGGGAGAAGAAAGAACCTGCTCCTTACCCCTGCTGATAACGCGCAAAAGCCTGTTCGCCGCTTGCGCCGTCATGAATGATCGCCATCAGGCCGCGCACCACGGCACTCGGATTGGCATGCTGATAGATGTTGCGCCCATAGACCATGCCCATGGCGCCCTGCTGCATCAAGGCCGCGGATTTATCAAACACGGCCTGCAAATCTTCCTTGCCGCCGCCGCGCACCAGAACCGGGCAGCGCGCCGCTTCCACCACGCGATGGAAATCCGCGGCGTTGTCGGTCGGGTCCGCCTTGATGATATCGGCGCCCATTTCCCGCGCCAGCCGCGTCAAGGTGACAATTTTGTCGGCATCGCCATCCACCATGTAGCCGCCCTTTTCCGTGACCGGCTGCATCACCAGCGGCTCGATCATCAGCGGCATGCCGTACTTGTCGCAATCGGCGCGCACGCGGGAAATGTTCTGCACGCACTGGCGGAACAGGTCCGGCTCGTCCGGCAGCATGAACAGGTTGACGACGACGCAGGCCGCATCCATTTCGATCGCGCCGATCAGCGGCTCGGCCTCGTTCTGCAACACCGCCCACATGTCGCGATGGCGGATGCGGTTATAGGGATTGCCCATGTCGATGCGCATCACCAGCGCCGGCTTGTCCTTGCCGGGGATATCCTGCAGCAGGTCTGCCTGGCCATAGTTCATCTGGATCGCATCCGGCCCGGCAGACACCAGCGCCTTGACGACCGCCTCGATGTTTTCCAGTCCGTCGAGGAAGGACGGCTCGTTGCAGACGCCGTGGTCGATCGCCACGTCGAGGCAGCGGCCATTGCCGAACAGCCGGTTCATCCGGACTTTGCTGTTGTTTCGCATTCTGTGCTCCTTGGTTCGTTCCTTGCGGAAAGCATGTCTTCGTCGACGCCATGGCGCCCGGTGAGAAGGGTGAGAAAACGGCTGCGCTCATGGGCGCGCTGCGCCGGTGTCCAGTGTTTTTCCTGCGCCAGCAGATCCAGCACGGCATCGGCCATATCCAGCGACAGTTCCCCCGAAATTGCCAGCGCCGTCCGGCGCAACAGCAGATCGTCGAGATGCTCGACAGCTTCGCCGCGGATCAGGAACTGCAATTCGCGTACCGAATAACCGGCGTGCGGCAGCGCTGCATCGGGGCTTGCAACGATGAACCCGGCGACGGCTTCGGCATCGGTGCCATAGCGGGCAAACAGCTCGGCCATGCGGTGCCCGGAAAGCCCCTTGGCGGTTGCGGCATTCGCAAGCCAGACCGGCGCATTGGCCGGAAAGGCCCGTCCGCCGCCGATCGGCCGGTCGGTTGTCGAAACCTGACGGCTTCTGTCCAGCCGTTCCAGGGCCATGTTGGCCGCGAGTTCACCGAAGGACCTAAAAGTCGTCCACTTGCCGCCGATCATGCACAGGACCGGCGGGCCGCCGTCCTTCGGCTCCACGACCGTGCAGAAATGATCGCGCGGAATGCGGCCGGTAAAGCTGTCGTTGCTGGCTGGCAGCGGCCGCACGCCTGCAAACTGGAAGACGATCTCCTCCGGCCTGATCTTGATATCCGGCAGCACGAAGGCGAGCGATTGCAGGATGTAATCGCGCTCGTCGGCCTCGCAGCGCACGGTTTCCGGATCATCGACGCGGATATCGGTGGAACCGACGAGTACCTTGCCGAGATAGGGAAACAGGATGCAGATCCGCCCGTCCTCGTTCTCGTAGTAGATCATGTGATCGGCAAGCGCGTCGCGCAGCGTGTCATTGTCGATGATCAAATGCGACCCCTTGGTGCCGCCCATCAGCGGTGCGGGGAGCGCGTCCGCCGAAAACAGGCCTTGGTTGGCGATATCGATCCAGCCGCCAGTGGCATTGATGATCAGGGCCGGTTCAACGGCAACGGATGCACCGCCAATCTGGTCTTCCACGCGATACCGGCCGTCTTCCGTGCGACGCAGCTCCGCATAGTTCAGCGCCACCGCTCCGGATGCCGCCAAAAGACCGTCCTGCAACAGTTCCATGCCAAGCCGTTCCGGATGACTGACCCAGGCGTCGAAATAGGTGGCGGAACTCTTGATGCCCGGGTGAAGGGCCGGCCATTTGCTGAGCGTCGAACGCCGTCCGCGAAACTGGTGGCGCGGCATCATCGCCCTCTTGCGCGTCAGGAAATCATAGATGCTCAAGCCCGCCTTGATGGCGATGGCGCCGCGGCGGCTTGGGCGGCGGCTCAAGCCAAGGAACCGCACGAGGCCATTGCCGAGACCGGAAAAGATATCGAAGACCGGCACCGTCGTCGGCAACGGCGCCACATAATGCGGCGCGTTGCGCAACAGCCGGTCCCGCTCGGCGAGCGATTCCTGCACCAGCTTGAATTCGCCATTTTCCAGATAGCGGAGGCCACCATGCACCATGCGCGACAGGGCCGAACTGGCGCCGGAACAATAATCGTGCTTTTCGACGAGCAGTACGTTCAGCCCCTGCAGCGCCAGCTCTCTGAAGACGCTGATGCCGTTGATGCCGCCGCCGATGACACACACGTCCACCTTCGGGCTCTGACGGAGCCCGTCCAATATTTCTTCACGTTTCATGATGGCGATCCGCTACCTGTCCATATCAGTCAGTTTCGCCGCTATCGCCGTATCGATGGCCGCGAGATCGGCCGCATCCAGCCGGATCGTGCCAGCCCGCGCGTTGTCGATCGCCTGCGCCGGATTGCGCGCGCCGCACAGCGCAAAGGTCACGCCGGGCTGGGCCAGCGTCCAGGCAATCACGGTCTGGGCGATGCTGGCCTCATGCTTTTCCGCGACCGGCCGGATGGCATCCGCCAAGGCCGCCGCCTTCTTGCGGTTTTCGACCGAAAAACGCGGATTGTCCTTGCGCTGATCGTCGCCGGAAAACACCCGTTCCGGACCGATCGTGCCCGACAGAAGCCCCAGCGCCAGCGAAGAATAACTGAGCGTCGCGATGCCGTTGGCTTTCGTCACAGGCAGCAGATCCACCTCGATCTCGCGATCGATCATGCTGAACCGCTCCTGAATCGCATCGAGACCGCCAACGGCGATATAGGCATTCAGATCGTCTTTGCTAACATTGCTTGCCCCGATCGCCCGGATCTTGCCGGAAGTGCGCAGGTCTTCCAGTGCCCGCATCGTCTCTTCGACCGGTGTCGTCGGGTCCTGCCAATGGGTGATGTAGAGATCGATACAATCGGTCCCGAGCCGCTTCAGGCTCTTCTCGACCTCATGCAGGATCGCGTCGCGGCCGAGATAACGGTGGACCGGCTTGCCATCCTGATCGAAGAAATGCCGGCCCTTCTGCGTATGCCAGACAAGACCGCATTTGGTGGCGATTACAGCCTTGTCGCGGCGGCCGGTCAGCGCCTTGCCGACGATCTCCTCCGAGCGGCCAAGCCCGTAGGCCGGCGCCGTATCGATCAGCGTTACGCCTGCATCGAGCGAAGCCTGGATCGCGGCAATGGATTCCGCCTCATCCGTCCCGCCCCACATCCAGCCGCCGATCGCCCATGTGCCGAGCCCGACCGCCGAGGCGGAAACGCCGGATGTACCGATCTCGCGTGTCAACTGTTGTCCGCTCATGCCCATTTTCCTTCGCCATTCGCCAATGCCAGTACCCGCGCACCCGTCGCCTCGTCGGTCACCAGCGTATCGAGATGATTGCCCCTCAGAACACTGAGGATCGGCCCTGCCTTGTTGGGCCCGCTCGCCACACCGATCTTCGTCGGGATCGAGGCAAATTCCGGCAGCGTCAGCGACACCAGCGACCGGTTGAGGCTGTAGTCACAGACTTGGCCCCGACTATCGAGCAGATGCGCCAGCAGTTCGCACGATGCGCCGGAGCGCTCGATGGCGGCGCGGTCCGTGCTCGAAGACGGATGCAGGTCGTAGTAACTTGAGTCATCCGACAGGATCGAACCGATGCCGACCACAGCGATCTTCGCCTCACGGGCCCGCTTGAACACGTCGGCAACGGAACGCATGTTGATCAGCATGCCGCGCTCGGCCGCACTATCGGCAAACAGCGGCGCATGGATCTGATAGGACCGCCCGCCCAGCCGGTCGGCCATCATCGTCGAGACGTGGTTGACGTCGGTGTAATGCTTGCCCTGGACGCAGCCGGTCGCCGGGATCACCTCAACATCGAAGCGGCGTTGCGCCTGCAGTCCGGCAACGACGGCGCTGACGCCCTTGCCACCGGTAATACAGATTGTGTCGCCATCGATAATCTCTTCCAGCAGCAGCCGGGCTGCGGCCTCGCCGACCGCCTGCAGCGCTGTCTGCGGATTGTCCGACACCGTCGGCACCACCACGGCGCGGCCGATACCGCCGAGCGCCAGAAGCTGTTCTTCCATATCCACCAGCGGCTCGACCGGCGACTTGATCTTGATTTCGACGAGGCCCAACTGACGGCCGCGCTTGATCAGCCGGTTGACGGTGGCGTGCGAGATGCCGAGCTGGTCGGCAATCTGCGCCTGGGTCAGCCCCTCGAGGAAATGCAGGACCAGAGCCTGGTGCATCTGCCGTGCAATGACGATTTCCTCGCGCGGAGCATTGGCGGGTTTCAATTTGGCAATCGGCCTATTGGGCGACATATCAGGCAGCCTTCCGCTTGTGCAGGAAATGGTCGATTGAAACAGCTGCGAGCAGAATGCAACCTTTGATCATGTCTTGCCAATAGACGGACACATCAAGCAGGATCAGCGAGCTGGTGACGACCGAGAGCAGAGCGATGCCGAGGATCGCACCCAGGATCGTACCGGAACCACCGTTGAGCGAGGCGCCGCCGATCACCGCAGCTGCGATGATATTGAGTTCCATGCCAACGCCGAAGGTCGGGGTCGCGGCACCGAAGCGCGACATGTAGATGACGCCGGCAACACCTGAGAGCGTCGCGCAGAGTACGGTGACCCAGAATTTCACCTGATTGGTCTTGATGCCGGAATAGAGCGCCGCCTTCTCGTTGCTGCCGGTGTAAAACACCTTGCGGAACGCCGTTGCCCGGCGCAGCAGGAAATCGAACAGCACGACAACGGCGACGAAGATCAGGATGACATAGGGGATGCCAGAAAACGTCCCCTGCCCGACCGCCTTGAACGACGGCGGCAAGGTAAACAGCGACAGCGGCGTGCCCTTGGTGATGATCAGGCAGATGCCGCGCACGATCACCATGGCCGCAAGCGATGTAATGAAGTGATTGAGCCCCACCACCGTCACGAAGAAGCCCATGACGCCGCCGATCATGCCGCTGGCGATGATGCCGATCAGCGATGCGCTCCAGGGATCGAGCCCCATCAGGAACAGCGAGCCCGACAGCACCATCGAGAAGCAGACCACCGAGCCGACCGACAGGTCGATACCGCCGACGATCAACAGGATGGTCATCCCGACAACGACGATGCCTTCGACCGAGAACGACATCAGCATGGCCCGGAAGTTGCCAAGCGTCAGGAAGTGCGGCGAGGCAAAGCTCATGACGATGCAGAGCGCCAGGATGATCGCGATCAAACCCGCCTCGCGCATTTTCCCCAGACGTTTCCAGCCGGGCGCGCGCGCCTGATGTGCCGTTGCCATTGTAGCGTCCGCCATGACCTTGTCTCCTGCCCCTGCTTGTTCTTTATGCGGCATGCTCTGATGCCTTTGAATTGTTATGGCCGACACCGGACGCGAGCCGCATGATCGCCTCTTCCGTCATTGTCTCGCCTTCGACCTCGCCGGCAACCGTGCCCTCGCGGATCACCAGTACCCGGTCGCAGAGACCGAGCAGTTCCGGCAGTTCCGACGAGATGACGACGATGCCGATGCCGGAGCGCGCGAGATCGCGCAGCAGCCGGTGGATTTCCGATTTGGCGCCGACATCGATGCCGCGTGTCGGCTCGTCCATCAAAATGACTTTGGGATTGACCGCCAGCTGCTTGGCAATCGCCACCTTCTGCTGGTTGCCGCCCGACAGCGACGAGACTAGCATGTCGATACCGCCCATCCGCACGCCAAGCCGCTTGGTCAGATCGCGGGCGCGCTCCGCCTCCGTCTTGGAATTCAGAAGGCCCAATGGTCCCGTCAGCGATTTCAGGTCGAGAACGGCAATATTCTGGGCGATGGACAGATCGAGAAAAACGCCTGAGCCCTTGCGGTCTTCCGAGAGATAGACGACGCCGGCCTTGACGGCCTCAGCATAGGATCGGGCGTTCAGCCGCTGCCCATGCAGCTTCACGTCGCCTTCGGTCACCTGCCGCAAGCCGCAAATGCCTTCTGCAATCTCCGTGCGGCCCGATCCGATCAGACCGCCGATGCCTAGAATTTCGCCCTTGCGCAAGTCGAAGCTGACATCGTGAAAGCGGCTGTCATCGCCTAGCTTGCCGAGGCTCAAAATGGTTTCGTTCGTCCGCTCGCTCGCCGTCTGCTTTTCCGGATAAAGCTGGGTGATTTCGCGCCCGACCATGCGGCGAACAATATCGTCCGGTGTCAGGTCCGCGACATTCTCCGTCGAGACGTAACGCCCATCGCGAAACACCGTGACCCGGTCGCACAGGCTAAAAATTTCGGCCATGCGATGGCTGATATAGATGATCGAGATACCTTGCGCCTTCAGATCGCGGATGATCCCGAACAGCACCTGCGTTTCCGATTCCGTTAGGGCCGCCGTCGGCTCGTCGAAGATCAGCACGCGGCAATCGAGCGTCAGCGCCTTGGCGATCTCGACCAGCTGCTGGCTGGAAATTGGCAGCTCGGCCACCTTCTGGCGCACGTCGATCGGCGCCAGCCGGTTCATCACACCTTGAGCCTCCCGCTCCAGCCTGCCATAATTCATGAACGGCGAGCGGCGGCGGTTGGTGGCGGCCATGAACATGTTTTCTGCTACCGTTGCATCGGGGCAGAGTGCGATTTCCTGATGCACGAGACCAAGCCCGAGCGATTGCGCCACGGAGGGCGACGTCACTTTTACAGGCGCACCATCGACGAGCACTTCGCCCTCGGTCGGCTGCAGCACACCGGCAATGATGTTCATCAGCGTCGACTTGCCTGCGCCGTTTTCACCGCAGAGCGCATGAACCTCGCCCTTCTCCAGACGAAAGCTCACATCCGTCAACGCTTTCACGGCACCGAAGTGCTTGCTGACATTGCGAATTTCCAAGACCGGCACGGACGCCATGACATGCTCCCTCATACGCTTGCGGTGGCTGCCCGGGGCTTCATGCCCCGGACAGCCGGTTCAAAAGGCTTACTCCTCGATGCCCTTCGTACCACGCCGCTTCAGGTACTTGTCCCAGTAGAAGTCGTCGGCATTGTCGGCGGTGACGATCGACAGGCCGTTATCGACAAACGGGATGCTCATCGGGTTGAAGGCGGCGCGCTTGGCGTCGTTCATCGGATCGATCAGTTCCGGATGCTTGGCAAGCCACAGAAGCATGAAGCCCATGTAACCCTGCATGCCCTGGTTCGGGTTGATCGAGCCAAACACTTCGCCGGCCTTGATCATGTCGAGAATGTTGGCGTTGACGTCTGCGCACATGACGAGGATCTTGCCGCCGTTTTCCTTGTTGGCCTGCGAAGCGCCAATGGCCGAGTTGGCTTCCGGCATGAACACCGCGCCAAGGTTCGGATTGGCCTGGATGAGGCTCGAAAGCGCCTGATAGGCCTTGGTCGGATCCTGGTTGGATGCCGCACGGCCGACCAGCTTCATGTCCGGATATTTTTCGCCCATCCGGGCAATGAAGGCTGCAATGCGCTTGTCGTGGTTGTCCTGGCCCGGGTTTTCCAGAACCGCATACTCACCCTTGCCACCCATCTTTTCAGCGATCGCGTCAGCGGCATAGGTGCCTTCGCGGGTATTGTCCGAGGTGATGAACGAGATGCGCTTGGAAAGCGGCGCATCGGCTGCAAACGTGACGACGGCCGTGCCCTGATCGATGGCGCGGTTGATCGGCTCGATGAACGGGTCGGAGTTCATCGGGTGAACGAGGATACCGGCCGGGTTCTGGGCCAGTGCTTGGTCGAACGTGGCAATCTGCTTGTTGACGTCATATTCCGGCGTACCGGTATAGGCCGTCTCGCAGCCGAGCTGCTGGCCGGCCTGCTTGAACATTTCATAGACCGGGAACCAGTATTCGACGCCCGAAACCATGACGTTCATGACGTATTTTTCGCCCGGCTTGCAGCGGAACGGATTTTCCGTTTCAGCAGCGGCCGCACCAGCGAACAGCGTGGATGCAAGGACCGCCAATGCGGTCGTGCTTAGAAATTTGCGCAAGATTCCTCCTTGAGGCCGAAGCCCCTCCCAAATACCCGGCGGCGCCTGAGCGGCGGCCCGATGATCCAATGAAGACCGGAGTTCCTCCTCGAAGTCCGGTATGGGCAGATAATCGTAACGGCGAAGCACTGTCAATATAATTCATACATTGAAATATATTTCACGCATTCCTTCAAGCCTCTCCCCGGACACCATTGCACGCCGTTCAGGCTGTTGTCAGCCAAAACGCCAATGGTCAGTCCATCGAAGCGGACGCTGGTGAGATAATGCACAAAATCGTCAAGCTGGCTGGACTGGCAGGCTGCGTGGCAGCCCTGGGGCTGGGAGCCTATCTGTTTGCCATTCAGGCTGCGGGGAATTTTTCCGAAGTGCTGCCCGGCACGCTCTATCGTTCGAACCAGCCGACAGCCCTGCAGGTTGCCGACTATGCGCAGCGCTATGGCATCAAGACCATTGTCAACCTGCGCGGCAGCAGCGAGGCTGCTTCATGGTACAAGAACGAGGTCGCCGCCGCCGCCGCCCTCGGTATTAAGCATATCGACTTCAAGATGTCGGCGACACGAGAATTGAGCGTCGAAGAAGCCCACAAGCTCGTCACGTTGTTGCGCGACGCGCCGACACCCATTCTCATCCACTGCAAATCCGGCGCCGACCGGACCGGCCTTGCCTCCGTGCTTTATCTCAACCGGATTGCCGGCGTCGACGAAGACATTGCCGAGCGGCAACTGTCGATCCGGTTTGGCCATTTCAGCATCCCTTTCCTCTCGCCCACCTATGCGATGGACGAGAATTGGGAAATGCTCGAAAAGGTCTACGGCCTTTCCGGCTGATCATGGCCGCTGGCCATTGGCAGGCGTCACCCGCCGGGTCAGGACAGCGCCCGCTGCCGGGCGATGTCGTTGACCCCCTCGGCATCCGGCGCATGGCCATAGCTCATCTTGCGCATCTGCTCGATCACCCGTGCCATTTCATCGTCCGGCAACACCGGCGGCTCGCCGAGCGTCAAAGCCTGGACATACATGCGTGACAAGGTCTCGATTTCGATCGCCAGCCAGAGCGCGCCTTCCAGCGTCTTGCCAAGCGAAATCTGGCCGTGCTGACCGAGCAGGCAGGCGAGCCGGTCTTTCAGCGCCACCAGCGCATGATCCGACAGGGCCTGCGTCCCGAAGGTGGCATATTCGGCACACCGCACCGTCGTACCGCCCGCAACGCCGGTCATGTAATGAAAGCTCGGGATGGCCTTGTGATGGCAGGCAAGCGTCGTGGCGTAGATCGAGTGGCAGTGCAGCACGACATTGATATCCTGACGGTTCTTCAGAATGTCGCGATGGAAACGCCATTCCGACGACGGCCGGCGGCCGGCATAGGTGCCGTCGAAATCCATCTCGACCAGATCGTCCGGCGTCATCGTGTCATAGGCAAGGGAGGACGGCGTAACGAGGAAACCGGTGGTCGTTCGCACGGAGAGGTTCCCCGCCGTTCCCTGATTGATGCCGCTGGCATTCATCTTGCGGCAGGTGTCGACCATATCGCGGCGCAACGCTGCAATATCGGTGTGTTGAGTGCTCATGGGGAGGACCTTTCGTAAAGCATGTTGACATTCGTGGCCTGCCTGGCCGCGGCCTGCCAACGGCGGGCGTAGGCCGCCAGATCGGCGGATGGATGATCGAAGACCGGCGGCTTTTCGAGCGCGATCGCCGCGCGGGCGGACCGGGTGTCGTGGCTGGCAAGAAGGGCTGTGCCGGAGGCGACACCATAGGTATCGAGATTGGAAACCGTGTCGCCCTGCGGCCGCAGTGCTGCGACCAGCGCCGCATAAAGCGGATCCCGCAGAAAGCTGCCGTCGAGGATCACCCGGCCGCTGCTTCCCAGCGCATCCAGGCATTCGACCGTCAGAAGCGCGGTATAGAGAACAGCCAGCGCCTTGCGCTCCGCCGCATCGGCAGGCTGGGGACCGGTGATCCGCCCCTTTCCCGCGCTCCCAGGAAATAGCCCGTCATCATCCCCGAAGGATGGCAATGCCATCGTGCCTTGCATAATCATCCGGCTGACGAGCGTGGCATCGGCATTGAGATGAGCATCATCACGCCCGGCGACATGGGTGAACTCGCGTCCGCCCATGGTCAAGGCGCCACCGATCGGGTTGCCATCGACATCACTGTTGCAGGTCATGCCCCGGTGTTCGTCCAGCCGATCAAGCGGTGTCTTGCCGCTCAAGGCAACGATCCAAGTGCCGGTGGAAACCACGGTCGCCTCGTCGAACCCGGCCGCCTGATAACGGTAGAAGTTGGCGCTGCTGTCATGAATGCCCGCAAGAACCTTGATATCCAATGGCAGGCCATGCCGCCTGGCCAGAGCCGGGCGGATTGTGCCAACCGTTTCCCATGCCTTGGCAAAGGGCGGCAGCAGGTTTTCCCAGCCTTGAGATGCGACGATGGGAGACCAATGCCGCTCCGCCACATTCCAGAGATGCGACTGCGCACCGAGAACAGTCGCCTCCGAAACCGCCACGCCCGACATCCGCCAGGCCCAGTATTGCGGCACGCCGAAAAACCAGCGCGCCCGGGAAAAGCCTTGTGGATCAGCCTGCTGCATCCAGAACATCTGGCGGGCATGATGGGTGGCGCCGTGCATCATGGCGCTGCCGCGGTCAAAAAATGAGCCGGACAACGTCACATAACGTCGGCGGATATCATCCGGCAGCGCCTGTTCGTAGTCGATCATCGGCAGGGCCGTGCCGTCACCCGCATCGGGATCCGGCCCGGCGAGGACGCCGCCGGAGCCATGGCCGGCTGAAACGAATGTCGAGAGCGGATGGCGTTTCGCAAGGCCGGCAAGCGTGCCGAACACCCAATCACTGAGTGTATCCAGATCGTGATGCCGCCACGGGCCGTCTTCGAGCACCGGATTGGCAACCGACAGTGTTTCGAGGATGGTGCCGGACGCGGTGACGGCGTTGAGCTTCACATTGGTCTTGCCGACATCGAAAACCGCGACAGTCGCCGCCTGCCCGTCATCCCGTCGATCGTTCCACTGCCCGTCCGCCATTGCCGCATCCCGCATTTGCCTATCCGTGCGGCTGTTCCCACCGGTGCGGGAACAGCCTTGGCCGTCAGATCAAGCCGTATTGCCGCGCCTTGTTGCGCAGGAACGGCAGGCCGTTGCCCATCACTTCGGCCTCGTCCTTGGCCACCGGCCGCCAGACAGCAAGCCCATAGGCCACCTGCGGCGGCATGTTGATGAAGCTCTCCATCGCCAGACCGCCCTTAAAGCCGATGGCGGCAAGCGCTGCATAGATCTCGTCCCACGGCACGTTGCCATAACCCGGCGTGCCGCGATCGCTTTCCGAGAGATGGATATATTTCAGGTGTTCGCGCGCATCGAGAATGCCGTTGGCTGCGCCCTTTTCCTCGATGTTCATGTGATAGGTATCGAGATGCACGAAGACATTGTCGGCACCGACCCTCTCGATCATGTCGACGGCCTGCCAGCCGGTATTGATCAGGTGGTTTTCGTAGCGGTTGACCGCCTCGACGCCGAGCTCGATGCCGCGCGTCTTGGCGTGCTTGGCCGCCGCCTGCAGGGCGCGGGCGATATTGTCGTATTCCTTCTCTGTCGGCGGCACACCGGTGCGCTCGCCGATACCGCCAAAAATGACGCCAGACAGGGCTTCCGCACCCATATCCGCCGTCTTGTCGATGGCGACCTTCAGGTGCTCGACGGCTTTTTCCGGATGCACCGAGGCCCAGGCATGTTCCGGCAGACCGAGCGAGCAGACCGAGCGCAACTTGTGTTTCTCCAGCAGCTTGCGGCTATGTTCGGCATCCACCGCCGGCGCGTCGAGAAGCGCGATCTCGATGAAATCCATCTCGTATTTGACCGCGGCGGCAATTGCCTTTTCCGCCCCTGCATGGTCCCATTTCATGGTCCACATGCTGGTATGAACGCCAAAACCTTCCATGGTTTTATCCTTTTTTTCGCTTGAGAGATTGGAAGTGGCCTGCGGCAAAACGCAGGATCATCACGGTGATGAGCAGGATGCCCCAGACGGCTGTGGCCAGATGCTGGTTGGCACCGAGGATGTTGAGGCCGGAAGACAGGAGTTGCAGCACCACGAGCGCCACCGCCACCGGGATGACCCGGCCAAAACCGCCGAACGGATTGACGCCGCCGAGGAAGCAGGCAAGCACGGTGATCAGCAGGTAGGATTCGCCGTGGCCGACGCGCACCGAGTTGAAGCGGGCCAGCATGATGATGCCGGCAATCGCACACATCGCCCCCGACAGTGTGTAGACCAGCACCAGCACCTTGCGGGTATTAACGCCGGAATACCGCGCCGCCTCGATATTCGAGCCGATCATGTAGGTGTTAAAGCCGAGCTTCATACGGGTCAAAAGCAGATGCCAGATCAGGACGCAGCCGATGAACACCAGAAGCGGTACCGGAAAGCCCAAAATGCTGCCATGGCCGAGCGGCTGCAAGAAAGCCGGAAACCCCGAAACATCGCCGCCGCGCGTCAAAAACTCGCCGAGCCCGCGCAGAAAAATCATCATCGAGAGAGAGACAAGGATCGGATGGGCACGGGTATAGGCAATCACCAGCCCCATCACCACGCCGCTCAGCGCCCCAACGCCCACCCCAAGCACCGATCCAAGCAAGAAGGCAAACGGCCCGGCATCGGCGCCACCATTCTGCTGCAGCACCCAGGCAACCGTCAGCCCGGCAAGATTGGCGGTAAAGGTGATGGCGAGGTTGAGCCCGCCGGTCAAAACCGGCAGGAGCATCGCCAGGGTGAGAAGCCCGAGTTCCGGCAGCTGGAAAGCCACCGAGCCGAAGGTCGCCCAGCTGAAGAATTGCGGCGACGCAAGACTGAAGATCACCAGCACGGCGATCAGCGCAAATCCCGGCCCGGCCATATCCGGCCCAAGTGCCACCTTGATACGATTGAGGATTGTGGTCATTTGCGGCCCTCCTCGTGGCGCATGAACGGCAAGAGCTTTTCGATGCTGGTATTGGACAGGGTGATGGCAGCGAGAATGATGGCGCCGACGATCATCTTGAAGGCATAGGGAGAGACACCCGCCAGATTGAGCCCGTTCTGGGTGATAGAGATCAGAAGCACGCCGAGCACGCAGCCGAGCACCGAGCCCTTGCCACCGCCGAGCCGTGCGCCACCCAGAACCACGGCGGCGAGCACATCCAGTTCGCGGCCATACAATGCGTTCGGCACCACTTCCTGGGCATAATGCGCCTGGATCAGCCCGCCGATCCCGGCCATCAGGCCTAGCCAGCCGAACGCGATGAACTGCATGGCGCCGATATTGATGCCGAACCGGCGCGCGCCCTCCGGATTGTCGCCGAAAGCATAGAGCTGGCGGCCGGTCGTCGTGCGGGTGATGAATACCCAGGTCGCCACCACGCAGATCAACATGACCAGCACCGGCAAGGTGATCTCGATCCAGCTGCCATCAGCCATTTCGTGTTCGAACAGGATGACGCGCGAGGTCAGCCAGTCCGGCAGGTTGTAGATCGACACCCCACGGGTGAAGAACATCAGCAGGCCGAAATAGATGTTGAAGGTGGCGATGGTCGCGACGATCGAAATGATCCGGAATTTGAGGATCAGGAAAGCGTTGATAGCGCCGAGCAAGACGCCGAGCGCACCGGCGATCAACAGCCCGCTGATCCACCCGCCGCCTCCTATCCATCCAAGCATCAGAGCCGCGACATACTGGACGACGGACGCAGCGACCGCGAACGAAATATCGATGCCACCGGCAATCAGAACCACCAGAAGGCCGACGGCAAAGATGATGTTGACGGAGCTGGTATTGAGCAGATCGAACGCATTGCCGAGCGTGAAGAACCGGTCGGTTGCGAAGGACAGGAACAGGCTGATGACAGCGATGACGGCGATCAGCGCAAATTCCGTCGCATGGGATTGAACGGCCTTACGCATAGACGGCTGCCTCGATTTCGGCGAGCGAGCAATCCGCCGGCAGGAACTGGTTGACGATCCGCCCCTTGGCCATATGCAGCACACGGTCCGCATTGAAATAAACTTCCGGCACCTCGTCGGAGATGAGGATGATCGCGAGGCCGGTCTCCGCCAGCTTCGCGACGATATCGAAAATGCCCGCTCGCGCACCGACATCGACGGTCGGGGCATCGAGAATGAGTAGTCTCGGATCGGTGGCCAGCCATTTGGCAATGGCAATGCGCTGCTGGTTGCCGCCCGACAGCGTCGAGATCGCATCGGTCTGCAAACCGATCTTGACGCCGAGATCGGCGATCCACTGGGCGACCAGATCGCGCTTGCGCGTATCGGACAGAAGACCGCTGACTGTGATCTTGTCGAGTGAGGCGATCACCAGATTGTCGGCGATCGATTGCGGCTGGATCAGCCCGAGCGACAGCCGGTCCTCGGAGAGATAGGCGATCCCCGCCGCGATGGCGTCGCGGTTGGACGAAAAATGCACCGGCTTGCCTTCGAGTTTGATGGAGCCGGAGCGCGGCTTCAGCATGCCGAACAGCGACAAGGCCAGCTCCGTGCGCCCAGCCCCGAGCAGCCCGGTGATCCCAAGCGTTTCGCCCCGTCGGACGGTAAGCGAGATATCCTCGAACTGTCCGGGCAGGGACAGCTCCTCGACCTCCAGCACAACGGGACTGGCACCGACGTCGCTGGCGCGAACAGTCTGGTCGAAGGTCTTGCCGGTCATCAACTCGGTAATGCGCGATTGGGTCATGCCGTCGGTCGAATAGGCACCGACCAGCGCGCCATCACGCAGCACCGTCAGCCGGCTGGAAATCTCCAGCACCTCCGCCAACCGGTGGCTGACGAACACTACGGCGACGCCGGAGGCAGACAGCGTGCGAACGATATCGAGAAGATGGTCGGTTTCCGATTGTGTCAGTGATGCGGTCGGCTCGTCCATGAAGACAAGCTTCGCTTCGCCGACCAGCGCCCGGGCAATCGCCACGATCTGGCGCTGGGCGATGGCATAGTCCTTCAGCGGCCGGTCGACATCGAGCGTCACGCCCAGCCGCGCCAGGGCTTTGACCGCCTTCTCGCGCATGGCGTTATAATTGACGAAACGCGGCCAGCGGCCAAGCAGCGTCTGGAACGCAATATTCTCGGCCACCGTCATTTCCGGAAACAGCGCCAGATCCTGCCAGATCACCTGAATGCCGGAATTCTGCGCCGTCACCGGCGACATATGCGAATAGGTCTGGCTGTCGAACTCGATCACCGCGCCGTCCTGTGGCCGGTAGACGCCGGTGATGATCTTGATCAGCGTGCTCTTGCCCGAGCCGTTTTCACCCGCCAGGCAGTGCACCTCACCCGGCAGAACGTCAAAGCTGACATCCTTCAAGGCCCTGACACCACCAAACGTCATGTTGATGTTGCGCAGGGACAGAAGCGGCTTCTGGCCACTCTTAGCGCTCTCGCGTCCAGTCATCGGTTCAACCTGTGAAATGCTGATTTTTTAGACCTTCCGGGCACCGCCGAGCCGGCCGAAGCCAGCCCAGCAGCCCGGGAGAACCCGTTCTGGAACGCGTTACAGGCCCATGCCTGCAAGCTCGTCCACGGTATCCTTGTTGATCGGCAAAAGCTGATCGACGATGATGTCGTTACCAACAGGCTTGATGACGCCGAGACCCGGAATATCGTCGCCATCCTTGACGCTCTCGCCCTTGATCAGGCGGTCGGCCATCGTGACGAAAACTTCGCCGGCCTGCTTCGGATTCCACATGAAGCCGCCGGAGATCGCCCCGGACTTGATCAGCTTCTGGCCCTGGCCGGGCGAGAATGGGCCAAGCACGAAGATTTCACCGGTCTTGCGGCGTTCCTCGACGGCACGTCCGGCACCGATCGGCCCCTGGCTGCCGAAAGCAAGGAAACCCTTCAGGTCCGGGTGAGCGGAAATCAGATCAAGCGCCGTCGAGCGGCTCTTGTCGACATCCTCCGCCACGCCATAGCGTTCGCCCACCAGCTTCATGTCGGGATAGTTGGCCTTGAGATAAGCGACGGCCGCATCGGCCCAGGCATTGTGCAGGGGAACGGTGAGCGAGCCGACGAACACGGCATATTCACCCTTACCGCCCATCTTCTCTGCCAGAAGCTTGGCATGCGCTTCACCAAAACCGGTCGACGAGGCCAGCTCGAAATTCCAGTCGGCCCCCTTCTGGCTCGGCGATTCATGGGTGATGACGAAGATCCCGGCTTCCTTCGCCTTGGCGAGAACCGGTTCAAGCACCTTGGCATCGTTGGGAACAACGCCAATTACCTTGACGCCCTGCGCGATCAGATCCTCGATGGCGCGCACCTGCAGCGCCGGGTCAGCGCTGGTCGGGCCAACCATGAAGGCATCGAGACCGAGCTTGGCGCCCTGCTCCTTGATCCCGGCATCCATCGCGTTGAACCACGGAATACCGCCGATCTTGACGACGACGCCAACCTTGTCGGCGGCCATCGCCGCAAACGAAACGCCAAGCGACAGCGATGCGGCGAGCGCCGCAATCATAAACTTTTTCATGCTCTTCCTCCTCCAAACGTTTCCGCGCACGGAAACAGGCCCGGGGCACCCGGCTGGCGCACCCTGTCAGTTCAGTTCGGATTGACGCGGGAAATCGCATCCTCCACTCCACCGCCTCCTCAAGCGGACCATGGTGCACAATCGATATTTCTTTTTTGCACAATCGATGGTGCAAATAATATGTTTTGGATTTAAACTTTCGTCAAGAGGAAATTGGCACTAAGCAAATGAAGGGAGGAATCGATGAAACCGCAGGGAAAAAAGAAGGCGACGATCTACGATCTCTCGGTCCTGTCCGGCTGTTCGGCATCCACCGTCAGCGCCGTGTTGAATGGCACCTGGCGCAAGCGCCGGATCAAGGAAAGCACCGCTGAACTGATCCAGGGATTGGCCGAGCAGCACCAATACACCGCCAACCTCCAGGCACGTGGCCTGCGCAATTCCCGCTCCGGCCTTGTCGGCTTGCTTCTGCCCGTTCACGACAACCGCTATTTCTCCTCCATGGCCCAGACGTTTGAGGCGCAGGTGCGCAGCCACGGCAAATGCCCGGTCGTCGTCAGCGCGTCACGCGATCCGCAGGAGGAATTGGCGACCGTCGAAACGCTGATTTCCTATTCGATCGACGAGCTGTTCATCGCCGGCGCCACTGATCCCGACAGTGTTCACTGTCTCTGCGAAGCCGCAGGCATCCGCCACATCAATATCGATCTTCCCGGCACCAAGGCACCCTCGGTCATCAGCGACAATTATCAGGGCGCGCGGCTGCTGACGCAGGCGATCATCAAGCGGTTCGACGATGCCGCTGCTCCTTTGAAACCGGAGGAGCTTTTCCTGTTCGGCGGCCGCAACGACCATGCCAGCCGCGAGCGCATCAAGGGCTTTCGCGATATCAAGACCGAACTGCTCGGGCAGGACAGCGACGCCTGCATCCAGCCGACCGGCTATTCGCCGGGCATGACGCAGAAAGCCTTCGAGGCTTTTTACGAGCGTGAGGGAAAGCTACCGCGCGGACTGTTCATCAATTCGTCGATCAACTTCGAAGGCCTGCTCCGCTTCATGGCGCAGCATCCGCACGAGACCTTCGCCGATATCGTCGTCGGCTGCTATGACTATGACCCCTTCGGCTCCTTCCTGCCCTTCCCGGTGATCATGATCCGGCAGGATAGCGAAAGCATGCTGGCCAAAGCCTTCGAACTGATCGAAGAAGCCCGCCCGGCCGTCAAGATCCACCTGATCCAGCCCGAACTGGTCCATCCGCGCACGGCGCTGAAAGGCCCGCTCGATTCCATCCGCGACATCGACGCCTGAGCCGTCCCTCTTTCGAATTTGGAGCGCGGCAACGGAAAACTTGGCGTGCCGCGAAAATGCCTATTGCACCACGGTGTTTGCGCGCGCCATCGAAAGGGAAACCACAAGCCCAGGATGATTATCGGCTAGCGCCAGCTCCGCGTCATGCAGATCGGCAATGGCTCGAACCAGACTGAGGCCAAGGCCGCTGCCCGGCGTCGAGCGGCTCTTGTCCAGCCTGTAAAGGCGCCTGAACACTCTTTCACGCTCGGTCTCCGGAATGCCCGGCCCCGTATCGCTAACTGTTGCGACCAGCCGGTCAGCGGCCATTAAAAGCGAGAGAGTGATCCTCGTTCCCGGCAGGCAATGATTGATGGCGTTCTCGACGAGATTGACGAACAGCTGCATCAGCAGTTCGCGATCGCCGGAGACCAGCCATCCCCCGGCCGAAGGCGCGGCAAAGCTCAGGAACTGGCCGTTGTCTTCGGCGACATCGGAGTAGATTTCCGCAATGTCAGTCATCAGGCCGAGCAGATCGACAGGGTGGAAACGGGCTTTGCGGCTACCGGCCTCGATCTGCGAGATCCGCAGCAAAGCTTCGAACGTCGCATTGATCTGGTCGCTCTCCTCAAGCGCGGCGGCGAGAAGGTCCTCGATCGGTTCCTTTCGCTCGTTCTTGCCCATGGCATCCTGGATCGTCATCTTGAGGCGGTTGAGCGGGGTTTTCAGATCATGCGCAATGTCCGCACTCACCTGTCGCATGCTTTCCACCAGACTGGACAAACGCTCCAGCGCATCGTTGATCTGGACTGCCAGCAGATCGATATCGTCCCTGCGGCCGCTCAGAGGGATGCGCGCCTGCATTCGGCCATTGGAAATATCCACCATGGTCTCGGCCACCCCGTCCAGCCGCCGCTGCGCCCGGTTTGCAAGAAGGGTTCCGCCCACAGCCGCGAAAACGATCGTCAGCACCGCCACCCAGGCAAAGCTGAAAAGGGCGATATCCTCGAAATCGTCGGTTTCCGACAGACTGCGCCCGACGGTCAGGCGATTTTGTCCGACGGGACCGGAGAAGACACGAAAGACGCTATTTCCCGGCATACCGATATCGGCCGCCGTAACGCTGGCAAGGCCATCGGCAAGACGTGGCACGGTTGCGTTTCCGGCAATGCGCCGCCCGGATGGATCGACCAGAGAGAAGACCCGTTCGTCAGCCGCCGGATGCTTGCCATAGGCTTCGATCGCCGCAACGAGATCTTCCATGTCGTTGGGCGCATAGTTCGACGTGGTGACCGCATACATTTCCGTCACCGATGTATCCAGCGCGCCGGTCAGTTCGCGCTTCAGGTACTGGTAGGTGATGACGCCGGAGATCAGGAAACCGAGAATGAACAGCAGACCGAAGGCAAGAGCCAGCCGGAACGGCGTGCTGCGGTACAGCCTAGCGCGGCGCATGCAGGCTATAACCGATATTACGGATGGTATGGAGAAGCTGGGTCCCGAACGGTTTGTCGATCTTGGCCCGCAGGCGGCTGATATGTGTTTCGACGACACTTGTCTTCGGGTCGAAGTGAAAGTCCCAGACGCGCTCCAGCAGCATGGTGCGGGTGAGCACCCGTCCCTCGCCGCGCATCAACGTTTCCAGCAAGGTGAATTCCCGCGGCTGCAGATCGATCGCCTGATCACCCCTGCGCACCAGACGCTTGATCAGGTCGATCTCGAGATCGGCGACGCGCAGCATCGTCGTCTGCTCCTGCGGCGGCGGCCTGCGTCCGAGCGCATTGACACGGGCAAGCAGCTCCGAAAACGCAAATGGCTTGACGAGATAGTCGTCTCCGCCAGCCTCCAGCCCCTCGACGCGGTCATCGACACCGCCAATCGAGGTCAGGAAAAGTGCCGGCGTCTTGACCTGCGCCGCTCTGATGGCCTTGACCACCGAAAGGCCGTCAAGACCTGGGAGCATCCGGTCGATGATGACAACGTCGTAGGTTTCACGCGTCGCCTGGAAAAGCCCATCGTGCCCGTCGGCGATGGGGTCGCAAACATGTCCTGCTTCCGTCAGTCCCCTGACAATGTACGCGCTGGTTTTCCGGTCGTCCTCGATCAGCAGAATGCGCATTGAAATCTCGCTTGTGCCCGCCGGCATTTCATTAGCAGAAAAAGTGCTTCCGGTCTTCACGGACCAGCGTTGGCGGACACGATGAAGGCGGGATTTTACCGCAGCCTCACCCCGGCATTACCGATTTGTAAAATCTGGCCGCAAGCGCGCGATTTTCATCATCCGGGAACCGGCGCATCCTGGCAGACGGTGCGTTCAAACCTGTCCAAGGCCTGAGCGCGCAGGAAAATTTCACATCACCTTACGAAACCGTATCCCTGCGGCAAGGCGGCCGTATGAGCACGCCGGTAGAGATTGACCGTCCGTCTCGTCTCTCGACGGAACAATCTCAGGCAATCGCGTCTCACACGTTCAAGGACAGATCCCATGAAAAAAGCCCTTCTTGCCACCGCCCTGATGATCGCAGCCGCCGGTGCGCCGCTCTCCGTTTCCAGCGCGCGAACCGCTACTGTTCCCTGTGAGGACATGCTGAAAGACATGCGCGCCGCCAAGGCGGCGGCATCGCTGAGCGAGGCGGACATGGCCAAGGTCAACGACCTGGAAACGAAGGCCGTTGAACGCTGCAATGCCGATGACGACGCCCGTTCCGATGGTTTCCTGACGGACGCCATGAAAATCATGAGCAAGTAGGATCGGAGCACGGTCATGACCACCACCGCCTCCCCCTCGCTTCCGGGGAATCGGGTTCCCGAAGTCACCGTGGAATTCTGGCTTATCAAGCTGATGGCTGTCACCATGGGTGAAACCGCAGCGGATTATCTGGCAGTCAACCTGGGCTTCGGCCTGACGGTCACGTCGATTGTCATGACCTGTGTCCTCATCGCCGCGCTCTGGTTCCAGTTTGCGCATAAGCGCTACGTACCCACAGTCTATTGGACGGCCGTGGTCCTGATCAGCATTGTCGGCACGCTGGTAACCGATAACCTCGTCGACAATTTCGGCGTCGCGCTGCAAACCACCGCAATCTGGTTCACGCTGGCCCTGGGCACAACCTTCGCCCTCTGGTATGCGGCTGAACGAACGCTTTCCATCCATTCGATCGTCACGGTGCGCCGTGAGGCGTTCTACTGGCTGGCAATCCTGTTCACCTTCGCGCTCGGAACGGCAGCGGGCGACCTCGTCGCAGAGGTCTTTGCACTCGGCTACCTGACGACCGGCATCCTGTTCGCAGCCATCATCGCCGTCATCGCCGTGGCTTATTATGTCTTCAGAATGGACGCCGTCCTGGCATTCTGGCTGGCCTACATCTTCACCCGCCCCCTTGGTGCATCGTTCGGAGACCTGTTGTCGCAGCCGGTCGAATATGGTGGCCTCGGCTTCGGCACCATCCTCACCAGCTTCATTTTCCTCGCCGCCATCATCGCCCTGGTCTGCCATCTGATGCTCAAGCAAGATCCGGACCCGGCAGCGCTCAGGGGCGAGCGAAATTGACAACACCGGTGGGCCGACGGCTAAAGACCGCAAAACCGCATCCATCGTTGGAAGGCCTTTCCCCTGGTCAGATGGCGGGCTTTGATGCGTGTCGTTCTGTTTGATTATGGGGCTGAAACCATCGGCTCAACGGTCACAGCGCTGCAAAATTGTGGAACCGATTGACTTGCTACCGCGAAGGATTAAGCTTTCAGAGATAGCGAACACTGTGCGCACGGGAGTTGTTGCGGATGGTGCAAGTGGCTAGGCATCCTTGAGGAGGATGAGGTTTGCCATGGATTATCGTGATATTCTGCTGATCAGCGCATCCATCATCGCACTTTCTTCGTTTGATGCCCGGTCCGAAGAGGGTGATGCAACGGTAGGCGCCACCATTTTCAAGAAATGCGCGATCTGTCATATCGCTGATACCGACAAGAACAAGGTCGGCCCGTCACTGAACGGGCTGTTCGGCAGAAAGGCCGGAACACATCCGGATTTCGCCTATTCGGCTGGAATGAAGGCGGCCGGAGACGGTGGTCTCGTTTGGGACGAGACGACGTTGCGGGATTATCTGCACAATCCGAAAGTAAAGGTGAATGGCACGAAGATGTCTTTCGCCGGCCTGAAGGACGATCAGGATATAAGCAATCTCATCGCTTATCTGAAGCAATATTCCAAGTAACTGGTTGCATGACGGCCGTGTGGCCCATCCGTAAACTGCTTTAATTGCTGCATTTTTCGTTTTCGAGACACTAAACCGATATTCTGTCGATGCGGCTTCATGGTCACGGCCGGGTCAGCTTAGGGAGGGTCGGAAATGGCTGTCGTGTTGATCCTCGCCTTGCTGGTGGTGGGCTCCGTGCTGTTCCACCTGCTAAGCCCCTGGTGGTGGACACCGATCGCCTCAAACTGGACCTATATCGACAACACACTCATCGTCACCTTCTGGATCACCGGTGTCGTCTTCGTCGCGGTGGTGTCCTTCGTGGCCTATTGCGTCTGGCGCTTCCGGCACAGGCCGGGCAACCGGGCGGCCTATGAGCCGGAAAACCGGAAGCTGGAATTGCTGCTGGCATCGGGAACCGCCGTCGGTGTCGCCGCCATGCTTGTGCCCGGGCTTTTCGTCTGGAACCAGTTCATCACCGTGCCCACCGATGCCGCACCGGTCGAGGTTGTCAGCCAGCAGTGGTTATGGAGTTTTCGGCTGCCGGGCGCAGACGGAAAGCTCGGCCGTTCGGAGACGCGTGACATCACCCCGGAAAACCCGCTTGGCGTGAACAAGAACGATGCGGCCGGTCTTGACGACGTCATCATCGAGGGTGGCGAGTTGCATTTGCCGGTCGGCAAACCGGTCCACATCCTGTTGCGCTCCATCGACGTCCTGCACGATTTCTATGTACCGGAATTCCGCGCCAAGATGGACATGATCCCCGGCATGATAACCTATTTCTGGTTCACGCCGACACGCACGGGCACCTTCGATATTCTCTGCGCCGAACTTTGCGGCGTCGGCCATCCGCAAATGCGCGGGACTGTCGTGGTCGAGGAAGCGGAGGCTTATCAGGCATGGCTGGCACAGCAACAGACGTTCACCCAACTCCTGGCTTCGGCAGAGCTGCAGCCAGCAAACTGAACACGGCAGGAAGGCATCGGAGCGAAAGGAAGCAAAGATCATGGTCGAGATCCCAGCCGGTGGCGCAGACGCCGTCCCGGCCGCCGAAGTCGAGGACATGGAGCTTTACCATCCGAAAAGCTGGTGGACGAAGTATGTCTTCAGCCAGGATGCCAAGATCATCGCCGTGCAATACTCGATCACGGCCATCTCGATCGGTCTTGTGGCACTTGTGCTTTCCTGGCTGATGCGCCTGCAGCTGGCCTTTCCCGGATACTTTGCCTTCATCGACGCCGATCACTATTACCAGTTCATCACCATGCACGGCATGATCATGGTGGTCTATCTGCTGACCGCGCTGTTTCTCGGCGGTTTCGGCAACTACCTCATCCCCCTGATGGTCGGCGCGCGCGACATGGTATTCCCCTATGCGAACATGCTAAGCTACTGGATATATCTGCTCGCAGTCCTGATCCTGGTTGCGGGTTTTTTCGCCCCAGGCGGGCCGACTGGCGCCGGATGGACGCTTTATCCGCCGCAATCCGTATTATCGGGCACGCCCGGCGGCCAGGACTGGGGCATCCTCCTGATGCTGTCCTCACTGATCGTCTTCGTCATCGGCTTTACCATGGGTGGGCTGAACTATGTCGTCACCGTTCTGCAAGGCCGTGCGCGCGGCATGACGCTGATGCGCATGCCCTTGACCGTCTGGGGCATCTTTACCGCAACGGTGATGGCGCTTCTGGCCTTCCCGGCCCTGTTTGTCGCTTGCGTCATGATGCTGTTCGACCGCCTGCTCGGCACCAGCTTCTTCATGCCCGCCATCGTCGAAATGGGGACGCAGTTGCAGCATGCCGGCGGCAGCCCGATCCTGTTCCAGCACCTGTTCTGGTTCTTCGGTCATCCGGAGGTCTATATCGTGGCGCTGCCTGCCTTCGGGATCGTCTCGGACCTCATCAGCACGCATGCGCGCAAGAACATCTTCGGTTATCGGATGATGGTCTGGGCGATCGTCATCATCGCAGCCTTGAGCTTCGTCGTCTGGGCGCACCACATGTATGTCAGCGGCATGAACCCCGCCTTCGGTTTCTTCTTCGCCACCACGACGCTGATCATCGCCGTCCCGACCGCGATCAAGGTTTACAACTGGGTACTGACGTTGTGGCGCGGCGATATTCACCTGACGCTGCCCATGCTCTTTGCGCTGGCCTTCATCGTCACCTTCGTCAATGGCGGACTGACCGGCCTGTTTCTCGGCAATGTCGTCGTCGATGTTCCGCTGTCCGACACGATGTTCGTCGTCGCCCATTTTCACATGGTGATGGGCGTGGCGCCGATCCTCGTCATCTTCGGCGCGATCCATCACTGGTACCCGAAGGTGACCGGGCGCATGCTGAACGGCGTGCTCGGTCATATCCACTACTGGATCACCTTTCTCGGCGCCTATGCGATCTTCTTTCCGATGCATTATCTCGGCCTGCTCGGCGTGCCGCGCCGCTACTACGAGATCGGCGAGACCAGCTTCGTTCCGCCTTCGGCCCACACACTGAACATCTTCATCACCATCATGGCCCTCATCGTTGGAGCAGCACAGGTGGTCTTCCTGTTCAACCTGATCTGGAGCCTTTTCCGGGGCAAGGAAGCAAGCGGTAATCCGTGGCGCGCCACGACACTCGAATGGCAGACGCCGCAAACGCCGCCCGCCCATGGCAACTGGGGCAAGGACCTGCCGGTCGTTTACCGCTGGGCCTATGACTACAGCGTGCCGGGAGCGCCCGAGGATTTCATTCCGCAGACGCAACCTGCAACCGCCGGCCTGACGCGGGAGGTCATGAGATGAACGTCACGCTGCTCTTCCTTGCCGTCATCGGCGCCATCATCGCCTGGTGGATGGCGGGACAACGGCTGACGTCAAAACCCTGGCTCGAAGCGAGCCCGGTGCAAACGGCAACCAGCCTGAACGATCCGGCTGCTCCGGCAATAAAAGTCGGCCTCTATGTCTTCCTCGGCGTCGTCGGTGCCCTCTTCAGCCTTTTTATCAGCGCCTATTTCATGCGCATGGCCTCGTCCGACTGGTGGGGAATGCCGGTGCCCAGGCTGCTCTGGGTGAACACCGCTTTGCTCGCCGCCAGCAGCGCCGCGCTGCAATGGGCAAAAAACGAGGCCCGCCACGGCCGCATGGAGAAACTCAGGCCTGCGCTTGCCACCGGCCTCCTCCTTGCCGCCCTCTTTCTCGCAGGGCAGATCGAAGCCTGGCGGGAACTGACCGCGGCCGGCTATGTGCTGGCCGACAATCCCGCCAACAGTTTCTTCTACCTGCTGACGGGCCTGCACGGCCTGCATATTCTCGGCGGCCTTGCCGTGACCGGCCGCACCACCGTCAGGGCATTCGCAGCCAATGTTCCGCCTACCCGACTACGCCTCAGCGTCGATCTTTGCGCCACCTATTCGCATTTCATGCTCGCCGTCTGGCTCATCCTCTTCGCGCTCTTTGCCGGCTGGGCGAACGATTTCGTCGATCTCTGCCGCCAACTGCTCAACTAGGGGATTTTCGGATGACACAGTCTGTCCAGACACAGAGCAATCCCGGCCCCCAACCGGCAGGCATGCGGGGCGTCGCCGCCGATTTCGGTTCGGATCAGCGCGCCTTCAAAACCGCCTCCTGGGGCAAGGCGATGATGTGGATCTTTCTCCTCAGCGACACCTTCGTCTTTGGCTGCTTCCTCTTGTCCTATATGACTGCCCGCATGTCGACGCCTGTCGCCTGGCCCAATCCGAGCGAGGTCTTCGCGCTGCATATCGGCGGCCAGGACGTTCCGCTGATCCTGATCGCGATCATGACATTCGTGCTGATCTCAAGCAGCGGCACCATGGCGATGGCGGTCAATTTCGGCTATCGCCGCGAACGCGGCAAGACGGCGGTGCTGATGCTCGCAACCGCCCTGCTCGGTGCGGCCTTCGTCGGCATGCAGGCTTTCGAATGGACGAAGCTGATATCGGAGGGCGTGCGCCCATGGGAAAACCCGTTTGGTGCGGCGCAATTCGGCTCGGCCTTTTTCATGATCACCGGCTTTCACGGCACCCATGTCACGATCGGCGTCATTTTCCTCCTCATCGTCGCCCGCAAGGTCTGGCGCGGTGACTTCGACACCGAACGGCGCGGCTTTTTCACCAGCCGCAAGGGCCGCTACGAGGCTGTCGAGATCATGGGCCTCTACTGGCACTTCGTCGATCTGGTCTGGGTGTTCATCTTTGCATTTTTCTATCTGTGGTGAGGAAGAGGATCATGAGCGAAACAACGGCGCACCTCCAGGCCCAGGCGCAAAGCGGACAGCATCATCCGATCCGGCTCTACCTTGTCGTCTGGGGCCTGCTCTTCGTGCTCAGCGCGTTTTCCTACATGGTCGATTATCTCGGTATCCAGGGTTATCTGCGGTGGTCGTTGATCTTGCTGTTCATGATGTTGAAGGCGGGCCTGATCGTCGCCGTCTTCATGCACATGGCTTGGGAACGCTTGGCGCTCGTCTACGCCATCCTGCTGCCACCACTGCTCGTGCTGATTTTCGTCGCGCTGATGGTCTCGGAATCGCACTATACGATCTTCACCCGCCTCGCCTTCTTCGGGGCAGCATCGTAGCCCTATCTCGCAAAGAACTCATGAGCCGGGCTGATGTCAGCGCGTCTCATACCGGCGCTCATCGCCCGTTGGCCTGTTTTTTCCTGCCGACTTTGCGTTTAAACGCCAAAAAGCCCGCAGGTTTTGACCATGCGGGCTTTTTTGTGGTTATTGATTTGGTTGCGGGGGCCTGAGTACACGGAGACTTGTAAATTCTCCGCCTCGAGCCCAGTCTTGACGGCAACAATTCCGCTTTGCGCCGCCATGAGCCACCTTTGCTTTTTTGAAATGTCACGTTCGCGGCCGGGAGCCGTCGGGCGGGTTTTCAAACCCAACCGCAAATTAGCTGCCGTTCCATGTGTCTGCCACAGGTCAGATTACGCTGTTGCTTTGGAGTCATCAAACCGACGAAGGATGCCCGGTGCCATCGGCGAAATATCGAGCCGTGCTATCACGTCAGCTACGCCGCGCTCGTTAAAGTCGATCGTATACCGCCGCCCGCCCTGCTCTGGTGTGCTGAGCATTCGTCGGCAAAGTAAATCGGCTAGAGCCTCATCCTCAACCGCGACGACAATTTGGCGGCCAACCTGCCGCAATGACGAAAGAACTTCGACGAGTTGCAGCGCCCTGAAGTCGTTAATGTGTTGAACGGGATCGTCCAACATGAGCGTTTCCCAACGAGACCAAGGCCTAGCTAAATGGACAGACAAGAGGAAAGCGAGACCTGCGGCTCGTCTCTGACCACTGCTGAAGACGAACTGCGGATTGAGCTCACCGCCCACCCTTAAACTAAGGAAGCGTCGGACATCACCGCGGATGCTGTAATCGATGCTGCGCCAATTCGCGTGTGGGCGGAGCCGCTGGTAAATCTCGTTCAAGAGCGGACTGATGCGGGCAAGACGCTCATCGACGATTTCCCCCGCCGATCGCCGAACGCTCTTTTCCAAAGATTTGGCTGAGGCCACGGCGCTTTGAGCGCGTGCGAGTTCGTCCGCAGCCGCGTCGGCTTGGCGCCGCAAAACCGAGACTCGCGCATCTACCGAGGTCAACGCATCGACGGCCCGCGAGGCCTCAAGAGCGTTCAGCGCACGCTCCAGCTCGACCAATTGTTCGCGCTCGTCCAATAATTCGCGGTCAAGCGCGTCCGGGTTCGCCGCATTGACTGGATTCAGCCCATAGCGTTCGAAGATCTCGATATGGGCCTCCTCCCGCGCGCGAAGAGTCCGCAATCGTTGCTCGATCTCGTCCCAAACCGCTTGCGCCTCGGCAACCTGCTGTTCCCCTTGGCTAGCTGCCTGACGGGCGTTCGCGAGATTGTCCCGCGCAAAATTCACGCCCCCCGCAAGCTGATCGATCCGCGCTCTGGCAATCTGAATGCCCGCAGCGAATTCGACGTTGGTTCGAGTTGCCGCGCAAAGCGGACAATGCTCATCGTGAAGGCCTAACGCCTCCCCGTGTTCAACGAGGATGGCCAATGAAGCAGCGATTTCATTTGCCGTCGCCTCAAAGTCATAGGCGCGCTGCACCACTTCCAACTCGGCCTTCATCCGATCGAAGTTAAATAGAGCAGCTTCGAGCGCCGCCTTCGCCCGCTCCCTGCGCGCGACTTCGTCTGGCGAATTGAACGCTCTTTGATGCGCAGCGACTTCGTATCCCTCGAACGCGGCAAGACCGAGACCTTCGAGGCGCCGGCGCCGATCGGGAAGCCCGCGCTGAGCGAGGTCGATCCTCTGTGCAAGTTCCCCTTCGGTGGGGAGGATGAACCGATCGAGCACTGCCATTGCCGCGGAAATATCAGTGCGCCTGTTCGCGGCATCATTTGCCTCCGACAGTTGCACCAGCCCGACCTGCAGTGCCGACCGGGCCTCTTGGTAAGACACTTCAACGCGACCGCACGCCGCCTCCGCGAGCGTGACCACAGCCTTCGCCTTAGCCGCGAGGTCGGCGCCCTCGACGGAACCAAGGGCTGCGCGAACCAGATCGAAGCGTTGCGTTTCGCTCAGGTCGAGACTGAGGCTCGCGATCCACTCGTCCCTGATAACGGAGGTTTTGCAAAGCTGCCTGAGCGGTTCGTCCGGCGCCGCACCCTGGCAGAGTTGGGCTTCGATTTCGGCCGGGGTCTTGTCAGCGCCACCGTCGCGCGACCGCGTGATGGAAAACGTCTTGCCGTCCCGATCGACGAAAGACGCTGTCACATAGTGGCTGGTCGGTGAACCATCACCTCGCCACCAAATGTAGTCACGAACCGTCTCCTTTGCGGCCGACTCCACCGTGTACTTTGCAATCTCGCCGAGAATGGCGAACTCGACAGCGTCACAAAGCGTGCTTTTGCCCACCCCATTTCGTCCGGTTATGACGGTGAAGCCCGGCCCGAACTCGACACGGACCTTCTCGCGAAACCCGCGGAACCCGCAAACTTCAACGTAGTCGAGCCTCATGTCGGGCTCCCCAATATCTCGGCGACGTCCTCTGGCTGCAGATCTCCCAAGAAGGCGTTTAGCGCCTCGACCGGAACGTCTTTGGCACGAGCGCGCAATCGCTCGGCGATGTCAGCGTTTTCAAGAAGAGGTTGAGCCTTGATCGGGCCCAAGGGCATCAGCACGTTCGTCACGTCTTCCGGCGTTTGGATCGCGGTTCGTGCAATTTTTCGCGTGAGAGCGAAGTTCTCCTCCAACTTCTCGACTCGGTGCTGGAGGGTTGGCGCCAGCTCGGAGGTCAGGAAAACAGAGTAGACGTTCCACGCCTTGGCGCCGGCCGCTCGAAGCGCCGGCGCGTGTCGCGCCAGAACCCGCTGCTGGGCCGTTTCCCAAGTACCCAACAGCTCGTTAGCGCTGCCGAAGACGTGCACGAAGCCGACCACCGTCGCGCTTTCGAAACAGATCACGGGCGGGGACGCGCCGGTCCATGGCCAGGTCTCGTAACCAGCCTCACGAAGGACGACCTCGGATTGTGTGCTTATGTCCATCAGATGCCCAACTCCGCCCGCGCGCCGTCAAGATCGTACCAGTCGCCCATCGCTGTCGGACGGATAAAGCTACCCGCGGCCCCCGGCCGAACGATGCTTCCTGGCAGGGGCAGGTTAGTTGCGCCGGCCGCTACGACAATATCCGTGGGAGCAACCGCAGGCGCTTCAACAAATTTGTTGCGGAGTTGGTTGAGAACCGCGCCCGCGCCATTCACGACCCGAATCGATCGGCCGGCGAGATCGTAGCCCAGAGCCGTGGGGGCCGCTCCAGCTTGCCTCAGCAGCAGATGGAACACCCCAAAGATCTCGCATTGACTCGGCCTTGACCTGCTGGCCGGCTGACCCGCAGGAACTCCTTCAGCGTCGCGTCTCAGACCATACAGAGTCTCGTTGTCAAAGTCCGGCGGCTCCAGCCATGCGGGATTACAAGCCACTCCGGTTGACGCCTCGAATGCCGGCTTACCGGCGGCAAGTATCCCGCGAAGGTAATTCCGGGAAAAGGCTTTTCGAAGCTCGGCCAGCGCCTCCGCCCCCGATTCCTGCACGTGTGTGAATTCGACGTGTGGGCCGTTGGCTAAGGTCCATAGGTCCGGGGCTTTGGTTTGGAGCGCCGCCATATCCGCCAGGTCGATCAGTGTGACGGAAAGTGGAGCAAGACCGTCGAGGACTGTTCCCAGGACGGTGTTCAGATAGGCCCAGTCCGACCAGAAGCCGACAACCAGCAGATCCTTCTGCCGGAGGTTTGCCGCCATCCATGTTTTGCTTTTCGCGATGCGATCTGCGATAGGCGGTTCGCCCAACTGCGACGGCGCCCATACCGTCGCCAGCCGGTCACGCGTCGCGCATCCGTGAAATTTCAAGAGCGGACTCTGGGTGCGGGACCGAGTGGTCGCCTCGTCTCCGTCCAATGAATTTTGAAAGTCAAATCCGTTCGCAACCGCGGACTGCTCTACGAGAGTATCATAGTTTGCTGATAACGCCGCAGCCGCCGCTCGCGTGACTAGAAAATCTGCCACTGCCGCGTGACCGGCGTTGGGAGGCTTCACAAAGAGCTGCCAGGGCACAAGACTTTCGATGAACACCGAATGGAGTGAATGAAGGTCGACAAAATGCTGCGCAAACGCTTCAAGGTCGTGGCGCATCGTCTGATCGCAAGCGGGGTCCGTTTCAAGCACGTACTTATCGAAACTGGCCTCGGCGACACGCCATGCTGCTGGAAGGCTGCTGGGCGCCGCCATGGAAAGCCCGGCGCCACAAACAACCACTAACCGTCCCGCGTGCATAGACGCCAGAAGCTTCGCTTTAGTCTCCGCTTGCAATCGCTCGCCTCACCCAATCGCTTGCCAACTTCATACCCTTTTACGTTGTGCGTTGGCGAGCGTTATAACAGATTTATTTTTGGTCTCGGCCGCATGAGTGGTTCGTAGCTCGAACGCCTTGTTAACCGATCTGAACGCACGGCAGCTTCCGGGATCGGCGTTTTGCCAATTGAACGGCTAAAACGAGGCCGCGTTGCGGACTAACTGGTGCAGCAAGTGTACGCAGAATGGCGTTGTGATGGTCGGCTACCGAAGGTTTTCACCGATCGATCGATAGCATGCTTCGCTTCCTCCGACGTCTACCTTGCTCATCACGTTCCATGACTGCCGATCGTAATCGAAGAACTCGATGAAGCATCGGTTGGTGTCGTAGTCGAGCCATTGCGCGGCGAGCAGTCTGCTGTCCACTTGGAACTGCAGGTCGAGGTACATGTTGTCCTCGCCTCCGCGGGGGAACCTAGATGGGCGGCCGGTCCGGTTGTCTGCGACCACGACACCGGAACACCCAGTTCCGCAGCCAAACTGGATCACCGAGTAGTGTCCGGCGAAGTTTGGTCCCTGCTTCATCCCCTCCCGGATACGAGTCCTGAAAGAGTTGAACTCGCGGTCCCGCTTCTTAAAATCAGGTAGGACGGTTTCACCCTTCATCCGGGCGCGGCTCGGATAGTCAGCCGGCTTGGGTTGCTGGACGCTCACCACTTGTGCTGTGGCTGCAACGGCAACATTGCTCTTGGACGAGATACCGTCGCAGACGTGCCATTCCATCTGGTAGCCGTACTCACCCTCGCGGCCGTAGCACCAGCCGACGCTTTCGAGCTTGGCCCCGACGGCTTCGCGTCGATCGCATGCTGCCACTGTCTCAGGTGAGTTTACGTTGCTGCCGCGACAGTGGAGGTTTTCCTGATGCCATCGCGACAGAAGTCGCACGGGTCGGGAAGCGCCCTTATCCGTCTCGATGACTTTCCCGGTTTCAGACTCGATCTTCTCGTCGCTCGGGTTCCAGACGAGCGAAAATTCGGCGGACCCCGACGAAACGCGATTACCGACATCGCGTTTGGCATACCAGTCGACGACACCGTCAACGCGGCATGTAGACGAGCACAATACACGTTCGGAACCCGGCTTCACGGTGTAGGCCCTTGTCGGCCAGCGCGTCGCAAACTTGCGTTTCTCGTCAATGACGCCGGTCTTGGGAGTCGCCTTTCCATAGAATTCAACCACATCACCGTACGCGCGGTCCATAAATTGCAGGGCAGACGAATTCTCCATCGACCAGGCGTCGTGGTAGGCCGTCAAGAACGCCAGGGCCTTCTGCTCGCTCGTAGCGCCAGTTGGAACCACCTCAGGGGTCTTCGCAACGGGAGCGTCGCCAGTCGCCGGAACCGTCTCCGGTGAGGCCTTGCTTGTCTCAATCTGTTTCGGCAAATCGCTTATGTCACCCGAAGTCACACGGTACGAACGCATCTCGCTTGCAGTCAGATACCGCATATCGTCGCTCGGGACAGACAGACTAAGCTGGAGAAGCTTGGGATCGACGTCCATCTCGATCAGGTAGCTCATAATCTCAGCGGTCATCGATTGAACCGCGGTGACGGCCGCATGGCTGTCGAGATTGGTGTCCGATGAGAACGAGGACTGGTGGACACCGATCGATCCCGGTTCTGCCTGTCGGATGACGCCACCGACGAACGCCAGAGTGCAGGCTGAGGCGCATTCGGCGGCGCGAAGCTGGAACGTTGTAAGGCCAAGAGTGCGGATTACTCTGCCATATGCTATGGCGGACAAGACATTACCGCCACCGCTCTCGAATGTGACGACTTTCGCGCCGCTCGCGGCGACCTCGCGAGCAAAAGCCTGGGGATCGTCCGACTGCGTAAACTTCCCCTTGAGCATGAGGATCGGCGGAGCGTTTTCGATAGGAATACGCTGCACCGCTATGTCGGCGTGTGCCGTCGCACAGAAAGATAGGGTGGAGAACAGGCTCCCTAGTACGACTCGACGCAAAACCACGATGCAATCCCCAGATGCTATACGTCCCACACTAGCCCTTTGGTCGCCGCGCGCAATATTGCAAAGTGTTTGCGGATGCCGTTTTGCGAACGTTATCGATCTGTGCATCGCACTTTTAGGTTGATGATTGCTCAATTGCGAAATGCTAAAATGCCTAATTGGACATTGGACCCGATTCGCGATGCCGGTTTACCCCGAACTTCAATTCAGTATGCAGGAAGTACGAGCCGCAGGCAAAAGGCTGAAAGACGACCTCAGCCTAGATTCTGACGTCGACTGGCGGGATGCGCATTATGTTTTTGCCGTCGCGAATTCGTGGCGCGACAGCCATTATTTCCCCATGCGCTCCGTCTATCTCTCGGCCGCGTATCGCATGCGTAAAATTGGCATAAAAGGCGACATGGCGGCTCGGCCTAAGCGAATGGCCAGCATTCGACGCAAGCTCCGCGAGTCCGGCATTCAGCTCGACCGCATGCAGGACATCGGAGGCTGTCGCGCCATCCTCGACGATATCGCGGGTGTTCGATCCTTGCTTGCTGAAATCAACGAAGGATTTCCTCATCATGACCGGCGGCAATGGCCCTACATCGACGAACCGAAAGACGACGGGTATCGTAGCCATCACATCTCGTTCGAGTTTTGCCCTCGAAAGAAAGAACAGTCGGTTTTTGCCAATCGTCGGATAGAGTTCCAAATCCGCACACGCCTCCAACACTCATGGGCGACTGCAGTCGAAGCCGTAAGTTTGTTTAACGGCGAGGATTTGAAACATCATCATGGCAGCGCCGACTGGCTCCGGCTGTTCAAGCTTATGTCCGGAGAATTCGCTTACGTCGAAGGTTGCGCGGTTGGCCCCGGCGTGCCCGACCGGCCGTTTCGAATTGCTGAAATCAAAGGACTCGAAGCGAAGCTGGACGCGATCTCCACGTTGGAAAATATTCGCACAGCGACCACCTATGCCGAGACGTACCTCTACCGTGATGGGAAGTTCTTCTTAATCGTCTACAACAACGATGATCACACTGTGTCAGTCGAGAGGTTTTCGGAAATCTTGCAGCTTCAGGCGCGTCTCGCGACCATTGAGCGACAAATCGAAGATGGTCTTACGCGCTCAAAGGTCGTCACTGTCGAAGTCTCACGCGTTGAGAATCTCGTGCGAACATACCCGAATTATTTCGGCGACGTCGGTGTCTTTTTGAACAATCTGCGAAGGATCGTTCAGGGCCAAGATGCGCTTGAATTCACTTTGATCCAGCAAGCCCGCGTGAAGGTTCCGAAACCACAACCGCTAGGGGATGTCCGCAATCTGAACCGGCGCTATACACGCTGGTATCCAAGTTGAAACTCCTGAGACGATAGCAGCGGCTCGGATCGAGCTGCTGGCGGGCATCTTCGCAAACGGCACATTTGAAGGCGCAAAGCAGTCTGACCCGTTGCGACCTCGTTTCAGCCCTTAGGCGATACTGCCATCAAACCTCAAACCAGACACTTAGATGGTGAGCGATAACATTTAATACCGGACGGCAGGCCTCGACTAAATGTCCGACTGCTACACCGTCTTTTCGGCGACATACAGCATGTGCATTGAGCTCGGATCGGTCGGCAGAAGGTCAGGGTGAGCGAACTCGCCACCCTCTATTTTCTTCATCCCCAAACGCTGCATGACAGTTTCGGACCGTTTGTTCGCCAATGCGGTGAATGCGTAAACGCGCGGCGCCTTTAAGCTACCAAATGCATAATCGAGGGCGGCGCGAGCGGCTTCGATCGCATAACCCTTGCCCCAATGGTCGCGACCAAGCCGCCAACCCACCTCCAGGGCGGGGCCGAAAGGGAAATCGGTCCCGAGCCGATGCAGGCCGACTGCGCCAAGCAACGCCCCGTCGTCGACACGCTCGGCGGCCCAGAAAATCGGCTGTCTGGCTTCGGAAAGGCGCATCATATGTTCGACGAAGTCGCTGGTTTCCGAGGTGGTCTTCGTGCCGCCGAGGAACTGCATCACTTCCGGATCGGCGTGAATAACGCCCAATAGAGGCTTATCCGCCTCTCGCCAGGCCCTGAGTTTTAACCTGTCTGTCGCGATCATACACTCCCTCCAAGTGAATGGGCTCACCCTCGCTACCGCACTAGCGTTCTGGCCCAGCGCAGTCCAGTCATGCTATCTCCCCGCTTTTTACGGTCGCCTTTAGACAACCACTGGCAAAACTTGCCCGTCAACTTTCCACCAAACCAAGACGTGATCGGCGGTCGCGGCCAACGTCTTGAAGGAGCCAGACCACGAAGACCTCTTTGTCGACGTTTGGCTCGCGGCTGTCGCCCCCAAAACCTGCCGTTCGATCAGGCCTGACTATTGGCTTGAGCGGGGCCGTCTCCCGACTGTCTGAATCTGGACTGCAGACGACCAAAGCAGTCATGTAGAATGTCGGCGTTGCCGTCGGCTCAGCGGCGTCATTCCCGACTCCGGATGCGCTTTAGTTCAGCCGATGTCGAAACATCCATGCTGAGATCGGCATCGTGACCGCAGCGATGACCATCAAGGCGATCATATCAGGAAGCATCTCAGTGAACTGCGCTCCTTCGAGGTATACTCGTCGGGTGATTGAGATCGCATATTTCAGCGGGTTTATCATAGTCGCGTATTGCAGCGCCTCAGGCATGTTGTCCGTCGGCGACATCAGCCCTGACAGCAACATGAATGGCATCAGAAACATGAAGCACAGGATCATCGCCTGCTGCATGTTCGCGGCAAGCGACGACAGGAGCAGGCCAAAACCGATGGCGGCTGCCAAAAACAGAGCTAGACCGGCATAAAGCGTCACTAGCGACCCAGCGAAAGGTATCTGGAACCAAAACAACGCGACCAGGAGAATGGCAGTCGACTGCACGATACCGACGATCATCGAAGGGACCGCCTTGCCGATCATGATTTCGGTGGGCGTGAACGGAGCGACGAGAAGCTGTTCGAACGTCCCTTCCTCGCGTTCGCGCGCCACGGACATAGCCGTGAGCATCATCGTCATCATCATGGTAATCGTACCAATCAGCGAAGGGATCATGGTCCAGCGCGTTTCAAGCTGCGGATTGAACCACGAGCGGCTGGTAACTTGAACTCCTGGTGCGGACAACCCCTGACGTGAACGCCAATCGGTAGCGAAGTCGGCGATGATGGTGTTTGCGTACCCCATTGCCACACCGCTCGTATTGGAATTGCGCCCGTCGGCAATAACCTGGACCGCTGCCGGAGACCCGCTCATAAGTTGGCGTTCGAACTCGCGTTCCACGACGATCGTCAAAACAACTTTCTGATTGTTAATGAAGGCGGTCGCCTGCTCTGTCTGCGCCAATGTCCCTTCACGCTGGAAAATACCGGAGCCTTCCAGCTTCGATATCAGTTCTCTTGACGTCGCACTCCGGTCCAGATCGACGAGCGCGTACGGCACAGTATTCAAATCATAGGTGGCCGCGTATCCGAAGATCAGGCATTGCAAGATGGGAGGAACGATAAGGCTGGCGCGGCTCTTCGGGTCCTTCAGAATAACCAGGAGCTCCTTGCGGATCAAAGTCAGAATGCGAAAGAGTGAAGCAAGCATTCACGCGATCCTTTTGCGGGTCAATCTGACCGAAAGGGCAAGCAGGGCCACCGCCATGCCCGCGAGAATGGCAGCGTTGGGCAGAATAACACTCCAGATATTCCCGGCGAGAAACAGGGTCTGCAACAGCGTCACAAAGTAGCGAGCAGGGAAAATATAGGTGATGACTTGTACGGCCAGCGGCATGCTCCGCGGATCGTACATAAAGCCGGACAGCATCATGGCTGGCAGGAATGTCACCAACATCGTCACCTGGCTGGCAATGAACTGGTTCTTGGTCCCAGATGAGATCACAAGCCCCAGACCAAGGGAGACCAGCAGGTAGAGCATGGAAACAACCGTGAGGATGGAGAGCGAGCCGCGCAGGGGGACGTTGAACAGCAACTTGCTTCCAGCGATGCAGAGCGCGAGGCCTGCGAGACCGAGGAGAAAATACGGGACCGTTTTTCCCAAGAGTATCTCGAACGAGTTGACTGGGGTGACGAACAGCGCCTCAAATGTGCCACGCTCCCATTCGCGTGCCATGACGAGCGCTGTCAGCATTGAGCCAATCAGCGTCATCACCAGCACGATGAGGCCCGGCACCAGGAAGTAGGTACTGTCGTTTGCCTCGTTGAACCACAAGCGAGACTCGATGGTGACCATGCCGACGGAATTTCCGCGACGGCCCGCTTCCTTTTGCGCCCATACTCCCACTGCGCCTTGTGCGTATCCGAGTGATATCCGAGCGGTATTGGAATCCGCGCCATTGACGATCACTTGCACCTGCGCGTTTCCAAGCCCGAAGTCGCGAGCAAAGTGAGATGGTATCCTGACAATGGCGTCGGCATGGGCTGACATCAGCATTCCCTGAGCCTCTGCCATGGTCTTGACCGGCATCGCCGAAAAGTAGTCAGACAGTTCAAAGGCGGAAGCAACGCCGCGCGCCGCTTCTGAATTGTCTTCCATCACAATCGCCACGGGGACGTTCTTTACATCGAGGTTGATGCCATAACCGAAGAGAACCAGCAGCGCGATAGGCATGACAATGCCGATGGCGATGCTGCTCGGATCACGCAAGAGCTGCCAGCTTTCCTTTCGGATGAGAGCCCTTATTCGTCGAAACGACGCGAATCGACGAGCACGTTCTCGTTCGCTCATCCTGCGTTTTCCTTTCGCTTGCTGCGTTCCTTTTCGACGATTGCAATGAAGGCTTGTTCCATTGTGGGTGCCAAACCTTCATGTGTTTCAGCAAGGGCCCTGATGTCGACGGGAGTACCCTCGGCAAGATTTTTTCCTGCATCCAGGATAATGATCCGGTCGCAGTATTCGGCTTCCTCCATGAAGTGGGTCGTGACGATGATCGTCACACCCGCCTCGGACAGCGCCGTTATTCGAGCCCAGAATTGCCGTCTCGCGAACGGATCGGCACCACTTGTCGCCTCGTCGAGAAATAATATCCTGGGCTGGTGAAGCAGCGCTGCCGCAAGTGCCAGGCGCTGCTTGAAACCGCCTGGCAACTGGCCGCTTGGCAGATGGGAAAACTGATCGAGTTCGAACTGCTGCTTCAGCTCCTCAATCCGCTCTTTTTTGGCGGCCCCCCTCAGTCCATACGCGCTCGCGAAGAATTCCAGGTTCTCGTCGATTGTCAGTTGCCCATAGAGCGAGAACTTCTGCGCCACGTAACCAAGCTTTTCTCGAGCCCTGGCCCCAGCCGTGAGAAGATTGGCACCGGCAACTTCCAGCGAGCCACTCGTGGCCGGCAGAAGACCACACAGCATTTTGAACGTCGTACTTTTGCCCGCTCCATTCGGCCCGAGCAGACCGTAGACCTCGCCACGGCGAACGTCGAAACTTACATGGTCGACGGCAGTGAAATCTCCAAACGTTCGAACGAGATCACGAACCTCGACGACCACCTCGCTCCCCCCTGCTATTCGATTGCCAGCGACAGGAGCGATCTCCCTCGGCTGGTCGCTCATCACCACACCGAACAACATCATGAAGGCATCTTCAAATCGTGGCTTCACTGCTTCGGCCTCGAGACGCGCTCCAGCGAGGTCCAACGACAGCCGCTGCGTGGGTAATTTAGTGACCACCCGAACACGACCCGCCTCCGGAACAGCATCCGCAACGCCCGGCAGCGAGAATAGCCGTGCCTGAAGAGATCGCGCTGGAGCCCCGTTCATATCTGAAACGAGAAAGCAGCAACCTTCGGCTCTTGCGGTAATCTCATCAGGCTTTCCGGCAGCAAGGACCCGGCCGGCATGCATGAGCACGGCGTGTTCGCAGCGCTCGGCCTCGTCCAGATACGAGGTCGAAACAATCACGGAAAGTTCCTCCTCTTTGACGAGCTTGAACACGATTTCCCAAAGTTCGCGTCGGGAGAGAGGATCGACGCCCACCGTCGGTTCGTCGAGGAGTAGAAGCTGCGGTGACCGGACGAGTGTACAGGCCAAACCCAGCTTCTGCTTCATACCGCCCGACAACTTCCCCGCGGGTCTGCCCTTGAACCGTCCGAGCTGCGTCATCTCGAACAGGCGCGGATATACCTCCGCTCTCCGCTCGCGTGTTACGTCGTGCAAATCAGCATAGAGATCGAGATTTTCCTGAACGCTGAGGTCTTCGTAGAGGCCGAAACGCTGAGGCATATAGCTGATCTTGTTCTGGACAGCCTGAGGGTTGCGGGTGACATCAATTCCGATGACATCAAGACTTCCGCTGTCTGGCACAAGCAGTCCGGACGCTAAACGCAGCAAGGTCGTCTTGCCCGATCCGTCCGGGCCGACAAGTGCGGTCAGCGTTCCCGATCGGACTTCCAGGGAGATCCCTGCGAGGGCCTCGACAGCTTCGCCCTTGTTCCGGACGAATGTCTTCCGAACGTCCTTTGCGACCAGAGCCATCTCACTTGCACTCATAGGAGCGAACCTATTGCTGAACGGTCGGTTTTTCGTTGGGATCGATGATCGGTCTGACCGTAGCCGGCATGCCAAGTCTCAGGACGTTGTCAGGGTCGTCGACGAAAACACGCACCTCGTAGACAAGACTCGTGCGGAGCTCCTCGGTCTGAACGGCTTTGGGCGTGAACTCGGCAACGGGCGATATGAATCCAATCCAGCCGGGGAACGGGCGTCCAGGTGCAGAATCCACAGTGACCGTAGCTTTCATTCCCGGACGTATTTGGCCGAGTTGGGTTTCGGAGATATAGGCCCGCGTCCACTTCGGACTGATCGTGGCAAGCGAGAAAGCGGTCCGCGTCGGCGAAGCCATTTCCCCTGGCTCTATCAACCTTGACCTGACGACGGCGTCGACGGGCGATTTCAGTTCGGCGTCAGCAAACCGATGCCGCGTAAGTGCGAGGTTGGCCTCCGCCGCCTCGAGCTGCGCTTCCGCTTCCTGTATATCTTCGGCCCGCGAACCCGCCAGGAGAAGATTGACAGCTTCCTGATTGGCCGCAACCTTTGCTTCCGCAACCTTCCAGGCCGCCGCCAACATCTCCAACGACCGCTGGCTGGCAACTGCCCTTAAAGCAAGTTCGCTTTGACGCTCGTATTGTGCCTTGGCGTTGGCGGCGTCAGCCTCGGTGGATTCAAGATTGGCGCGTTCCTGAGCAATTTCCTCGGGGCGGCTACCATTTTTCAAGCGGGCAAGATTGGCGCGTTGTCCAGCGGCTTGCGCTTCCGCCTGGGCCACTTCTGGCTCAAGCCGACTTGGATCGAGCCTGGCAAGAACCTGATCCTTTTTGACCCGATCGCCCTCTTCGACAAGGATTTCTGCAACCCGTTCGCTTCCATTGAACGCCAGGCTCACCTGCCGGAAATCGATGTTGCCGTACAGAACGAGCTCGCCACTGTCGCTGTTGTGATGAAGGTACCACCAGACCGCACCTCCCCCGAGTGCGGCAAGAAGCATGACAACAATTGCAACGCGTCTCACCACAGGGCACTCCAAAACTTGAGCCCGCGCTCGCGCCAAGCTACACTCGTGAAATTCGTATTTCAAATTACGATTTAAACTATGAAAAGGTCAAGGACTGAACGTGTGAAGCATATGACCATGCAATCGAGAGCCAAGGTACGTCAAGATGGGGCGAGCACCCGAGCCGGTCTCCTCGATGCCGCCGGCGGAGTGTTCGCCGAACTCGGGTTTGATCGGGCAACGGCCAAGGAAATCGCCATTCGCGCCCAAACGAATGCAGCGGCCGTGAACTATTACTTCGGTGGCATCCAGGCTCTGTACGAAGAGGTCCTCGTTGAAGCGCATCGGCGGATCGTAAACTATGACGACCTGTCGCAGGCGCTCACGGGTAGCCAACGACCGGAGGAAAAGCTCCAACGGCTTTTCACACTTCTGGTGAAGGTGCTTCGAGCGGACGCACGGGATGCATGGCCGGTCAAGATTATTGTGCGGGAGTTGATCTCACCAACGCCCCACATTGAGCGTCTTCGCCGGGAAGAGCTGGACCCCAAGAAGTCACTCGTAATCGGCGTCGTTGCAGAGATTATGGGAGCGGACCCCGATGATCCTCTGGTAGGACACGCCGCTTTTTCCGTGATGTCTCCCTGTTTCATGTTGATGGTGGCTGGAACCCGACTTTCAGAGATTGTCCCGGCACTCGGTCCAGTGATGACGAACGACGATACCTTGGTGGAGAGGCTGGTTCGCTTTGCGCTCGGTGGTCTCATTGGGCTCGGCGGATGTGCTAGCGGCAAGGAACGTTGACGGGGCTTTCGAAGTCAAAAATTGTCAATCGGCTCGGAATGTT